>JABXII010000013.1 GCA_013373175.1 Campylobacteraceae bacterium | reverse complement strand
ATGAGCTACATAACAGAAGCAAGACTAGAAGAAGCAGATAAAGAGATTTTTGATTTAGTAGAAGCAGAATTAGAGAGACAAACAACACACTTAGAGATGATAGCAAGTGAGAACTTTACAAGTCCAGCAGTGATGGAAGCAATGGGTTCTGTATTTACAAACAAATATGCAGAAGGTTATCCATATAAAAGATATTATGGTGGATGTGAATTTGCTGACAAAGCTGAGCAATTAGCAATAGACAGAGCTTGTGAAATCTTTGGATGTTCTTATGCAAATGTTCAACCACATTCAGGAAGCCAAGCTAATGGTGCAGTATATGCAGCATTATTAAAAGCTGGTGATAAAATCTTAGGTATGGATTTATCTCATGGTGGACACTTAACTCATGGTTCTAAACCTTCATTTTCTGGTAAAAACTATTCAGCATTTTATTATGGTGTAGAACTAGATGGTAGAATCAATTATGACAAAGTTTTAGAAATTGCTAAAATCACTCAACCAAAAATTATTGTTTGTGGTGCTTCAGCATATGCAAGAGAGATTGATTTTAAAAGATTTAGAGAAATAGCTGATGAAGTTGGAGCTTATCTTTTTGCAGATATCGCACACATTGCAGGTTTAGTTGCAGCAGGTGAGCATCCATCTCCATTCCCTCATGCACATGTTGTAACTACAACTACACATAAAACATTAAGAGGACCAAGAGGTGGACTTATTTTAACAGATGATGAAGATATTGCTAAGAAAATCAATTCTGCTATTTTCCCAGGTATTCAAGGTGGACCATTAGTTCATGTAATAGCTGCAAAAGCAGTTGCATTTAAAGAGATTTTAGCTCCTTCTTGGAAAGAGTATGCAAAACAAGTAAAAGCAAATGCTAAAAAACTAGGTGAAGTACTAGTTCAAAGAGGATATGATATAGTATCAGGTGGAACAGATAATCACTTAGTATTAGTATCATTTTTAAATAAAGATTTTTCAGGTAAAGATGCAGATGCAGCTTTACAAAATGCAGGTATCACAGTAAATAAAAACACAGTACCAGGTGAAACAAGAAGCCCATTTGTTACAAGTGGAGTAAGAGTTGGTTCTCCTGCACTTACTGCAAGAGGAATGAAAGAGAAAGAGTTTGAATTCATTGCTAATAAGATTGCTGATATTTTAGATGATATTAACAACACAGAGCTTCAAGAACAAATTAAGGGTGAGCTTAAAGAGCTTGCTTCTAATTTTGTTATTTACAATAAGTCGACGTACTAACTGGAGTCAAACCGAAAGTAATAAGGATCAATTATGGAAATTAAAGGCGAAGATTTTATTAAGAAAGTTCAATTAAAGCAAGAAGAAACTGAAATTGAACAAAGACTAAGTGAAATTAAAAATGCTCAGTCTGCTTATCAAGAGCAACAAAATCATCAGGAACAACCACAGCCACAGTTAAATCCTGATTTAGATAGAGAAGTTAGAATGCAAGAAGAGCAAGAATATAGTGATATTATGCTGGGGAAAACTCCCTCTTCTGCAGCTAAAAATAGTGATAACAAGAAAAAATATCTAGTATTAGGATTAGTACTTGTTATTCTATTTTTATTAACAATTATCATAATTCGCCTTTTAACAAATGATTCTACAGAGGATGAGTCTTTCTCTAAAGCAACAGCTCAAAAAGAAAATACTCAAACTATTTTAGAAGATGAAAACATTGAAGAACAATATCAAAAAATCATCAATGAAAAACTAAAAAATATTAAAGAAGAAAATAATAAAGAAGTAAAAACTTTAAAAGATGCAACTACAAATCTTGATCTTGAAAAAATTGAAGAGAAAGAAAAAGTTGTAAAAGAGCAACCTGTTGCTAAAACAAAACCAAATGTTTTTGATGTTAAGAAAACAGTTAAAGAAGAGCCTAAACCTGTTGTTAAAAAACAAGAACCTAAGCCTGTTGTTAAAAAAGCAGAGCCTAAACCTGTTGTTAGAAAAGCAAAATCATCTTCAAACTCAACTATTACACAAAAACCTTCTGGTACTTTTGTTCAAGTTGGTGCCTTTTCTAAAATGCCAAATAGTAAATACCTAGACACTATTACAAAAAAAGGTTTCAAATACAAAATTTATAAAGTTTCTATAAACAATAAAATGTTCCATAAAGTTTTAATTGGACCATATAATTCAAGAGGACAGGCAAAACTTGCTATAGACAATATTAAAAAACAACTTAATATTTCTGGAGCATTTATTTTAACATTCTAAAGGCTATTTAAATAATGCAATTTTACTCTAAAGTACTTTTTCTAGATCAATTCACTCCGGTGTCGATCTACGAAAAAGTTAAAGAACTATACTCAAATGAACTAACATTTCTTTTCGAAAGTACTATCAACTCTAGCGATGGGAACTACTCTTTTATTTTTATTGGACAGAGAGAAAGAGTTTGGCATGAGAATAATCAAACTTTTTTTAAAAATGAAGCTGGAGAAACTAAAGAAGTTGATTCAAATCCCTTAAAATTTTTACAAAAATACTATAAACAGTTCGACAAAGCTATTTACAAAGAAAAAGCAAGAGAATTAGGTATTGGCTTAGTTGATGGATTTATTGGAAATGTTGGTTACGATATTGGAAAAGAGTTTGAACCAAAATTAAAAAAATCAATGGATAATTTAGTTGACCAATTAAATATTCCTGACTTAGACCTAGTTCGTCCAAAAATCATCTTAGGTTTTTCTCACAAAACTTCTAAACTTGTAATGATTACTTCTCTAGAAGAAAAAAAAGATGATTTAGAGAAAATTGAAGAAAATCTTTATAAACCTTACTCTTATCAACCATTAAAAAAAGCAGAACTTTTAGATGAAGGTAAATTTAATTACTCAAAAGAAGAGTTCTTTGAAATGGTTGCAAAATCAAAAGAGATGATTAAAAGTGGTGATGTTTTCCAAATTCTTATGTCAAATAGATTCGTTCAAAAAGCAAAAGTTGACCACTTAAGTTTTTATAGAGCCTTAAGAAGTAAAAACCCAAGCCCTTATTTAGTATTTCTAGAATATGAAAACTTTACAATTGCTGGAAGTTCACCTGAGGTTATGGTAAGACTTATTGATGGACATATTCTTTTAAGACCAATTGCTGGAACTAGAAAAAGAGGTAAGAATATTGATAGAGACTTAGAGTTAGAGCATGAGTTAATCAGTGATGAAAAAGAAAGAGCTGAACATATCATGCTTATTGACCTAGGAAGAAATGATGTGGGAAGAGTTGCAAAAAAAGGAACAGTAAAAGTAACTGATCTTATGAGAGTTGAAAGATACTCTCATGTTATGCATATTGTTTCAGATGTTGAAGCTTTAATTGATGATGAAAAATATGATATGTTTGATTTATTTGCAGCAACATTTACAGCAGGAACTATGACAGGAGCTCCTAAAATTAGAGCTATGGAACTAATTGCCCAGTTTGAAGGTATAAAAAGAAATTTCTATTCAGGAAGTATTGCTTATTTTGGTTTTGATGGAAATATGGATAGTTGTATTACTATTAGAACAACTATGCTTACAGAAGATAAAGTTATTTTCCAAGCAGGAGCTGGAGTTGTAGCTGACTCTAAACCTGAATTAGAATATTTAGAAGTTCAAAATAAACTTGCAGCTAATATTGCAACATTAAAAGATTTATCATAAAAAGGAAAACTATGTTACTTGGAGTAAATATTGATCACATTGCTGTTTTAAGAGAAGCAAGACAAATAAATGACCCAAACCCACTTGATGCTTTAGGAATTTGTAAATTTGCAGGTGCAGATCAAATTACTATTCACTTAAGGGAAGACAGAAGACATATTCATGATAATGATGCAAAAGCAATTATAGAGCAAAGCCCTCTTCCAGTTAATTTAGAGTGTGCAATTGATGAAGAAATCATTGATATAGTTTGTAAGCTAAAACCAAGTAGAGCAACATTAGTTCCAGAAAAAAGAGAAGAAGTTACAACAGAAGGTGGACTTAATTTAAATACTTATTACACTAAGATTAAAAAAGCCGTTAAAAAACTACATGACAATGAAATTGAGGTTTCACTATTTATTGACCCAACTAAAGAGATGATTGAATTAAGTTCAAAACTAAAAGTTGAATGGGTAGAACTACATACAGGAACTTTTGCAAATGTTTATGCAATGTTAAATAGTAACTTAAGTCAAACACACCACTCAATTGAAGAGTTAGAATTGCCTAAAAAAGTATTAAAAGACTTGCTTCATAAAAGTAGAAAAGATATTAAAAAATCTGCTGCTTTAGCACAAGAACTTAATTTAAAAGTTGCTGCAGGACATGGATTAAACTACCAAAATGTAGGTCTTATTTCATGTATTAAAACAATTGAAGAATTAAATATTGGACAAAGTATTATTGCTAGGTCTGTTTTTACAGGATTAGAAAAAGCTATTAAAGATATGAAAGACTTAGTATGAGTGTAAAGAAACCTAAAATTGCAATTTCTGTAGGTGATTTAAATGGTATTGGTATAGAAATAGCTCTTAGTGCCCATGAAAAAATATCTGAATACTGTGAGCCTATTTATTGTATAAATAAATCTATGCTAAAAAGTGCTTCTGAACTTTTAGATTTATCTATTCCAAAAAGTTTTAAAACACATAGTGTAAAAGCTGACTTTGAAATTAAGCCTGGACAAGTTACAAAAAAAAGTGGTAAATTTTCATATGACTCATTTTGTGAAGCAATTAACCTTGCAAAAAACAAAAAAGTTACTTCTATTGTAACACTTCCTGTTAATAAAGAGTCTTGGAATAAAGCAGGAATAAAATATAAAGGACATACAGAGGTTCTAAGAGATTTTTTTGGTAAAAATGCAATTATGATGCTTGGATGTAAAAAGATGTTTGTAGGTCTTTTTACTGAACATTGTGCTTTAAAAAAAGTTCCTAAAAAAATAAATGAAAAAGATTTAACAACTTTTCTTTTAGATTTTCAAAAAAGTGTAAATGCTAAAAAAATAGGTGTTTTAGGGTTAAATCCTCATGCTAGTGATAATGGTGTTTTAGGAGATGAAGAAGTAGAAATCTTTAAAGCTATAAAAAATGCAAATAAAGAACTAGATAAAGAAATTTTCAAAGGCCCATTAGTTCCAGATACTGCTTTTTCACCAATGTCAAGAAAAAACTACAAATACTTTGTATCCATGTATCATGACCAAGGTTTAGCTCCACTAAAAGCTTTATACTTTGATCAAAGTATTAATGTTAGTTTGAATCTTCCAATTATTAGAACATCAGTTGACCATGGAACTGCATTTGACATTGCCTACAAAAAAAATAGAAAAATAAATATAAAAAGTTATGTAAACGCAGTAAAAGAAGCTGTAATTCTTCACGAAAAAAGAAAATGAATACTTTAGAGTATTGTCATGAGTTTGAACTTTCTAAGATAAACTTTATTGAAAGAAAGACAAGAATCACTCATCCAAAGACAATACTTTCTGGTCCAATGGGATCAGGAAAAACCTTTTTAATTTTTGATTACTTATCAAATTTTGATACAAAAGATTACCTATACATTGATTTTAAAGATATTAGAAATTCTTATGAAGTCATAAAAGAAAATCTTGAAGAATATATTTTTAGAAATAATATAAAAGTACTAGTTCTTGAAAACTTTGATTTTTCAATTAAGATACCTTATTGTGATAGTGTAATAATCTCTACATATGATATAAAGGAACTAAAAGGATATAAAAATTTATTTTTAAGTCCCTTAGACTTTGAAGAATATTTGTTACATGAGAATAAAAACCAAAATATTACCCAAAGTTTCAATACTTTTTTAAAACATGGGAACCTTCCCCAATCAGTAAACTTATCTGAATACAAGGTATATTACCAACTTCAACATATTTTAAAACTATTCACACAAGATGAAACTAGTGAAAAAATATTAAAAATACTATTTGAAAACATTGATGAAAAAAAGTCTTTGAATCAACTTTTTTTAACCCTTAAACAAGATATCAAAATTTCGAAAGACAAATTTTATGCAAAGTGCAAAGAGTATGAAGATAAAAAAATCATCTATTTTATAAAAAAATATAAACAAGATAAAGCACCAAAAAAAATATACTCTTATAACTCTGCATTTTTAAACGCAATAACCCATAAGAAGAAGTTTAAAAATGAACTTACAAACATTGTTTTCCAAGAACTAATAAATAAAAAGCAGGCTATTTTTTATATTGACTACATTGATTTTTATCTTCCAAAAGATAATATTGCTATTTGTTCAATTCCTTTTTTTAATTCAATGCTTATGAGCTCTCAATTAAAGAAAATTATCAAATCTGCAAATGAATATAATATCAAAGAAATTTACATAATTACTGTTTCTAATAATGAAACAATTAAAAAAGATAATAGTGAAATAAACGTCTTACCATTTTATGAATGGGCATTAAGTTAATTTTATTAACTTTTTTTTTAGAAATTTTTAGGTATAATCCCGTAATTATTAAAGGAACACGATGAACAAAAGAGTACTTGTAAAGTTTTCAGGTGAAGCACTTGCTGGTGCTGACGGGTATGGTATTGACACTCAGATTTTAGATTACATTGCAAATGAAATCAAAGAGTTAGTTGATAATAATATCGCTGTTGGGATAGTTATTGGTGGAGGTAATATCATTAGAGGTGTTACAGCTGCAGCTGATGGTGTTATTAAAAGAACAAGTGCTGACTATATGGGAATGTTAGCAACTGTTATTAACGGTGTTGCAATGCAAGAAGCTTTAGAACACAAAGGCTTAAGTGCAAGACTTTCAACTGCAATTAAAATGGAACAAATTGCCGAACCATTTATTGTAAGAAAAGCTCAAAGGCACTTAGAAAAAGGTAGAGTAGTTATTTTCTCTGCTGGAACTGGAAACCCATATTTTACAACTGATACTGCTGCTACTTTAAGAGCAACGGAGATTGATGCTTCAATGTTAATTAAAGCAACTAAAGTTGATGGTGTTTATGATAAAGACCCAATGAAATATGAAGATGCAGTAAAACTTGATACTATATCTTATGACCAAGCTTTAGAAGATCATATCAAAGTTATGGATGATACAGCTATTGCATTAGCTAAAGATAATAAACTTCCTATTGTAGTTGCAAATATGAACGAAAAAGGTAATCTTTTAAAAATCGTTCAAGGTGACTATACTAAATGTTCAATTGTTAGATAAAAAATTATAGGCAAAAGGAAAACCCGATGAGATTAGAAGAAAGAATGGCTAAAGCCTTAGAAAGAGTAAACAATGATAGATATATTCTATCAATTGCAGTTGGTCAAAGAGCAGATGAATTAAGTAAAGGTGCTAAACCATTACTAGAGAAAAATACTCAAAATATGAAATATACTGATATTGCAATTGATGAGATTGCTGATGGCCTACTTGTAATAGAAGGTTTAGTAGATAAAGATTAATTATAAAAGCTTAGGCTTTTATAGTTGATTAAAAGATCATTATGGATCCATTTATTGAAAAAATAGAGAGTATAAATACTCTTGATGACGCTATCCACTTACTTCATACAGAAGCAAAAATCACCCCGAAACTTCAAGAAATTATTGACTTTGTTATTGAGGCTCACAAAGGACAATTCAGAAAAAGTGGTGAACCATATTCTGTGCACCCATTATTAGTTGCTTCAATTGCTTCTCACTTCTCTAAAGAAGAGGATGTAATTGCTACAGCTTTACTTCATGATGTAGTAGAAGATACAAAATATGATATCAACTATATTAGAAGTAACTGGGGTGATGAAGTTGCTCACATGGTTGATGGACTTACAAAAATTGATGCAATAAGAGAGCTTGAATTAGCACCATCTGATTCAGATAAAAAACTTATTGCTTCTGCTCTTACATTTAGAAAAATGTTAATTGCATCAATTGATGATGTTAGAGTTTTAGTTGTGAAACTTTGTGATAGGCTACACAATATGTTAACACTAGATGCACTACCTCACAAAAAACAGCAAAGAATTGCAGAAGAAACCCTTGTTGTATATGTTCCTATTGCCCATAGACTTGGTATTTCTACTATTAAAAATACTTTAGAAGACTTGGCATTTTTTTATATTTATCCACAAGAGTACAAAAAAATTGATGACTTTATTAAAGAACATCAACATGCAATTCAATTAACTTTTAATAAGTTTATTTCTTCAACAAAAAAGTTATTAGAAAAAAATGGCTATGACTTAAGTAAAATTCAAATAAATAGTAGAATAAAACACTATTATTCAATCTATTTAAAAATGCAAAGAAAAGGTGTAAGTATTGATGAAGTACTTGATTTACTTGCAATTAGAGTTTTAGTTGAAGATGAAATAGATTGTTATAAAGTTCTTGGTTTTTTACACTTAGAGTATAAACCTTTAATTTCTAGATTTAAAGATTACGTTTCTACACCAAAAGAAAATGGTTATAGAACAATTCATACTACAGTATTTTATAATTCTAAAATCTATGAAGTTCAAATTAGAACTTTTGAAATGAATAAAGTTGCAGAATATGGTATTGCAGCACACTGGAAATATAAAACTGGTGCAAAAAATCAACCAAATCTAAATTGGCTAAAATCATTAGAATACTCTAATGAAAATATAGAAGAGTTTTATCAAGATACAAAAGATAACCTTTTCTCAGAAGATATAGTTGTTTATTCACCACAAGGTGATACATTCAACTTACCAAGAGGCTCAACAGCTTTAGATTATGCATATTCAGTACATACAGATGTTGGAAGAAATGCAGTTGAATGTTTTATAAATAAAGTTAAGAAACCACTTTTAACAGAACTAAAAAGTTCTGATATTATTTCAATTAAAACTGTTGATTATGCAATTCCAAGATGTTCATGGGCAGATTTAGTAAAAACTACAAGAGCAAAAAAACAAATAAAGTTTTTATGTTCTCAAAGATTGAGAGAAATAGATGAATTAACAGGAAGAAATATCCTAAACTCTTTCTTCACAAAATATTTTGATAGTATTACACCTTTTGTAAAAAAAGAGCCTTTACAAAAAGTACCACACAATCTTGATTACTTAAAACACTTAAAACATGAAATTGAGAAAAAAGTAATAGAAAAACAAGGTTTTGTAGCTAGATTTAAAATGTATGCTAGTAAAATCAAAAGATATAAATTTGACAATATAATTATATATTCGAATTTTAGCATTAATTCTGTATCATTTGACCACTGTTGTCACCCTAAATTTGGTGACGAAATCGTAGCCTTCAAAGAAGGTCACAAAGCAATAATTCATCATAAAATGTGTGATAAAGCATATAAGAAGATTATGAGTAATGATGAAATGCTTTTTTGTAAATGGACGAAAGATACACTTTACCAATATAAAATGGTGGTTAGCCTACCGAATACAAAGGGTGAGCTAGCACGACTTCTAATATATATGAGTCAATTTGAGGGTTATATTTTATCTGTTGAATATGGAAGAGAAAAACACTCATATAGACAATATTGTGATATTGAGTTTGAAGTAAATAAATCAAACATTGAAGAAGTAAGAAAATTAATTGAAAAAAAAGCAAAAGTTATAGAATTCTTTTCTAAAAAAGACGCATATAACAAATAAATTTTATAAAAGAGGATTTATGGAAGAACAAATTAAAGAAGCTTTAGCAGAAATTCAAAGAGGAACTGCAGAAATAATTGATATTGAAAGAATTGAAAAACTTATTAGAAACTATTATGAAAACGGTGAGACTTTTAATGTAAAAGCTGGATTTGATCCAACTGCTCCTGATTTACACTTAGGACATACTGTTCTTATTCAAAAAATGGCAACATTCCAAAAGCATGGTGGAATTATTCAATTTTTAATTGGAGATTTTACTGCAACTATTGGTGATCCAACTGGAAAAAGTGAAACAAGAAAAGTTTTAAGTGCACAGCAAGTATTAGATAATGCAGAAACATATAAAGAGCAAGTATTTAAAATTTTAGACCCAGAAAAAACAAAAGTAATGTTTAATTCAAAATGGTTAAATGAACTAGGAACTGCTGGGATTATTAACTTAGCATCAAATTTAACAGTTGCAAGAATGCTTGAAAGAGATGACTTTTCTAAAAGATATGCAAGTAATACTCCTATTGCAGTAAGTGAGTTTACATACCCACTACTACAAGGATATGATTCTGTTGCAATGGATACTGATATTGAGATGGGAGGAACTGACCAAAAGTTTAATTTACTTATGGGAAGAACTTTACAAAAAGCATATGAGTGTAAAAAACAACAAGCTGTTTTAATGATGCCTATTCTAGAAGGTTTAGATGGAGTTCAAAAAATGTCTAAATCATTAGGTAACTACATTGGTGTTACAGATGAAGCAAATGATATGTTTGGGAAAGTTTTATCTATTTCAGATGAATTAATGTGGAGATATTTTGAACTAATTTCTTCAAGATCATTAAAAGAGATTGAACAAATGCAAATAGATGTAAAAGATGGTTCTTTACATCCTAAAAAAGTGAAAGAAAACTTAGCTATGGAAATTGTTGACAGATACCATGGTACTGGTGCTGGAGAAAGAGCAAAGCAAGAGTTTGAAAAAGTATTTGCTAAAAAAGATATTCCAAGTGATATGCCAGAGTTTGAATTAGAAGCAGGGATTTGGATTTGTCAAGCACTTGTAGATGCACAATTAGTTAAGTCTACTTCACAAGCAAGAAGAGATATTAAAGCAAATGCTGTTTCAATAAATCAAGAAAAAGTGCAAGATGAAAAATTAAATTTAGAAGCGGGAGAATATATTTTACAAAAAGGTAAAAAAAGTTTCGCTAAGATAACAATAAAATAAAGAAGGTTAATTTTGAAAATAGGGAAATATGAGATAAAACACCCGATTATCCAAGGGGGAATGGGTGTTGGAATCAGCTGGGACCAATTAGCAGGAAATGTAAGTAAAGAAGGTGGTCTTGGAGTTATATCATCAGTAGGAACTGGTTATTACAAAAAAGCTAGTGAAAATGTAAATATCATTTTAAGAAAAGATAAACCTAAAGATGTAATGAACTTCTACTCAAGAGATGCCTTCTTTGAAATAGTAGAAAATGCAAGAAAAATCTGTGGAGATGAACCACTTGGATGTAATATTCTTCATGCTTGTAATGACTATGGAAGAATGGTAAAAGATGCTTGTGAAGCTGGTATTAATATCATCATCACTGGTGCTGGGCTTCCTACAAATATGCCACAGTTTACGCAAGACTATCCAGATGTTGCACTTGTTCCAATTGTAAGTTCTGCAAGAGCTTTAAAACTAATTTGTAAAAAATGGAAAAAATATAACAAAGTTCCAGATGCAATTATTGTTGAAGGACCTTTAAGTGGTGGACATCAGGGATTTAAATATGAAGATTGCTTTAAAGAAGAATCTAAATTAGAAAATATCGTTCCTCCTGTAATTGAAGAAGCAAAAAACTGGGGAGAAGATATTCCTATTATTGCTGCTGGTGGAATTTGGGATAAAAATGATATTGATAAATTCATTGCAATGGGTTGTTCTGGTGTTCAAATGGCAACAAGATTCATTGGAACTCATGAATGTGATGCAGATACAAATTTAAAAAAAGTATTAATTGATTCAAAAGAAGATGATATTAAACTTATGAAATCTCCTGTTGGTCTTCCAGCTAGAGGAGTTATGACAAACCTTCAAAAATCGTTAGAAGAAAAAACTGCACCAAAAGTAGTTTGTATTTCTAACTGTGTTGCTCCGTGCCATAGAGGTGTTGAAGCAAGAGCAGTTGGATATTGTATTGCAGATAGACTTGGGGCAGCATATCAAGGTGATTTAGATACAGGATTATTCTTTACAGGATCAAATGGATATAAAGTTGATAGATTAATTTCAGTTCATGAATTAATGGAAAAACTTACAAAAGGAGAATAGAAATTCTTAAAAGATTTTTTCTTCAAACCTTTCTCTTATTAACCTTAACTACAAATTCCATTTTTGCTAGTACTTTAGATGAGTACAATGATGCAAGAATGGATTATCTAAAAGCTGTACTTAACAGTGACAAAGATAAAGAAATAAAAAGCTTAAAAACACTTATTAAATCTGGAAAAAAATTAAATAAAGATATTGATAAATACCAAAGTGAATTAGATAAATATAATAAAAAATCAAAAAAACATATTAAAATAGAACCTATAAAAGTTGAAAAAACTAAAAAAATACAAAAAACAACTAAAGCAAAAATTTCAAAAGAAATAGAAAAAAAAGCAGAAGATTATAAATATACTATTAAATCAGTTGAATCAAGAAAAAATATGGTAATTATAGATTTTAAAACAAAAGTTTCAAAAAGCTATATAAAGTTTTTTGAGCAAAAAGTAAAGTCTGGGTTCCAAGATGTATATGATATAAAGGGAAGTTTTAAAGATGCCTACCCTACTAAACTAAAAATCAATGGTGTAAAACAAATAGTTATTAAGCAAGAAACACCAAATACCCTAAGAATACTTTTTGAAGATAGATATAACTTAAAAACTGTCTACTTCTTTGTTAATAATAAAAGATTAATTTTAAAAGTTCTTGATGCAAAAAATAGTTCTTCAAATAGTTCAAAGACTATTTCTAAAAAACCTAAAAAAGTTCAATACAGACCAGGTCTTAATAAAGTTGTAGTTATTGATGCAGGACATGGGGGTAAAGACCCAGGTGGAATTGGTCCAAGAAAAAGATACGAAAAAGTTGTAGTATTTAAAGTGGCAAAATATTTAGAATCTCACTTAAAGAAAAGAGGATATAAAGTATATCTTACAAGAAATAGAGATAACTTTATAAAAGTGAGAAATAGAACAGTCCTAGCTAATAAAAAGAGTGCAGATATATTTATCTCAATTCATGCGAATGCCATAGGGAAAGCAAAAGCACATAAACTAGAAGGAATAGAAACTTTCTTTTTAAGTCCAGCAAGAAGTGAAAGAGCTAAAAGAGTTGCAGCAAAAGAGAATGGTTCTGATGTAAGAAAAATGAGTGGTTCAACAAAAAGAGCCTTTTTAGAATCTTTAAATAGACCAAGAATTACAGCATCACATAAACTATCAATTGATATTCAAAGAAATATGTTATTTAATGCAAGAAAGATTTATAAAAAAGTAGTTGATGGTGGAGTTAGAGAAGGTCCATTTTGGGTTTTAGTTGGAGCACAAATGCCTTCAGTTTTAATTGAAGTTGGATATATTACACATCCTGAAGAATCAAGAAGATTATATCAAACTAAATATCAAAAAGCATTAGCAAAAGGTATTGCTAATGGTGTTGATTCATATTTTGCAAAAAATCCTTAATCTTACTAATTAATTGGGATTGTTTCTTTTTTATCTTTGGTAAATCTTTTATATCAAAAAACTTAACCTTTGAGTTTTCCCATGAAAGATTGTTTTCAAGAAGTTTATCTTTTGCAAAGAAAGAATCTAACTTATCTATTTTATTTGCATTTACAATCCAAATACCAATATCTTTTTCATCATTCTCTTGAGAAAAGTACTTCTCAAAAAGATAAGTAGGAACAGTTATTCCGCATTCTTCTTTAAACTCTCTTTTTGCACACTCTTTTGAGCTTTCGCCTTTTAATATAACACCTTTTAGACATCCCCATCTATCAAGACTCTTAACAGACTTACAAAGTAAAACTTTTGTACTTTCGTTCTGTATTTTATATAATAAAATTCCATATGCTTTAATTTTACCCATTCTTCTTTCTCATCTTATAAATAATATATGTACTACTAAACCATAAGAATAAAGGTAATAACAATGATAATTCAGGCTTAATCACACCACTATTAGAGAACTTATATAGCATAAAAAAGATTCCCCAAATAACTAGTGTCCCAAATATCGTTAATGATGTATAACTACCCACATTAAAAAATCTTCGATTTAAAGAAGTATAGCTAAATATTATCATAATTAAAGGTAAAATAAAAAATGGTACAAAAATCTCATAATAGATTGCTGCTCTAATTTTATCGGTATTTACTCCTTGTTTATCAAGTAAAGACAAGGCAGAAAATGCATCCATTATGGAAAAATTAGATTTTTCTTCATAAACATTATCAAGAATTTTAGGTTTAAAACCTTCAAGGGTATTTAAAAACTTTTCATATCTAACTTCTAGTTTAGAAGATTCAAAATTCATCTCTTTTGGTTTTTTAACTATCTTTGCATCAA
Source organism: Campylobacteraceae bacterium (assembly GCA_013373175.1). Lineage (GTDB taxonomy): Bacteria > Campylobacterota > Campylobacteria > Campylobacterales > Arcobacteraceae > Halarcobacter. The sequence continues at coordinate 115,134 of JABXII010000013.1, read as the reverse complement.
CTACATACCATTTATTATTTTGAAAATATGCTCTTTTTGCAATAATAGTCTCAACTAAATCTCTATCTTTTACTTTATAAATATGAATATCTTCAGCTTCTTTTCTTAAAGGATGTAGTTTTTTAAAGTAGATAAAATTATTATCATATTTTAAGAAAATATCAGACTTTGTACTTGAGAAATAGTTTCCATCAAGTATCTTTTTCTTTTGTTCATAAGAGTATGCTAGAGGTGTTGTTTGAATAGCAATTAATATAGTTAATAAAATAAAAGAGATTATAGCTACTGGTAAATAGATATTAATTCTTTTTGCCCCTAAAGAAGAAAAAGCAACTAACTCATTGTTTCTAACAAAAATTACTAAAGTAACAATCCAACCAAAAACCAACGATAAGGGTAATGTTAATGTTAATGTAAAAAAACTATTATACATAAGATATAAAAGTTGTAAATTGGCAGAATCAGGTAAATCTTTTGAATTTTGTAAAAAGTCCATTCCTACAAAAAATAGTTGTAAGGACATTAATACAATAATAAAATTAATTAGGTATTTTTTTAAAATATATTTTGTTATTATGCTCATATTATTATTTCAATGTAAATTTAGATTTTACTTCGTCAATTTCTTCACTTTTTAGTGCTTCAATTGCCTTTATAGTATGAGTGATTATACCTTCTAATTTATTTAATTCCTCTTTTGAAAAGTTTGATAATACATAATTTGCAACCTCAGATTTATCTTCTGGCTTTCCTATACCAATTCTTACTCGAATATATTCTTTTCCAATATGAGAATCTAATGATCTTAAGCCATTATGACCACCGTGACCACCACCTACTTTGAACTTCACAGTTCCAAATGGTAAATCTAAATCATCATGAATTACAATTATATCTTCTATATCAATTTTATAATAATCTTTGATAGCAACAACTGCTTGTCCTGAGTTGTTCATATAAGTAGTTGGTTTAACAAATAAGTTATAACCAGATTTTAAAACATCAGCTTTGAAGTTTGATTTATTTATATTTGAAGAGTGTAGGTTTTTAGTCATTTCATCAATGACTAAAAAACCTACATTGTGTCTAGTTAATTGGTATTTTTCACCAATATTGCCAAGACCTACTATTAAGTGCATTATTAACCTAAGATTACTTAGCTTTAATTACACCTACGATTGGTACTCTTGGGTCTAAGAAACATTCAACACCTTCTGGTAATTCTAAGTTTCTAACTAGAATATTATCACCAGTATCAAGATCAGAAATTTCTAAATGGAAAGACTCTGGTAAGTTTTCTAATGTAGTTTTAACTGGAACTCTTTTCTTGTGATAAACAAATAGACCTTTATTTTTAAGACCTTTTGGTGTACCTTCTACAGTTACTGGAACTTTATAAGTAGTTTTTACACCTGGTTGTGCAACCATTAAGTCAACGTGAACTAAATCAGAAGTAATAGGATCTTTTTGATACTCTTGTACTACTACTTTAATTTGGTTTCCATCAACATTTACATCAAATGCAAGTGTTGTTTTGTTTCTTAAATATTTAATGAAATCATTCTTTTTGAATGCTGCATTAACGTTTTCTAAACCTTTTCCATAGATATTTGCAATTAAGTAACCATCTCTTCTTAAAGTTTTAGTTGCTTGTTTTGTCATACTATCTCTTACGATACCCTCTAACATAACATTTCCTTTGTTTTAAATTTGAACGCGAATTTTACTTAAATTTATATTAAGATTTGTTTAAGAAGACTATTTTATATTTCGAATATAATAATATAAAGTTTTTAACTCTTCATTTGTCATAAAATATGTTGGCATAACTTTTGATTCTGTTTTATCAGATCTTAATTTATCTAAAAAAACTTCAAAACTTACATTATTTATAGCTGGAGCAATAATCTTTTTTTCTACTAACTTTTTTGTTTTTTTATCTCTTTGTTTATATTTTGCAATAATAACAGGTTTGTCACCTTTCCCATGACATTTTACACACCCTACTCCCCTTGGATTTTCATATAACATTGCACCATATTCAAACTTAGTTATGAAGGAATTATCTGAACTATTTGCAAAGACAAAACTTGTAATAACTAAAACAAAACATATAAACTTCAATATAAGCCTTTTTTATGTAATTCTATATTAAAAAGATTTTAGATATTATACTACCTTAAAATTAAATAGATATGAGGCTATAACCCAATGACACTACTTGATGGAAAAGCATTATCAAATAAAATCAAAGAAGAAGTAAGAGTTGAAGTTGAAAAACTTAAAGATGAACAAAATATCACTCCAGGACTAGCAGTAGTTTTAGTAGGTGATGACGCAGCTAGTGCAACTTATGTAAATAGTAAGCATAAATCATGTGAAGCGGCAGGAATTTATTCAGAAGTTCACACAAGAGATTCTTCAACGACTCAAGAAGAGTTATTAGAATTAATAGAAAAAATGAACAACGACCCTAAACTAGACGGTATTTTAGTTCAATTACCACTACCAAAACATATTGATACAACTACTGTTTTAGAAGCAATTAATCCTTTAAAAGACGTAGATGGATTTCACCCATACAATGTAGGAAGAATGGTTTCTAATTTAGATTCATTTTTACCTGCAACACCATTTGGTGTAATGAGAATGTTTGAAGAGTATGGTATTGAATTATCTGGTAAAAATGCAGTTGTTATTGGTTCATCTGATATTGTTGGAAAACCAATGGCATCACTTTTAATCAATGCAAAAGCTACAGTTACAGTTTGTAACTCAAGAACAAAAGATTTAAGTGCTCACACAAAAGCTGCTGATATTGTAATTATTGCAGTTGGTGTTCCTCATTTATTAAAAGGTGATATGTTAAAAGAAGGTGCAGTTGTTATTGATGTTGGTATCAATAGACTTGATACTGGAAAACTTACAGGTGACGCAGACTTTGAAGATTGTAAAGAGAAATGTTCTCATATTACACCTGTTCCAGGTGGAGTTGGACCAATGACCATTGGTATGCTTCTAAAAAATACACTTAAAGCTGCATATTTAAGAGACAAAAGAGAAAGTAAATAATGCTAAGAAAACTATATAACTGGTCCTCTTCTTGGACTGGTACAGTTGTAATTGTTTTAACAATTATATTTTTTGTTGCACAAGCCTTTGTTATTCCAAGTGGAAGTATGAAAAATACTCTACTTATTGGAGATATGCTTTTTGTTAAAAAGTTTTCATATGGTGTTCCAGTTCCTAGAATTCCATGGATTGAAGTACAAGTATTACCTGATTTTAATGGTAACGGTCACTTAATAGAAGGTGATAGACCAAAAAGAGGTGATATTGTAGTATTTAGATATCCAAATAATGATAATATTCATTATGTAAAAAGATGTGTTGCACTTCCTGGTGATATTATTGCATTAAAAGAAAAACATCTATTTTTACACCCTAAAGAGGGGAATCAGTTTGTAAAAGAAAACTATCCAAAAGAAAAAATCATTGAAACAGGTGGAAAACTTTTTGTAGTAGATCCATATAGAGATGAGCACCCAGGAATTCACAATGATTCATCTGTAGTAAGAGATGGTTTACAACCATACCAATTATTTGATATGATGCCTATAAAGATTCCTGAAGATGAGTTCTTCATGATGGGAGATAACAGAGACCACTCAAATGATTCTAGATTTTGGGGAACAGTTAACTATAAATATATAGTTGGAAAACCTTGGTTTATATATTTCTCTTGGGATGAAAACAAAGAAGTTAGATGGGAAAGAGTATTTAGAACTGTTGATTCAATTGAAGAAGATATGCATGGAAAAGAAATAGAAATTAATCATAAAAAAGGAATATATTAAAATGAAATATTTTATTGCAGCAGACCACGCTGGTATTGATTTTAAAGCTTTCGTAAAAGAATTATTTGAAGCAAGAGGACACGAAGTAATTGACTTAGGACCAAACACAAAAGATAGAGTTGATTACCCAGATTTTGCAGCAAAACTATGTAAAGAAGTATTAGCTAATGACGGTAGTAAAGGTGTTCTAATTTGTGGTTCTGGAATTGGAATGTCTATGGCAGCAAATAAATTTGATGGAATTAGAGCTGCACTTTGTCATAATGAATACTCTGCAAAAATGTCTAGGGAACATAATGATGCAAATGTATTATGTTTAGGAGAGAGAGTTTCTGGTCCTGGAATGATTGAATCTATAATTGATGCATGGGATTCTGCTTCTTTTGAAGGTGGAAGACATGAAGGTAGAGTTGAAAAAATAAACAACCTACTTAAAAGCTGTAGAGCATAAAATAAGACTTGAAAGTTTATCTTTCAAGTCTCATTAATACACCATCTTCATTTTTATAATATTTTTTTAAAATCTTCACTTCCTCAAAACCAAACTTTTTATACAATATTCTTGCTTTTTTATTTGAGACTCTAACTTCAAGTTGCAAAGACTTTTTTTCTAAATTTTTCAAACTATATTTTATTAAAGAACTAGCTAAACCTAGTCCTTGATATTTATCTAATATAGCAAGAGAATAAAGGCGAAAGAAACTTTTTCTTTTTAGCCATAAAATATAGCCAACTACTTCACCAATTTTAACTTTATACACAATACTATTTTTTATATGATAATAAAAACAATGAAATTTCAAAGCAAAAATATCATCTTTGAAGACAGTACTTTCAATTTCATAAAGCTTTTTTATATCATTTTTAGTAGCTACAGATATTCTCATTTTTGATAAATTGTATATTTAGGAATTAACATATTAGGTCTATATGACATTTTCACTTTTTTTAAGTTTTCAAAGCCCATATCATCACCAACATTTATATAAGTAACTTCATATTTATCTTTTAACAATTTTGTAAACTCTCTAAATATAAATTGAGCACAACCTAAAATCTCAAAATCAGTTTTTTCTATAATTATACTTGCAGTATCATCATTTATATTTTCACCTACAGTGAAACCTTTTAATTCGTCATCAATATAAATTACTAAACCTATTAAATCAAGATTTTCATAATCATTTATTAATCTTTTAATTGCAAATCTTTCAAAATAAATACCATCTAAAAATAATTCAACTTCTTCTTTTGGCATATAAGTTGTTCTATCTTTTACCCATTTATTAAATAGATTTAAAATATCAGTTCCATGTTTTTGTTTATTTAAAATCTCTAATTTATAGTTAGGATATATTTTTTTGAATTTATTAATCTCATTTCTTTTTGATTTATATGAATCACCTTTTAACTCAATTAAATCTTCAACTTTATAGATATAATCAACAAGTTTTTTCTCAATTATAAAATCCTTTAACATTTCATAAATTAAAGTGCCCTCTTCTAAATAATCAACAAAACCTTCAAGAATGTTTTCATGAACATATTCAATTTTAGAATAGTTTCTATTACTATTATGAGTGTTCATTATTTCAAAGCACTCTAATATCGCTTTATATGTATTATCTTTTTTTCCTAAAGGAGGAAGAAGCATAGACATTTCTCCCGAATTTAAAATAAAAAGACAAAAAGTATCATTCACAATAGTATAAAAACCAGTTGCTGTTGATAACCAAACATAATTACCTGAAAAAGTATAATCACTTAGGTTTACATTAACTTGTTTCAAATAGTGTTCCATCTCTTCTTTTGCTCTTAAATCAAAATGTTTAAGCTTATAATTGTTTATTGTCAAAGTTGACATTTAATATTTATCCTTAGATTAATTTTGCGAAATTATACACCTAATTCTTAAATTTGCATCAAAAATTAAAAAAAATATTTCTAAGCACCCATTTATCATTATTATGTGATAATCGACAGCAAAAAAAGAGCTAAAAATGAGAGAAGATTGGGTTGCATATTTAGTAGTTTTAACAGTTGTTGCTTTAATGTTATTAGGTAAAAAAATGATGTTTTTTACTGACGATACAAAAGATAAAAAGGATGATAAATGATTAATCCTAAAATAATAGATTATATTTTCTCTTCTGCATCTATTCAAAGATGGAATGACTACCCAAGAATGGTTGAGCTTGTAGAGCTTGACAAACAAGCCCACAAATTTATTATCGCTTACTTTATTGCAAAGTTTGAAAAAGACATAAACTATACTCACTTAATAGAAGCTGGTGTTTTTGAATTTCTTAGACGTGTAGTTGTTACTGATATTAGACCTGATGTTTTTAGAAATGCCTTACAAAAAAGAGCAAAAGAGATTAACTCTTGGGTAATTGCAAATTTAAAAGAGTCTTTACAAAATATTGATAATGGTATATTTCTTCAAAAATTTGAAGATTATTTAAACAATCCTAATATGTATAAAAAAGAGAGATTCATACTTAAAGCAGCTTCATATCTTTCTACTAAATGGGAGTTTTCTATTGTATATCAAACATCACAATTTCTTTCAGATATTGAAGATGTTAAAAAAAGTGTAGAAGAAGAGATAGAAGATTATTATGAATTAATTGGTGTTAGAAAAATTGCTTTAAATAAAAAACTAGCAAAAATAGTTGACTTAAGTGGAAGACTTAGATTTCAAAAAAGATGGGCACAAACTCCAAGAGTTCCAGAAACTTCTGTATTAGGCCATATGCTTACTGTTGCTATTTTCTCTTATTTTTATTCAATAGAAGTAAATGCTTGCAACAAAAGATTAGAAAACAATTTCTTTGTTTCACTTTTTCATGATTTACCTGAAGCTTTGACAAGAGATATTATAACTCCCGTTAAATATTCAGTTGATGATTTATCGAATATTATTGCTGAATATGAAATCAAAAAAATAAATGATGAAATCTTACCAAATATCCCAGACTTTATCCATGATGAGTTTTGTTACATACTTGGAATGTTTGAAGAGCATAAAGATGAATTTGAAAATAGAATCTACGAAGATGGCAATACAAAGCTTGTTGATGATGTATCTAAATATAACATGGATAAATACAATGCTATTGATGGTATTGCTCTTAAGCAGTGTGATAAACTTTCAGCTTTTGTTGAAGCCTCACTTTCTATCTCCCATGGTATAAAATCAAAAGAGTTAGTAAATGGAAAGAAACAAATTATGAAATCCTTTAAAAAAGTTCAAGGTGTAGACTTTGAAGAAATTGCTAAAAACATAGATGAAGAGTTCTGTACTACGGGACAAACTCAAGTTAGAATGGATTTTGATTAGTTTTTATACAAAAAAATTCAAAAATTGATTGACTCTTTTTAAAATATTAGTTACCATTTACTATATATTTTTACAAGGAGCTTTCAAATGAGATTTTTCAACTACTTAATTTTAAAAATCAATCCTACAATTTGTTTTGCTCTAAACTTATGTAAAAATATTTATATAAGTAATCACCCTATTAAGTATATTCAAAACTTATTAATTCAAGAAAAAAGCTTTATTCTTATCGCCAGATAGACCCTTCCAACAATTAATACAATAAAATATTAATTGTTTCAAGGAATAACTAATTTGTACATTAATTATTCAAATTAGGATGGGTCTTTTCACATACTATTACAAATCAAAAATAAAAAAAGGATCTAAAATGACAAATGAAATTACAACATTCGAAAGAAACGAATCAGAAATAAGAGCATATTGTAGAGCAGTTCCAACAGTATTTAAAAAATCTAAAAATGCTGTTATGACAGATGAAAATGACAAAGAGTTTGTTGACTTCTTTGCTGGTGCTGGTGTTTTAAACTTTGGTCACAATAATCCTAAGATGAAAGAAGCAATTGTTGATTTTATTCAAAGAGATGGTGTTATTCACTCTTTAGATATGTTTACTGATGTAAAAAGAGAGTTTATTGACACTTTTGTTGAAACAGTGTTAAAACCACGAGGATGGGAAGATAGAAAACTTCAGTTTACTGGACCAACTGGAACAAATGCAGTTGAAGCAGCTTTAAAACTAGCTAGAAAAGTTACAGGAAGAACAGAAGTAGTTGCTTTTAATAGAGGATTCCATGGAATGACTCTTGGAGCATTAGCTTGTACTGCTAATAATGCATTTAGAAGTAGTTCAGGTGTTCCTTTAACAAATGTAATTAGAGATACATTTAATGACCTGGAAGCCTTAGAAAACCTTAGACAAAAAATGTTTGATTTAGGTTCTGGTATGTTACCTCCTGCAGCATTTATTGTTGAGCCTGTTCAAGCAGAAGGTGGAGTTAGACCTGCAACAAAAGAGTGGCTACAAGGAGTTCAAAAATTAGCAAATGACACAGGAGCACTATTTATACTAGATAGTATTCAGTGTGGTAGTGGAAGATGTGGAAGTTACTTTAGTTTTGATGATTTAGATGTTGACCCAGATATTATTATTTTAGCAAAAGGTTTAGGTGGTGTTGGAACACCAATTGCAATGTTAATAAATAAACCTGAATTTGATAAAGCTTGGAGTCCAGGACAACATACAGGAACATTCAGAGGACAAGGTTTATCTTTTGTAGCAGGAAAAATTGGTATTGAATATTTTAAAGATGAAGAGTTTAATAATGAAACAAAAAGAAAAGGTGACATTATTAGAAAAGTTTTAGATGAACTTAATTCTAAATACTCACAAGTTATTGAAATTAGACAAAAAGGAATGATGTTAGCAATTGAGTTTGATAATGCAAGTACAGTTAAAGAAATAACTGGTAAATGTTATGAAAATGGTTTAATCATTGGTGCTTGCTCAACGGGTGAAATTATTAAATTTATTCCTCCTTTAACAATTGAAGATGATGTTTTAAATGAGGGCCTAAATAGATTTGTGGCTTCAGTAGAAGCAGTTTTAGGATAAAAGCAACTCGTTGCTTCCTTTAGGATTTGTTTCTTTAGATGAGATTATTCTCATCGCTAAAAGAAAATATAAATAAATTTAGGTCCCTTAAAAACTGGGACATTTTTTAAGGATAGAAAAATGGGATATAGCAATACACACTTTAAATCAATTAATCCATATACACAAGAAGTAGTATATGAAATAAAAATGCATACACAGCAAGAAGCAAGAGAAATTATAGAAAAAGCCCAAGATGTTTTTGAAACAACATGGGAAGATACAAGTTATGAAAAAAGAGCAGAACTTTTAAATAGTGTAGCTAAAGAGATGAAAGATAATCTTGATTACTATGCACTTCCTATGACTGAAGAGATGGGAAAACCTATCAATGAAGCAAGGGGCGAAGTAAATAAAGCTGCATGGGCAGCAGAACATTACGCACAGTTTGGAGAAGATTATTTAAAAACTGAATATCTTGAATCAGATGCAAGTGAAAGTTATGTGCAATATCTTCCTTTAGGAGTAACCTTAGGAATTTTACCTTGGAATGCTCCATTTTGGTTAGCATTTAGATATCTAGCACCTGCACTGATGTCTGGAAATGCTTGCGTTATGAAGCATGATTCCCACACTCCACTTTGTGCAGTAAGAATTGTAGAAGCTTTTGAAAAAGCTGGAGCTCCAAAGAACTTAGTTCAAAACTTAGTGATTGGACATGAAAGCTTAGAGTCTGTTATTAGAAACCCTATTGTAAAAGGAGTATCTTTAACAGGGTCTTCAAAAGCAGGTGCAAGTGTTGGGGCAATTGCAGGAAATGAAATAAAACCTGTAGTTTTAGAATTAGGAGGAAGTGATCCTGCTATTGTATTAGCAGATACTTCAGATTTAGAAAAAGCTGCTGATACTATTGTTCTTTCTAGATATATCAATGCTGGTCAATCTTGTATTGCAGCAAAAAGAATAATTGTAGAAGAGCCAATTTATGAAGAGTTTATTGAATTATTAAAGTCAAGATTTGAAAAATTAAAACTAGGTGACCCAAAAGATGACTCTACTACTATTGGACCAATTGCAAGAGAAGAATTAGTTGAAGAGATGCATAATCAAGTAGATAGATCAGTACAAGCTGGTGCTAGACTTGTTTTAGGTGGACAAAGACATGAAGGTCAAGGCTTCTTCTTCCCTGTAACAATGCTTGCAGATGTAAATCCTGGAATGGTAGTATCATGCCAAGAAACATTTGGACCAATTGCAGCAGTTATAAAAGCAAAAGATGAAAAAGATGCAATTAAAATTGCAAATGATACAGAGTATGGTCTGGGTGGTTCAATCTGGACAGGAGATGTTGAAAAAGGGAAAAAATTAGCAGGTAAAATTGTTACTGGGCAAGTTTCTGTAAATGGAATTGTTAAATCAGACCCTAGGCTTCCAAGTGGTGGTGTAAAAAAATCTGGACTTGGAAAAGAGTTAGGACCACATGGTATTAAGATGTTTGTGAATACTCAACAAGTATGGGTAGGACCAGCTAAATAGGCTGCTTATAATAAAAGGAAAAAATATGCAAGCGAAATTACCTTTTACTAAAAAAGAGTATATTCAAAGAATCAGAAAAGTAAAAGCTATGATGCAACAAAGAAGAATTGATGTTTTACTTGCTACTGATCCTGGTAATATGAATTGGCTTACAGGATATGATGGTTGGTCTTTTTATGTTCATCAAGGAGTTATAATCTCCCTTGATGAGGAAGAACCTATTTGGTTTGGAAGACTTATGGATAGAAATGCAGCATTAATTAAATGTTATATGAAAGAGGATAATCTATATGGTTATCCTGAAAAATATGTGCAAAATTTAGATGAACACCCAATGACATGGATTGGAGAAAATATAATCAATAAAAAAGGTTGGGGAAAACTAAATATTGCTACTGAAAGAGATAACTATTATTATTCAGCAGAAGCACACTTTAGATTAATTGCAACTCTTCCAAATGCAAGTTTTATAAATGCAAACAATTTAGTAAACTGGGCAAGGGGTATAAAAAGCAAAAAAGAGATTGAATATATGAAAATTGCTGGAAGAATTACGCAAAAGATTCATCAAAGAGTACTTGATATTGTAAGAGTTGGTATTCCTAAAAGTCATGTTGTATCACAAATTTATGAGACTGCAATTGAAGGTGTTGATGGATTTGGAGGGGATTACCCATCAATTGTTCCACTACTTCCATCAGGACCTGATGCTTCAGCTTCTCATATTACGTGGGATGATAGACCTTTCAAAAAAAAGGAAGCAACATTTTTTGAAATATCAGGTTGTTATAAAAGATACCATGCTCCAATGTCAAGGACTATTTTTATGGGGAAACCTGAACAAAAATTCCTTGATGCAGAAAAAGCTTTACAAGAAGCTATTCATGCAGGACTTGAAGAAGCAAAACCAGGAAATAGAACATGTGACATATCAAATGCAGTTGATAGAGTAATGAAAAAATATGGCATAGATAGAAATGATGCAAGATGTGGTTATCCTATTGGAGTTAGTTATCCTCCTGATTGGGGTGAGAGAACTTGTAGTTTAAGAGCTTCAGATTTAACAGTTTTAGAAGCAGGTATGACATTTCACTTTATGCCAGGTATTTGGCAAGATGATTGGGGAATGGAGATTACTGAAAGTATTTTAATTACAGATGATGGAGTAGAAACTCTCTCTGATTTTCCAAGAAGACTGTTTTTAAAATGATATAATTTGATTAGTAAAAAGGAGTTATTATGTATGCAAGTTTTGATGAAGTAATAGATTATGCAATAAATTTTAGACATAATTTACATAAAAACCCTGAATTAAAATGGGAAGAAACCAATACTGCAAAAAGTATTAGAGAAATTTTAGAACAACATGAAATTCCTTATAAAACCTATGCAAATACTGGAACAGTTGGTTTACTTGCCCAAGATAAAAAAGGACCTCATATTGCCTTAAGAGGAGATATTGATGCCTTACCTTTAGAAGAGAAAACTGATGTAGCTTATAAATCACAAAAGCCACAATGTATGCATGCTTGTGGGCATGATGGACATACTGCAACACTGATTGCTACTGCTATTTGGTTAAAACAAAATGAAGACAAACTTCCAAATCCTGTTTCTTTAGTTTTCCAACCTGCTGAAGAAGGAGGACATGGAGCTAAAAAAATGATTGAAGAAGGTTGCTTAAAAGATGTTGATATGATATTTGGATGGCACAATTGGCCAGCTATAGAATTTGGTCAAGCAGTCTGCCCAAATGGGACTGTCATGGCAGGAAATGGTACTTTTCATATTGATGTTAAAGGAAGAGGAGGACACTCTTCTCAACCTGAAATATGTAAAGACCCAGTTTTAGCTTCAAGTGCAATTACTATGGCATTACAACAAATTGTAGCAAGACAGATTGCACCTCAAGATAGTGTAGTTGTGTCAGTTACATCTATAGATGCAAGAGGTGAACTAACTACTATTCCTGATAGTGCAAGGATTGAAGGAAGTATTAGAGTTCCTACAATTGAGTTAAAACAATTTGTTTTTGAACAAATAGAAAAAATCACAAAAGATGTTGCAAAATCTTATAATGTAGAAGTAGAAATTGAATTAAGAGATAGATACCAAGCAACAATAAATCATGAAGAACAAGCTTCTATGATGAGAGAAGCATTAAAACAAACTCTTGGTGAAAATTGGCAAAGTAGTATTCCTACACCTATTATGGCAAGTGAAGATTTTAGCTATTATTTAAATACGATTCCAGGAGCCTTTGCACTTATTGGAAGTAATGATGGAGTAGAAAAACATCAAAAACCTTGTCATAATGTATATTATGACTTTAATGACAAGCTAATAAAACCAGCTAGTACAACACTTATGAAACTAGCTAATTTTGATTTTGATTAAACTAAGAAGAAAACTTCTTAGTTTAAAAAGTATATTTTAAATTTAAATACATATACCTACCTGGGTCATTTAATAAAGACTTGCTTCCTCCTGATACAACATAACTAACATCTTGATATGTATTTGTTGAAGTATATGTTTTATCAAAAATATTATCTACACCCAAAGTTACATCAAAATTTTTATTTATAGCATAATTATATTTTGTATTAAGTACTGCGTACCCTGCAAGTTCTTGTTCATCTGCATTTGAATCATATTCATTCCATTTATCAACTGCAAGAATTTCAGTTGTAAATTTTGATTTACCCTCTTCATAGTTTAGTGCTAAATTCATTTTAAAAGGTGGTATTTCTGCTAAATCTTTATCTGCATATTTTCCATCTTTTTTACCTCTTTGATAAGCAAAGCCATAATCTAAAAATAAACTTTCATTTATTAAATATGAACCACTAATATCTATACCATAAATTTTTGCATCAATATTTTCAAATTCAGTTCCAAAGTTATAAATATAATCTTCAAGTTTTGAATAAAAAAGTTTTGTTTTTATATTAAAATCACCAATTACTTTATCAAACCCTAAATCTAATTCATAATTTTTTGTATCCTCTAAATCTAAACTAGGTGTCATTCCCATATTTCCATAGAATAACTCCCTTGCATCAGGAACTCTTGATGATTTACCAAAACCTACAAAATATTTCGTTGTGTCATTTGCATTATAAGAAGCAAAAATATTCCCACTTAATGCAACATATTTATTCTCTCTTAAATTATTTTCAATAGTTGTATTATCATATCTTGTACCAATATCAATATTAAACTTACCAATACTTTTCTCTAGCTTCATAAATATTGCTTTATTTTTTGTGTCTGTTGAAGGAAAAGAATCAGACATAGGAGTTTTAGCCCCTGTGTTTCTATTTGTCATGTAGTTATCACTTTTCCAGTTTCTTGTACTAGTATCTAATCCATAAGTTAATAAAGAATCTTTTAATTCCATACTATTTTTAATTTTTGCACCCCAAATTGATGTTTTCATATGGCTAGTCATGAACATCATTTTTCCACTATTTCTAAGGTTTGTACTCATAGGATGGTCTACATCAGAATAGTAATAATCTAGATTTAACTCTTTTGAAAAACTAGATAAGTTTTTAGCTGTATATCCAATAGTATATATATTTGAATCATCACTATCTGCATCCATTCCTCCCATTGGATATAAGATATTATCACTTCTATTGGCATTATAAGATAATTTTAACTCTTGATTATCTGTGAGATTAAAAAAAACTTTTGCTAAGACAGTTTTTTTCTCATATGCTTTTAAGTCATCACTTACATATTCATTTTTAGTAGGGAAACCTCTTTGTTTTTGTTGAGCTAAAAAGTCATTTCCATCACCATCTTTATATTGATCAGACTCTTCTTTTGATGCAGATAATAATACTTTTACATAATCATTTCCACCACTAACAGTAAAGGAACCTTTTTTATATCCATAACTACCTACGCCAAGATTAATATCACCACTAAGCTTTTTACTTGGTTGTTTTGTATGAACACTAACTTTACCACTTAAAGTACCAAAATTCTCAACATCATAAGGTCCTTCTATTATCTCTACATTTTCTACATTATTAGTTAATATATGTGAAATAGTTGGATCCATTCGCATAGGGCATGCGCCATATATTTTAGCATTATCTATCAAGATGTTAATATTATCTTTTTTTTGTCCTCTTAAGATAATATCATTAGCAATTCCATTTCTTCTCACAATAGAAATAGAAGGTACATTTTTTGTTAAAGCTTCTGCTAAATCAGCAGATTTTATCTGTTCAGAACTTATATCTTTTACTACTTGTGTATTTATTTTTTCAGAAACTTCAAGTGTTGGTAAATCAATAGTTTCATTTGCGAATAAAGATAAAGCACAAGTCATAGATAAAGAAATAACCTTTTTCATTAATTGTCCTTAGAATTTTTGCTTATTCTAATCTTGTAATGTTAATTAATTGTTAAAGTTTATATATTTTTAAGAATATGAATGGGTTTTGATTAAACTAAGAAGAAAACTTCTTAGTTTAAAAAGTATATTTTAAATTTACGTAGAAATATCTACCTGGATCGTTAATAAGAGTTTGTTCACCTGCTGTAGGAATATATTTAATATCCTGATAAGTATTTGTAGAAGCATATGTTTTATCAAATAAGTTATCAACACCAAGTGTTAGATTAAAGTTCTTATTTAATTCTCTATCATATTTCATATTTACAACTGCGTATCCATCTAATTCTTGCTCACTTGCTGTACTGTCATACTCATTCCAATTATCAACTGCAGCAAGTTCTGTAGTAAATTTAGATACATCTTTTTGATATGTTAAGCTTAAATTCATTTTTAATGGTGGAATTTCTGCTAAATCTTTATCTGCATAATTTCCATCTTTTTTACCTCTTTGATAAGCTAACCCATAATCTAAAATAAATTCATCATTTAATAAATAATACCCATTTACACTTGCACCATAAATCTTAGCATCAATATTTTCAAAATTTCCTGCTCCCATATTATAAATATAATCATCAAGTTTTGAATAGAAAAGTTTACTTTTTACATTGAAATCACCAATAGTTTTCTCAAAACCTAAGTCAATCTCATAGTTTTTTGTAGCTTCTAAATCATGGTTTGTTGAACCATAGTATAACTCTCTTGCATCTGGAACCCTTGAAGATTTACCAATACCTGCAAAAATTTTAGTATCTTTATCTAAATTATATATAGAGAAGATATGTCCATTTAATTCATTATAATCTCTATCTGTCTTCGCTGAATCAGTAACATCAATTTCAGTATCATCATATCTTGCACCTACTTCTAAATCAAGTGCTCCAAATGTTTTTTTGTAAGAAGAGAACATCGCGATATTTCTTGTATCAGTTGATGATAATGATGTAGAATATGCTCCATTATCATCTATCATTCTACCTCGCCAGTTTCTTGTACTTGTATCAAGTCCAACTAATAATTCACCATTTGCAATATCAAGTTTGTTTTTTAGTTTTGCTCCCCAAATTGAAGATTTCATATGGTTAGTATTATTAGGATGCATAATATTGTTTGCATTATTTCTTAATCTAATACTCATTGGATGATCAACTTTTGAGTAATAATATTCTAAGTTTAACTCTTTTGAATATTCTCCTAAATTTCTTTTTGTATAATCAAATGTATAAATATCAGAATCGTCATAATCTGCATCCATTGGAGTATTAGGATATAAAACATTATCACTTCTATTTGCTGTATATGATACTGTTATTTCAGAAGAATCATCTATATTAAAAATTGCCTTTGTAAGAATAGTCTCTTTTTCATAAGCTTCAATATCTTCACTTTTATATCTATTTGCATTTGGAACATTTTTTTCGATTTGTTGATCTAAAAAGTCATTCCCATTGCCATCTTTGTACTGATCAGACTCTTCTTTTGAAGCAGATAACAATAATTTTATATGTTCATTTCCTCCACTTACAGTAAATGAACCCTTTTTATAACCATAACTACCTACCCCTAGATTAATATCACCAGTAAGTTTTTCACTTGGTTGCTTTGTTTTAACTTTTACAAGACCGCTTAAAGTACCAAAGTTTTCAATATCATAAGGTCCTTCAATAACTTCAACACTTTCTATATTATTTGTTAAAACATGAGAAGTTGCTGGATCCATTCTATTAGGACAAGCACCATAGATTTTACTATCATCTATTAAAACATTGATATTATCTTTTTTTGCTCCCCTTAAAATAATATCATTTGCAATACCACTTCTTCTTACTAAACTAATAGAAGGAACTTTTTTAGCTAAAGTCTCTGCTAAGTCTGCTGATTTTATTTGCTCACTACTAATATTGTTTACAACTTTTTTGTTTACTTTTTCAGAAACTTCAAGTGTTGGTAAATCAATTGTTTCACTAGCTAATAAAGATAATGTGCAAGCCATAGATAAAGAAATAATCTTTTTCATTAAACGTCCTTATAATTTTTATTATTTTAATAAGCCATTGTTAATTAATTGTTAAACTTTATATAACTTTAAGAAAAGAATTAAAAACTTTTTTTATTTTTATTTATGATATACTTCCACAAAGGATTTTTATGGCTAAAATTACACTTGATATTGATGAAAAAAACTTAAAAACTGTAATGAATATTTTAGATAATTTAAAAGATGGACTTATTAATAATATCTCAACAAATAGGCAATATAACGTAGCTAAGCCAATATCTAGTTCTATAGATAAAAAAGCTAATACAACACCTTCTACAAGTAAATATTTAAGTCCTGATGAATATAAAAAAAGACTAAAAGGAAACTAACTATGCAAATAATGTTAATAGCAATTTTATTTATTGTTTTAGTAGCTTATATAATATACAAAGTAAATGGTAAATTTGAGACAAAAGAGTTTATTATATTGATTGCTATTTTAGTTTTAAGTGGCATTTTAACTTATGTTTTTATTGAAGATAAAAAACAAGAAGTACCAGAAATTTTCAAAACAAAATATGAAAAGACACACAATGTTAAAATTTCAAAATTTACTTTTGAAAGATTAAATAATAAAATGGTTTCTTCAAAAACTAACTTTATCTATGATTTTGATTTTATTACTTTAAAAGATGGCGAAGAATACCTTTGTAGTGTAAAAAAGGTAAAAGCAGTAAAAATAGAAGATGAATTTGTTTTTGAAAACTTTGATAATCTTAATGAAAATTGTACGAAGAAATAGAAAATGTTCTTAGAGAAAAAGTTTTTAAGAAATATAAAAAAGACAACAAATAAACTTAAAAACATCTCTTTACATAAAATGGATAATGACTATAGAACTTTAAAAAAAGCATTTGATATAGCTTATGAAAATGAACTTTTTTCTTTCCATAAATATTCAACTGAAAACCCTGAACTACTAAAGTTTAGGTTATTTAGAAAAATAACACCCTACTCTGGTTCTTTATCTTTTTTAGCAATTCAAATACTTGCTGCAAATTCAATTATGACAAAAAATAATTTTAAAAGAAAAGAATATTTCTTTAATAAAAAATGTGGGATTTCAATAAATCATTTAAGAGACAATAAAACTGTAATAAGTGCTAAAAAACGCAAAGGTGGTTATGTATTAAGTGGACATCTAACATGGGCAAGTGGTTATAAAATCTTTGATAAACTTTTAATCGGTTTTCATTATGATAATAAAGAGTATGAGGTTATTGCTAGTTTTAAAAAGAAAAAAGGTTTTAATATTCTTGAAACTCCAGAAACTTTTGTAGGATATTCTTTAAATACTGTAAATATACAATTAGATAACTTTTTTGTAAAAGAAGAGAATATTGTTTCATCACATGAGATAGGACACTATACAAAAAATAAATCAGCTTCAAAAACTATTCATTATGCCCTTTATGGAATTGCTTTAGGTGCAATAGAAAATATTGAAAATGAGAAACTAAAAAAAGAGTCTAAAAAAAGAATAAATAAATTAAAAAATACTTTTATTAAAACGCAGAATGGAGCCTTTTTAGATCAAATAAGAATAGACTTATTTACTACAATACAAGATATTATTACAACTGCAATGATTTTAAATGGTGGTAAATCCATCCTAATAGAAAAAAATTTACAAAGATTTTATAGAGAAATTATAATGTTTAATTCAAATGGATTAAACACTCATATCAAAAGTCTATTTTTAGAAAAATTTATCTAAAAATAGACTATTGACCTCCACCAACATTTGCAGCTAATTCATCATGTAAATCTTCAATTTTTGGATTTCTATCAAAATTTTCTTTTACTTTTGTTAAGTTATCAATTATACTGTCAATGTTTTCATATGGAACCTCAACCTCTCCAGTTATTCTATCATTTTCTAAAATCTCAATTTTAACAATAGAATCACTAAACTCTCCATGTGGTTTATCAACATAATAGATATTAATTGAATCTTTTTTGAAATGATGAGCTAATCTAATTGAATCAACTTTTGTAACTGTTTTCATTATCAACTCCTTTATTTAATTATTTAATAATATCCACAATAATAAAGTTTGTAAATAAAATTAAAAAACTAATTTTTTCTTTTATTATTGTGGTTTAAAAGATTTTTTTGTTTTACAAACATGGGGGAAATGGCAAGAGTCACAATCTGGGTTTAATGCCTTGCATGTATATCTTCCAAATAATACCATTGCTTGATGAAAAATATGTAAATCATCTTTTAATTTTTTTACTAACTCTGCTTCTGTTTTTTCAACTGTTTTTTCATAAGAAAGTCCAAGTCTATGGGAAACTCTAAATACATGAGTATCTACAGCCATTAAATTCGCACCTTCAAACTCAATCATAAAAACATTTGCAGTTTTATTTCCAACACCTGCAAGTTTGATAAGTTCTTTTTGATTGTGTGGAATATCTCCATCATAGTTTGCAATAACACTTTGTGCCATTTTTATAATATTTTTTGCTTTATTATTAAAAAATGAACAGGTTTTAAGCAGTTCTTTTACATCATCTAAAGAAGCCTCTGCAAGAGAAAAAACATCAGGATACTTTTCAAATAAAGCTGGAGTAATAATATTTACCCTTTTATCTGTACATTGAGCAGATAAAATAATTGCTATTAATAACTCATAATCATTTTTATAATTTAATTCAGTAACAGCACCTGAATATTTTTCAGTAAATGCTTCTTTTATAATTTGAATCTCTTCTTTTGTTGCTTTTTTAAGTCTTGGCAAAGTATCTCCCCTATGCTTTTTTTAGTTTTTCTATTTCATCACGCAATCTAATTGCTTCTTCAAAGTTTAAATCTTTTGCAGCTTTTTGCATCTTTTTATTTAACTCAATTAAAATCTTTTTTCTCTCTGCTGCTGGCATTTTTTGTAACTTCTCTTTTTTCCAAGCTAAGTCATCATACTCTTCAAGCTTTAGATTTTCATCTATTGATCTTTTTGTTGTTGTTGGAGTTATTCCATGTTCTTTATTAAACTCTTCTTGTATAGCCCTTCTTTTATTTGTTAAATCAATAGCATACTGCATAGAATCAGTAATCTTTTTAGCAAAAAGTATTACTCTACCATTTTGATTTCTTGCAGCTCTTCCCATAGTTTGAACTAGTGAAGTTCTAGATCTTAAGAAACCTTCTTTATCTGCATCTAAAATAGCGACTAAAGAAGTTTCAGGGATATCAAGCCCTTCCCTAAGAAGGTTAATTCCTACTAAAACATCAAACTCTCCAACTCTAAGCTCTCTGATAATTTGATTTCTCTCAATTGCATCAATATCAGAGTGCATATATTTAACTTTCATTCCTAAATCAGAATAATAAGAAGTTAATTCTTCTGCCATTTTTTTAGTTAATACCGTTACTAAAACTCTTTCATTCTTTGAAACTACTTTTTTGATTTCATCATGTAGTTTTTCTACTTGATATTCACTATCTTCTATTTGTATAATTGGGTCTAAAAGTCCTGTTGGTCTAATAATCTGTTTTGCTACAACTGCACTTTTTTCAATTTCTAAATCAGCTGGTGTTGCAGATACAAAAAGATACGAAGGTGCTTTATTTATAAACTCATCAAATTTTAAAGGTCTATTATCTAAAGCACTAGGCAGTCTAAAGCCATAATCCACAAGTACTTCTTTTCTACTTCTATCTGCTGCATGCATTCCTCTAAATTGTGGTAAAGAAACGTGAGACTCATCAACTATAAGTAAAAAGTCTTTCCCTATTTGTTCAAAATAGTCCATAAGAGAATAAGGAGTTTGTCCAGGTTCAAGTCCTGTTAAGTGACGTGCATAGTTTTCAATTCCTTTACACATACCTGTACCTTCAATCATTTCTAAATCAAACTCTACTCTTTGCTTTAATCTTTGATACTCTACTAACTTATCTTCTTTTGTAAAGTAATCAAGTCTTTCATCTAACTCTTCTTCTATTTGCTTTACAGCTCGCCCTAAATTTTCACTTGTAACAACAAAGGGATTAACAGAATAAATAATAGCTTCTTCTAACTCTTTTGTTTTCTCATTTGTTAAATACTCATGTTTTGTAATAGTCTCTACTTCATCACCAAAGAACTCAACTCTAATATACTCATCTTCATAATAAGCTGGGTAAATATCAATTACATCACCATTTACTCTAAAGTCTGCTCTATCAAAAAATGAATCATTTCTTCTATATCCCATCTCTACTAGTTTAAGTAAAAACTCTCTTTGTGAATATTCAAAGCCAACTTCGATTCTTTGAACCATTGCCTTATATTCATTTGGATTACCTAAACCATAGTTTGCAGATACTGAAGCAATAACAATTACATCATCAAAACTAAGAAGTGATGCTGTTGCACTAAGTCTTAGTCTTTCAAGTTCACTATTAATCGATGAATCTTTTTCAATAAAAAGATCAGTTCTTGGAATATATGCTTCAGGTTGGTAATAGTCATAATAAGAGATAAAATACTCAACATGATTGTTTGGAAAAAACTGTTTAAACTCTGAATAAAGTTGTGCAGCTAAGGTTTTATTGTGGGTCATAATAAGAGTTGGTTTTTGAGTCTTTTCAATAACCTTAGCCATAGTATAGGTTTTACCAGAACCTGTAACACCTTCTAAAGTAGTATATCTATTACCATCTAGGATTGATTTACTAATTGCATCAATTGCTACTGGTTGGTCACCTGCTGGTTCATATTCACTATTAACTTTAAATTGTGCGATAATATATCCTTTTAATAGTTTTTATAATTTGCCAAAAAGTAAAAAAGTATAGAAATATCTTTATTTGACCAGAGATACTCTTTACATAAAGTGTCTTTATCTAAAGAGATATCAACATGGTTTTCATATTTTTTTATTAAACCTTTTACAAAACTCTTCATATCATTTGAAGAGGCTTTGATTAAAAAAGGATGAAATACTTCACTTTGATTTGGTATAAAAAACTCCTGGTCTTGTTTATACATCATAAATAAAAAAGAGATTTGCCAAGTATGCCACTCTTTTTTATCTAACTCAAATAAATCCATTTTTTTATAATCAAAAATTTTATAAGACTCATATACTTTTTTTGTAATTCCTAAAATTTCTTTTTTTGACATTTTTTCAATTGTTTTAGGCAAATAAAGTTTCATTGTATTTGGCATATTTATTTTATGGTACGAGGTACTCATTTTATGCCTTTTTTTAGGTTTTTTATTAGGTTTTTTCTGTGTTATTAGCATGATAATAATAACTAATAAGACTACAATAATTACTGCAATAATCATAAGAAAAGTCATAATTGTACTTTCATTAATCATATATTTACTCCTTTAAAATCTCCATCAAAAACCATATACTCTTTGCAACAACACAAAGATGGAACATTTACATAAGTTTGCTTTTCATTTTTAAAAGTTTTACCTTGATGAAAATGTCCTTCAATTACTATTTCTTCTTTATAGTTTGAAAGTCTTTGTTTAGCAAAAGACTCAAAATCATCAATTAAGCCACAAATATTTTTTTTAAGTAAAGCACTCTCTATTCTTTTTGAAATAAAATTACCAAAATCAATTAGATTTAAAAATATAAGAAGTGGTTTATTTCTGATAATTTTGCAATATAAATTATAATGCCAAGGAGTAAATATATCTCCATGTGCCATAGCTATAATTCTATTTTCATAAATAAATTTCACTGGCTGATTTTCTCTTTTAAATACTTTTATATTTGGAAATAGATTTTGTAAATTATAATCATGGTTTCCTTCTAAATAAAAAACTTCAATATTGTTTGAAATCTCATTTATCAGATTGATTACTTTTTCATTTGTTTTTATAAAATATTTACTTTCGCCAGAAATAAAGTCAATAATATCCCCCATCAAAAAAAGTTGAGATGGGTTCAATTGTTTATTTACTATTTTTTCTAAAAGAGCTAATAGTTCTTGATTTTTCTCATTAAAATGAGAATCTGCTATAAAGAGAGAATCTTTTTTTATACTATGGAACATAGGCTATTTTAGGGATTCCTTCTTCTTCATCTAATCCACACATTAAATTTGCATTTACAACTGCTTGAGATGAAGCACCTCTTAATAAATTATCAATAGAAGAGTTTATAAATAAAGCTTTTCCATTTGTCTCTACAAAGATATCACAAAAGTTTGTCCCTGCTGTTGATTTTAAATCAACTGGATTATTTCTAATTCTAACAAAAGGAGAATCTTTGTAAGTTTCCTCAAGGACTTTATTTACATCAACATCCTCTTTTAGTGTTGCGAATACAGAAACTAACATTCCTCTAGTAATAGGTAATAAATGTGGTACAAAATTAATTTGGCAATCAACACCTTTCACTAGTTTTACTTTCTCTTGAATTTCTGGCATATGTCTATGTTTAAAAGGATTATAAGCATGGCAATTTTCATTTAAATGACCAAAGTGAGTAACCTCTTTTAAACCTTTCCCTGCTCCACTCATACCTGTTTTTGCATCAATGAAAATTTGTGCATTTGTATCAATATAATCAACAAAAGGGAAAAGTGCTAAAAGTGCTGCTGTAGGAAAACATCCTGGATTAGCTACTAGTTTTGAAGATTTTAACTCTTCTTTATAGTATTCAGGAAGTCCATATACTGCATCTTTTATATGCTCTTTATCTTCATGTGGACAATAATGTTTTTCATATGTTTCAAGTTCTAATCTATAATCTGCACTTAAATCAACTACTTTTACCCCTAAATCTAAAAGCTCTTTAGCAAAAGACATTGAAGTTTTATGAGGAAGTGCTAAAAATGCTAAATCTGCAACTTTTGCTACTTCCTTTGCATCTGCTTTTGAAACTTCAACATCAATAACATCTTTTAAACAAGGATGTAAGTCTTGTACATTTTCTTCACCTGTAGAGTTTGCAATATAAGATATATTAAAAGTTGGATGATTAATAAGAATCTTAATTAACTCTAGTCCTGTATAACCACTTGCTCCAATAATTGCTACATTCATTATAGTTCTAACTCCTTGTATCCTACACTTAAAATTTCAAAAGATGTTTGACCGCCTGGTAAAGTAGCAGTAAGTTCATCACCTTCTTGTTTTCCTAAAAGTTGTTTTGCTAAGGGTGAATTAAAAGAGATAAAACCTTTTTCGGCATTTGACTCTACTCCACCAACAATTGCATATGTAAATTCTTCATCTGTTTCCACATCTACTAACTCTACTGTTGAACCAAAGCTTACTCTATCGTGAGGTAATGTTTCTGGGTCTATAATTACGGCCTTAGAAATGATTGAACCTAACTCAGCAATTTGAGAATCTATTAAGGCTAATTTATCTTTTGCTGCATGATATTCAGCATTTTCTTTTAAGTCACCTAATTGTCTTGCCTCATCTAATGCAATTACTGTTTCAGGTCTTTCTGTATTTTTTAAAAATTCTAATTCACCTGTTATTTTTTGATACCCAACTCTTGTCATTGGTTCTTTTTCCATGATAAGGCTCCTATTATATTATTGTTTTATTTTCATTATGTATTAATTTGATATAATATCGAAATTTTTATAAAAGAGTAGATATGCAAGAATACGATAGAACCATTAAGTTATTTGGTGAAGAAAATTTTGAAAAAATTAAAAATGCAAAAGTTATTTTATTAGGTGTGGGTGGAGTTGGAAGCTTTGCTTTAGATTCTTTATATAATACTGGACTAACAAACATTACAATTGTTGATTTTGATACTTATGAAGAATCAAATATGAACAGACAATTAGGAAGTCATGGTAATGTTGGAAAAGTTAAAGTAGATGCGTTAAAAGAAAGATATCCAAAAGTTGAAGCAATCCATGCAAAGATAACTCCTCAATGGATAGACGATTTTGACTTCTCATCATATGATTATATTTTAGATGCAATTGATGATGTAACTCCAAAAGTTCATCTAATCCAAAGATATTTTACAAAGATAATTAGTACAAGTGGTGGAGCAAAAAGATTAGACCCAAGTAAAATTGAATATAAATCAATTTGGGATACTTATAATGACCCTTTTATTAGAAAAATAAGAACTGAACTTAAAAAAAGAGGTTTCAAAAAGAAGTTTAAAGTTGTCTTTTCTGGAGAAAATCCTAACTGCATAGAAAAAGGTAGTTTTGAAGCAGTAACTGGTTCATTTGGCTTTATGATGGCTGCAATTACCATAAATAAGTTACTAAGTAGGAACAAATAAAGTAATATTTTAGTAATATTTTAAAGTTTATTATAAGAAAAAAACGAATATAATCTAGTATATTAGTCAAAAAGGGCATACATGAGTGGTATCAATAGTGTTGAACAAATGACACAAGGACATTTAAGAAATGTACAGCAATTAGCTGTTTTCTATACTGGTCATAATAACATTTATGCAATTAATATTGCAAAGGTTAAGGCATTTGTTATTGCAGAAGAAGTAACTATAAACGATACTCCTGCAGATAGCGATGTTGTTGCTGGTATTGCAACAATTAGAGGGGAACCTGTTACATTAATCAACCTTGATGCATGGCTTGGTATTCCAAAGCTAAATCAAGAAGATTACAAACTAATCATCTATTGTGAATTCAACCACAAAAAAGTTGGTTTTTTAATCAGAGATATGCTTGATATCGTTGAAAAAACAACAGATGAACTAAGACATACAGAAGAAACAAACTCAAAAGTTACATATACTACATATGTAAAAGTACATGATAAAGATGAGTTATGTACTGTATTTAATGCAGAGCAGTTATTACAAGACTTAGGTTGGGTTGAAGATGGAGAAGATACATTAAATAAATATGTTGAATCTAAATTTGACACTAATAAAATTGTATTAGCAGCTGAAGATTCTGGTGTAGCAAGAGAAGTATTAACTAAGTTCTTCAAAAAAGCAGGTATTAATTATGAAATCTATAATAATGGTGCATTACTACTTGAAAGACTTTCAGAGATTGATCCTTCTACTGTTGCATTAATAATTACAGATATTGAAATGCCAGAAACTGATGGTTTCCAAGTTGCTTCATTTGTAAAACAAAACAGTAAATATGCACATATTCCAATTATTGTAAACTCATCAATGACTACTGATGCAGTTAAAAATAAAATGAATAATATTGGAGTTGATGGTTTTATTGGAAAAACTGATATTCAAGCTCTATATGAAGCTGCTAAACAGCATTTAGCTTACTAAATAAAAAAGACTAAATTTTAGTCTTTTTTATTCTTTTCTTTAATTACTTTTATTTATTTTCTAACCAGTTTTCAAAAGCTTCAATTTGATTTTTAGTTTGTTGTGTTGATGTTCCACCTAATGAAGTTCTAGCATTCATAGAATTTCTTAAATCTAAATACATAATAATCTCTTCATCTATATCTTTTAATTCATCATTTGAACTTCTAATTTCATCAATTGTAAGCTCAGAGATATCTTTATTTAAAGAGTTAGCACATGCAACTACATCTTTTGTAATATAATAAGCTGTTCTAAATGGCATATTTTGTTTTTGAACTAAAAAGTCTGCTAAATCTGTAGCACTTAAGTGTCCAATTTTACAAGCTGCTTGCATTTTATCTACATTTACAATCATTGTTTTAATAACTTCATTTAAAATTGATAATGAAATTTCAACTGTTTTAACAGAATCAAAAACACCCTCTTTATCTTCTTGAGTATCTTTGTTATATGCTAAAGGTAAACCTTTCATTACTGTAAGAAGTGAAATAAGATTCCCATATACACGTCCTGTTTTTCCTCTTAGAAGTTCAGGTACATCAGGGTTTTTCTTTTGAGGCATAATTGAAGATGTTGTAGCATACTCGTCACTCATTCTTACAAATTGGAATTCATAAGACGACCATGTAATTAACTCTTCTGAAATTCTTGAAATATGCATCATACAAGTAGAGATATTAAATAAAATCTCTAATGCAAAGTCTCTATCTGAAACTGTATCCATTGCATGAGCTGTTGGCGCTTTGAAACCTAACTTCTCACAAGTTGAATTTCTATCAATATTATGGGGTGTTCCAGCTAATGCTGCACTTCCTAGTGGAGA
The DNA here is from genome assembly GCA_013373175.1 of Campylobacteraceae bacterium. Taxonomy (GTDB): domain Bacteria; phylum Campylobacterota; class Campylobacteria; order Campylobacterales; family Arcobacteraceae; genus Halarcobacter. The sequence goes on along the minus strand of JABXII010000013.1, from coordinate 88,277 downwards.
ATAATTGTTTCTTTCATATGAACTTTCAAATCTTTCAAAATCTCTTTTAAACATATTTGCATAAGCAAGTAGATGATAACCAAAATTTAATGGTTGAGCATGTTGTAAATGAGTCATTCCAGGAATTAAAGTTTCTGTATGTTTACTTGCAACATTTACAAAAGTATCTACTAACTCTTTTAGTTGTGCTTTTATAGAAAGTGATTTTTCTTGAACATAAAGTCTAAAATCAGTAGCAACTTGGTCATTTCTACTTCTTGCAGTATGAAGTTTTTTCCCAGGTTCTCCTATGATTTCAGTAAGTCTTGACTCAACAGCCATATGAATATCTTCAGTTGCTAAAGTGAATTGAAAATTTCCAGATTCTATTTCTTCTTTTACTTGTAATAAACCTTTTTCAATAGACTCTTGTTCTTCTTTTGTTAAAACACCTTGCTCACAAAGCATTTGTGAATGAGCAATACTTCCTCTTATATCTTGAGAGTATAACTCTTTATCAAACATTATTGAAGCATTAAACTCATCTAAAATTTGTGCATTTGTGTTTTTTAGTATTTGTTCATTTTGATTTGACATGTATACAATTCCTCTTTTGGACTAATTAAATGGGATTATATCAAAATTAGGATATATTCAGCTAAAGGACAATATTGAATACACTTGAATTAATAAAAAAGTTATCAGTTTGGGAACATGATTTAAAAGAGTATAAAAAATGTTTTGAAATGAATGAAGATTTTGAAAATAGTAAAGAAGTTGAAAAACTTTTAAAAACAATTGATGAATTTATCTCTTATTATGAAATAAATAAAGAAGATGATGAAAAATACAAATATGCTTTAAATTATTGGATTGATTTCAATGAAAAATATCTACAACTTCTTAAGAATCTATACTTAGCCTATAATGGAATTAACAATAAAGATAATTAATTAATCTAAAGTAAAAAGGCCAATGTAAAACTACATTAACCTTAAATACTAACTATTTAGAATTCAAATTTTTTGCTTTTACACTTTCTTTACCAATAAACTCTTTTTCATTTGCATCTGAAACAATAAGTTTCGCTATTGTATCAGTTTGTACAGTTATATCATGAGTTTGATTTGCAATAGAAGCATTTTGTTGTGTTTGTGAATCAAGACTATTGATTGCATCATTTATTTGCTCAATACCAGTTTGTTGTTCTTTAGTAGAACTTTCAATATCAGAAATTAAGTCAATAGTTTTTGTAATATTCTCACTAAGTCCATTATAACCTTCAATCATTTTTGAAGAGATTGTTTTTCCATTATTAGCTTTAATTGTAGCTTTTTCCACAAGAGTTTTAATCTCTTTTGCTGCTTCCGCTGATCTTGAAGCTAAGTTTCTAACTTCTTGTGCAACTACTGCAAAACCTTTACCTGCTTCACCTGCTGTTGCTGCTTCTACTGCTGCATTTAAAGACAGAATATTTGTTTGGAAGGCTATTTGGTCAATTACTGTAATTGCTTCATTAATTGCATTTACTTCAGCATCAATATCATTCATTGCATTTGTAGTTTCTTGAGCTAATGTTTTACCTTCGTTTGTTGAACTAGTTACTTGATTTGCAAATTCTGCCATTTTTAATACATTTTTAGTATTTGAAGAGATATTACTTGTAATTTCTTCTAATGCTGCTGCTGTTTCTTCTAAAGAAGCTGCTGCTTCGTTAGTATTTACATTTAACATATCTACATTTTTAAGTAAAATATTTGAACTTTCATCTAAAGTTAAACCATTCTCTTTATTGTCCACTAACATTTTATTAATAACTTCAGCAAGACTGTTTAAACCATTTGCTGTGTCTCCTAAATCATTACCTTCAATTCTAAATCTAAAGTCTAGTTTTTGATAAGAATTTAATGCATCAGAGATACTATTTAAATCTCCATTAACTTTAGAAGAGACTATTTTAAATAAATCATTAATACCATTTTTTAACTCTTCGATACCATCATTCTTTGTTTTTTCAGTAATTGTTTGATTCATTAAACCTGTTTTTGCTACATCTATAGCATCATTTACACAATGAATAACTCTCTTTGCATCTGTTATATCTTGTGCAAATTTAACTACTCTTGTTACTTTTCCATTTTTGTCTTTTACGGGAGTATATGAAGCTTGAATCCAAATAGAATTACCATCTTTTCTAAATCTTTCGAACTCATCTATATGAGATTTACCATTACCCAATTCTTTCCAAAATTCTGTATATGCTGAAGAATTTACATATGCTTTTTCACAAAATATTCTATGATGTTTTCCTATAACTTCATTTAATTTATATCCAAGTGCATTTAAAAAATTCTCATTTGCATGTATAATTGTTCCATCTGGCTTAAAAGAAATAATTGCATAATTTTCTTCTAATGCCTGTAATCTACCTACTTCTTCTTCTGTTTTACCGAAACTAAACATAATATACTCCCCAAAAAAATTTAAGTATTTTATCTAAATTTTACTTTTAATCTACTTTTTATTTACTTTCTTTTTACTTTCTTTTTACTTTTTATTGAATAACAATTCATTAAAAATAAAAAAACCCAAGTTGTTTTCAACTTGGGTTTTAATAATCTGTTTAATTTATGATATTAATTAAATTGGTAAAACTCTAATATTTTCATCAACTTTTTGTTTAAGTACTGATTCAATTGCATATAAAGTACCAGTATCACCTGAAGCACAACCATTACAAGCACCTAAATATCTAATATATAAATCATAGAATGGAATATTTTCTTTAATATCAATGATTTCCATGTTACCACCGTCCATCATTAACATTGGTCTAATATCTGCATCTAATACTTCATCAATTGTTTTGATTCTTTGAACAATAGTCATTTTATCAAAAGTTGAAGAACCTGCAGCACTTGCATCAGCAGCTTCTTTTAATTTATCTTGTTCCATTTCAGCTCTAACATCATTTAAAATATCTACTAAATAAATATCTTTTTCTTCATGTCCACCTGGTTTAATACATGATTTACAAAATGCACCTGCTTTTGTATAATCTGTAATCTCTTCAACACTTTTTAAATCATTTAATTTAATTACTTCTTGAATAGTTCCTAAAGTTACCCTTGCACACTCACAAATAATTACTTCAGTCTCAAAAGATTCCATATCTACACCTTTATATGTAGCAGCAGCTTTTTTGATAACATCATAAGCCATTACAGAACAGTGCATTTTTTGAGGTGGAACAGCAGGAACATCTGGATGGTCTCTTAACGCTTTTTCAACATCAATATTTGTAATCTTAACAGCTTCATCAACTGTTTTACCTTCACATAACTCAGCCATAGCATCAGAAGAAGCAATTGCAGTACCACAACCAAAAGATTTGAATTTTGATTCTAAAATTTTGTTTGTTCCTTCTTCAATACACCAGTAAAGTCTTACTGCATCACCACATGATTCTGCACCAAAGTCAGCAATGATTAGTTTTCCACCTAACTCTTTTGCTCTTTCTTCAGTAATTTCACCTTGGTGAGTTGGGTCATCCATTCTTCTAATAACTTGATTTGAGTATTCGTCCCAAATTGATCCACTAATTAAATCATTTTTTGCCATTTAAATATTCCTTAGTTTTTATAATTCTGATACGTGATTTTTTGGAGTATATGCATAAGAACTAGAGATTCCTCTTAGTCTTGCAACTGCTCCTTTAATAACATCGATTGCATAATCAATCTCTTCTTCAGTATTAAATCTACTTAAAGAGAATCTAACACCTGTATGAGCTAGCTCACTATCACTTCCAAATGCATTCATTACTGGATTTGCTTCTAAGTCTTCACTTGCACAAGCACTACCAGTTGATGCACCAATAGTCTTTTGATTCATATCCCATAGCATTGATTCACCCTCAACACCTCTAATAGAAATAAGTGTAGTATTTGGTGTTCTATTATCTTTTCCACCAATTACAATTGTTTCTGGGATTTCTAAAATTGCATTCTCTAATTTATCTCTTAATCTTCTAACTTCAGTATTTTCATAAGTTAATGCTTCTTTTGAAGTTGCAAGTTTCATAGCAACACCCATACCAATCATAGATGCAACATCAACAGTACCTGCTCTATGTCCACCCATTTGCTCACCACCATGTAATAATGGAGTTAATTCAAAACCTTTTTGAATATATAATCCACCAACACCTTTTGGTCCATGGAATTTATGAGCTGAAAAAGATAAATAATTTACATTAGTATCTTGAACATCAACTGGAACTTTACCAATTGCTTGAGTTGCATCTGTATGGAAAGGTACTCCTGCATCTTTACAGATTTGACCAATCTCTTTTACTGGGAAAAGTTTTCCAGTTTCATTATTTGCCCACATAATTGTAACTAATGCTGTATCTTCTTTAATATAGTCTGCAACTTGTTGTGCTTCTAATACACCTTCTTCATTTACTGGAAGATATGTAACGCTTACACCTTGAGATTCTAAGAATTTACATGTTGCAGTAATTGCTGGGTGTTCTACTTCACTTGTAATAATATGGTTTTTATTTCCATTTAAAATTTTATCTACCCAAATACCTTTAATAACAGTATTGTTACTCTCTGTTGCATTTCCTGTGATGATAATATCATCTTCATCTGCTGCATTAATACCAGAGTATAAGTAATCTAAAGCTTCTACCATTTTAGGATGTGTTCCTGCTCCAAACTTATGTAAAGAGTTAGGGTTTCCATAAATATGGCAGAAAAAAGGTTCCATAGCTTTGAATACTTCAGGGTCAACCTTAGTTGTGGCATTATTATCTAAGTATACTTCCATTCTTTTTCCTATTTTTATTTACATTTAACACTATATTATTCCAAAAATATGCGTTGTTTTTAATTAAATCGCGTAATTATATTTTAAATAGGATAAAAACAGTCTTAATTAAAAAATTTAGATGATTTTAATTAATTCTAATAAAAAAATAAGCTTCTTATGAGATAATATAAAAAACTTTAAAGGTTATTATTTATGTTAAAAAAACTCTTATTAACACTTGTTATACCATTTTTAATGGTATTCATTTCTGGTTGTAATGATGATTCTTCACAAAAAAAAGAAGAAAAAGAAGTATTAAAAGTTGGAATGGAACTTGCTTATCCTCCATTTGAAATGAGTGAAAAAGATGGAACTCCTTCAGGGGTATCTGTTGATTTTGCTAAAGCATTAGGTGATTATTTAGGAAGAGAAGTTGTAATTGAAAATATCGCTTGGGATGGTCTTATTCCTTCACTTAAAACAGGAAAGATTGATTTAATCATCTCTTCTATGACAATTACTGAAGAAAGAAAAAAGTCTATTGACTTTTCAGTTCCTTATGCTCAATCTTCATTAGCAATCTTAGCAAATAAAGATTCAGAAGTTAAGTCAATTAAAGACTTAGACCAAGCTGGAAAAAAAGTTGCAGTAAAAAAAGGTTCAACTGGACATGTTTATGCAAAAGATAATTTAAAAAATGCAGAAATACTTGTATTTGATAAAGAAGCTGCTTGTGTTTTAGAAGTTGTTCAAGGAAAAGCAGACGGATTTTTATATGACCAACTAACAATTTATAAAAACTATGCAAAGCATAAAGATACAACTGTAGCACTTCTTCAATCTTTCCAAGAAGATTTTGAATACTGGGGAGTTGCTCTTAAAAAGAATAGTCCACTTAAAAAAGATGTTGATGCTTTCATCAAAAAAGCAAAAAAAGATGGAACATTTGATTCTTTTGCAAACAAATATTTAACTGATGCTAAAAAAACATTTGATGATCTTGGCATTCCATTCTTCTTCTAGGACTTAAAAATTAAACTAAAAAATTTATTTATTAATGAACTAGGATTTAAAAAAGGTAAAAAGCTTTCAAAAGCTATTTACCTTTTTAATTTTCTTCTTCTAATTTTAACTGTTTTTATTACATTCTATTTTATGTTTAAAAACATCTCTTATAACTTTAATTGGCATAGTGTTTATGAATATAGAGAAAAGTTTATTGATGGTTTTCTTATGACTATCTACATTTCATTTTTTGCGCTTATTCTAAGCTTTATTATTGGTTTATTTTTTGCCTATGGGCAAAACTCAAAATTTATACTTCTTAGATTTTTTTCTAGATTCTATATTGAATTAATACGTGGAACTCCACTTTTAGTACAAATACTTATTTTCTTTTATGTATTTGCAAATAACTTAGGTTTTGAAAATAGATATGTTGTAGGAACTGTCATCTTAGCACTTTTTGCAGGAGCATATGTAAGTGAGATTATTAGAGGTGCAATTGAATCAGTTGAAGTAGAACAGTTTGAAACAAGTTTAAGTCTTGGAATGACAAACTATCAAATGTATAGATATGTGATTTTTCCTCAAGCTTTTAGAAGAATGCTACCTGCTTTAACAGGGCAATTTGCAAGTATCATAAAAGACTCTTCTTTACTTTCAATTATATCTATTAGTGAATTTACAATGAATGCTCAAGAGGTAAATGCTTATACATATTCTACATTGGAGAGTTATATTCCCCTTGCCGTTGGATATTTACTATTAACCTACCCTATTTCATACTATACAAATAGATTAGAAGCAAAAATAAAAATGTAAAATAATTGTATGTCAAAATCTTTTAAGAGATTTTTTCATACTTTCATAAAGCTCTTTATACTCTTGTTTTGAAAGAGTATTTTTTTGACTCATTAATAAAAGTTTTAACTCTATTGCATCTTTTCTAAAAGGTATTTGGAAATGTTCATGAGAGTTGACAACAAAACCAAACCTTTCATAAAATCTTAGCCTTTTCTTTGTGATTTCATCTACGATTGGTTCTATTTCTAAAACTATATTTTTATTTTTTTCAATAAACTCTTGTAAAATTTTTGTACCAAAAGATTGACCTCTTAATTGCTTATTTACAGCAAAATGTTCTAAAAAAGTATATATTTTATTTTTTACATTAATTTTCCAAAAAAATACAATAGAAATAATAAGCTCATCTTTTATATAACAAGACATTTTAAAATTCTTGTCATTTAAAATTTCTTCTTGTTCTTTTAAAGTTCTTCTTTCAATTTCAGGAAAAGAGTTTAAATACAATTGCCATGCTTTGTTGAAATATTTATTATTTATACTCTCAATAAATACAAGTTTCATATCTTCTCCAATTTAAAATTCTTTTCAAATCTACTCAAAAGCACTTATAAAGCAGTTTAATTAAACTTAAAATTTAATTTAAAGTTATATATTAGTTGAACTTTTATACACTTTTTTAATGAACATATGTTAAATTTACTCAAATAGGACAATTTTAGTCCTAATTAGAAAAAGGTTTTAAAATGAGTGAAAACAACCATTTAAAAGAGATTTTGAAACAAGACTACAAATTAGGTTTTGAAACACTTGTAGAAAGTGATACATTTCCTAAAGGCTTAAATGAAGATGTAATAAAAGCCATCTCAAAAAAGAAAGAAGAGCCAGAGTGGTTACTTGACTTTAGATTAAAAGCATACAAGATTTGGTTAAAAATGGAAGAGCCTGATTGGGCGCATCTAAATTATCCAAAAATAGATTATCAAGATATTGCATATTATAGTGCACCTAAAAAAGCATTGGATTCTTTAGATGAAGTAGATCCAGAGATTTTAAAAACATACGAAAAATTAGGGATTCCATTAGAAGAGCAAAAAATGCTTGCAGGTGTTGCAGTTGATGCTGTATTTGATTCAGTTTCTGTAAAAACGACTTATCAAGAAGAGTTAGAGAAACTAGGTATTATCTTCTGTTCTATTTCAGAAGCAGCCCATTCTCATCCAGAAATTTTAAAAAAATATTTAGCTTCAGTTGTAAGTAAAAACGATAACTATTTTTCAACACTAAATAGTGCAGTATTTACAGATGGAAGCTTTGTTTATATTCCACCTAATACTAAATGTCCAATGGAACTTTCTACTTACTTTAGAATAAATGCTTTAGATACAGGACAGTTTGAAAGAACACTAATAATCTGTGATGAAAACTCTTATGTTTCTTATAATGAAGGATGTTCAGCTCCAATGAGAGATGAAAGACAACTTCATGCTGCAGTTGTAGAATTAGTCGCTTTAGATAATGCACAAATAAAATATTCGACTATTCAAAACTGGTATCCAGGTGATGATGAGGGTAAAGGTGGTATTTTAAACTTTGTTACTAAAAGAGGTTTATGTAAAGGTGAAAACTCAAAAATCTCTTGGACACAAGTTGAGACAGGTTCTAGTTTAACATGGAAATACCCTTCATGTGTTTTAAAAGGAAATAACTCAGTTGGTGAATTCTACTCTGTAGCTATTTCAAGTCGTGCCCAACAAGCAGATACTGGTAGTAAAATGATTCACTTAGGTGAAAATACAAAATCAACTATTATCTCAAAAGGTATCTCAGCTATGACTGGGGTAAATGCTTATAGAGGTTTAGTAAGTGTAGGTAAAAATGCAAAAAATGCAAGAAATATTTCTGAGTGTGATTCACTTTTAATTGGACACAAATGTAAAGCTCATACTTATCCATATCATGAGATTAAAAACTCAAGTGCACATATTGAGCATGAAGCAACTACTTCAAAGATATCTGAAGAACAACTATTTTATTTATCTCAAAGAGGTATTGATGAAGAAGATGCAATTGCAATGATTGTAAATGGATTCTGTAAAGAGGTATTAAAAGAGTTACCAATGGAGTTTGCAGCGGAAGCTAAAGAGTTACTTAGTATCTCTTTAGAAGGAAGTGTGGGATAAAACAAAAAAAGAGATAACTCGTTATCTCCTTTAGAGTTTTTGGTCACTTTTTAATGATTTTTTATAAATCATGACAAAAAAGTGTTAATAAATAAAAAGGTTCCCTTGAAAAATGGAACATTTTTAAAGGAATAAATAATGTTAAATATTAAAGATTTAAAAGTAAATATAGAAAATAAAGAGATTTTAAAAGGTTTAAATTTAGACATAAAGCCAGGTGAGATTCACGTGCTTATGGGACAAAATGGTGCAGGTAAATCAACACTTGTAAAGACTATTAGTGACCACTATGACTGTGAAGTTACAAGTGGAGGAATCAAATATAAAGATAAAGACCTTTTAGAATTAGATGTTTCACAACGTGCTAAAGAAGGTATATTTTTAAGTTTCCAAAACCCAGTTGAAGTTCCTGGTGTAAATAATAGTTACTTTTTAAAAACTATTGTAAATGAAAAAAGAAAATACCACAAAGAAGAAGAGTTAGATGCAATGGACTTCTTAAAATACTCAAAAGGTGAGTTAGCAAAATTCGATATTGATAAATCACTTTTACAAAGAGATTTAAATGATGGTTTTTCTGGTGGTGAGAAAAAAAGAAATGAGTTAATTCAACTACTTTTATTAAAACCTGACTTAATTATGTTAGATGAAATAGATTCAGGGCTTGACGTAGATGCTATTAAAACTGTTGCAAAAGTTATAAATAGTCTATTAGAAGATAAAAGTAGATCATTATTAATGATTACTCACTATGATAAACTATTAAATCTTGTAAAACCTGATTTTGTTCATATTTTAAAAGATGGAAAGATAGTTAAAACAGGAGATTATAAACTAGCTCAACAACTTGATAGTGTTGGGTTTCAAGGATTGGAGTAATTATGAAATTAATTGAATTAGAAAATATAAAATTTCCAACAAAAAAAGACGAAGATTTTAGAAAAATAAATTTAAATCCTTTATTAGAAAAAGAGTTTGAATCTTTCAATGAGTATAAAATTGATTTAAAAGTTCAAGAAAGTAGTGAAGTTATAGATTCATCAAATGAGTTAATTAAAATAAACGAAAGATTAGAAACTAAAACTTACGAACTAAATATAAGTGAAGATACAAAAGAACCGATTGTTATTGTTCACAAACTAAAAGATGAAAATAGTATCAACACTAACTCTTTAAAAGTAAATGTATCTGAAGGTATAAAAGCTTCTCTTATAGAAGTTTTTATAAATGAAAAAGACAATAACTTTTATAGTGTAAATAGAGAGTTTAATATAAATGAAAATGCCCACTTAGAGTATCTAAAAATACAAGATATGAGTGAAAAAACATCTTTAATACTTAATTATATAAATAATTTAGAAGATAACTCTTCTATAAACCATACAAACTTTGAATTAGGAAAAGGTTTTGCTCTTTGTATTTATGATTCTAATTTAGAAAAAGAGAATACAACTTTAAATATAAATGGTTATGTAAATCTTTTTGAAAAAGCAAACTCTTCTTCTATTTTTAATACAACACATATAGAAAAGAATAATTCAAGTAATATAAAGTATAAACATATTTTACATGATGATTCTAAAGCAGTATTTGAAGCTATGTCAAAAGTAAATGAAAAAGCACTATATTCAAAGGTTCATCAAAATACTGACACTATTTTATTAAGTGATGATGCAACCATTTTTGCTAAACCTCACTTAGAGATAAATATTGATGAATTAGAAGCTAGTCATGGAGCAACAACTGGTTCTTTAGATAAAGACCAACTTCTATATCTTCAATCAAGAGGTATTGATGAAGCATTGGCTAAAAAAATGCTTTTAAAAGCCATTGAAAATGAGATTTTAGATACTATACAAGACTCAAAAGTAAAAGATTATGCGATAAATTATGAAAGGAACAGCTATGTTTAAAGAAGATTTTCCCTATTTTTCAAATAGTGATATTGTATATTTAGATAATGCTGCAACTACTCAAAAACCAAAAGAGGTTATTACTTCACAAGTTGAGTATTATGAAAACTATTGTGCAAATACACATAGAAGCTCTTTTGGTGATGCAAATAAAGCAACAACACTGTATGAAAATGCAAGAAAAACTTTACAAAAGTTTATTAATGCACCAAGTAAAGAGCAAATAATATTCACAAAAGGTGTTACAGAATCAATGAACTTTATTGCTTCTTCTTATGCAAAAAAGTTTAAAACTATAATCATCTCTTCACTTGAACATCACTCAAATATTGTTCCATGGCATATGCAAGGAAGAACTTTAGGTGATGGACTTGAAGTAGTATCTTGCAATGAAAATTTAGATTTTGATTTTGAAGATTATGAAAATATTTTAAAAGCAAATCCAAACTCTTTTGTAAGTGTTACTCATATTTCAAATGCCTTTGGAAAAATACATGATATAAAAACAATTATAAAGTTAGCACATAAGTATGATTGTGTTGTTATGATTGATGGAGCCCAGAGTTTAGCACATATGAAAGTTGATATGCAAGAACTTGATGTAGACTTTTTTGCAATTTCTGCCCATAAAACATTTGGACCAACAGGAGTTGGAGCTATTTATATAAAAGAGGAATATCTAAAAGAAGTACAAACATATCAAACAGGTGGAGCAACTATTGACCAAGTAGATTTTTCAAAATCAACTATGCTTGATGCTCCATATAAATTTGAGGCTGGAACTCAAAATATTGCAGGTGTAATAGGTTTCGCAAAAGCCCTAGAATACCTAGATGAAATTGGTTATGATGTAATAATGAAACAAGAGCATGAGGTTTATGAGTATTTGACTAATCAGTTAAGCCAATTGCCAAATATAATTTTCTATAATAATTTAGAAGACTCAATTGGAAGTAAAAGTTTTAACTTCAAAGATATTATGCATGATGATATTGGAATTTTACTTGACAAAATGAAAATTGCCTTAAGAGTGGGTCACCACTGTGCTCAACCAATTATGAAACAATTAAATATCAAAGGTACTATAAGAGTTTCTATAGCTTTTTATAATACAAAAGAAGATGTAGATAAATTAATACAAGCTTTGAGAAAAGCGCTTGATATGCTAAGTTAAGGATTAATATGAACACTATTGAAAAAAGAGTTCAAGATATAAAAGAAGATTTAGACTTTTTTGATGATGAATTACAAAAATATGAATATATTATTGATTTAGGGAAAAAACTTCCCCAACTAGAAGAGGAATATAAAGTTCCTGAAAATATAGTACATGGCTGTACTTCACAAGTTTGGCTTATAGCCCAAAAAAAAGATGGTAAGCTTTATTTTAAAGGAACTTCTGACGCAGTTATTGTAAAAGGTTTAGTTTATATTATTCTAAATATTTTTTCTGACTCAACAGTTGAAGAGTTAAAAGAAGTTGATATGGATATAGTTTACGAACTAGGTCTTAGTGAAGTTATTACTCCAAACAGACAAAGTGGAGTAATTGGCATGATTAAAAAAATTAAAGAGTATGCCCTAACTATAAATTAGGGATAAATAAAGGATTATAGATGTCAATTATAGAAAGTACAGACGCTTTAAAAGAAGACGTAATTAAAAGATTAAAGTCTGTATATGACCCAGAAATACCAGTAAATATTTATGATTTAGGGTTAATATATAAAATAGATTTTGAAGAAAAAAACAACTATGTATATGCAACAATTGAGATGACTTTAACTTCTCCTGCTTGTCCAGTTGCAGAAAGCTTAGTTGAGCAAGTTAAATATGTAACACAAACAGCTGATATTATTGATGAGGCTTATGTGCATTTAGTTTTTGATCCACCTTGGGATCCTTCAATGATTAGTGATGATGGAAAGGATATTATGGCGGCTTCAGGGGCTCACATTTAAAAAATGAAAAGAAACGAGCTACTAATTATAATATATACAATTACTGTATTATTATCAGTAATGTATGCTACACAACCTATTCAACCCCTATTAGCAAAAGAATTTGATGTATCAGTTGTAAAAGCTTCATCTTTTACGGCTGTTATCATGCTTTTTTTAGCAATCTCTCCTATTATTTATGGATATATTTTAGAATCAGTAAAAACAAAAACTGTTTTAACAGTTGCTTCAATCACCCTATTTATAACAAATCTAGCACTTAGTTTTTCAAACTCATATGAAATATTTTTAACTATTAGAACAATTGAAGCCATGATAGTTCCAGCTATTTTAACTGCATGTATGACTATTTTGGCAAATGATAGAGAAAAAACAAAAGTAAATATGTCTATTTATGTAGCTGCAACAGTTTTTGGAGGACTTGTAGGAAGGGTTTTCTCTGGATTCATTGCTACAGAGTTTGGGTGGAGAGCAGTTTTCTTCTCACTATCCTTAGCACTTTTATTTGGATTACTATTAATTAGAAAGCTATCTTTTGAAGGTGATACCCAATTAGCAAAACCCAAACTAGTTGATATTGCAAATATTCTAAGGGATAAAAGGTTTGTTGTAATATATTCATTAATGTTCGTTATTTTCTTTATTTTTGGAGGAATATTAAATATTCTGCCATTTAGAATTAAAGAACAAGTTCCAGATATAACAGAAACACAAATTGGTTTACTTTATCTTGGATATGGTGTTGGAATTGTAGTTTCACTTACTATTCATAAGATTATTGCACTGTTTAAAACAGAACTTCCAACAGTTTTAGCAGGAATTATTATATTCTTTATTGCAACTATAGGATTTTTTAGTTCAAATGCCCTATTCTTATTTTCTTTAGTATTTTTATTCTGTTTAGGTATGTTTATTATCCATACCGTTTCAACAAGAATTGCAAACTCTTTAAAGCAAAATCAAAAAGCTTTAACATCAGGTATGTATCTTAGTTTCTATTATTTAGGTGGTGCAATTGGTTCTTTTGCACCATCATTTGTTTATGCAAACTTTGGTTGGAATATTACTATGTTAGTATTTATTTCAATGTTAGTAGGAATCTTCCTATTTGTATTTTCAAATAGAGCTCTTTTTAAAAACTTTAACTAACCTCTATTTCAGCAATAATCTCTTCGCAAGGTTTACCTATATAATAGCCTTGTGAATAGTTTATTCCCATTGATTTTACATAATTAAATATCTCTTCATTTTCTATGTATTCTGCAATTGTTTTAATACCTAAATTATCACACAGAAACTTTAATGTTCCAACTAATAGTTGTGTTTTTCTATTAATATGAATATCTTTTATTAAAGTACCATCTATTTTAAGATAGTCAATATATTCGTTTAAATTAATAATATATTGATAATTTGAATACCCACTTCCAAAATCATCAATTGCAATTTTGCAACCTAAAGATTTAACCTCTTTTATAAACTTTAGAAAATTATCATAATTTTCAATTGCTTCAGACTCTACAACTTCTATTACAAGTCTATTTCCAATTTTATATTCACTTATTTTTTTATAAATATAACTTCTCATCTCTTTAGAAGAGATATCCTCCACACTAAGATTTATAGAGAATTCACAATTTTGATATTGAAAATACTCAAATGATTTTTGTATTATTACTTTAGTAACTTTTTTATATTTTTTGATATCTTTTAAAATTGGTAAAAAATCGTCAGGATAAATAATCTCATTTTCATATTTTAATCTTGCTAAAGTCTCGTATTTTTCAATAATCCCTGTTCTATTATTATATATTGGCTGAAAATAGACAAGAACATCATCATTTTCTATAGCTTTTTTTACTTTAGTTGCTAATCGTATATTATTTTTATTTAATTCTGCTCTTCTATCATTTTTATTATAAATATAAAAGTCACTTCTTTTATGGTGAGCAGTTTCCAAAGCAATTTCTGCTTCTTGTAATTTTCTTGAGATACTTGTAAAAGGTTCTATACTACTTGAAGAAACTGTACACTCAACTAAGATTTTAAAATTATTTCTAATAACATACTCTTCATTCTCAATATCTTTATATAACTTTTCTAAGTCATGTTTTAAAATATGTTTATTTTCAAAATTATATATAAAAGCAAAAGAGTCTCTATCTAATTTATAAAGTTCCATAAACTTATCTCTATATTGATACTCTTCTAAAAACCTTGTTATTGATTTAAGTAATTGATTTGCAACTTTATAACCGTAGGCATTTGCAACTTTTAAGAAGTTATCAACTTTTATGATAATAACTATTTTTTTTGCATCTTTATTATTTTTATACTCAATTAATAAACCTTCTTTATTTGATAAGTTTGTTAAGTTATCAGTTACCATTTGAGTTTTTAATTTATTTGCTAAGTTATCAGGTATTTTTGAAAAATGCACAATTAAAGGTAAAAGAAATAGAACCAATAAAATAAATATTAAATAAGTTAAATCTCTATCTTTTTGTTTAATAGCTGCTAACTCTTGATATTTTAAACCTAAAACTAGTCTCAAATCTTGATTATTATTCAATTCATCTAATTTCTTTGAATAAAAAACATTTGAAGAGTGTTCCTCATTTTTTAATGCTAATAAAGTATCTTTTTTATTGAAGGCATCTTTAAAAAGAAATGTATTAAATGTATCAGAAAGAATGCCATGTTTTTTATTAGAATGTAGTATAAATTTTCCTTCTTTATCTACAAGCATAACATCATATAAAACATTTCTTTTAAACTTATCAAAAAACTTTATGATATCTATATTTATAATTATAATAGCACTTTTTTTACCTTTACTATTATTTGCAACAGTTGCTATTCTTAATGAAGTTTGTTTAGGAGTTACAACTTTCCCATTTTCTGTTTGTAAATCAATATTTGAAAATCCTATTTCATATGCATCTAAATTTTTAAACATATGATAATAGTCTCTTTTTGATTTATCTTGTAGTTTGTTCTGTGCAACTGCATGAAAAAACTCTTTCTGCTTTAACCTTCCATATAATGCTTTATTTATTCTTATCTTTTCTTTTCCTTGCATATCTAACACTCTAATTTGCGTTGCTTCAGGAAGTGTCTTTTGTAATATAATAAGTAGTTGTTCTAGTTCTTCTTTTTTTTCATTTTTATTTATATACTCTTTTAAAAAGAAATTATGAGAAATAGCTTCTAATGTTAATTTATAACTATTAATTGTAGATAAAAGCTCTTTCTCTTTTATGAACATCTTTTCTTTTATTCTATCAGCAGACAAAGTATTAATATCATTTTTATTTGAAACTTTAAATGAATAAGTTAATAATGATAATAATGCAAAGACCATTAAAAAAAATATTGTTAAAAAAGTATATTTATAATTTATTCTATCCATCTTCATTCCTACTATTAATCCTGTAATTCTACAGATTAAAAGTAATAAAATAGTATCAATATTATTTTAGACATATAAATTATTTTCTACTTGTAGAAAAGTTACTTTAATAATTTTTATGTAATAATGGTTATTATGGCAAAAGAATATAAAACACAAAAAAAGAAAACAGTTGCAACAACTGTATCACAAACACTGTTTAAAATCTTAGTTGCAATTGCAATTATAATTTTCGCATTACTTGTTTATGATAGAATAGACTTCGGAAAAGGCGGGTTTGACTTTAGTTCGTCAAATAAAAATAAAGATATCAAACGTACACCAGAACAATTAAAATGGTTTAATGATTTTAAAGGTGTAGAGAATGTTCCTACTAAAAAACAACAAGAAGAAAAGAATGAAAAGAAAGGTAATTTTCTAGGATTTGGTTCAGATTAATAGGAGAATAACATGGAAATAATTTTTATTATCTTCTCAATATTTTTATTTATTTTTGTATTTTTTGCACTTTTTCAAAGTTTCAAATATTTTAAAACGATGAGAAAGTTCAAAAAAAGAAAAGAAGAAGGTGCTACAAAAGAAGAACTTGAAAAAGAGTTCAAATTCTTCGATTGATAAAACTACCTTTCTAGAATTCTGTCTAAAGAAGCTTTTGCTAAGAATCTATCATAAAAAGCCTCATCAAAACTTTGTTTGGCTTGTGTTAGTAAAAAGTTAGCATTTATTAAATCTGTACTTGTAGATAACCCTTCATTAAATCTATTATTAACTATTTTATAGTTTTCTTTTGATTGTTCTAAAGATATCTTTGCTGTTTCATAGTTTAATTTTGCAACATTAAACTCTTCAATTGCATTTTCATACTGTAATTTAATATCTAATTTTAACTCTTCTAAACTCTCTTTAGCTTGTAAAGATCTTTTTCGTAAAATTATTGTTTGAGCTCTATCTGCTCCTCCATTATATAAATTCCACTTTACATTTACTGTTGCTGTTGATTGTTCATCAAAAGCTAGTTCATCAGAGTTTAAAGAAGCATCTTGTCCATACTTTGTATGAGCTAAATCTAAAGATACTGAAGGTAATGCTGTTCCATATGTATTTGCATTTTTTTGACTTGAAAGTGCTTCTACAGTTTTCTTTAAAGCTTTTATTTCACTTCTTGAAAAAATTTCATCTTCTTTATAATCAAAGATAAAAGGAGTATCTCTTTTTAAATCTTCAATTTTTTCTTCTTTTAATAATTTTCCACCTAAAATATTTTTTAGACTATACCAAGCAGTTTTTGAAGAAGCTTTTGCACGTGCAAGATTTTGTTTAGCTTGAAGCATTTGTGCATTTACTTGTAATAAATCATTTCTAGCTAATAAGCCTTGATCAAATCTATTTTCAGAATCTTTATACTGCTTTTGTAATAATTTATAAGCATTTTCTAGTGTCTCAATATTTTTTAGACTCTTTAAATAGCTTATGTAATTTACTTTTACTTCATATATTAAATCAAATCTTGCAGCGTCTAAACTATATTTAGATGCAAATTTATTTTTCTTTGCAGCATCTAAATTATAGTAATCTCCTAAACCATTAAATAAATTGTATGAAAGAACTGCACTTGCATTTGCATTATCTTTTCCATCTCCTATATCATACTTATTTGCATTGTATGTATATGAAGTATTTAACTTTGGTAAAAATCCAGCTTGACTTTTAGTTACATTAGCTTTTGCTTCATCATAAATATATTGTTGTTTAATGTAACTATTATTATTAGTCAATGCTTTATCTACAGCTTCATTAATATTTAAAGCATATAGATTTGCCCCTAAAAATGTTAGAGGCAAAAGTTTTAATATCTTTTTGTTCATCAACTCTCCTTTATGCTTTACTTACGTCAACTGGTTCTCTTGTTTCTTTACCTTTAACTCTTTGTTCTAATTTAATAAAGAACATTAAAAGTGCTGGTGTAACAAAGATTGTAAAGATAGTTGAGAATGCTAATCCACCTGTAATAACTGAACCTAATCCTCTATAGAATTCACTTCCTGGTCCTGGAATTAATACTAAAGGTAACATACCAAAAACAGAAGTCATTGAAGACATATAAATAGGTCTAACTCTTGTTTTTGTTGCTTCAATTACTGCTTTTTTATGTTCCATGCCCTTTGTTCTAATATAATTTAGACTTTGGTGTACTATTAAAATTGCATTATTTACAACAATACCAACTAAAATAATAAACCCAAGCATTGTCAAAATATCCAAAGTCTGTGGAGCAATAAATGCATTTGTTAATGCTAATCCTATAAACCCACCAGCAGTTGCTAATGGAACTGTAAACATAATAACTATTGGATACAAGAAGTTTCCAAATAGCGAAGACATAAGTAAATAAACAATTACAAGAGCTAAAATAAAGTTTCCTAAAAGTAAACCAATTGTCTCTGTAAGTTTATCAGCTGTTCCAGACATACCAACTTCTACAGTAGGTGGAATCATGTTTTTTGCTTTCATTCCTTTAAGCATTCCATCTATCATTTGCATAGACTCTTCAACTGTCATACCTTGTGGAGGTGTAACTTGAAGTGTAATTGTTCTTTTTCCATCTAAGTGTCTAATCTCAGAAATACCAGTTGTAAACTCTGTAGTTGCCAAAGATGAAACTGGCACTAAAGAAGCATTTGGTAAAGCAATTTGTGATGCTAAAATATCTTCAGGAGAAGCTATTTGTTTATCACTAGCTTTTAAAATTAAATCAATTTTCTTTTTACCTTCTTGTTCAAAGTCACCAATTTTTCTTCCATCCATTAAAACATCAACTGTAACACCTAAATCCCTTGAAGTAAGTCCTAAAGCTCTTAGTGCATCTTGATTTGGTTTAAGTCTAACTTCTGGATAAAGTAACTCTACTGATGGTACTGGTCTTACTTGTGCACCTTTAATTGTTTGCATTGTTGCACCATATAATTGACCTCCAACAGAAGCGATATCTTCAATTCTTTCACCAGAAATATCAATATTTACAACATTTCCTTCACCAATTCCATCTTCAAAAACCCCTGATTGTAGAGATACCCCAAAAACTGAAGGTAAAGAGTTAACTAAAGGAGCAAACATAGGAATTAAATCCCTTGCTCTATCTTCATGAACTGATGTAGCTCCAAAAAGGTTAAAGTCTCCAAAAGAAACATAAAAGGCTCTATTTATTCCAGGTACATTTCCAACATCTTTATTAATATGAGGTTCTACACCTTTCATTAAATATGCACCCATATCATATCTTTCTTGATAAGATAATCCAGGAGGAGTAATTAAGATATTAAAAATTAAGTTCTTATTACCTTGTGGTAAATAATCAAGTTTAGGAAACAGCGTATAAATAATTCCCACTGATAAAACTGCTAATGATAAGATTGTAACAACTTTTGTTTTTGTATTTTTTAATGAAAGTTCTACAATCGACATAATAAAATCTACTGCTTTATGTCCAAACTGAGCAATTTTTCCTGCATCTTTAGGCTCTTTTTTTGAAATAGAAGCAAACTTTTTCCAAAGCATTGGAATAACTGAAATTGAAACAAAAAGCGAAAATGAAACAGCAGCTGTTACTGCAATTGCAATATCTTTAAATAGTTGTCCTGCTTCGTCTTCTAAGAAAATAATTGGTAAGAAAACAGCAATTGTTGTTAATGCTGAAGCAATTAATGCTCCCCAAACTTCACTAGCACCTTTGTATGCCGCTTCACCAATCTCTTCTCCTGACTTTCTATGTCTATCAATATTTTCTAATACTACAATAGCAGCATCAACGAGCATTCCAACTGCAAAGGAGATACCAGCTAATGAAATTGTATTTAAACTTCTTCCCATAACTGAAAGAATAATAAATGTACCAATAATAGAAATTGGAATAGCAACTGAAACTACTGCCGTTGGAGATAAACTTCTTAGGAAGATTATTAAAATAATAACTGCTAAGATACCACCAATAATGATATTTTGTTGAACTAAATCAACAGAACCAACGATATATGGTCTTTCATCATATATCCATTGTATTTCTAAGCCTTCTTCTTTTAAAATGCCTGCATTTAAATCGTTTACAACTTTTTCTACATCATTTGTAAGTTCAACAACGTTTACATCAGAACTAGGTTGAACACCTAAGAAAATACCATCTTTACCTAAGAACATTGCAACTGTACTTGGAGTTTCATATCCAAAGTTAACCTTAGCAATATCACTTACTCTAACTCTTTGTTCTCTATTTGATATTAAAACAACTTTTTCAATATCTTTTATACTCTTAAACTTATGAACTGTTCTAATTCTATATGAACGTCTTTCTAAGTTTTGAAGCCCTGCAGAAACATCAACATTTTCATTTTGTAAAATATTTATAACTTGTGGAATTGTTAAACCATAAGAAGCAAGTTTGTTAACATCAAACTCAATTTGCATCTCTTGTTCTCTTCCACCACCACCCATGGTTCCAGAAACACCCTCAACTCTTCTAATTGCTGGTTTTATTTCATCTTCAAAGAATGTTTTATATTCATCAATATGTCTTTTGTTGTTTTCTAAGGTTTGAAGCATCATCCAGATAACTGGACTAGCTGTTGCTGTCTCAATTACTGGTTCTTCTACATTGTCAGGATAAGAACTTACTTCATTTAACTTATTTGATACATCTTGTAATGCAGCTCTTAAATCTGTTCCTAATTTGAAAGTTAATGTAACTTCACCATAATCATCATTTGAACTAGATTCATACTCAATCAAGTTATTTAAACTTTTTAAAGTGTCTTCTTGTTCTTCAATTATCTCTCTTTCAATCTCATAGGGAGTTGCACCAGGCCAAACAGTAGTGATTTTAATCTCTGGCTTAGTAACAGTTGGAGTTAATTGATAGGGAAGTTTTGATAATGATAAAAAACCAAAAAGTACAACAATAAGTACTGAAACTATTATTGTAACGGGGTTTTTTATTGAAAACTTGATTAAATCCATTATTTACCTCTATTTATTTAATACTTTTACTGGTGAGTTAGGGAATACTCTTTCGTTCCCTTTACTAACTACATCCATACCTTCACTTAAGCCTTGAGCCTCAATTGCAATTTTATCACCAAGATATCCTACAATTTGAACTGGAAGCATATTAGCAGTCATTTTGTCAGTAATTGTAAAGACTACATTTTGTCCAAATCTTTTAATTACTGCATCTCTTGGTACTACTAAAGCCTCTGTTTTCCCATTTTTAGAAAGACTAACTTTTGCTTCTTGTCCATCAAAAACAAAAGTATCTTTTACATCTGCTTTAAATTTAACTGGAAAAGTTCTTGTTAGCTTGTCTCCTGCTGGAATTGCTGCAATTAATTTTGCTTTTAAAGTGTTATTTGCAACTGTTATATCATAAAGACTATTTTTCTTTAATCCATTTATTATTGATAATGGAATATCAAAAGTAATCTCTACTTTTGAAGTATCAACAACTGTTACAGCAGGGCTTCCTGCATTTACCCATTCTCCTAAATCAACATGTCTTTCTACAACAACCGCATCATAAGGAGCTTTAATTCTTTTTTTAATTGCTTGAATTTGTAACTCTTGTAAAGTACTTTTTGCTTCTATATATCTTACTTTTATATCATCAAACTCTTTTTGAGAAATAGATTTATTTTCAAGTAACTTTGTATATCTTTCATAATCTCTTTTTGTACTTGTAGCAGATGCTTTTGCTGATTGAATTTGAGCATTTAAAATATCAGCATCTATTTGAACTAAAGTCTTATCTTTTTTAACTTTATCTCCAATTTCAAAATTAATAGATTTTACAACACCTGAATTTTGTGCTGCTAATACTGATTTTTTATCAAACTTAATTGTTCCAACAAACTCTTGTAACGGGTTAACTTCTGATTTTACAACTTTTGAAGTCTCTACTAATGAAGGACCTCCTACTGCAAAAAGTGAAGCAGAAAAAATAGTTATACTTAACAATTTTTTTATCATTATTTTTCCTCTTTAATTAACTTATTTGTAATTCTTTGTACCATTGGAGCCACAAAAAACACGATTGGGAAAGCACATAAAAATGCTTTTACAAATGCTTCCATCCACTTTAATATAAATCCATCAATAAATCCTAAATTAATGAATGTAATTACCATACTCATAATAAAACTCATAAACAAAGACATAAAAAAAGCAAAAGTTAGTCTTCTAAATTTTGGGGCTATCATTTTTTAATCTCAACTAGTTGTAATATTGTTCCAATAAATGTTTCATAATCTTCTCTTACATCAAAATTTGCTTGACTCATTTTTCTTATAGCAAGTCCTTTTTGATAGGTAAGAATTCCGTTTGATAAATTGACAGCTTCTTTTTTTATCTCACCTTTATTAATAGAATCTTCTAAAATCTTAATAAGCTCTCCACCAAAATATTCATTCTTTTCACAATTAAACTCTTTCATAGGTAGATTTTCTTCAGCAAGAACAATTGATAAAAACTCTTTATATCCATTGAAATGTTTCATATTTTCTTCTGTATCATTTAATAAAAAATCAAAAAATAGTTCTAATTTTTCTTCAATAGTATTTAGTTTTGCAACCTTTTCTGTAAACTCTTTATGATGTTGTTCAATATGCATATTTATTATTTCAAAAATAATGTCTTCTTTGTTTTCAAAATATTCATAAATAGTTCCCTTACCGATTCCTGCAGTTCTCGCAACCTCAGCAACAGTAAGTTTTTTCATTCCTACTTCATAAATTAAATCACAGCTAGCTAAAGCTATTTCTCTTCTTTTTTCTTCTTTATTTATTTTTCTAGGACTCAATAATTATCTCCTTCCAGATAAAAAGTAATCAAAAATTTAACTTTTTGACTGACCGTCGGTCAATTACTTGCAGGAAGTATAAAGAAAAAAAACTTAAACTATTTTTAAAATTGACCAGTGGTCGGAAAATAAACTAATTAATATCTTTTTTTCTTATTAGACAAAAAATTATTACTTTTTTATTTTTTCCTTAAATAATAAATTTATAATGTTATTAAAGATTTATTATATTTTAAACTTGTATAATAATTGTAATTTTTACCTTTTAAGGAGAAATTATGTTATCATGGTCACTTGCATTTTTACTCATAGCTATTGTTGCTGGAGTTTTAGGTTTCGCAGGTATTGCTGGTGCTGCAGCTGAAATTGCAAAAATAATATTTTTTATATTTTTAATATTGTTATTTATTTCAGTTATTTCAAATATTATAAGAGGCAGAAAACCCTAAAAATATTAATTAAAAAAAGGATATTTAAATGAAAAACATTAGAAATTTATTACTAGTATTAGTTGTTGCTATATTTGCATTACAAGGTTGTACAGATGAAAAGACAACAAGTGATAAAATAGAGAATGTAAAAGAAGAAATTCAAGATAAAGCTGAAGATGTAGCTGATAAATCAGAAGATGTTGTTGATGAAGCTGAAGATAAAGTTGACGATATTGCTGATGAAGCAGAAGACAAAACTGAAGATATTGGTGACAAAGCTGAAGATATTGCTGATGAGGCTGAAGATAAAGCTGAAGACATTGGTGATAAAACTGAAGACCTAGTTGATGAAGCTGGTGACAGAATAGAAAATTCATATGAAAAAGTTAAAAAGAGTGTTCAATAACACTCTTTTTATAAAAGATGAAAAGGAGATTTAACTCTCCTTAAGATGAACAACTTAACTGTAAATTTGAATATTGTTCAGCAGTTGGAGCTGAATACCTTTCATAATCTTTGTGCTCTTCAAAAGGGCTTTGTGCTATTTTCAATAAATCATTTACTAATTTAAAGTCACCCTCTTTTGCTTTTTCAATAGCTTCTTGTAACATATAGTTTTTAATAATATATTTTGGATTTGTTCTTTTCATTAGTTTTTTCATTTCTTCAAAAACTTGACCTTGGTCTTTACAAACCTTTTTATACTTTTCAATCCACTCTTCCATAGGCTCTCTAATTGGAATTATATTTAAAACATTAGAAAAATCTTTAAGTGAACTAATATTTGTTAATTGCCAAAAGAAAGAGTTGTAATCACATTTTGATACTTCTAAAGCTTCAAGTAAGGAAACTACTAAATTTAAATTTGAATTACCACTTAGATTATCATCTAAGCCTAATCTTTTATTCATAAGTTCTAAATAGTGTTTTTGATTAGAGGACATAAAAGTATCTAAATACTCAATTAATTTGCTTACATCACAAACATCTTTTAAAGCATAAGCTAAAACTTCTAAATTCCATTTTGCTATGTGAGGTTGATTATTATAAGAGTATCTTCCTTCCACATCTGTATGATTACAAATACACATCATCTCAAAATTATCCATAAATGCAAATGGACCATAATCAATTGTAAGCCCTGCTACTGACATATTATCAGTATTCATAACTCCATGTATAAATCCATACGCCATCCATTGAGACATTAGCTTTGCTGTTTTATCTACAAGTTCAAAATAGAATCTCTCATAAGAGTATTCTTTCCCTTCTAAATGAGGATATGAATTTTTTATTACATAATCAAGCAGTTGTTTTAAATGTTTTTTATCTTTTTGTTTAGCAAAATATTCAAATGTACCTATTCTTATCCAAGAAGGAGATATCCTTAGAACTATTGCACCTGTTTCCTCTTCTTCATATGACCTATTAATAGGATGTTTAGAACCAATAATAGCTAAAGCTCTTGTGGTAGGTATTCCTAAAGCATGCATTGCTTCACTCATAATATATTCTCTAATACTAGACCTTAGAACAGCTCTGCCATCACCTTGTCGTGAATATCTTGTAAGTCCTGAGCCTTTTGTTTGCAAGTGCCAATTATTAACACTTCCAAGATTAATAGCTCTTCCATCACCTAATTGGGGAACATAAAAACCGAATTGATGTCCTGAATAAGCTTGAGAATATGGAACAGAACCTTTTAATTTCTTTTTTCCATTTACAAAGTCAACAAAATCTTGTGTTTCACACTCACTATAATCTAAACCAATTAAATCACAAGCTTCTTTAGAATAGCTAATTAAATGAGCATCATAAAGTGATTGAGGCTGTATTTTTTGATAAAACTTATCATCGAAGTCAAAATAATCACATTTTACTTTTAGTTCATCTAATTTCATTAATACCTCTTTATATTTTCACAATTATAAAATAAGATATTATCTGCCTTATTTAACTATTCAAATACTTTTTAAAATTAAGCTACATTACAAATAAAAAAACTATAAATATATTTAATTTTCTATAAGAATAACTTATAACAATATATAATCTATCTAATACACTTCATTTACTCTTAGAAAAAATTAGCTATAATCCACCAAAAAATTAGGACTATTATGAAAGATTTGCATGTTGAAACCTCACTAAGCCATATAGCTAAATTTGCTCCATTTGAAGATGTAGCAGGCGCTTCACACTTTCCTATTTATAACACAGGAACTTTTGATTTAAAAAAGCAAGATGGCGATAAAATATATGACTATACAAGAAGTGATAACCCAACAAGAGAAATGCTTGAAAACCTTTTTACTCAAGTTGAAAATGGAGCTGGTTGTGTTTGTACACATACTGGAATTGCTTCTGTTGCACTTCTATTTGAAACAGTTTTAAAAGCAAATTCTCAAATTTTAGTTGAAGCGGATTGTTATGGTGGAACATTTAGATTATTAAAAGTATTTAAAGAAAAATACAACGTAACTGTACACTTTGCTGACTTTACTAAATTTGATGAAATGGAAGAGATTTTAAAAAATAATCCTATTGATTTAGTTCTTTGTGAAAGTCCTACTAATCCAGGTTTAAAAATAATTGATTTAGAAGAAGTTGCGAAGTTATCACATAAGTATCATTCTCTTTTTGCAGTTGATAACTCTCTTGCAACATTTATTTCTCAAAAGCCATTAGATTTAGGAGCTGATTTCTCACTATTTTCTACAACTAAATATATCTCTGGACATGGAGCTGTTGTAGCTGGTGCAATTGTTGCTAAAACTGAAGATTTAGCAGAGCAAATTCACTATTATGCTAATGCAGGGGGAAGAAGCCAAAACCCAATGGATGTATATCTAATCTCTTTAGGTATTCCAACTCTTAAAGTTAGAATGAAAGAACATCAAGATATTTCTATAAAAATAGCTAAGTTTTTAGAAGAACAAGACTACATTATAAAAGTAATGCACCCTGCTTTAGAGTCACACCCACAACATGAGTTAGCAAAAAAACAAATGAAGTATATCCCTGGTGTATTTTGTGCTGATTTCGAAAGCCTAGAATTAGCTGAAAAGTTTATTGAAAATACTAAAATCTTTGGGGAAAAGTGTTCATTTGGTAGTCCAGATAGTAGAATAGAAATTCCTGCAAAGATTTCCCATGCATCATTTTCAAAAGAAGAGTTAGAAGCGATTGGAATTGCTGAAGGAACTGTTAGATTCTCTATTGGATTAGAAAATATTGAAGACTTAATAGAAGATATAAAACAGGCAGTAAAGTAAAAAGAGTCAGACTATGAGTAAAAACTATTTCAATCATATTCCTTGTGGACAAACACTTCCTGTAAACAATATACATGCAGTATCTGTTTCTATGCCAGCAATTCAAGATGTGATTGATTATGAAGAACAAACACCTGAAATTTTAGAAGTGATAAAAAGTGGATATCCAAGATTTATGCTTCATCCTTACTTAAGAAAGCTAGCTCTTTATATAAAAGAGAAGTACAAAGTAAGTGATTCTTATGAAGTAGTACTTTTAAGTTCTCAAAGAGCAGTTAAACTTGTAAGTGACAAATATTATATTCATAATAAAATAGAAATAAATGAACCCTTTGGTGTAATTTTAGTTCAAAATGGAACATCACAACTTCAAAGAGTACTAAGTTATATTCAACATGTAGGTTGTAATCTTTCCTCAAGACTTGCAGAGCTTTATCTTTTTGAAAAAGGCATTATTAATAAAATTCATAAAGAAGAGTTAGAGAAAGAAGAAAATGCAAAAGATATAATCATTTCTACTTTAGCAAAGGCTTATAAACAACCTTGTGAAAACGTACACTTAGCTCCTTCAGGTATGAATGCTATTTACTCAAGTGTTAGAGGAATAAACTCTATTCAAGCAAAAAATGGAAGAACTATCTTAGTTCAACTAGGATGGCTTTATCTTGATACTATGAATATAGTGAATCATCACTATCAAGAATCAAAAAGCTTCCCTCACCTTGATAGGCTTGATTTATTAGAAGAGTATTTAAAAGAAGAAGGTTTAAAAGTAAGTGCTATCGTTACAGAAATACCAACAAATCCTTTATTAAAATGCTTAGATATAAAAAAATTAAGAAAACTTTGTGATAAATATAATATTCCATTAATCATTGATACAACATTTGCCACGCCTTTTAACCTTGATTTAACAGAGTACGCAGATATCTTTGTAGAATCACTTACAAAGTTTGCCTGTGGAAATGCTGACGTTTTAATGGGAGCAATTATTTTAAATAAAAAACATACCCTTTCACATATGAATTGGGAGTTTTTTAAACACTGTGAGCCTGTTTATATAAAAGAGCTTCAAAGGCTTAGCTTTCAAATAAAAGATTATGAAAAAAGAGTAAAAACTATCTCGTCAAATACCAAGAAGTTAATTTCATATCTTGAAAACTCTAAACTTATAAAAAAAGTTTATCACTGCATGGATGAAGAAAATAAAGAACTTTATTCACAAACTATTGTTGATAACAACTCATATTGTGGTGTTATTTCAATTCTTTTTACAAAACCTTTAACACAAAGCTATGATAAGCTGAATTTTGCAAAAGGGCCAAGCTTAGGAACTGAGTTTACACTTCTTATGCCTTACACCTATTTAGCACATTATGATTTAATACTTACAAAAGAGGGAAGAAAACATTTAGAAGAAGTAAAACTACCAGTAGATTTAATTCGAATCTCAGTTGGAGTTGAACCCATTGAAGAAATAATCAACGAGTTCAAAAAATTAGAAGAATAATTTAGAGTTTAAGTACCCCTTGAACTCTATTTGTTGTATCACTTTTAGATAAACTTAGTCTTACAACAGAGTTTTCATTTGCTTTTAGATTATGCATAATATCACCATCTAGTGCAACAATATCACCTTTTACTAAAGAAAAAACCTCTTCCTTTACACCAAAATCAATTGAACCTTCAACTATTTCTACAGTAATAGGAAACTTTGTTTTATGATCTTTCATTATTTGATTTTTTGAAAAGACTATTCTTATCTCTTTTCTATTTTCATCATCAAACATAGGAGTTATTAAAACTTTTTCTTCACTATATTCTATCTTGTCATATATATTAAACTTTTGCATTTGAAAACCTTTTTATTGGAAGTATAATCAAATACAAAAGTTTAAAAATTGATTGCAATCAATTAAAAACTTTGAGCGTTTAAAAATAGGAAAACACCTAAAATAAACATCACTATAGGTGCAATTATTTCTAAGGCATAAGTTATTTTATGAGACTTCTCACTTAAATTTTTAACACTAACACCTAAAAATGAACTTGCAAAAATCACAAGACCCATTCCAAAGCTAATTGCAATAGAAGCTAAAATAACAGCAAAATAAGTTTTTAAAACAAAAGCATAGATAAATAATACAACCGTACCTGGACAAGGAATTATTCCTGACATTATTACAAAATATAAATCTTGTTTCATAAAGTTTGGTTTTAAACTATTTGTTGTTTTTGGTTTTGTTGTGCTCCAAGGGCTTTGAGTTGTTTGAGAAGTAGTTGGAGAACAACACGAACTACAAGAACAACCTTTATTTTTAACTTTTCTATATAAAATATAAATAGCTAAAATCATAATAAGTACTGAAGAAAATTTTGTTAAAATCTCAACAGAATCATTTACAAAGTTATTAAGAACTGATTGTAAAACAAAAACTGAGACAAGAACTAAAACCATGGCTCCAACTATATGAATAAAAGCACTAGCTTGAGAAATCACAAACGCTTTAGTATATGAACTTTTATTTGCCATAAAGTATGAAAATGCCAAAGATTTACCATGTCCTGGTCCTAAGGCATGAATAACTCCATATACAAAAGAAACAACTAACAGCATCAATAAGGCTAAGTTATCGCCATTTTCAATACGCACTAAGTAATATTTAACCTTTTTAACAAATTTCTTTAAAATAGATTCATTTTTTTCTTTATCTTGTTCTTCATATAAACTTTGTTTTTCTATTTCTTCTTCTGTTTGTTTTATTTTTTTAACATTGTTTTCGTATAAAGGCTTTTGCGCAAGTGCACCTTCAAGGGTGAAATTGAAAATCAATTCATCTCTTGTTGCCATTTTTGTTGTCTTAACATCTTCAATTTTATTAATTTTTGATAGTTTATCAAAATGTACTAATACAAAATAGTTTTCATCATCACTAATTCTAAAATACAAAACATGTTCATCTTTTACTTCAAAATTTAAATCAATAGTATAATCAAAATGTAAAATAGAGTTTTTAATATAAACATTTCTTTTTTTAACATGTATAGGAAGAGACGTCTCTTTATCTAAAGTTTTAGAATAAGAAAGTTGAACTAAATAATTTCTTGGAATAACATAATCATAAATAGCTTGTTCAATAAGTTCTAGTTCATCTTTATCAAAAAAATTGTTTGCATTTTTATCATAAACATCTTTTAAAGAGTCTGTAAAATCTCTTGTTAATACCCAAGTAACTTTTGCAGTATTTATTTTCTTAGGGGAAGCATCTACTTCAACATAAAATTTTGTTTCAGGAGAATAGATAGTACAAATAGCACACCCATGAAGTGCACTACTTGTAATTAATAAAAATAAAAATAGTTTATTTATAAGAGTTTGCAATTTCTTTTGCTACTTTTAATAAGTTTTTATCCCAGTTTTGTGCTAATGGATCTATTACAACTACATTTGCTTTAATAGTACTTGATATAGTTTTTGCACCTTTCTTTGAAAACTGTGGAGCTACAAATACAACTTTAATATTATGTTTTTTTGCTTCTTCAATTAACTCTACTAATTGAGAAGGTTTAGGTTCTTTACCTTCAATTTCTATTGCAATTTGTTCTAAGTGATATTTCTTAGCAAAATATCCCCAAGATGGATGGAATACCATAAATGCTTTATGTTCATAATTTTTTAAAATAGATTTTATTTGAGCATCTAAAGACTCTAACTCTATTAAGAATGTTTGTAAATTCTGTTTATAAAAATCACTATTTGCTGGGTCAATTTTAACTAATTCTCTATAAATGATTTTAGCTTGATTTTTAACTAATGTTGGTTCTAACCAAATATGAGGATCAAGTCCTGAGTGATCATGTCCATGGTGGGCTTCTTCTTTGTGTCCATCATGGTCGTGATCTTCATGGTCATGATGTGCATGTTCATGCCCATCTTCATCGTGGTCATGGTGTGCATGTTCATGTTCTTCTTCATCATGGTCGTGGTGAGTATTTCCCTCTTCTTCATGTTTTGCTAAATGCTCTTCATGGTCATGATGTGAGTGAGCTTGCATTTTTAATTTTTTGATGCCATGTGAAGTATCTACTATTTTCATACTCTCATTTGCATGTTCGAATTTTTCTAACCAAGCATTTTCAAAAGGAACACCTATTGCAAAATAAAGTTCAGAGTTTGCAAGTTTCTTCATTTGAGATACTTTTGGTTCATAAGTTGCAGGAGAAGAACCTGGTTTAACCATAACATTTACGTCTATTTTATTTCCTGCTATTTTTTCAACAAAAAACTTCTGAGGAACTATACTTACAGTAACTTCTTTAGCTAATAATATTGATGATAACGCAAAAAAAGCTATAAAAATATTTTTCATTTTTTACCTTTGTGATACAATTTGCAACTAAGTTGCATAATTTTGAAATATTAGTATATTAAAACTTTTATGCAACTTAGTTGTATTCTTTAGCTTCTCAAGTATAGAAAATTTAAAATTAATAAGATATAATCTTATCATGAACATAGAAAAAATAGCAAACGACTCTAACGTAAAACTAACTACTGCTAGAAGAGCAATTCTAGAAATACTTATTAATAGTAAACGTCCATTATGTTATGAAGACATAAAAGATGAACTAAAAATGGATAAAGCTACGTTTTATAGAAATATTTCTATTTTTGAAGAACAAGATATTATTACTTCATTTGAATCAAATGATAGAAAAAGATATTTTGAGTTTCAAAAAAGTGAGCATTCACACTTTATATGTACTGCCTGTTCAAAAATAGAGTGCATTCATGAAACCCCTACATTTAACTTAACAGGCCATAAAATAGATAATATTGTTATAAAGGGTATCTGCCCAAATTGTTTAGAAAAAGGAAATTAACATATGATTCAACCATTGATTACTTTAGAAAAGTTTATCAATAAAGAAGCCTTAAGTGGAATCTTATTATTTGTCGCAACAGTTGCTGCTGTAATTGTTGCCAATTCAAGTCTTGGACAAGCTTATTACGACTTATGGCACTTACCTCTTGGAATTAATATTGGAGAACTTAAAATCTCTATGACACTAACTTATTGGATTGATGATGCATTAATGGCATTATTCTTTCTAATGGTTGGTTTAGAAATAAAAAGAGAAATGTTAATTGGAGAGCTTTCAACATTAAATAAAGCTTCTTTTCCATTAATAGCAGCAGTTGGTGGTATGGCAATTCCTGCTCTTATTTATGTTGCATTAAACCCTGGTAATCCTTTAGGGTTTGGTGTTCCTATGGCAACGGATATTGCTTTTGCACTTGGTATTTTAATGCTTTTAGGTAAAAGAGTAAATCCTGCATTAAAACTATTTTTAGTTGCTCTTGCAGTAGTTGATGACTTAGGTGCAGTTTTAGTTGTTGCAACTGTTTATACAAGTGACATTCAATCACAATACTTTATTCATGCAGGTATTATTTATGCACTTATTTGGGTTTTAAATAAAAGAGGTGTAACTAATCTTCTACCTTACCTTATATTAGGTATTGCACTATGGGTTTATATCCATGCAATTGGAATTCATGCAACTATCGCTGGTGTTTTATTAGCCTTTGCAATTCCTATTAGTTCAAAAATAGATGAAAAAGAGTTTATAAAAGAGAGTAGACAA
The DNA here is from genome assembly GCA_013373175.1 of Campylobacteraceae bacterium. GTDB lineage: Bacteria > Campylobacterota > Campylobacteria > Campylobacterales > Arcobacteraceae > Halarcobacter. Next base: position 56,009 of record JABXII010000013.1, on the reverse strand, counting down.
TCAATAGATGACTTTGAGAAAAATATGGATGATATTCCAGTTTTAAACCATCATCAAATTGATGCCTTAGAAACTATTGGTTATGGATATGATAAGGTTCAAAATCCACTTGTAAGATTAGAACATAACTTACATGGATTGTCAGCATTTCTTATTATGCCTTTATTTGCATTTTCAAATGCGGGAGTTTTAATAGATTTCTCAACAGTAAATGCTAACTTAGCAATTGTTCTAGGTGTAGTACTTGGTCTTGTTATTGGTAAACCAATAGGTATTTTAGGATTCACATATTTAGCTCATAAATTTAAAATTGTTAAAAAACCAGATACTATTTCTTGGAGTGAGATTTTAGCAGTTGGATTTATTGCTGGTATTGGATTTACAATGTCTATTTTCATTACGCACTTAGCATTTGTAAGTGAAGAAGTTATTTCAGCAGTTAAACTTGGTGTATTTGCAGCTTCATTTGTTGCTGCTGTTATTGGTGTAATTTTATTACTAAGAGTTAAAAGAAATTAACAATTTTTTAACACATATAATATAAAATAGTTTCAAAAAATTTTAAAGGCATAAAATGAAAAAAACTCTACTTGGATTATTAGTAGCAGGTACTGCTTTATTTGCTTCAAATATTGAAGTTAAAAACTCTTATGTAAGAGCTACACCTCCGGGATTACCAAACTCTGCTGCATTTATGACAGTTGTTAATAATACAGATAAAGATGTTGCTATAGTTAAAGCATCATCAACAGTATCGAAAGTTGTTGAGTTACATACTCATGATATGAAAGATGGTGTTATGAAAATGTATCAAGTTCCAAAAATTGATGTAGCTTCAAAATCTGAAACTGTTTTAAAACCAGGTGGTTTTCATATTATGTTAATCGGATTATATAACCCTTTAAAAGTAGGTGAAAATGTTGAATTAACATTAGAATTATCTAATGGTGAGACAAAAACTATCACGGCACCTGTTAAAACTGTAATGGGTGGTATGAACCATCATGGAAATCATAAAAATATGAAACATGGAATGAAAAACTAGTCTTATGGGCTATAAAAAACAAAGCAATATAAAAAGTATAATACTACAAGTTAGTATTGTACTTTTAATTGTAGTAGGATACTTTACATTAGACTTCAATAAGATTTATCAATCTTTAAAAGGTGAAGTTACATATATAACTCAAAGTAAACAGTGTGATTTACATAAAACTTCTTGTACTATAAAAATACAAGATGGAACTGAGTTTACTTTAAATATAGAACCAAAAACTATTCCACTTATGGAACCTCTTAAATTTATTATAAAAAGTAATAATGAAAATTTAGAAAATTTAACTTTAAATATATATGCAACAAATATGTTTATGGGTGAGTTTAACCTTCCAATCAAAAATTTAGGCAATGGTAACTATGAAGCAATAGGAACATTACCTACTTGTCCAGTTGGAGATATGGAATGGAATGCAGATATAAAAATAGAAAAAGCCACTGAAAATATCGGTGCAAGATTTCAATTTAAAACGGATATATAATGAAAACATTTTTAAGACTAGGTATTATTTTTTTAGTTGCAGCAATATTAATTTCAGTATTAAAACCTTTTGTTGATGACTATAAAGAAAAACAAAAATATGATTTCACTGTTAATACAATAGATGGAAAAGTATCAAAAGATGATTTCAAAGGAAAAGCCTTAGCTATTTACTTTGGATATACTTATTGTCCTGATGTTTGTCCTACATCACTAAGTTCATTATCTCAAGCATTAAAATCTTTTGATGAAGAAAAGACAAAAGACTTTGTAGGTTTATTTATAAGTGTAGACCCAGATAGGGATACATTAGCAAACCTAAAAGATTATGCTAAATATTTTAATAAAAACTTTATAGGTGCAACATCAAATAAAGAGAATATTGATGATATTGTAAAAAGATATGAAACATATTATAAAAAAATACCTTTAAATGATTCAGCGATGGGTTACTCAGTTTCTCATACTTCTTATATCTATCTTTTTGATAAAGAAGGTAAATTTGTAGCTAAAGTTGACCATTTTTCAGACCCGAGTAAAATCAAAGAGAGCTTAGAGGTTATTTTAAAATAGCAATATTATTCTAGTGTATTTCTAATAGTTTTGCTATAATTTAATATGGGCAAATTATTAGAAAATATACTATTTGAAAATGTAAAGTTTTCAAATGATGACTTTACAAAACACTATCATGATACTTACACAGTAGGTATTACTTATGAAGGTGTATTAAAATCATATAATTCCTATCAAACATACAATTCTTATGAACACTCTATTAGAATAAACAATCCCGGTGAAGTTCACGGAGGAAAATCCCAAAAGTGGTCTCATGTAAACTTTTACCCAACTATTGAACTTGTCTCAACTATTTATGAAGAAATTTTTTATGAAAAAAAAATTCCAATTTTTGAAAGACATATTGATGAAAACAAAATACTTTTTATGAAATTACATAACTTTTTTACCGCATATTTTAAAAACAGTGACCCAATGATAATTGAGACACTTTTAATTGATGCCTTATCAGATTTAATACTTTCAAACACTTTATATACAAAAGAGTACAAAAAGATTTTTGAAGATAAAAAAATAGTTAAAGATACTTATGAATATATAAAAGACTCTATTGATACAAATTTTTCCCTTGATACTCTTGCTTCAAATGTTAATTTAAGTAAATATCATTTTTTAAGACTTTTTAAAAAAGATTTTGGTCTTACACCCCATGCTTTTATTGTAAATGAAAGATTAAATCAAGCAAACAACTATATAAAACAAGGTTTATCTATAAGTGAAGCTAGTGTAAAAGTGGGGTTTAATGACCAATCTCACTTTGGAAGAAACTTCAAAAAATACTTTGGATATTCTCCTTCATATTTAAAAAAATAGTTTTTACATTTCGCAATTTTATTCTATACAAACATATTAATTAAATAGTATAATCACACAAAAAAAAGATAATACTATGACTGATTCAAATAAAAATATATTTTACACCTTAATGTTTATTGCCATGATTGGCTGGGGTGGTTCTTGGGTAAATATAAAAGTTTTAAGTTCTTACATAAACGAATATGATGTGATGTTCTTTAGATACATGATTACTGCTGTTACTATGATTCCTATAATGATAGTACTTAGAAAGTCTTTCAAAATTGATTTAAAAAGCTTTTTTTTAGTTGTTGTAGCCTCTGCAATACTTGTTGCGTATATGAAATACTTTTATTTAGGTACTAAATTAGGAACTGCTAGTTTAGGTGGAGCTTTTGTAACAACACTTATTCCTATAAATACTTTTTTAATACTTGCTATTTTTGGAAGTAAAAAGATTTTAAAAAAAGATTATTTTGCTTTAACTCTTGGAGCATTAGGTGTTTTAACAATGTTAAATGTTTGGAGCGCAAACTTTGATGAAGTATTTGTAATTCATAACTTATATTTTATCTTAGCATCTATTCTTTGGCCTCTTCTTACAATAACTAGTTCAAAAGCTACAAAGATTTCGCCTATTGTATTTACTTTTTATCTATATATAGTAAGTAGTTTTATGGCTATTTTCTTTATGGACTTTACAACTATTGCCTATGATAAATTTGATTCTATATTTTATATAAATCTTTTTGCAATAACAATTTTTGCCTCAACTTTTGCCAATACCATATTCTTCTTAGGTATTGAAAAACTTGGAGCTGCAAATGTAAGTAGTTTTATATTTTTAGTTCCCTTTGCTGCAATTACACTTAGTGCAATATTTTTAAAAGAGCACATTACTATTTCTATTATAATTGGAACTATTATGACTATAGTTGCAGTAAAAATTTTAAATAATATAAAAATAAATAGAAAGAAAAAAGTTGCGCCATAATAAAAGAAGTAAAAACTAGATTCATTTGCCCTATTATGACTTATGTCAATTTCTAAAAACTCTTTTTCTGATAAAATTATGAATAACTATTCAGTTAAAGGATTAAAATGATTAAGAGACTAGCATACGCATGTATTGGAATACTTTTTTTAGGAAGTAGTTTGCTTGCAGCAGGAAAGTTACACAAAGGTGAAATTCTGCAGTTAGAAAACTCTGGTGCGTATATTTATATAAAACTAAAAAAGAAAGATGAACAGATTTGGGCAGCAATTCCTAAAACAGCTATTAAAGTTGGAGATAAAGTAACAATAAAAGAATCAACATGGATGACAAATTTTAAAAGTAAAACTTTAAATAAGACCTTTGATAAAGTTCTTTTCGGTGAGATTGAAGGACAAAAAAAAGTTATTCATGGAGTTGACAATGTACATGGAATTCATGGGCAAGCTATGAAAAAGAAGCCTAATCCCAAGTTTAATGACATAACTATCTCAAAAGAAAAAGCTATTAAAACTGATATTGCAACTATTTATAAAAATACAAAAAAATTTAAAAATAAAAATGTAACTGTTCAAGGAGAAGTAGTTCAAGTATCAAATAAAGTTATGGGAAATACTTGGATTAAAATTCAAAATAAAGATGATGCAATAATTTTTAGGTCAATAAAGGAAGATGAAAAAGTAAAGAAAGGTGACAAAATAAAAGTTACTGGAACTATTAATACTGATGTAGATTATGGATATGGTTTTAAATATAAAGTTATTGGAGTAAATGCAAAGGTTGAAAAAATCTAACTTTTCCTAAGATAGGTTTAAAACCTATCTTGGATAAAAACAATTGTTTATATCAATTGTTATTCCATTTATATACTCTGGACAATCAGTTGCTAACCAAAAAATAGCTGCTGCTACTTCCTCAGGCTCGGCAAATCTATTTGTTACAACAGCAGCTTTAAATGCTTTTTTTCTTTCTTCATCATTATCTTTTTGCATATCAGTCTCTGCTGCACTTGGGGCAACACAATTTACTGTAATACCATCACTTCCTAAAAGTTTAGCATAGATTTTTGTAGCATTTATAAGTCCTGCTTTTGCAATCCCATACCAAACATCAGGATGACCTATTTGTCCTGCAATTGAAGCTGTATTTACTATTCTTCCATAACCTTTTTTCTTCATACCTTCACTAAATAAGTTCATTAACTCTACAGGTGAATGTAAATCAACATTCATGATATGTTCTTTTGCTTCTTTTGGATAATTATTATAAGTGTATTTTGGTTGCATATATCCTGCATTATTAATTAAAATATCAATATCCCCTACTTCTTTAGCTAAAGCACTTAAACCATCAACATCTGATAAGTCATATTCAATAGCCTTTACTTTTTCATTATCTTTATAAGGAAAGTTATCATAGTTTCTTGCTAATGTTATAACTTCGTAGTCAAGTTCTAAAAACTTTTCTACAACTTTTAATCCTATTCCTTTGTTTCCACCAGTTACTAAAACTCTTTTAGACATGTTATATCCTTGTAATTATTTCTTTAAATCAAAAATAGATATTATTAAAGCAATAGCTTACTATAAATTAAATTTAGGAGTTCTTTATGCAAAAGTTTATTTTATTATCTTTCTTTTTTATTTATTCATATGCAATAAATCCAATAATGCTTCCATTAAAAGGTGTAAAAGTAGAACACACGTACTCAAATGGAGAAAAAGAAAAATATATAATTGAAAGACAAAGCTATAAAGAATGCTTAAATTTAGCAGTAAACGTTGAAACTTTTCAAAGTGAGAACTTAGCGTCTTCAAGTGTTCATGAAAAGTGCAAAAAAACATTTATAACTACAAAAGGTACGATTCAACCTCTTTTTTTACATAAGGATGTAAAAACATTTGCTGAACTTGAAGTGCTAGATTTTATTGAAAACAAATCAAATAAAAATCCTAAAAAATATATCTTAGTGGATAGTAGAACAAAGGATTGGTTTGATAAAGGAACAATACCAAGTGCTGTAAATATTCCTTATGATGAACTAACTTTTGATGAAGATTTTGAATTAGAATATGAAAGAGCCTATGAACTTTTAGGTGTAAAAATAGTTGATAAAAATAAATATGATTTTTCAAAAGCAAAAACTGCACTATTTTTTTGTAATGGTTCATGGTGCGCACAATCACCTAGAGCTATAAAAACACTTATAAAAATAGGATTTCCAAAGGAAAAAATTCTTTGGTATAGAGGAGGAGTCGCTTCTTGGGTAGGGGTTTCCCTACCACTTACAAAGCAGATGAAATAAATTTAGTTTTGTCCAAACATTTCTCTAAAAGCTCTTGCAATTTCTTCATTTGAAGCTGGCTTTCTTATTTGCTCTTCTTGAATTGGAGCTTTATTTAAAAGGTCTTTTAAAATAGAGTCTTTTAACTTTTCTTCTAGCTTTTCTTTTACTTTATTTTTTAATCTATCTTTTACAAATTTACTTGTATCTACACGAACTTTAGGATTTGATAAACTTCCTGTAACTTTTGTATCAAAGTCATATTTTTTGATTTTTGTTTTAACTAGTGCATTAATTGTATTTGCTTTTGTATTTAATGTACTACTAGGAACTTTAATAGTTGTGTATTTACTTTCCATATTTACAATAGTATTGATGATATCTTTATTTATTTTACTATCAATATCTACTGTTTTATAAATCTCTTTTGTAATATCGAATTTTGCAAAAGTATTAATAATATTTGAGAACTCATTTTGTATAAATTGCCCTTTTATTAGACTTCCTTTAATATTACCAATTTTTGAAGTTGTATTGTAGTTTACATCAATATTTGATTTAGAAGTGAAAATTTCTGGATAATATAGCATGTGAGTTAAATCTTTAATTTCTACACCATCTATTTTTGCATTGAAGTTATCATTTACAAGATTAAAGTTAATATCTCCACCAAATAGTTCAGTTTTTCCATCTACTTTTAACTCATCTTTTGCTTGTTTAATATTTCCAGTTAAACTTACATTTCCTCTCATCTTTTGACCAGTTACATCTTCTAGTTTTCTAAGGTCAGCAACAGTTAATAGATAATCACTTGTAAAGACTAAATCTTTTAGATTGTAAACTGCTTTTTTCATATCAATATTTGCTAAAGTACTGTTTACATCAATAATAGAACTTGCTAAAGTTTTTTCTAAAGAAGTATCAATTACTGCATCAAAGTTGATTTTATTTTTTAGTTTTTGCTCAAACTCTTTATTAACAATACTATTGTTTACTAAACCATTTACTACTTTTGTAATAACTTTTCCATCAAGATTATTTGTATCAGCATTTTTAATATTTGCATCAATGCTTAAAAGACCAGTTGCAAATTTTGGTTGATTCACTAAATTTAAAACATATGCTAGTTCGGCATCATTCATATTTAATTTTACTGTTTCAGGTTTATTGTTTTTAGTAGTAACTTTATATGTAGTATTTGACTTAAAAATATCAGTAGAACCTGTTAAATCTAAATTATTATTTTCAAACTTTACATCTCCACTTGCAGTGAAGTTTCCATTTAATTTTTGATTTATTAAAGGTTCTAATTTTGATAAACTTTTTACAAATAATTTATAATCACTTACTAATGAATTATTTTTTAGATTGTAATCAGCTTTTTTAATATCTAAATTTGCAATTGAACTATCAAGTACAACTTGAGAAGAAGCTACTTCACTAGAAAGCTGAGTATGTGCTTTTAGATCAAAAACGATAGGAGTTGAAGCTTTTTTATTTGCTTTTGGTTGTATTGCAAGAGTATTTAAAACACCCTTTGAGATAGAAGTATTTATCATTCCATCTAAATTATTTATATCTGCATTTTTAATTGCCGCGTCTACATTTAAAAGACCCGTTGCATATTTTGGTTGATTTACCATATATAATAGTTCATCAATCTTTACATTTGTCATTTCAACTAAGATTTTCTTAGGTTCAAATTTTTCAAGTTTTACATCATACTCTGTTTTACCAGAAGCTATAAAACTTTGACCTGTAATTTCCGCAAGATTTTCATTTCCTCTTACTATACCTTTTGTAGAAAAAGAACCATTTAATTTTTGTTTTGTAATATTTTGAAGTTTTGAAAGATCATTAATATTTATATTATAGTTTACATCAATACTTTTAGCAAAAAGATTTAAAGCACCAAAAACATTTATTTCTGAGTTATCATCAATAGTTGCTTTAAAAACAATTTTATCTAAAGTTAAAACAAAGTTATTTACTTTTAGATTTACATTTTTTTGTCCTTCATTAACTTTATTTTCGATAATTGAAGCAACTAAAGAGTTACCAGGACTTGTAAATAGTACCCCATATATTGTAGCTATTATTAGAATTATGATTAGTGTAAGAGAAAAAAAGAGTTTCTTCATATTTATTTCCTTTAATATTTGAGTCATATTATACTCCAAACAAATTGAACTTTTTATTATTTTATTTTTTTGTAGCTTTTTTTATTGAAAACTATGTTTATATAATGTTACTTTAAAGTTCATTGAGATAAAATCTTGCCAATCAAAGTGATAAGTAGGGAGAATCATGGCATTTATGTTATGGTCGCTTTATCTTTATGATAAGGTTACGCAATCCGAACAGACTTTGAAAACAAAAATATTATAAGGAATCTAGAATGAAAAAAATCGTTCTTTTAATGCTAGCTATTGCTGGTGCTGCATTCGCTGCTGATGGTGCAGTTGCAAACGAAACTTTAAAAGCTTACTCTGTAGTTGCTGCAGGTATCGGACTTGGTCTTGCTGCACTTGGTGGTGCTATCGGTATGGGTAACACTGCTGCTGCAACAATCGCTGGTACTGCTAGAAACCCAGGTTTAGGTGGAAAATTAATGACTACTATGTTCATTGCATTAGCGATGATCGAAGCACAAGTTATTTATGCATTAGTTATTGCGATGATCGCATTATATGCTAATCCATTCTTAGGGTAATTTATAAAACTACAGATTTTATAAACTTCTAACAAAAAAAGGTCAAAGTTTAAAGCTTTGGCCTTTTTTTTTGCTTAATTTTTTTCAAATATAAAAAAGACTCCAAATTGCTACTTTGAAATGATATATTTTCAAAATGAATACTTAAGATTAAGGAGCATTATGAAAAAGAGTAGCATTAAATCCAAAATTTTGATTTTATTATTGATTTCAATAACAATTTCATTTGTTATTTTAGGTGTAAATAGTTTAAGAACTGAATATAACATTGAATTTGAAAACTTAAAACAAAAAGAGATTGATTTATCAAAGCAAAGTTCTAAATATATTGAAGGATATTTACAATCTAGAATAAATATATTAAAAGCAGTTGCAGATGAACTTCCGCAAGATATCAATAAACTTACTATAGATAACAAAGATATTGAAGACAAATTAAGACTTGGTTCAAAGTCTGGTAACTTTGTTGCTGTTTATGTGGGATATGAAGAAAATGGTAATTTTTTAATGTCTGACGGTACAAAAAGAACACCTCAAACAACTGATTATGATTCTAGAAAAAGAGATTGGTACACACAAGCTGTTGAAATGAAAATAGGAGGAGTAACACCGCCATATGTTGATTTCACTACTAAAAAGCTTGTTGTTTCCGTTTTCTATCCATTAATTAGAGAAGATAAATTAGTTGGAGTAGTTAGCTCTGATATATTTATTGATACTATTGTAAATACAATTTTAAATGTTAAATTCAAAAATTCTGGTTTTGCATATTTACTTGATGAAGAAGGTAAAATCCTTATTCACAAAGATAAAAAAATATTAAATACAAAAAGTAGTGTTTATGAAGATATTAAAAATCAAGAAAATGGATTTGGAGAAGCCCTTTACCAAGATAGAAAAGTATTAGCCTCTTATAGTAAAATTCCTTCAGCCAATTGGTACACACTTGTTCAACTTGATAAAGAAGAGATTATTGATGAAATCATAACAAATATTGTAAAAGATGTGATTTTATATACTATTTTACTTGTGGTTATTCTTTTACTTCTATTTTTTGCAATGACTAAACTTTTGGCTCCTATAAAAGATGTTGAAGATGGACTTGAATTTTTCTTCAAATATTTAAAAGGTGAAGAAAGTGTTGCAAAAGAATTAAATATAAAAACTAATGATGAATTTGGAAATATGGGAAGAGTAATTGATGCAGAGATAAAACAAATTTCAAAAAGATTAGATGAAGATAGAATTCTAATCGAAGAAGTAAAATCAGTTGTAAACCATATAAATGAAGGGAAGCTTGATATTTTAGTTAAAGCAAATACTTCAAATAAAGCATTAAATGAATTAAAAAATATTTTAAACCAAATGATTGAAAATATTAATGCAAATGTAAATAGTGATATAAATCCTATTTTAAAAGTATTAGAAGAGTATTCGCAACTTAAGTTTACTAATTTAATCGATAATCCTGATGGAAAAGTATCAAAAGGATTAAATAATCTATGTTCAATAATTACCCAAATGCTTGAAGAGAATAAAACAAATGGTATTGAACTAGATAATAACTCAAAAATATTATTAGAAAATGTTGATAAGTTAAATAAAGCTTCAAATGAAACTGCTGTTTCACTAGAAGAGACTGCTGCCTCAATTGAAGAAATCACAAGTACAATTGTAAACAATACAAATAGAATTTCAGATATGTCAATCCACTCTAATGAATTAAGAAAGTCTATTTCAGAAGGTAATAGTTTAGCAAACTCAACAGTTCAATCAATGGATGAAATTAATGAACAAACACAATCTATTGCAGAAGCAATCACTGTGATTGATCAAATAGCTTTCCAAACAAATATTCTTTCATTAAATGCAGCAGTAGAAGCAGCAACAGCTGGTGAAGCTGGAAAAGGTTTCGCAGTTGTTGCACAAGAAGTTAGAAACTTAGCATCTAGGTCAGCTGAAGCTGCAAAAGAAATAAAAACATTAGTTGAAAATGCCACTGAAAAAACAAATAATGGTAAAAAAATAGCTGACCATATGATTGCTGGATATGGAAAACTAAATGAAAATATAGAAGAGACAACAAAAGCTATCAGAGATATTTCTGATGCCTCTAAAGAACAAAAAACTAGTATTGAACAAATTAATGATGTAATTAATAAACTTGATCAACAAACTCAAAACAATGCTTCAGTAGCAGCTCAAACTCATGACATAGCTAAGAACACTTCAGAAATTGCAAAAACTATCCTTGAAGATGTCAATAAAAAAGAATTTACTAATAGATATAAACAATAGTTTATATCTATTTTAAAAATTTCAATACATTTAGTTCTAAAAATACATAACAATTCTTTTTTATAAATTGTATTTCACAATAAAAAATTAAAATTCTAAAAAGGAATTAAATGAAAATTACATCAATAATAATATTATTATTTTTATCATTTTTTATTTTAGGATGTGAAAATTCTAATAATAAAAATCCAAATGAATTAGTATATGCAAGTACAAAAGATATAAGAGATATAAATCCCCATTTATATAGAGGGGAAATGGCTGCACAAAATATGGTGTTTGAACCACTTATAATAGATACAAAAGATGGAATCAAACCTTGGCTTGCAAAAAGTTGGGAAATTAAAGATGATGGAAAAAGTTATATCTTTAATCTAAAAGAAAATGTATCTTTTTCAGATGGAACAAAATTTGATGCAAATATTGTGAAAAAAAACTTTGATGCAATTTTAAAAAATAGAGTTAGACATGCATGGTTAGAGCTTGTAAATGAGATAAAATCAACAGAAGTAATCGATCAATATACATTTAAAATTAACCTAAAAAATCCTTATTACCCTACTCTTACAGAGCTTGCAATGACAAGACCTTTTAGATTTATCTCTCCTAAATGTTTTAAAAATGGTGGAACTAAAGAAGGTGTTGCTTGTTATAAGGGTACGGGTCCATGGATATTAGAAGAACATGAAAAAAACAATTTCGCATTATTTCAAAGAAATAAAAACTATTGGAATAAAATACCTAAAATTGAAACTATTAAATGGAGAGTAATTCCAAATCATCAATCAATCTTATTAGCTTTACAAAAAAATGAAATTGACCTAATCTTTGGTTCAGATGGAGATATGATTAATCTTAATGCTTTTTCAGCAATTGAAAAAAAGAATAATCTAAAAACTTTACTTAGTAATCCTATTGCATCTAGAGCAATTCTTTTAAATACAAATAAACCTATTATTAAAGATTTAAAAATAAGAGAAGCACTTTCTTATGCAGTTAATAAAGAAGCGATTGTTAAAGGGATACTAAACAATTCAGAAACAGTTGCGAAAACTCTATTTTCAAAAACAACTCCTTATTGTAATATTGATTTAAAAACAAAAGAATTTAACCCTAATAAATCAAAAGAGATATTAAAAAATCTTGGTTGGGAACTTAAAGAAGATAAAATAAGATATAAAAAAGATATGCCACTAAGATTAAAATTATACTATAACGCAAACAATGCCCAAGAAAAAACTATAAGTGAATATATTCAAAGTAATTTTAAAGATATTGGTGTAGATTTAAAAATCATTGGGGAAGAGAAACAATCTTTCTTAGATAGGCAACAAAGTGGAGATTTTGATTTACAATATGGATTATCTTGGGGAATTCCTTATGACCCACAATCTTTCATCTCATCATGGAGAAGACCTGCCCATGGAGATTATCAAGCACAAGTAGGTTTAAAAAGAAAAAATTGGTTAGATAAAACAGTTAAAAGTATTTTAATAGAACCAAACGAAGAAAAAAGAAAAGAGTTATATACTCAAATTTTTACATATATAAATGACCAAAATGTATATATTCCACTTAGTTATTCAAGAACAAAAGTTGTATTTAATCCTAGAGTAAAAGGAGTGACTTTTAATATCTCACAATACGAGATTCCTTTTGAAAAGATGTATTTTGAAAATATCAAATGATTGAATATACAATAAAAAGAATTTTATTTTTAGTTCCATTATTACTTGGTGTTACAATAATATGTTTTATTCTTGTAAATTTAAATCCAAGTAATCCAGCTGAAGTAACTCTTAGAATAAACAATATAACAGTTACTCCCCAAGCGATTGAAGAAACAAAAAAAGAGCTTGGTTTAGATAAGCCATTAATTGAGCAATACTTTTTATGGATTCAAAATCTTATAAAAGGAGATTTAGGAACTAGTTATGAAACTAAAACCTCTGTAAAAGAAGAGCTTATTAATGCAATTCCAGTAACTTTTTATTTGGCTATGTTTGCTTTATTTTTGATAATTGTTTTTGGTCTTGCAATTGGAGTGTTATGTGCTTATTATGAAAATAGCTATTTTGATAAGATAATTAGAATAGCTATTTTTACATTAACTGCTGTGCCAAGTTTTTGGCTTGCTCTTTTATTTATTTGGTTTTTTTCAATATATCTTAATATCTTTCCTTCAAATGGTCTTGAAAGTTTCAATGGAATTGTTTTGCCCTCTTTAACATTAGCATTAGCATATATTTGTGTATTTATAAGAATCATAAGAAATTCACTAATTGAAATAAAAAACTCTTTATTTATAACATATGCAAGAGCTAGAGGACTTAGTAAATTTCAAATATTAAGACATGAAATAAAAAATATAACAACCCCTTTTATTGTAGCTACGACAATGGCTATACCAAAGCTTTTGGCAGGAACAGTGATTATTGAAAATATATTTGCACTGCCAGGACTAGGAAGGCTTTGTGTACATGCAATTTTTGCAAGGGATTATCCAATAATTCAAGCTTATGTACTTTTTATAGCAATTTTATTTATTATTTTTAATCTCATTACTGATATTTGGTTACAAATGAGAGATTCAAGGTTAAAAGCAATATGAGTAAGAATTTTTTTAAAAAGTTATTAAAGGATAAACTAGCCTTTATAAGTTTGATTTTTATATTAACTATTATATTAGCAGGAATCTTTGCCCCTTTAGTTGCACCAAATGATCCTTACGCTGTAAACCTAGATAATAAATTATTGTCTTTTAGTTTAACTTATCCTTTAGGAACTGACCATTTAGGAAGATGTATTGCTTCAAGGCTGATTTACGCCATTAGGATTACAGTATTTTATGCCTTACTTGCAATGGTTATTACAGTTTTTATAGGTTTAATTCTAGGTCTTACTGCAAGCTTTTTTAAATCTATAAGGGGTGTTATTTTAAGAGTTTGTGATGTATTGTTATCTTTTCCAAGTGAACTAATGATGTTAGCAATAGTGGGATTTTTAGGTACAGGAATAGAAAATATTATTATTGCAGCAATAATCTCAAAAGTCGCTTGGTATACAAGAATGATTTATTCATTTACAATAAACCACATGGATAAAAACTATATCCATTATTCAAAAGTCATTGGAATTGATTCAAAAACTATAATAAGAAAACATCTTTTCCCTCTAATTTTAAGTGATATAGCAATGTTAGCCACCTTAAATGTTGGTTCGATTATTTTAAGTATATCTGCTTTATCTTTTTTAGGTCTTGGGGTACAAGCACCATCTTGTGAATGGGGAATAATGTTAAATGAAGCAAAAGAGTTAATGACAATTGATCCTTATATGATGATACCACCTGGCTTGATGATACTTTTAGTAGTTTTATCTTTTAATTTATTAGGGGATAGTATAAGAGATATTCTTGATCCAACTTATACCTTAAAAGTAAAGGATAACTCATGAATCTCCTTGAAGTAAGAGAACTTACAATTGAAAATCCTAAAACAAAAGAGAGATTAATAAAAAATATATCATTTGATATAAAAGAACCAACAATACTGGGAGTTTTAGGAGAGAGTGGAAGTGGGAAGTCTTTACTTTGTAAAGCAATTTTAGGATTATTAGATACAAACTTAAAACTTTCAGGCAGTATAAAACTAGAAAACATAGAATTAATAAATAATGAAAAAGAGATAAGAAAAAACTTCTGTGTAGTATTACAAGAAGCTTTAAATGCCTTCAATCCTTTATATACTATACAATTTCATATGCTAGAAAGTATAAAATATAAAAAAAGTGAAGCTTTAAAACTATGCAAAGAAAAACTTGAAAAAGTTGGATTAAAAGATACTAAAAAGATATTAAAAAGTTATGCCCATGAACTAAGTGGAGGACAACTTCAAAGAATAATGATTGCAATAGCATTATTACAAAACAAAAAGATAATAATTGCAGATGAACCCACCTCTTCCCTTGATAGTATAAATCAAAAAGAGATTATCAACATTTTTAAAAATTTAAACAAAACCCTTATTTTTGTTTCCCATGATTTAGCTTTAATTTCATATTTAGCAAATGATATTATTGTTTTAAAACATGGAGAAATAGCAGAACAAGGGGAAAAAAACAATATTTTTTATAATCCTAAAAATGAATATGTCAAATCATTGTTGGATATTCAAAACAATTTATCAAAGGAGTTTATCTCTTGCTTGAAATAAAAGACTTATACAAAAGTTACAATAAAAAGTTTATCTTAAAAAATATCAATATTAATGTGAAAAAAAACTCTTCTTTAGCTCTTATAGGAGAAAGTGGCGCAGGGAAAACAACTTTATCCAAACTAATACTAAATATAGAGAAACCTACAAAAGGACAGATTAATATAAGAGAAAAAAAAGTAAATGTTGTATTTCAAGATTATAGAAGTTCAGTAAACCCTACTTTTAATATAGATGAGATTTTAAAAGAACCTTTTTGGTCAACAAATATAAAATTTGATAAAAAAGAACTTGGAAACTTATTACAAATTTTTAATCTACCAAATACTATATTAGATAAATATCCCCATCAGTTAAGTGGTGGACAGCTACAAAGAGTTTGTATTTTAAGAGCTATTTTATCAAAACCAGATTTTCTGATTTTAGATGAGGCTTTTAACGCCCTTGATATATATACAAAAGCAAAAATAGTATCTTTTTTAAAAGAACAAAAAGATTTAACCCTTTTTCTAATAACCCATGATTTAGAAATTGCAGTAACTTTATGTGAAGATATAAAGATATTATATAAAGGAGATATTATAGAATCATTGAAAAGTAACTCACTAAAAAATGTAAAACATCCCTACACTAAAATGTTAATAGATTCTATAATGAAGCTTGAAAAATAAAGGAAAGTTATGTATAAAAATTCAAAAATATCTTTTAAATATGTAAATAGGCATTTAGAAAAAGCAACAAAAGATTATATTATAAAAGAGTATATGAAACATTATGATAAAAGAATATCAAAAATACAATACGAGAAACTATATAAAAAAATGTCCCTATTAATAAAAAATAGAGATAAAAATGCATTTTTTATTGCAATAAATGAATTTAATGAAATAGTTGGTTCAATTAGCATATCAGACTATGATAATAGAATAGAAGCATTAAAACCAATTTATCAAAATAAAAATATAGCTGAAATAGGAAGATGCTATATAAAAGAAGAATATAGAAGAAAAGGTATAGGTTCAAGACTATTAAATCTAGCCTCAGAATTTGCAAATGAAAAAAACTACCAAACTATGTATTTACATACACACTACTTTTTACCAGGAGGATTTAACTTTTGGCAAAAGATGGGTTTTAATATAACATTAGATGAAAAGAATTCTATGCAAACTGTACATATGCAAAAGCAAATTAAAAACAGCCAATTAATAAAACAATATAATTTCTAATATTTTTGTTTTAATAATTTTCATAACTTTTTATGGATATAATTCGTTTTTTTAAAATGCGACCGTGGTGAAATTGGTAGACACGCTATCTTGAGGGGGTAGTGCCTTAGGGTGTACGAGTTCAAATCTCGTCGGTCGCACCATATACATAATCAAAACTACACTTTTTATATACTTCTAGTTTTATTCTTTATATATTTGAATCTGATTTCTACCCTCTTCTTTTGCTTTATATAAAGCTTTGTCAGCTAAATTGAATGCTTCTTTAAAGTTTCTTGACTCATGAGGATAAAGATTTACTCCAACAGAAACAGTTATACTAATAGTTTCTCCACGAGTATTTCTAAATTTTTTTCTTTGGATATTTTTATGAATTCTTTTTATCACACTAAGACTTTTGATATCAGTACTTTTTTGTTTCTTAGTTAGAATAATAAACTCTTCTCCACCATATCTAATTACAATATCTTCTTTAGAACGCGTAGAACTAAGAATTGTTTTTCCAACTTCTTTTAAAACTAAATCCCCAGCATCATGACCAAAAGTATCATTAACATTTTTAAAGTGGTCAATATCAATTGCCACTAAAATATACTCTTCAAGATTTATTTTATGTTCATTTTCTTGAAGATAATTTCTATTGTAAACATTTGTAAGCTTATCTACATAGGCAGTTTTTTTAACCATAAAGTATTTAATTGTTTGAATTAATAATATTAAGATAAAGATTACTACTACAATATTAATAGAAATAAGAATATCTTTTACTAAAGTAATTACTTCATTTACATCTTTTGTTTTCTCAATAGAAAAATCAATTACAAGAAGAAGTTCAACTTTATCATCTTTTATTATTGGTTCTATGTATGTAATAGATAGTTGATGTAAAAAAGGTTGTTTAAGAAGTGCAGGTTTTTTTGTTTTATAAACTTCAAACCACTCTTTACTTTCTACATCAAACTTTTGATTTAAAAATGCCTTTTGCTCAAGGGGCGCACCATCTGCTAAAAATCTAAAAACATTTTTTTCATCTTTATAAAGTAAATATGCATATTTTATATTTTCTGTTAAAAGTACAGATAATTTATTTTCCAAGTTTATCTGTGTCATGCTTGATTTTTTTATGGTTTCAATATAATCTGAGCTACCTTCTAAATTATTTTCTATAGATTTAGCTGTATTTTTGATTATGCCAATAATATCTGCTGTAACTACTTCTAAAACTTTATTTTCAAACTTTTGTTCAAATTTAGTTATTCCCGAAAGTAAAAGAAAAAGGGAAATAGAAACAAACATAGAAAAAAATATCAAAAAGAATCTATTGAATAAAAGTCTTTTAGTTTTCAATGTAAATCCTCAATATATCTTTCATACTCTTTTGGTAAAACAATAGCATTTTTACTTAGTCTATTTTTTACCAACACAATATTAGGTCTACTTTTACTCCAAAAAAATGCACCAATAAAACTATGATTTGTTAATAGTTGTCTATAATTATTTGTCAACACAAAAATATTTTTATTTTTTTTACACTGAAAAGATTTACCATACTTAACAAAAACAAAATTAGCTTTTTCACAAGTTCTTACTAACTTCACAGATGAAGAATAAACTTCATAATCCAATGGTTTCATATTTGGAATATATAAATGTACAGGTGTTGTAGTTAAAATATCTCTTGCAATTTTTAAAACAATTTTTGCTTCTAACTCTGTATCTTTTTTGTACTCATCTAAAAGGTATGTGTAGTTATTTGCATTTAAAGTAACAACTAAGAAAATGGCTATAAATATTTTTTTAATCAAAATAGCCACCTCATCGCAAATGAGATTTTTCTCTCATAATCATCCAACGCTATATACTCACTGTTTAAACCTGATACAGAGAATGAGCTAGCTGAAAACAATGAAGCAGTTGATTGATTTAAAAGATTTTCACCTTTTAAACTAAAACTTAAATTTTTTGTATGATGATAAGTAAATCCAAGGTTAAGATTATAACTATCATCAACCTCAATGCCTAAATATTCATAGGAGTTTTTATATATTAAAGAAGTAAAATAATCTATTCTTTCATATTTACCCATATATTTAATATAACCACCTCTATTTGAGTTAGAGTAGTTTCTATTTAAATTACTTGTATTGTAGTTTAATTTTAACTTATTATCTTTATTAAAGTTGTACTCAAACTCAAATATTAATCCACTAGTTTCTACTTGGTCATCAATACTAATAAATCCAACTGGAGTAAGATAGGCAAAGTCATCTATTTTTACTTTATGATAATCAATATTTAATTTCGACTTTCCTAAAGTTAAAACCCCTTCAATATTGTAGTATTTATATTTTTGTGTTTTTATAGTTGAAAGCTTTTTATCTTTGAAATCCATATTATAAAAAGTTGGAGGAATATAGCTTTTTGTATAAAAAGATTTAAAACCTAAATAATCAGTAGGTAAATAAATAAACCCTAATCTGTATAGATTTTGAGTTTCGTCATCTAAATCATTTCCTTCTCTATTGTATTTATCTATCTTATAGTTACCTATTAAATGAAGATTATCAAAAAGTGCATAATCCTCTTGAAACATAAAAGAGTATTTTTTTTCTTGGTCATAGTCATTATATTTGCCAATATTTTTATTTAAATTTGTTTCTCTATCTTTTACAGTATATTTCTTATCTTTTAAACTTATTGCCGTAAAAATATCATGCTTACCAAGTTTAAAATCTTTTGATAATGAAGCATTTATTTTTTGTAATTTTAGATCTTCTTTAAAATAATTTGTAGATAGAAAAGGGTTTGTTAAATCTACATTTGGAACAATAAATAAACCATCATCATTTTCTTCTTCATATTTTAAATTGTTTATATCATAAGAGATTTTAGCTTTTAAAGAATTATCTCTTAAAAAAGAGGTACTAGCACTTATAAAGAAGTTATCTGAGTTTAATTCTCCATCATCTGGAACAAAATTAGATGAATATCCAGTATAAATATCTTTTTTAATTTTTGAATATCCCATATCGATATTCATTCTTTGGGAATTTAAATTCATAAAAAAGTATTGTGAATTTAGATTATTCTTTAAATCATTTCCATTAAAATCTGTGCTTGAATTATTATTGTTATTTGTAAAATGTAATAAATAGCCCCAACCATTTTCTAAAATCGAAGAGTGGGTAAAACTTTGAGAGTTTGTGCTTTTATTTGATTGAACAGTTTGTATTTCACTTCCATTCTCTCTTTGAGCATTTTTTGTATATACTCTTATAAACTGAACTCCAGTTTCATTACCTAAAGTAAAAGAACCTTCTCCATAATAAACTTCAATATGGTCTATCATAGATACAGGCATTTGAAGCCAAGTTAAAGATGCAGATTGATTATAAATAGAACTTACTTCATGGTCATTTATGTATAGTCTAAAAAATCCTGTTACGTCGGTTTTACTTCCTGAAAGAGAAATATTATTTAAGCCAAATCTATTTACATTTGAATTATTAGAAGGAATTTCTTTTAATACATCTGATAAATTAGTATATTGCATGAGTTCTAGTTCTTCTTTTGTATAAACAACTACATAACCCATTTTTTCATTTAATGTTTCAAGTGAATTTTTTGATGAACTTTCATATTCTTTTAATAAAGTATCAAGTTCTTGGGAAAAAACTAAAGTAGTGAAAAAAATAATAAATAAGAAAACTTTCATAGAACCTCGCACACCTATAATACAATCTATTTATTTTACCTAAAAAAAGTATTTTTATTATTAATATTAAAACAAAATTACAAAATAATTAATAAAAATGGAAGTTACACTTAATATTATTTTCATTATTTATAAGTTAATATAATCAATAATATTTTAAAAAAAGAGAATTTAAATGGATAATATTTCTAAATTGGCAGAAGGAAAGCTTAACCTTTTTGAGCACTTTTGGAGCAATTCAAATGATAATATGTTCTTGGCATCCTTAGATAAAGATGGGGATTTTGTTGCTGAAAAAATGAATCCATCACAAATGAAAAATCTTGGTCAAAGTGAAACAATCATCAATAAAAAACTAAAAGAGTTTTTAGGTGAAGAAAATGCTTGTTTTCTAGAAGAGAAGTATTTAAAATGTCTTGAAGAAAACAAACCTATCATAGAAGAAGAAACAGTAAGTATTAATGGTGAAGACAGATACTATAACACTATGATTATTCCAATTAATGATGAAGCTAATCATGAAAAGAAAGTTATTGGAATTTCTAGAGAAGTAACAGAATTAAAAGTTACTAAACAAAGATTAGAAGAATTAAATAAAGATTTGGACTCACTTTTAATTGAAAAAAATGAAGAAGTAGAAGGTACAAACTCAAAACTTAAAACACTTGCATTTAATGACCAATTAACAGAAGTTGGAAATAGAAGGTACTTAAATGACCACGCAAATAAAGCAATATCTTTAGCTCATAGATATGATAGTTGCCTTACTTGTATGGTATTAGATATTGATGATTTAAGCCATGTAAATGAGTCATGTTCTCACACTTTTGGTGACACTGTTATAAAAAGCTTTGCTGAACTTTTAAAAAGCAGTATTAGAGACTCTGATATTTTAGCTAGATATAGTGGAGAAGAGTTTATTTTACTTCTTCCTATGACTTCATTAGAAGATGCGCAAATTCTTGCCAAAAGATTATTAAATGAAACACGAAATATGGAATTTGAGTTTAAAGATAAAAAAATCAATATAACAACAAGTATTGGTCTTTCTACAATAGATAATCCACAAGATAATTTAGATTCTCTTTTAAGTAAAACCTATGATGCTTTAGCAAAAGCTAAAGAAGAAGGAAAAGATAGTTTAGTTTCTTATTTAGATAAAAACTCTTATAATATTGAAACTTGATTTTTCCCATTATTTTTAGATAGATACATAGCTTTATCAGCTCTTGATATAGCTTCATCTATCGTATCATATTCTTCTAACTTTGTAACTCCAAAACTTGCTGTAACTTTTGTTTTTGTTAATTTATTTAAAGCAGTATCATTTTCAATAAGTATTCTTAACTTCTCAGTCAATGCTTTTGTATCTTCAATATTTGAATCAATAAGTGCAATAAGAAACTCTTCTCCACCCCACCTTGCAAATAAGTCAGTTTTTCTTACTTCTGATTGTAATACATCAACAAATTTTACTAATATTTGGTCTCCTGTTTGATGACCAAACTTATCATTAAAATTTTTAAAATTGTCAATATCAATAAAGATTAAACAAATATCATTTCCCTTTCTCTTCATCAAGTTAAAAAGAGTATTAAGTTTTAATTGAAAATCTCTTCTATTAGAGAGTTTAGTTAAGGAATCATGCTGTGATAAAAACTCTAACTTTTTACTATAATTTCTTATTATTAAATAAACTAAAAATGCAATTATCGATGTAACTAAAAAAGAAACAATCATATTAAAATATAAGATATTTGTAATATTATAAGTGAAATTTTTCAGATTTGCTTCTACTGTTAAAAATAAATCAAGTTCAGGAATATATTTAGAATTTAATATATGAGTATCCCCATCTTTTTCAAACTCTATCATTGAAGAATCTTTAGTAAAAATTTCTTCTTTAAATCTATTTAAATTCTGTTTATTATCAATAGGAAAACTATTATTTACATACCCTTCAGATAAAATCATTTGTGCATTTTTATTATAAAAACTTACAATAAAATGTTCATTAGTTCTAAATGTCTTTAATATTTTATTTATATATGATGTTTTTAAAGAAACTCCTGTAACTCCAAGTAATTTTGAACTTTCATCATAAATTTTATAGTTTATAAACATAATTAAATCATCAGAAATAAACTTATTTATATCTAAATTTATTTCATGTTTTTTATCACTTTTTTTAAAATTAAAATACCAAGCACTTGAAGGTTTACTTTCATCTAAAACTTCTAAAACACCATCTTTTGTATAATATTTTTTTGTTTTTTCTGATACTAGAAAAGTATTAAATAAATCATATTCATCTTTTATTGAAGCTAAATAATCTTCTACCTTGCTTTTATTTTTTTCTTCTATTAACCAGTTTTTTAAAAAACTATTATTTGCCATTGTAGAAGAAATTATGTGTGGTTTTACAATATGTTTTTGAATATCAGAGTATACATTATTTAAAAACAACGGAAGTATCTGATTTTTCAACTGTTTTTGAATAGAAGAAAATGAAATGGAATAGTTAATAAAGGAGATGGAAATAGACAATATAATTAATAAACTTGTAATTAAAAATACCACTTTGTATTTTGTTTTCATAGCTCTCCATCAATAAAATATTAAAAAATTAATATATCATTGTTTCCATTAAAAAGTAAATAAATTATAAAGTTATCAAAATAATATTCATCTTTTTTTAAACTTCAAAAAGTTATAATTGATAACAATTATTAAAATTATATTATATAAATAGGCTAATATTTGCAGAAAACAATTATAAAAATAGAAAAACTATCCCATAAATATGGAAATAAAACAATATATGAAAATTTAAACCTCACTATAAAAGAGGGTTCAATTTATGGTATTTTAGGTAAAAATGGTGTTGGAAAATCAACTTTAATAAATATTTTAATGGGCTACATTAAACCAACTAATGGTACTTGCACTATATTTGATGAATCTTCATATAATCTCTCTTCTCAAACAAAAAAAAGAATTGCACTTCTTCATGAAGGTTTTATAGCCTATGATTTTATGACAATAAA
Organism: Campylobacteraceae bacterium; assembly: GCA_013373175.1. GTDB lineage: Bacteria > Campylobacterota > Campylobacteria > Campylobacterales > Arcobacteraceae > Halarcobacter. Next base: position 32,604 of record JABXII010000013.1, on the reverse strand, counting down.
ACAAAATGAAGAGTTTTATTCCTCTTTTTATGAAAACTGGGATAAGAATGTATTTTATGAACTTATTGACTTAATGAATTTATCCTATGAACAAAAAATCTCAACTCTATCTTTTGGTCAAAAATCACAAGTTGTTTTAGGAACTTTGTTTGCTCAAAATGCAAAATTACTTATTTTAGATGATTATTCTATGGGTTTAGATGCAGGATACAGAAGACTTTTTATTGATTATTTAAAAGAATACATAAAAGAGAAAAAAGTAACAGTACTAATAACTTCTCATATCATGGAAGACTTAGTAGATTTAATTGATGATATGGCTATTGTACAAAAAGGTGGAAATGTTTATCAAGATAAAATGTCTAATTTTATTAATAGTTTTAGATGTTATGAGCTACAAGAAGAAGAGATTGATAACTCATTTATTCATAGAATAGAAGAGTTCAAAGGTAAAAAGAAAATATACACTTTCAAGAAACTTGAAAACCTAAAAGAGATTCAAACTAGTTTTGAAGACAAATTCTTAGGTTTTGTAGGAAAATATTAAATGATTTATGCAATTGTAAAAAAAGAGTGGTTAAAGATTAAATATTTAGTAATAGCTTTATTTGTTCTAAGTATTTTTATATTGGGATACTTTTGGTTTAGACTAGATTTTCTTTTTTCAACTGTTGAACCTGAATCTATGATGTGGTATAGATTTATTACTTTAGAACAAAAACCATATCAACACTTTTCATATTTATTTTATATGATAGCTATATTGATATCCTCTTTTCAATTTATACCTGAGAAAATATCTAAAAAGATAAAGATAATGATTCATCTTCCTATTGATATGCATAAATCTTTATTTTTGCACCTTATAATAGGCTTCTTTTATCTATTAATAATTGCTATTATTTTTAGTATTACATGCTACTTTATTTTGCTAAACTACTATCCTTATGAGTTAACTTTAATAGCTTTAAAAGATATGTTTTTTTATCTTATTTCTTCTACTATTTTATACCTTGGAATAAGTTCTGCAATTATAGAAAGAAAACCTTTTATTAGTGCTCTAAAACTACTTATTACACTATTTATTACAACTATTTTTCATAAAAGTATTTATAACTCTTTTGATTTAATTTGGCTTATCTTACTTATTTCTATGTTTTTTATTGCATTAGATAGTTTTTATAGTATAAAAGAACAAAGAGTAAAAAGTAAACTATTTAAAATCTTACTTCTAATATCCTTTATATTGGTTTCATATTTTTCATATAACACTTACAATGAAAGGTACAAAAAAAGTTTTAATAAATATTATGTATTCTATTCTCCTATAAAAAAAGAGTTTGTTTACCAAAAAAACTTTGGAGAGCACCATTTTGAATATGGAATAAAAAATAAAGAAACCTTTGATAGAAAAACATATGAATCATATTTACCTTTTGTGTATTGGAGAAACCTTGATATTCAAAATAAACTTCCAATAAAAATTGGTAATGAAAGCTTTAATAAAAAGATTATAAAAGAATCTAGGCTAAGTTTTTCTTATAAGCCGGAAGACTTAAAAAAACAAGAATTAAATTTTTTCCCTTTTATAAACCCCATAAGTAAGATAGGAATGATTAAGTTTCCTGAAGAGTTTATTCTATTTAAAAATCAAGAGATAAAAGTATATAACTTTGATAAAAAACTAGATATCAAACTTACAAATAAAATTAAAAAACTAAGTAGAAAAAAGAATATATCTTTTCCAATCAAAAATATTTGGGGTAAAGCAACGAATCTAAAACCTTTTGATTTAGGCTACTTTTTTATAGATTCAAAGAATAAACTTTTTAAAATAAATAGAGCAAATGATGAAATCTATCTAAAAGAAATTACATATCCTCTAAATATTGAAATAAAACATATAAAAATAAGTGAAAACAAGCAACAAAAACTAGCAGGATTTGCAATTTCTAAAAATAACAAAATTTATTTAATCGATTATAAAACTCTTGATTTTAGGGGCTTAAAGCTAGATAATTTTGATTATAAAACAATGAGATTACAACTTATTTCAAATCCTAAATATTACCTAATAAGATATACAGATGAGAAAAGTTATCATGTCGCAATTTTTAACAAAAACTTTGAAAAAATTGATCAAGAAATATTTGAATAAACCAAAAAAGAAAGGATGTACTTGAAGAGTAAAGTTGAACCAGAAAGATATTTTGTAGTAAGTGAATTTGAAGATGGTTGGGGTATGGAAGATATCCAATGCGAAGAACAACTATTTAGTTACTGCACAGAAGCACTATTTATTCCAGAAGAACTTATTGAAGAGTTAAATGTAAATGATGCATATAATTTAGAGATAGTTCTATCAAGTATTGATTTAGAAACAGTTGATGAAGACTGGTATGTAAATTTAATGAAAATTTCTAAAGATAGCTAAAAGTAGAAGAAAACCTTCTACTTTTATTTATTTACTTTTACACCTCTAATTGAGTTTAAAAGTAAACCTATAGTAGTACCATTATGTAGTACTGCTGTTTGTATTGGCGAGAACAATCCAAACGTAGCTCCTGCTAAGATAGCTGAATTTATTCCCACTGTAGCATTAAAATTATTGTTAATTAACTTCATAGTGTTATTAGCTAACTCTTTTGCTTCCACAACAGCTGCAATATCATCTTTTAATAAACTAACATCAGCTGTAGCTTTTGCAATATCAGCTCCCCTACTCATTGAAATACCAACATGAGAAGAGATTAACGCTGGAGCATCATTTATTCCATCTCCAACAAAAGCAACTTTTCTACCTTCGTCCATAAGCTCTTTAATAATTCGTGCTTTATCAGTTGGTAAAAGTTCTGCTCTTACTTCATCAATATCAAGCTCTTTAGCTATCATTGAAGCTTTTTTCTTAGTATCTCCTGTAAGCATAACTATATTATTAACACCAAGCTTTCTTAACTTTTGAATAGAAGCTTTTGTGTTCTTTCTTAAATTATCAGCTAAAGAGATAGTTCCTAAAAGTTTTCCATCAAAACCTATATAAAGAAGAGTTTCTCCTTTATCTAATGATTTTTGAATTCTTGCTTTTGCTTTACCAAAATTAATTTTTTCATCGTCTTCTAAAAAGTGTCTACTTCCAATAACAACTTGTTTTCCATCAACTTCAGTTTTTACCCCATGAGCTACAATAAACTCAACTTCTTCGTGGTGCATATGAACAAAACCTTTTTCCTTTGCTGCTTTTACAACAGCTTCAGCAACAGGATGAAAGTAGTGTTCTTCTGTTGATGCAGTAAGATTTAAAACATCCTCTTCAGTCCACTCTTCGTCATATGATTCAACAGAAATAACCTCAAGTTCCCCTTCTGTTAAAGTCCCAGTCTTATCAAAAACAAAGGTATCAGCACTACTTAAAGATTCAATAGATTTTGCACCTTTAATCATAATACCATTATTACCTGCTTTTGAAATAGTTGTTTTAAAAGCAACAGGAGTTGCAAGTTTTAAAGCACAAGAGTAATCAGCTTGTAAAATAGAAGCTGTTCTTTCAAAATCTTTTGTTAAAACATATGATGTTCCAGCAAGTCCAAGGGTTACAGGAACTAACTTATCAGCTAATTTCGTAGCTTTTAATTGAACAGAAGATTTCTCATTTAATGAATTTTCAATATAGTGCTTAATTCTTTGTGTAGCAGTATCAGCACCTACATATTCAGCCCAAATTCTTAATCTACCATCTTCAACGATAGTTCCAGAGATAACTCTATCCCCTCTTCTTTTAGTAACAGGTTCTGCTTCACCTGTCATAGAAACTTCATTTACACTTGCACTTCCATCTAAGATATGACCATCAACTGCAATTGTATTTCCAACACCTACAACTACAACATCACCAGTTTTAATTTCAACACTTTTAACTAAAACTTCTGTGATTTTTCCATCAATCTCTTTTTCAATCCATGCTTCTTCAACATTTGGTTTAGCAAGTTCTTTTAGTAAGTCATCACTTTTATGTACTGTAGTTTCTTCAATATATTCACCTAACTCTAACATTGCATTAGTAGAGTTTGCAGCTAAATAATCTTTTCTATATAAAGAGATACCAACAGCAGCACTTTCTAATACCTTTGAAGTAAGACCTTCTTCAAAAAGTTCTTTACTTCCTTCAAGTAATAAAGGTGCAGCTGCAATAGAAGAAACAGTAGCTTTTATTAAACTATTTTTAGTAAGTCTTTCAGCAACTAAAGCAGAACTTGCTCTTACAATTCCTTTTATGCTAGGGTCTTCATCACTAACACAAGACACGCATACTGCTTCATTTTTGCATGATTCTAATAAATCATCAAGAGTTAAATCTTTAAGTCTATTTTCTACTGTTTCTAAAACTTTTGAGTTTTCAAAGTTAACAACTACACTTTTTGCTACTTTATTAACTCTTACACTTTCTACACCATCTAATTTTTCTAAATCTTTTTTTAATATATTTCCATCAATATATTTATCATCTAATAAAGAATATTTATATCTAACTCTTCTGTTAGTTTGGTGTACTATTTTATAATTATTACTCATAGCTATTGATTTTGGTTCGCTTCCATTTGCGCTTTTGCATCTTCATATCGCTCTTTTAACTCTTCCATTCCAGCTTGAAAAAGTTCAGTTCCTTTTGAAGCAGCTTTCATAATAGTTTCTTGTGCACCTTTATTTGTTAATAGAAAAGTTACAGCTGCACCAACTAAAGCACCCTTAACAAAATCAGCATTATTAAATACACCTTGATCTTGAGGATTTTGTTGTGCATTTGAAAACTGTTGATTTTGGTTTATATATGGATTTTGATTTATATTCATAGAAGGAGTTGCTCCAACTCTTGTGTTATCAATATTTGGGTCATACATATTTTGTTGATTCATAGTATTCATTTGATTTTGATTTATATTCATATTTTGTGGATTTTGATTACCATTTTGATTCATCTATTGCTCCTTTGCAATTAATGTTGCTTCTTCACACTGCTGTTCACAACTTTTATTTAATTTATCATCTAAAACTTCTAAGGCATAAATTCCTGCCATTCCAACAGAGATAGTTGTCATAGCTTTTATAAATCCACCCTTTTGAGATAGATAATCAGCAGTAGCAACAGCAGCTCCTGTTGCAATTGCTCCTTGAGAAGTTCTTTTTAAAGTATCTTTTAATGCTTCTTTTTTAGAAATTTCTTCATTTTTAACTTTTCTCATATTAATAGTACTAGAAGCAACTGCTGATGCAATTGCTCCAGTTATTACACTTCTTAAAACAGGATTTGTTGGATTATTAATTAAAGGTTGGTTCATTATTTAGCTTCCTCTTTTTTTTCTTTATTAGTTTCTTTTTCTACTTTTTGCTGTTCTTTTTTCTCTTTGATACAAGCTGCTGTTGCATTTATAGTATCTTTTACCTCATCAACTGTTTCTTTACTTTTTTCAATTGATGTATTTGCTACATCTTTTGATTTTGAAAACAATGATGTTGCTTTGTCTTTTAGTTTATCTGATCTTGAAAAAGCGTATACTGCACCCGCTCCTACTGCTAGTCCTAATACAAATGGTAAAGCCATGACTTACTCCTTATCTTTTTTATTCATGTAGTCATTAAAAAATGCAACCCCTGCTGCGCCTAGTGCTGCTCCTGAAAGCATTGAAAGATTTAACTTAGAAAATAGATTTGTCAATTTTGCTTCATCCATATTTCCATTTAGCATATCTTCTAATATCATCTGATATTCACCAATTTTTTCCATTACTTGTGCTTGATTAAAACCTTGAACATCATTTGCAACTGTGTAATGATTTAAAATGCAGTTTCTAAAAGCTGGTAAGTGATTATTATATGAATGGGCTTGTAACTGATAAAAAACATCTCTTATATCTGCTTCTTGAACATGTTGTAAAAGATTATCATACATAGCGATATTCTGAATCTCACTTGCCACACCTAATTCACAAGCTTCAACAAAACTATTTGGTGCTTCAATTTTTAAATGCCAATCATTAACTGGCACTTCAACATTATATTTTTGTAATAAAGAAATTAAAGCTTGGTAATGCCTAGCTTCAGACTCCTTTATATGCACAAAAGGTTGAACTAAACCAAATTTTTCAATTATTCTTACATATGCTTCATATGCTTTACACTCATCATAAATAGCAATTCTAAGTGCTTGAGAAACTATTGGTTGAGGGTCATTTACGTCTATTCTCTGGCTTACTAATAAAGCCTCATCTAAATTTGCTGCCAATTACACAACCTCCTTTGCTAAACTATTTATTAGCTCTGTGATTTCACTTAAGTTTCTATTTTCTATTAAATCATCCCATAACCTAGGAGGAAAAACAGTTGGATCATAAGTAATAGTTACAGAAGCTATTATTTTTTTAATTTTAATACTGTTTATTCCATCTATTTTTTCTGGTAAGTTTTCAATATCTTCTAAAGTGATATTTCCACTTTCATTTTTAATTTTTGGATTTACTCTTACTCTTAGTCTTCCAGGAGTATGAGCTATAACAGTAAAATAGCTAGCTATTTTAATAATATCTTCAGTACTTATCATTTAATTCCTTTTTGTAATTATTGTATCTTATTCTTAATAACAACTTATTATAAAGTCATAATCACTATCAACAAATATTATTTTTTTAATAAAATATTACTTTATTTCTACCTGTTTTTTTTGCTTCATATAAAGCTTCATCTGCTCTTTTATATATTGTTTCAAATTTCTCGTCGAAAATACACACTGTACACCCCATTGAAATTGTTACAAAAATTCTATGTTCATCAATTGCAAATACTTTCTTTTCAACTATTTTTCTTATTCTATTTGCAATTTTAATAACATTTATACTTGAAGTATCATCTATTAAAAGTAAAAACTCTTCTCCACCTATTCTTCCTAAAATATCGCTTTTTGAAATCTCTTGTGAAATAAGTTTTGTCATCTCTTTTAAAATGCAATCACCAACATAGTGTCCGTAATTATCATTAATCTTTTTAAAATAATCAATATCAAAAATAATCATTGAAAAATCTTTATCTGCAAGCCATTTTTTTGCATAGTTAGTAACTGTTGATTTATTATAAACGCTTGTTAACTCATCTATATTAGCTTTAAAAGTTAGATGCTTTATTTTATGATTTAATGTAGATACATCATTCATACAAATTAAATATTTTCTACAATCTAATTTTGAAACTTGAAAAGTAAAATACTTCTCTTGATTATCCATAAGACTAAATTTTGCAGGCATATCTTTATTATTATACCTTTTTGCAACAGCCATAAAGTTTGCTTTTGTTCTATTGTCAATTAAGGCTATGTTTTCTAAAAAGTTTTCTGTATTAAAAAATATTTCTTTAAACTTTCTATTTACACTTTGAATCTCTTTTCCATCAGTTATCATGATAATATTTTGTTGAGTATCAAGTACAGACTGTAAAAAGTCTCTCTCTTTTTTTAAGTTTAAATCTTGTTGGGCATTTATTACACGAAACATCTCATTTATTCTTCTAATTAAATAAGAAATCTCATCGTCATAACTTACTTTTAGTTGATACTTCAAGGTTTCATTTAAAGATACTTTTTTAACTATGTTTGCAATATAATTAATTCTATTTACAAAAAGTTTATTTATAAAGATAAAAAAGACAATAACAGTTATAAGAAGCAGTGCTATAAATAGTGCTAAAATATATTTTAACTCTACTATCATATTATTATATACTTCTCTACTGTTTTGAAATCTTATAAAGAATTTTTTATTTTCTAAAATGTCATAGAAACTTAAATAGTAAAATAGATTTTGTTCATCTTGAATTTTTATCTTATAATCAATATTTTCATTTTCAAAATTGATTTTATCAAAACTAGTTTCTTCATAACTACTAACTAAACTTCCATAGTCACCTATTATTTCACTTATCTTAGTTAAAAATGTAGAATTTATAACTCTTCCTGTAAATACATATCCCGATAGTTCATTATTGATTAAAACTTTTTCTAAACTAAAAAGTACTTTCTCAAAATTAAGAGTTATATATCTATTTTTATTGTTTTCATTTAGCTTTTCTAAATTTAACTGCTTTAGAAAAACATAAAGTTCATCAGGAACACTCATTTGCTCCTCAGAACTTAAATCATAATATTTTGAAATTAAAGGGTTTTTATTTTCATCAAGCAAAATAAAGTAAGATAAATTTAATTTCTTCATAAAATCAGGTTTATTTATAAAAAAGTTGTTTAAAGAGTTTGTATCACTATTTTTTATATAGTTTAAAAGTAAATCATGAGTTGAGTATTCATAACTTATATTATCTACTTTCTCATAATAGTTATTTAATATACTTTGAACTTTTTTTATATTATTTATAATAATCTTTTTTTCAATATTTTCTATATTTACAACCCTACTTTTTACAATAAAAGAGATTAAAGAAAAAGAGAATATAAAGATTATTATAAAAAGAAGTGAGACCTTTTTGTTTATGTTCATTATCTTATTTTATTGACAATCTTCACACAGTCCATAAATTATCATTGCATGGTCTTTTAAAACAAAATTATTATCTTTTGCAATTGATTCTTGTTTTTCTTCAATTATATCATCTGAAAATTCAATAATTTTATGACAAGAAGTACAAACTAGATGATCATGATGTTCAGAAATTTTAAGTTCATATCTTTTTACACTATCTCCAACATCTAAGTTATCAACAATTCCTAAATCTTCAAAAAACTTAACTGTTCTATAAACTGTTGCAATTCCAACATCAATGTTATATTCTTCTTTTACTTTGAAGGCTATTTGTTCTGCTGTTAAATGTTCATCTGAGTAAAAAAGAATTTTTAAAATATAATCTTTTTGAATTGAGTTTTTAAATCCAAGCTTTGATACGTGCAGTTTGAAGTTTTTTAAAAATGCATCAAATGTCATTCCATGTTTAATATTCATTATTATCCTCTTATATATATTATTACAAAGCTAACTAATAAAGCTAGAGTATAAACTTTCCAAAGCCTACTATGAATTTTGATATTCTTTTTATGTAAATTTGATACGTGATACTCTTTTTTCATTTTCAACCTTAATAATCAGTATCAAAATACTAATGTAAATATTCTTAATTTTATATTAATGATAGTAATTATCATTTTAAACTCCTTTTAAGACTTCTTCCCTTATAATTTTGATAGCTATTATCAAGTAAAGGATAAAAAATGATTGCACTACCTGCTATAAACACTCTTGCAAGCAATGCATTAGTTGGAACAATTGCGACTAAGTTAATTGATTCAGTAATTAGCTCTAAAATTTCTCAAAAACAAGATAGAAAAAAATGGTTAAGAGAAAAAAAGCTTAATACCTTTTCTATATTAAGTGATGAGATTGTTACTATGTCTTGTGAAAACTTAGCAGAAAAAAAAGTAGTTATTAGATCTATTATTTCAAAATTAGTATTGCTAACTAATGAAGATAAGTTAATTAATACATTAAATAACTATATGTTTATTCTAGAAGAGTATGAGTGCTATAAAGATGAGATTGATATGAAATCAATCAATGATGAACTTATAAACACAATTAGAAAATATATTAATAATTTATAATATTGATAAGGACTATCAATATTAAGTATGATTTAAGTGTGATTTATTTAGAATACTCTTATTATTTGATAACGACTATCACTTAGAAAACTAAAAGGAAAAATATGAACAAAACAAAATTATTAGCAGCAAGTATTAGTTTTGCAGCAGCTCTAGCATTCGCTGGTTGTGCAGCTTCAAATGCAGATTCAAAAGTACATTCACACCACAATATACAAAAAGGTGATGTTTTAAGTGCTTATGCAATGATTGCACATGATAACTACAATGATGCACTTCAAGATGCAAAAGCATTACAAAATGCTATTAATAAATTTGCAGCAAATCCTACAGAAAAAAATTTACAAGCAGCAAAAGATGCTTGGTTAGTTTCTAGAGAGTCTTATGGACAAACTGAAATTTTCAGACTTTCAAATGGTCCAATTGATGCAGAAGAAGGTTGGGTAGCAGAAAAATATGGTGCACTAGAAGGACAATTAAATGCTTGGCCACTAGATGAAAATATGATTGACTATACTATTGATGCTAATGGTGAAAGAACTACTGGAAATATTATTGATACGAAAGGTAAGTTTAATCCAGGTGGAGAAGATTCATCAACTGTTGATGTAACTTCAATTACTGTTGATTCTTTAACTGACTTAAATGAAAATGGTGGTGAGGCAAATGTATCTACTGGATACCATGCCGTTGAGTTCTTATTATGGGGACAAGATCAAGACTACTCTAACTTTGTAAAAGATTCAATTACAAATGGACCATTAACAGCAGGTCAAAGACCACTTTCTGACTTTACTTCAGATGTAAATGCACCAAGAAGATTATCTTACTTAAAAGCTTCTGCACAAAAAATTGTTTCTGATTTAGAAACTGTTACTTCAGCTTGGAATAAAGATGGTTTATATCAAGCAGCATTCCAAGGAAAATTAACAGGAAAAGACGCTGCTAAGAATTTATCTAAAGAAGAAGCATTAAAACAAGTTATTGCGGGTATGGGTGTATTTATTAAATCAGAACTTGCAAATGAAAGAATTGCAGTTGCTGTATTAACACCATCTGAAGAAGATGAGCACTCTTGCTTCTCAGACAATACACATAGAGATATTGTAACAAACTACTTAGGTTTCAAAAATATTTTAACTTCTACATATAATGGTAAAGACTATGGTCCATCATTATTAGATAAAGTTTCAAAAGAAGACAAAACTAGAATTATTGCTTTAATGACTTCAATTGAAGAGAAAATTGCAAAAGTTGATAAAACAGCAAAAACAAAAGAACACTTTGATTACCAAATTCAGCCAGATAACCCAATGGCAAAAGTTATTGTAAAACTTAAAAATCAAATGAGAAAACTTGGTGATGAAATGGTTACAATTGCAAATGCGAATGGAATTTCTTTAAGTACTGATGATGTTACAGATCCAGAAGAAACAAAACTATAATTTCAAATCAATTAATAAAACCCTTATAAATAAAAGCCTCGTAGCACTTTTTGCTACTGGGCTTTTTGCGGTTTTAGCTAATAGTTCTGAAATAACTCATAAACAAGATAAAAAAACTTTAGTTAAACATATAGACTCTTTATCTAATGAAGAGTACGATAAGTTTATTTTAGGAAGAAGTTTTTTCAAAATTCCTTGGGTTGAAGCTCCAAGTGCAACTACTGCTAGAGATGGATTAGGTCCTTTATTTAATGCAAATACCTGTAATAGTTGTCATCCAAGCAATGGAAGAGGTAATTTATACAATGAAAACGGTAGTTTATCAAGGTCTGTTATTCCTAAACTTTCAATTCCTTCAAAGGGTTTAAAAGAAGAGTTAGAGTTTTTAAAAACAAACCCCTTAATCCCAGAACCAACTTATGGTGGTCAAATTGCTATAAATGGAACACCTGATGCAAGATTTGAAGCAAAACCAGAAATAAAATTTGAAGAACTTAAAGTGAAGTTTCCAGATGGTGAAGTTGATACTATTTTAAAGCCTACTTATGTATTAAATGATTTACAATATGGAGAATTACACAAAGATACTATTATAACATTTAGAATTGCACCCTCTTTAAATGGTTTAGGACTAATAGAAGATATTCCTGATGAACAAATATTAGCAAATGCAGATGAATTTGATAAAAATAAAGATGGAATTTCTGGACGTGTGAATTATGCATATTCACCAATTACAAAGAAAAAAGAGATAGGTAAATACTCTTGGAAAGCAAATAATACATCCCTAATACATCAAACAGCAGATGCTGCAATAAATGACATGGGATTAACAACCACAATTTTCACAGAAGATAGATGTACTGATAAACAAATAGCTTGTAAAGAAGCTCCAAAAGCTAGGCATAAAATTGATTTGCCTGATTCTAGACTTCAAGCTATTGATTTTTATATAAAAAAAAGACAAACATATAGTGCTAAAAAAGATGACTCTTATAAAAAGGGATTAAAACTTTTTAAATCTATTGGTTGTGCAGATTGTCATAAAGAATCTTTTACTACAAAAAGTGGTATAAACATTTCTCCATTTACTGATTTATTACTTCATGATATGGGAGAAGGATTAGCAGATGGAAGAACAGAATTTAGTGCTAGTGGAAGTGAGTGGAGAACTCCTACTTTATGGGGTTTAAGTTTGCATGAAAAAATCAATGGTAAAAAACCAAGATTATTGCATGATGGTAGAGCAAGAGATTTCCAAGAAGCAATTCTGTGGCACGATGGAGAAGCAAAAGCTTCAAAAGAAGCTTATACTCACTTACCTAAAGAAAAAAGAAAAAAATTAATACAATTTTTAGAAAGGTTATAAAATGAAAATATTAAAAATAGTTCTAGCAATACTTTGTTTAGTTACTATCTCAAATGCGGCTGTTGATAAAAATCAAAAAGCATTAAACAACATTTATGAACAAGTGATTTTAAAAGATTCACAAAAAGTTTTAGAGGATATTAAAACTTTAGAAAATGAAGTTTCAAATAATAATGAAGAAAAAGCAAAACAAGCTTTTAAAAACTTTGTTAAATCATGGAAAAGTGTTCAATCAGTTTATATCTTAGGTGATTTAAATGAAGACTATATTGATACACCAAGATTAATTGATATTTATCATCATGGAAATGAAGATATCAAAATACAATTAGACAGAGCTATTAAAAGTGATGATGCCCCAAGAATTGCTCTATTTAAAAACTCACTTAAATCAATAAATGCCTTAGAATATGTTTTATATACAAAAGATATTAAAAATAAAAGAGTAAATGAATTAACTCTTACTATTGTAAAAAGAATCAAGTCTCATCTTGAAGATATCAATAATGAATATAAAGCATTACATAAAACTTTTTTAAGTGACTTAAAAAAAGCAAATGGAATTTTAATCAATAGATTAATCCAAAATACTTATAAATTAAAAGAGTGGAGAATTGGAGATATTTTAGGTACAAGTAAAAAATATAAAGACAATTTTGATAATAAAAGAGGTGAATATGCCCTTAGTAAAAACTCTTCTTTAGCAATTGGTGCTATTTTAAATACATACAAAAATGTTTTTAATACTAAACATTACTATGATTATGGAAACTATCTTGAAGACTTAACTCATAATAAACAAGTTAAAGTTTTAAGAGATTCTATTACTAAAGCAATTTCACTAAATAAGAAAATTAAAAATGATGATTTTAAAGATGCAAAAGAGCTTTATGAAGTAACAAATACAATTCATGTTGTTCTTTTTTTAGATTTAATTGAAGAATTATCTATTAACGCAAAAATCATTGATGCTGATGGTGACTAAAAGTGAATGACCTTTTACTCTTTGAGTATTTAATAAACCCAGATAAAAGAACTTTCTGGGTTTATATTATCTCATCAATTGCTATTGCAATGATTTATTTATACTTTAATAAAAAATACATAAGAACAAACCTATCAAAAGCCTTATGGCTACACCCAAGTGCAAAACTTGATTACTACTACTTTATTCTTTCATACTTTATTAAAATTGCAATAATCTTTCCAATAGTAATTAGCGCAAATAGTGTTGCATTGTATATAAGAAAAATTCTATATTTAGAGTTTGGCTTTAATCATATAAATACTCTTTCTTATGAAGTAGTAATTATTATGTACACTATTACACTTTTTATTATAAGTGACTTTACAAGATATTGGCTACATAGATTTCTTCATACAATTCCTTTTCTTTGGGAATTTCACAAGATACATCATAGTGCAAAGGTTTTAAATCCTCTAACTTTTTATAGAGTTCATCCAATAGAAAATATTCTTTTTGGCTTTAGATACTCTTTAAGTATAGGTCTTACAACTGGAGTATTTTTGTATTTCTTTGGTTCAAAAATTGGAATTGTTGAAGTAATCGGAGCTAATATTTTTGTATTTCTTTTTTCTTTTTTAGGTTCAAACTTAAGACACTCTCATATTCCTCTTGGATATTTTAGCTTCTTAGAAAAATGGCTTATTTCACCAAAACAACATCAAATTCATCATAGTAAAGATTTTTTTGACAAAAACTATGGAGGATATTTAGCTCTTTGGGACAGAGTTTTTGGAACATTGAAATTATCAAATGAAGTTAAAGTTTTAAAATTTGGACTTAGAAAAGAGCAAATGAAAGATTACTGCTCAATAAAAAACTTATTACTATTACCATTTATAAATATTTTAAGAAGGAGAAGTTAATGAAATATTTAAATTTAGTTGCACTAGCAACTGCTGTTTTACTTGTTACAGGTTGTACAAACTCTACTTTATCAAAGCAAGAGTTACAAGAGCAAATAAAACAAAAAGAACAATTAGGAAAAGTCTTATTTTTTGATAAAAACTTATCGAAAAATAGATCTCAAGCTTGTGCTACGTGCCATAACCCAGAAAGAGGTTTTGTTGATGATAGAGACAATGGTATAAAAGCAATGGCATCAATGGGAGATAACAAAAAATCTTTAGGTGATAGACAAGCACCAAGTGCAGCTTATGCTATGTTTAGTCCAAAGTTTCATTATGATAAAAAAAGTGATCAATATATAGGTGGTCAATTTTGGGATGGAAGAGAAGGTACTTTAGCAGGACAAGCAGGAGGTCCTCCAACAAATCCAATTGAAATGGGAATGCCGTCTAAAAAAGCTGTTGTAGATAGACTTAAAGAAAACCCTTATTACATAGAGACTTTTAAAAATATTTATGGAGAAGATATCTTCTTATCAAATGAAAAAGCTTATACAGCAATGACTGATTCAATTGAGAAATTTGAACAAACAAAAGAGTTTGCTCCTTTTGATTCAAAATATGATAGATTTTTAAGAGGAGAATATGATTTAACTCCACTTGAAGATTTAGGAAGATCACTATTTTTCTCAAATGCAAATAATTCTTGCGCAAATTGTCACCTTAATAAACCAGAAGACTCAGAAGGTGAAACTTTTACAAACTATGAGTACCATAACATAGGAACACCTATTAACCATGAGTTAAGAGCTAAAAATGGAGTAAAAGATATTGATAAAGGATTATTAGCAAACCCTGAAGTTACTGATAAAAAACATTTAGGAAAACACAAAGTTCCAACACTAAGAAATGTAGCAGTAACTGGTCCATATATGCATAATGGTGTATTTAAAGACCTAAGAACAGTAGTTGAGTTTTATGATAAGTATAATAATAAAGAAAGAAAGATAAATCCAGAAACAGGAAAACCTTGGGCTGAGCCTGAAGTTGAAGAAACTATTTCCTTAGATGATTTAAAAGCAAAAAAACAAAATGATAGAAAAATAGATGCTTTAGTTGCATTTATGAAACTATTAACTGACAAAAGATATGAACACTTATTAGAAGAGGAGTAAACACCCTCTTCTTCTAAGCTCACAATACTTACAACACCAAAACCAAATAAAAAATAGGCTTATATTTTTAATAATATTATGATAGCATAGTGAAATAAATTTAATTTATTACATCTTAATATGCGAGTATTTACATATGAAAATTGTTGGGAAAAAAGAGCTTATTTCTATAATTGATTTAGAACTTTATAAGTTAGATGCAAAAATTGACACAGGTGCAGATTCAAATGCACTACACTGTGATGAAATAGAAATAGAAGATGGTTTGGTATATTTTACACTTCTTGATGAGATACACCCTTCTTATCATGGAAAGAGAATGAAAATGCCTCTACATAAACTAAAAAAAGTAAGAAGCTCAAATGGACAACTTCAAGTAAGACCATCAATTAAGGTTAATGTAGAATTTATGGGCAAAAAGTATAAGAGTGTAATTACTCTTACAAATAGAGCAGATATGAAACTACCTATGTTAATAGGAAGAAAATTCCTAAGTGGAAAATTTTTAGTTGATGTATCAAAAGAGTATTTAACAAAACAATAAGTGAGAAAAAAATGAGAGTATATATTTTATCAAGAAATTCAAAACTATATTCTACTAGAAGATTAGTTGAAGCAGGAGAGAAAAAAGGCTGGGAAATTAAAGTAATTGATTATCTAAAGTGTACTATTGAGATTATAAAAGGTGAATTATTAATCAACTATTTAGGAAAGAAATTGCCTGTTCCAGATGCTATTATTCCAAGAATAGGTGCAAGTAGAACATTTTATGGAACTGCTATGGTAAGACATTTTGAAATGATGGATGTTTTTAGTACTTCTGGAAACTTAGCTATTGCAAGAAGTAGAGATAAACTAAGAAGTCTTCAAGTACTCTCAAAAAATGGTGTAGATATGCCAAGAACTGTTTTTGCTTCAAATAAATCAAGTGCAAAAGATGTTATTGCTCTTAGTGGTGGAGCACCCTTAGTTCTTAAGATTTTAGAAGGTACTCAAGGTGTTGGGGTGGTATTGCTTGATAGTGAAAAAGCTGCAAAATCAGTTCTTGATGCCTTTTATGGAATGGACGTAAACTTATTAGTTCAAGAGTTTATTGAAGAAGCAGGTGGAGCTGATATAAGAGCTTTAGTTGTTGGTGGAGAAGTTGTGGGAGCAATGAAAAGACAAGGTGCAGAAGGAGATTTTAGATCAAATCTACACCAAGGCGGAAGTGCAACATCTTATAAACTAAATAGAAAAGAAAAATCTACTGCTTTAGCAGCTGCAAAAGCTATGGGTCTTGGAGTTTGTGGAGTTGATATGATTCCATCAAGTCGTGGTCCTCTTGTTATGGAAGTTAATTCAAGCCCAGGATTAGAAGGAATAGAAAAATCTACTCAAATAGATATTGCTGGAAAAATCATGGATTATATTGAGAAAAATGTACCAACCCCAGGAGATAAAAAAAGAAGAATAAAAAGAGATAATATTGGGGCATAAACTATGAAAAAGCTAATAATAGCTGATACCCAAATAGAAGCAAATTCAAATATAACTTTAGATTTAAAGCTTCCTAAACTATATCATTCTCCTATGAGACTACCTATTAGAATCATAAGAGGGAAAAAAGATGGTCCAACTATTTTTGTTAGTGCAGCAATTCATGGAGATGAATTAAATGGTATTGAAATCATTAGAAGATTAAGAAAACTTAGTATTCTTAAAAAACTAAAAGGAACTTTGATTTTAATACCAATAGTAAATACCTATGGAGTTACTACACTTTCAAGATATATGCCAGATAGAAGAGACTTGAATCGCTCTTTTCCTGGGTCAAAAAAAGGTTCACTTGCAAGTAGAATTGCAAAAATATTTTTTGATGAAATTGTTACAAAATGTGATTTTGGAATAGATTTACACACAGCTTCTATTCATAAATCAAATTTACCGCAAGTGCGTACAGATTTGAATAATCCTTTCACTTACAATCTTGCAAAAGCTTTTGAAGCTCCTGTTGTATTGCATTCTGAATTAAGACATGGTTCATTAAGAGAAGAAGCTCAAAATAGAGGTATTCCTGTTTTACTTTATGAAGCAGGAGAAGCTCTAAGATTTGATGAAAAATCAATTAGAATAGGAGTTAAAGGAATAATAAATGTCTTAAGAGAGACAGAGATGATTCCTAAAACAACAAAAAGAAAGAAATTTTCTCTTCCAATTATTGCCAAAAGTAGCCAATGGATTAGGTCTACAGAAAGTGGAATTATAAGAACAATAAAAGGCCTAGGAGAAACAGTTAAAGAAAATGAAGTAATAGCTTATGTTGATGAACCTTTAGATGATATGAGTTATGAAATAAAAGCTAATTTTGATGGAATAATTATTGGTAAATCAGAAATTCCTTTAATTCAAGAAGGGGATGCTGTTTTTCATATTGCAAAGTTTAAAAACCTAGAAACAGCAGAAAATAAAATTGAATACTTCCATGAAGATGCTATAGTTAATAATGAATTTTCTGAATTAGATAATGAAGAAATTATATAAAAGCTTACAAGGAAGAAATTAAACCTCTTCCTTGTTTTAATAAGTTATATTAGAATGAATACTCAACTGTTAAAGTTAATTTATCATAATCATCGTCACTATTTTCAGCGTCAAGATTTACATAAAGAGCACCAATAGATAAGTTATCAGTAATACCATAATCTACAGTAAAATCAAACTCTTTATCTTTGTCACTTCCATATTCCATTTCACCATACATAGCACCTAATTCAACACCTGAAATTTCATAGTTTACGTTTAAATAAGTAGTTTGTGCATCTGCTTCATAAACTTTTTCACCATCACCACCTCTTAGTGCATCAAATGGATTGATGTTATCACCTAATGTAGCCATTGAACCTACTCCACCATCATTATCAGTAGTTATATATCCAAGGTTAAAACCAAAACCTGCAATATTTAATCTACCTTCAATGTGAGCAATATCTCCATCTTCAGTTCCTGAAACATCTTCATTTGAACTTGCACCATGTACAGTTACACCAAACATATCAGTATCATAATCAACTTTTAAACCATACCAGTTTGCTAAGTTATCAGCATCATAAACATAAGGATTAACAACTAAACCTTTTACACCTTCATATTTAGCATCTAATACAGCTGCATAATCAATCTCTTGACCATCACCATTTTCACCAAAATCATCAAAATCTTCTAAAGGAGCATCTGCATCAGCAACTGCTATTCTATTTGTATATCCAAGTACAACTGTAGTATTTGGAATTGCAGTAATACCAAGAACTGCTGCTTCATTATAATCACCTAACCACTCTAAATCAATCTCTTGTCTACCAAGAGTTAATCCTAAGTACTCATTTGCATATGCGATATTAGCAGTGTGAACAATTGCTTCTTTTTCACTTCCGTCAGAATAATCATCTTTTTCTACTTCAGAAAAATCATGGTTTCCTCTAAATCCAACTGCAGCTTTAAAACCATTTAATTCACCAGTTTCATAAGTAAGACCAATAGAACCCATAGTAAAACCAGAATCTTTGTTTCCACCACTGTTATCTTGTCTTTCACCATATAATGTGATGTCACCACTTACAGTTCCAGCTTTAAAAGCTTCATCAATACTATTTGCAACTAAGTTACTTGTTAATAGTAAAGAAGCTGCTACTAAACTTATTTTTTTCATTAAATCTCCTTGTGTGTGATTCAACCAGCTTGAATCGATTTTGAATTGTAATAAAATTAAACTTAATTTATCTTGATTCTAAGAACAATTATCAATATTATATTAAATCTTTTATCTTTTCACACCAATTTTCTACTCTTTCATCTGTTAAATCATCTTGATTATCTTCATCAATTACTAATCCAACAAATTTGCCATTTACCTCAGCTTTAGAATATTCATATTCATATCCATCCGTAGAGGTTTCACCTATAATTTGCACATTCTTTTCAGCTAATGTTTCATACATAATTCCTAAGGCATCTACAAACTCATGTCCATAACTTTCTTGATCACCTAAACCAAAAAGTGCAACTTTTTTATCTTTGAAATCTATCTCTTGAATATCTTCAAAACAATCTTCCCAATCATCTTGTAACTCACCCTCACCCCAAGTAGATACTCCTAAAATGATTGATTCACAATCATTCATCTTATCAACACCATCACTTGAAATATCTATTAATTCGAAACCATCTAATTTTTCATGAATTTTACTTGCAACCTCTTCTGTATTTCCTGTACTTGTTGCATAAAATATTGCTTTCATATTTATCCTTTTTTATAAAATTATCTTAAAGTTGAACGCATTGAATATGGGATTAATTTAATATTATATTCACTGCTTTTTATATCATTACATCTAACGCTTACATGTTTACAAAAATCATCATTTTTTGGATAGACTAAATAAACTTGTTTAAAGTCACTCTCTTTAATACATTTCACTGCTTTATTTATATGTTTATCGATATCAAGTTTTTTACTATTTATAAACTCCCAAAAAGTAAATATTTTTGTTTGAAACAGTTGCTCGTGAGAAATAATATCAATACAATCATCGCTAACTGTAACTTCTCTATTATGTGAAGAGTTAACAATTTTATTAGAGACAAATTTTTTAAAACAACTATTTCCATCTAAAAAGAATGAAAAGTCATTTTCTAAAAGTAGTGTTAATAAGTCAGTTGATTTTTTTAAGTTATTAATTTTTTTTGTGAAAATAGAGTATTTTAGAGGAATAGTTTCTGTTCTTAATCTCACTTTTTTAAGAAATTTATTTATTAATACTGTTTTTTCAATATCAATATTTATTTTAGAAGAGTAATTCGAACTACACTGTAAATTAATAAAAATTTTATTAATAAAAAGCTCAAATAAAGAGTTGTTTTTACATAAAGACATCTCCTTTTTTGAAAACTTCAAAGAACAGTTTACTTGTTGATTAAAAAGTTTTAAAAACATTAATCTTTGATTTATACTACTTTGAAATTTATCAAAAGAAGGAAGATATTCATTTTTACTATTAAAGCCAAATTTTTTCATTTATACTCTTGACTCAAAAAGTAATTCATTTGTTAATGATACAACTCTTTGTTTATCTAAATTTTTATATCTCATATTCATTAATTTTACGATTGAACAAAGCATTTTAGAGTTTGCCTCTTGCCCTGAATTTCTAATTACACTTCTAATCTCTTTTTTTAAAATTAAATTTGACATTTCTTTTCCTCTTGTCTTTTACTTTTTACCTAAAATTCTAATATCTATATTTGTAGTAAACTTATATTTAATATAGTTCCTATCTAATATATGCGTAATAGCTAAAAACTCATCTAAATCCGCATCAGATATATTTTTTAAGTTTACTACTCTGCTTGTTGTTGATTCATACTTATAGTTTTTGAAACCATTAAGTTCATTAATAACTAATTCGCTCATCTATGCCTCACATTTTTTTATATTTAGAAATTTACAAACCTCACAATACACTGAACTAGCACTTCTTTTTGTACAAATAACTGGAATGTTTTTCTTTTTTGCTTCTTTTCTATATTTGTACATTGCATTATGATTTACAAAATCTGTTAACATTAATACATAATCTGTATTTTGAGGAATATCTTTTCTACAAGCACTTGATTTCTTTCTTGTATCCCAATGAGTAACAGAAAAGCTTCCCAACTGATCTAAAATACTTTTTATAGTATCAATCTTGTCTCCACCGATAATTAAAACTGACATTTTTCTATCCTTTAAATGATAATGAATATCAGTATAGTAACAGTACAAAACTTAAAGTTTCTTTATATTGATAACCATTATCATAAATTATATGAAAACTTTTATTACTTTTTTTATATAATTAAAAAATTTACAAGTTAAGGGGAGTTATGAAAATTTTATTTATACTTTTATTATTTATAAGTATTTCATTTTCTAGTGCCCAAATACAACCTCTTACTGAACCATGGGCTCCTTATCAAATAGAAAATAAAGATGGTTTATCTGGGATTAGTATAGACTTAGTAAAAGAAATACAAAAAAGATTAGGAAATAAAAAAGAAATAAAAGTTTTTCCATGGAAAAGAGCATACAATATAACATTAAGAAAAAAAGGTTATGCCCTATTTCTTACTTCAAAATCAAAAGAGAGAGAAAATCTTTTTAAATGGATAGGTCCTATTGCTTCAGTTAAAATAAGATTTTTTAAAAATGCTTCAAGAAAAGATTTAAATATTAAAACCCTTGAAGATGCAAAAAAAGTAAACTCAATTATTGTTGAAGGGGATACTGTAACAGTAGATGTCCTTAAAAGTTTGGGATTTAATAACCTTGATTTAAATACCTTATCTAATAATAGACTAAATAAATTACTAGAAAATAAAACAGACCTAATGCCTACAGATGAAGTTACCTTTATTTATAATCTTAAGCAAAAAGGCTTAGATAAAAAAGTTGTTCCAGTTGAAATGGAAGCTTTCTTTGAATCAAAACTATATATTGCTTTTAATAAAGAGACAAGTGATGATATAATAAATGATTGGAAATCAGTTTTTGAAGAGATAAAAGCTGATGGTACCTATGATAAAATTTTAGAAAGATATTAATAATATTGTGAAAAAAAGAACTTTAAAAAGGTTTTCTTATACTTTTATTCCCCCTTTACTTATAGTATTGATTTACTTAGTTGTGGACTTTTCTATAAAAAAGTATTTCTTGGAAACAAAAACTGCACCTGAAAAATATGAAAACATAATAAAGACTACCCAAGATATAGATAAGACAGCAAAAATAATTGCACAATCTAGTGTTATTTATCTTTCAAATTTTGCAATAGAAGGACTTAAGGATAAAATAGAATTAGACTTTCAGAATAATTTTATTGAAGCTATAGAGATAAAAGACATCTATTTAAATGAAACACTTGTTACTGCATATAGAAATGAAAACAACAAAATTATATTTACAAAAAAACTTCCTGCAAAATACAAACTTTATGACTCTATAAAAAAAGATATTATTGAAAAAAAAGAGTACACCTACAATAATCTAGGAAAATTAACAATTTATTTTAACGATAGTTCTTATTATAAAAAAGTTATTCAATTTACAAAAGAGGAAAAAAAGTTTTTAGAAGATAATAGTGTTTTAAAAATTTGTGTTGCACCTAATTGGGCACCTTTTGGAAAAATAGAAGATGGTCAATATATTGGAATAGCATCTGATATTTTAAAAATACTTTCAAATCAACTTAATATTGAAACAAAATTAGTACATACAAACTCATGGTTAGAGTCTTTAGAGAAGATAAAAGATAGACGTTGTGATATATTACCTTTAGCCTTTCCTTCAAAAGATAAACAAAGTTACTTAAACTTTACAAGTTCATATATAAAATCAAATATTGTAGTTGCAACAAAAGTAAATGTTCCTTTCTTTGATAATATTGCTCAAGTAAAGGATAAAACTTTTGCTGTTTTAAGAGGTCATTATCTATTTAAGGTATTAAAACAAAGCTATCCAGATGTTAATATTATAGAAGTTGATTCTGTTGAAGAAGGATTAAATAAAGTTGAGACAAAAGAGATATTTGGATTTATTGATAACTCAATCGTAATTAATCATATAATTCAAAAGAATTTTATAGGTTCTGTTGCCGTATCAGGAAAACTAAATGGAGAGATGAACCTTTCCCTTGCAACAAGAAAAGACCTCCCTATTTTAAACAGTATTTTTGAAAAAGCATTAACAGTATTAACAAAAGAAATCAAAGAAGAAATCCTTAATAAGTGGGTTAAAACTAGTTATCAAATCAAAACAGATTATACTTTAGTTTGGCAACTTTCAATTATCTCTTTATTTATCATTCTAATTACTTTATATTGGAATAGAAAACTTAGTCTTTTAAATAAACAGCTTCAAAAAGAGAGAAATAAAGCATATGAAGCAACAAAAGCTAAAGCTAAATTTTTAGCAAATATGAGTCATGAGATTAGAACTCCTATGAATTCTATTATTGGGATGAGTCATTTAGTCTTAGAAACCGAACTTAAAAATGAGCAAAAAGAGTACATCGAAAAAATTGACAAAAGTGCTAACTCTTTACTTAGAATTATCAATGATATTTTAGACTTTTCAAAAATTGAAGAAGGGAAAATAGAGTTTCACAACACCCCTTTTAAATTAAAAGAAGTTATTAGTGATTGTATTGATTATATTGATATTGATTTAGAGGAAAAAGATTTAGAATTTATTTTAGAGTATGATGAAAATTTAAGTGAATACTATTTTGGTGATAAATTAAGAGTTTCACAAGTTTTTACAAATATTTTACACAATGCTGTAAAATTTACGAAAGAAGGTTATATTAGATTAAAAGTTGAACAAAACGAAGATAATATGATTTATATAGAAGTTGAAGACACAGGAATTGGACTTAGCAAATATGACCAAAAGAAGATATTTGAGTCTTTTTCTCAAGGGGATTTAAGTACTTCTAAAAAATACGAAGGTACAGGTTTAGGACTTGCGATATCAAAAGATTTAATACATTTAATGAATGGTAAAATTTGGGTGAAATCAGAAAAAGGAAAAGGTAGTACTTTTTTTGTAAAACTTGAATTAGAAGCTTATTCAAAAGAAAAGGGAAAGATAAAAGCAAGTGCAAAACCAGACTTTTCAAATAAAACAATACTATTAGTAGAAGATAATAAATTAAACCAGCAAATAATTGCAGGAATATTAAAAGGAACAAATGTAAAGTTAGAGATTGTCTCTACAGGTGGAGATGCTATAAAAAAGATAGAAGAAAACTCTAATATTGATTTAATTTTAATGGACATTCAAATGCCAGATTTAGATGGATATGAAACTACAAAAATAATAAGAACTGAAAATAAAAAGATACCTATTATAGCCCTTACAGCTAATAGTCAAGATGATGATATCAAAAAATCCCATAAATGTGGAATGAATGACCACTTAAGAAAACCAATTGAGATAAAAAAACTATATTCAACAATAAAAAAATATCTATAATAAATATCTTTTTTGTATATTTTATTTCAAAATGAGACACTTTTGAGACACTCTTTTAGTACAATATCGTATGAAAATTCTAATTTATGATAATAACAAACAAGACTTAGAAAAGTTTTGTAGTATGATTAATCTTTATCCTATTGAAATACTTGTAGATAAAGCGTCAAATTACGAAGATATTCTATACTTTTTAAATAATCATAATTATGAAAAAATATTTATAAACTACGATGATGACACAGGTAAAAAGCTATTAAATGTAATAATAGAGAAAAATCCTCAACAAAATGTTTTTTTATTAAGTGAAAGAAATGATTGCCCTTTAGAAAAAAATTGTGATCTTTGTAAAAGTAAGTTTAAAAAAAATATAATCATAAAACCTTTATCTCAAAATCAATTAACAAAAATCATAAGTAGAAAATTTACTTGTGAAAATGAATTTCTATCAACAAAAGAGTTTAATTTAAAAAAAATTAAGAAGAAAGTACAACTAGAATATCCTTATTTAAAATTTGAATACTGTAAAGATAGAGACTCTTTCCTTTCTGATAATATTCCAACTTCTGCTTTAGTATTTGTAACAGATCTTCTAACCCAACATGAGATTACTTTTCAAGTAACTCATAAAAACCAAATTATCATCCAATAAAAATAAATCTTAATGATTTTTTTTATATAGTTATCTTCTAAAAATAGGATATGAAATGAATAGTGAAGAAGCTGTATTAACTATAAAAAACTTGTCGTTTGGTTACTCAAAAGATAATTTAATATATAAAGACTTTAACTTAGAAGTTAAAAACAATGAGTTAATCTCTATTGTAGGAACAAGCGGAAGTGGTAAAAGTACTTTATTTGAACTAATTTGCAAAAATTTACAACCTTTAAAAGGAAATATAAGTTCAAAAAAAGTCTCTTGTATTTACCAAGACCCTTACAGCTCATTCCATCCATCATTTAAAATTATTGAACAAATTAAAGATGTGGTTAACCCCATAGATTTAGAAGAAAAAATACAAGATTTTATAAAAAAACTAAATCTAACAAAAGAGTTAATCACTAAAAAACCTCATGAATTAAGTGGTGGACAACTTCAACGATGTTCTATTTTAAGAGCACTACTTATGGAACCTGATTTATTATTAGTTGATGAACCAACCTCAGCATTAGACAATATTGTTGCCATAGAGGTTATGAAATTATTAATAAATAATTTAGATAAATGTGGTATGCTTCTAATTACTCACGATAACAGTCTTGCCAACTGGAGCAGCGATAAAATAATTAATTTAAATGAATTACAAAAGGATTAAAACAAATGAACAAAACTCCTACAAAAGCATTAGTACTTTTAAATATGGGTGGGGCAAGAAATAAGAATGAACTAAAAATGTTTTTAACAAATATGTTCAATGATAAAAATATATTAACAGTTAAAAGTAATCTTCTTAGATCATTTATTGCAAAGTTTATTGTTACAACAAGATTAAACTCAGCATGGGAAAACTATGAAGAAATTGGTGGATTTTCTCCTTTAAATCCTCTTACAGAAGATTTAGTTAATAAACTAAACAAACAATTACAAGAAGTAGAAACTTTTCAAGTTATGAGATATACTCCTCCTTTTGCAAGTGAGTGTATTAAACAACTAAAAGAAAAAGGTATTAAAGATGTAGTATTACTACCTTTATACCCTCAATACTCAACAACAACAACTAAGTCTTCATTAGAAGATTTTGAAGAAGCAGCAAAAGGTGAGTTTAATCTTACAGTTATTGAACCATTTTATGAAAATGATATCTATAATGAAGTGATTATAAACTCAATTAAGAAAGAAGTTTCAAATGCTAGAACTGAAGACTTTAACTTAATTTTTTCAGCTCACGGTTTACCTCAGAAAATAGTTGATGCAGGTGATCCATATGAAAAACAAGTAAATGATCATGTTCAGATACTATCACAGAAACTAGAAGAAAAAGGTATTAGATTTAAATCTATTTCTTTAGCTTATCAATCAAAAGTTGGTCCATTGAAATGGCTAGAACCATCATTAGATGATGAATTAAAAAATTATAAAGATGACAATGTACTAATCTATCCTATTGCTTTTATAGTTGATAATTCAGAAACTGATTTTGAATTAAGTATTGAATATAAAGAAGAAGCAGATGAAATAGGAATAAAAGATTATAGAGTTTGCAAATGTGTAAATGATGATGATATTTTTATTGAAGCTATTAAAGATATAACAAAATTAAATTAGGAGAAAAAAGTGGAAATAGAAAATGTTCTTTTAAAGTTAGCAAAAGACTCTATCAAAAGTGAATTTGATGAGACAACTTATTTAGATACTTCTTTAAAAAAACAGTTTCCAATTTTAAACGAACTATGTGCAACCTTTGTAACCATAAACCTTGACAATAAACTACGAGGTTGTGTTGGCTCACTTGTTGCACATAGAACTTTATTTGATGATATTATTCATAATGCAAAAGCAGCAGCTTTTAATGACTTAAGATTTAATAGATTATCCTATGAAGAGTTTCAAAATATTGAGATTGAAATTTCTATATTAACACCACCAGAAGAACTAGTTTATACTGACCTTGATGATTTAAAACAAAAATTAATTCCAAATAAACATGGAGTTATTTTAGAATTAGGAGGGAAAAGAGCAACTTTCCTTCCTCATGTCTGGGAACAACTTCCTACTTTTGAAGCTTTTATTTCACAACTATGTAAAAAAGCAGGACTAGATCCTACAAATTTACCTGGATATCCAAAAATTCAAACATATGAAGCACAAAAAATAAAAAAGCCTTAACATGCACTATTTTGAAAAATCTAATAAAGGCAAATTAAAATGTTTACTTTGCTCATATTATTGTGATTTAAAAGATGGACAAATAGGAGTTTGTGGAGTTAATAAAAATATTGACAATCAAGTTAAATGTCTAGTTTATGGACATATTAGTGCTTTTAATATTGACCCTATTGAGAAAAAACCTCTTTATCATTTTCTTCCAAAATCTAAATCCTTATCCTTAGGAACAGTTGGATGTAACTTTCATTGTAACTTTTGTCAAAACCATGGCATTTCTCAAGAAAAGAAAATAGATAAAACAAAATATATTTCACCAAAAGAAGTTGTAAATATAGCAAAACAAAGAGCTTGCCAATCTATTTCATATACATATAATGAACCAACTATATTTTATCCCTTTGCAAAAGATATTGCACTTGAAGCTAAAAAATTTGGAATTAAATCAGTTTTTGTAAGTAATGGTTTTGAAAGTAAAGAAGTTATAAATGATATGAAAGATGTAATAGATGCTATAAATGTTGATTTAAAATCTTTCAATGAAAGTTATTATAAAAAGAGTCTTGGAGGTAATTTAAACCAAGTCTTAGAAAATCTAATACAACTAAACAGAAATAATATTCATACTGAAATAACTACACTCTTAGTTCCAACAAAAAATGACTCAAAAGAAGAGATTACTAATATAGTAAAATTTATTAAAAACAATCTAGGTGAAAATACAGTTTGGCATATATCAGCTTTTCATCCTGATTATAAAGAACTTTCACTTCCAAGAACTTCCTTTGAAAAGCTAAAAGAAGCCTATGATATTGCAAAAGAGTATGGACTAAAATATGTTTATATTGGAAATGTAGGATATGAAAATAATACTTACTGTTCAAACTGTAATGAACTACTTATTTCAAGGGAATTTTTTAATGTAAAAGAATATAATTTAAAAAATAAAGCATGTCCTAGGTGCAATAAAAAACTTGAAGGAGTCTTTAATGGATATTAGAAAAGCAGTAGTAAGTGGAAGTTTTTATCCAGATAAAGAAGAAGAGATAAAAAAATATATAGAACATTTTAATTCAAACTTTAAACTAGAAAATGATTTGAATATGGATATAAAAGCTATAATTGTTCCCCATGCAGGATACATTTATAGTGGTTTTACTGCTAATTTAGCTTATTATATTTCTTCAAGAAAACAGTTTGATAATATAATTGTAATTGGACCTTCTCATAGACACTATTTAGAAGGTGCTTCTGTTGCCACTAAAAGTGAGTATGAAACACCCTTAGGAAATATCCAAATCAATTTAAATTTAGTCAAACAATTAAAAGATAAATTTGACTTTCTTGGATTTGATGAAGATGCTCATTTTGAACACTCTACTGAAACACAAGCTCCTTTTATAAAAAACTATTTTCCTAATTCAAAAATAGTAGAAATTGTATATGGAAAGATTGATTTTAAAAAATTATCTCTAGTAATTGATGAATTACTAAAAAAAGAAAATAATTTAATAGTAATAAGTACAGATTTAAGTCATTTTTATAACCTAGAAGAAGCAAAGCACCTTGACAATATCTGCTTAAATGGTATAATAAATAAGGATATATCTTTACTTGATAAGCCCTGTGAAGCTTGTGGCAAAATCGGTGTAAAAGCTATGATAGAAAGTTCCATACAAAATAATTTTATAACTAAATTTTTACATTATTGTACAAGTTATGATAGAACAAAAGATGACAAAAGTGTAGTGGGATATGCATCATTTTTAATTGGAGAAAAAACCTAAAAAATGCTATTTACTTTAAAAAAACTAATTTCTGCTTTACTTATGCCTTTGTCTATTGGCTTAACTTTATTTATAATTGGATTATTTTACTTATTAATTCAAAAACAAAGAAAAGCAAACTTTTTTATGGTTATTGCTTTTTTATGGACAGCACTAATTGCCTATTCTCCTTTTTCAAACAATCTTGTAAAATCTTTAGAAAATCAATATCCTTCATATTTAAAAATTGACAAATCAATAAACTATGTATTAGTTTTAGGTTCTGGGCATGTAAATAATGAAAAATTATCAGATGTTTCTCAACTTTCTAAGACTGCATTGATAAGACTTACTGAAGGTATTAGAATATACAAAGAACTAGACAATGCAAAACTTATTCTTTCTGGATATAAAGGTGATGAAAAACTATCAAATGCTCAAATGATGAAGAATGTTGCTAGAGAGCTTGGAATAAAAGAAGAAAACATCATTTTACATGAAGAAGCAAAAGATACAAAAGAAGAATCAGAATATACAAAAAAAACTTTAATGAAAGAGCCTTTTATTCTTGTTACATCAGCATCTCACATGCCAAGAGCCATGAAAATATTTGAAGCTAATTGGCTAAATCCCATTGCTGCTCCTACAGATTATTTAGCAAAAACTGAAGGTAAAATATTCAGTGTTCCAAAAGCTTCAAACCTTAAAAAAACAGAATCAGCTATGCATGAATATATTGGAATTCTATGGCATACAATAACTGAAAAAATCAAATTTCTTACTGATTGACTTTTCTTTACTTAATATAGTATAATTTCGCCCTTAACAAGGGGTAATATAAATATAAATGAATAAAGTTATAGAATTAAAAAATATCTATTTTTCATATGATAAACAAACAGTTTTAGAGAATATTAATTTAGATATTTTAAAAGATGATTTTCTTGCTATTATTGGTCCAAATGGAGGGGGAAAGTCAACACTATTAAAACTTATTCTAAATCTACTTGAACCTAAAAAGGGAAAAATCAAAAATTTTTTAAAAAAAAATCAAATTGGCTATGTCCCTCAAAATACAAATTTGAATATTGATTTTCCTATTACTGCTTTAGAAGTTGTACTTATGGGACATAAGCAAAAAAAGAAAAAACTATTTGGGTATTCAAAAGAAGATATTGCTTGTGCTATGCATTCATTAAAACAAGTTAGTATGGAAGATTTTGCAAATAGTAAAATTGGTGATTTAAGTGGAGGTCAAAGACAAAGGGTTTTTATTGCCCGTGCTCTTTGTTCAAATCCAAAACTAATGTTACTTGATGAACCAACTGCAAGTATTGATGTAAAAGGACAAAAAGAAGTTTATGATTTATTAAAAGAATTAAATAAATCTATTGCTATTGTAGTTGTTAGTCATGATATTTCAGTACTTTTAAACTATGCGAAAAATGTTGCTCACATAAATAAAAACTTAGTTTATCACCATTTGAAAAACATAGAAGAAAAATATGATGATAATGAACATTTATGTGAAGTAGAACTACTTTCAGCCCTTGGCAAAAAACAAGTTTGTTGTAACTCAACACATGAATAAAGAGAAAAAATGTTAGA
Organism: Campylobacteraceae bacterium; assembly: GCA_013373175.1. Taxonomy (GTDB): domain Bacteria; phylum Campylobacterota; class Campylobacteria; order Campylobacterales; family Arcobacteraceae; genus Halarcobacter. The sequence goes on along the minus strand of JABXII010000013.1, from coordinate 1,850 downwards.
TGCTTTACAATATGATTTCATACAAAATGCAATATTAGCAGGAGTTCTTGTCTCTATTGCAGCAGGAATCATTGGTTCATTAATTGTTGTTAACAGAATCACTTTTTTAGCAGGAGGAATTGCCCATAGTGCTTATGGAGGAATTGGTCTTGCTATATATTTAGGGTTACCTGTTTTATTTGGAGCAACAGTTTTTGCAATATTAACAGCAATAATTATTGCAGCGATAACTTTAAAAAATAGAAATAGAGTTGACTCTATTATTGGTATTATGTGGGCATTAGGAATGGCAATAGGTATTATTCTAATTGACTTAACTCCTGGATACAATGTTGATTTAATGTCATACCTATTTGGTTCAATAATTGCAGTTTCCCAAGCTGATGTTTATTATTTATTAGTTTTAAACTCATTTATATTAATATCAGTATCACTATTTTATAAACAAATACTTGCAGTCTCTTATGATAGTGAATTTGCAAGTTTAAGAGGTATTTCTGTTAAGTTTTTTTATACATTAATACTAATTCTTGCTGCACTAAGTGTTGTTGCAGCGATTAAGGTTGTAGGTTTAATTTTAGTAATAGCATTGCTAACTATCCCTACTTTTATAGCAGAGTTTTTCGCCAAAAAACTCTCTTCAATGATGATCATAAGTTCACTTTTTGCAACTTTTTTTACAATATGTGGATTACTAATTTCATACCTTTATGACATTAGTTCTGGAGCAAGTATCATTATTGTTGGTGTAATTACACTTTTATTGGTAAAACTATTAGGAAAAAAATGAATAAAGAAATAAATTTAGGTGAAATAAATAAGTTAAAAGTATCAAGAGTTAGTGAACCAGGTCTTTACTTAAAAGCTTTAAATGATGAAGAAGTACTACTTCCAAATGCTTATATAACAAAAGAGATGCAAATTGACTCTACTTTAGAGGTATTTATCTACACAGATAGTGAAGATAGACTTGTTGCAACAACATTAACTCCCTATGGATATAAAGGAGATTTTGTATCTTTAGAAGTAATTGATATTGCAAAGTTTGGAGCCTTTTTAGATATAGGACTTCCAAAAGATTTATTAGTTCCTAAAAACAAACAAAGATCTACTTTTAATGTAGGCGAGAAAAAAGTAGTTCAGATTATTGAAGATGAGAAAACTCATAGACTTATTGGAAGTGAAAAATTTGAATTAAAAAAACTTGATTATGAGTTTTCACAAAATGAAGAAGTGGAGATTATTCCATATATCAAAACACCTTTAGGGTTTAAAGTTATTGTAAATAACAAATACCCAGGACTTATTTATCATAATGAGATTTTTGAAAATATTCAAGTTGGAGATAGAAAAAGAGCTTATGTAAAATTTATTAGAGAAGATGAAAAACTTGATATCTCATTACAAAAAATTGGTGCTAAAAAAAGTGATGACAATCCACAAAGAGTTTTAGATATTTTAAAAGAAAATGGTGGAGAACTAGGCTTTACATATAAAAGTGATGCCGAAGACATAAAAGATACTTTTGAGATGAGTAAAAAAGCTTTTAAAGCCTCACTAACAAAACTACTTGAAGATAAAAAAATTATACTTAATGAAACTTCGATAAAAGCTATATAATAGCTTTTATCTTTTGTTTTATTTGTTTATATAAATCTAAACTCTCTTCCATAGAAACACTCTTAGTTTCTAACTCTTGAAGTAAAGAACAAATATCATCTAAAGCGACATTTAAACAAGAGTTTTTAATATAATGAGCTTTTTGAGCTATTGCTTCTTTCTCTTGATTTTGTATTAATATTTCTAGTTCTTCTAAATCTTTTGTTATATCTTTTTTAAATTTATTTACT
>JABXII010000031.1 GCA_013373175.1 Campylobacteraceae bacterium | reverse complement strand
TTAGAGTTATACCTCCTAATAAAGCAGATACTACTAAGCTTATCTTTCCACCTTTTAGAATACGGAATCTATTTGAATAGTTGTGATTTAATTTCATGATATATCCTTGAATAAGAAGAACCTTTCTTCTTCTTTCTTATTCAAGTATTATATTTAGCTATCGTTATATTCACCGTTACTTTTTTCTCTTTTTAAAATTTCCAATGAATTCTTTGCTTTTTTATTATCAGGATTAAGTTCAAGAATTTTCTTAAAGTTCTTTTCTGCTTTTTTAAAATCACCTTTTTTGTAGTAAATGAAGCCTAAAGATTCATAACTTTGTAAGATAGAAGCATCATTTTTAATAACATCATAAAGTATCTCTTCAGCTTCATCATATCTGCCTAAATCTCCCAAAGCTATCGCCAGATTAAAAGTAGCTGGAAGGTAGTCACTTTGTATCTCTAAGGCTTTTTTAAAATAGATAATTGCTTCTTCCTTTTTATTTTCATTAAATAAATCATTTCCTTTTTCAAAGTGAGGAGCTGCTAGTTCAAGTTTTGTTTCAGCCATCTTTATTTGCTCACAATCTTCTGAAGATATAATATAATTTTCTTTTGATTCATCACTTGTAAAATCAAGCATTTCTACTTTTTTATGGGGAAGAACCGTTATGGCAAATACTTCATCTAATCCACTTGTAAACTCTACAAAAGAGACAACTTCTCCTGTTTTTATATTAACTATCCATACTCCACTAACTCTTTTAGGAAGTTTTGTAATTTCAAGTCCTGAGAATGTTGCACTTTCTCGCACCTTTGAAACTCCAATAAAAGCAAAATCTCCTTCTATATCTAAACCCCTTGTAAATCCTGGAACTTTTGCTATTTCAACAAGTTTTTTCTTTTTAAAATCATAATAATTAATAGTACCTTTTCCTGATTCTAAAACATACAGTTTATCTTTATACCATCTAGGAGAATGAGGCATTGATAAGCCTTTACATAGTATCTCATTAGTTTTTATATCCATTAACAACCCACCATTAGCTTTGTTTGCTCTCCAGCCCAATGGTTTATCAGTAAGTCCAAGCATTGTTACATACCTTGGTTCTCCATCCCTTGTACAAAAACCATTTAAGTGACATTTATCAACAGGTTGTAAAAGTGAAATAAATGGTGGCTTCCATATTGGTTTGAAGCTATTGTGGGGTTCTTGAATGCAAAGACAAGAAAACTTTGTATTAATAAAATAAAGTTCTTCTTGACAATATTCCATTTCATGAATATCTATATCTCCCGTAAAGTGAATATTTTGTGGCATATAGCAGGCATCAAAATTACCTTTCATATTTTGTGCAACACCTGTGTAGTTGCTAAACTGATATATACCATGTCCTAAACCAGCAAAGAGCTTTCCCTCTTTCTTACACATTCCCATAGGTCTTGGGAACTCTTTATATCGTATATCAAATTGGTCATTTTCTTGACCTATTATCATTATTTTATTTGTTTGATAAGTTGAGAGCAAAATAGTTGTGTTAGTTTGTTTAAAAAATTTTACAATATTTTGAGAATAGGTAAAGTCTATTTTTTGTTGTATAATCTGTTTATCATTGTTATTCATTCTTTTAAATCCTTTAAATAATTGAATCTTTTTAAATAGTTAATTACTTCTTCACTAGCTTGTTCTATTGTTAACTCATTAGTTTTTAAGTGTATCTCTGAATTTATAGGTACTTCATAAGGACTATCTATCCCCGTAAAATCTTTAATCTTTCGCTCTTTGACTTTTTTATATAATCCTTTAGGATCCCTTTGTTCACATATTTCTAATGAAGCATCTATAAAGATTTCTATAAATTCATCTTCTTTCACCAAATTTCTTGCCAACTCTCTATCTCTTTGGAAAGGAGAAATAAATGCAACAAGAACAATACTTCCACTATCAACAAAAAGTTTTGCAACTTCACTTATTCTTCTAATATTTTCAGTTCTGTCTTTTTCACTAAAACCTAAGTCTTTATTTAATCCATGTCTTATATTATCACCATCAAGAAGATATGTTTTAGCACCCATTTTATAAAGTTTTGATTCAACTGTATTTGCAATTGTAGATTTACCACTTCCGCTAAGTCCAGTAAACCACAATATGCATGGATTTTGAGAAAGTTGCTTAACTCTATCTGCTTTTGTAATATGATTATCGCACCAAATTATATTATTTGGCACAAGATCCAATATTATTTCTGTATTAATATCCATGAGTTTTTGCTTATTGGTTTCCAAATATATTTTCCTCTAAAAAATCTTTATATGCGATTGTAAAAAGAATAGATATGTGAAAAATTTCATAAAATATTACAGTCTCAAGCTACTGTTAAAACTTCAATACATACTTTGCTGAAAAAGTATTGTTTACGAAATCACTTCCTTGACCTTGCCTATTGTAAGTAAAGTTAATATTTGAAGTGTCATTTATATCCATCTCATATCCAACTCCTAAGTCATAAGACCATCTTCCATTATCTATTCCTGTTGTATCAAAACTAACACCAGTTGCACCTTGATAAGATGCTGTTACACTTTGTTGTCTATCATGAAAATCATAACCAATATTTACACTTCCAACTATTCTTGAATCATTATTAAGTTTATAATTTGCAAGAGTTCCTACTCCTAAAAGAAGTTCAGTAGAAGTAAATTTTTCAATATCAAGATTTAAAGCACCTGCTCCTGTCTCACTATAAGATGGATTTGTAAAATGTCTATAAGTTATACTTGTCATTGGTTGTAAAAGCAAGTTATCATTGATTTTATAATCTCTTACTAATTTTAAATCTAGTGATGCAGTTTTTGATGTATATTTAGATCTTGCAGTATCTCCTGTAAAAATACTTCTCTCGCCATTTGTTTTTTGCCAAGCATAACCTAATTGGTAAAGAAACTTTGTTTTTTCATCTATTATAGGTACATTTCCATATACCAGCGTTGTAAATACATCTAAATCAGATTTTTGAGCAACATTATTCACATCAACATTAGCATTCGTATAAAAAAATCCAAATCCAAGTGTTTGGTTTGGTTTATATTCTCCATCTATCCCCATACCTATACCGTATGCTTTTAGATCAAATCCATTTAATCCATCTTTATCATTTTGAGAACCAAATGACCCAAATGGCTTTATCCAAACAGATTTTTGGTTAAATATTTCATCTCCAGAGTTTAGTCCTCCACCCATAGTAATACTTTGCCTTTGATTTACGATACCTGTTATTGTATTTGATATTTGTCCTGTTGCATTTACTGTGGAACCTGTATTTTGTGGTGTAGTTGACTCTACAGCTTTTGATACTGCTTGATTTGTTGGAAGTTTATTAAGTGCAGTAAACACTGGTGTCATTGCTGTATTTGTACCTGCATTTTGAATAGTTTGTAAGGCAGATGCAGCTGCTTTTGTTATACTATTTCCTCCTGCTGTTGTTGTTGCATTTAAGATTGTTGTTCCTTCAACTACATTTAAATCTATCGTTTCTCCATCTTTTACATATTCAAAATTTAAAAGAGCAGAGTTATCTGTGATATTTAGTTTTCCTTCTAGCGTTAAACTATTGGATGCAGTTACAATATCATCAAGCTTTTGTCCTATCAATAGTTCACTATTTGTAGAAGAACTCAATACATTGACATCTATTGTACTTCCATCTTCAAATGTTGCATCGTCTGTACTTAACTGCGAATGAGTTGTTGTTGAACCATCTGTGAAAAGACCTATTTGTAGTGTTCCTGTTTGTGTTTGAGTAAAGTCATTTATCTTAGCACTGTCAGTTCCTGTTGCATTATATGGCAAAGAGATAAGACCTTTATTTGTAAACTTTAGACCTTCTATTTGTATATTTCCATAGAGTTTTCCACTAGTATCATTAAGAGCAGTTGATGTAGAAGTACTATCGAATAAGCCTAAAGAAAATGCCTTAGCATCTGCTTTACCGTTTATTGTTGCCGTGATGGTTCCAGAATTTATGATAGAGCTTTCATAGTTGCCATAACTTTCAATACCAACAGTACCAAGAGAAGCATCGACTGTTATACTTCCAGTATTTATGATGGTACCATAATAGTTATCCATATTAGAAATACCTGATGCATATGTACCAGTTGCCGTGATAGTTCCCGAATTTACGATGGTACCATAATTGCTATACATAATACTAGAAATACCTACTGCAGATGTACCAGTTGCCGTAATGGTTCCCGAATTTTCGATGGTACCAGAATTGTTATACATATTAAAAATACCTGCTGCATATGTACCAGTTGCCGTGATAGTTCCAGAATTTACGATTGTATCACTATTCTCATCAGAGTAAATACCCATAGCATCTCCATTTCTTGATTTAGAGGTAATTCGTCCAGAGTTTAAGATATTACCCTCATTTAATTCATCTACATGAATAGCTGTAACATCAAGGTCTCTTTCTATCTCTATTATTCCTGCATTTGATATAAAGTGAGAAGCACCTATAATACTTGAACCTGTTGTTACTGCATACTCAGTATCATCTATAATAGTAATAGACCCAGTAGATGTTATATCTATATCTGTAGTCGTTGTATCATGAGATTGTGTTGTTGTAACAGCAGTAGATATTGTTGCAGCATCACTTAGGCTAATTACACTTCCTAACAATAAAGCACTTACTACTAGGCTTACTTTTCCACCTTTTAAAATTCTAAATCTTGATTTGTAATCAATACTATTTTTCATAACTCTACCTTAAATACGGAGAAGATATCTTCTCCTTTTTCTTTTATTCAAGTATTATATTTAGCTATCGTTACTTTCACTGTTACTTTTTTATATAAAATCAACTTTCTTTCTTTTTATCATTATCATCATTGTTATTATTCTCTAAATCAAACTCTTGTTTACTTCCATAAGGAAGATTTATTCCACCATTTAGTACTTTCATCACAATTCCTGGGATGAG
>JABXII010000011.1 GCA_013373175.1 Campylobacteraceae bacterium | reverse complement strand
TTCTTTTTTTGTTTTTAAATATATCTGTTAAATATAAGCTTAATTTTTTATGCCTTAGAGATATATTTATTAAGTTTAATAGTATTTTGCTATTATACCTAAAATTTTATAAAATATAAGGACTTATAGAAATGAAAAATAATCAAGCCTTTAATGAAATGATGGTGCATACTCCTATCTGTACGCATAAAGAACCAGAAAATGTTTTAGTAATTGGGTCTGCAAATGATGAATTAAAAAAAGAGGTAGAAAAACATAATTTAAAAAATGTTGAGTATGGTGACACTTCAATTTTAACTTCAAAAAATGAAAAAGATGTTGACTTAATAATTTTTACTGATGTAAATCTTGATGAAATGCTTTTAGCAAATATTGAGAGAGTATTAAAAGATGATGGTGTTATTGCATTCTCTACTTCAAGTTTCTCTACTGATGAGCAAAAATTAAAAGATGATTTAGAATTAGTTGGTCAAAACTTCTGGATTGCAATGCCTTATAAATTTGGACATGAGACTGCAATTTTAGCTTCTAAAAAGTATCATCCAACAGCAGATATTATTTTACAAAGATCTGATTTACTAGTTGACTTAGATTACTATTCAACTGAAATTCACCACGCATCTTTTGTATTCCCAGCAGCTCAATATAGAGCCTTAACTGGAATCGCAAAAAGATAATCTTCCCTCAATAATCATAAATAAATCATTTTTGTAGTAAAATATTTACTATGAGTAATGATTTATTTAAAAATGCAATCGCCTTAACAGGTGGAATATCTACAGGTAAAAGTACAGTTTGTAACCTTTTTAAACTTCATGGTTTTTTAATTATTGATGCAGATGAGATTTCTCATAAACTGCTTGACGAGAACTCTGCAAAGATTGCAGAAATGTTTGGTAGCCAATACGTTGAAAATGGAAAAGTTTTAAGAAAAGAGTTAGGTAAAATCATCTTTACAAATGAAGAAAATAAACTAAAACTAGAGAGTCTTCTTCATCCACTAATCAAAGATGAAATTGTAAAAAGATCAAGACTATTTGAAAGTCAAGACAAACCTTATTTCATAGATATTCCACTATTTTTTGAAAAGATGCATTATCCTATTCCTAGGTCACTAGTTGTATATACACCAAAAGAGTTACAAATACAAAGACTTATGAAAAGAGATAATATAAGCCAAGAAGAGGCTTTAATTAAAATCTCTAACCAATGGGATATTGAAAAGAAAAAAGAGTTAGCCCACATGGTAATTGATAACTCAAAAGATTTAAAAAATTTACAAAACGAAGTAGAAAGAATTATAGGAGAAATTATATGACATATACAAAATATAGTGCAAGTGGAAATGACTTTGTGATTTTCCATACTTTTGTTGAGCAAGATTTTTCTTCTAAAGCAATAGAACTTTGTAATAGAACAGAAGGAATTGGTGCTGATGGTTTAGTGGCACTAGTTCCAAGTAATGAAGCAGATTTTAAATGGCTATTTTATAACAGTGATGGAAGTGAAGCTTCTATGTGTGGAAATGCTACAAGAGCAGTAGCACACTATGCTTACAATAATGGTCTTGCAAATTCTAAAATGAAATTTTTAACACAAGCTGGACTTATAGAATCAATTGTGGAAGACAATATTGTACAAACTCAAATGACCAAACCTTTAGTTATAAAAGAACCTTTTGAGCAAGAAGGTTTCACTTGGTACTTAATAGACACAGGAGTTCCTCATTTAGTAGCCATTGTTGATGATTTAGAAGCATATGATCATGATATTTGTGCAAAAATGAGATATGAATACAATGCAAATGTAAACCTTGTAAAAGTTGAAGATAAAAAACTTTTTGTAAGAACGTATGAAAGAGGCGTTGAAGGAGAGACAAAAGCTTGTGGAACAGGTATGGTTGCTTGTTTTTTAAGATGTCTTGATTTAAACCTTGTAGAAGAAAAAGCTTTAGTTTATCCAATTAGCCAAGAAGAGTTAACTATCTCTAAAATAGAAGGGAAAATCTATTTTAAAGGTGCTGTTAAAAAAGTTTTCACAACTTCAATTTAAAGGAAATAAATGAAATTATTCAAAATTTTGCTTTTGAGTGCGCTTGTTTGTTCACTGGGAATTGCAAATAACAATGACAGTAAAAACAATAAAGGTTTTCCAAAAGAATACTATAAACTTCAAGGTAAAAAAGCAAAAGATTATTTCTTTAATTTTTTAGAAAAAAAAGTTGAAGTTGAGAATCTAAAAATTCTAAAAGAGAGAGATTTTATCCTTTCTTTAGAAGAGAAAAAAGATTTAGATAAAAACTCAAAAGAGTATAAAGAACTTCAAAGATTACAAAAAAAATATAAAGTTAAGAATATCTATGATTATAAAACTTTTTTAAGAAGAGTAGATATTATTCCTCCTTCACTTGCAATTGCACAAGCTGCAACTGAGAGTGCTTGGGGTAGAAGTAGATTTATAAGACAAGCAAACAATATCTTTGGGCATTGGACTTATGATAAAAAAATAGGAATGGTTCCTTTAAGAAGAGAAGCTGGCAAAAAACACATGGTTAGAATCTTCCCTACTTTAGAATCTTCTATTGCAGTTTATATGAGAAACCTAAATAGAACAGGTGCTTATAAAAACTTTAGAATCAACAGAGAGAAAATGAGAAAAAATGGTAAATTTATTAACGGATATATCTTAAGTGAAGATATGACTAAATACTCTGCTATTGGCTATGAATATGTAAAAATTTTAAAATCTATTATTGGAAAATATAAGCTAACTAAACTTGATAAAAAATTTTACGAAAAAACAATTAATAAGGAAAAATAAAAAATGAATTTTACAGCACCTCTTAAATCAGACTCTATAAAGATTATGCTTCTAGGAAGTGGAGAACTAGGTAAAGAAGTTATCATTGAAGCACAAAGATTAGGAATTGAAACTATTGCAGTTGATTCTTATAATAATGCTCCTGCACAATTAGTTGCAAATAAAGCATATACTATTAATATGAAAAATAAAAATGAGATTTTAGATGTAATTAGAAGAGAAAAACCTGATTATATTTTACCTGAAGTAGAAGCTATCAATATTGATGCTTTATTTACAGCAGAAGAAGAAGGTTACCATGTAATTCCTAATGCAGATGCAGTAAATAAAACAATGAATAGAAAAAACATTAGAGAGTTTGCAGCAGTTGAGTTAGGACTTCCAACTAGTAAATATGAGTTTGTAACTACTTTTGAAGGTTTAGAAAAAGCAGCTGCAAATATTGGCTTTCCTTGTGTAATTAAGCCAGTTATGAGTTCATCTGGTCATGGGCAAAGTATTGCAAGAAGTGAAGCTGATTTACAAAACTCTTGGGAACTTGCTAAAGAAGCAAGGGGTGATGCAAGTGAGTTAATCGTTGAAGAGTTTATCACTTTTGATTATGAAATCACTATGTTAACTGCTAGAAATGAATCTCAAACTGTATTTTGCCAGCCTATTGGGCATATCCAACAAGATGGTGACTATATCTTCTCATGGCAACCAATGAATATGAGTGAAGAAGCTAAAAAGAAATCTCAAGAAGTTGCACAAAAAATCACTGATGGTTTAGGTGGAAGAGGTATTTTTGGTGTTGAATTATTTGTAAAAGGTGATGAAGTTTATTTTTCTGAAGTGAGTCCAAGACCACATGACACAGGAATGGTAACTATGATTACTCAATCACAAAGTGAGTTTGCACTTCATGTAAGAGCAGTTTTAGGATTACCTTTAGACTTTATTGATTATGGAGCAGGAGCAAGTGCTGCTTATAAAGCTAAAAATGATAGTTTTAATCCAAGTATTGAAGTAAAAGATGAAGCCTTCACTAAAACTTCTTATGCAAGAGTATTTGGTAAACCTCAAAGCCATGAAGGAAGAAGAATGGCAGTTGCTTTAACATTTGATAAAGATAGTAGTGATAAAGCACTACAACAAGCAAGAGAACTTATTGAAAACTATAGTGATAAATAATGCTTAAGAACCTTTTATTAATCTTTCTTTTAACATTTGTTTTTAGTGGTTGTTTCTCTTTCTCATCACTCAATCCTTTTAGTGATGAAGAGGAAACAAAAAAAGTAGTTAAACCTACTAAGATACCAGATGATGCTCCAAAATGGGTAAAAGAAGTAAAAGAAGAAAACTCTATTTCAATAGTTGCATATTCTTATATAAAAAATGCAGAGGTTAAAGAGTTTGACAAAAAAAGAACTCTTTTAATTGCAAGTAATAAACTTAGTAAAAAAATCTACATTAAAACAATCGAATTTTATAAAGAGTATGAACAAAAGCTTGATAATCCAATGACTTTTGACCAAGACTTAAAAACTATTGCTGAACAAATATCTTTAAAAGCAGTTTCAAAAAGTATAATAAAAAACTCTTGGCTAAGTAAAGATAATAGACTTTTTGTAAAGTTATCTGTTGACTCTGATTTTGTAGCAACACAAATTCAAAATGAAAGTAAAAATATTTATAAAGTAAACAAAACTTTATACAAAAATGTTCTATCAAATAGAGCAAAAGCCTTATTAATAAAATACTTGGAGAAATAGTTTGCTTATAAAAAGTGAAAAACAACTTTTAAATTTCATTAAATACTCGCCAGTTATTATTATTACACTTATTGCTGTACTTATTAATATTTTAATCTATGTTCAAAATGAAGAAAACTTCCAAAAAGATTTAAAAATCTACAAAAAAAACTATATTGAATCAAAGAAAAGACTTGCAAAATTTCAAGTTGAAAAAGCTTATAAAGATATTCTAAGAGAAAGAAAAAATATTGAACAAAGACTTGAAGATAGATTAAAAACAAGGGTTCAAGAAGCCTATAATATAATTGAAAACTTACATGAAAAATACTCTTATTTAGAAGAAAAAGAGCTTTTAAATATTATAAAAGAAAGCCTTAGAGAGATTAGATTCAATGAAGGCAGAGGTTATTTTTATTTAGCAAAAAGCAATGGAATTAGTATTCTTCATCCAATTACTCCTGAATATGAAAATAAAGATATTTCTAACATAAAAGATAGTTCTGGTAGGTATGTGTATAAAGACTTAATTGAACACTTTAAAACCCAAAATGAATACTTTGGAGAAATTGAAGCTGTTAAGCCTAGTTTCCCTAATAAAAAGTTTAAAAAAGTTACTTATATGAAGTTATATAAACCTCTTTCTATAGTAATTGGAACAGGAGAATATAAAGAAGACTTTATTGATGAAATGAAAAGTCATATCATAAAAGAGTATATTCAAAATTTACGATATGGTAAAAATGGATATGTTTTTATCTTTGATTATGATGGTTACCAACTTGCCCACGTAAAAAAAGAGTATATAGGGAAACAAAGAATTAATTTAGTTGATTCTAAAGGCTTTATGATTACAAAAGAGATTATAAAACAAGCAAAAAAAGGACCTGGTTTTATTAGTTACATAGGTTCAATTATGCCTGAAACTGGTGAACCTGCTTATAAAACAACTTATATTATAGGAATTGATGATTGGGGTTGGGCTATTGGTTCTGGTTTTTATAATCTTGATATGTTAAGGTACTTAGAAACTAAGAAAAAAGAGTTGCGAGATATGAATAACGAATCTCTTAGAAACACTTTTTTTATAAGTTTAATTCTTTGTGCAATTTTAATAGCACTTGCTTTTTATGTTTCAAGTATTCTTGAAAACTTCTTCACAAGATATCATGAACGAATTGAAAATGAAATACAAGAAAATAGAAAAAAAGATATGGTTTTATACCAACAATCAAAAATGGCTTCTATGGGAGAAATGCTAGGGAATATTGCTCATCAATGGAGGCAACCTTTATCGTCTGTTTCTACTATAGCTTCTGGTACAAGAATTCAAAAAGAGTTAGGAATGCTAGAAGACCAAGAGTTTTACAAAGGAATGGAAACAATAGTAAATACTACAAAACACCTTTCTCAAACAATTGATGACTTTAGAGAGTTTTTTGACCCTAATAGAGTAAAAGAACAAATTAGTACTCAAATCTTATATGATAAAGCTATTCAATTAATTTCATCAAGACTTACAGCAAAAGAAATTGAGCTTAAAGCTAGTATTGATAATGCGGCTCTTATAACTTATGAAAATGAACTTCTTCAAGGTTTAATGAATATCCTAAACAACGCTATAGATGCATTTGAAGATAAAAATATTAAAAGTAAAGTAATAGAATTTAATATCAAATATGAAAAAGAATGCAAAATGCCAAACTGTGAGATTAAAGAGTGTACACAAGGCAAAGAAGGATATATATTAATTACTATTCAAGATAATGCTGGAGGAATCAAAGAAGAAAATATGGATAAAATCTTTGATGCATACTTTACTACAAAGCATAAAAGCCAAGGTACAGGAATTGGTTTATATATGACCTATGAAATTATAAATAAACATCTAAAAGGTTATATTAGTGTTGAAAACTCTGAAATAATCTATAATAAAGAAAACTATAAAGGGGCAAAATTTACTATTATTTTGCCAACAAAAGTTCAAGAAGGATAGTTACCTTCCTTCTTCTTTATTCCAATTAGCATATAAAACTTCAGCCTCAGCTATTTCTTCTCTTGATGGTTTTCTTCTACAAGACAAATACCCTTTTGTACCATCACAACTCTCAAAGGGATATACTGTTGCAAACACCCAATAGTAACCTCCTGTTTTTGTAGCATTCTTTACATATCCTGTCCATGTCTCACCTTTTTGTACGGTTTCCCACAAGCTTTTAAATGCTTTCTTTGGCATATCTTGGTGTCTTACCATATTATGTGGATTCCCTACTAACTCTTCTAGTGTATATTCTGCTATTTTACAAAAATCATCATTTGCAAATCTTATTACACCTTTTGCGTCTGTCTCACTAACTAGGAATGCGTATTCATCTAATACTGTCTCTTGTCCTGCTGCCATCTTCTCTTTTTTCCTTTAGTTAAACTTTTTACTTTTTGCATCACTTACAAGGTCATTTGCCATTGTTGCTACTTCATCTGCTATCATTTTTACTTGATTCGCTTCACTTGCATTCTCTTGTGTTACTCTATCTAGCATTGTTACTGCATCATTTATTTGTTCTATTCCTGTCATTTGTTCTTTACTTGCTTTTGACACATCTTCTATTATATGTATTGTTTCTGTTATATGGGTATTTAATTCTTTATATCCATTTATCATTTCATCTGATATTTTTTTACCATCATTTGCTTTTAGGTTTGCATCTTCTACTAAATCTTTTATTTCTCTTGCTGCGTCTGCACTTCTATTTGCAAGATTTCGCACTTCCCCTGCCACTACTGCAAAACCTTTCCCTGCTTCACCTGCTGTTGCTGCTTCTACTGCTGCATTAAGTGAAAGAATATTTGTTTGGAAGGCTATTTGATCAATTACAGTAATTGCTTCATTAATAGAGCTTACTTTATCATTTATTTCATCCATAGAGCTTGCTGTTTTACTTGCAAGGTCTTCTCCTGTTGTAACTGAGCTTCTTACAGTTTTTCCTAGGTCTGCCATTTTTGATGCATTTTCTGCATTATTTCTTGTTATTGAAGTAATCTCTTCTAATGCTGCTGCTGTTTGTTCTAAGCTTGCTGCTTGTTCATTTGCTTTTGCTGCTAGGTTATTTGTTGATTCTGTCATTATTGCAGAGTTATTCTCTAAGGTTTGTCCATTATTTAGGTTCGTTCTTGCGTTCGTTCCTAAGGCTTCTCCTAGTTTATTGATACTTTCCATCAACTCTCTCATCTCAGCAGTATATTGTTCATAAACTTTTACACTATCACTATAATCATTATTTGTATAACTTGACATAACTCTTAATATTCTAGTAGTAGCATCATCTAAACTATCAAGCATTTTATTTAAGGTATTTCTTAATGTTGCAATAGTTGGGTTAGAACTGTCTGAATTAATTCTGCATTTATAGATACCTTGTTCTACTTTATCTGTAGTAAGGACAATCTCGCCTATAACTCTCATATCATCTTTTGTAGTTTTGTCAACTTCTCTTATCTTTTCATTCCATCTTTTTAACATTGCATCAACTTTACTATTTCCTACTGACTCCATATAATCAAATTCATTTTTTTTGTATGAAATAAACTCAATAAATTGCATAAAATATTTATCAATATTTTCTAAATCTTTATTTGAAATAGCCCCGAACATATGTTTCCTTTTTTAATTTTGCTAATAGTACTAAAATTGAAATACTATTGGTATGCTTAATTTGTTAATTTGTGAAGATTCTATTTAATTGTCAAATAAAATTTGGTTAAATAAAAATTACTTTTTGAAATTTATGTTTTGAACTATTGTAAAGCAAGCTCCTTTATAAGATTTATTTTCATAAATGAATTCTTTATTTGATACTGAAATATGACCTTTTAATAGTTTTGTTACAATTTCTTGTGACATATAAAGCCCTATTCCTGTACCTTGGCTTTTATATTTAGTAGTGAAATATGGTTCAAACACCCTGTTTATGATTTCTTCATCTATTCCACCTGCATTATCTATAATCTCTAAAGTTAATTCTTCATTTTGAACTATAGAACTAATCATAATTACTTTATCATTAATAGTTTTTTCTAACAATGCATCCCTTGAATTGTTTAAAATGTTTATTAAAACTTGAATAAACTCATTTTCTAAAGTAAAAAGTCTTATCTCTTCAATGTCTTTTATAATTTTTATACTTTTTGCTTTGAATTGGGCTTCTACTAAAGATAATGACCTATCAATAGACTCTCTTAAACTCAACTCTTTATAACTACTATTTTTAGGGTTAAAGAAATTCCTAAAGTCTTCTATTGTTTGAGATAAATATTGTGCAGACTTATTGATATTATCCATTGCTTGAGTTAAATCTTCATCCTTTAAGATATCCATATCTTTTTGAAGTTTAATTCCTGTTGCAGCTGTTGAAATTGAAGATAAAGGTTGTCTCCATTGGTGGGCAATATTATTTAACATTTCTCCCATTGCAGCCATTTTAGATTGTTGATAAAGTATTTTTTCATGTTGTTCTTTTTCTAGTTCTAAATTTTTTCTAACTGTAATGTCTTGAATTGTTCCAATAAGTGTATTATTGGATTTATCTATTTCCCCTTTAAAATCCAACCAAAGAGTTTTATTATCACTTTGTCTTTTTATCTTACAAAGGCAACAATGTTTTTTACCTTCATTAATAACTCTTTTTATAGAGTTCTCAAAAATCTTTCTATCTTCTTGATCAATTAGGTTTTTCATAAAAGATAAATCAATTTTTATATCTTCTTTAATATCAAATATTTTATATACTTCTTCAGACCAAGATATTTCATTTGATGAGATATCAAGTTCCCAGTCACCAAGTTTTGCAAGTTTTTGAGCTCGTAGTAAGTTTTCATTTTTACTTTTTAGTTCAGTTTTATATGCTACAAAAATCTTTTCTAAATATTTTGATATAAAGAATGAAAGAACTAAAACAACTACTAAAAAAATAGTACTTAATAAAATAAGCTTTTTTAAATAGTTATCATATTTATTTTCTAAAATTTTTTGTCTTTCTTCAATAATTGAATCTGCATCTTCTATATTAAAACCTGAACCAATAACCCATTTCCAACTATCAAATTTTTGGAAATAAGCAGTTTTATTTTTTGGTTTTGAGTCTTCTACTTCTTTATAAACCTTATAATTAAAAAAATCTCCCTTTCTATCTGCTGTTATAAATAGGTCGAATTTTTTTGATAACTCTCTATTAATATTAAGATCATGAATATTTACACCTATCATTCCTTTGTGAAGAGTACTAATAATCTCTCCTTTTGAATCAATAACAAAAATGTACCCATTATTTTTGTATTTTAGGTTTTGAACTATTTCTAAGGCTTCTTTTTTTAGTTCATTAGTGAAGTCATGCATATATTCACCTGTTCCAATAAACCAATCATAAGGTTTAAACTTCTTAAAAAACCCTACTTTTAAATACTCTGGATTATCTTCATATTCTGGTTTATTCCAATACCAATCATAAAAAACCTCATCTTGCTTTTTCATAAGCTCATTCATTTCTTGAAGTAGAAAAGTTCCTTTAGCATCTTGATATTCCCATAAATCTTTACCCTCAATTTTAGGGAAAGATGCATTTAAAATACTTTTCCCTTCCATTGAGAAAATAAAGAAATAACCTCTACCATTTAAAAAACGAATCTCCCTTAGAGCATCTTTTATTAGTTTTGTGATTTCTTGTTTTGTTTTTGTTTTTTTATTGTTTTCATAGATAGACATTGCAATATTATGGGCATTTATTACATGATTTTTTAGTTTATTTCTAAGGGTTTTTGTTTTTGATTTATCTTTTTTTACTATGAATTCATAAGCTTTTTTTGTAATGAACTCTACTCTAGCTCTTTCTTGCTCTACAAAGTTTTTTTGAACCTGTTCTTTCTCTGACTTAATATTTTTAGTATGTTCTGTTTTTATAAAATAACCTATGAAAACAGAACAAAAAAGAATAAAGATAATAGGAGAATATTTTATAATATTCAGAATTCTATTTTCGTTCTTATCAATCATAGCTTACTCTTTTTTAGTTTTAGTTATTTAGTTAAATTGTTTCTGCTTTGCATCATTAACTAAATCATTTGCCATTAATAAAGTATCATTGGCAACTTGCGCAACATTGTTTGCTTCACTTGCATTTTCTTGTGTTACTCTATCTAACATAGATACAGTGTCATTAATCTGTTCAATTCCTGTCATCTGCTCTTTAGATGCACTAGAAACATCTGCAATAATCTCTAAAGTCTCTCTCATATGAGTATTTAACTCTTCATAACCTTTAATCATACTATTGGAAATATCTTTACCCTCTGCAGTTTTATTTCTTGCATTTTCAACTAAATCTTTTATTTCTCTTGCTGCGTCTGCACTTCTATTTGCTAGGTTTCGCACTTCTTGTGCTACCACTGCGAAGCCTTTCCCTGCTTCACCTGCTGTTGCTGCTTCTACTGCTGCGTTAAGTGAAAGAATATTTGTTTGGAAGGCTATTTGATCAATTACAGTAATTGCTTCATTTATAGAAGCAACTTCTTCATTTATCTCTTGCATTGATTGAGCTGTTTTAGATGCTAATACTTGTCCATTTTCAACTGAACTTTGTACAGTTTTACTTAAACTTGCCATTTGAGTTGCATTGTTTGTATTATTTCTAGTGATACTAGTGATTTCTTCTAATGCTGCTGCTGTTTCTTCTAGGCTTGCTGCTTGTTCATTTGCTTTATGAGCTACATTTCTAACTGAGTTATTCATACTTGTAGAGTTTCGTTCTAACTTTTGACCATTTTCAAGATTTTTCTTTGCATTAGTAGATAAGTTATTTCCTAGAATATTAATTGATTCCATAACATTTAACATATCATCAGTAAGTTTAGAAGAGATATTTATTTTTTCTCTATAGTCATCATTTGCATATTTTTCTAATGAGGTTTTTAATTCATTCATATTGCTTTCTGTAGTATCAAGCATTTTATTGATTGTGTCTCTTAAAGCTTTAATCATAAAGTTTTTAGATTGACTGTTAATTCTACACTGGTAAGTTCCCCTTGAAACCTTGTCCATTGTTAATACAACTTCTCCTAAAACTTTCATATCATCTTTTCTAATAGTATCAATTTTATCAACATAAGAGTTCATCTCAGTCAAGATTAGACCTATTTCATCATTTTTCATATATTGTGCTTTTTGGATTCTATTTGTTCTCATAAAAACAAAATCCATAATATCATCCATATATTTTTTGAATCTTTCTATCCCACCTGTAATTCTTTTCATTGCTGCAAAATTCATATATCCTACTATAATTGCAAAAAAGAAATTAACAATTAAAATTGCTACTAAATCATTTGATGTAATAATTGCTGTTGTGGTAATAACAGCAAAACCTAATTGCGCTATAATCATATTGATTAAAAGTTTTGCTTTCGAAGAAAGATTCTTATACATATCCCGTCCCATAATATTTTAAAGGCATTATTATATCATATTTATATTACATTTGAGACGCTTTTGAGACATTTATAAATATATCTTTAAGATATTTAATTAGTTCTAAAATTTTTGACTATTATTATTTTTTAGATATACGGAGAAAAAGCTATTTTGTATAATTATTTTTTCTAAAGTATCAAAGAAAATTTTATTGATTTTTTTGAAATTTTATTAAAAAATGGCCTGGTAGGTGCCGAACTAGTTGCTTAAGCACCTAAAATATAATACTCTATGAATTATAATAATTCTAAAAGACCCGTAACAGGACCCAAATAACAATTTCTAAGAAGAATTTTCTATATTTAAATCAAATTTTGTTTTTATTGTATTAATTAAAGAATCTACTTTTGTATTAATCTCTTCAATTTCTTTATCAGAAATATTTTGCCCTTTATTATCAATAGTAAAATCTAGAATATTGTTAATTAACTTATCAATAATTTTTTCAGTTTTTCTATCCATATTTTGACCTTTATTTACTTCAACTAATGCTTCTAAAGATTGATTAACTTCATGTATTAAAATAAATCTTTTATTAATATTTTCAATTTGATTAGATTTAATATTTGATTGCCTGATAAATAAAAAGCCTATAAGAGTAGGAAAAATTATAGGGAATATATGGGCTAAATAAAAGCTAAAATCTGCATTTTTAAACTCATTTATACCTTCAATAGTAAAAATATAAACAATTATTGCTCCAAATAATGTACCTGCCATCATAAACATTCTTTCTGCATTTAAATTAAAATTATTTTTTTCTTTTATATAATCATTTTTTAGGTCTTTTAATTCTGGGGCAGGATTCTTTAATTTTTTAATTGCATTTGTGATTTTCTCTTTTTCTTCGAGTAAAATCTTTTCTTCTTCAACTTTTTTTGATAGTTCTTCTCTTAATTGATTTTCTTTTTTAATCTGTTCAGTATATTCTTTATTTTTAATTTCTAATTCTTTTTCTAATCTTTCTCTTTCAAGTTTCTCAGATTCTAATTGATTATTTTTAGTTTCTAATTCTTTCAATTGCTCAGTTATTGATTGAATTTCATTTCTTGTGTAAGTTGAATTATCAATTGAACTACTTATCATACTTGTTAATTCTTTGTGTATTAACTCAAGATTTTCTCTTGTTTTTTCTGAAAAATTATTATTGAAACTGATATTTAATTGAGATAATATATTACCAATAGAAACAATATTTGCAATATGATATTTAGATACATTATTAATATTTATTGTAGCGACAGTGTATAACATAGAATCAATTATCATAACAGCAGATGAAGTTTCACTAAATATTTTTTCTGAAATACAAATACTAAGTAATTCCTTTACTCCATCAATAATTTCTTTTACTGCAGGAGCCTTTAAATCATTAATTTCAATAGTAATATTTTTCTTACTAATCTTTAATGTTTCTAGCTCTTGATTTAGTTTATATACTCTAATATCTAATTCTTTTAAATTCTTTTCTAATTTATCAAATGAATCATTTAAACTATTGTTATTAAGATATGATTTTTTTAATATCTTATCTTTTACATTATTCTTTTCAACCTTTATTTCATTAATTTTTGTATTTAATCGTCTAATTTCAAATTCTATAATTGATAAGTCTTTTTGGAATACTTTTATTTTGTTATGAAATTCTGGATTAAACATATTACCTTCTTTTATGATACTTTTTTGTATTATATCTTTAAATAATAAATATTTTTATAAAAGAGGAGAATGTATGAAAAATGGCATTTATGGTATTGAATTTAGTGCTCTTGATAAACAAGGAAGTGGAACTATTGTTATTCAAGACAATAAATTAAATGGAGGGGATTTTGGATTTACTTTTGTAGGATATTTAGATATTCAAAATGATGATTTAACTGGTACAATCATAGTTAATAGATGGCTTGCTAGTGCAGACCCATTAATTCCAAATTTAGACTCTTATACTCTCAAAATCCATGGACAATGCAATAAAGAAGATAATACATTTACAGCAAAAGGCTTTATTGAAGAAATAGAGCAAGAAATTCTTATAATTAAAGGAAAAAGAATTCAAGATATTTATAACTAAAGAATAAAGATAGGTCAAAATTGACCCATCCACTCTTTAACTTTTTTTTCTTCCCAAACTGTAATTCTAGGACTTAGTTTTATAGGTTGAGGAAATCTATTTTCTCTAACCCATAACCAAATTGTACTCTTTGCTATACCAGTCATTTTCATAACATCACTAATTCTTAAAAAATTTCCCATAATTCAAACTCCTTGCTATTTATCTGTTTAGGGGAGGAATGACTTCTAGTCATCCTCTTCTCTGCTTATTCTTTTTAAAAAAGAATCAAAAATCAATCTAAACTACTTTTTAATTTATAGTTATCACTACGCCTATAAATTAATTCATCACCATCAAATACTTCCATTATCTTCTGCAAATTTGTTGCAAGTACAAAAATATCTAATGATTTACTTTTTACTCTATGAGTTAACTCTTTTAATGTGAATTTACGATGAAGCAATCTATATAATTTCAATGGAGCTAAAGTTCTACTAGAATTAAACCTAATAATCCTATGCTTTGAGTACCATGCATTCAAATACTTTTCTTTTTCGCTTAGCATTTCTTTTTTAGCTAATGGCAAAGTCTTATTTATGTACTTCATAATATAAGCACTTGCATTCCTAATATTAGTCTCAATTTTATTTGACTTTTGAAAAAACAGTCTATTAAAAGCTTTTACTACTCTTTCAACCTTTTCTTTTGGAATATACAAAAGTATATGAGTGTGAGGTGTACCATCTTTGTGAGGCTCATTAACTCTATAGTAGATTCTTTCATCTTTTGTTAGCTCTTTTAAACTTCTATCATGTCTTAGTTTAGAAAACATTCTAGTTAACTCTTTTACTGACTCTCTAGGACTTGTATTATTATATAAAGGATTCTTAATTAACTTTTTTGTTTTTTTGCATACTTTCATTTTATGATATTCACTAGGTAATGTGATAGTCATAAATACAGGTGTTAGCTTTTTAGTTTCTGCACTATGTACTAATGTATTTATTCTATTTTGTATCTCTGCATAATATCTATTTGAGTTGTGATTAGCTGAAATAGTTATATTTGAGAGGGGTATATAATTACTAGAAATTTTATCATAGATAAAAGTTGAGTTTAAAAAAGTTTTTTGCTTTTTATCTTTTAGTTGAACATTTTCAAAATCGTTGATTTTTAAACCATAATATTTCACTTTGGGTTTAATGTCCACAACTTTTTTATAAGTAGTCAAGGAATGCACACCCGAAATTAAAGTTTGTGACTCCTCACAAACTTTAGATTTCGTTATGCATTCAGTTTCACTATAAATGTTAATCTTACCTTTTGTATAATACATTTTATATCCTATCTAGGGGTATTTAGTCTTTGGAAAGTAAACGCCAATAAACTTTCCTTTGACACCTTCTATACTGCACTCAATGAAATATCACTTCTTGAAAATAGTTTACAAGTAACTTCTACTGTTTGCCCTACTTTGTCTTTATAGTCTTTAAGTAGCTCTTGTGTTATTTTCACATCATATAACTCTGCTTTAACAGAACCATTCGATAGTTTTTCATCAACTAAAAGTTGAAGACCATATACTGGTGGAGGTGTTTCTCCTGTTTCCTTATTTACGAAAGGAACTCTTTCATAGGTTCTAAGAACTTTACCTTTTGTAGTAAGTTGCATAATTTATCCTTTTATGTTAATATTGTCTTTAAACATATTAATGACATTCATAAATAATATTAAGGCGCCTATTAATATATAAAAGACATTCATAATATTATATGTCATCAGCTTATAATAAACTTAAATATATAGGAAAAGATTATGTCTGAGAAAAAAGCAGGTAGACCAGTAGAAGAAAATCCAAGAGACGTAAGAGTAACAGTTAGATTCACTAAAGAAGAAAATGAAAGGGTTGAAGAACTAGCTAAAAAGATGGGTATGCCAAAAGCAAGACTTATGAGAAACCTTGCCTTAGGTGGTTTGGATGATGCGGAATTTTTACAAAAAGTAGGGATATTACCTCTTGTTAAAAATATTAGAGATTATGTTGATAAGTTGAAAGGGATTTAATCTTATACAAAAATACAAAGCATTAGTGAACATTATAAATAATATTATATAATTCTTTTTAACTACTACTCCAGGAATATAAATGAACATACAAGATTTAGATGAAGCACAATTTAACAGTTTTATTAAAGATTACTACTATGGAGAAGAAACTGTTACAAAAGTTTTAGAAAAATATGGTTTAACAATAAAGACAAATGAAATTACAAAACAATTACCTGATACTAAAGTATCAACTTTATGTGAGTACTGTAATGTAGAAATGTATCATAAACCAGATAGTAGAACCTCTTTTAATGATGGATACAAAAAAGAACTATTCTGTAAGAGATGTTCTCATATAATACCTACTCATAGTTATATGGTATGCAACTGTAACCAGTGTATTGAAAAGAAAATAGAAGAAAAAGAAACAGAAGATAAATTAAAAATTGATTCTTTAAAAAAATTAATAGAACAATCTGAGAAAAGAGCTATTAATTTAGAACAACTCGTTGAATTGGATTTAAGGCAAAAAACATACTTGCTAACACTTTTAATGTATGTATATGATGAAGTCAATCATTCATTTAAACCTATTGAAGCAATAGATGGAATAAGTTTTGCACCAACTAAGCCTTATGGGTTTTCTATTATAAATGAATTAATAAACGACTCATTAATTAGATTTAAGATCACACAAAACACTCTTGACTATATTACATTTAAAGAAAAAGCAAATTACTCATACGCTCCATATATCTCTAGTTTTGAACTTAATATAGAAAATTCTAATTCATTAAGTTTTACTGATATAGTTAAAAAGTGTGAATACATAAAAGCTTATAATATAGATGAGATAAAAGAAGAAGCCTTAGAGCTCTGGAGAGAAATTGCATTTCAAGAACTTAATGAATATACAAATCATTTATTTGAAAAATATAATTTTGACATTGACCATATAGGAGATGCTATTATTGAAAAATTAGAACTAATACTAGAAGATTTTTCTGTTTCTGAAGGTTATGCAATTCTATATAGCGCTATTAAAGGTGCCGCTTCATACAAACAAACAGGTATTACCTATAAGCATGCAGTAAATTCAATAAATACATATATTTCCAATAATATAGCAAAAAGAAAATCTGGAGAATGGGAAACTAAGGGTTATAAAAGAAACTATGATTTATCACAAACTGCTATTAGCATAGTATTCTTCAATCAAATACTTAAAATAGGAGATAGGGGCTTTGAAATGGTCCCAAAAATGGAAAATATTCCAAATTCATTTATTAATGAAATTTTTGAACCTTTTATTGAAGAATCTACTATTGATACAGCGATTGAAAAGACAAGAAAAGAAGTGCTTGAAATATTAGATTCATTAACAAAAGAACATTATTCTTTTGGAGAAATTTTTGATTTACTATATAGAGTTTATCAAAATGATAATTTAAATCTTCACCAAGTTGATGATATTGAAATTCTGAAAAAACTAGAAGAACTGAAAAAAGCTATATAATTAAAGGTTATTCTTTAAGTAATAATAACCTTATCTATTATTATAATTTCATTATATATTCACTCCAAAACTTTAATAAAGGTTTAAATTGATTGAAGTAATCTGCTTTATGATTATAAGCTCTTACCGTTTCATTTTTTTCATGATGGTCTAGTACTCTTTCTTTTACATCAAAACTAAAAAGATTATCTTCATCTAAAGTATCAATCATACTTCTAAAAGTTCCTCTAAAGCCATGAAGTCTAATCTTTCTTCCTCTTGACTCATCATTAAAACCCATTCTTTGTAGGGCTTTATTAGGACTTTCATTATTTAAGGGTTTCCTATTACTGGTACCTAGAAAAACATATTGCTGGTGACCAGTAAATATTTTTTGTTCTTCTAGTATTTCTATAACTTCATCAGTTAGAGGAAGTTTATAATCATCTAGATTTTTATTTTTTATTTTCATTAATTCTCTAGGAATAGTAAGACTTCTTTCTTCAAAATTTATATAATCCCATTTCAGATTACATAAGTTTTCTGCTCTTAATGGAATATGTAGAACAAATTTAAGAGCATTTCTTACAGATGGACCACCATTATATAAATAAATAGAATCTCTTAATTCACATAATACTTTAGGGTCTGTAATTTTTGCAAAGTGTTTAGCCTCTCTTGGTTTAATAATATCTGACTTTCTAATATCAACTAAGATATTTCTTTTACAATATCTTTTTAGTACTGCATATCTAAATAGATTATCAAGGTAGTTATAAATTCTTTGAGCAACATCATGGGCTTGTAATTGTTTTGTTTCAATAATCTTTACAATATGACTTACTTCAATTTCTTTCATATGTTTATTTTTTAGAAAAGGAAAGATGTCATTATTGAATATTCTCATTTTATTTTTATGAGTGCTTTCCATTGTTCTTTTTGATTCTCTTTCTAACCACTCATTAGCTACATTTAAAAACATACCACTACTATCAATACTATTTTCTTCTCTTTTTTTCTTTAAATATTCAATTGGGTCTATGTCTTGAGCTAATAAATCTAAGAATTGGGTCCTTTTTAATCTTGCATTTTTTAAAGATACCATAGGATAGGACTTAAAAGTAGTTTTTCTTCTCTTTTTATTAAAGGTATATCTGAATTGCCACGACTTAGTTCCATCTGGTTTTATACTTAATCTTAGCCCTCCTCCATCATTAAGAAAGTACTCTTTTTCGGTAGGTTGAGCTTTTTTTATTTGTAAATCTTGAAGTAAATCTATTGGAGCCATAAGAATCCTTTAGTTTGGGTCCTATAATTATAATATTTTTCTTATTTTTTATCAAGGACCCTTTTTTTGTCCCATTTATTTTTATATTTGAATAGAAAACATTATTTTGCATTAGATTACGAAAGAGGTTAAACAATTGATTTTATGGTATATATTAGATAATTTTAGACTTTATTGAAAGTTGAAATGGCACGCCTGGTAGGATTCGAACCCACAACCACCCGGGCCGAAACCGGGAGCTCTATCCAGTTGAGCCACAGACGCGTTAGTTTTGAGAATGGTATTTTACAAATTTTGTCATTAAGACTCTCTTATCTTATATCAAAGGTAAGTTTATTTTTACTATAATCCCATTAATTAGCTTTTCAAAGGACGTATATGAATTTTAAAATTACAATTTCTAAACTTTTTATTCTACTATTTTTACCTATTTTTATATTTGCACAAGAAAGTCATACAAAAAAAAGTGTAGAAGAACACTTAGATGAACAAATGCTTGTTGCACTAAAAGTAGTTGAAAATATCAATAAAGAGAAATATATTAAATCAAGTATTAATGAAAAAGAATACGACAAACAAATAAACTATCTATTAAACAAAATTTCTATAAACCAAAGGGAAGGTAACTTCGTCGCAGTAAAAAGAGATGAAATGAACCTTCAAATACTACAAGAAAAAAGAGAATATGAAAAAACGCTAAAAGAGATAATTCAAGCTAAAAACTCTTACAAAGATAAAGAATATTTTAGAAAAATTATAAAAGACAATCTTTCTTTAATCGAAAACAACACATTAGAAAAATTTAAAGAGATTTATATCAAAGCAAAAAAAGACAAAGATAACCAAGTCTCTTTAGAGCTTATTGATACATACAATACTCTTAAAGAACAAAAAAATAAACAACATTTTGTACTAAAATATCTTTTAGATAATATGGATAAATATAGAGAAAGCTATTTTTTCATAGACAATTTTAATATTGAATATATAATTTCAAAGATTGATTCTCTACCATTTATTTCAAATATTTCTCAATTTACTTCATACTATTTTAAATTTTCTATTGGGGAAGTTTTATTTGTGTTTTTAGTAATGGGATTCTTTAGAATAATCAATACTAGACTTATCTTTTTATTCACAACCTTTGTAAATAAAGTTTTTATGAAGAAAAGTGATGAAGAAGAAGATGAGATGGAGCTTTTCATAAAAGACTCTATTGAAAAGCCACTTATTTATGCACTTTATACACTATCTATTCATATTTCACTATCTGCATTGATAAAAGACCCAGAAGCCATAAATAATATTGTTCCATGGATAAATACTATTTATATTGGTATTTTAACTTGGGGAGTATATTCTTTACTTGATAACTGGATTTCGAACTATGCAGAAAATCTTGTTGAGAAGTATCCAAATGTTAGAAGAGAAATGATTGCATTTATTTTAAGGGTTACAAAAGTAGTCTTAATACTAATAGTAATTCTTTTCCTTTTTATGCAGTTAGGAATTGATATAAAAGCTATTGCTGCTTCTCTTGGTGTTGGGGGTATCGCTATTGCATTGGCATCAAAAGATACATTAGCTAACTTTTTTGGTTCTTTAAATATTATGACTGATAACTCTTTTTCACAAGGAGATTGGATAGTTGCAAATGAAGTAGAAGGTACTGTTGTTGATATTAGAATGAGAACTACAAGAGTTAGAACCTTTGACAATGCCATGATTACTATTCCAAACTCAGAACTTGCAACAACACATATAAAAAACTACTCTAAAAGAAAAATTGGTAGAAGAATCAATATGTCAATAGGTATTACATATGAAAGTTCAATGGATGATATAAAAAGATTAAAAGAAGATATAAACCAAATGCTAATAGATCATCCAGGTATTGCTACAGTTTATGATACTTCAATACCTTTTACAAAACGATTTGAGTCTGCAAAAAGAGAAGATTTACAAGGTATACAAAGAACTCTTTTAGTATATATTGATGAATTTAGTAGTAGTTCAATAAATATATTAGTTTATTGCTTTAGTAAAAATCCATCATGGGAAGAGTGGTTAAAAACAAAAGAAGATGTAATTATAAAAATTAGTGAATTAGTTCATAAAAACAATTGTCACTTCGCTTATCCAACACAAACTCTTTTTGTAAAAAACTAAAAAACAAGCACTAGAATCTCTAGTGCTTATTCTTAATTCTCTTTTTATTTTGATACATTAATTCATCTACTTCATCAAGTGAAGATTCAAATTCATCACCTTTTTTAAAAGGAACTAATCCATATGAGAAAGAGAATTTTAGGGATTTAATCTTTGACGATTTTAGCTTTTGCTCTGCTAATTTTTTTTGAGCTTTTTCCATCTTTTTATCAGGATTTAAAATAGTTGATTTATCTTTGTTAAATACCACAATAAACTCATCCCCTGCATATCTTACTATATCAACTCCAGGTAAATTTAACTCTTTTTTTAAAAAGTTTACTAAATATTTTAATACTTGGTCACCTATTATATGACCATAAGTATCATTTATTATTTTAAAATTATTCAAATCTAAAAATGCCATAAAGCCATTATGAATAAAAACATCATCTCTTAAATAAGTATCCATAAACCATTTTCTATTATATGCATCAGTTAAGGCATCAGAAAATAGCTCTTTTTGCAAAAAGTCAATTTGCTTTTGCATTCTTTCAAGTTCTTTATTAATAGTATTTAAAGTATTTACATCATTATTAACTATAGCTTCTTTTGCTTTTTGTGTAGAATCCTGTAAAGAAGTAAGTTTTTCACTAGTTTTTTTTACAACTTCATCCAAGGAATCAGAATCTTGTTGTAAGTTCTTAAAAACCAAAGAGTCATTGTCTAAGTCAAACTCTAATTTTTTGGCATTTTCTTCAAAAAGTTTTGAGTACTTTGAAGGAAGAATAATATTCTCTTTTTTTAATTGTTTTAAAGTTAGATAGGTTATCTCTTTTAATTTATTTTCCATATTATTTTCCTGAAGTTCAAAATTGCATAATTATAGTATATTTACAGTTATAACATTTTAAATATATAAGTAATGTAACAAAGTTATACTATTGAATCAATTAATACTAAAAAGAAGAAAACTATTCCTAAATACCCATTTACAGTAAAAAAGGCTTTATCTATTTTTGTAAAATCTTTATTCACTAGATAATGTTCATATGAAAGCATAATAGCAGATACTAATACAGCTAAATAAGTAAAAAATCCACTGTTAGAACTAATAGCAAATAAAAGCCAAAATAATACAGTAAGAGCATGGAAAGTTCTTGATATAAGCATTGTATTTTTTGCACCAAACTTACTTGGTATTGAGTGAAGTCCAAGTTTTTTATCTACTTCAATATCTTGTAATGAGTATAAAAGATCAAACCCTGCAACCCAAAACATAACACCAATACTTAATAAAACTGACCATAAAGTAATTGTTTCGCTAACTGCCACAACTCCTGCAATTGGAGCAAGGGCTAACGAGATTCCTAAAATCACATGGGCTAAATATGAAAATCTTTTAAAATAAGAGTATGAGCCAATAACTATTAAAATAGGAACTGATAAATAAAAGGCTAAATCATTTACAAAGTATGCAACAAGAATAAAGCCTAAAGCATTTGCAATATTGAAAACCAACATTGCCGTTGGGCTTACTCTACCATCAACATTTGGTCTATTTTCAGTTCTTGGATTAAGTGCATCAATATCTCTATCCATGTATCTATTGAAGCCCATTGCAAAGTTTCTAGCTGTAATTGCAGCTAATACACCAAGGATTAATAGTTTGAATCCAAACCAAGCAGAACCATTTGTCTGTAAAGACGCAACAATCATTGCTATAAAAATAAAAGGTAGTGAGAAAATCGAGTGTTTGAACATAACAAGTTCATTAAAAGCATTAAGTTTTTTCAATATATTATTCATAAAGCGCATTTTATCAAATATATTATTTGAAAGATATTTGATATTTAATTGTTTTATGAGTAACAATCAAATATTATAATATAATCTTTTAATAAAAAAAGGACAGCAAAACAATGGATCCAAAACATATAGATAAAATTGAATTAGTGTATTTAAAAAAAGAAGACCATAGCTGTATCTGCTCTTTGATGGAGGATGAATACCGTCATCTTGATGATTCATCATGGAGTAAAGAAGAGTTTGAAGCTTTAATAGAAAAGTTCCCAAATGGACAAGTAGCAATAAAAATTGATGGTGAGTTTGCAGGTTTTGCACTTAGTATCATAGTTGACTATACAAAATTTGATGATACCCATAGTTATAAAGAAATTACAGGAAATTATACCTTTGACACCCATGATGATAATGGAAATATGCTTTATGGTGTAGATGTTTTTATTAATAAAAATTTTAGAGGTTTAAGACTTGGTCGAAGATTATATGATTTTAGAAAAGAGCTTTGTGAAGAACTTAACCTAAAAGGAATAATTTTTGGAGGAAGAATTCCAAACTATTCTAAATATGCAGATAAAATAACACCAAAAGAGTATATTCAAAAAGTAAAAGAGAGAGAAATTTATGACCCAGTGCTTAATTTCCAACTCTCTAATGATTTTTATGTAAGAAGAGTAATAAAAAATTATCTTGAAGGTGATATCGAAAGTAAAGAGTATGCTTGTTTACTATCATGGAATAATATCTATTACACAAAACCAACTATAAAACCAATGGCACAAAAGAAAGTAATAAGACTAGGACTTATTCAATGGCAAATGAGACTTTATAAAAACTATGAAGAAGTAATCGAACAAGCTGAATATTTTATAGATGCAGTATCAGGATATAGAAGTGATTTTGCACTTTTCCCAGAGTTTTTCAATGCTCCTTTAATGGCAGAATTTAATCACTTAAGTGAAGCAGATGCCATTCGAGAACTTGCAAAATATACGGAAAAGTTTAAAGAAGATTTTTCAAGACTTGCTATTACATATAATATCAATATCATTACAGGAAGTATGCCAGAACTTGTAGATGGCACACTAAACAATGTAGGTTTTGTTTGTAAAAGAGATGGGGAGATAGAAAAGTATGCAAAAATACATGTAACTCCAGATGAACAAAAAGTTTGGGGATTAAAAGGTTCTAATAAAATAAAAACCTTTGATACAGATTGTGGAAAAATTGGAGTACTAATTTGTTATGATAGTGAATTCCCAGAACTAAGCAGACTTCTTGCAAAAGAAGGGATGGATATACTATTTGTACCATTCTTAACGGATACCCAAAATGGTTACTCAAGAGTAAAAACTTGCGCCCAAGCAAGAGCTATAGAAAATGAGTGTTATGTTGCAATTGCTGGTTGTGTAGGAAACTTACCAAAAGTTGAAAATATGGATATTCAATATGCCCAATCAGCGGTATTTACTCCTTGTGATTTTGCATTCCCTGCAAATGGAGTAAAAGCAGAATCAACACCAAATACAGAGATGATATTAATTGCAGATGTGGATTTAGAACTTTTAACAGAACTTCATAGTTTAGGAAGTGTAAATAACCTAAAAGATAGAAGAACAGATATCTATGATGTAATCAGAATAGAAGAAAACTAGGAAAATATCTTTAATGAAAGAAATTGCAATTATTGGCTCAACTGCCTCAGGAAAAACTGGATTATCATTAGAAATAGCACAACAAACAAACTCTGTGATTTTGTCTTTAGATTCTTTATCTGTTTACAAAGAGATTGATATTGCCTCAGCTAAACCAACAAAAGAAGAAAGAGGTGATATTATTCATTTTGGAATTGATGAAGTCTATCCAAATGAAAATTTTGATGTTATAGAGTTTTTTGAATGTTATAAAAAAGCCAAGAAATTTGCAAAAGAAAATGATAAAAATCTTATCATAGTAGGAGGAACAGGTTTTTATCTAAAGGCTTTAGTTGAAGGCCTTTCAACTGGTATAGAAAAAGATATTAAACTTGATATTTCTCTAAATGATGCCTATGAACTTTTATACTCACTTGATAAAGAGTATATGGAAAAAATTGCACAAAATGATAAATATAGAATAGAAAAAGCTTACTCTATTTATAAGCAATCAAATATGTCTCCAAGTGAATATTTTGAAAAGAACCCTAAAGTTCCTCTAGCAAAAAATTTAGAAATTTTTGAAATTGTTTGGGAAAGAGAAGAGTTAAGAAAAAGAATTGATTTAAGAACTTCTTTGATGATGAAAGAAGGAATTATTGATGAAGTAATATATTTAGAAAAAAATTATAGAAGAACTCCAAACTGTATGTCTTCAATTGGAATAGTTGAAACTTTAGATTTTTTAGATGGAAAACTTACAAAAAAAGAGCTTGAAGAAAAAATCTCTCTAAATACTGCAAAACTAGCAAAGCGTCAAAACACCTTCAATAAGGGACAGTTTAAAAATAAAACTTCCAATATTATAGAAAACTTAAATTCAGATATCATTAAGTATTTTTCGCTATAATCCCATCTCAAAATCAAGAGTTTAATAAAGGGCGACAAAGACTCGACCTTTTATTGAACATTTATCAAAATAAGGAAATTTGAAGTGAAAAAAGAAATTCACCCAGATTATAAAGTTTGTAAAGTAAGTTGTGCTTGTGGAAACGAGTTTGAAACTAAGTCTAATGTTGAGACTTTAAGAATTGACATTTGTTCTGCTTGTCACCCATTCTTCACTGGTGAGCAAAAAATTGTTGATGCTGCTGGTAGAGTAGAAAAATTCAAAGCTAAATACGCACAAAAATAATTGTTGCTATAAATTGCTTACTTTAGTTCCAACTCCAATAGGAAATCTTGATGATATTTCTAAAAGAGCATTAACTGCTCTTATGGAGGCGGAACTAATTTTTTGTGAAGATACAAGAGTCACAAAAAAACTTCTTCAACTTCTAAGTGAAAGAGAAAACTTAGAGTTTAACTGCAAAGATTTTAAATCTTTCCATTCACACAATGAAAATCAAGTTTTAAAAACCTTAACACCTGAAGATTTCAATGAAAATATTGTTTATGTTAGTGATGCTGGTATGCCTTGCGTTTCAGACCCAGGGGCAACTTTAGTACAATACTGTATTGACAATGATTTAGATTATGATGTACTTCCAGGAGCAAATGCAGTCTTAACAGCTTTTGCAATGAGCGGTTTTTTAAATACTGAATTTACTTTTTTTGGTTTTTTAGCCCATAAAGGCAAAGAGAGAAACGAAAAACTAACAAAGGTAATGCAAAGCCCTATTCTATCAATTCTTTATGAGTCACCCCACAGACTTTTAAAAACTTTAGAAGAGATAAAAAACATAGATGAAAACAGAACCATCTTTTTAGCAAAAGAGATAACAAAACTTCATCAAAAAACCTATAAAAATTCTGCTTTAAATATTTATGAAAAATTTACTAAAGAGAATATTAGAGGGGAATGGGTGATTGTTATTGAACCTACTGAAACTGTAGGAGCAACTCTTGATGTAAAAGATATTGAAAACCTTGATATTGCACCTAAAACAAAAGCAAAACTTATTGCAAAAATGACAGGAAAACATACAAAAGAGATTTATCAACAACTTTTAGATAAAATCTAGCCATGATTATATATGGCAAACAAGTAGTACTATACGTACTAGATAAACACCCCGACCTTATTGAAGAGGTAATGTTCTCAAAAGAACTAGAGCCAAAACTTTTTAAAAGATTTGCAAAGCTAGATAAAAAAATTATCAAACTTGATAATAAAAAAGCACAAAGTTTGGCACATGGAGGAAACCACCAAGGCTTCTTCTTAAAGCTAAAAGAGTTTGAAGTTACTAGCTTAAAAGAGATTAAAAACTCTAACTTTGTAGTTGTTCTTGATGGACTAACAGATGTGGGAAACATTGGAGCTATTTGTAGAACTGCTTATTCTCTTGGAGTTGATGCAATCATTGCTTCAAATATTAAGCAATTAAACTACGAAGGTATTGCAAGAACAAGTAGTGGTGCATTATTTGACATACCATTTTGCCAAACACAAAATGTTTTAGACGTAGTAAACGAATTAAAACAAAACAATTTTACTCTTATGGGTGCATCTATGGATGGAGAAAACTTAAAAGAGTTTAAAAATGAAAATGAAAAAACTGCTCTATTCTTAGGGAGTGAAGGCTTTGGACTTTCAAACAAGGTAATTAAAAAACTTGATAAGAAAATCTCAATTGAAATGCAAAATAGCTTTAATTCTTTAAATGTTTCTGTTGCAGGTGGAATATTAATTTATAACTTAAAAAAATAAGAGAAAAGTAATGATGAAGAAACTACTACTAATTTTTACATGTGCTATTGTTTTAAATGCAAACAACCTTAACGAAAAGATTATTCATCTAATTGGAAACAACAAGTTTGTAGAAAATAAAGGTTTGATTAACTACCTTTTTTCAAAACAAGACAACTATTTTGATGTAAATGGAAATATAAAGTATGTAGATTTATTAAATACCCTTCAAGAGAATGGTTTACTTCACTTAGGTTTTTTAAAACCTGAAGACTTAACAATCACTTTCAATATAAATAGTGATCCAATTAAATCACTTAAAATTGTTTCTGACTCACTTAAATCTCTAGGATATTATCACTACTTTACCAAAAAACTTTTATATACAAAAGAAGGTAGTTTACAATGGGTGATAAATCTAAAAACGGAAGCCGCCATTGACCCTCTTATGTTATCAAGAGAGTTTGAAAAACACAAAACAAAACCGACAGATATCATAAAAGAGGGACAATTAAACTGGGTTTATGATGTAGATACATCCCTATCAACGTTCAATGATGCAAAAGATTTAGTAACAGGTGAACAAATTGATTTGAAAAAACCTCTAAGACCATACTTTTTAAAAGTTTCTAGTTCAAATAAAATATTGATAAATTCAAAGTTTGGTAATAGATGGTTTCCGCATATTGTTTTTTATGACAGACACTTAACAATTGTAGAAGTTATAAAAAAAGAACAAAGACATCAAAAACTAGAAGTGGAAGTACCACAATATACAAGATATATGAAAATAGATGATCTTTTTACCCTTGCTAATATCAAGCGAGGATTAAGTGTAACAATTAAGGAGAAATAAAAATGTTTCCAGAAATAGAATTTGAAAGAATGAGAAGACTTCCAAACTACGTGTTTGCAGAAGTTAACAATATCAAAATGGAAGCAAGAAGAGCTGGTGAAGATATTATAGATTTTTCAATGGGTAATCCAGATGGTCCAGCTCCTCAGCATATTACAGATAAGTTAAAAGAAACAGCAGATAAACCAAAAAATCATGGTTACTCTGCAAGTGCTGGTATTTTTAAATTAAGATTAGCAATTTGTAACTGGTATAAAAGAAAATATGGGGTTGATTATTTAGACCCAAATAAACATGCTTGTGCAACAATGGGAAGTAAAGAGGGTTATGTTCATTTAGTTCAAGCAATTGTAAATGTTGGTGATGTTGCAGTTGTTCCAGATCCAACCTACCCTATTCACTCTTATGCGTTTATGTTAGCAGGTGCTGGTATCCACAATTTTGAGTTACCATTTGGAAAAGACTTTAGAGTTGATGAAGAACTGTTCTTTGAAAGATTACAAAAGACATTAAATGAATCAATTCCAAAAGTAAAATACGTATTAGTTAACTTTCCACATAACCCAACTTGTGCGACAGTTAGACCAGAGTTTTACCAAAGATTAGTTGATTTAGCTAAAAAAGAGAGATTTTATATCATCTCTGATATTGCTTATGCTGATATTACATTTGATGGTTACAAAACGCCATCTATTTTCCAAGCAGATGGGGCAATTGATGTTGCAGTTGAATCTTTCACTCTTTCTAAGTCATACAACATGGCAGGATGGAGAGTTGGATTTATGGTTGGTAATGAAAAACTAATTGGAGCTCTTAAAAGAATCAAATCTTGGCTTGACTATGGAATGTTTACTCCTATTCAAGTTGCAGCTACTGTTGCACTTGATGGTCCACAAGAGTGTGTTCAAGAACACATTGAAAAATATAGAAAAAGAAGAGATGTTATGGTTGAAGCATTTAAAGATGCAGGTTGGGAAATGGATGTACCAAATGCATCAATGTTTATCTGGGCAAAAATTCCAGAAAAAGCACAACATCTTGGAAGTATGGAATTTAGTAAACAACTTTTAACTGAAGCAAAAGTAGCAGTAAGTCCAGGTATTGGATTTGGTCACTATGGTGACGGATATGTAAGAATTGCTTTAATTGAAAATGAAAAAAGAATTAGACAAGCTGCAAAAAATATAAAGAAATATTTAAATACATTATAGGATGAATTAATGAAGATAGGTATATTAGGTGTTGGAACAGTTGGTGCAAGTGTTGCAAATATACTAAAAGACAACAAAGATATTATTACTGCACGTGCAGGTGTTGAATTAGAACCAGTAATTGGATTAGTAAATAATCTTAATAAAGATAGAAATGTATCGATAAAATTAACAGATGATGTTGATGAAATCTTAAATGATGATTCAATTGATATTATTGTTGAGCTTATGGGTGGAGTTGAAAAACCATATGAAGTAATCAAAAAAGCTTTAGCAAAAGGTAAAGCTGTGGTTACTGCAAATAAAGCTTTACTTGCATATCACAGATATGAATTACAAGATTTAGCAGGAGACACTCCTTTTGAGTATGAAGCAGCAG
Source organism: Campylobacteraceae bacterium (assembly GCA_013373175.1). Lineage (GTDB taxonomy): Bacteria > Campylobacterota > Campylobacteria > Campylobacterales > Arcobacteraceae > Halarcobacter. The sequence goes on along the minus strand of JABXII010000011.1, from coordinate 147,395 downwards.
TAGCTGGTGGTATTCCAATTATTAATGCTTTAAGAGATGGATTAACTGCAAACCATATTGAATCAATTAGAGGTATCATGAATGGTACTTGTAACTATATGCTAACAAAGATGATAGGAGAAGGTGTTGACTATGATACTATCCTTGCTGAATCACAAGAGTTAGGATACGCAGAAGCTGACCCAACATTTGATGTTGGTGGTTTTGATGCTGCTCATAAACTTCTTATTTTAGGTTCTATTGCATATGGTATTGATGCAAAACCAGAAGATATTTTAGTTGAAGGTATTCAAAATATCACTCCTGCTGATATTGAGTTTGCAAGTGAATTTAACTACTCAATCAAACTTTTAACAATTGCAAAAAAAGTTGGAAGTAAAATTGAACTAAGAGTTCATCCTGTACTTATTCCAAACAATGAAATGATTGCAAAAGTTGACGGTGTAATGAATGGTATTTCTGTAATTGGAGATAAAGTTGGAGAAACTATGTATTATGGACCAGGAGCTGGTGGTGATGCTACAGCAAGTGCAGTAATTGCAAACATTGTTGATATCGCTAGACGAGGTAAAGGTTCTCCAATGCTTGGTTTTGAATCTTCACATGGAGAAGATTTATCTTTAATGCCAAGAGAAGAGATTCAAACAAAATACTACTTAAGACTTAAAATTGAAGATAAAACAGGTGTTTTAGCAAAAGTTTCAAACATCTTTGCAGATAAAAATATTTCTGTAGAGAAAATGATTCAAAAACCACTTGAAAACTCTTGTGCTCACTTACTTCTTTCTACTCATACTTGTGTAGAAAAAGATATTATTGAAGCACTAAAAGCACTTGAAGATGCAAGTGTAGTAACAGAAAAACCAGCAATGATTAGAATTGAGGATTAATCCTTAATTCTAACCTCTTTAAAACTTATCTTCGATAATATTGCTTAAAACTATTATTAGGCTAAAACTTGAAACAAAATACCCACTTAATTAATAATGATATTCCCACACTATTAAAACAAATTGCTATTCCTGCAAGTACAGGTATGTTTTTTAATACTATGTATAATGTAGTAGATACTTTTTATGCGGGGCTTATTTCAACTCAAGCTATCTCTGCTCTTTCTTTATCTTTTATGATATTTTTTACTATTATTGGGCTTGGATATGGGTTTTCTGCTGCAATTACAGCTTTAATAGGAAATGCAAGTGGAAGGTCAAAAAGATTTCTAGCTTCCCTTTATGCACACAAGGGTATATTCTTTATGCAACTTATAGCCCTTGCTTTAACTCTTATAGGTTTTTTAATGTCTCCTTATTTATTTACCCTACTAGGAGCTAGTGGCGCTTATATGGACATGGCTTTAGATTATATAAATATAATCCTTGCTGGAACAATCTTCTTTATGACTAACTTTGCTTTAAACGCGATACTTATTTCAAGGGGAGACACAAAATCATATAGAAATACACTTATTTTTGGTTTTTTTGCAAATTTAGCCTTAAACCCTTTATTTATTTATGGCTTTTTATTTATTCCTGCAATGGGGATAAAAGGTATTGCCCTTTCAACAATTTTAATACAACTTATAAATGCCCTTTATCTTCTTAAAAAAGTAATGGATACAAAACTTGTTCACTTTGAAAAACTAAGTTACTTTTTCCCTCATAAGAAAGTCTATAAAGAGATGATAGCACAAGGTATTCCCTCTTCTATGAATATGCTTATTATGTCTATTGGTTCACTTATTTTAATGTATTTTGTTTCACTTTATGGGGTAAAAGCAGTTGCAGGATATGGAGTAGGTTTTAGGGTGGAACAAATAATGCTTCTTCCTGCACTAGGACTTAGTTCTGCTGTATTATCATTGGTATCAAATAATTTTGGGGCTAAAAGATATGATAGAGTCCAAGAAACAGTTGATAAAGCACTAAAATATGGGTTTATTATTGCTACTTTTGGAATTATCTTTTTATATATTTTTGGAAAAACTATTATTTCTCAGTTTGATTCAGACCCTGTAGTTATTGGATTTGGATATGACTATTTAGTAGTGGAAGTATTAATATTCTATGCTTACATAATCTTATTTATTTGTGTATCAACTTTACAAGGTATTAAAAGACCTAAAATGATTCTATATATAGCTTTATATCGACAGATAATTGCTAAATATGCTATTGCATATATTCTTGTTATTTGGCTTTCTTTAGAGTATATTTATCTTTGGATGGGTGTATTAGTTATGATTTATTCTGCTGCAATTTTTGCATATATTTATACACAAAAACTACTAAAAGAAGTTTGTACTAGATAAACACTTTATTAAATAAAAGCTCTTTTAAAGGGCTTTCTAAAGCCTCTTTTGCTTCTTTAAAATCTATATCATTTTGCTTGCATATTTTCTTTAAAACTTTTCCTATAGTTTGCTTTTTATTTAGATTTTTTAAAACATAGTAAATAATTGGGTTAATCTCTCTATATACTATATCATCTGTTTGGAAATCATAATAAATCACTAAAAAGTTTTCTCTTTTTGAAATAAACTCTTTATTTATCAAATCATATTTAAATCTTTTGATTCTAGCACTTTTACTTAAGGTATAACTATTTTTAAAAGAGAACTTCTTTTGTTTCTTTTCTTTATACTCTTTCATATAAAGTTCTATTTCTATCCAATCATAATAAAGAAGTTCATAGATATATTTTTTGTCATCGAAAAGTTTATTTTTTTTCACAAACTTTCTATAGTCATTTGCCATTTGCCACACAAAGGGAGTTTCAGGAGTATTTTTCATAAAAGCTTTTATTGAAGATACTAAAGTTTCTTCATCAATAATATCAATAAAAAGAGGAAAACTATTTTTTATAACTTCATGATATCTCATATACACAAGCTTTTGATAAACAGCTACTGAAGAGTTAGCTACCTCATCACTTTGAGTTAAAAGATTATCTAAAAATCTTTCTTGTATATCTTTTTCTAATATCTTTTTAGGCACTTTTATTTCCTCGTTGAGTCCTTCTTACAATATCACTCATTTGAATATACTCTTTTTCTAACTCACTTAATGGAGGAATATTATTATCTCTTTCAATCATAACAGGAGCATCTACCTGTTTTAAAGTATATTCTAAAAGCTTCCACGCTCCACTTGCAATAGGCATACCATGAGAATCTATTTTTAAACCTAACTCTTTATCATCATAATGTCCTGCCATATGCATATAGGCTATTTTACTTTTATCAACTTCATCAATAAACGTTCTTGCTTTAAAAGAGTGGTTTACAGAGTTTACAAATACATTGTTTACATCAAGAAGCATTTTTGCACCAGATTTTTCTAAGACTTCATTTATAAAATCAACTTCTCGCATCTCTACATAAGGGACATAATAGTATGTTGCATTTTCAAGTATTAAGTTTCTTTGAATAATATCCTCAACTTCTTTTACTCTATCACTAATAATTTGAACCATTTTTTTAGTCATTGGTACAGGCAATAATTCGTAAGATTGTTTACCATTCATTGAAGAGAAAGAAAGATGTTCAGAATAGTACTCTATTTCATATCTATCTAAAAAAGTTCTCATCTGTTTGATGAATTTTTTATTTAATCCATCAACAGAGCCAATAGACAAAGATAAACCGTGTGCGACTGTTGGTCTTGAAAATACTGCTTCTTCAAAAGCCTTTTCATAAACCTTAGGCATGTGCATCCAGTTTTCAGGAGTAACTTCCCACCAATCTGGTTGGAAATCACTACTTTTAACATCTAATAAAAAGTCACTTCTTAGGCCTAAGCCACACCCTTTTATGTTTATCATCTAATTGTCTTCACCATTTCACCCACACTTACCAGCGCCACAAGAACCTTTAACTTTTTGTTTAGCTTCTTTTTTCATTTTTTCACCTTTGTCGTTTGCACCACATTTTCCTGCACCACAAGCGCCAGAAGCTTTTTTACCTGCATTTCCTTTCATCTCATCTTTAGAACCACATTTTCCAGATCCGCAAGCACCTTTCTTTTCCATTTTTTTAGCTTCACCACCACACTTACCAGCACCGCAAGCTCCACTACCTGCATATGCTCCTGTACTTGATAGTGCTGCACCTAAAAGTACACCAGCTAATTTTAACTTTGATTTATTTTTCATCTTTTCCCCTTTAATAGTCACTTATATTTGCTTATTTTTCTACAGCTTGTATTTCTACATCTATTTCTATTTTTTCACTAACTGCAACTCCACCAAACTCTAATACTTTATTCCATTTAAGTCCATAATCCGTTCTATTGATTTCACCTTCTAAAGTAAATCCAACCCTTGTATTACCTTCAAAGTCTTTTACAGTTGCTATATCTTCAACTTCAAGTTCAACTTCTTTTGTTACACCTCTAATTGTAAGGTCACCAACCATTACGCCTTCATCTCCATCTTTTTTGTAAGATTTCATTTTAAATGTAATCTCTGGATATTTGTCAGCTGCAAAGAAGTCATCACTTCTTAAGTGGTTATCTCTTTTAAGAATCCCTGTATTAACTGAATTTGTTTTAATAGTTCCCTCAAAAACATTAAATGTTTTCTTTTCTTGGTCAAAATCAATTTTTCCCTCAAAATTAGTAAAGTTACCTTTTACATTTGTAATCATTAAATGTTTTGCAGAAAAACCTACGTTAGAGTGTACTTTATCCAATTCATATGGTGTTGCATTTGCAAGTGTTAATGCAAGTGTAGATGATAATAAGATTTTTGTTAATGACTTCATTTTAGTCTCCTTTTTTGTTATCTAATGAAATTCTAATATAGTTTTGTTAAGTTATTGTGTAGGACCTGTGTAGATTTATTTTTTCAATGTATGATATACTTTATTTATGAAAATATTACTACTAGAAGATGATTTAATATTAAATGAAATAATTGAAGAGTTTTTACAAGACTTAGGCTATAACGTCACTTGTGTCTATGATGGAATGAAAGCTAGTGAGATTATGTATGATGAACATTTTGATTTATTAATACTTGATGTAAATGTTCCAAATATCACTGGTTTTGACTTTTTAAAAAGTCTAAGGGAAGAATCCATAACAACTCCTGCTATTTTTATAACCTCTTTAAACTCAATAGAAGATATAGAAGAAGGTTTTAATGTAGGAGCTGATGATTATTTAAAAAAGCCTTTTGAACTAAAAGAACTTGAACTTAGAATAAACAATATAAAAAGACTACTTCATCTTGATTCAGATGAATTAGACATTGGTGAAAAGATTAGTTTTAATACAAAACTAAATTATATAAATTATGATGGAATTAAAACAAAGTTACCACTAAAAGAAGCTCAAGTTTTAAAGTATTTACTAAAAAATACAAATAGATGTGTTTCTCAAGATGAACTATCTTCAAATATTTGGTCATATGAATCTGCACCTACTTCTTCAACTATTAGAACGTATATAAAAAATATAAGAAAAATTATAGGTGAAGAGTATATTGAAACAATAAAAGGGGTTGGTTATAGATTTAACAAGAAATGAAAAGAGTACATTTTTTAGATTTTTAGGTTTATACTTAGGTTCTTCATTTATTCTTTTAACAATAATATTCTGGCAGTTTTATAAAATAGAATATAAACTATATTATGATTTAGTCTCATCAAATATGCAAAGTATTGCTTCAAAAATCTCTGCAAATATCATCTATGCAGACATGTCAAACTTGAGTATTGATACTACAAAAATAACAAATACTATTCACTATAGATATGCTTTATATAATAAAAAGCATGAAAAACTAGCAGGAAATATAACAACAAAAATAGATGTAAGTAAACGAATGCAAAGAATTAATGGTGATTATATTTTAGTTGATAATACTCCAAGAGGTCACTTAGGTGTTTACCATATTGCCATACAAGAAAGTAATTTTAAAAGATTAATTGCTACTTTACTAGAAGATATTATATTTTATTTTGTAATAATCTTTAGTCTCATTTCCCTTGTTGGTTATTATCTTGCTAATCTTTTTATTAGTCCTATTATAAATGAAAGAAGAAAACTAAATACTTTTATCAAAGATACAACCCATGAGTTAAATACTCCTATAACAGCTATTTTAATGTCAACAGGTAAAGATGCAGCCTTGACTGAAAAAAATATGCAAAGAATCAATTTAAGTGCTAAAAGAATTTCAGAAATCTACAAAGACTTAGTTTATCTATTCTTGCAAGATAAGAAAAAAATCGATTTAATCTCACATCTTGAATTAGACAAAGTAATCAAAGAGCAATTAAACTACTTTGAAGCCTTTGCCCAAAAGAAAAAAATTACAATAAGCTCAAACCTAGAAAAAACCACCTACAAAATAGATAAAGAGAGTTTTGTAAGAATGTTCAATAATATTATTTCCAATGCAATAAAATATAATAAAGTAGAAGGAACAATAAATGTGTCTTTAAAGGATAATATCCTAAAAGTAGAAGATTCAGGAATTGGAATAAAAAAAGATAGAGTAAAAGATATATTTAAAAGATATTATAGAGGAACAAAAGAACAAGGTGGTTTTGGTGTTGGACTAAATATTGTTCATCATATTTGTAAAACTTACAATATCAAAGTAAGTGTAGACTCAGAAGAAAATAAAGGAAGTAGTTTTACTTTTAAATTAAATAACAAGGAAGATAAGTCTTAGAACTCCTCTTCATTGTGATAATACTTATTAACTCCATTAAAGCCTTCTAAAAAGTATAAAAAGAAAGTAACATCTTCTATCTCTTCTTCTGATATTTTACCTTTCATACTTGGCATTGTGTCAAAATGTCTTATTACACCCTCTAAACAGATTGTTTTAGCTTTATTTGGATTATATAAATAGTCTTTTACAAAATCCATTGCTTCTATAATTTGAAACTCTATATCATCCCTACTTCCTATTTGACTTTTGAGTCTAAAAGAGATTTCATTTCCAGTAGGAGCCTTTAGGTTTAAAAGCTTGTTATCTTCTTCAATAAAATTTTTCATTAAAAGTTGAATATCCATTGATTTTACGTGACATTCACTACATTTTTTTTCAAAAACTTTTTCCCCTTTATTGTAGATTTCTCTATCAAATTCATCGGGTAAAGCAACCAAAGAACTTATCATTAAAACTACTAAAAGTAAAACTTTCATAACAACTCCTTTGCATTTAAATAAAGTATATTGCTTTTACTTATAATCAATCCTTAGATTTTTTAATTAAATAATAAGGCTAAATATTGAAAAAATAGGCATGTTTCAAAAACTTTTGATTAAAAATAAGATAAAATAATCACAATTCAAATAAAATTAGGCAAAGATAGAGTATGAGTCCAGCAAAAAAAATATTTTTTTTATGTTTAGCATTAATCATTTTAATTGTTTTATGTGTAAATATGCACCTTGAAAAATTATCGAAGAACACGTCTATAGAACAAGTTCAAGAGTCTAAACCTATACCTGTAGCAAAAGAGATTCAAAAAGAAGAGCCTAAACAAGAAGTAGTAACAAATGAAGAGCCAAATAAAGAAGAACCCCTAAAAGAAGAGTTAACTTCTAGTTCTTTAAAAGAAAGCTCAGAAAATCAAATAAAAGATGAACTAAAAATCTCTAAAGAAGAACCAGTAAAAGAAGAAATAATCGACAGTGAAGAAAAAACTGAAGATGAACCATTAATTACAACTGATAAAAAATATAAAAGAACTGGAAATGAAAAACCAATTGAAGAGATGTCAATAAATACTCAACTTCTACAAATTAGAATTAGAGATTATGTAACTAAATATCCAATCACTTTTAGGACATCAAGTAATCAAATTACAAAAAAAAGTTTAAATACAATTAGTACTGTTGTAAAGATTTTAAAAAACTATCCAACATTAAAAATCGAAGTAGCTGGACATACAGATGCAGCTGGTTCTAAAAAGTATAATTTAGGAGTTTCAATAAGCCGTGCAGTTGCTGTTAAAAAGCAAATGATAGCTTATGGTTTTGATAAAAATCGAATAAAAGCAAGAGGATATGGAGAAAATATTCCTATTGTAGAAAACAATGCTAAAGGTTACTCAAAAGTAAATAGAAGAGTAGAGTTCAATATTATAGAGGAATAACATGATAGAAATAGCATCTCAAATAGTTTTATGTTTAGTAATTGCAGCCTTAATAGGTTTCTTTATTGGATTAATAGTTGGTAAGCTTATTGGTGAAAAAAACCAAAGCTCAATTTATAGTGCAAATACAGTTTCACATGTGGGTGCTCAAAGTAATATTTATAATAAACCTCTAATTAGAAGTGCTCCTAGACCTATGGGGAAAGACTCTTTACAAGAAATTGAAGGTATTGATAAAAATCTTGAAGTAAGACTAAATGAGATAGGAATTTTCCATTTTGATCAAATTGCAGAATGGACACCAAAAAATTGTAAATGGATTGAAGAACATTTAAAGCTTGAACATAACCAAATAGAAGAAGAGAACTGGTTAGTAGAAGCTAAGAATCTATCAAAAAACCCAAAAATAAGATAAACCACTTCTTAGATGATGAGAATTAAGACTCATCATCTAAATCATAATTATAAAACTCATCATAAGAATCATAATCCACTGTAAAAACTTTTTGATAACCTAACTTAACAAGTTCGGCATCTACATTCTCTTCAGAAAGTCTATTTTTAACAATTTCCATGATATTTTTAATGTCTTTTTCTTTTATATCATTGGCTCTTAATTCATAAATAAATGACTCAACCACTTTACTTCCTTGAAATTAGCGTATCTGCTAATGTAATAAAATCATTAAGTGATAACCTTACTGTTCTTGAAGCAACATCTTCTAAAGTTATCTTATTTTGTAATATTAAACCTACTGCACCATTAAAATCATTTCTTAACTTGATGCAATTTACAATTTCATATATAATCCTATTTAAAGGATTTTCGAATTCATATCTGTCGAACTCGTCATAATAACTTGCCACTTTATATCCTTATAATCACAGCAAACTACCATTAGTAAAACCTAAGTCTTCTCGTTAGTATAAAGTACTCAACTTATGTGAATACACCAATCTTAATCTATTTTTTTAACTGCTTATATAAAGAAGCTAAATCCCCTAATACCCAAATACTAATTATCTTGTTATCTTCAAATCTAAAAAATGAAGCTCCATTGTATTTGATTCGATTATTGCTTGCTTCAAACTCAAAAAGTTGTCCTTTGTGAGTTCCATTATAAACAGCTTTTACTGCTATACAATTATTCTCTTCAACCATTGTTTCAATGCCATGATATAGATTAGGAATTGCAGTTAAAACCTTATCCATATACTCTTCAAACTCTTTTTTGCCTTTTGTATCAATATTTAAAGACCCATGAAATTCAATATCTTCATGGAACAAAATATCAATGTACTCTTTGTTTTGTTTATTCCAAAGTTCCTCGTAATACTCTTTTACAAGGGTTTTATTAGTTTTAGTTTTCATTTTCTTTTATTAATAAATTTTTTAATATATACAATACACTTTTAATAGACTTTACTGTTGTAGTTTCTTCAACTGTATGGTAACCAGTTGTAGGTAACTGTAAAGTTGTACCTTGTATTGAACCTTTTGACTCTTTTACTATTCTTCCAAGCTCTGTACTACCTAAAGATAATAAAGGTTGTTCCTCTTGGTTTAATAACTTGTTTTGTTCTTGAATATAGACATCTTTACAAGAAATAGCTATATTATTTTTATGACAAAAATTCTTTAAAAGCTTCAATAATGGAGACTTGAATCTTGCATTCGCATCTCTATTTCTTAGAACTATATCTTGAACTTCAGCTTCTTGCCTTGTGTTATAAGGACTAGTATCTAAAACTAAAAGTTCAGAAGTTGTCATTTCATTCTTTTTGAACCAATCATATACAAACCTCCAGCTTCTACCTGCTTCCTCTTGTGCAGTAAAGAAAGCAGTACCTTGGTAACCGTTTTGGTATAGGTATATTATAATTGCAGCAGAGATAACATTGTCTAACTGTGCACTTATTAGTTCATCATTAACTTCTAACTTATCTACAAAAGCAACAGGCGTACCTGGAAGTAAATGTTCTAAACCTTTTACTTTAAACATTAGGTTGTTTATTTGCTCATTCATATAAACATCAGTTATCTGACCAATACCTAAATAACTTCCAGCCCAAGGTTCATACGCTTGAACTTGTTGATTTAAAAATCTTGATGCAATAGCTTGGTATGTTTGTTCTGATACTGAGTTTCCTTTTAGATCATTTCTATTTTTACTTTGATAAGCTGCAAATTGAAACTCATTTGGTCCAGTACAAACTAAGCCATGTCTATCTATGTGTGCACTTAACATTCCATTTGTTGGCTCGTTTCCTTGTGCGACTAATAACCCATCATAATATTCTGTTTTTATTCCTAACTCATCTAACTCTCGTTTTAAATATAAGAAAAATGAGTGTTCATACCCTATTACTGATGGTACTCTAATTAACTGTTTTAATGTATCTAAAAAAGAAGTATAGTTTTCAATCTCATCTATAAGCTTTGATGACTTCTGCATAGATAACTTTCTAAATCTCATTTTAATGCCCTCTAAAATTGCATAGAATAAGGTATATTATTTATTAGTTTGTTGGCTCTTCTTTTTCGATTGCTTTGTCTAAAGCCTCTTCAACTTCTGCTTGGCAAGCATATAGTTTAGTTTCGCAATTAGCACTACATTCTTCAAAAGAACCATTTTTTTCTTCACATTGAGTAATACACTCATCATATTTTTTTTCACAAGAAGCATATTTATCTTCAATTGTTTGTTCTAAATTTTGATTTGCATTTAATATTGCAATTGATAAAAAAGCTAAAAAAGCAATTTTCTTTAACATTTATGTGTCTCCTACTTAATAAGACTGCATTTAAACGTACTTAATTAACTCAAGTACACCAAAAGTTGAATTCTCTTTTGCTGAACTCCTTATTCTATATTGGAATTATAAATCCAAATTTGAAAAAGAAACTTAAAATTTTCTTAATATAGTTTCAGCCTATGAGAAAGTGGCTTTTTTTGAGCTTTTTTTTAATAGTTTTTTTAAATTGTAATTTTGTTTTTTTTAATGAAAAGAGCAAGAAAGCTAAATTTTTTTCTAAAATTTAGCTTTTAAACTAGTTTTTAATTGTATCTATAAAGTTTTTTGTGCAAGTATTTATCATTGAAAAGACTTTATCAAAGCCTTCAAAACCATCAAAGAAGTATGGATCAGGCACATCTTTACCTTCATATCCATAATCACCTATCTTTAAAACATTTTTACATCCAAGTTTTTTTAGGTTTTGCACATTTGAATCATCAAGCCCAATTACATAATCAAACTTTTCAAAATCTTCTTTTTTTACTTGTTTTGCTCTTTGATTAGAGATATCAATACCATTTTGAGAGGCTACTTTTATTGAGTTATCACAAGGAGGTTCACCTATATGCCAATCTCCTGTTCCAGCACTTTCAATATATATATCAAGATTATTGCTTTTTATATACTCTTTTGCTATACCTTCAGCAAGTGGTGACCTACAAATATTTCCTAAACAAACAAAGATTATGGATTTACTCATTTTTTCTTTAGTCCTATATCAATATATTTTCTTATCTTCTTTATCTCTGAAAGTTGCATTTCATGTTCAATTTTTTCTTTTGAATCATCTCTATATTCATCTCCCCATGGAGTAATTATTCCACTTCCTTTTGCCATATTGTCATCTGCACTATTTGCAGCTAATACATAACATTGGTTTGCTACTGCAAGAGCTTTTGTCATAGTTTCAAAATGAGATTTTCTTTTTATTCCCCACATTGATGGGTTTAAAATTAAATCAGCTCCTAAAACCTTTAACCAATACTTTGGAAATCTAACCTCAAAACAGATTAAAGTAGCTACTTTAACTCCATCTATATCGATTATTTTCATATTTTCTAGTTTACCTTTTGAGAAGTGTGCAGGCTCATCTCCTAAAGGAAATAGTTTATGTTTTGATTGGGCATGTACTATTTTTTTATTATGAAAAATATATAAAGTATTAAAAAAATCAATATCTTCTTTTTCAATAAGAGTTATTGCAATAGTTTTATTTTCTGAGTATTTTTTTAGTTTTTTAATAGCCTTTTGAGCAAACTCTGCTGCTTCATCCATTCTATCATATGCAAAACCTGTTAAACATACTTCTGGCGCTAAAATAAAAGAACCATCTTCACATGATTGAATCTGTTCTTTTAAATTTTTTAAATTCTTTTTAAAATCATCACTTGTTTTAGTTTGAAGTGCTACTAAGTTCATCTTTCGCTTCTTTTATTAAGTTATTTAATTGTCTTTCATACTCTTTTGCTTCATTTTCATCAGTTGATTCAAATCTTGTAACAAGTACGGGAGTAGTATTTGATGCTCTTACTAAACCCCATCCCTTATCAAAAATAACTCTAACACCATCTACATCAATGATGTCTTTTATTTTTGGGAAACCTGCAGGAGGATTTTGTAAAAGTGTTTTTAATTTATCTATTAAAATAAACTTCTCATCCTCTGTTGTTTCAACTTTTATTTCTTCTGTTGAGTATGTTTGTGGTAAAGCTTCTATTTCCTTATCAATATCCATTCCATTTTTGATAAGCTCTAAAGTTCTAAATGTTGCATAAATTGCATCATCAAAACCGTAATATCTATCATTAAAGAAGATATGTCCAGAAACCTCAGCTGCTAAATGAGCATTTACCTCTTTTAATTTTACTTTTAAATTAGAGTGCCCTGTTTTATACATATGAGCTTCACCTCTTTGATTTATAAGGTCATACATCACTTGTGTACATTTTACTTCACCTACAACAATAGGGTTCTCAATATCTTTTGAGAATAATAAAGCCATAATATCACCTTTAACATTATGCTTTTTTGTTAAAAATGCAATTCTGTCTGCATCTCCATCATAGGCAAATCCATAATCAAAATCACCTTCTAGTTTCTTTTTAATATCCACTAAGTTTTCTTCAACACTTGGGTCTGGGTGATGATTAGGAAATGTTCCATCTGGTTCGCAATATAAACCTTCATAATTCAATTGTAGTTTATCTAAAAGAAGTGTCAAAACGGTGTCAGCTACGCCATTACCGCAGTCAATTATGATTTTTTCTTTCATGCCTTTTAAAGAAGAAAACTCTTTTAACATGTAATCTACATATAAAGATTTAACATCTATTTCATAGGCTTTATCATTATCTTCAATCTCTATATTTGAAGCAATAATCTCATCACCTAAAGAGTAAATTTCTTCAGCAAAGAAAGGTTTTTTATCAAAAGTTATTTTAAATCCATTGTATTGGCTTGGATTGTGACTTCCTGTTATCATAATAGAAGCAGTAGGCGTTATATCTTTGTTTTCAATATTAAAAGTTTGATAGTTTGCAAAGTAGTTTATTCCAGTTGCTACCATTCCCATATTTAGTACTTTACATCCAGAAGCATTTAATCCACTTGCTAAATAAGAGAAAAGTTCAGGTGAGTGAGTTCTTGCATCATAACCTATTGCAACATAAGAGTTTTCACCAAATTTTTTGAAAACTTTCTTACCAAAAAAGTATCCAATAAGTTTTACTGATTCTTTATTTAATTCACTACCAACAATTCCTCTAATATCATACTCTCTAAAAATTGATTTATTTACCATATAAGACCTTGATTTTCTTATTATTATACCAACTACTAAGTAGTAAATATATTAAAAGCTTTTTAATATAAAATTCTAATATAAATATAAAATTCTTTATGTTATGTTTTTTACTTAAATAAAAAAAAGGAGTAATTATGGCACATGAAGGATATCATGAAGATCCAAATCAACTTTCGGACTTTGCAAAAGATTATCATAGAATGATAGAAAGTACTATGGAAGAGCTTGAAGCAGTTGATTGGTACAACCAAAGAGCAGAATGCGCAACTGACCCAGAAGCAAAAGCTATTATGGAACATAATCGTGATGAAGAGATTGAACATGCATGTATGGGGATAGAATGGTTAAGAAAAAACTCTCCGGTTTGGGATAAAATGCTTAGAGAGTTTCTTTTTAAAGACGGTAATGTTGTTGGAAATGAAGAAGAAATGACTAAGGATAGTTAATAACATATATTTCCTATAGCAATTACTAGATATACTAATATATGAATAAAGAATTGACAAAAAACATAAAAATATTATATGTTGAAGATGATGATATAGCTAGAGAAAACGGTGTTGAATATCTAGAAAATTATTTTGAAGAGATTTATGAAGCAGCTGATGCTTTAAGTGCTTTAAAGATTTATGAAAAGCATAAACCTCAAATAATAATTACAGATATTCAAATGCCAAAGCTAAATGGCTTAGAGTTTGTAAAAAGAATAAGACAAAAAGATAAAGAAACACAGGTTATTATTCTTTCTGCTTTTTCAACTAAAGAGTATCTGTTTGAGGCTATTGAATTACAACTTGTAAAATATCTTACTAAACCTATTTGTGAATATGAACTTAATAAAGCCCTTGAAATATGTGTTGAAACACTTAAAAACTCTAATTCAAATATAATAAAACTAGATGAGAATACTACCTTTGATATTTTTAATCAAGTACTTTTAATAAAAAACGAGATAGTCAAACTTAGAAAAAAAGAACAAGACTTATTGTACTTACTTAGTAAAAATTTAAATAGATTTGTAAGATATGAAGAGATAGAAAGCTATGTTTGGCAGGATAGTGTCATGAGTAAAGATGCTTTAAAAACAGTTATTAAAAATCTTAAAAATAAAATTCCTAAAGATTTAATCGTAAACCTTTCAGGCACAGGTTATAAAATTGAGCCTAGATAGTTTAAATATAATACTTCTTTATGGAATAACCTTTGGAATTGTTATTATGACAATTGCATATACTTTTATTAGATATATATATTCAAAAGAGATTTTCTATATCTCTTATTGTTTAATGCAAATTTTCTCTCTTATATATATTGTGTCATATAGTTCATTATTTGATATTCCCCATTTTGTAGAACAGATTTCACTACTTTTTGCAACTTTACTTGCTTTAGTTTTTGCTATAAACTTTTATGAGGGTAAATTTATTCCAAACTCAAAAAATTATAAAGATTTAATTATAAATACAATACTTTTAAATGTAGTTATTTTAACTGCATTTTATCATTATATACTTTTTGAGTATTTACCTTTTACAATTATTTATGGAATACTTTTTATCTCTATAATCTTTAATTTAAAAAACTTTGGCCCAACTCTTATCTATACCCTAGGATGGTCAATCTTCTGTTTTACTCTTTTTGTTTTTGATTTTAAAAGCTATTATGAACAGAATCATTATTTTGATATTGTTCTTATTGCTTTTGCCATTGAAGCTATTTTATTTACCTTTTCAGTTTCCCATAGATATAACCGACTTGAACAAAAAAATGAAAACTTTGAGAATATGCTTTTACAACAATCAAAAATGGCAAAAAGTGGAGAGATGTTAGCAAATATTGCCCATCAATTTAGGCAACCACTTAACAACCTTTCATATATTTTGATAAACCTAAAAAAAAGATATGAAAATGAAAACCTAGATGAAAAATATTTTACTAAAAAGTATTCCCAAGCAAAAGAGCAATTAGAGTTTTTATCAAATACAGTTGAAGAGTTTAAAGAGTTTTATACTCCTTCAAAACAAAAAGAGAAATTCCTAGTTAAAGATGCTATTTTAAATACCATGTCTATTTTAAATGAAGATTTGAAAAAAAGAAATATCCAATATAAAGTAAACTTTTTAAAGGATGAAAACATCCAAGTATTTGGAAGTAAAAATGAACTTTCGCAAGTTATTCTATCTCTTGTTTCTAATGCAAGTGATGCTTTGAAAGATATTGAAAAACCTCTTATTGATATAAGTATTGACTCAACTTCAGCTGATGTAATAATAAATATAAAAGATAATGGAAAGGGTATTAGTAAAAGAAATGAAGAAAAACTATTTGAAGCTTATTTCACTACAAAAGAAGAAGGTACAGGATTAGGACTTTATTTATCTAAACTTATTATTGAAAAGAGTTTTGATGGAAAGATTGAAGCAAAACCTTTAGAAAAAGGTACTTGCTTCTGTCTTATTATTGAGAAAGCTATTTAAGTAAATCTCTTCTTGGATAGATAAAAGACAACTCTCTTACAATACTAATATCTTTGTTCTCTTTTGCAAAGATTTTTATTTTTGTTTTGTATGGAGTATCTTTTCTATTTGTTGAGGCTAATTTTCTTGTAGTATTTAAGATTAATACTGTTTTTAGTCTCTGTTTTGGTTTTAATTTTAAAGCTCTATATCTTTTTACTTCAAATCTTGGGTCAAGAACTTCTACTTCAAAGGTATACTCTTTTTTATTTGTATTATGAATTGTTAGTAAATAGTTATTTGTAACTGTTCCTTCTTTGATACCATATAATTTTGTAGTCTTATTCACATTTACTAAGAAATCTTCTTTTTCTCCTGTATAGAAAATTGCTAATAATAAACATGCAAGTAGTGACAGCATATAAACTACATTTTTTATTGAAAAAATTGGTGATCTTTTTTTATTAATAACTGTATTTGTGCTTCCCCAGTCAATTAATGATTTTTTACCAAGTTTTCCCATAACTGTTGCACAAGCATCAGAACACTCTAGACAGTTTATACACTCAACTTGTAGTCCTTTTCTAATATCAATATGTGTAGGACAAATTTTAACACAAGCTTCACAAGTCGTACACTCTTGGTTACCACTCCATTGTTTTACATCAAAGATTGATTTTGCACCATTTTCATATATCTCTCCACCTCTGTTTGTGTTATAAACAACTTGTTTTGTATCATCATCATATAATGCTGATTGAATTCTTGAATATGGACAAACATATGTACAGAAGTGTTCTTTCATGAAAACAATATCATATATTAAAAACAGAGCTATACTTATTACAAACATAATTAATAAAAAGTGTTCATTAGGATTCATTACATATTTAAAGAAGTCTTCTGGTGGAACAAAATACCACATAAAGTTCATTGCTGCAACAAGGGATAAAATACCCCAAATAACTAAAGAAATGTATTTTTTAATCTTTGTAGATGTTTTAGAATAGTCAATATCTTTTTGCTTATTTTTAATTCTTCTAAGACTTAAAATCTTTGTTTCAATTAAGTTTCTATAAATAACTCTAAAGATAGTTTGTGGACAGGCCCAACCACACCAAACTCTACCAAACATAGATGTCATAGCAAAGATTCCTATAAATAAAAGCATTAATAAAAATGGCATAACATAAAGCTCATTCATATTAAATACTAAACCTATAAAATGAAATTGCATTTTATCAAAAGATAAAAGAAGTATATGGTTACCATTTATTTTAATAAAAGGTATTGCAAATACTACTATAGTGATAATTAGATATGTTAAATATCTCTTTTTTGAATAACTCAAATTAAACCTCCTACAGTTTATAAGAAGAAGTCTATTAGGAAAAGGTGTTCATTTGGTGGTATAAAGTAAGTTTTTTATATAATCTTTTCTTTAAAGGAGAAAAATAATGATAGATTTTACATCTTTATATATGTTTATAGCTGCCTCTTTTCTTTTATGCTTAGCTCCAGGGCCTGATAATATTTATGTATTAACTCAAGGTATGACAAAGAGTAAAAAAGCTGCAATTGTCACAACTCTTGGGCTTTGTTCTGGTATTATTATTCATACCTCAGCGGCTGCTTTTGGAATATCAGTTATTTTTCAAACATCAGAACTAGCTTTTAACCTTGTGAAATATGTTGGTGCTGCTTATTTACTTTATATAGCTTATCAAGCATTTAGACATAGAAATGATAAATTGGATTTAAGTGTTCAAGACTCAAATAATGAACTAAAAAAACTTTATGTCAAAGGTTTTTTTATGAATGTCCTAAATCCTAAAGTATCTATCTTCTTCTTAGCTTTTCTTCCTCAATTTGTAAACCCTCAATTAGGAAATGTACCAATGCAAATGATTATTTTAGGTTTAGTATTTATGGCTTTAACGGTAGTGGTTTTTTCTTCAATTGGAATAGCAGGAAATATGTTAAGTAGTAAACTAATGGAAAACCCTAATATTTCTAAGGTTCTAAATATCCTTACTTCTTTTGTATTAGGTGCTTTAGCAGTTAAATTAGCTCTATCTTCAAGATAGAACTAATTTACTTCATCACTATAAACACATACATTAAAATCTTCTACAAGACCATTTTCATCAACACAATGTGTTTCAAAAAAGTTTGTTATGTATGGTTTATTGCAGTGTAATTCAAAAGCCTCTTTTGACTGCCAAATTTCATTAAATACTATAGGAAAAGATTTTCCCATAGCATTTGGATGTTCTATATGTTTTGTAACAATATATTGAATACACCCATCTTCTCTTGTAGTTTGTGGTTCAAGGGCTTGAAGTACTTCTAAAAGCTCTTGCTCTTTTCCTTCTTTTGCTTTAAATGAAGCAATACAATAAATCTTTTTTGACATCTATCTTACCTGTCCTGTTCCATAAACTTTATATTTAAATGTTGTTAAATCATTTATTCCCATTGGTCCTCTTGAGTGAAGTTTATTTGTTGAAATACCAACTTCAGCTCCAAGTCCAAAAGCTCCACCATCAGTAAATCTTGTACTTGCATTTGCATATACACAAGCAGCATCTACTTCATTTAAAAACTTATTTACAATAGAGTAATTTTCACTAATAATAGCTTCTGAATGCCCTGAACCATATTTTGAGATATGTGAAACTGCCTCATCTACACTATCTACAATTTTGATATTTAGTTTATTTGCTAAATACTCAGTATCATAATCTTCATGTGTAGCACATTGAATATCAATAAACTTTCTAGTTGCATCACAACCTTTTAACTCTGTACCATACTTTTCATAAGCTTCGTGTAATGGAGGTAAAATATATGCAGCAACATCTTTATGCACAAGTAGTGTTTCCATTGCATTACAAACACCTGGTCTTGAGCATTTTGCATTAATTGCTATCTCAATTGCTTTTTGATGATTTGCATCTCTATCTAAATAGATATGGCAAAGTCCTTTATCATGTTTTACAACAGGAACTGTTGCATTTTCACTTACATATTTAATAAGTGCTTCTCCACCTCTTGGAACTATTAAATCTACATATTTATCTTGTTTTATTAGGTTTGCAACACCTTCTCTACTTGAATCGGGAAGTAAAGAGATAGCTTGTTCTGGTAATTTATTCTTTGTTAACACATGTCTTAAAATATTAGCAATAGCTTTATTTGAGTGTTCTGCTTCTTTTCCACCTTTTAAGACACAAACATTTCCACTTTTAAAACAAAGTGCTGCTGTATCTGAAGTAACATTTGGTCTACTTTCATAGATAATCCCAATTACTCCAATAGGAATAGAAACTTTTTGAATATTTAAACCGTTTTCAGTAACCCAACCATCAAGAGTTCTTCCAACAGGTTCTTTTAATGTAGCTATTTCTCTAATGGCATTTGCCATACCTTCAACTCTCTCACCTGTAAGAAGTAATCTATCTAATAAAGCATCATCAAGATTTCCAAGTCTACCAACACTCATATCTTTTTCATTGCAACCTACTATATAGTCACAATTTTCAATTAAAGCGTCTGCCATCTCATTTAATACTCTATTTTTTACTTCACCACTAAGTGTAGCAATCTCTTTACTAACTTTTTTTGATTCTTCTAAAAATTGTTGCATCAATTTTCCTAATTATTTTTTAATTTGTTATTTTATCTAATTATTCTTATTTTAAATATGAAAGTTTGAGAAAAAGAGGAGTTAAAGAAGCAGTGAAAACTGCTTCTTTTATAAATATTTTATTTAATATTATAGTGAGTTTAATTTATCAGCAAGTGCTTGTTTAGATTGTGCACCAACTAAAGTATCAACTACTTCTCCATTTTTCATGAATACAATTGTAGGAATTGATCTAACTCCATATTTAACTGCTAAATCTTGTTGCTCATCTGTATTTACTTTACAAATGTTAGCTTTTCCATCAAAATCTTCTGCTAATTCATCAATTACGGGAGCAAGCATTCTACAAGGTCCACACCATGGAGCCCAGAAGTCTACTAAAGATACACCTTCGTTTACTGTTGCTTCAAAATTATCATTTGTTAATTCAATATATTTACCCATTTAATTATCCTTTTTTTTATTTTAATTGTTGTATATTAACTTATTAGTTGACAATTGTCAAGTATATACCGAATAGTAATATAGGCACTTTTTGGTAACTATAAACACTATAAAAGGTTTGATTATGGAAACAAAAAACTACAACTGTTTTTTTCAATTAGCAACTGACATGATAGGTGGAAAATGGAAAGCTATGGTTCTTTGGTCACTTAAAAAAGGTGTAAAAAGAAATGGTGAATTAAAAAAATTAATTCCTGAAATTAGTCAAAAGATGTTAACTCAACAATTAAGAGAATTAGAAGATGTTGGAATTGTTGAAAGAATTGCATACCCAGTTATTCCTCCAAAAGTTGAATACAAATTAACTAAACATGGAGAAAAACTTATTCCTATTTTGCAAGAATTACATGATTGGGGTAAGGATTATGCTATTGAAAATAAAATTACTATAGAAAAAGCAACAAACTGTTAATTAACCATATACATTGTTTTTATCATTTCGATGGCTTTAGTTATTACTTTTAATTCTTCCTCTTCTGAGATAATTTCCGCTCCATAAAGTTGAGGAATAAAGGCAAATGACTTAATCACTCCAATAAATTGTTTTGCAACAAATAATGAGTCTTCAAAATCTAACTTACCATCTTCTTTGGCGTCTTCAAACCATTTTGCAGTCATAATAACATATTCGTCTCTTGTACTATCAAGAATTTTTTGTCCAACATTACTTCTTTGAACCATAACAACAGTCATGATTCTTATAAGTTTTATATTTTCTTCTTTTCTCAAGAAATTCATCTCTTTTTTTGCAATCTCAAAAAGTTGTTGTTCTATATCTTTTTTAGAATCATATGTGTATTTGTATGCTTCTTCCAACCTTTCTTTAAAAATTGTTGCAAGGTGTAAAAAAAGTTCTTCTTTGTTTTTAAAGTGGTTATAAACAGTAGCTTTTGAAACTTTAGCAATAGTAGAGATAGAATCCATACTTGAGCCATCAAAGCCTTTGTTATAAAACTCTTTTATTGCCGCTTTTATAATAGCTTTTCTTTTTTCTTCATTTAGAGGTCTATTTCTTTTCATAATTTCATCTTACCTTAAAATCACTTATTAATAAATATACTATACTGTACAGTTTAGTATTAAAGAAAACTTTGATTTATTTTGTAACAATACATATTAAATCTTAGATTATTATTTTATAATAAACTAAACTGTTTAGTTTATAAGATAAAAAGATTATAAAATTTAAAAAGGAAAACAATGGCTACTAAAATAATAGTTGATAATAAAGAATATAGCGTTGAGGCCTCTTTAGATACACCTTTATTATGGGTATTAAGAGATCATTTAAATTTAACTGGTACAAAATTTGGGTGTGGTGTTGCCCAATGTGGAGCCTGTACCGTGTTAGTTGATGGAAAGGCAAAAAGAAGTTGTCAAACTCCCTTAAGTGAAATAAAAAATGGAAAAGTTACTACTATTGAGACAAAAGAGGACAAAACAGTTCAAAAACTTCAAAAATTTTGGATAAAAGAAGACGTTGTTCAATGTGGTTATTGTCAGTCTGGACAAATAATGAATGCAGCAGGCTTACTTAAATCAAATTCAAACCCTAGTGATGAAGAGATTATTTCAGCTATGGATGGAAATATTTGTAGATGTGGTACCTATAATAAAATAAAAACAGCTATTAAATCTGCTATTAAGGAGTCATAAGATGGAAAGAAGAGATTTTTTAAAAACAAGTTCAATGGTTGCTTCATCTTTTGTTATTGGGTTTTATATCCCTACTAAATCTAGAGCAGAAGAACCTAAAAAAAAGGCATTAAAACCAAATGCTTTTATAAGAATTAGTGAAGATAATACTATAGACTTTGTAATAGGTCAAGTAGAGATGGGTCAAGGTACTTACACAACATTAGCTATGTGTATAGCAGAAGAGTTAAATGTAAAATGGGATGAAATAAATATTGTAGCAGCTCCTGTTGCACCAGAATATAACCATGCTTGGGCACCTATGATGTTTACAGGTGGTTCTTCTTCTATTTTAGCAAAACAACAAGATATGAGAAAAGTTGGTGCTGCTTTAAATGAGATGTTAAAAACAGCTGCTGCAAAAAAATGGAAGATTAGAACTTATGATGTATATACAGACTCTTCATATGTTATAAATAAAAAAACAAAAGAGAAAATTAGTTTTGGTGAACTTGTTTCATCTTTATCAGATATTAAAGTACCAACAAATCCTAAAATCAAAGATTTAAAAGATTGTAAAATAGTTGGAAAACCAAGATCAAGACATCCAAAAGAGATGGAAGCTAAAGTAACAGGGAAAGCCCAATTTGGTATTGATGTTAGAATTGAGGGAATGAAGTATGCAGCAATATTACATCCAAGAGTTTTTGGAGCAAAAGTTAAATCTTATGATGCTTCAAAAGTTTTAAAAAGAGATGGAATAGTAAAAGTAAAAGAAATTCCTTCAGGAATAGCTGTTATTGCTGATTATTGGTGGCTTGCAAAAGAAGCATTAAAAGATATTGATGTAACTTGGGAAAATTTAGATTTTGAAAACACAAGTAGTTTAGACATAGATAAAGAGTATAAAGAGTTACTTTCAGAACCTGCTTCTACAATGAGAAAAGATGGTGATAGTAAAAAAGCATTTGAAGAAGCAACAAATACAATAGAAACCCAATACAATTTTCCTTTTTTATCCCATGCAGCAATGGAACCTTTAAATTTTCTTGTAAAACATGAAAAAGATTCTGCCTCTATTTGGTCATCATCACAATTTCAAACTCTTACACAAAAAAAAGCAGCAGAAGTTTTAGGTGTAGATTTTAATAATATCACTTATAATACTCCTTATTTAGGTGGAGCTTTTGGTAGAAGAGGAACCTTAAACATGGACTTTGTTTTAGATGGATTATATAGTGCAAAAGGGGAAGATTTTCCTGTAATGACTATATGGACAAGAGAAGATGATATTAAAATGGGTAATTATAGACCTAAGTATAAAAATAGTGTAAAAATGGCTTTAGATGAACATGGAGAAATAACTGCTTTTGATGCAAAAGTTATCTCTCAATCTATTTTTAAAGGAACTGCCCTAGAAGGATTTGGTTACAAAGATGGAGTTGATGGGGCGCAAAAAGAGGGATTAGTTGACCATCCTTATAATATAGATAACCATGATATGCAAGCAAAAATTGTAGAATCTCCTATTCCTGTATTATGGTGGAGATCAGTGGGACATACTCAAACATCACTAAGTGTTGAAGGTATGATAGACCAAGCAGCAGCACTTGCAAAAAAAGACCCTATTGAGTATAGAATAGGAATGTTAAGCAATCAAAGATTTATAGATATTTTAAATGATGTTGCAAAAAAAGCCAATTGGAAAAATAGAAAAAAAGAAAAGAATGTAGGTTACGGAGTAGCTTTAGTTGAATCTTTTGGAACTATATGTGCTCAAATAGCAAAGGTTAGAGTTATTGATAAAGACTTTAAAGTTGAAAAAGTTTGGTGTAGCGTTGATTGTGGTTTTGCATTTAACCCACAAAATGTAGAGAATCAAATGGTTGGTGCCATTAATTTTGGTATAGCAGCTTTAAAATATTCAGAAATAAGTATCAAAAATGGTGCAACAGAACAAAGTAACTTCTATGATTATAGGGTTTCTAGAATATCTGATGCCCCAGAAATTGAAGTAAGTATTATAAATTCAGGGGAGAAAATTGGTGGTATCGGAGAGCCTGGTGTTCCTCCAATTTTAGCAGCTGTTCCAAATGCTTTATTTGATGCTACAGGAAAAGTTTATAGCTCAATGCCTATAAAAGAAGTTTAATATGTTTTCAAATAAGCAGTATATTGATTTTATAAAAGAATCTAAAACAAAAGGCTTAGATATAGTAGTAGTAAGTGTTATAAAAACACAAGGCTCTACTTATGCAAAAGCTGGAAATATGATGCTTATAAATAACAAAGGTGAATCTATTGGTGTATTAGGTAGTGCTTTATTGCATAATAGATTTTTAGAAGTTTCAAAAGAAGCTTTTAAAAATAAAAAGACAATTTATCATAAAAATACACCAATAGATAAAAACTCTGGACATGGAGTAAGTGAATATATAATACAAGCTTTTTTCTATGAAGAGGAGTATGGCGCTTTAGGGAAAGCTTTAAATAGTTATGGAAAAACTTGGCTTAGGTCAATTGATAGTGAAAAGTTTAGTTTTATTGATAAAAAAGAGAACAAATTTGAGAATGGTATATTTTATCAATATATACAAATGCCCTATTCTATTTTAATTTTTGGTTCAGGACGTCATGTTAGTTCTTTTATCTCTATGTGCAATCTTTTAGGTTGGAAAACAACAGTTATTGATATGAAAATAGATAATGAAAATGTAAAAGATGCAGATAATTTAATAGAATTAAAAAATTTAAATGAGATATTCTCTTTAGATTTAAGCATTTATAATGCTTCTGTTATATTAAGTCATTCTCCTAAAAAAGATGATGTTTATTTAGAAGCTTTACTTAAGTCTTCTGTGGAATATATAGGAATAATGGGAAATAAAACAAGTATGAAAAACAAAATAGAAAAGTTTTCCCTAGAAAAGGACAAAAGGTTTTTTGCTCCTATTGGGTTTGATATTGGAGGAAATACTCCTGAAACTATCGCTTTATCTATATGTTCTCAAATTGAGGCTAGAAAAAATGGAAAAATCTAACAGTTTATCAGTTGTAATTTTAGCAGCTGGTAAGTCAAGTAGATTAGGTGAAGCAAAACAACTTCTTAAAATAGAAGAGCAAACACTTTTAGAAATATCAGTAAAAAAAGCATTAATTGTAAGTGATGATGTAAATGTTATATTGGGTGCATCTGCTGATTTGTGTATTGAAAAGATTAAAAACTTTAATATAAAATACTACATAAATAAAGAGTTTGAATCTGGAATGGCAAGCTCCTTAAAGCTTGGAATTTCAAAAGTTGAAAAGAATAAAGATGCTTTAGTTATGTTATGTGATATGCCTTTAATTCCTTCTTCTCATTATGAAAACCTAGTAAAGATTTATTCAGATAATAAAAAGAGAATAGTTTGTTCTAAATATAAAGAAAATTTTTTAGTTCCTGCAATTTTCCCTAATAGGTATTTTGAGTTATTTAAAAAGTTAAGTGCAGATAAGGGTGCTAAAAAGATTTTACAAGAGTATGCTAAAGATTATGTTGTTTTAGAGGATAAATACACTCTTGATATTGATACCAAAGAGGATTTTGATAAAGTATTAGCAACTAAAAGTTGCTAATATTTTATATATTATATTTTAACTACATATCTTCCTACAGATTTTCCTGCTAATAAGCTTTCATAAGCTGCTTTTACATCATCTAAACCAATTTCTGTTGTTAATGAATCTAAAGAATCAATTGCAAAATCACCTGCAATTTTTTCCCAAGCTGCTTTTTTCTTTTCTCTTTTGCACTCAACAGAGTCAATACCAATTAATCTAACACCTCTTAAGATAAATGGGAAAACATTTGTTGGTAAGTTATGAGATGAAGTTAAACCACAACAAGTTGCTACACCGTCATATTTTACTACTTTTAAAGCTTCTGCTAAAATATTTCCACCAACAGTATCAACTACACCATCGTATTTTTCACTTCCCATTGGTCTTTTATTTTCAACATCAAAATCTGCTCTTAAGATAACATCTTTTGCTCCTAAATCTTTTAAGAAAGGAATTTTATCTTCTTTTCCAGAAATAGCAGTTACCTCAAATCCAAGTTTACTTAATATTGCAACTGCAATACTACCAACACCACCAGTTGCACCTGTAACAAGCACATTACCACTTGTAATTCCATTGTTTAAAAGCTCATTTACAGAAAGTGCTGCTGTTAAACCTGCTGTACCAAAAGTCATAATCTCTTTATCAGAAATACCATCTGGCATAGTAACTACCCATGATGCTGGTACTTTTACATATTCACTATGTCCACCATTTGTATTCATTCCTAAGTCATAACCTGTTACAAGAACTTTTTGACCCTCTTTAAAATCAGGGCTTGTAGATTTTTCTACTGTTCCTGCTACATCAATACCTGTAACGTGAGGGAATACTTTTGTAACTCCTGGGTTACCTACTGAACTTAATGCATCTTTATAGTTTAAAGATGAATATGTTGCTTTAATTAAAACTTCATTCTCTTCTAAAGTTGGTACCTCTATATCTTGAATTCCACAATCAAATTTTTTATCTTCTATTTTTTCTACTACGAATGCTTTCATAATTATCCTTTATTTGTTTTTTTTAGTCTATCATAAATATTATCTTCTGGCAAGAACTTACTAAAAAGAAATGTACTATCCAAAAAGATACTATTACCATTTTGTGTGTGTTAATTCACATTGAATAACCTCACCTCTTTTTGCAGGAGTTTGAGGATTTTTTGCTGATTCACATAATAATGTTGTTCCGTAATCATTTCTTTTATCATGAGCATTACTTCT
The DNA here is from genome assembly GCA_013373175.1 of Campylobacteraceae bacterium. Taxonomy (GTDB): domain Bacteria; phylum Campylobacterota; class Campylobacteria; order Campylobacterales; family Arcobacteraceae; genus Halarcobacter. The sequence continues at coordinate 120,610 of JABXII010000011.1, read as the reverse complement.
TGCCCAAACTGATACTATAGCTCTTTCTTCTGGTTTTGCTTCACAATCCCCATCAATTTCAAATGCATGGATTGTATTTTGGTGAAAATACATAAGTGGATCTTTTTTATAACTACTATCTAACCACATATCTTTTTCATGTACATGTCCTGAATCAAATTGAACTTTTCTCATTTTGTCATTTTCTTCTACTGTTTTTAATAAAGGAGAATCTTCTCTTATTGCAAAACTATTAAACTGTTTTACACAAGCTGGTACTCTCATGTTATAATACATTTCTGAAATAGCATGGTTATGATATGGGTAAAAAGTATTAACAGATTGAACTGTCATACCTACTTCTGCTCCAACTTTTTGTCCATTTATCTCATCAATTCTTAATAAACCCCAAGGTCCAAATACTTCTCCATAAGCATAACCACCTCTTATATTTAAGAAGTTTTTATCATTTCGTTTACTCTCTTCTGCATACATTGGAAACCAACCAACTGATGCCCAAAGGTTTGGAAGTGAGTTTGCACTAACGTCATAAGGAAAAACTAAAGGCATCTTTACCTCATCCCCTGTTACCATTTTATAGAAGTTCTTTGTAAACTCTTTCCCTAGTTTTTTTACTTCTTTATTAGTTACCTTTTTATCAAAGAACTCTTCAAAAGTAGTTCTTTTTAACCATTTTGCAACTGGAGACTTTTCTTCTAATTCGTTTCCTGGACTATATATCCAGTTCACATCTTCCCTTGCACTAAAACACTCTTTTGCTTTATCTGGATTATTAATAACTTGGTAAATGTTTTTTACCATTAATTTCATATCTCTTCTATCCATAATACACATTTTTTTGATGCCTGAGCTTGTTTCATACATGGCTTCATCTGAATTACGGCAATTATTCTTCTTAGAATTAGTTAATGCTATTGCATAAGCATTTAAATACTCCAATGTTTCATCCCAAAGGATATCTACATATTTTTGTTCTTCCTTTGAATACTTAGTTGTTTTTCCTAGACATTTAAACTCTGCATTTACAATGTCTTTTTTATCCAAGAAAGTTGGTAATTCACTTGCTTTTGCATTTGCTGTTAAACTAACAGCTACTAATAGCATACTTCCCCATTTGATACAGTTGTCTTTTAAAATCTTTGCATTCCCCATCATTACTCCTTTAAAGTTAACATTTAGAAAGTTTAGTTAAAATATCTTAAAAGGTCAAGAACTTACTAAAAATAAATGTACTTACCAAAAAGATACTATGGAGTGTACTATGACTAAAAGAATAGAAACAGACTTTCAGGAGAACATTGTAAAATGTCCTGTAGAAACAGCACTTGATGCTTTAGCAGGAAAATGGAAAATACTAATTTTATGGTATTTAAGAAGTGAAACAAAAAGATTTAGTGAATTACAAAAACTTCTTCCAAGAACAACTCAAAAGATGTTAATTCAAAAATTAAGAGAGTTAGAAGAAGATGGAATAGTTCATAGAGAGGTTTATCCTGTTGTCCCACCAAAAGTAGAATATTCTTTAACTGAGTATGGACAAACATTAAAACCAATATTAAAACAGATGTATTTATGGGGAGAAATTCATAAAGAGAAGTTTAATTCATAAATAGATGAAATCATTTTCAGTACTTTTATTTATTGTTATATTTTTTATTGCTTGTGCTTCTATTCCAACAGTGGAAGAGAGAATTAACACTTCAAATAAACTTATTAAAGATAAGCAAATAAAAAAGGAAGTTCTTCATACAAGTACTTTCTCTTTGTACTCTTTGCAAAAAACATCTTCATGCAATACTTTAAGAGTATATATTGAAGGGGATGGTTTATCATGGGTAAGTAGAACAAAAGTTTCAAATAACCCTACTCCAATAAATCCCCTTGCTATGAAACTATTTTTAAAAGATAAAAATCCTTGTAAAGTCTACTTAGCAAGACCTTGTCAATACACAAAAGATAGTTTGTGTCAAAAGAGATATTGGACTAGCCATAGATACTCAAAAGAAGTGTTAACTTCTTATTTAGATGCCTTTGATTTATTAAAACAAAAATTTACAAATAAAGATTTTGAAATTATAGGGTATTCAGGGGGAGGAGCTATTGCTTCATTAGCAGCTGCAAAAAGAGATGACATAAGTTTTTTAGTAACAGTTGCAGGAAATTTAGATCACAAGTACTGGACGAATAAACATAATATAAGTTCTTTATATGCTTCTTTAAATCCACCGCAGTTTGCAAAAGAATTACAAAAAATAAAACAAGTTCATTTAATAGGTGAAAAAGATAGAGTTATCGATAAAACAATTTTTGATTCTTATAACTCTTATTTTAAAGATAAGTCAAATATTAAATATGTTGTTTTAAAAGATTTTACTCATCAAAAAGGCTGGGAAAAGAGTTGGGAAAGTTTAGTTCAAAACTATTTAGAGAACTTTCCTTTCAAAAGAAAATAGACTATTGCACTTAGTCCTGCACTTGAAAGAGTCATAGCCATAATCATAATTTGGTATCTTACTGCTATTAAAGGATCAACTCCACTTAATATCTGACCTGTCATCATTCCAGGAAGAGCAACTAAACCAACTGCTAGTAAAGAGTTAATTTGAGGTATCATACAAGCTTTAAAAGCTATTTGCCTAGCTTCCTCAAAGCTTGACCTCTCAATCTCTTTTTCAAAGCGCTCTACAGCTAAAGAAAGGGCATTCATAGTATTTGCAAAAATCATTCCTGCAAGTGGTACTACGTACTGTGGTTCGTATAAATCTTCTAACTCTAATACAAAACCTATTATTAAAATAAGATTGACTAAACCTGCAAGGGCTACTGCTAAAACTATTTGAAAGTAGTGTTTTAAACTTTTATCACTGGTATTTCTAAGAGTAATCCAAGAAGATACTACAATCATAAATAAAACAATAAATATACCTACTTTTATATCATCTGATTTAAATATAAAAACAAGAAGATATCCAATAGCAATAAGTTGTATAATCATTCTTATACTTGCTATTAAAATATCAGATTTATCTTTTGTCCATTTGTAGTAAAAATACCATATAAAAATTAAGGGAAGAAAAGAAAGGGATAAGTTAAAAAATGAAATTGTACTCATTTTTTAACTTCTTAATAAATCCTTCAAACTATCTTGAGGATTCTTCCCATCAAGAATAAGTTTAACTTCATTTGCAATTGGAGTATATATTTTATTTTTGGTAGATAGTTTAAATACGGCTTCAGCTGTTTTCACACCTTCAGCTACTTCTCCTAGCTCTTCTAAAATAGTTTCTAAGCTTTTCCCTTTTGCAAGTCCAAGTCCAACTCTAAAGTTTCTACTTAGCTCACTACTTGCAGTTAAAAACAGGTCCCCTGCACCACTAAGACCAAGAAAACTATCTTTTTTTGCTCCAAAGCTTTTTCCAAATCTTTGCATTTCAACAAGACCTCTTGAGATAAGTGAAGCCCTTGCATTATTACCAAGTTTTAAACCTTGACAAATTCCACTTGCAATTGCTAGTACATTTTTATATGCACCACAAATTTCTGCACCTATTACATCATCTGAGTAATAAGTTTTTAAAAATCTTGGAAATAAAGGAGCAAATTTGTCATAAAGTTTTTTTGATTTTGAGTTTATTACAATAGCTGCTGGTAAAGCTTGTATAACCTCACTTGCAAAAGATGGGCCAGAAATAAAACCTATGTTTTTACTTGGTACAAACTCTTCATAGATTTCATTTAAAAATTCACCTGTACTAGCTTCAATACCTTTTGCTGCTACAAGTATTTTTTGTCCTGAAAATACAAAGTTTTCTTGTAACCATTCTCTTACTTCTTGAGCAGGAATAGCTATGATTAAATATTCACACTCTAGTGCAGTTTGTAAATCTACAAAATTTTCAATATCTCTTTTTGTTCTTGAAGTTATTAAGCATTTTTGGTTTTGACTAAGAGCGAAGTGTAAGGCTTGTCCCCACTTTCCTGCTCCAATTACTGCAATAGATTTTTCAGCCATATATTACCCTAATCTTTGTTTTAGAAGTTCATTTACTTTTTGTGGATTTGCACTACCTTTAGAAGCTTTCATAGTTTGACCTACAAAGAATCCAAACAGTTTCTCTTTTCCACCTTTGTATTGTTCTACTTTATCTTCATTTGCTGCTAATATTCCATCAATGATTTCTAAAATAGCACCATCATCAGATACTTGCTTTAATCCAAGCTCATCAATTACAGTATCTATTTCACTTTCAGGTTTTTCCATTAAGTAATCAAGTACTTCTTTAGCTGCCTTTCCAGAGATAGTTCCCTCTTCAATAGCTTTTACAACTTCTGCAAGCTTTTTAGCTCCTACAGGTGAATTCTCTATAGACATCCCTTCTGTAAATCTTGCTGGTAACTCAACAGTTAACCAAGTTGCAGCATTTTTACCAGAAATTCCTTCTTTCATCATTTCATCAAAGAAGTTTGCAGTCTCTAAAGAAGCAGTGATAACTGAAGCATCATACTCTTTAATACCAAAGTCATTTACAAATCTTTGTTTTTTCTCATCTGGAAGCTCTGGAATTTTTGAATATTTTTCCATCATTTCATCAGTAATAACTACTGGTAAAAGGTCTGGGTCTGGGAAGTATCTATAATCAGCAGCATCTTCCTTACCTCTCATAGAACGAGTTTCACCTTTTTCTGGATCAAATAGTCTTGTTTCTTGTACAATTTCTGTATCGTGAATTCCATCTTCCCAAGCTTCAATATGTCTATTTACTTCATATTTAATTGCTTTTTCGATGAACTTAAATGAGTTCATATTTTTAATTTCACATCTTGTGTATAACTTATCATCACCTTTTGGTCTAATTGATACGTTAACATCACATCTAAATGAACCTTCTTGCATATTTGCATCACTAATTCCAAGATATCTTACAATTGAGTGAAGTTTTTTAAGATATAAAATTGCTTCTTCTGCTGTTCTCATATCTGGTTCAGAAACGATTTCAAGTAGTGGTGTTCCTGCACGGTTTAAATCCACATGAGAAACAGAACCTGCATGGATATTTTTCCCTGCATCATTCTCTAAGTGAGCTCTTGTAACTCCAATTTTTTTACTACTACCATCTTCAAAGTCAATTACTAACTCACCAAGTCCTACTACAGGAACTTCAAATTGAGAAATTTGGTATCCATTTGGTAAGTCTGGGTAGAAGTAATTTTTTCTATTAAATATAGATTTCTGGTTAATCTCTGATTTTAAAGCAGTCCCTAGCATAATTGCTTTATGCACTGCTTCTTTATTTAATACAGGAAGTGCTCCTGGAAGTCCTAAACAAGTTGGGCATACATTTGTATTTGGTTCTTCTCCAAAACTTGTTGCACAAGAACAAAACAGCTTACTTTTTGTATTTAATTGAACGTGTACTTCTAATCCAATAATTACTTCAAACATCTATTTCCTTTTATCTTACTATTTTAATATCTGCAGATAGTTTTAATTTCTCAAAATAGTCTTTTAAATATTCTTTTTCTCTATCTTGCATAATCATGTTAAAAATTCTATCTTTTACATCTTCAAAAGCTAAAACTTGTTGCTCACCTTTATCTTTAATTAATAAAGAAACATACTGTTTATTTGATGTAAAGATAGGAGTAAACTCATTAACTTTTGTCTCATTTAAAATATATTTTAATTGAGGATTTAAATTAGCTTGATTTAACTCAATAGCTGCTTTATTTACATCTTTTACATTTACCATTGGGTTGCTAATAGCTTTTTTTAATGCTGCATTATCAACAGAAGAGTATTGAACAGCTCTTACAGTTGATGCTGTAGAAAAAAGATTTTTATTATTGTCATAGAAAATTTTTAAATCCTCTTCAGTTGCAACTTTTATATTTCCTCTAACAAGCTTTCTTGTAAGTTTTTGTGTAATAATTTGTTTTCTGATTTGTTCTTCATAGGCATTGTAATCTTGGTATTTTTGTTTAATTAAAGATTTAAATGTATATAAATCCATACCATTTGATGCAGCGATTTTTTCTAAGTAGTTGTTAACATCAAAAATATCTGCTGTGATATTGTGCTCTTCAACTAACTGGTCAAATAAAACCTCATCAATAAGTTGTGCTACGGCTTTATCTTTTGGAAGGTTTGCCTGTGCTTTTCTCTTTTCAATGTCATAAAGAGTAATTGGTTCATCATTTACAGTTAAAGCAATTGCATCTACTAGTTGTGCAAAAGATATAGTAGTGAATGTTAAGAAAACAAGAAGTAGTTTAGTCATAATTTTAATCCTTTTTGTAACTATCAAACTTTTATTTGATATAAAAACAGACATTTTACCAAATTAATGGTAAATATCTGTTTTGTTATAAAAAAAGATTATTTATTTTTTGAAACTGTGCACTTATCCACTAAATAGAAGATAGAGTTATAATCTAAGCCAGAAGTTTCACTTAAACCTATTTCACAAGTCTTTGAAGTAGAAAATGCATATTTTGCACCTTTTACATCATCTTTTAAAAATCTTAATGCAGATTGGTTAAGTTCAGGGAAATTAAAACCTCTATCCCCTGCAAAACCACAACATTTTACATTATCTGGAACAATTACATTTGTTGAACACATTTTTGCTAACTCAATAAACTTTTCATGTAATCCCATTTTTCTTGAAGAACAAGTTGTGTGAATAGTAATTGGTTCATCTATTTGGGTAAACTCTAAATTCTCTTTTAATACATCTAAAGTAAACTCAATTGGCTCATAAACTTTCATTCCATCTTGGAAACTTTCAATCATCTTTTTAGTACAAGGACTTGTATCACAAAGTACTGGATATTCACCAAAGTTGCTAATCTCTTTTAAAGCCTGCTCTAACTCATCACTTTTTTGTTTAGCTTGTTTGTTAAATCCCTTTGAAGAGAAAGGCATACCACAACATAAACTATCAATATTTTCAGGGAATAATACTTGGTAACCAGCTTTTTGAAGTAAGCTAACTGTTACATCAAATAGTTCTTCTTCAACTGTCGTTTTACTATCTCTTCCCATTGTTCTATTTATACATGAAGGGAAATATACAACTTTTTTATTTACAAGTTTTTGTTCAAAGTTTGTATCAATAGAAGTTGGTCGTGGTAAGCTTGCACTCCATTTTGGCATAGAGTTTTTACTTAAACTTCTCATTGAAGAAGTAAGTCCTTCCATACTAGATGTTCCAATAATCTTATGAAGTAAGTTAGCACTTCCTAAACCAAACTTCATTCCTTTTAGTGTTGTTGAGAAGTTATTTGCAACAAAAGAAGCTACCTTATCAGCTCTTGAACTTATTTGTTCAGCTCTTAAATGTTTTGTTAAACTTCCAGTATCAATCTTAACAGGACAAGCAGTTGAACATAAAGAACATGTTGCACATGTTTCTATTCCATCATATTGATATAAATCTTTATACTCTTTAGCCTCTTCAAAGTTTCCTTCTCTTTCAAGCTTAGAGATTTCTCTATTTATAACAATTCTTTGTCTAGGAGTTAAAGTAATATCATTTGAAGGACAAGTAGGTTCACAGAAACCACACTCAATACAAGTATCAACTAACTCATTTGTTGCAGGCATTGCTTTTAGGTTCTTTAAGTGAGCTTCTGCATCATCATTTATAATAACACCTGGGTTTAAAAGTCCTTTAGGGTCAAATACTTCTTTGATTCTTTTCATCATTGAATAAGCAGTTTTACCCCACTCTACTTCAATAAAGGCAGCCATGTTTCTTCCTGTACCATGCTCTGCTTTTAAACTTCCTTGATATTTTACTGCAACTGATGAAACTACATCATTCATGAACTCATCATATCTTTTTACTTCAGATTCAATTGAGAAGTCTTGAGTAAATACAAAGTGGAAGTTTCCTTCTAAAGCATGTCCAAAAATTAAAGCCTCACTATAACCATGTTTTTTAAATAATGCTTGCAGTTCTAAAGTAGCTTGGGCTAACACTTCAATAGGATATGCAACATCTTCGATAATAACAGTTGTTCCAACTTCTCTTACTGCTCCAACTGCTGGGAATAAACCTTTTCTAATCTTCCAATAAAGAGTATATTCTGCAACATCTTTTGTAAAGTAAATATCTCTTACAACTTCAAACTCTTCAAGTAACTCTTCCAGCTCTTTGATTTGAACATCTAATGACTCATCATTTATGGCTCTTGTTTCTATTAGAAGTGCCGTTACATTTTCATCAAAATCTTTAATATATTCTGGCATAGCTGGATCATTTTCAATACTTGCAAGTCCTGCTCTATCCATAAGTTCAACTGCATCTACTGTAATAGTTTTTGCTTCTTTTGCTAATTTTATTTTTGTAACTGCATTACAGGCTTCTTTTACATCTTTAAAGTAAATAAGAGCACTTGCTTTATCTTTTAAGTCTTCAACTGTTTCATAAGTAATTTCTTCAATAAAAGCTAAAGTTCCTTCACTACCAATAATTAAGTGTTGTAAAACTTCAAATACATCATCAAAATCAATAAGTGCATTTATTGAGTAACCACATGTATTTTTGATTTTAAATTTCTTAGATATTAAAGCAGATAACTCTTCATCACTTTTTGTTTCATTGGCAATCTTTTCTAAACCTTCAATTAAATCTTTATGAGAAAGCCTAAAAGCTTGTTTTGATTCTTCATTTGATGTATCTAATTTTGTACCATCTGCAAAAATTAGTTTCATTGATTTTAAAGTTTTATATGAGTTTTGTGAGATACCACAACACATACCTGAAGCATTATTTGCTGCAATTCCACCAATCATTGCTGCATTTATACTTGCAGGATCTGGTCCAATCTTTTTACCATATGGTGCAAGTAAATTATTAGCTTCTTGTCCTGTAAGTGCAGGCTGTAGAGTAATAGTGCTTTTATCATCAGAGATTCTAAAGTCTCTAAAATTTCTAGATGTAACAATTAAAATAGAGTCACTAATAGCTTGACCTGAAAGTGAAGTTCCTGCTGCTCTAAATGTAACGCTTAATTCCATAGCATTTGATAGTTTTAATATCTCTTCTACTTCTTTTGCATTATCTGTTTTAATCACAATTTTTGGAATTAATCTATAAAAAGATGCGTCTGTTCCATAAGCTAATGTATGCAACTTGTCTGTAAATAATTTTTCAGTATCAATTATTTTTGATACCTCATTATAAAACTCTTGGTATTTTCCTTCTAACATTTTTTGTCCTTATAAATTTTTCTTTGTTAAATTTATAAAAAATATTATTCAAGGCGTGGGACAGTATATATTCTTTGTTGTGGGTCATCTATAAAAGAGTACATTCTATCTTTGGTTTTAAATACTAGATTTGTTAAAAGTTTTAAAAACATCGACATCACATACTCCTTTTTTAGATTGTATTATACTACATATTAGTAGACATTCCAAATACTTCTGGATAGAATGCTACAATTCCTAATACTATTACTTGTATTAAGATAAATGGCAATACTCCTCTATATATTTGTCCAGTTGTTACACCTGCTGGGGCACAACCTTTTAAATAGAACAAAGAGAAACCAAATGGTGGCGTTAAGAATGATGTTTGTAAGTTCATTGCTATAAGAATAGCGAACCATACAGGATTTATTCCTAATGTTTCAGCTACTGGTAATAAAATTGGAACAATAATATATGAAATCTCAATAAAGTCAATAAAGAATCCTAATATTAAGATTGCTAACATTGTAAAGATTACGAATCCCCATTTGTCATCACCTGGTAAACTCATCATTGCATGTTCAACTATTTCTTCTCCACCTGTATAAGAGAATACCATAGAGAATGCAGTTGCACCAATTAAAATACCAAATACCATAGAAGTAATTTTTACAGCCTCTAAAGATGCTTCTTTTACCATACCAACTGTAAAAGTTCTATATAAAATAGCTAATCCTATTGCACCGATACAACCTACCGCTGCTGATTCCGTTGGAGTTGCAACACCTGCAAAAATAGAACCAAGAACTAATACAATTAAAGTTAATGATGGAATAATATCAATTAAAGCTCTAATTACTTGTTTCTTTTTATTTCCTCTAGATGGATCAGCTGGAATAGCAGGAGCCATATCTTTTTTTAAAAAAGAAACAACTAAGATAAATAAAATATATGCTACAACTAAAGCAAGTCCTGGTCCAACAGCAGCTGAGAATAAATCTCCAACTGGAACTTGAAATACATCCCCTAAAATAATTAATACAATTGAAGGAGGAATAATCTGACCTAAGGTACCAGATGCACAGATTGTACCTGTGGCCAACTCAGTATTATATTTATACTTAAGCATTACAGGAAGGGAAATAACACCCATTGCAACAACTGAAGCTCCAACAACACCTGTTGAGGCAGCAAGTAAAGTACCAACTAAAACTGTAGAAATAGCAACACCACCTCTAACTTCTCCAAATAAGAATCCCATTGATTCTAATAACTTCTCAGCAAGTCCTGTTTTTTGTAAAACAATTCCCATAAAAATGAACATAGGAATTGCCATTAAAATAGTACTTTGTTGAATAGCATAGATTCTAAAAGGCATATAATCAAACATTGATATACCTTCAATCCAACCTTCACTTAAAAGTTGAGCTAAAGCTGTACCCTCTTCTGCATAAGAAAAAATCTCATAAAATCCTGCAAAAATACCAAAGAAAACAGAAACTGCTGCAAATGTAAATGCTACTGGGAATCCAATAATTAGCATAAACAAGGCAGTAAAGAACATTACTATACCAATCATTTAGATTCTCCTTTTTTATCTTCGTTTTCATATGGGTCAATATCTACAATATGATGTTTATGGTCATTTAATTCACATTTTAGATTTTCTATTTCACCTTTTAAATTATATTCATCCATTGGATGTAAGCCTTTATAAATATTTAAATTTCTAATAAAGAAACCAATTGTTGTAATTGTTAATAAAAGAAATGATAAAGGTATTAATGCCTTTACTATCCATCTATATGGAAGTCCACCTGGATCGCCACTTTGTTCCATCGATAAATAAGCTTCGTGAGCATTATTAATTGAACTTAGTCCTACTAAAATAGCAATTGGTAAAATAAATAATACAGCCCCTACCATATTAATCATTGCTTTTCTTTTTGGACTAAATCTATCATAAACTAAGTCAACCCTAACATGTCCATCTTCTTTTAAAGTATATGCTACTCCAAGAAGTATAATTACTGAAAATAGATGCCATTCCATTTCTTGCATAGCAATACTTCCAGTATTAAAAAAATATCTCATGATTACATCATAAAATACATTTAAAATCATTAGCACCATTGCTAATGCAGTTATCATTCCAATAAAGTCCGCAAATTTATTGAAGCCTTTCTCAAGTTTTAACAACATAAAAATCCTTTGGGTGTGTTGTAATAAGTAAGATAAAGATATCTTATTGTTTTATGTTTACATTACTTATCATTATATAAAAATCCCCCTAAGGGGATTCTTCGTAAGAATAAAACAATCTTATAAATTGTCTTTTAAGTAGATATAATCAGACATTTCTGTCCATTTTCTAACTTTCTTTTGGTAAGCCTCTTGTGATTCTAGAATCTCTTTTAACATTGGGTTTTCAGCTTTCATTTTTTCTCTTAACTTAGCATTTGAAGCTTTCATAGCGTCCATAACTGGTTTAGGGAAAGTTTTAACTTTAATGTTTGGATATTCTTTTTCCATTTTAGCCCAAGCTTCAGCACTCATGTGATAATTTTGAATATACATATCATATGCAGATACTCTCATTGCTACAACTAAAATTTGTCTTAAATCCTCAGGTAACTTTTTATACGTTCTTTCATTTACTAAGAATTGTAAATCTAATCCTGGTTCATGCCATCCTGTATAGTAGTAAGGTGCAATTTTGTGGAATCCCATGTTGATATCCATTCCTGGTCCAACCCACTCTAATGCATCTAAAGTTCCTCTTTCAAGTGAAGTATATAATTCACCTGGAGCAATATTAGTTACAGTTAATCCTAATTGTGCCATTACTTCTCCAGCAAATCCTGGAATTCTCATTTTAAGACCTTTTAAATCATCTAAAGTCTTAATTTCTTTTCTAAACCAACCACCCATTTGGTTTCCTGAACTACCACCTGGGAATGATAAAACTTTATATTTACTATAAACTTTTTCCATTAATTCTTGTCCACCACCATAGTAGAACCAAGAATATTGCTCAGGCATTGTCATACCGAAAGGCATTGTACTAAAAGGCATTGTATTAATATCTTTACCTTTCCAGTAATATGATGCAGTGTGAGCCATATCATATTGACCACCCTTAACCATATCAAATACACCTAATGGTGATTTATGCTTATTTGCAGCATCTACTCTAATTTTTAATCTTCCATCACTCATCTCTTCAGCAAGTCTTGCCATATTTTTAGGCGCATCGATAAATGGTGATAAAGTTGGTCCCCAAGTTGTTGCAAGTGTTAATTTATACACTCTTTTTGCCATTGCATCAACACCTAGCCCTGCAACTAATGCTGCAGCCAAAAGTAGTTTAGTTGATTTACCAAACATCTTCATGTAATCTCCTTTTTTTGTGTCTCAAAGAAATTGTAACTGCCAGAAATGAAAAAGATATGATATTTTAGTTTTTTTTGAGAAAAAAACCCCATAAAATATAGGGTTTTGAGCATATGTTCATAAGTTTAATGTTTTTTTAAGAAATTGCTATTTTAATGCTATTTTTGACTATTTAGTCAGTTTTAAAAATATATCCTGTATCTACAACTGTATGTATGTAATCTTTTTTTACAACTTTTCTTAATCTTCTTACTAAAGATCTAATTGATTCAATTGAAGCAAATGAACCTTCCCAAACATAACTTTCAATTGCAGAATAAGTAAGTACTTGATTTTTCTTTGTTAAAAAAAGATTCATAAGAAGTCTCTCTTTTTTTGTTAATCTTTGTTCTTCGTTATCAATGCAAAGAGTTGAAGATTTATAATCAAAATAAGAGTTTTCATCAAAATACTCTTTTTCATCTTTTACTTGACATAGTCTTTCAACTTTTATTTCTAACTCATCAATAAAAAATGGCTTCTTTAAATAATCATTACACCCAAAATCGTAAGCTTCTTTAATCATATCAAGTTCTACTGTTGCACTTATAATTATAATTGGAACTTCACTATAATAACTTCTAATCTTTTTTAGGATATTTATTCCATCAATATTTGGCACATTTATATCAAGAATAAAACAGGAAAAGCCTTCATCAATATTGTTTAAAGCTTCTTGTCCATCTAAATAGCTAAAGACTTTGTATCCTTTAAGCTCTAATCTTTTTTTAATAGTTGTATTTAATTTCTTATTATCTTCAAGTAGAAGTATTTTCATTTTGTGCCTCTTTCTTTGGAAGTTTTATAGTAAAGACTACATTCTTTTCTCTATTTTGTACTGATATTTGACCATTCATCTTATCTTCAACAATTACTTTTGCCATATAAAGACCAAAGCCAGTACCTCTTTTTTTAGTTGTAAAATATGGTTCAAAAATCTTATCAATGATATTTGCTTCAATATTTCCACCATCATCGATTATCTCTATTATATTATACTTTTTACTTTCATCTACATTAATTGTTAAATTGTATTTTTGATTTGTATTTTTTTCTATAATTTTATTTTTTGCATTATTTATTAAGTTTAATAAAACCTGCTTAAACTCATTTTCATATCCATAAATTAATAAATCATCACCTAGATAGTTGTAGTTTACCTTGATATTAATATTTGAATAAAAGATTTGTTTCCCAATAATTTCAAATATCTCTTCAAATGATTTTTTGATTGAGAAGATAATCTTTTTAGTTGAGGGTTTTAAGAAATTTCTAAAATCACTTAATGTTTTTGACATGTACTTAATTTGTATCATAGAATCATCTACAAACTCTTGAACATGATGGTCTTTTAATTCCCCTAATAAAAATGATGTTTGTATATCTTGAACTTGAGCTGATAATTCAACTAATGGTTCATTCCACTGATGGGCAATTGCAGCAACCATGTCACCCATTTCAGCCAATTTACCTTGTTGAATTAAAAACTGTTTTTGCTGAATTCGTTCAGTAATATCATCCATAATACATACAATTCCACCAATTGAGCTATCATTATTAAGATAAACTGCTTTTTTAATGATTATATGTTTCATCTGATTATCAGATAAGTGTAGGGTTATTTCTGAGGTGTCTGTTCCAAGGGTTCTAAGTAGTTTTCTATCAATAGCTTCATTTTTTCTTGCAATATCAGGGGCAAAGAAATCTCTTGCTGTCTTACCAATCACCTCTTTTTTAGTAATATTTAGAAGTTCAGAAAAAGCTTTATTACATCCTAAAAATTTTCCATCTTTATTTTTATAGTAAATTGCATTTGGTAAAGTATCTAATAAAACCTTATCAAACTTGATTCTATTTTGTAAATCTTTTTCAACTCTCATTCTTCTTTGAATATTTGCTTTCATAGATAAAACCATGATAAGAAGAATTCCAATAATGATGATTATAACAATCACCAATTTTGTGTATTTTCTAAAAAAGCCATGGGGTTCATTTATTAGTTCATAGTCATTTAAAATATTTTCAACACTTAAATCAAATCTTTCTAACTCTTTATAATCAAAAATATATCTATTTGGAGATTTTTCAATAACGGGAATATCTTTTATACTCTTGCCATTTAGAACTTGTAAAGCCATATTAGCAACGGCTTCCCCTTGAGCTTTTGCAGAGGTTAATAAACCACCAACCATTCCATAATCTAAATAGAAATCCCAAAGTCCATAAATTGGTACTTTACTTACTTCATAAATCTTTTTAAAACTTTGTTTATAAGTGAAAAACTTCCCTGTTTTATCTTTAAATAAAAGCACAAATAAAAGTGCACTTTTCTTTTTATCTAAATTAACTACTTTCTTTTTTAAGTTATCAATATCCAGATTATCTAAATATTCTATATCAATTTTTTTTGAATACTTTTCAATTATTGGGTCTAAGTCTCTTTTTACAGTAAGTCCCGTTTTTGACTTGTCATTTAAAATAAGTAGTTTTTCTAACTTTGGTTGCATATTAAGAATAAGTTTAAAGTTTTTCTCTAAATCAACTTGCTCAACAACACCTGTCATATTGTCTTTGATATCATCTCTAAGGAGTAATTTTTTATCAAACTTGTTAATTCCACAAAATAAAATTGGCAAATCTTTAAAAATCGAATCACGGTATTTTAATACAAAATCTAAAGCATTATTATCACTAACAATTAGTAAATTAAAATTTCTTGTAGAAAATTGTTCTTTATAAAGTTGGGCAAGTTTTTCTAAATACTTAGGGGTAGCTATATGTTTTGTATCCATATAAAAAGTAGTAAGGTCTATATTTTTTTCATTTTTAAGTTTTTTTTCTATCTCAAAAGAGATATCATCACTCCACTTATATCCTTTGTGATATGAATGAAGCAACAAAACCTCTTTTGAAGCATATAAAGAACTCAAAAACAAAAATAAAATCAGTAGTAATCTCAAAATAATCCTTATGTTATCTTACAATTATAACATAATTTATACCCTAGTCTAGAAAAATTACATAGCCTGATTTAGGACCATGAGCCCCAATTACCAAGGATTGTTCAATATCTGCAGTTTTAGAAGGACCACTAATAAATGCTCCATATGAAGGCTCACCAAATGAGATTAATTCATAGGCTTCATGCATATTATTAACTATCGCACTTTTTTCTAATACTAAAATGATGTTTTGTGCAATAAAATATAAAGCTCTATGTCTATTATCTCTATTTTTAACCCAAACAGCACCATTTTCAGCAACTGCAAATTCACCTTTTACAACAGCTAAATCAATATCTTTTAACTTATGTGGATCTGTCTCTTCATTTGCATCAAAGTTTGCTAAAGAAAACCCCTCTACATTGGAAGTTATAGTTTTTTCATCTGGATAGATAGATTTAATTGTCTCTTCTAACTCTTCTTTTTTAATAAATAAAGCTTTTCCTCCAACTGATTCAAGCATAGTTGAAAAGTAAGAGTGTTTATCTTCAAAAGTTATTCCAAAGTTTGAATAATCTGGGAGAGGTGTATCTTGAACTACATTATTAGTTCTAATATTTTTTAATATTAATTCTTTACTTGTCATTTCCAAACTCCTCTTTATAAATCTCTTTAAAACTTTTCTTTGGCATATCAGGTAAATCCCTTTGTTTTCCCCAAACATTAAATCTATTATAAATCATAAATTTAGGTAAATGTGGTACCACTTTTCTGGCTACCTTCCCTGCAAAATCAAATAACGCTGGTTTACTCATTAACCAAGATGCAAATTGCATAGAAAGTCTTTTTTGATTTGAGATAATATTCATTTCCCTTAAATCTTGTCTATGGGTGTAAAGTTGCGAATCTAGGTCAATCTTTACAGGACAAACATTTGTACAAGAACCACAAAGAGTACAAGCAAATGATAAAGTTTTATGCTTTTTTGGATCCCTAAATGTTCCTAATGTTGATCCAATTGGACCAGGAATAACATAATCATATGAGTGACCACCAGATCTTCTATATATAGGACAAGTATTCATACAAGCTCCACATCTAATACAGTTTAAGGCTTTCTTATAAGAATCCGACTGTAAAAATGGTGTTCTTTTATTATCAACAATAATAATATGCATTTGTCCACCTTCAACTGGTCCATGAAAGTGAGAAGTATATGAAGTGATAGCTTGTCCAGTTGCACTTCTTGCAAGAAGTCTTGTAAATACAGATAAATCTTGAAGTCTAGGAATTACTTTTTCAATTCCCATACATGCAATATGAAGTTTTGGTAAAGAAGCACCCATGTCTGCATTACCTTCATTTGTACAAACTACAACTCCACCAGTATTTGCAATAGCAAAGTTAACCCCTGTAATACCAGCATCAGCATCTAAGAACTTTTGTCTTAAATCTTCTCTTGCTGCTCTTGTTAAATATGTAGGGTCATAGTTTCCTTTTTCAGTTCCCATTTCTTTATGAAATGTATCAGAAACATCTTGTTTTTTTAAGTGAATGGCTGGAAGAACGATATGTGAAGGAGGTTCATTTCTAAGTTGAACAATTCTTTCCCCTAAATCTGTATCAACAACTTCCATTCCTTTTGATTCTAAGTAAGGATTTAAATGGCACTCTTCTGTTAACATAGATTTTGATTTAACAACTTTTTTTACATTGTTTTCACTTAAAATTCTATGTACAATCTCATTATGTTCTTTCGCATCTTTTGCAAAATGAACTTTTATTCCTTTTTCATTTGCATTTTTTTCAAACTCTAAAAGATATTTATCTAAGTTTGCCATAGTATGAGATTTAATTTGGTCAGCATATCTTCTTAACTGTTCCCACTCTGGAATAGTTTTTGAGATTCTATCTCTTTTTTCTCTTACAAACCAAAGAGCTTGGTCATGCCAATGCATTCTTTCATCATTTGCAACAAACTCTTTTGCTTTTGCTGGATGGTTATGTAAAATACTCATAATTAAACCTCCCCTGCAAGGATTTCAGTTATATGCATTACTTTTAAAGGTTTATTTTCTCTATTTATTAAACCTTGCATATGCATAAGACATGACATATCAGCACCTGTCATTATCTCAACATTTGAGTCAATGTGGTCTTTAATTCTATCTTTACCCATTGCAACAGAAATATCTTCTTCTGTTATAGCAAAGGTTCCACCAAAACCACAACACTCATCTTCTCTGTTTAATTCAACAATTTCTATTCCCTCTACTAAATTAAGTAGGTTTTTTAGCTTATTATTTTTAGGAATATTAAGTTCACTTGCACTTCCTAATTTTAAACCTCTATGTCCATGACAAGAGTTATGAACTCCTACTTTGTGTGGGAAATAAGAATCAATTTTTTCTACTTTAATAATATCATGTAAAAATTCACACACTTCGTAAATAGAAGTTTTCACTTTATTGTAGTCTTTATCATCTTCATCAAAAAATGGTTCGTAATGATCTTTTACCATAGTTACACATGAACCAGTTGGAGCAACAATATAATCATATTTTTTGAATATTTCCACAAACCTAAGTGCTAATGTTTTCATATCTTTAGAGCAGCCTGAATTTGCCATTGGCTGCCCACAACATGTTTGGTCCATTGGATACTCAACATCCATATTAAATTTCTTTAATAGTTTTAAAGTTGCCATCGAACTATTTGGATACAACTCATTCATAAAACAGGGAATAAATAAACCTACTTTCATTACCTAATCCTTAACTTTTTGTTTACATTATGATGTAAGTATATATTCTTAATATGAAAAACTTATGATATTTTTAATATGACTTAACTAAGCAGTCAAGTGTTTTAAACAAATAGTTATATCATTGTCTAAGTAGTAATCTTTTATGTAAATCTCTTTGCCTAAACCTTCACAAAAATCTATTACTGTTTCACAAGAAACATTGTTTAGACTATCAGCTTTTAGGAAGTTAAAAACAAAGCCTTTATCAGAAGAAGCTAAGCAGTTTTCTATGAATTTAAACATCTGTTTTTTTCTAAGTATATTCATTGCTCCACTACAAATATAGTAGTCTGCATTTGGTAACTTATCTTTTAGTATATCTTTAACCATAAACTTTTCACTTGGAAATCTTTCTTTACTAAGAGTTACCATTTTTTGTTCAACATCTAGTCCAATATAATTTTTAGGTTTTATGCCAGATTTTTTTAAATAATTTAAATATTCTGCAAAACCACACCCTGCATCTACTATTGATGAATCTTTTATTTCATCTTTAATAAATGAGTTTATGATTTCAAATCTAAGATATTGAGTAAATTGAGATTGCCAATGAACACCCCTAGCACTTACTCCAAATTTATCTATAGCTTTCTTATAAAACTTATGATTATCTATACCTATCATTTTATCTGTTCAATTACTACGCCATTTTCTTTGATGAACTTTGAAACAACATCTGAGTTTGTATGTTCATATGCTTTATCATAAATAATTCTTTTAATACCAGCTGCGATTAAATTTTTTGAACACTCACTACAAGGTTCTAATGTTACATAAATAGTTGCATCTTCAATTGAAATACCTTTTCTTGCTGCCCAAATCAAAGCATTCATCTCTGCGTGGATTTCATAAGTTTTTGACCAATCATGGTGATCTTTAGTATATTCTCCCTTCCAATGGGCACTACAATTTGTATATCCTGCTGGAGTTCCATTATATCCTGTTGAAAGAATTCTACCACCTTTTACAATTACTGCACCAACTTGTTTTGATACACATTTTGAAGCACTTGCTATTTCATGGGCGATGTTTATAAAGTTTCTATCACTTATCATTTATTTTTCCTAGAATAGTTTCATATTAGTTTCATAAAAATTGTTTTTAAATTACATTTTATAAAAACTTCTAATTTTGTCAATTTTTCTTTATATTTTAACATTTTTTTGTATATTTTTATTAAAAAAAAGCTAATTTTACCATATTTTGAAAAATTAGCACTAGGTTTTATAACATTTTTTATGGTATTATTTCCAAAAATTTAATTATTAAAGGTTAAACATGGATTTCAAAGAAATTAAAGAACTAATTAGAGTTTTTGATAAAAGTGAATTAAATAAATTAAAAGTTAAAGAAGGCGAATTTGAAGTAGCTATGCAAAAAGGTTTTGAAGGAGGAACTGTTGTAACAACTTCTGCTCCTGCAACTGTAGCTGCTCCTGCTACTGCACCAGTTGCTGCTCCTGCTGCTGCAACTGAAGCTACTCCTGCTGTACCAGCTGGTGACACTATCAATTCTCCAATGGTTGGAACATTCTATGCTGCTCCATCACCTGAAGCTTCTGATTTTGTTAAAAAAGGAGATACTGTTAAGAAAGGTCAAACTTTATGTATCTTAGAAGCTATGAAAATTATGAATGAAGTTGAAGCTGAATATGATTGCAAAATCGTTGATATATTAATTGAGAATGGAAACCCTGTTGAATATGATATGCCAATGTTTGTTGTAGAAAAACTATAATAAGAAGCTTGCTATGGCTGAAATTAAAAAAATTCTAATTGCTAATAGAGGGGAAATAGTTCAAAGAGCTATTAGAACTATTAGAGAAATGGGTAAAAAGTCTGTTGCTGTTTATTCTGCTGGAGATAAAAATGCTTCATACTTAAAACATGCAGATGAAGCAATTTGTATTGGTGATGTAAAATCTATTGATTCATACTTAAATATTCCTGCAATTATTACTGCTGCTGAAATGACAGGTTGTGATGCAATTTTTCCAGGTTATGGTTTCTTATCTGAAAACCAAGATTTTGTAGAAATTTGTAGATTACACGATATCAAATTTATTGGTCCTTCTGTTGAAGTAATGGAAAAAATGGCTGATAAATCAAAAGCAAAAGATGAAATGATTAAAGCAGGTGTTCCAGTTGTACCTGGTTCTGATGGGTCTGTTCATTCTGTTGAAGAAGGTAAAAAAGTTGCCTTAGAAATTGGTTATCCAATTATGGCAAAAGCTGCTGCTGGTGGTGGTGGAAGAGGAATGAGACTTATTGAATCTGAAGATAAATTTGAACAACTTTTCACAGCTGCATCAAGTGAAGCTTTAGCTGCTTTTGGTGATGGAACTATGTATTTAGAAAGATTTATCAATAAGCCAAGACATATTGAAGTTCAAGTTGTTGGTGATTCTCATGGAAATGCTATTCACATTGGTGAAAGAGATTGTTCTTTACAAAGAAGACATCAAAAAGTTATTGAAGAGTCTCCTGCTATTTTATTAAATGACGAAACAAGAAAGCACTTACATGATGTAGCAGTTAAAGCTACTAAATACTTAAAATATGAAGGTGCAGGAACATTTGAATTCCTTGCAGATGACCAACAAAATATCTACTTCATGGAAATGAATACAAGACTTCAAGTTGAGCATCCAGTTTCTGAAATGGTTTCAGGAGTTGATTTAATTGAGCTTATGATTAAAGTAGCAGAAGGTGATGAATTACCACCTCAAGAGACTATTAAATTTAGAGGACACTCTATTGAAGTTAGAATCACTGCTGAAGATCCAAACTCTTTCTTACCAAGTCCAGGTAAAGTAAAACAATGGTTTGTTCCAGGTGGAAGAAATGTAAGAGTTGATTCACATGTTTATGCAGGATATGTAGTACCTCCTTACTATGACTCAATGATTGGTAAACTAATTGTTTGGGGAAGAGATAGAAGCAAAGCTATCAATATTATGAAAAGAGCTCTAAATGAGTTTGAAGTAGAAGGAATTAAAACAACTATTCCTTTCCATAAAAAAATGATGGAAAATGAAGATTTCATTGCAAATAACTACGATACAAAATATCTAGAAGGTTACAAAAGTCTAGATGATCTTTAAGAAGCTATAGAGGGTAAAACCTCTTAGTTTCATTCTTACAGCATATCTTTATACTTATTTAGATATAATCCGCAAAACTATACACAGATATATGCTATTTTTACTTTGAATCTCTAATTTCAAGGCCTGCTTTCATTCATTAAGCATTAAGTTTTTTAATCTAGTTCTATATAAATAGAAGAAGTTTATATAAGTGTATGTTTTAAAAATATACTACACAAGTATAAACTAAAAAAAAGGTAATAAATGACTTTTAATGAATTTAATTTCAAAGAAGACTTACAAAAATCGATTGATGACGCAGGATTTAAAGAGCCTAGTCCAATACAAAAAGATGCAATTCCTGTTGTATTAAGTGGAAAAGATATTGTTGGTCAAGCACAAACTGGTACTGGTAAAACAGCTGCATTTGGTCTTCCAATGATTAATATGATGAAAGGTAATAGCGGAGTTGAAGCAGTAGTTATTGTTCCAACAAGAGAACTTGCAATGCAAGTATCTGATGAACTTTTCAGATTCGGTAAAAACTCAAGAGTAAACACTGCTACTGTTTATGGTGGTCAATCTTACTCTATGCAATTAAGAAATATTGATAGAGCATCAATTATTGTTGCTACACCAGGAAGATTAATTGATCTTTTAAAAGGTAAAAAAATCAATATCAAACCTTCATTTGTTGTATTAGATGAAGCTGATGAAATGTTAGATATGGGATTCTTAGATGATATCAAAGAGATTTTTACATATCTTCCAGAAAAAAGACAAACACTATTATTTTCTGCAACAATGCCTCCTGCAATTAAAAAACTTGCACAAAATATTCTAAAAGAGCCAGAATTCATTACAGTAACAAAATCTGAAATGACTAACTCTAAAATTACACAAAGCTTTTATGTAGTTGATGAATATGAAAGAGATGATGCTTTAATTAGATTATATGATTTCAAAAACCCTGAAAAATCAATTATTTTCTGTAGAACAAAAAAAGAAGTTGATAGATTATCTACATTCTTAGTTTCTCAAGGTCATATGGCAAAAGGTCTTCATGGAGACATGGAACAAAGACAAAGAGAAGAAGTAATTAAATCTTTCAAAAAAGGTGCACTTGATGTACTTATTGCAACAGATGTTGCTGCTAGAGGATTAGATGTAAATGACGTTACTCACGTATTTAACTATCATTTACCATTTGACTCTGAATCTTATGTTCACAGAATTGGAAGAACAGGAA
Organism: Campylobacteraceae bacterium; assembly: GCA_013373175.1. GTDB lineage: Bacteria > Campylobacterota > Campylobacteria > Campylobacterales > Arcobacteraceae > Halarcobacter. The sequence continues at coordinate 97,897 of JABXII010000011.1, read as the reverse complement.
GAGCTGGAAAAGAAGGTGTTGCAGTTTCAATTGTAACTCCTCATGAATTTAGAATGATTCAAAAGATTCAAAAAACAACTGGTGGAAAACTTGAAGCTAAAGTTGTACCTAATGTTGAATCTGTAAAAGAGAAAAAAACTGATTCACTAAGAGCAAAAATTAGTGAGCAAAAAGTTTATGATTCTGGAATTGACTTAGTTGAAAGTATGAAAGAAGAGTATGACTTATCTACTATTGCTCATAAATTAGCTTCAATGCTTACTAATACTACTTATGTAAAAGGAAGTAACAACATTGGTAAGTCTGAAAAAGATATCACAAGATTATTCGAAAGAATGAAAGATGATAGAGGTGGAAGAGACTCTAGAAATAAAAATGGTGGAAGAGGAAGAAATGGTCAAAGAAGATCTGGTTCTAGAAATAGAAGCGGTGGAGGAAGCGGTCAATCTGACTCTAGAAGAAGACCAAGAAGAAGATAATCTTCTTCTTCTCTTTAACTACTAACTGTAGTAGTTTTTTAAAACTTTTTTAGCTTTTCTAAAAGCTGTTTTTGTATCTCTACCAAATCCTCTAAATGCTCCATCTTTATTAAAGAACTCAATCATTTGTAATTCACCTTTTTTGATGTCAATTACTCTAAAAATATCAAACTCTTTTTTAAGTTTTTCAACCTTTGGATTTTCCTTGGCAGTTAAAATTTTAATACTCATTTATAACTCCTTTATGTTTTTTCTCTATAATATATTACTATTCTATAGAAAAAAGTATATTTTGTCAAGTTTTTTATTACAATGGCAATATTTTTTTAGAAAATTTAAAAAATAAGCGTACAAATTTCGAAAAAAGTGTAGAATATATTATAGAGATATAAAATATATTAGTTAGTTTAGTAATATAAAGATTAAGCTTACTTAAAGGTTGTGTAAGGATTTACCCAATAAAATCCTACACAATATTAATTACAAAAAAGTTACATTAAAGGGTACACATTGGATATAAAAACCATACACAAGTTTGAAAAGGCAACAAATGAGACTTTACCAACTCTTGCTAAATTCTCATTAGCACTTTTATTCGTTGTTTTAGTATTTCTGTGGAGTTATACTTCACACGGAGATATCCCAAATAATACATTCCTAATCATTGGTGCAGTATTTGGTGCATATATGGCAATGAATATTGGTGCAAATGATGTTGCAAACAATGTTGGTCCAGCAGTTGGTTCAAAAGCTATGACTTTAATGTGGGCAATTGTTATTGCCGCTGTATTTGAAGCTGCAGGTGCACTTATAGCTGGAGGGGATGTTGTTAAAACAATCAAAAAAGGTATTATTGACCCTGCCCTTATCTCTGAGCCAGAAATATTTATTTGGGCAATGACAGCAGCTTTATTATCTGCTGCTTTATGGTTAAACTTTGCGACATCAATCGGAGCTCCTGTTTCAACTACTCACTCTATTGTAGGTGGAGTTATGGGTGCAGGTGTTGCTGCTGCTGGTTTTGCAATTGTTTCATGGGGAACAATGGGTAAAATTGCTGCATCATGGATTATTTCGCCCATACTTGGTGGTATTATTGCTGCTGGTTTTTTATACTTTATTAAAAGAACCATTATCTTCAAAAAGGACCTCATCCCTTCTGCTGAAAAGTTTGTTCCAATATTAGTTGCTGCAATGTCTTGGGCTTTCTCTACTTATTTAATTCTAAAAGGTGTTAAAAAAATCATTAAACTTGATTTCTTAACTGCTGCAGGAATTGGTATTGTTATTGCAGTTGCAGTTTACTATTTTGTTAAACCTCTTATTAAAAAAGCTGCTAAGAAGATTTCAAATGATAGAGAAGGTATCAATTCTTTATTCACTATTCCACTTATTTTTGCTGCTGCCTTACTTTCTTTTGCTCATGGGGCAAATGATGTTGCAAATGCTATTGGACCCTTAGCAGCTATTAATGATGCTGTAATGAATAACGGTATTCACTCAAAAGTTGATATTCCACTATGGGTTATGGCTGTTGGTGCTGTTGGTATTGCAGTTGGTCTTGCTTTATATGGACCAAAACTTATTAAAACAGTTGGTTCAGAGATTACTGAACTTGACCAAATAAGAGCTTTTGCTATTGCAATGGCTGCTGCTATTACTGTAATTATTGCTTCTCAACTTGGACTTCCTGTATCTTCAACTCACATTGCAGTTGGTGGTGTTTTTGGTGTTGGTTTCTTAAGAGAGTTCCTAGATTCATCAGAATCAAAATTTATTGCTGACACAAGAAAGAAGTTTAAAAAAGATAAAAGAATTCTTGATGAATTTGAAGATGAATTAAAAGAACTAGAAGAATTAAAAGAGAAAAAGAAATCTGATTATATTAGAATTGCTGAACTTTATAAAGCTATTGAAGAAAAAGTTGAGCAAGTAAAACAAGAAAAAAGAGATTTCAAATTAGCTAAAAAAGTTAAATACGTAAAAAGAGATGCAGTAAAAAAGATTATTGCTGCGTGGGTTATTACTGTTCCTGCTGCTGCTTGTTTATCTGCTGCTATTTTCTTCATGATTAAAGGTATCATGAGCTAAAAGCTAACAAACTACTTTATTTTGATAAAATTCCTTTTTTAATTAAAAGGAATTTATCATAGACGCTCTTATTTCAGTTGCTACAATCTATATTCTTATTATCGTTGGCTTTATTTTTAAACGAACTTTTAAAGATGAAGTAAAAGAAAAAAGTTTTGTACTTCTAAACCTATATTTCTTACAACCTATACTTATTTTTTGGGGATTAACAAGAGCTCCTATTAATGAAGAATTTATAATTTCACCTTTGATTTATGTAATAGCAGTATTTATAACTCTATTTTTTGCTTTTTTTTATTCAAAGAAAATATTTAAAGATTATCAAGACCGTTCTATCTTTTTAGCTTCCTCTCTTGTGGGAAATACAGGAAACCTAGGTATTCCACTTGGAATTGCTCTTTTTGGTGAAGCTTCAGTTCCCTATACTTCTATTTTAAATATTGCAAATATATTTTATATCTATATCTTTTCAGTTTACTTCTTTGCAGGTGAGAAGTTTAAATTCGCTGATGCTTTAAAAGAGATATTTAAAATACCAGCTATTCATGCAGCTATTTTAGCAATATTATTTAATCATTATGGTTTTACTTTAAATGCCAACTTTGAAAAAGTATTTACAATGGGAGCCTATGCAGCAATAGTTATGCAGCTAATTGTTTTTGGTATTTTTATGTCACAAGTTAAAGTAAGAAGTGCAAACTGGAATTTATCAATAAATATAACTTTATTTAAACATATTGTTTTACCTCTTGTTGGTTTATTTGTAATTATTTACTTTAAAATTGACCCCTTTGTTGGTGGAATTATCTTTTTAGAATTAATTGTCCCTCTTGCTGTTAACAATGTAAATCTATCTGCGCTATATAATTGTAAGCCACTAGATACAACCTTTTCAGTAATTATCAGTACCTTATGTTTTATTGGTTTTATGGCTATATATATAATTATTTTAAATAAGTTTTTTGGAGTATAAAAATGTGTGGTATCTTAGGTTCAAACTTTCTATCAAACAATTTTAAAGAGGCTTTAGAGAACTTAAATAATAGAGGTCCTGATTACAACTCTTCATTAAAGATAAAAGATAAAGAGTTTGGACATACAAGATTAGCTATTATTGATTTAGATAATGAAGCCAATCAACCTATGGTTTTTGATGATATACTAATTGTTTTTAATGGAGAAATCTATAATTATCAAGAACTTATAAAAGAAGAAGCTTTAGAGTGTAAAACCTCATCTGATACTGAAGTTTTAATAAGACTATATCAAAAGTACCAAGAAGAGTTTTTAAACAAGATAAATGGAATGTTCTCTTTTTGTCTTTATGATATGAAAAAAGAAAAATACTTTTGTGCAAGAGATAGATATGGTAAGAAACCATTTTTTTACTATTTAAAAGACAATAAGTTTATTTTCTCTTCTTCAATTGATTCTATTATAAAACTATTAGGAACAACTCCAAAGCTAAATAAAGTAGCTCTAAGCCAGTATGTTCAATATTTTGTTCCTATATCTCCTAATACTTTCTATCAAGATATAAATTCTCTTGAAGCAGCAACATACGTCACTTTACAAAATAGTGATTTAAAAAAGAAAAGATACTATAAAATCAATACCTACAAAGCTGTAAAAGATGAAACTGAAGCCTTAGAAAAGATAGAAGAGACTTTAATTAAAAGTATTGAATCAAGACTTGTTTCTGATGTAGAAGTAGGAAGTTTACTAAGTGGTGGAGTTGATAGTTCTCTTGTATCCGCTTTATACTCTAAAATTACAAACAAAAAGATAAATACTTTCTCTGTGGGATATAGTGAATATAAAAACTACTGTGAACTAGACTATGCAGATATTACAGCAAAACATATAAACTCAAATCATACAAGACTTGAAATAACTAAGAATGACTTTATCAACTATTTTGAAGACACTTTAAATGCTTTAGAGCAACCCCATGCAGATAGTGCAGCAATTCCTCTTAATATTCTTACTAATAAGATTCATCAAACAGGAATAAAAACAGTTTTAAGTGGAGAAGGAAGTGATGAATTATTCTTAGGATATGACAACTATGCTAAGTTTTTAGGTTATTATGATTTTGCAAAAACCTTAGACAGTGGACAAAACGAGTTTTTAAACTCTATTATTGGTGCACTTCAAAACAATACAAAAGAGAGTGAATATTTACGAAGAGTAGTTAAAAAGCAAAATATCTATAACTCTTTTGGAGAAATTTATTCAGATATTCAAAAAAGAAAGCTATTTAAAAAAGTTCCTACTTTTAAAACAGAGAATCCCAAAAAAGACCCAGTTGATTGGATGAGTTACATTGACTTAAAAATCTGGCTAGGAGAAGCACTTCTAAGTAAAGTTGACCGTATTTCTATGAGAAACTCTTTAGAGGTTAGAACTCCATTTTTAGACTATAGATTAGTAAACCTTGCATTTAGTATTGATTCAAAGCTAAAAGTTGGTGATACAAATAAGTATCTACTTAAAAAGATTGCTTTAAAATATATTCCAGAACAAATAGTAAACCGTACAAAAAAAGGATTTAATTCTCCTTTTAATGAATGGATTCATCAAGAGTACAAAGACTTTATTTTGGAAACTATCTTGGAAGTAAACAAAGAAACAAATCTTTTTAATGATGAATACCTAAATCAAATCTATACTCTTTCTTCACAAAGAAAGTTTAAACAACATCTTTGGACTATCTTCATATTTTCTAAATGGTTTAAAAAAACATACTTATAGTAAATAAGTAAAGTTTTAATAAGTTTCAAGAATATATAATACATCGAATAATATTTATCAACTAATATTGTTTAGAAAAACCAGAAGGATTTTAGTATGAGTTTACTAATCCCTGTAGATTCAAATAGAAGGCATGAGGCCTTATTGACTACACTTGATGCAACAGAATATTGGGCTTTTATTGAATTAAATGAAGGACAAATAGAAAATTGTAAGTTTTATAAAGAAAAAGATGAGATAGATGCTTTTATTGAAACACTTGTTGTTCAAAATGACCAAGAGTATGTTTGGCAATTTCAACAAGAAAATATATCAGTACTAGTAGCTCCTACACAAAGAAGTATTGATGAAATAGTTGAGGCTTATTTGTTTAGTGAACTTCATGAACTTAAAAAATAATATATTTCACTAAATATTTAGGCTTGGCATAGCTTCTTTTTAGTTATCTCAAGTCTTTTTTTGACCGTGTAGCTCAGTTGGTAGAGCACTACGTTGACATCGTAGTTGTCGTTGGTTCAAGTCCAATCATGGTCACCATATTTACAACAAATCATAGGCAAAATATTTTACATTAAATTATTTACCTAAATATAAACTAAAAACACTATAATGTCAATTATCTACTTAAGGTAATTTGTGAAAATTTCAATTAATAAACAAAATTTAATATCTTTAAAAAATAAATTTTTAATGCTCATAAGAAATGGCGGAATAAAACTAAAACTAATAGGCTTTGCTATTGGAACTATTATTACTACAATAGTTATTCTAAGTACCATTATTATTAATCTTATGACAGACTCTATTGAAAAAAAATCCTTTGATGTTGTTACAAGCTCAATTAACCATATTAGTAACTTTTCAAGACAAGCTTTACTTGAAAGAACATATGAAAACAAACTAAATTTAAGTGAACTTGTAAACAAAATTAAGCAATCAAAAATAGATGGGTTTATAGATATTTCTATTTATGAGCGTGAAAAAAAAGAAAACAAAAATCAATTTAAATATCTAACAGGTTTTAAAGTCTCTAAAGAGAATCAATTTTTAGAGGATAAAGAGCTAATAAAACAACTTAATAACATAGATTCTGAATCTATTTTACAAAAGAATATTACTATAGATAAAAAGATCAAGGCTTATCAGTTTACAAGACCTATTCTTTATACATTTAAAGACCAAACTATTCTTTTAGGTGCTGTTGTCTTAAAATATAATAAGCAAGCTATTTATGGAGTTATTAACCAAGTAATTAATATTGCTATTTTCACTGCACTTATTTTTATTCTTATTGCTACAGCTATTGTGTATTTCTTTGGATTAAGATTTACTCGTCCAATTCTAGAGATTACAAAAGCAGCAAATAAAGTATCTAATGGTGATTTAAATATTGAACTAGATAGCAATAGTAATGATGAAATAGGTACTCTTGCAGAACGTTTTAATAGTATGGTAAATGGTTTAAGAGAAAGAAACCATATGGAAAAATTCGTTTCAAGTTCAACTATTAATATGATACAAAAAGACACAAGAAAGCAGCTTCTTTTAGGTGGTGAATATAGAACTCAAACTTTTCTTTTTTCTGATATTAGGGGCTTTACGCAAATGAGTGAAAAGAAATCTCCAAGTGAAGTTGTAGAGATAGTTAACTTCTATTTAAACCTTCAAGCAGAAATCATTAAAAAGAACAATGGAGATATTGACAAATTCATTGGAGATGAAGTTATGGCTTCCTTTTCAGGGGAAAAAAGTTTACATGATGCTGCAAATGCTGCAATTGAGATTCAAAAAAGTATAAAAACTGCAAACGAATATAGAAAAGAAGAAGGAAAAATTATTTGTTGTGTAGGAATAGGTATAAATAAAGGTGAAGTTATTGTTGGAAATGTTGGAACAAACGAGCGAATGGACTTTACTTCAATGGGTTCTAATGTTAACTTAGCAGCAAGACTTTGCTCCAATGCAAAAGAAAATCAAATTTTATTAGCTAACAATAATTTAGAAGAAATACAAGATGATTTTGAAATAAAAACAATTGATTCTGTACATGCAAAAGGCTTTAGTAAAGCTATTGAAGTTAGTTTAATTTTATCAAAAAGAGAGGTTTCATGAAAATACTAAAAAAAGTTTTACCTATTATAATTCTGCCTTTTTTATTTACTGCTTGTTCAGTTACATCTAAAAATACCCTCTCAGATGAAAAGAAACTTGAGATTTACCATAAAGTTATGAATGAAATTAAGAACTATAAAAAACAAGGGGATATTTATTTAAAAAAGAAATATTACTATAAAGCTATCCTTTCATATGAAAAAGTTAACTTTTATGAAAAAGAAGAAGTTTATTCAAAAAAATATATAAATAGTTTAAAAAATAGAGCCAAGTTTAATGCCAACTACTTCTTCAAAAAGGCTAAAGCTCAACTAAAAAGAAATAAACTAAAATCCTTATACTATATAAATCTAACTATGCGTAATAATCCATTTTTGCCTGAGGCTATTAAGTTAAAAGAGACTCTTCTTAATGATGAAAAAGTAAAAGTATTCATAAGTAAAGAGGAAAAAGAACTTCAAAAGTTATTACAAAAAAGTAAAATAAATGTTTATCACACTCTTGCTTTAGATAATGCAATAAAAAAACTAAATAGATATGATGAAAATAATCCTTTTGCATTACAAGCAAAAAATAAAATAAAAGACTCCTATGAAGAACTACTTACAAACTCTATAAAGCTTTATGATAAAAAACAATACGATAAAGCTAAAAAAGAGTTTAGGATATTGAGTTCTATTTATCAAGAAGACTATAAAATAGATAACTATTTGCATAATATTAAGCATAAAGAGCTAATAGAAGAGGCAAAAGATTACTTAGCTAAGAAAGAGTATCTAAAAGCGCAGGAAATTGCTAGTAACGTTTTAAAAAGCAATAAATATAATAAAGAAGCAAAAGAGATATTAGAAGCCTCAACTCTTGCAAAATGTGACTTAACTGGAAAACTTGCAAGTAAAGGTATTAGGCTTTATCTTAATCAAAATTTTGATGATGCAAAAAAGATATTTGAAAAAATAATTGCTTGTGAACCTGATAACCAAAGAGCTTATGCATATTTAAAAAAGATTAATCAACAACTAAACACAATTAAAAAACTACGTTAGAAAAGGAAAAAGATGAAAAAACTTACACTTCTTTTTGTTTCATTAGCTATACTTTTTACAGGTTGTAATGACACAAAGAAACAAGAAACAAAACAAGAGCCAAAAGCAAAAGCTAAAACTTACACTCTTACTATGGCTACAACTTGGGGACCTACTTTATCTCCCTTAATTGATTCAGCAAGAAACATGGCTAAGTACGCAGAAACTGTTTCAAATGGAAGATTAAAAATTAGAGTTGATGCTGCTAATAAACATAAGTCACCACTAGGTATTTTAGATATGGTTAAAGGTGGTCAGTATGATATGGGTCACTCAGCTTCTTATTATTGGAAAGGTAAAGATATAGCGGCACTTCCTTTTACTTCTATGCCATTTGGAATGACTGCACCTGAGCAGTATGCATGGTTTTATGAAGGTGGTGGATTAGAGCTTATGCAAAAAGTTTATTCAAAGCATGGCTTACTTTCATTTCCTGGTGGAAGCACAGGAGTTCAAATGGGTGGATGGTTTAAAAAAGAGATTAAAACATTAGATGACCTAAAAGGACTTAAAATGAGAATCCCTGGGTTTGCTGGGGAAATTATGGCAAAACTTGGTGTTCAAGTTACAAATATTCCTCCAGGGGAACTTTATACTGCTTTAGAAAGAAATAGTATTGATGCATTAGAATGGGTTGGCCCATCTATGGATATAAACATGGGATTCCATAGAGTTGCTTCTTATTACTACACAGGTTGGCATGAACCAGCTTCTGAAATGCAGTTTTTAATAAACAAAAAAAGTTTTGAAAAACTACCAAAAGATTTACAAGAGATTTTAGTACTTACAATAAGAACAGCTGCTTATGATATGTATATTCAAAACTATGATATGAATGCAAAAGCTTGGAAAAAGATGAAAGCTGAATATCCAAATATTCAAATAAAAACATTCCCTAAAGAGATTATGGATGAAATGAAAAAAGCAAATGCTGAATTAAGAGCTGAATTAGGAAAAAAATCTCCTGAATTAAAAGAGATTTTAGACCACCAAGATGCTTATATGAAAGATGTTAGAGAGTGGACTAAGATATCTGATTATTTATATATTAAAAACAATCTATAGACTAAAAACCAATGGGATTACTCCTCCCATTGGGTTAAAATACAAAACTATTCACAATATTCCAACTTATACTATTAAAAAAAGTAAAGCTCTAATAACTTTTACTCCCAGAAATCTTTTAAAGGTTGCTTTTCTTTATTAATCTCTTTTATATCAATTTCAATATCTAAATCATCTTTTTTTTCTTCTGCTTCATTACTTTCTTCTACTAAACCAAGTTTTTCAATCTGAGCTAATGCTTCTTCCAAATCATCTTTTTTGATTTCTTCATCTTCATAAGACTCTTCTATTTCTATAGATTTCTCTATCTCAACTTTTTTTGCTTTCTTTTTATTAATTTTATTTTCACCATTTTCTAAAAGTTGTTTTAATGATAGATATTCACTCATTAACTCTTCATAAGTGTCAAAATCTAAAAGCATAAATTGAGGTTTTCCATCCCTTAAGATAACTGCTTTTTCTATCTCTTTTTTTTGAAGCTTATTAAAGATATTTTTACTTTTTCTAATTAGCTCTGTAGATGAAACCATTTCATCTGACTTGTATTGTAAAAGATTCATGTGTACTCCTATACATATTATAGTACGTATTATAATACAAAAGATTTTATATTGTCAAATACTTTATTCATTAAAGTTGTTCTAGCTTCTATTGAAGACCATGCAATGTGTGGTGTTAATATTAGTCTGTCTTTATTTTTGATTTTTAGTAAAGGATTTGATTCTTCAATAGGTTCTTTTTCTACAACATCAAGCCCACAATATAGGCTTTTACTTGAATCTAATTTTTCAGATAAGTCTTTTTCATTTATAATTCCACCTCGCCCTACATTTACTAAAACTGCATTTTCTTTTAGCAGATTTAAATTTGTTTTATTTAACAAATTATATGTTGTATCATTAAGTGGAGAATGAATTGTAATTATATCTGAAGTTTTAAGTAGTTCTTCTAAAGTAATATTATTGTAATCTGTATTTAAATTCTTACCAGAAGTAGAATAATAATTAACTTCACTTCCAAATGCACTTGCTATTTTTGCAACTTCTTTTCCAATATTTCCAAGTCCAATTATTCCCCATTTTTTGTTTTTTAATTCAAAGAATGGTTTGTCAACATGTGTGAAGAGATTACTTTTAGACCATTTAAAAGAATCTACATACTCTTTATAATAAGAAATCTTTTGAATAAGTTCTAGAACCAATGTTATTGTTAGTTGAGCAACACTTGAAGTAGAATAATCAGTTACATTTTTAACTTCAATATTCGCGTTAGAAGCCGCTTCTAGGTCAACATTGTTAGTTCCTGTTGCTGTTATACAAATAAGTTTAAAGTTTGATTTTTCTATTATTTCTTTTGAAAGTACTACTTTATTTGTAACTACTACATCACAATCTTGAACTCTATTTAGTGTTTCACTTGGAGTTGTAGTTTCATATTTTATTACTTTACCTAAAGTCTCAAACTTATCAAGAGAGATATCTTTTCCTAAAGTTTTTGTGTCTAAAAATACAATTTTCATTTGAATACCTTTACATATTTTAATACATAAAGGTATCTAATTTTTAATAAATTATCTATTTTTTGAAGTAAATATTTGTTCAGCCCACTCTGTGATTGGACCTCTTAATACTTTTTGTAACTTAATTGCAAAGATATTTACAAGTGAGTTTTCATTTTTCGTAGATTTTAAAAGTGTTGTTAGTGCATTTGTATGTTTATTTACATAGAAGTTGTCAATTTGTTTGTTACTTCCTAGAATTACAACTTTACAAGTATTATCAACCCTTGATAAAACCATTTGCATAGTTTTATTTGACATATTTTGTGCTTCATCGATTATAACAAAGGCATTAGAAAGAGTTCTTCCTCTCATTTCCCCTACCCACATTGTTTCAATTCCATAGTTTTGAATCATTTGCTCTATTCTTTGAGTCACTTCTTGATCATCTAATTCTTGAATATTCTCTGCATTCTTTTTATTTGCTTGTCTTCTTTTATGTTCAGTTCTAACTATATAGTCTAAACTATCCATTAGAGGATGATTATAAATTCTAAATTTCTCTTCATAACCAGGTAAATATCCTACATCCTCACCTTTATCAAGTGATTCTACAGAGTTTCTAATATAGATTACTCTTTGATAGTTTTTTTGTCTAATTAACTTTAAAGCCCCACTTAAAGCAAGTAAGGTTTTACCAGAACCTGCTTTTGCTTCAACTATTAGTACATTATAAAAATGTGAAAGTATTCCACAAGAGAAGAATAATTGTTCTTTATTTAAAGGAGTGATTATTTGATTTCGCATTTCCCCTTCATCTAATAAAACTACTCTTTTATTTTGAACTGTAGCAAGAATAACTTGGTCTGAACTTTTTACTTTAAAACAATAGTTAAAATTGTGGGGTGCATATTCACTATCTAAATCAGTGATTAATGTATTATCTAAATGCTCTGTATCTTCAAACTTTATTTCAACAGTTTTTATAAACTCATAATTAAACTCTTCTTGATTTGAGCCAATTAAAGAATCAGTATTTATATCTAAAGATACTGCTCTAGTTCTAGCCATAATATCCAAAGAAAGGAAAGTTGAGTTTTCATCATAATGTCTTTTTGCAAAAAGTCCTACTTCTAGAATTTTTCTATCATTTATGATATTTAAAGCTACATTTTTAGTATTTATTGCATACTCTTCACATGAAATAATATCTATGATAGCCTCTTTCTGACTGTGAATTTCTAATCGTACTATTTTGAAATTTTCTTCTTTCTTTGTATCAATAATTTTTGAATTTTCTAAAATTCTTGCAAACTCTCTGGCTTGGAAGTTTATCTCATCAAAGCCACCTTTTTTGCTATCAATTTCATCAAGAACTGTTTCAGGTAAAACAATTAAATTCTTTTTTTCATCACTTAACTTAAAAATATTTGTTGCATCTTCAAGTAAAATATTTGTATCTAGAACATAAACTTTTTCAAAACTCATTAATTTTTCTCTTCTTTTGATTTTTGATTTAATACTTTATATATTATAAAACTTCCTATTAATAATGTAATAAGAGTAAAACTAAGTGAAAAAGTTTTTGTTACTACATATCCAACAATAAGAACAGCTAAAACTGTAGGAACTTCATTATAAGCTCTAAAGAACTTTCCTTCTTTTGTATAGTTTCCTTTTTCAAGCTCTTTTCTATAGTGTCCTAAAGAAAAAGAGTAAGCAACAAGAAGTAATACAAAAAATATCTTTGCATGAAGCCATCCATCACCTTTTAGTAAATCTGGATTAATTGCTATCATTAAAAATCCACTAGCTAGTGTTGCCCACATTGCTGGCATACCAATGTATTTATACATTTTTAATTCTTGTATTTTCACAACCTCTACAAACTCTTTTTTCTCTTTATGTTCTGTGTGATATACATAAAGTCTTGGTTGATAAAACAACATTGCCATCCACGACATAACTGCCACAATATGAAAAACTACTATCCATAAATAGTAATCTAAAAGAAAGTCCATTATATTCCTTCGCTAAAAGTCTTTAGTCTTGATTTTTTTCAGCCACTCATTTAATGTTTTTTCATACCCTACATTTAATGAATCATAATACTTAGTTGGTTCAACCAAATATTGTTGTTCTACCCAGCCACCATAATCATGTGGATATTTATATCCAATATGACTATCTTTTAAATGTTTTGGTATTTCTAATATTCTACCATTTTGTACATCACCAAGTGCTTTATTGATACCCATATATGAAGCATTTGATTTAGGACATGAAGTCAAATAGATAATACATTGAGAAAGGATGATTCTACTTTCTGGATAGCCTATTTTTGATGTAGCGACCATAGTATTTACTGCCATAGTTAAAGCATTTGGATTTGCATTTCCAATATCTTCACTTGCATGAATAACTAGTCTTCTAGTTATAAACTCAACACTTTCACCACCATCAATCAATCTTGCCATATAATAAAGCGCTGCATCTACATCAGAACCTCTAATTGACTTAATCATAGCACTTGCTAAATCATAATGACTATCTTTAGAACTAACTCCATCACCGATTGGATACTCTCTTAATTCTTTTAATATTTTCATTGTCACTTTAGAATCAATTTTAACGGCGAAATTAAGCAAATTAAGCATTGCCCTAGCATCACCACTACTTGATAGGATTAAATACTCTCTAGCCTCATTATCTATCGTGTAATCAATATATTCAAAAGTCCTTTTAAGAACTTCTTCCATCTCTTCTTTAGTGAAGGCTCTGAACTCATATAAAAAAGCTCTAGACCTAATTGCATTAGTTAAAGTAAAAAATGGATTTTCTGTACTAGCTCCAATAATAATAGCCTCATAACTTTCCATTATTGGCAATAATACTTCTTGTTGATTCTTTGATAATCTATGCACTTCATCAATAAAAACGATAGGCTTAAGTAAAGCATTTTTGTATTTTGTAAATACCTTTCTTAAATCTTCAATTTTTATTGTAGTTGCATTAAAGTAGTAATAGTCTGTATTGATATTTCTTGCAATGATTTTTGCTAAAGTAGTTTTTCCAGTTCCTGGCTTACCATAAAAAAAGAGATGTGGAATCTCTTTTTTCTCAATTAATTTATATAGTGTTTTATCTTTACCGATTATATGTTTTTGTCCTATAAACTCATTTAGAGTTTGTGGACGTAATATGTTTGATAAGTCAGTCATCTTGTGTATTTATAAAAGATCTTAAATCTTTGTATTCATCCTTAGTTAAGTATCTACTTTTTCCAGTAGGAAGATTGTTTAATGTCATTCCTCCAAACTCAAATCTTTTTAAGTCCATTACATTTAAACCAAAGTGTCCAAAGAATCTTCTTAATTCTCTATTCTTTCCTTCAGTAATTGCAACTTTTAATTTAGAAAAGTTTTTGTTGTTTGTTAAAATTTGATAAGCAACAAAAGGCTCAAAATTCATAGATTTGATTTTAGACTTTTCATGAGCTCCAGTACTTGCATCTTCAAGTTCTAAACCATGTAACATAGCCTCTTCTACTTTTGGATGAATTTCACCATCTACTTTAATTTTATAAATTCTTTCTAGTTTAGAGTGCATTAATTTATTTGCAACATCTACAGAATCAGTTAAAAGGATTAATCCTTCACTTGCATAATCTAGTCTTCCAATTGGCATAAAGTGTTTATACTTTTTATCTAAAGAATCAAATACAGTCTTTCTACCTTGGGGGTCATTTTTAGTTACTAATTCCCCCTTTGGCTTGTTATACATTATTACTGTGTACATTCTGTTTTTATCTTCTTTTATAAGTTTCTTTCCAATTTTTACTTCATCATTTACAGATACTTTAGTTGCAAGATTAGTCACTGGTTTTCCATTTATAGTAACTCTTCCTTCTTCTATTACTTTATCCGCTTCTCTTCTTGAGTAATTACTATTATGAGAAATAAACTTATTAAGTCTAGTTAATTCTGTTGTCTCTTCTTCTTGCTTTTTCATTATTTAATTCCTGCTTCAATTAGGTCATGAATATGTAAAATTCCTTCAACTTTACCCTCTTCATCCGTAACTATTAACACTTGGATTTTATACTCTTCTATAATTCTTAGTGCATCACTTGCTAAGATATTTTTATCTTTTACTGTTTTTGGATTTTTAGTAGATATGTCTTCTATTTCACAATCTAAAGAGAACTCATTTGACATCAATGCTCTTCTTAAATCACCATCACTAAGAACAGAACTTAATCTATTGTTTTCATCAACAATAAGTACATTTCCTAGTCTACCTTCACTCATAATTACAATGGCATCTTTTAACTTTGTTTCACGTGAAACAATAGGTAAATTATCACGTTTTAATAGGTCATCAACTTTTACAAAAAGCTTTTTCCCTAAGCTACCACCTGGATGAAATGAAGCAAAATCTTCTTTTTTAAAATCTCTTTTTTTCATTAAACAAACAGCTAATGCATCTCCCATAGCCATAGTTAATGTAGTAGAAGAAGTAGGAGCTGTATCTAAAGGACAAGCCTCTTTTGAAACAGAAATATTAATAAAGAAATCTGAATATTTTCCAAGAGTTGATTCTTTAGTTTTAGCCATAGCTATTAATGGGATATCAAATCTTTTTAAGTGAGGAAGGAGTTGAATTAACTCTTCACTTTCACCACTATAAGATATTGCTAAAACGATATCATCTTTACCTATCATTCCTAAATCACCATGCATAGCTTCTGTAGGATGTAAGAAAAAAGATGATGTTCCAGTACTTGCTAGTGTTGCAGCAATTTTAGCTCCAACTAAACCAGACTTCCCTACTCCTGTAACAATAAGTTTTCCCTTGCAAGAAACTACTAAATCAACTGCCTTTTCTATATCAAAATCCTTGATATTCTTTGCAGCTAATAATAGTTCATTAGCTTCAATCTCTAATACATCACTTGCAATTTTATTGAAATCCATTTTTATTTCCTTATTGTACAAATAGTGTTGGTACAATCATTGGGTATTTTTTATATTTTCTGAAACAGTGTTTTCTAACAACTTTTCTTAATTCATCTTCTAAGTATCTATTGTTTTTAAATACACCCTCTCTTGCATTTTGTAAGAAAGTTTCTAAGATATCTTCAATCTCTTTTGCAAAGTTTCTATCTTGTTTATTTGGAACAAGACCAAATGAAGTAACCTTAGGTCTACTTTCCATTTTTCTATCATTTGCATTAACTTGACCAACAATCATAACAACACCTTCGTTTGCCATAGTTTGTCTATCAATTACGATATCATCTGCAATTTTATGATTCATTTGATTATCAATATATACTTTTCCAGTTTTAACTGATTTTACTTTTTTAAGATATTTAGGTGTTACTTCAACTTGCTCACCATCACTCATAATATAAGTATTTCTCTCTAATACACCACAATCAATACCTGTTTTTGCATGTTTTACTGCGTGGTTATATTCACCATGAATTGGCATAAAGAATTTTGGTTTAACTAATCTTAACATTAGTTTTTGCTCTTCTTGAGCAGCGTGTCCTGATACGTGAATTTCACTAAAGTCTTGATATGCAACTTGTGCACCAGCTTTTAATAAGTGGTTAATAATACCAGATACAGAAGCTTCATTTCCAGGAATAGCTTTTGCTGATAAAATAATTTGATCACCTGGCTTGATTTTAATATGTCTATGCTCATGAATTGACATTCTATATAAAGCAGACATAGACTCACCTTGGCTTCCAGTTGTAATAATTAATACTTCTTTATCTTCATATTTATTTACTTCATGTGCATCAATAAATTGATCTTTTGGGAATTTAATATATCCTAAGCTCATTGCAATATCTAAGTTTTTCTCCATAGATCTTCCAATAACACAGATTTTTCTTCCGTACTTAATTCCATGTTCAATTGCTTGTGCAACTCTGTGAATATTTGAAGAGAAAGTAGACATAATAACTCTACCTTTAGTTGTAGAGAAAATTCTATCAAATGTAGGTCCTACAGTTTTCTCTGTTTTAGTAAATCCAGGAGAGTGTGAATTAGTAGAATCAGACATTAAAAGTAAAACACCTTGTTCACCATAATGCGCAAATCTATGTAAATCTGTTGGGAAACCATCAATTGGAGTATGGTCAATTTTAAAATCACCTGTATGGATAATTGTTCCAGCTTCAGTTGTAATAGCTAAAGAAGAAGAATCAATAATAGAGTGAGTAATATGAATCCACTCAATATCAAAATCTCCAATTTTAATTGGAATTCTTTTTTCTACAGGTCTAAATAGTTTTCTGTACTCTTTCATTTTGTGTTCATCAAATTTTGAACCAATCATTTCTAAAGGTAATGATGTTCCATAAATTGGAAACTGCATCTCTTTATATAAATATGGCATTGCACCAATATGGTCTTCATGACCGTGAGTAATTACAACTGCTTCAATCTTATCTTTGATTTCTCTAATATATGTGAAATCTGGGATTAAAATATCAACTCCGTGCATATTTTCATCAGGGAAACTCATCCCAACATCAACAATAATTGCAGACTTTTCAGTCTCAACTACCATCATATTTCCACCAATCTCACCTAAACCACCAAGTGGAGTAATTCTAATTTTTGCATTAGTTGTAAGATTCAATTTATTGTGTGGATTAAGTCTATTCTTATGAGATTTCTCATTAACTATATAAGCTTTTCTTAAATCAGCATTCCAAGTTTTTGTAGATCTACCAGCATTTGTTTTTGCTCTATTGTTTGCAGGTCTTCTTTTTTTGTTATAAACTTTTTTATCTTTATCAGTTTTTTGATTTTGATTATTTGGTTTATTTGTAGGTTGTTTTTTTTCTTGTTCTTGCTGTTTAGGCTTGTTTTCGTTTTGTTCTTGTACTTGTACTTTAACTTCGTTGTTTTCCATTCTTAACCTTTGTATACATTTGGCTATACAAAGATGCGTTAAGCTCATGAGGTCTTAAAGTTTCTATTAATTCAAGGTCACTGTAAACATCAGATAAAAGTTTTTTATCATAAACAGAAGAAAGATTTTTAATAAGTTTTTTCCGTGGTTGCGAGAAGCAAACCTTTAAAAACTTTAAAAAACTTTTATCTAGTTTTACATCTAAATCTTTTTTGATAAATAAAATTGAAGACATAACTTTTGGAGCTGGATCAAAAGATTCAGGAGGTACATCAAATAGTATCCTTGCCTCTTTTGAAGCCAATTTTGTAATAACTCCTAGCCCTGAAAACTCTTTTTCACCTTCTGATGCTGCAAACTTCAGAGCTACTTCTTTTTGTATCATTACAATAATGTTCTCGCAATTATCGTCTTCAATTGCCCTTAAAATAATATTCGTTGCAATATAGTACGGTAAGTTAGCTATTAAATCATAGCTTCCTTCATAAAGTGTACTGTTTTCATTCCAAGCTTTTAAAACGTCAGTGTGGATCAGTTCAAAACGCTTCTCGTGGATGTCAATTGCAAACTTAGTCTTTAAAATACCAATTAAATCGGTATCTACTTCATACGCTAACGTATCTTTGTACTTGACTAATTTTTGTGTCAAATCACCTAAGCCAGGCCCAATTTCTACGATTTTATTATCGTTTTTGGGCATCGATTGGATGATCCTATCTAATACAGTAGAGTCTTTTAAAAAGTTTTGTCCGAATTTTTTCTTTGCTTTAACTATAACCTTCTCCTACTAAAAACTAAAGAGTATATCTTTATTTAACTTACAATTAGATAAGATTTTTGCTTAATTTCAATAAGGATTAAGTTTTGAGTTATTTCGCAAAAAGAATCATACCTTGCTTAGATGTAAAAGATGGAAGAGTAGTAAAAGGGGTTAACTTTGTTGGTCTTAGAGATGCAGGAGACCCAGTAGAAGTTGCTAAAAGATATAACAATGAAGGTGCAGATGAAATCACATTTTTAGATATCACTGCAAGTCATGAAAATAGAGATACTATTGTTGACATTGTAAAAGATGTAGCAAAAGAAGTATTTATTCCCCTGACAGTTGGTGGAGGAATTAGAAAACTAGATGATATTTATAAGCTATTAAATGTAGGTTGTGATAAAGTTTCAGTTAACTCTTCTGCTGTTGTAAATCCAGCTTTTATAGATGAAGGTGCCAAAAGGTTTGGTTCGCAATGTATTGTCGTTGCAATTGATGTAAAAAAAGTTGAAGATGGCTCATACCACGTTTTTGTAAAAGGTGGAAGAGAAGATACAGGTATTGATGCAATACAATGGGCAAAAGAAGTTTACAATAGAGGTGCAGGTGAAATCCTTTTAACATCTATGGATACAGATGGAGCTAAAACAGGATTTGAACTAGATATAACATCGCAAATTTCTAAAATAGTTGATATTCCAGTTATTGCAAGTGGCGGTGCTGGAACAATGGAACACATGAAAGAAGCTTTTGAATGTGGAGCAAGTGCAGCTTTAGCAGCATCAATTTTTCACTTTAAAGAGATTGACATCATGGAGTTAAAACACTATTTAAGAAAGAACAATATTCCCGTAAGGATTTAACATGAAATTTTTAGCATTACTAATTTTACCAATTTACTTATTTTCTTTTGAAGTAAACTTTAACAAAAAGTTTTCAAAAAGTTTAACAGAAGATACACTTACAACATATTTTTCAGTTGTAGTTGAAGGTGACAGTGAAAAAGAGATAAATAAAACTCTTAAAAAGTTTAATAAAAAAATAAAGACATACAATAAGATTGAAAAAAGTAGTGGTACACTAACAGTAAGACCACAATATAGAACTTCTAATAATGCTCCAAAGATTACAGGATACAGAGGAGAATTAAGATATCAAGTAAGTTCAAATAAAGCAAGTTACCTTAATGAATTCGTTAGTAAAATGATTGAATTAAAAGAAGAACGAAGTACAAACATTGTTATTAGCAATCTTAGATGGACAGTAAAAGATTCAACTTTTGATATTGCAAATGATATCTTAAGACTTGAAGCAATTAACTGGGGAACAAGATATGCAAAAAACCTATCAAAAGATTTAAGACTAAAATGTGAAGTAAAAAATATTTCAATTAATAGTTCTAATTATAGACCAATGGCAAGAATGATGTATTCAAATGCAGAAATGACAGATGCAAAAATTGCAGTTCCTGAATCAAATAAAGAAGATATATCTATTAACCCTTCATTTCTTATGGAGTGTAAATAATGATAATCTGCGCAGGTAGAAATGAAAGATTCAATTTTGCAAAAGAGATGGGAGTAGGATTAATTGAAACAGCAATTAATCTTACTCGTCAATGTCTTTTTGACAAACCTGATTTTTTACTTTTTATTGGAAGTGCAGGAAGCTATGGAAATCATGAAATCTTTGATATAGTAGAATCAAAAAGAGCAGCTAATATTGAACTATCATTTTTAGATGATAACTCTTATACACCTTTAGACAATGTATTAGAGTCTGAAAATAAAATGGTAAGAAATGATACTATCATTAATTCTTCTAATTATATTTCTAAAAACTTTGAGCTAGCAAAAAACTTTAATGAGTATGGAGTTGGTGCAGAGAATATGGAATTCTACTCTATTTTGCAAGTAGCCAAAGAGTTTGAAATTCCAGTTGCTGGAATCTTTGTTATTACAAATTATACAAATGAAAATGCTCACGAAGACTTCTTGAAAAATCATAAAGAAGCAATGAAGAAATTAACTTCATATTTACTAGAAAAACAAATTATCAAGTAATACTTTTCAAATGTTTCTCTAGTTACATGGGTGCAAGCTTGCACACCACTACACTTTCAACACCGAAAAATGTAAAACTATTTACATTTTTTTTACGGTGTTTCACGTGAAACAATGTTAAGAAAATATGAACTGCTTCATATTTTTCTCACAGAGAGTGCAAGCACAAGAACTGTTGAAAACGAGATGGTATACGAAGTAGCCATAGAGTTCGAGAAACAATATTAAAAAAATGATGATTTAAAAGAAAACTAAAAAACTCTACACGATAAAACTACAACAATAATATAAACTAACCTATTTACTTTAACTGTTACAAATAAAAGATTTTGTACACTTCAAAATTAGTTTAAAGCTTAAAAGGAAAGCTATGAGTACAATCTATGATTTCACATTAGATGAATTAAAAGAAAAGTTAAAACCAAGCTTCAGAGCAAAGCAAGTTTACAATTGGATATACAAAAAATATGTAACATCTTATGATGAGATGAAAAATATTCCAAATGATTTAAAAGAACAATTAAAAGAAAACTATGAAATAGATATTCTAAAAATAGTTAAAAAAGAAAAGAGTCTTGATGGAAGTATTAAATATCTTTTCCAATTAAAAGATGGACATACTGTTGAATCTGTTTTATTACTTATGAAAGAAAAAAAGATAAATGAAGATGGTTCAATTGAAAGAGGAGAAAAATATACTGTTTGTATTTCAACTCAAGTTGGATGTAAAGTTGGATGTACTTTCTGTCTAACTGCAAAAGGTGGTTTTGTTAGAAACCTTTCAGTTGGAGAAATAGTAAATCAAATTGTTCAAATTAAAAAAGATAATGAAATTGCAGAGAACAAAACACTTAATATTGTCTTTATGGGAATGGGTGAACCACTTGATAACTATAAGAATTTTGTTCATTCTGTAAAGGTATTCTCTGAAATTGATGGACTTGCAATATCAAGAAGAAGACAAACTGTATCTACTTCTGGATTATCATCAAAAATAGAAAAACTTGGAAATGAAGATTTAGGAATTCAACTTGCAATTTCACTTCACGCAGTTGATGATGAATTAAGAAGTGAACTTATTCCTATGAATAAAGCATACAATATAAAATCAATTATTGATGCTGTTAGAAAGTTTCCAGTTGATGCAAGAAAAAAAGTTATGTTTGAATATTTAGTTATAAAAGATAAAAATGATGATATTGCATCTGCACAAAAACTTCTAAAACTTCTTGATGGAATAAAGGCAAAAGTAAATTTAATTTATTTTAATCCTTATCCTGGTACATCATATCAAAGACCACAAAGGGATGATATGGTAAAATTCCAAGAATATTTAACTAGTAGAGGTTTACTATGTACAATTAGAGAATCTAAAGGATTAGATATCTCAGCGGCATGTGGTCAACTTAAAGAAAAGGAAACAAATGGAACCTCTTGATTTAGCAATGCTAATATTTATTGCAGGAGTTGCAATAATCTCTGCAATTGGATTTTTTAAATCTTACAAAAATAAAGACAAATAAGGATTACTGAAATGGCAATTACTAGATTTGCTCCAAGTCCAACAGGATATTTACATATTGGTGGTTTAAGAACTGCACTTTATAGCTACCTTTGGGCAAGAAGAACAAAAGGTGAGTTTAGATTAAGAATTGAGGATACTGACACTCAAAGAAACAATGAAGATGCAATGGCAGCAATATTAGAAGCTTTTGATTGGGTTGGCTTATCTTATGATGGTACAGTTGAATACCAATCAAAAAGATTAGACATCTATAAAAAATATATTCAGCAACTTCTTGATGAAGGAAATGCATACTACTGTTATATGAGTAAAGAAGAGTTAGATGCTTTAAGAGAAAAGCAAATGGCGAATAAAGAGACTCCTAGATATGATGGAACGTGGAGACCTGAAGTTGGTAAAGAGCTTCCAGAAATTCCTGAAGGAGTAGAACCAGTAGTAAGAATTAAATCTCCTGAAGATGGTGTAATTACTTTTATAGATGGTGTAAGATCAATTATGAACTTTGATTGTTCAGAAGTAGATGATTTTGTCATTGCAAGAAGTAATGGTATGCCAACATATAATTTTGTTGTAACAATTGATGATGCTCTAATGGGAATGACTGATGTTATTAGAGGAGATGACCATTTAACAAATACTGCAAAACAAATTGTTATCTATGAAGCACTAGGTTTTGAAGTTCCAAAATTCTACCATGTTCCAATGATAAATAATCCTCAAGGTAAAAAACTATCAAAAAGAGATGGTGCACTTGATGTTATGGATTATAAAAGAAAAGGTTATCTTCCTGAAGCTCTTCTAAACTTTTTAGTTAGACTTGGATGGTCAAATAAAGACCAAGAAATTTTCTCAATGGAAGAGATGTTAGAACTATTTGACCCAAGCAATATTAATAAATCAGCATCTTCTTATAATGAAGAAAAATTATTATGGTTAAATGCACACTATATTAAAAATGTTTCTAATGATAGATTATCAAAAGAGTTAGAATTTTTTGATTGTCACTTAGACGGACATGATAAAAAAGAGATGTTATTAGACCTTTCAAAAGAGAGAGCACAAACTTTAATTGAATTAAAAGAAGCAGTTGAAAAGATAATAACTGTTCCTACAGAGTATGAAGCTAAAGGAAGTAAAAAGTTTGTAAAAGAAAATACAATCAAAATCTTAGAAAGTTATGTTCAACTACTTGAAGACAACAAAGATTCACTTCATCTAGCTTGTGATTATGAATTAATTACTAAGCCATTTATAGAAGAGTTTGAGCTTAAATTCCCTCAACTTTTCCAACCAATTAGAATTGCTCTTACTGGTGGAACGCAAGCACCTTCTGTTTATGACATAATGGCAATTTTAGGTTTTGAAGAAACAAAAACAAGAATAAATAACGCAATTAGTGTAAACTTTGGTAAAGAAGCTTAAAAAAAACTTGCATATTTACAAATAATAAGGCATAATATTCTTTAATTAAACAAAGGAATAAAAGTAATGAACATTTATGTTGGAAATCTATCATTTAGAATGAGTGATAGTGAGTTAGAAAAAGTTTTCGCTGAGTTCGGTGAAGTAAAAAGCGCTAAGGTTATCACAGATAGAGAAACAGGAAGATCAAAAGGTTTTGGTTTTGTTGAAATGGCAGATGCATCTGCAGGTAACGAAGCTATTGAAAAACTGAATGGTAATGAAGTTGAAGGTAGAACTTTAAGAGTTAATGAAGCGAGACCTAGAGAAGAGAGACCTAGAAGACAATTCTAGTCTTCTCTTTTCGAAAACTACAATAAAAATATAAAATCTAAATTTACAGTTATATAATGGAACCCCTTCTTAAGGAGAAGTCTCTTGCTGGTTGGTTGGTTATATCTTATAGTGTAAGTTAGAGTTCCATTATATTTGCTAAAACTGTAGAAGTATTTTACTTCTTTTTTGTGTAGTTATCGTGTGATAACTACACATTTTTTACTTTTTAATGGGAAATATCAATTTCCGCCATTTTTCCATTTTTTCTAATTGCTAGTATATAAAAAATTGCAGGTATTATCACTAATGTTAATATTGCAGAAGAAGTCATTCCTCCAATCATAGGTGCAGCTATTCTTTGCATTACTTCACTTCCTACTCCATCAATATACATAATAGGAATAAGCCCACCTAAGATTGCAAACAAAGTCATAAGTTTAGGTCTAAGTCTTAAAACAGCACCTTTATAAACTGCATGAAAAATATGAGTACTATCAGGTTCTTCACACTTCTGTTGTAACTCTTTCATAGCTTCATGTAAATATACAAGCATTACAATAGAAGTTTCTGCTGCAACTCCGAGTAAAGCTAAAAAACCAACAACAACTGCAATTGACATATTAAAATTTAAAACTTCCAAATAAAATATTCCACCCGTTAAGGCAAAGGGCAAAGTAAAAAATATAATAAAAGTATATGTGATATTTTTAAGTGCAAAATATATAAGAATAAATATAAGTACAAAAGTCAATGGAATAATAAAGACAAATTTATTCATTGCTGATTCCAAATATTCACTCTGCCCTGCCCATTCATAATAGAAGCCTTCAGGAAGCTTCATATCAGCAAGAATCTCTTTTGCTTCATTCTTGTATTGTTTTGATGAGATATCCGCTTTAGGAGTAATATAAATGAAGTTAACGTTAAGTGCTTTCTCTGATTTTATTACAGAAGGTCCTTCTTCATAATTTAAATCTGCAAACATCTGTAAAGGCTGAAATCCAAGTTTAGTTTTTACTTGAAGATTATTTAAAGCATTTATATCTTCCCTTTGACTTGTTTCAAACCTTAAGCTAACAGGATATCTTTCTAATCCATCAAAAAGTGTTGTAACTTTTGAACCTGCAACACCTAAAGAGATTGTTGAAAGAATATCATTTTTTGTAATACCATATCTAGCTAACATTAATTCATCAAGCTTTATATTTAAATAGTATCCAGAGTTTATTTTATCAGTTGATACTGATAAAGTTGAATCTAGTTTTTTAAGTCTTTTCTCAAACTCTAAAGCAGTATCTTCTAACTTTTGATGATCATTTCCATAAAGCTTTATTCCTAAAGGAGTTCTAATACCTGTAAGAAGCATATCGATTCTTCCACGGATTGGATATGTCCAGGAATTAATAAGTCCTGCAACTTTTAGCTTTTGGTCCATCTCTTGCATAAGCTTTTTATATGTCATTCCTTCCCGCCATTGATTTTCTGGCTTGAAAGTAACTATTGTTTCAATCATAGCTAATGGTGCTGGATCAGTTGCAGTATCTGCTCGCCCTGCTTTACCAAATACTGTATTAACTTCTGGAAAAGACTTTAATATTTGATTTGTTTTTTGAGTTAACTCCTTTGATAAATCAACTCCAATACCATATGGAGTTACTGGCATATACATAAAAGTTTGCTCATTCATCATTGGCATAAATTCCCAATTTAACTTTTTATATACAGGATAAGAAAGAGCCAAAGTAAAAACAAAAAGAGCAACAATTAAATATCTAAATTTAAGTGATAATTTTAAAATAGGAGAATAAAGTTTCACAAAAAACCTATTTAAGATGTTTTTATCTTCCCTTAGGATTTTTCCTTTTATAAAAAAAATCATTAAAATAGGAACAATAGTAATAGATAAAATTGCTCCAGCTACCATTGCAAATGTTTTAGTAAATGCTAAAGGTGTAAACAATCTTCCCTCTTGTCCTGTTAATACAAAAATTGGTAAGAAAGAGACTACAACAAGAACTAGTGCAAAGAAGATTGGTCGCCCTACTTGCTTTGAAGACTTGATTATAATATCAATTCGTTCTTTATTTGAGATATCTTCTTTTCCTTGAAGATGTTTATGGGCATTTTCTACCATAACAATTGTTGCATCAACCATTGCTCCAATTGCAATTGCAATACCACCTAGACTCATAATATTTGAACCTAAGTTAAAGAACTTCATTAATAAAAAAGTAATCATAACTGTAAGTGGCAAAGTAATGATAATAATAAGTGCTGATCTGAAGTGAAATAAAAACAAAGCCACAATAATCATAACTATAATTGACTCTTCTAAAAGAGTATTTTTTAAAGTATCAATTGCTTTATCAATAAGCGAACTTCTATCATAAACTTCAACAACTTCAACATCATCTGTTTTTAAAGTATCTAGTTTTTCTTTAACTCTTTTGATTACTGAGTAAGGATTTTCTCCATAACGTACAACTACAATTCCACCAACAGTTTCACCTTGTCCGTTTAAATCTGCCATACCTCTTCTGTTTGATGAAGTAATATTAACACTTGCAATATCCTTTATCATAAGAGGATTAGAGTTAAAAGTTTTTATAGTAATATTTTCAATATCTTCAACAGTTTTTAAAAAGCCTTTTGCTTGAATCATATGTTCAAAACCATTTTCTAAAATGATTCTTCCACCTTTTTCATCGTTGTTAGATTCTATTGCTTTTTTCAAATCAGTAATTGAAACATCATATTGCACCATCTTATCTTGGTCAATAGTAATCTCATAGTTTTTAATAAATCCACCAATAGATGCAATCTCGCTAACTCCATCAACACCCAAAAGTGCAAACTCATAATAATAGTCCTGTAGCGTTCTTAACTCATCAAGTGATTTAGTATCAGATTTTAAAGCATATTGGTAAGCCCAACCGACACCAGTTGCATCTGGACCAATTGCTACATCAACACCTTCGGGGAATGCTCCTTGAAGTTGTGAAAGCTGTTCTAAGATTCTATTTCTAGAATCATAAAGGTCTGTTCCATCTTTAAATATCACATAAATAAGTGCATTTTGAAAAGAGCTCATTGCTCTTACAGTCTCAATATTTGGAAGGCTCATAAGATTTGAAATAAGAGGATAAGAAACTTGTTCTTCTATAGTCTTAGGACTTTGCCCTGCCCACTTCACTTGTACAATTACTTGTGGAGGGGACAAGTCAGGTAGTGCATCTAAGCTTGTATTTTTGATAGCCCAAATAGAGCCAATAGCTAATACAAGCATTACAAAGATAATTAAAAATTTGTTTTTTATACTTTGTGAAATAATTGATTCAACCATAACTAATCCTATCTCTACCAGTCGCCATCATCATCTGAACTATAAAGTCCATTTGTGATTGCATCTGAATCAAGTAAAAATAAAGCATTATTAATAACTCTTTGCCCTTCTTGGATTCCCTCTATAATCTCATATTTGTTTGATGAGATTCTTTTTGCAGTAACTTCTATTGGCTCATATTCTGTTTTTGAAAGATATTGAAAAACATAGTGTTTACTTCCTTTTTGTAAAACTGCTGTTTTTGGTAAAGTTAGAATTTCTTCTTTAATTTGCTTTATATCAACTTTAGCAAACATGTTTGGTGAGTACTTTAAATCCTTATTATCAATAAGAAGTCTTACCTCAACACTTTTATTTGTCTCATCTATTGTAGGGTAGACATAATCAACTCTTGAGATAACTGCTTCATCAAAGCCATCAATATAAACTTTTGCTTTAAGACCTTTATTTATAAAAGATAAATCCTTTTGATATACACTTGCTATAAGCCAAAGTTTTTTTAATGATGCAAGTTGAAGTAAAAGATTTCCTTTTTTTACAAAACTTCCATTATTAATCTCTTTTTTTATAACCACAGAATCAAAAGGAGAATAAAATGAAATATCAGAGATTTCTTCTTTACCTTTTTTAATTCTTGCTATCTCTTTTTTATTCACTGCTAAAGCTTTTAATTTGTTCACATTACTTTTTACTAAATTCTTATTAAATTTTTTTGCAATATTAATTTCTTGAATTATTGAACTTACCTCATCGGAGTAAATTGAAAAAAGAGGTTCATCTTTTTTTACTCTTGAATAAAGCTTATTAGCATCTAATTTTGTTATATATCCGTCAAATCTACTTACCACATCAAAAGTCAAAGACTCATCAAAGGCAAGACGCCCATAAAAGCTTTTTAATGCCCCTATTTGCTCTTTTTGTACTTTGACAAGCTTTCTATTGAACAACTGCTTTACTTCAAGAATTTCAGCATTTAATATGCAAGCCCCTAAAAATAGGACTAGTAAGTACTTTTTCATTTATCAACCTTTGTGTAGTAAATAGAATTTGCTAAATTTGTAAAATATTTTTGTTTTTCATCAATTGCTTTTAATTTATACTTGATTAATTCATTTAGGTTTCTTATCAATTCCTTGGAGTCAATTTTTTTTAATGATGAAAATCTGTTATAGCTTTCAAGTGTTTTTTGAATTTGATTGTATTTTGGAATAATGTTTTCATTTAATTTTCTATATGAATAAAAAGCATTATTTATATTGTTTTGTAAAATCTTAATTTGATTTGTAAATTTTAATTTTGAATCTTTTAAAATATTTTTGTATTCATTTGCTTTATGTTTTGCTTTTCTTGATTTTATATCTTCACTTCCATAAACAGAAAGTGGAATTGCTACACTTATATTTATGTAGTCTTCATATTTATTATCTCTTTGAAAATATTTAACTGCAAAATTTATATCAGAGTTTTTCTTTTGCTTTTCAAACTGGGAAGTTGTATTAAATTTTTCAATATTTTTTCTAATCTGTAAAATCTTAGGATGTGTTTCTATACTATTTGTTAAAGTGATTTTTTCTAACTTAGTACTTATATCTATATCTTTAAACTTTGTATATGTTAATTGCTCTAATTGGAGTTTGTAAATCTTAAGATTGTTTTTTAGTCTTTCTTCATTTATATCAAGTTCATCATATAAAGTTTGCACCTTTAATATATCAATCTGACTTGCTTTATTGTATTTATAGAACTCTTCTAAAAGTTTTTGTAGGTTTAAAACATTTTCTTTTAGTTGTGAAAAAAGAGAGACTTTTTGTTCAACTAGATTTATACTATAGATATACTCATATATTTTTGATTCTAGTTGTATTTTTTTATCAGCTAAAACTAGCTTTGAAAGTTCATAGTCATCTTTTGCAATCTCTTTTTCTAACTCTTTTTTATCCCCTATTGGTATAACTTGATTAAAACCAATAAACTGAGCTTGCATAGGTTCTAAATCTCTTTTTGAAACATTATCAAATTGAATATCATTTACCCCAAAGTTTAAAACTGGATTTTGCCACTTTGAAGCTAAATTTATTTGCTCTTTTGTCAAAAGAATTGATTGATTTAAAGCCTGTAAAGAACTATTTTTATTAATAGCTTCTGTTACTACTTGCCCTACTTCCTTTGCATAGATAGAACTTACTAAAAGAACCATAGTAAGAGATTGCTTTAACATTATAAATTCACACTAGATCTAAGCTTATGTACTTTGCCATCAGCAGTTTTAAACATCAGATGATATTGCCAAGTACCACTCATAGTTAAGTTGATTAACATTTTATATTTACCATCAACTAACTTTGCTTTTCCAACATATTCCATATATGGCATTCCAGGCATTTCAGGCATGAAAAATTTTGCTTTTACTTTTGCATCAGTTACAGGCTTTCCATCTTTCGCAAGTGTTACATAAAAATAGTTATCTCCAACTACTAAAGACTTTTTAGATTTTAAAGTTACATCATATCCATCTTTGCTACCACTTAAATCAATTGGGTCTGCATTTAATACACCTATTAAAAGTGCTATCATTGAAAATATTTTCAATAGTTTCATTTTGTCTCCTTGAGTTTTATTTCAAGAAGTTTAGTTGTTATTTATGGAAGATGTGTGGAAATTAGAAAGTGAAAGTAAAAGTTGTACCTATTCTCTCTTGAGATTTTACATCAAAACTTATATCATACTCTTTACAAATATTTTGAACGATATTTAATCCTATTCCAAAGCCACCTTGTTCCTTTGTAGCTCTGTAATATCTATTAAAGATATCATCTATTTTTTTGTTTTCAATACCTATACCTGTATCTTTTATACTAAGAGTAGAATCTTTTAAGAAAATAAATACTTCACCCTCTTTTTTATTGTATTTAATGGCATTTGAAAGTATATTGTTAAACAATCTTATGAAATCATTTTTATCTATTTTATAGTCAAATTCTTCAAGTTCTGTGTGAATAGTTATCTTTCTTTTTAAAGCTATTACTTCAAAGTATTTAAGTTGCTCTTCTATTAAAGCTTTTAGTTCAAGTTCATGCAATACTCTATTTTCATCTTTCTCTTCTAAAAAAACATATGTTAAATCACTATAGATTTCTGAGATTCTATGAACTGCTAGTTTTACTCTTTCAAGTTGTTTTTTTGTGAGGTTATCACTTTCTGAAGACATCAAAATAGCACTTATAGGAGTATTTAATTCATGGGTTGTATCTTTTATAAAGTTATTTAGTTTTTCTCTTTCATCTTTAATAGGTTTAATAAATAGTTTTGCTAAAAAGAAACCAATAATAGCAATAAAAGAATAAGTAATTAAAAATACTATTAGCACTTTATTTCTAGTAGTTTGAGCTAAAGTATGAAAAAGTTTATCTTTTATAACTATGTGAAAAATACCTAAATGTCCAAAAGTAGAGTTATCAACTAAAATATAGTTATTATCTTTTTGATAAAAACCATTTACTAGTTTTATTTTTTCGTTGAAGTTTCCAAGGATTTTTTTACCCTGCCTATCATAAAAAGCTATTTCATACTGCTTCATACTTAAGTAATCATCAATATCTAGTTTTGAATCCATCATATGTGAAAAGATTACTTTCGCTGATATTTGAGATGAGATATTTTCCATTTTTGTTTTTGCCAAATCAAGGTGCAAAGTTTTCTCATTTTGATAATATAATAAAGACAATAGTAGTAATAAAATAAATGAAGCACCTAAATATAAAGACAAAAATCGTATAAAGGTAAGCTTCTCACTTCTTGTAAAATCTATGGTATACTCCTTTTGAAAATTGATTATAACATTTTCCACATAACTTCCACGTGTAAGTTATATACTCTGTTATGGAGTTTAAAATGAAAATATTACTACTTGAAGATGATACTCTTTTACATGAAATTATTGAAGAGTTTTTAGAAGAATTAGAATATGAGGTTGTCTCAACTTATGATGGCCAAGAAGCTTATGAACTTATTTTTGAACAACACTTTGATTTACTTATTTTAGATGTAAACGTACCTTCTATAAGTGGCTTTGATTTATTAAAAAATTTAAAATCAAACTCTATTGATATACCAACTATCTTTATCACATCTTTACATACGACAAAAGATATGGAAAAAGGTTTTAATTCAGGAGCTGATGATTATATAAGAAAACCTTTTCACTTAAGTGAACTAAAACTTAGAATAGACAATATCAAGAGATTAAGAAAAATAGATTCAAAAGAAGAACAAAAAATAAATAATGATACCTATTATAGTTACAACCTAAAAACTATTACTATCAATGATGAAAAGTTTCAATTATCAAAAACTGAAGCAAAAGTTTTTGAATATCTTCTGAAACACTCAAACAAAGCAGTTTCTATAGAAAAAATAGCACTTAATAACTGGATTTATGATGAAGCCCCTACAGATACGACAATTAGAACTTATATAAAAAATATAAGAAAAATACTTGGAAAAGATTCTATTATAAATATAAAAGGTGTTGGTTATAAGCTAGAGTTATAACTTAATTTTATATTAATTATTATAACTAAAGACAATCTATTAAGAAAATAGTGGATATAATTATATTTATTTTACTATAAAGGCCACAAAGATGGTAAAAAAATTATTCTTAATCTTTATCTTTAGTATTTCACTTTTCGCTACTGAAAAAAATATGCCCTCAATTGTTGATATCTCTTGGTTAAAACAAAATATTTCAAACCCAAAACTTGTATTATTGGACCTTAGAAAAAAAGAACTCTATGAAAAAGACCATATAAAAAATGCGGTTAATATCCCTGCCTTAGAAAACCTTTTTGATGAAAAGTTCTTTATGCCAAATATAGAAAAACTTCAAGAGGTTTTTTCTAATGCAGGTATAAAAAATGACTCTTTAGTTGTTGCATATGATGATGGAAGTTTTATTTGGTCAGCAAGACTTTATTGGATACTTGAAATATTAGGACACAATAATGTTGGTATCTTAAAAGTAGGATACAAAAACTGGGAAGAAGATAGTTTTGCCCTTAGTGATAAACCATTTATTCCTAAGAAAAGTAACTTTACTCCAAGAGTAGATAATACAAAAGTTCAAACAAAGCTAAGTACCCTACTTTCAATTGGAAAAAAGACAATTATTGATGGAAGAAAAGAGTCTCACTATTTAGGAAAAGAGTCTATTGCAAAAAGATTTGGTCATATTCCAACAGCAGAAAATTATGCCTGTACTCAAAATTATCAAGTTACAACTAAAGGGAATAAGATTAAAAATCTTGATAAGCTAAAAGCTATTTACAAAGATATTCCAAAAGACAAAGAGATAATTCTTTATTGTGATGGTGGAGCAGAAGCTGCACTAAACTATATAGTTCTTCAAGAATTAGGTTATAAAGCTAGCGTATATGATGGTTCATGGATAGAATGGGGAAATGATGAAGCAGTTCCAATAGAAAACCCCTCAAAGTAGAAATGACAAAAAAACAATACAGAGGCTCAATAAAAAGAAGACTTACTTTTATTATTTTACTAGTTAATCTAATTACTGGTATTGTTGGATATTCTAGTTTTGTTTACTGGAATATGAAATCTCAACAGATAAAGACTATCGAGCTTTCAAGAACAGTTGCTAAAGTACTAAGTCAAGATATTGCAAAACTTGTTTTACTAAAAGAAGTAGCTGTTGCTGCTGATATAACAAGCAAGTTAAAATCTTTTGAAGATATTGACTTTATGGTTTTATATAAAAATGATAAAAAGCCTATTTTTCAATATAGCAAAGTAAATAAGAATTTTGAAGCTAAACCTTTACCAAATGAATATAAAAAAATAAATGACATAGAAGAAAAACATTTAAAACTCTATGTAGATGCCAAATATCAAGGAACAAAATTAGGTGTTGTTGAGTTAAACTTCAAAGTAAAAAATCTAGCAGATATAGTAAAAAGAGATATTCCTATTTTAATTACTATTTCTTTTGTTTTACTTCTTTTATCTTTTGCCCTTGCTGACTTTTTTGCAAAAAGATTTACCAAACCTATTTTAAAATTAGTCTCTTTTCTAAGTAAGATTGATATTATTGACTCACTAAAAAATAGAGCCAAAACAAATGAAGATAATGAAATAGGAAAACTTTATGATGAGATAAACTATATGCTTCAAAGAATAGAAAACTCTCAAAAAGTTGAAAAAATAGCAGCGGCTGCTTTTGAAACAAAAAGTGGCATGATGATTACAGATGCCAATGAAAGAATTCTTCAAGTAAATAAAGCCTTTACTAAAATATCAGGCTTTGAAAAAGAGGAAGTTATAGGTAAAACTCCTAGTATCTTAAGATCTGGATATCAAGATGAAAACTTCTATAAAGAGATGAAAGAAAAGCTTAATGAATATAATCACTGGAGTGGTGAAATATACAATAAACACAAAGATGGAACTATCTATCCAGAACATCTAACTATCCAAGCTGTTTTAGATGATGAGTCAAATCTTATTTATTATGTAGCTTCTTTTATTGATTTAACTATACAAAAAGAGACAGAAGCAAAAGTTGAATACCTAAAGCAATATGATTCTTTAACTGGATTAGCAAATAAAGAGATGCTTTTAAATGAGATACAAAGCCATCTAGACAAAAAACAGCAGTATAGATGGGGATTACTTATTTGTTTTGATTTAAAAGACTTTAAGATGATTAATGACGCCTATGGATATAGTATAGGAGATAAAGTACTTGAATCAATTACTTTAAAAACAAAAAAGATATTTAATGATGCTTCAATGATAGCTAGAGTAACAGGCGATGAGTTTGCTGTTTGGTTTCCTCATATCCATGAACATAAAAACCAAGCTTCCATTGAAGCTAAACTTTTAGCAGAGTTTTTAGTAACTACTTTATCTGAGGAAATACAAATTGAAGATAAAACTATAAATCCTATAGTTTATGCTGGATTATCAATTTATAATAAAAACTGCAAAGATGCAAATGAACTATTAATACAAGCAGACTCTGCTTTACACCAAGCAAAAAAAGAGGAAAAAAGATTTTCTTATTTTGATAAGCAAGCACAAAATATGGCACAAAACCATCTTGATACTTATTCACAACTTATAAAAGCTATTGAAGAAGAGCATTTCAAGCTTTATTATCAACTACAATATGATGATGAAAATCAAGTATATGGAGCAGAAGCTTTAATTAGATGGATACATCCTGAAGAAGGAATGATTTCACCTGATGCTTTTATTCCTACTGCTGAAAAAACTGGATTGATTATTCCTATTGGCTCTTGGGTTATAAAAACCGCTTGTAAACAACTAGAAACATGGCAAAAAGCTAAAGAAACATCAAATTGGGTCATTGCTATTAATATTAGTGCAAAACAGTTTCTAGAAGAGGATTTTATTGATACTATTAAAAAGTATATAAAACAGTATAAAGTAAATGCAAATCTTCTAAAAATAGAACTAACTGAATCAATTCTTGCAAAAAGCCTTGATGAGGTAAAAGATAAAATGCTTAAAATAAAAAAGCTAGGAGTACAGATATCGTTAGATGACTTCGGTACTGGATATTCTTCTTTACAATATTTAAGAGAACTACCTTTAAATCAAATCAAAATAGATAGGTCTTTTGTAAGTAATATATTAGATAACAAAGCTGATGAAGCTATTGTTAAAAGTATTCTTCTATTTGCAGAAGCTTTAGACTTGCAAGTTGTAGCTGAAGGAATAGAGACTAAAAAGCAATATGACTTTTTAGTAAGTTTAGGATGTAAACTATTCCAAGGTTTCTATTTTGCAAAACCTGAAAAAATAGAAAATATTAATACTAATAAATAAAAAGATATGTTGTTAATGCCGTAGCATAATAAACTAATGATAATCCTAGGAATAAAACTTGACTTTCGTATCTTGTTTTCATAATTTCTCCTTTAATCATATAAAAAGTTTACACTGTTTTTATACACTTTGGTAGTGAAAAAATGTCTATTTAATATTCAGTTATTCTATTAGTAAATAAAAAAGTAGCTTAGATATGCTGTAGTGAAGTAGCTAATGCTCATGCTTAGAAATAAAAATCCGCTCTCATATTTTAGTGTCATGATTTACCCTTTTTTATATTTGATAAGATTATTTTATTAAGAGTTGATTTCATTTGGATTACAAGTAGGTGATACTTTTTTGTTGAAAAAAGAAGAAAGTGTATGATACCTTTTTATTGAAAAAGGTATCACCAAAAGCAACCACGGCTTCAAAGCTTGCTGGCGCAAGTGCCTTCGTATTTGAAAACTATTTGCTATGTTGCGGAACTCATAAATAAAAGTGAGTTAGTCACTTTTATTTCTTCAAACAGTCCTCACATATTTCGCAAATACTTTACAAATCCTCAGCTTTTGCAGATGTGGAGATATCCATCAATTGTTAAAATATTCAGACATAAAAACAATACCTAATATAATAAAAAAAAGAAAAATTTTTTTTATTTTTCTTCTCTGTCTTTTTTCATATTGCTTTGGATATTTCTTTTCTAAGTAGTTTTTTACTTTAAATAGACTAGAAGATATAAGCTTTTTAGCATAAAAACTTGTATCCTCTGTATATAATACCTCTTCTATTTCTGATTTTGATGAATTTAATATACTAATATATTCTTTATAGTTTTCACTATTTCTAAATTCGTTATCTACTTTTGATATATCTTTATATAAAAAGTTATTTGGTTTTCCATTTGCAGATAAGAAGAATTTAGAGCAATTGTTTAAATCTTTTTCAACTTTTTTTAGAAATGCAATATACTCATCTCTTTCTTTATTTTTGTTTGAAAAAAGGCTATCTAAATTAACACTTAATGATATTAATTCCACTAAATCACTCCTAAAAGAGATTTTATATTGTTTATTTTTGTTAAGGTCAAGGCAGGAGGTGAAGGAGTGCGAAGGAGTTTACTTGAAGTAAATGACTTTGCAAAACTTCAGCTCCAACGCGGAGATTGGCAAAAAGAGACTTTAGAAAATCTCTTTTACTCTTTTCTAGAAATCGTCGAAGTCTATCGAACCCTTCGAATAGTTTACCACGTTCCCTTCAAAGAAGTTAGTTCTCTGGTCATTAAATGACGCATACCCATCAACCCAAGGAATAGGATGCTTCACATTATACTCAGGAGCATAACCAACTGCTTCAAGTCTTCTATCTGCAAGATACTGGATATATTGAGTGATAATAGCGTCTGTAAACCCTAAAATCTGTCCTTGAGTAATATATGCACCCCACGCAGATTCAAGCTCTACAGCTTTTCTAAACATACCTCTTACAGTTTTTTCTAATTCAGGTGTAAATAAATCAGGTCTCTCTTTTCTAGTAGAGTTAATCATATTTTGGAAAAGAAGTAAGTGTGTTACTTCATCTCTTTGAATAAATCTAATCATTTGAGAAGAACCAAGCATTTTTCCTGATTTTCCAAGGGCATACATTGCAGCAAATCCTGCATAGAAATATAGACCTTCTAAGATTTGGTTAGCAAACATAGCTAAAACCATCTTTTCATCAGTAATATCTCCTGCTAAGTGATGATATACATCTGCAATATAGTTGTTCTTTTCTCTTAGCTTATCATCTGTTTTCCACTTGTCATAAA
The DNA here is from genome assembly GCA_013373175.1 of Campylobacteraceae bacterium. Classification (GTDB taxonomy): domain Bacteria; phylum Campylobacterota; class Campylobacteria; order Campylobacterales; family Arcobacteraceae; genus Halarcobacter. The sequence continues at coordinate 60,782 of JABXII010000011.1, read as the reverse complement.
TCTCATCGGTATTATCAGAAATAGACTCAACCATAACTGCGTATGATTTTGAGTGATTTGCCTCTTCGTAAGATTGTCTTGATAAACAAGCATTAATCTCAGGAACAGTGATATATGGATTAATATTATCCATTAAGTTGTTTGTTTGTAGTGAATCCATAAAGATTAGTTGAGAAAGTACTAAGTCATACATTCTTTTTTCTGCTGGGCTTAGATATTTATAATCCTTTGCATCCCCAGTCATTTGTACTTCTTTAGGAAACCAAGTATTTGCTTCCATCGTATCCCATAGATTTAAAGCCCATTGATACTTCATTTTAGTGAAGTTAATCATCCCATCAGGATTTCCACCAAAAATTCTTCTTTCGTTGAAAGTTTCTTTAGAATCTGGATTGTATATCGTTTTTCTAGCCACGTTTGTTTACCTCTATTTTTTTGACATTATATATTTTAATTTTAAACTTTTGTATGTAAAAAGTGTAAGGTCATCTTATTGACAACCTGCACACTCCATACTTCTGTCTTCAACATCATTAGAAGCCTCAGGAGATTGAGATCTTAAATAATAAGTTGATTTAAGACCTAGCTTCCAAGCTGTAGTATAAATCTCATGTAGATATTTACCACTTGCTTTTTCTAAACTCATGAAGATATTTGTACTTTGCCCTTGGTCAATCCATTTTTGTCTAACTGCAGCAGCTTTGATAATATCTATTTGATCTACATCATATGCTGGTGTATAGTAAACCCAAGTTTCAGGGCTTAAGTTTGGCACAACTACAGGAATAAGTCCTGATAAATTTTCTTCATACCATTTTCTTTTATATACTGGCTCAATAGCTTGTGTTGTTCCAACAAGAATTGAAATAGATGATGTAGGAGCAATAGCCATTAAGTAACCATTTCTCATACCATTTGTTTTTACTTGTTCTCTTAATACTTCCCAATCATATCCTGCATCAAAAAGGTCTTTATCTACAAGTGCATTAACTGCTTGTGGGGCATGGTCGTGTGGCATTATACCTTTAGACCAGTTTGAACCATCAAATGTAGGATAAACACCCTTCTCTACTGCAAGTTCTGATGAAGATCTAATTGCGTTATAAGAGATTGCTTCCATAACTTGGTCAATCTTTTTAAAGTGATCTTCACTTCCCCATACAAGCTTTTGTTCTGCAAGCATTTGAGACTCACCCATAACACCAAGACCAATAGATCTTGATTTTAGGTTTGTAGCTTTTACTTTTCTAAGAGGATAGAAGTTTAAGTCAATTACATTGTCAAGCATTCTAACTGCGATTGGAACAACTCTTTCAATATCTTCTTTTGTATTAATTCTAGATAGGTTTACAGAAGCTAAGTTACATACAGCTGTATCACCATCAATCTTCTCTTTTTCTACTATGAATACTTTTTTACCATTGATAGAGTCTAAGGCAGTTACTTTATTAGCTCTTTTCTCTTGTCCACCATCTACTAAAAGAACATCTTCTTCTTCATATGTTTCAATTGTTCCATCTTCAAACTCTAATTTAATCTTGTAGTGATTAGGGTTTGTATTTTGGAAAATCTCTGTACAAAGGTTTGAAGATCTAATATGTCCAACGTGAGCATTTGGATTAGCTCTATTTGCATTGTCTTTAAAGCATAAGAATGGGCTTCCAGATTCAAAGTAAGAAGTTAATATCTTCTTCCATAAATCTTTTGCTTTGATTCTATCTTTTGTGATAGATTCATCATTTTCATACTCTTCATATCTTTTCTTGAACTCATCACCATGAAGTTCTGATAAATCTTTTACTTCAAATGGGTCAAATAAAGTCCAGTGAGAGTCTTCTAGAATTCTTTCCATAAATAGGTCTGTAATCCATAATGAAGGGAATAAATCGTGTGCTCTTCTTCTTTCTTCTCCAGAGTTCTTTTTTAAGTCAATGAAGTCTGAAATATCCATATGCCATGGCTCTACATAAACTGCAATTGCACCTTTTCTAGTACCTAATTGGTCAACTGCGATTGCAATGTCATTTGTGATTTTAAGGAATGGAACTGTACCACCAGCTGCATTTTTATGACTGTCAATAGAACCACCTAAAGCTCTAATTTGGTTCCAATCCCAACCAATACCACCACCATATTTAGATAATAGTGCCATCTCTTTGTAACCATCAAAAATACCTTCAATGTTATCTGGACTTGAACCAATATAACAAGATGAAAGTTGGTGTCTATTTGTTCTAGCATTTGATAAAGTTGGTGTTGCAAGCATAACTTCAAATTTAGATACTACATCATAGAACTCTTTTGCTCTTTGTTGTTTATTCTCTTCATTTTGAGCTAAGAACATTGCAATAGCCATAAACATATGCTGTGGAAGTTCTATTGGGTTTCCATCTTTATTTTTGATTAGATATCTATCATATAAAGTTTTGATTCCAAGATAGTTAAATAATAAGTCTCTGTCTGAATCTATATACTCATTTAAATCATCTAAGTCGAAACCTTCACCAAGATTAGGGATTAACCTACCCGCTTCTTTTCCATATCTTAAATAGTCTTTTAAATGGCAATATGGCTCACCTTTGATGCCATGAGTTGATTTTCCAACTCTATGGTAAAGGTCAAATAAAAACAGTCTTGCTGCTGCGAATGTCCAGTTTGGAACATCAATATCAATTTTTTCTACTGCTGTTTTAATAAGTGCATCTTGGATATCAGCAGAACTCATTCCATCAACAAACTTAATTTGTGCGTCAAGTTCCAACTCAGATTGAGATACTCCATCTAAATCTTTTGTTGCATCTATTGTCATTTTTTGGATTTTAGTGATATCTAAAACCTCTTTTCTCCCGTTTCTTTTTTTAATCATAATTGCCATATTACTTGCCTTTTTCGATTATAATTTATTTATTTTTTAAAAACTCTGTTGAAAATTGCATCTACATTTTTAGTGTAGTATTCGTAGTTGAAACACTCTCTAATTTGTTCTTCTGATAACTTAGCTCTTAAATCTTCATCAGCTAATAAGTGTCCTAAGTATATTGATTCACCATTTTCATTTAGTGTTGGTTTTCCTTGTTGGATTTCTTCCCAAACTTTCATTGCATTTCTTTGAACGATTTTATAAGCATCTTCTCTTGAAACACCAGCTTTTGGAAGCTCTAATAATACTCTTTGTGAGAATACTAATCCACCAGTTTGGTTTAAGTTTTTCATCATATTTTCTGGCATAACTGTTAAGTTTGCGATTACATTATTCATTCTATGAAGCATAAAGTCAGTTGTGATAAATGCATCTGGTAACCAGAATCTTTCACTTGATGAGTGAGAAATATCTCTTTCATGCCATAATGCAACATTTTCCATTGCAGGAATAGCGTGAGCTCTAATTGATCTTGCAAGACCAGTGATATTTTCAGTTAAAATTGGATTTCTTTTGTGAGGCATTGCTGAAGAACCTTTTTGCCCTTTTGCAAAAAACTCTTCTGCTTCGTAAACTTCTGTTCTTTGTAAGTGTCTTACTTGAACTGCGAACTTTTCAATAGAAGAAGCCATTGTAGCCAGTGCTGTTGCAAGTCTAGCGTATCTATCTCTGTGAACAACTTGGTTTGAACAAGGCTCAGGTTTTAGTCCAAGCTCTGCCATTGCATACTCTTCAAGTTCTAAAGGAGCATGAGCAAAGTTACCCATAGCACCAGAGATTTGACCTACAGAAATAACTTCCATAGTTTCTTCAAGGTTTTTAAGGTGTCTTGCCATTTCATCATACCAAACTGCAAGAGTAAGACCAAATGTGATAGGCTCCCCGTGGATACCATGGCTTCTTCCTACCATTAATGTAAATTTATGTTCTTGGGCTCTTTTTTTAATAGACTCCATTAACATCTTTACATCATCAATAACGATTTTTAAAGAGTCTCTCATTTGTAATGCAACCCCTGTATCAACTGCATCAGAAGAAGTCATTCCGTAGTGGAACCATCTTGACTCTTCTCCAAGTGATTCAGATACACTTGTGTTAAATGCAATTAAATCGTGTTTTGTTACCGCTTCAATCTCTTCGATTCTTTCAACTGAGAAAGTAGCATTTTCAACGATTTTTTTACAATCTTCATCAGGGATAAGCCCTAATTTATTCCATGCTTTTACTGCAGCTTTTTCTACTTCAAGCCATGCAGCATATCTTGCATGTTGTGTCCAATGTTTTTTCATTTCTTCTCTGGCATATCTTTCAACCATTTGCAAATCCCTTGTTATCTATATTTATCAAATTTTATTAAAAACTTCTCATTTTTTTAGTATGATATACTATCTAAATTAGCCAAAATTTTATATTAATTTTTGTATAACTTTTGCCTAAAATTTTACTTAATTTCTAGGATACTATATTGCCATTCACTTTAAAAAAATTTTCAGTTACTAAAGGAAAAACTATTCAAATTGCATTATTGCAAGATTTAACTCTAAGCCCCAAAATATCGAGTCGTATGCTTAGTCGTGGAAGAATATTCAATAGTAACAAAATACCCTATAAGATATCACAAGTCATAGAAGAAGAGTTTATATATATGGCAGTTTTTGAGGGACATACAAGGGGGCTAAAGCCTCTTGTTACATTTACTGATTTTGCTATTTTTGACAAACCTTCAAACTTGATGATTCACCCTAATTCGAAAAGTACAGAATACTCCCTATTAGATGAAATAAGATATCACTTTGGAGACAAAGCTAATCAAGCTCATAGAATTGATGCAGAAACCTCTGGTCTTGTTTTAGTAGGTCTTGACAATAAAACTACAAATGCCTTAGCAACGATGTTTGAAAAAAAAGAGTATAAAAAAGCTTATCTAGCAATTGTAAAAGGTAAACTTGAACAAGAACTAACAATTGATAAAAACCTAAAAAAAGAGGGGAAAAATATTGGTGTTAGAATGGCTACATGTTCAAAAGATGAGGGAAAAGAATCAATAACAAATGTAAAGCCTTTAAAATATGATAAAGATAAAGATTTAACACTAATAGAAGTTAATCCTATTACAGGAAGACAACATCAAATAAGAATACATCTTAATTCAATTGGACACACTATTTTAGGAGACCCAATTTATGGTGTTTGTGATGAAGTTGCAGAAGAGTACTTAAATAAAAATATTTCTGAAAAAACAAGAGTTGAACATAGTGGTTCATATAGATTATGGTTGCAAGCAAACTATTTAGAGTTTACCTATAAAGGCGTTATTTATAAGATTTACTCAAAAAATAAAGATATATATGACATGTTTGATAAGAGTATATGATTTAACTATCTCTAAAAAGTAATAGTAAACATAACACCCTTATACTCTTTTTGATTATGGATAAATTTACAGTTCTTTGCTTCTATAGAAGCATTTGCTTTTTCTAAAATACTATATGTCATATATAAACCAAGCCCAGTTCCTTGGGATTGGTGTTTTGTAGTAAAATATGGTTCAAAGACTTTATTAATAATCTTTTCACTTATTCCTCCACCATTATCTTTTATAATAATTTGGATTCTTTTATTTTTATTTTCTTTTACTTCTAAAACTATTAGTTTATCTTCTTGTTTTTGTCTTAGGGCATCAATAGAATTGTTTACTACATTTATTAAAGCTTGCAGAATATTGTTTTGTCCACCTAATAATTGCCTATCTATATTATTCTCTAAAACTAAAGTTATCTGCTCATTGTGAATAGAAGGGCTTAGTAATCTTATTAAATTATCAACTAAATCTTTAATATTAAACTCAGATGACGAGTTTTCACCTTTTATAAAGTGCCTAAAATCATCTATAGTTTGAGACAAGTATTTAGCATTTGATAAAATCAATTTCCCCTCTTCTAAAACCTTTTCTTTATCAAAAATTCCTAATTCATCATAGACTTCCCAACTTGTTGTAATTACTGTTATTACACTTAAAGGTTGTCTCCATTGATGGGCAATATGACCAATCATTTCACCTAAGGCTGCCATTTTAGATTGTTCAATTAAAAGTTTCTCTTTGTTTTTAATATCAGTAATATCGATAATTGAAGAGATTCTTACATCTTTTCCACTAAGTCTTAGATTTACACCCTTCCCTAAGGCTTTTATATTTGTTCTATTTTCAGTTAGAATTTCTAACTCATATGGGTCTTTTACTGTACTTTTTATTTTTTTCTTTACTAAGTTTCTATTATTTTTTGAGATAAAGTTTAATAAGTCTTGCCCTATCATCTCCTCTTTTGAAGAATAACCAAAAAGTTTAACTGCAGAATCATTTACCTCTATACATTTTCTATTTTCTGTAATTAATATAGCTTCCATTGTAGAGTTCATGATACTTTGCATATCAGAGTATGAATCTTTTAGCCTTTGATTATATTTTTTTAGTATATTTTGTCTATAAATAAACACTGCTATGATAATAATAAAAATAAAGAAAACTAAAAATACCAACTTATAATCAGTCTTCTCTTCAACAACTGTAGTTTGAATCCAATTCGCATTTATATCTTTTCTTTCTTCTAACGTTATAGAGTTAAAAGCTTTATTGACTATTGATAACAATAAAGGCATATCTTTTTGTATTAAATAGTGATGTTCTATATCAAAGCCTGTTGTTCCAGCTACTTTTAGATTATTTAAATGTAATTCGGAAATATGATATAAAGAAGTTGCAATGTGCCCAACAAAGGCATCTGCTTTTCCATTTTCAACAGCAATTAGGGCTTCAGGAATATCTTCAGTTACTAGAAGTTTTATATTAGGATAGTTTTTAACTATTAAGTTATAACTTGTATAAGATTTGGGTACTGCAACTACTGCATCTTTTAAATCAAATAAATTATCTAAATAAGTATATCTATCATCAGTTATGATTACTAGTGGATATTTTGCATATCTAATTGAGCTTAAACCTAATTCTCTTTCTTGAGGACTTGAGCCAACTCCTGGAACTAAGTCAATTTTTCCTTCTTTAAACTGTTGTAAAACATGGGGCCAAGATTTTGAAGGAACAAACTCAAAATTCAAGCCTGTTCTTTTTGCTACAAAATCTAAATACTCTCCCATAATACCTTTCATCTTATTATCTTCAATAATAGATAAAGGCTTCCAATCTACTTCACTATATTTTATTATTGGATTAGCTTTGATAAAAGACAATTCCTCATCTGTAAAACTTATTTGATTATCAAACCTATTATTTATCCATTTTTTAGCTAAATAAGAGAGTTCTTCTCTTTCAATCTTATCTAAAGATTTTTCTATTATATCTCTTAAAATAACATTGTCTTTGTGGGCTGCAAACCTTAAATCTTCTTTTTTTATAGTTGTAAATTCCCCATGTACTTTTAAAGTATAAAAGGTATTATCACTTATTGCTTTTTGACCTGTAGTATATGAAGCTAGGAAATAGTCTGCTTTTCCAGTAATCACAGCTTGAGCTTTTTCAAAACTTGTATCTAATTCTAAAACTTTTATACCAAGCTTTTTTAATTGATTAATATAAAAAGTACTTCTTGAAACAGCAACAGTTTTGCCTATTAGACTTTTATTATCTTTATATTCAAGGTTTGATTTTAATCCAAATATAAAAGTTGGGATTTCATAATAAGGGCTTGTGTATATGGCATATTTTGATCTTTCATCAGTATAAGAGATATCTGATATTAAATCTACTTCTTTTTCTTTGAAACTTGATAAAGCATCAGCCCATCTTGAAGTTTGAATATTAAACCTTAAGCCACTTATCTCTTCTACTCTTTTTAAAATATCTAAAGAAAAACCTTTATGTTTATTTCTAAATTCATAGGAAAAGGGTTCAAAGTTATTTAACATTGCAATTTTTATTACAGGGTTTTTATCAATATAGGTAAGTTCACTTTTTGTAAATAGATTATCACTTCTACCAAAGCAAAAAGAACACAGAAAAATAATTAATACAAAACACTTAAAAATATAACCCATTAAAATTCCTTAATAAAGAAATGTATTATTAAATAGCTTAAACTATTGCAATTTATACTTTGATTTTCCTCATCATTTTATAACCAACCCCTCTAATATTCACTATCATGCCACTTTTTAACTTTTTTTGTAACTTGTGAATCATACTTCGCATACTAACTGCTTCCATCTCTTTATTATCCCAAACATATTCATGAATCATCTCAGAGGAAACTGTTTTATCAATATTATTTATAAAAAGAGTAAGCAATAACTTCTCTTTGTGCGTTAGTACAATTTCATGTCCCAACTTATAAAGTATTTGATCCTTTGAATCAAAAGTTAATCCATAACCTAAATCTATAATATCGTTATCCACATCACTTTTTAGAATTGTTTTTATATGATATTTTATGTGAAGCATAAGTTCTTCAAGTTCAAAGGGTTTTTTTAAATAATCATTGCAACCTAAATCATATGCTTTAGAGATATTATCAATATCTAGCTGAGCACTTACAATTATTACAGGTAATTGTTCATTTACTTTTCTTATTTGCTCTAAAACTTCATGACCAGAAAAACCAGGAACATTTAAATCTAAAATATACAAGTCATACTTGTTATTTAGAACATGAGTCATTGCATCATAACCATCATCTACACTAGTTACGAAAAATCCTCTTTCTTCTAAAGCATTGCAAATTAGTTTGTTTAAAGAAAAATCATCTTCCAATAAAAATATCTTCATCAAACCTCCTTTACTACAGAATCAATATTAAATATAAATTTTGTACCTAGAGATTTTTCACTCTTAACTTCAATATCTATTTTGTATTTATCACAAATCTCTTTTACTATATTAAGACCTAAGCCTAGACCTAATTTTTTATTTGATTGTTGATAATATGCGTCAAAAACCTTTGTAGTATCTTCTATTCCTATTCCAAAATCTTCAACCAAAATAACTACTTTACCCTCTTCTTCTCCAAAGAAAATATTTACTTCACTTGAAGCTTTACTGTATTTAATTGCATTACTTAAAGTATTGTCTATAACCCTTTCAAACTCATATTCATTCATCAAGATATAAAGCTCTTTACTATACTCCAAATTAATATGTATATCTTTTGTATTTGCTAACTCATCAAAAAATAGAACCCTTGAACTAATAAACTCTAAAAGGTTTATTGTTGTTGCTTTATATTCCCTTGATTGTTTTTTTACTTTATATGAAAGGTCTCCATATATTGAGGATAAAGTCTTTACTGAAGCCTTTATTGTTTCAACTTGTTTTGAAGGGCCATGCTGTTGTTCTATTAAATCTGTATTTAAAGAGATTATTGAAATAGGAGTGTTTACTTCATGCATAATCTTTTTTACAAATAAGTCCTGTTGTAAAAGTAATCTTTCTATTTCTATTTTATTTTTATGAATTTGTAATTGAGTTTTTATTCTAGCTTGTATCTCTTTTGGCTCAAAAGGTTTTGTAATATAATCAACTCCCCCTTCTTCAAAGGCTTGTATTTTGTCATCTATGCTATCTAGTGCTGAAATAAATATAATTGGAATATCTTTTAAAGTGTTTTCTTTTTTTATCAATCTGCATAATTCATAACCATTTATATGTGGCATTTTTATATCTAAAAGAATCAAATCAGGTGGATTTTTCTTTGCTGCTTCTAAAGCTACCTTTGAATCAGGAGTAGCTCTAATATCATAATCCTCATCTTTAAGTACTTTATTTAAATACTGCAGATTTTCTAACTTGTCATCTACTATTAAGATAGTATATTTTTTAATCATATTACCTCAGGTGTTATCTTGGTTTTTAGTTATTATAACTGAAAACAAGAGAAAGAAAATAGACAAGCTGTATGAAACTTAAACAACTATTTATTATTTTACTTATTATTAATAGTACCGCCCTTATAAGCGTAGTTTTTATCTTAGGGGAGTACCAAAATGCAGTAGATAAACTAGAAGCTGCATATAAAATGCAACACCGTTCTTTAGTACTTGCAGATGAACTAAGACAAAGTAGTGATGATTTAACAAGAATGGCAAGAACACATGTTATTACAGGCAAACAGATGTTCAAAGAACAGTTTCATACAGTACTTGATATAAGAAATGGAAAAAAACCTAGACCAGAAAACTATAATAGAATTTTTTGGGATTTTTATACTCTTGAAGGCTCAAAGCCAGAATTTGAGGGAGAGAAAACTCCATTAAGACAACTTATGAAAGAAGCAGGGTTCCCAGAAGAAGAGCTTGCTTTATTATACAAATCCCAGCAAGAATCTGACGAATTAACTAATCTAGAGACAAAAGCTATGAATGCTATTCAAGGTATCTTTCAAGATGAACAAGGGAATTATACAATAAAGAAACAGCCAGATTTTAAACTTGCTAGACAGATTATGCATGGAGATGAATATCACAAAGCAAAAATTGCAATAATGAAACCTCTAAATAAGTTTTATAAAGCCTTTGAAACAAGAACACAACAAAGGGTAAATGAGGCAAGACAAATTGTTAAGACAATGGAAACGTATCTATCTGTTGCTGTTTTATTTTTAATTATTCTTTTTGTTTTCTCTTTTGTTTTTATCATATTACATAGAATTATTCATCCTATTGAGATATTAAATAGAGGAATGCTTCAACTTTCAAAAAATAAAATGGATATAGATTTACCTCAAAAAGTATTTATGGATGAAATAAGTGAGATGATTGGTGCAGTTGAAGTGTTTAAAGATAACGCCATTCAATTAATGGAATCTCAAAAACAAAATAGAAGAATTCTTGATTTAGCAGGTGAGGGTATTTTTGGTCTTGATGCTAAAGGAAGATTTATATTTGTAAATCCAACAGCTTCAAAAATATTAGGATACAACTCAAAGGATTTAATTGGGAAATATCTAAATAAAACTATTGGAAAACACTTATTTAAAAAAGGTGCCCAACAAAAAGAAAGACTAATGCTAATTCAAAAAGAAGAGCAAACTTTTTGTTCTAAAGTAGGGCAACTATTTCCAATTGATTATGTAAGTACCCCTATTTATAGTAACAACTCTACTATCTTAGAAGGTTCTGTTGTTGTTTTTTCAGATATCACAAAAAGAAAAGAGTATGAAAATCAACTAAAACAAGCAACCATTGAAGCACAAAAAGCAAATAGGTCTAAATCTTTATTTCTTACAAATATGTCCCACGAATTAAGAACACCTTTAAACGCTATCTTAGGATTTGCAAGCCTTCTAAAAAAGTCTAAAAACATAGATAAAACAGAAGAACAAAATATCAATACTATTTATAGCAGTGGAAAACACTTACTATCTTTAATAAATGAAATTTTAGAGTTTGCAAAAATAGAAGCAGGAAAACTTCAAATAGAAGCAAATGAGTTTAATCTATATACTTTTTTAGAAGAAATAGAGTCAATATTTACTTCAAGATGTCAAGAAAAAGGTTTAGATTTTAACTTGCAAAAAGAAGAAAATCTACCTAAATATATAAAATGTGATGAAAAAAGATTAAAACAAATATTTATAAATATCTTAGGTAATGCCCTAAAATTCACAAAAGAAGGTTGTATTGAAGTTATCATAAAAGAAAAAGATTCAAAACTATTTGCAACTATCAGTGATACAGGAATAGGAATGAGCAAGGAGTCTTTAAAATTAATTTTCAAACCCTTTGAACAAATTGAAGAAAAAAAGCACAAACACAATGGTTCAGGATTAGGACTTGCTATTACTAAAGAATTAATTGAAAAGATGAAAGGAAGTATCGAAGTAACAAGTGAAGTAGATAAAGGAAGTTGTTTCTTCTTTAATCTTGAAATAGAAAAGATTAAGTATTTTGAAGAAAAAACTATACCTAAAGAGTATGAAGTAAGTATTTCTGAGAATTCAAACTATCTAGTTCTAGTGGCAGATGACACAAAAGAAAATAGAAACTTACTTGTACAACTACTTAATTCATACAATATTAAAACTATTGAAGCAAATGATGGAAAAGAGGCTATTGAAAAACTAAAAAACAACGTTGTTGATTTAATCTTTATGGATATTCAAATGCCAAATTTAAATGGTCTTGAAGCAACAAAGATAATAAAACAAACAAAAAATACTCCAATTGTGGCTATTTCTGCAAATGTTTTTGAAGATGATAGAAAAGAAGCTTTAAATAGTGGTGCTGATTGCTTTTTACCTAAACCTTTTGAGGAAGCAGATATTATAAAAACATTAGAAAAGCTTTTAAGTATTGAATTTAATTGTAAAGATACCTCTTCTTTAGAAAAGCAAGAGTTTATTTTAGAAGAATCAATTGCAAGAAAAATAGATGAATATACTAGTACCTTAGATAAAGACTCAATCTTTGAATTACTTGATTCAAGTATTATAAGTAAAGATACAAATACTTATATAAGGGACTTATTAGAAGAATTCCAGTTTGAAAAGCTCTCAAAACTATGCAAATCTATGTATAAAAACTAACCAGTAAAATGAAACTTAACAACAAAAAGAAACACTAAGACAACACTACTTTTTTATACTGCTTCCAAAGAATATCCCAAAAGATATTTAAATTTCAAAGGAGAAAATATGAAAAAGTTGTTTGCTAAATCTTTATCGATTGCAGCATTAGTTGCTATGACATCATTAGCTCAAGCTGCTGACACTATCAAGGTTGGTGTTTTACACTCTTTATCTGGAACTATGGCAATTTCAGAAACTACTTTAAAAGATACAGTTTTAATGCTTATCGAAGAACAAAACAAAAAAGGTGGAGTTTTAGGTAAAAAACTTGAACCTGTAGTAGTTGACCCTGCTTCAAACTGGCCATTATTTGCAGAAAAAATGAGAGGACTACTTACAAAAGATAAAGTTGATGTAACTTTTGGTTGTTGGACTTCTGTTTCTAGAAAATCTGTTCTTCCTGTTGTTGAAGAGTTAAATGGACTTCTATTCTACCCTGTACAATATGAGGGTGAAGAGTCATCTAAAAATGTATTCTATACAGGTGCAGCGCCAAACCAACAAGCTATTCCAGCAGTTGATTACTTAATGAACGAAGTTGGTGTTAAAAGATGGGTTTTAGCAGGAACTGATTATGTTTATCCTAGAACTACTAATAAAATTCTAGAGTCATACTTAAAATCTAAAGGTGTAGCTGCTTCTGATATTATGATTAACTATACTCCTTTTGGTCATTCTGATTGGCAAAGTATTGTAAGTGATATTAAAAAGTTTGGTAATGCAGGTAAGAAAACAGCAGTTGTTTCTACAATCAATGGTGACGCAAACGTTCCTTTTTATAAAGAGTTAGCAAACCAAGGTATTAGTGCAGAAAATATTCCTGTTGTTGCATTCTCAGTTGGGGAAGAAGAGTTATCAGGTATTGATACAAAACCACTTGTTGGTCACCTTGCAGCATGGAACTATTTCCAAAGTGCAGAGTCTGATTTAAACTATGACTTTATTGATTCATGGAAAAAGTATATCAAAGATGATAAAAGAGTTACAAACGACCCTATGGAAGCTACATATATCGGATTTAATCTTTGGGTAAAAGCTGTTGAAAAAGCTGGAACTACTGATGTTGATAAAGTTAGTAAAGCTATTATTGGTCTTGAAGTTCCTAACTTAACTGGTGGAACAGCTAAAATGCTTAAAAATCACCACTTAACAAAACCTGTACTTATTGGTGAGATTCAAGAAGATGGTCAATTTGAAACTGTTTACTCAACTGATGGTGAAGTAGCAGGGGATGCTTGGTCTGACTTCTTACCTTCATCTAAAGATGTTATTGCAGATTGGACTGCTCCAATTAATTGCGGTAACTACAATACAAAAACTAAACAATGTTCTGGACAAAACTACTAAAAAACTAAACCAAAAAGAGAGGAGTTCATCTCCTACAATTTCTCCTCTCTTTTTATAAAGGCACTTTCATGAAAATTAATATATTAAAAATAGTCTTTCTTAATCTATTTTTTATCACTTCACTTTTTGCAAACTTTCAAGAAGATATAAAACAACTTCAAACTAATAGTCTAAAGACAAAGCAAAAAGTTATTATCGAACTTGCAGATAAATATGCAGACGATGATAGAATAAATACTCTATTTACTAAAATCAAAGATGGAGACCTTTATTATAAAAAAGATAATAAAGAGTTTGTTGTTTTAGTAAAAAAAGAGGGAAGAGATTACCATACTAAAAACTTTTTTACATCTAAAGAATTAGAGCCACAAAGTAGAAGAAATTTTAGAAAAGTAAAATCTAACAATAGATTAAGAAGTATTATTAAAAACAAACTTGCAGAAATGAACTTATTCTCAAAGAAAAAAGATAAAAGATTAGTATCTGCAAAAAACTTACTAAAAAATCTTGATAAAGACTCTAAAGTACTTATTTTAAAAGCATTAGAAAAAGAAAAAGATAGTGATGTAAAAGAGATTTTAGTAGAAGCAAATACTATTTTAAAAGTAAAATACTCTAAGGGAAGCGAACAATTAACTGCTGTAAAAGAGTTAGGAAATTATTTATCAAACCAAACAATGATTACATTAAAAGAAGTGATAAACAATGAAAACAACTCAAAAGAGCTTATAAAAACTGCAAAATCTTCTTTGAATTCTGTTGAGACAATAAGATCATATTATGCAGTTGCTGAAAAAGCTTTTTTTGGATTAAGTATGGGTTCCGTTTTACTTCTTGCAGCTATTGGACTTGCTATTACCTTTGGGGTTATGAAAGTTATTAATATGGCACATGGAGAGATGATTATGATAGGAGCTTATACTACTTATACTCTTCAACAAGTTATGCCAAACCTAATTGAATACTCTATTATTTTAGCTATTCCTGCTGCATTTATTGTAAGTGGTATTGTTGGTATTATTATTGAAAGACTTGTAATTAGACATCTTTATGGAAGACCACTTGAAACTCTTCTTGCGACATTTGGGATTAGTTTAATTTTACAACAAGTTGTAAGAACAATCTATTCTCCACTAAATCAAGAGGTTAAAACTCCTTCTTGGATGAGTGGAGCATTGGAAATAAACTCTGCTCTTTCACTTACATACAATAGACTGTATATCATCATATTTGCCTTATTAGTATTTGTTGGAATATTATTGGTTTTAAATAAAACCTCTCTTGGGCTAAAGGTGCGAGCTGTTACTCAAAATAGACAAATGGCACAAGCTATGGGGATTAAAACTTCATGGATAGATGCTATGACCTTTGGTATTGGTTCTGGTATTGCTGGTATTGCTGGTGTTGCTTTATCTCAACTTACAAATGTTGGACCAAACTTAGGACAAGCCTATATTGTTGACTCATTTATGGTTGTTGTATTTGGTGGAGTTGGTAACCTTTGGGGAACACTAATTGGTGCTATTACACTTGGAGAAATCAACAAATTTATGGAACCTGTTGCTGGTGCAGTTCTTGCAAAAGTAATTATTCTTGTATTTATTATTTTATTTATTCAAAAAAGACCTAGAGGGCTTTTCCCTCAAAAAGGTCGAGATGCTCAAGATTAAGGTGGAAAAGATGATGAAAAGAAAACCAATAATATTACAAATTTTAGAAAATGACAGAGGTGGTAAGATAGTTCTTTCTATTTTAGCCCTTGTAGTTGCCTATGTAGCTTTTGCAAATCTTCTTTTACCACAAGATTCAGCATTTTATGTTTCAACATATACAGTTACGCTTCTTGGTAAATATTTAGCTTTTGCACTTTTAGCATTAGCACTTGACTTAGTTTGGGGATATATAGGGATTTTAAGCCTTGGTCATGGAGCATTTTTCTCACTTGGTGGATATGCTATGGGTATGTACTTAATGAGACAAATAGGCGATAGGGGAGTTTATGGGAACCCTGATTTACCTGACTTCATGGTATTTATGAACTTAAAAGAGTTACCTTGGTTTTGGTATGGGTTTGATAATCCAATATTTGCATTTATCATGGTTATGTTTGTACCAGGATTACTTGCCTTTGTATTTGGATACTTAGCATTTAGATCAAGGGTTACAGGTGTTTATTTATCAATCATTACTCAAGCTATGACTTATGCTCTAATGCTTGCATTTTATAGAAATGATATGGGATTTGGAGGGAACAATGGACTTACAGATTTCAAAGATATCTTAGGGTTTGATTTGCAAGCAGATAGCACAAGAATTGCTTTACTTGTTGTATCTTTTTTAGCACTTTTTGTAGGTTACTTAATAGCAAGATTTATTATGAATTCAAGATTAGGAAGAGTATGTATTGCTATCAGGGACGCAGAAAGTAGAACAAGATTTATAGGATATAAAGTTGAACAATATAAGCTATTTATTTTTATAGTAAGTGCAGCAATGGCTGGTGTGGCAGGAGCTTTATATGTTCCACAAGTTGGAATTATAAACCCAAATGTATTTTCACCACTATTTTCTATTGAGTTAGTTATTTGGGTTGCTATTGGTGGAAGAGGAACACTTTATGGAGCTATTGTTGGAGCATTTATCGTAAATTATGCAAGTACATATTTTACATCTGCTCTTCCTGAAGTTTGGTTATACGCTTTAGGTGGATTATTTGTTATTGTGACACTATTCTTACCAAAGGGTGTAGTTGGACTTATTTCAAAATTAAATATGAAAAAAGATAAAGGGGAGGTGGCAAATGCTACTGCTTAAACACGATCAGGAACAAAATGTAGGAAGTTTAAAAAAGGGAGATAGAATCCTTTATTTAGATGACATAACAGTTAGTTTTGATGGATTTAAAGCTTTAAACTCTTTATCTTTATCTATTGAATATGAAGAGTTAAGATGTATCATTGGAGCTAATGGTGCAGGAAAATCTACCATGATGGATGTTATTACAGGAAAAACTAGTCCAGATAAAGGTGATGTAATTTTTGGGAAAGCTGCTAATCTTTTAGAAATGGATGAACCAAGTATTGCACAAATTGGTATTGGACGAAAGTTTCAAAAGCCAACAGTTTTTGAAGGGCATTCTATTTTTGAAAACCTTGAACTTGCAATGAAAGATGACAAAAGGTTTTATAAAACTTTATTTGCAAAACTTCAAGGGGAACAAAAAGATAAGATAGAGGAAACTATGGAGTTAATTGGTCTAAAAGAACATTATCACAATCCTGCATCTATATTATCACACGGACAGAAGCAATGGCTAGAAATAGGAATGCTTTTAATGCAAAACCCCAAGCTGTTACTTGTAGATGAACCAGTAGCAGGAATGACTCCAGGGGAAGTGGAAAAAACAGCACAAATTTTAACAGAACTTTCAAAAAGTCACTCTGTTGTTGTAGTTGAACATGATATGGAGTTCATTAGAAGTATTGCTAAAAAGGTTACTGTACTTCATGAAGGTTCGGTTTTAGCAGAAGGTTCTATGAAAGAAGTTCAAAATAATGAAAAAGTTAGAAAAGTATATCTAGGAGAGTAAGATGATTAATATTAAAAATTTAAACCAGTTTTATGGGCAAAGTCATACTCTTTGGGATTTGAACTTAGAGATTGAACCAGGGAAATGTACTTGTCTTATGGGAAGAAATGGAGTTGGTAAAACAACTTTAGCAAAAGCAATTATGGGACTAATCCCAATAAAAAACGGACAAATAGTTTTTGAAGATAAAGATATAAGTAAATTAGGTAGTGAAAAAAGAGCAGGGCTTGGAATAGGGTATGTACCCCAAGGAAGAGAGATATTTCCTCAACTAACAGTTAAAGAAAATTTAGAAATAGGTCTTTTAGGAAATAGAAATGGATTAAAGCAAGTTCCTGAAAAAATATACGAACTATTTCCAGTTTTAAAAGATATGCTAAAAAGAAAAGGTGGTGACCTTTCTGGTGGTCAACAACAACAATTAGCAATAGGAAGAGCCCTTTGTTTAGAACCAAAACTTCTAATACTTGATGAACCAAGTGAAGGGATTCAGCCAAATATCGTACAACAAATTGGAGGAGTAATAGATTATCTTACAAAAGAGGAGAAGATAACTGTTATACTAGTTGAACAGAAGTTACCATTTGCAAGAAGACATGGAGATGACTTTTATCTACTTGATAGGGGAAGTGTTGTTGCAAAAGGTGAAATTGAAGATTTAAGTGATGAAATAGTAGAACAGTATCTATCAGTATAAACTAATTTTTTAAACTCTAAAGATAAAGGAGTTAATGAAAACTCCTTTATCAATTACCTATTAAACCAATACCATTTTAATTCCCACACAACATAAAAAGATTGCAAAAGCAAGTTTTAGTTGTTTTACATTTAGTTTATATGCTAGCTTCACCCCATAAGGTGCAAAAAACATTGTCATAGGTACAAGTACTATAAAAGCTAACCAATTAACATATCCAGTTGATGCTAAAGGAAGGTTTTCTACATTCCATCCAACAATAATATATCCAATTGTTGCCGGCACACTAATAATCAAACCAAATAGTGAAGCTGTACTAACAGCTCTGTGAATTGGAAAAGAAAATAGTGATAACAATGGAACCATCAAAGTTCCCCCACCAATACCTAACAAAGAAGCAAAGCCTCCAAGTAAAGTTGCAAAAATAGATTGCCCGAACCTACCAGGAAGACAATCAGCTATTACAAGATTTTTAAAACTACTAATAATCATATTAAGAGATACAACTAGAAGTAAAATACCAAACATAAATTTTAAGTTTGTACCATCTATAAATTTAGAGGAAAAGGCACCTATTAAAACTCCAATTATTACAAAAGGAATCCATCTTTTTGATAACTCCCAGTCAATTCCACCTTTTTTATGATGAGAACGTGCAGAAATTATTGAAGTAACAACAATAGTTGATAAAGATGTACCAATAGCTAAAGGCATTGCAATTGAGATATCAATATTCATATAGATAAATATATGATAAAGCATAGGAACAATTACAATTCCTCCACCAACACCAAGTAATCCTGCAAGCAAGCCAGCTACTACGCCACTTGCCAACAAAATTGGGACTAATACTAATAATTCATTCATAAATTTTTATCCTTATTTAAAAACTTGATGCCTTACCATCACTTCTTGGGTCAAATGCCCCTTTTATTGTTTTTGATGTATCATAAACTAAAGCTCCTGCGTGACCAACAGCCGAATCTAATGCTGATAAAACTTCCACATCATGACCTTTAGCTTTTAATTCATTAATTAACTCTTCATCAAATCTAGATTCTAGTTTTAAACTTTGAGAGGAATTACCCCAAGTTCTTCCTAAAAGCCATCTAGGATTATTTATACAAGTTTGCAAATCTTCATTGTAGTAAGTATATCTAGAAAAGATTGCTGCTTGAGTTTGTGGTTGTCCATCTCCACCCATAGTTCCATAAGCCATCACTCTTCCATCATCAAACAATGCAATTGCAGGGTTTAAGGTATGGAAAGGTTTTTTGTGTGGTTCTAAAGCTTGAATATGAGATGAGTCTAAAGCAAAACTACAACCTCTATTTTGCCAAACAATACCAGTTTCTGGCAAGGTTAATCCACTTCCAAACTCATGATAAATACTTTGAATAGCACTTACAACTCTACCTTTAGAATCTATTGCACCAAACCAAGTTGTATCACCTGGTGCTGCATTTTCTCCCCAAGGTAAAGCTTTTTCTAAATCTATCTCTTTACTTAATTTATCAAGATATTCAGGTTCAAGCCAAGCTTGAAGCTCTTCAGCTGTGGCAGCAGTATTCATTTTATCTCTATGTCTAAAGGCAATTTTAGTAGCCTCTACTAATAAATGAACATGATTTGTAGAATCTTTTTGTGGTAGTTTTTCTACCCATCTGTCAAATAAACCTAAAATCATAAGTGAAGCAACACCTTGAGTTGGAGCTGAAGCATTAAACAGTTTGGCATTACTTGTTTTCATTTCTAAAGCTTTATTCCAAGAAGCATGATGTTCATTTAAATCTTTTATAGTAATTAATCCATCTCTTTGTTTAAAGTCTTCAGCAATTTTTTTAGATAAATCTCCCCTATAAAAGTCGTCATAACCATTTTCTCCTAGTGTTTTTAGTGTTGCACCTAATTTCTTTTGAATAAGAGTCTCTCCTTTTTGAGGTATCTTTCCCTTTGGATAATAGATACTCGCAAAATAAGAATCAACTATTAATTCATCTTTTTTCTCCTCTAGTGTTTGAGATAAAGATTCGGTAACTATAATTCCATTTGTTGCTGAAGTCACTGCTTCATCTACAAGCTTTGAAGAGGAAAATTTCCCATTCCACTCTTTTTTACTTTTTTCATATGCTAAATCCCATGCAGAAACTGCTCCTGCGACACTATTGGCAGCTAATCTTCCCCTAAAAGGAATAGAATCTAAACCTTCATAAGCACTCATATTTACATCAAAGCCAGAGAATCCAGAAGCTTCAATAAAACTAACTCCCTCTTCAGGGTCGTAAATCAACCAAAAGGCATCTCCACCAATTCCCGTCATATGTGGATAGTGTACTGCTAAAGATGAGGCAACTGCGATTGAAGCTTCAATTGCATTTCCCCCTTGTTTTAATATTTCTAATCCTGCATCTGAGGCACAATGGTGTGGTGAAACCACCATACCATTTTTTGATACTTCTGTTTTAGGTAAGTTATTCATATTACATCCATCCTATTACTTTTGGTAGCCACAGGGCTATTTCAGGGAATATCATCACTAATGCAATTACAATGATTTGTATTGCGATAAAAGGTAATACTCCTTTATATATATCTATTGTTTTAATCTCTTTAGGAGCAACTCCTTTTAAGAAGAATAAAGACCAACCAAAGGGTGGGGTTAAAAATGATGATTGTAAATTTAAAGCAATTAAAATACCTAGCCAAATCATATCTATATCAAGGGCATGGAATATTGGTAATACCAATGGTAAAACAATATATGATATTTCAATCCATTCTAAAAAAAACCCTAATACAAATAAAATAAGCATCATAAATAAAATTGATCCCCACATCCCACCAGGAATTGCAGCAAAAAGATCTTCAACTAAATAGTCTCCATCTAAAGCTTTAAAACTAAGTCCAAAAACTTGAGAGGCAATAAGAACAAACATAATCATTCCTGTAACCTTCATAGTTTCATAAAGAGTCTCTTTTAAAACCTCTAAATTCAATCTTTTACTAAAAAACACTATTAATAAAGAACCTATAGCTCCCATTGAAGCTGCTTCTGTTGGAGCTGCTATTCCACCAATAATTGAGCCTAAAACTGCAAAGATTAAAAGAAAAGGAGGGGCAACAGATTTAAAAAACCCAATCCAAAGCTCTTTTCTAGAATAAGAATCTCTTTCTTCTTTATCAATTGGAGGGACATGATGTGGTGCAAATTTACTTAAAAGAACAATATATAAAATATAACAAGTTGCTAAAAGTAATCCAGGCATTAGTGCAGCAGCAAATAGAGGTCCTATAGCTTCTCCACTAATATCAGCTAATAAAATTAAAACTAAACTTGGAGGTAAAATTTGCCCCAATGTTCCAGATGCACATATCGTACCACAAGAGACACTATGGCTATAATTTCTTTTTAATAATGTAGGTAAAGCTATCATTGTAAGTGTTACAACTGTTGCACCAACAATACCAGTAGAAGCACCCATTAAAATACCAACAACAATAATCGCAATTGCCATACCACCTGGTTTTTTACCCGAAAGTAAACCTAAAATATCTAACATCTTTTCTGCTAAACGGGATTTTTCCAAAAGTATTCCCATAAAAACAAATAGTGGTATTGCAAGAAGAGTATAGTTTGTAAGTACTCCAAAAATTCTTGATGGTAATAAATTAAATAAGTTTAAATCTGCTCCAATTACTCCAAATAGTAGTCCTGCTCCCGCAATTGAAAAGGCAACAGGAACTCCTAGTAGAATTAGACCAAATAAAGATATAACCATCAATATTGCCAACATCTGTGGATCCATAAATTAATTCTCCCTTCTTATTTGTCTTAAAGATATTAATAAGACTGCTAAACCTTGGATTAAAATAAGTGTGAAACCTAAAGGAATTAAAGATTTAACTAAATATCTATATGGTAACCCTCCTGGATCAGGAGACACTTCACCTGTAGAATAAGACTGCATTACATATTCACTTGATAGGTAAATAATAAAAAGTGAAAAAGGAATTATGATTAATAGTGGTATTAAAAAATTCATCCATTGTTTAACTTTTTTACTATAATTGTTGTAAAAAAGATCAACTCTAACGTGTTCACCTTGTTGAAAAGTAAATGCTGAACCAAACATTGCAATTGCTGCTAAAATATGCCACTGAAGTTCTTGTTCTGCTATGGAACTTATATGAAAAAAATATCTAAGAAGAACATCTCCTGCAACCATTAATACTAAAATAAATATTAGCCAAGAGCTAATTTGCCCGATACGTTTTATAAACGTATCTAGCTTTTTTGAGAATAAAAATACATAAATCATGACGACAACTTAGTCATTACTACTTCTTCACTTTTGTTTTGCCAATCATCATGCATTGCTTTAAAGGCAAAATAACTATCGTGAACTTTTTTAACTAAAGGATCTTTTGCAGTTAGCTTATCATATGTAGCGAAAGTCACTTCTCTTAATTTTTCAATTACTGAATCAGGAAGTGTTCTTGCAATAACTCCTTCATTTTCAACTAAATCTTTTAATGCTTCAGAGTTATTAGCCTCCGACCAAGAAAGTCCCATTAAATTACATTCAGCTGCAACACTTTTTACAATAGCTTTTAAATCTTTAGGAAGAGACTCCCATGCATCTTTATTTATAAGACATTCTGTTGTATTACTTGGTTCTCCCCATCCTGTAGTATAATAATTTTTTGCAGCTTTATGTAAACCCATTCTTCTATCTTGGAATGGTCCTACAAATTCAGCTGCATCAATAACTCCTCTTTCAAGTGCAGGGAAAATCTCACCACCAGGAAGAAGTTTTACTCCCACTCCAAGTTGTTCTAATACCTTTCCTGCAAGACCAGGAACTCTCATTCTAAGACCATTTAAATCTTCAACTTTATTAATCTCTTTTTTAAACCAGCCTGTCATTTGTACCCCAGTGTTACCTGCTGCTAATCCTATTACATTAAATGGTTTATAAACTTCATCCCATAACTCTTGTCCTCCACCAAATTCAAGCCAAGCATTTGTACCTTGGAAGTTCATACCAAAAGGTACTGCTGTAAAGTATTGAGCAGCAAATGTTTTTCCTGCCCAGAAAAAAGAGTTCCCCCAGTTCATCTGAATAGTTCCTTTTGAAACTGCATCAAAGCCTTCCATTGCAGGGATTAACTCACCCGCAGGATAATGTTTAATTCTTAACCTTCCATTTGATAACTCTTCTATTCTTTTACAAAAATATTCTGCACTTCCTGGTCCTTTTGAATAAAAAGGAGCTCCTGCCCCATAACAGTTTGTCATCTTCCATCTAAATTTTTTATCAGAACTTGCATTTGCGATACTTGGACCAGCAACTGCAGTACCTAAGCCTAATAACCCTGTTTTCTTTATGAAATTTCTTCTATTTTCAGTCATGTTATTCCTTATTTATGTTTTATTTAGATTTAGAGTGAATCATCAAATGATATTAATCTAAATATGTTTGATAGACGTATTCTATAACGTGGGTAGTTTTTTGTAAAGATATTTTTTAGCAATAACTATACATTCAAAATGTCTATTATATATACAGTAAATGTATAGTTTTTATGCACAAATAGGGCTATAGCCTTACCCTAATTATAATTGAACTTATGCTATCATCTAAATTTAAACCAGCTAATAAGAACCATAAATAAACTGATGTAATAAAGTATTTTTTAGTTGGATTAAATTTAAATAAATAAGAAAATGAGTTTAAAATATAATATGAAAATAGAAATAAAAGCAAAACCTCTTACAAAAGAAGCATTCAAAAAATTTGGAGAAGTAATAGAAAAAGATGACATGGAATCTATGATTATAAATAGAGGATATGCAAAAAAATTTGAAACTTGTATTATGGATTCAAATGAAGAGAGTGGTAGCTTAAGTTTACACATATACATAGGTAAAAAAAGAGAATTCCCTTTGCATATAGATATGTTAGAAAAACATCCTTTTTTTTCACAAACATTTTTGCCAAAGAGTAAGGAACCTTTTTATAGTGTAGTTGCCCTAGGGGGAAGAGAACCTGATTTATCAACCTTAGAAATATTTGAAACAAATGGGGAGCAAGGGATCCTTCTTAATAAAGGTACTTGGCATTTTTCACTACTTTGCATAAAAGATAAAGAAGAGTTCTTTGTAATAGATAAAGTAAGTACAAAGCAAAAAGGGAAAAACTTAGTTGAATGTATTGAACACAATATAAATGATAAGCAAATTTATTTGGTTAGAGACTAATAATGAGTATCTCAATAGATTTTAAAAATGAAGTATTTTCATTAAATAAGCTACAACTTCCTAGTCGATATTACTACTTTAGTGAAGAAGAAAACTATGTAAAACTTCTAAGTATTGGGGAAGGGATTTTCCCCAATGATAGAATAAAAACAAATATTAAACTTGAGAGCTCTAATGCAATAGTCACAACGGAATCAGCTACTAAAGTTTATCCCTCTAAAAAAGATTTTGGAATCAATTACATAAATATAAAGTTAGAAAACTCTAATTTAGAAGTTTTAAATGATGAACTAATCTTATATAAAGACTCAAAACTTTTACAGTTATTTAGAATAAATGCTGATGAAAATTCTACTTTCTTTTACTCTGATATTCTAACACAAGGAAGAAGTTACGAACACTTTGATTTTAATTCTATGTTTGTAAGAAATAAATTTTATTGTAATAAAGAACTTGAATACATAGAAAATTTTGAAGTTTTAGGTGAAGACTTAAAAGAGTATATAAAACGCCATGAAAGTGAAAACTACATCTACTTAAAAATATATATCAAAACAAATGACAATGAAGAGTTTTTAAAAACCTTACATAATAAAGGGTTTAACTCATTTACTTTTTCAAAATCTAAGAAAATTATTTTAGGCTCTATCTCTTCATATGATATGATTGACATAAAAAACAAACAAAAAGAGCTTTGGAATATATATAGAAAGAATATTGGGAAAAAAGAGTTTAATCTAGGAAAACAGTAACATAGTTAAAAAACTATGTTTAACTGTCTAGTAATAATTTATCGTCATCTAGTTCTTCGCCATCTTGTCTTGCAAGGGCAAATAGATTAAGTAAATCTTTTACTTCATAACCAGATCTTTCTTTACCTTCTAAATCAAAGATAATCTTACCTTCGTGTAGCATAATAGTTCGACTACCATGATCAAGTGCTTGTCTCATAGAGTGAGTAACCATCATTACTGTTAAGGATTTCTCTTCAATAATTTGAGAAGTAATATCCATAATAAGTGCAGCTGTTTTTGGATCTAAGGCTGCTGTATGCTCATCTAGTAATAAAATACTACTTGGTTGTAAAGCAGACATTAAAAGACTAACTGATTGTCGTTGACCTCCAGATAAAAGTCCCATTTGAGAGCTTAATCTATCTTCTAAGCCAAGATTTAACCTACTTAATTGCTCTTTAAAAAGTTTTCTAAGTTTGCTATTTAATGCTAAAGATAAAGTACCTCTTTTCCCTCTACCATATGCAAGGCACATATTCTCTTCAACTGTTAAATCACCACAAGTTCCAGCAAGTGGGTCTTGAAATACTCTAGCTATATCTTTAGTTCTACCAGCAGCTGGTAAAGAGGTTACATCTCTATCATTAAAAAATATCTGTCCATGTGTTGCTTCAATATCACCTGCAATTGTATTAAGTAGAGTTGATTTTCCTGCACCATTTGAACCAATAACAGTTACAAACTCACCTGCTGGAATAGTTAAATCAACACCTCTTAAAGCTAACTTTTCAGTTGCTAAGCCATGATTAAAAGTAACATGTAAATCTTTACAAGAAATCATACTCTTTTCCTTTTTGCTTTTTTCGCTTTATATTCACTTCGTAATTTAGGGAATATTAATGATAAGGTAACAAGTACAGCTGTAAGTAGATTTAAATCAGAGGCTTGGAAACCTAAGAAGTCTGCATTAAGTGCCATTGAAACTGCAACCCTATAAAAAATAGAACCTAGAATACAACTTAATACAACAACTAGCATAGACTTTGTTCCAAATAAAGACTCACCTATAATAACAGCAGCAAGTCCTACAACAATAGTTCCAATTCCCATTGTTGAATCAGCAAAACCGCTAGTTTGTGCAAATAAAGCTCCTCCTAATCCTACTAATCCATTAGATAAAGCAAGTCCTACATATACTTTTTCTTTTACAACAATACCATTTGCTTGAGCCATTCTTTTATTTGAACCAACAGCTCTCATTGCTAAACCATATTGTGTGTATAAGAACCACGCCAATAATAAGCCACCAATAATTGCGCAAACAGCTACAAAAATTACTTTTAAATACATAGCTGGAATTCCTAAATCTTCAAATGGAGTTAACATAGTAGGTTCCATTATTAATGAAAGGTTAGGTTTCCCCATTACACGTAGATTTATTGTATATAAAGCTGTCATTGTAAGAATACTTGCTAGTAAATGAAGAATATTAAAACGTAAATTTAACCATGCTGTAACAAGACCAGCACTTGCTGCTGCAAGTGTACCTAATAAAGTTGCTAAATAAGGATTTACTCCTGAGACTATTAGAGCAGCAGTTGCAGCTGCTCCTAGCGTAAAACTTCCATCAACAGTTAAATCTGGGAAATCTAAAATACGAAAAGTAAGATAGACTCCCATAGCAACTAAACCATAAATAAACCCTATTTCAAGTGTTCCTAAAAAAGCATAAAGTGACAAATTAGCAACTTTTAATTATTTAACAATTTTAGTAGCTTTTTCAAGTACTGATTTTGGAATTTCAATACCCATTTTCTTAGCCATTTTTGGGTTAACGTAAAGGTCAGTTCCCTTTGCCATTTTTACATCAATATCCCCTGGTTTTTCACCCTTTAAAATTCTTACAACAATATCTCCTGTTTGACGACCCAAATCAAAGTAGTTATAACCAACAGCAGCAATTGCTCCTCTTTCAACTGTACTTGTGTCACCTGCAAAAACTGGAACTTGTGCGTCAATACCAACTTTTACAACAGATTCAACAGCAGAGATAATTGTATTATCAATTGGACAATAAATAGCATCTGCTTTACCAACTAATTGTTTAGCAGCAATCATTACATCAGAAGATTTTGGAGCAGCAGCTTCTACAATTTTAATACCCATTTCTTTTGCTACTTCTTTAGCACTATCAAGCATTGAAACAGAATTTGCTTCACCTGGATTATATGGAATACCAATTGTTTTTAGATTTGGTATAAAATTTTTAATTAAAGTAAAATGTTCTTTAATATTAGCCATATCTGATAACCCTGTAACATTTCCACCTGGTTTTTTAAGTGTTGGTACAAGTTTTGCTGCAAGAGGGTCAGTTACCGCTGAAAATACAACAGGGATTGTTTTAGTAGCAGTAACTGCTGATTGTGCAGAAGGTGTTGCAATTGCAACAATAATATCAGGTTTTTCACCTACCATTTTTCTTGCAATTTGTGAAGCAATATCAGGTTTTCCTTGAGCACTTTCATAAGTAAACTTAAGGTTATCATCACTGTAACCATTATCAATTAATGTTTGCTTTACTCCGTCTCTTACTGCATCTAGGGCAGGGTGTTCTACAATTGCAGTTGTTGCAACATATACAGGTTTAGCTTGTAAAGCAGCAGATACTAAAAGTGTTGACATAAGGGCACTTTTAAAAATTGAACTTACTCTCATAATTAATTCCTTAGAATGATTTATTATTTATTTCAAACTTAAAAAAAATTTTTAACAAAGTTTTGAAATATTGTATATCTTTACAACTAAATGGTTACTTAGAGGGAAAAACAAAGTTGTATGTAATCTATACAACTTAACTTTTATTTAATCCTTTCTGACTAAAATATGTTCTTACGGAAATTATAAAAGTAAGAGACTTAAATGCAAAGTTCATCACTTAAAATATCATTTACACTTTTTTTTGTAGTATCAATAATATTCTCAACAATATATACTCCACAAGCAATTTTACCAGTACTAAAACAAGAGTTTCATATTAGTATTTTACAAACAAATCTTCTCTTATCTGGAATGCTATTTGTTTTAATGATAGCTACACCTTTTTATATTCCAATAATTAATCGTTTTGAGAAAAAAAATATTATGGTGGTCTGTACTTTTTTTCTTTTTATCTCTGTTTTAATCTCCGCTTTATCTACAAATTTTTATACATTACTCTTAAGTAGATTCTTGCAAGGAATATTCTTACCAGGAATTACAGCAATTATACTTTCATATATTCAAGAGATTTATGCTGAAGAACATAGGTCTATGGGAATAGGAATATATATGGCTGGAACAAGTTTTGGAGCAGTAATAGGAAGACTTTTAGTTGGGTGGATAACATTTCTTTATTCTTGGCAAAAAGCATTTCTTGTTTTTGCTATTTTATTAGCCATTGCATTTCTTGTTACACTTTTTACTTTCCCTAAAGTAAAGAAAACCCATCATGAAAAAAAAGGTATTACTACAAAAGAGTTGTTAAAATATATTTCAAATACAAAAATATTAACAGCCCTTTTAGTTCCTACTATAGTATTCTTTTCTTTTATGGCTATTTCCACTTTTGCAACCTACCATTTAGCCCAAGAACCTTTTAACCTAAATCCCAATGAAGTAGGAAATATCTTTTTAGTACTAATATTAGGAATATTCATAAGCCCCCTTGCAGGAAAATTTTCAGGTATTTTTGGTCATATAAAAATTATCTTTATAGGAATTTTTCTTTTGATTTTAGGAATATTCTTAACCTTAACAAATTCAGTAAATGGTGTTATTGTAGGTATTGCTTTTGTTACTATGGGTATGTTCTGTGCACAGTCTGCAAGTCCTAGTTATATTTTTGAATTAATTCCAAATGAGAAAGAAAAAATAGCTATCGTGCATCAAACCTTTTTCTATTTGGGTGGATGTTTGGGAACTTTTTTACCTTCAATCCTATGGGAATACTATGAATATGAAGGAGTTACATATTTTTGTATTTTCTTACTTTTATTTTTAATTACTGTTTTAAGTTTTCAAAGATTATATAATAAAGCAGAGTAAAAATTAGTGTGCATCCCTATAAAACAGTCAAAATTGACTATTTTATAGTACAGATGAAAGAAAACCTTGTAGCTCTTTTGTTTGTGGATTTGCAAAGACCTCTTCACTTTTTCCTGTTTCCCAAATTAAACCATCATGCATAAAGATAACTCTATCTCCTATATCCCTTGCAAAGTTCATTTCATGTGTAACTAAAATTAATGTTATTCCTTCACTTGCAAGTTCCTCAAGTACCTTTAAAACTTCACCAACTAATTCTGGGTCAAGGGCTGATGTTATCTCGTCACATAATAATACTTTTGGAGACATAGCTAAAGACCTTGCTATTGCAACCCTTTGTTTTTGTCCACCTGATAAACTTTCTGGATACTGGTCAAAGAATTGCTCCATACCAACTTTTTTTAAGCATTTCATCGCTAATTCTTTTGCCTCTTTTTTATTCATACCAAGAATTAACATAGGAGATAACATTACATTTTCACCAGCAGTTTTATGAGGATATAAATTAAAACTTTGAAATATCATTCCACACACTTTACTTATTTTTTGAAGTTGTAAATCATCTTTAGTAACTTCTAAATTGCCTACAACAATATTTCCTTCTTGGTGTTCTTCCAAACCATTGATACATCTAAGAAGTGTACTCTTTCCTGAACCAGATCTTCCTATTATAGAAAGAACCTCTCCTGCTTTAACTTCTAAATCAATCCCTTTTAGAATATGTTTTTCCCCATAATATTTATGCACACCCTCCAAACTAACTAGCGACATTTAATTTCCTTTCTAAATATTTACTATATTTTGTAAGTGGAAAACAAATTACAAAATACAAAATAGCAACCATTGTAAACACTTTAAATGGTTCAAATGTTGCATTATTTAACATTGTTCCAGCTTTTGTTAGTTCAACAAATCCAATAATTGAAGCTAATGCTGTTCCTTTTACAACTTGCACTGAAAAACCTACAGTTGGCGCTGTTGCTAGTCTAATTGATTGTGGAATTATTACATGGAACATTGCTTGATAATAATTTAATCCCATTGTTTTACAAGCTTCCCATTGTCCTTTGTCAACTGAATCAAGACAACCTCTCCAAATTTCACAAAGAAAAGCACTAGTAAATAGCGTTAAAGCTAAACTTGCTGCTGCCCATGCTCCTATATCTATCCCTATTAAAGATAAACCAAAAAAAGCAAGAAAAAGTTGCATCAAAAGAGGTGTTCCTTGAAAAACCTCCACATAAATATTTATTAAAGCTTTCAATACTTTATTATTAGTCATTCTAAATACTAAAAGTATTCCAGCTACTATTCCTCCACCAATAAAGGCTATTAATGATAAAAGTACAGTCCATCTTGCAGCTAATAACAAGTTTTGAAATATATCTAATGTAGTAAACTGTTCCATTTTTAACCTTTATTAAATAGTCTATTACTAGTTTTTGTTAATATAAATCTTAAAATCACTGCTAAAGCTAAATAGACAATAGTGATTATAAAATAAGACTCAAAGCTCAAAAAAGTTCTTGATTGAATAAAGTTTGCAGTAAAAGTAAGTTCTTCAACTGAAATCTGTGATAAGACAGAAGAACCTAACATAACAATAATACATTGACTAATCAGTGCAGGTGAAACTTTTTTAAAAGCTTGTGGTAATACAATATGGAAAAAGATTTGTGACCATCTTAATCCTAAAGTTTTTCCAGCTTCCCATTGACCTTTTGAAGTTGACTCAACACCTGCTCTAATAATCTCAGTAGAGTATGCTCCAAGGTTAACTATCATTGCAATCATACCTGCTTCTAAAGCTGTTAATTTTACCCCTAAAGCTGGTAAACCAAAAAAGATAAAAAATAGTTGCACTATAAAAGGTGTATTTCTAATAACTTCTACAAAAGCTCCAATAAGGTTTTGTAAAAATTTATTTCTACCCACTCTACATGCAGTTCCTAGAACTCCTGCAGCTACTCCTAAAATAGTTGTTGCTGCAGTGATTTCTATAGTTAATAAAATACCATTTAAGATATCTTTATAGTATGGCAAAATACCTACAAAATCAAACTCATAATCCATTTTAAATTCTTATAAGTCTTTTGGTAAATCTATCTTTAACCATTTTTGTGAAGTTTTATTTAACTTACCATTTGATTTTAATTCACCAATTAAATCATTTAAAAATTTCTTTAATTCAGGTTGTTTTTTCTTTAATCCAACATAACAAGGAGAATTCTTGATTGAGAATTTTGTTTCAGGAGCAACATCTGGATACTTATTAGCTATTTCACTGATAATTAAATTCCCAGTTGCAATTAATTTTACTTGACCTGATACATATGCTGAAATTGTTGTATTATTATCTTCAAACCTTTTAATTGTTACATCAGAACCAACTAATTTACTTAATTCTAAATCTTCAACTGAACCTCTTGTTACACCAATTGTTTTTCCACTTAAGTCTTTTGCTGAACTTACATTTACATCTTTAGAGCCAAACACACCTAAGAAGAAAGGAGCATAAGCATTTGAAAAATCAATCACTTTTTCTCTTTGTGGATTTTTACCTAAACTTGAAATAATTAAATCAGCCTTTCCTGTTTTTAAATAAGGAATTCTATTTGCACTTGTAACTGGAATAAGTTTTAAATCTACGTTTAATTTATCTGCAATATATTTTGCCATATCAATATCATAGCCTTGAACACTCATATCTTTAGATGCCGAACCAAATGGAGGAAAATCTTGTGGTACTGCAATTTTTACAACACCTGAAGATTTAATATCTTCTAATTGATTAGCACATAAAAGTGTTGTTCCTAATAATAGTACAGACGCTACAACTCTAGTGATTTTTGTTTTTAACATTGTTATTTCCTTTAATTATTGTATACACTTATTGTGTACACTTTTTTAGATGATATTTTATTATGGGTATATAGTCAACACAATAGTTGTATATTTAATATTCAAAATTGCACCTTAGATAATATTTTTTAATTGTTTATTTTGTAGACAATTATTGTCTACAATAATTGTAGACACTCTGATAAGATGATTTCATAGTTTATCAATGATAAATTCTTTAAATAAAAAAAGGAGATAAAATTATGAAAAGATTTCTGAAAATAGGTTTAGCAGTAGGAATGCTAAGTTCCACTCTTTTAGCTCAAGATAGTATTAAGATTGGTTTTGTAGGTACGCTTTCTGGAGCAAATGCTGCATGGGGTACTTCAAATGTAAGATCAATGGAAACATCAGCAGACATATATAATAAAAATGGTGGTGTAGAAATTGGTGGTAAAAAATACAAAGTAGAGATTGTACCTTTTGATGATGCATTCGATCCAAAAATTGCAGTTGCAGGTATGGAAAAAATGGCACAAGAAGGTATTAAATATGTTGTTGGTCCAAATGATGATGCCCAAGCAATTGCAGTAAAACCAATAGCAGAGAGAAATAAAATTGTATATTTTCCATATGCCTTTGATAAAAGTTTATATGTAAAACCAGCAAACTATGCTGTATTTGGAATGATTGCTTCATATCAATGGGAACCATCAGTTTATAAATGGTTAAAAGATAATAAAGATGTTAAATCTGTAGCATTTATTGCAGCAAATGCAGCTGATCCGTTAAACCAAAGAGATAATGGTATTAAAATCGCCCAAGACTTAGGTTTAAAAGTTGTTGAAGCAAAAGCTACATATAAAGCTGACACTAGAGATTTCTTTTCAGTAATTACTCCAATTATTAAGAAAAAACCTGACCTTTTAGTTCTATCAGGAGTATCTCCTGCTACTGCGCCACTTATTATTAAAACAGCAAGACAATTAGGTTTCAAAGGTTATATGGCAGCTGGAACTGCACTTGATGCAAGTATTTTAAAAGAGGGTGCTGGAGATGCAGCAAATGGATTTATTTGTCAAGGTGGAGCAGATGCTTCTATTCAATCGGAGAAAATGGAAAAATGGGTTGAACACTATACTAATAAATATGGTGAATACAACGATGAATCAAATACAAAAGTATTTGCTTTAGAGTATATTTTAGCTGTGATGAAATCAAATCCAAAAGCTATCAATGATGCAGATGAGTTTTTAAAGACTGTAGATTCAGGTTGGTCAGCACCAAACCTTTTCTTCAAAGACAAAGATGCAAAACTTAAATTTGTAGGAAAAACTACATTTGGTCAAAATAGACAGTTAGGGGTTCCTTTAACTCCAAAAATTTACAAAAATGGAAAGTTTGAAACACTATTCGTAGGTCAAGCAGATTAATTTAAAAGGGGTATCTTTTGATACCTCTATTATGAAAAAATAGGGAATTGATTTTATGGAACAAATACTACTCAATGGTTTAATTACAGGTGCTCAATATGCCCTTATTGCCTTAGGTTTAACACTAATATTCTCACTTATGAGTATATTAAACTTTGCACATGGACAAATGTATGTTTTAGGTGCATTTGTAACTTACTATGTTTATGGGAAACTAGGACTTCCTTTTATTGTAGCTATTATTGCTTCGGGTTTAACATTAGCACTAATAGGTGCCATATTTGAAAAATATCTTTTCAATACCGTCTTAAAAAGATCTGTTAGAGAAGAAAGCTCAATGCTTCTTGCTGCTGGTACTGCTTTTTTCTTAGATTCATTAATACTAATTGTATTTGGAGAGAAACAAAGAAGTGTTCCAGCACTTGTTGATGGAGTATTTTTTGGTGAAGATTATGGAATAGATTTAATCATCCCTTATAACAGAATTGTTATTGGATTAATTGCAATAGTTTTAATTGTTTCATTTATTCTTTTTATGCAATATTCAAAACCAGGTCGAGCTATGAGAGCTTTAGCTCAGGATAAAACAGCAGCTCAACTAATGGGTGTTGATTTAGATAAATACAGCTTATTTGGGTTTGCCCTTGGAGCAATGCTTGCAGGTGTTGCAGGAAGTTTATTAGTAACTATTACAGGGGTAAACTCTGGTATTGGAGGAGGTATCTCTATTCAAGCTTTTACAATGATTATGATTGGTGGAGCTGGAGTTATTTCAGGTGCCATCTTAGGTGGATTTATTTTAGGTCTTGTTGAAGCTTTTGGTCTTTACTATCTTCCAGGAGATGTAACTTACCTTACTATATTTGTATGTTTAATGATATTTCTTACTCTTCGTCCACAAGGACTTATGGGTAAACCTTGGGGGTGATTTGTGGAAAATAAAAGTTTTATATTAAAAGTAATAATTGCATTAATAGTTTTATTAATTGTTATACCTAGTGTTTTAGTTTTAACACAAAGAAATGATTACCTTTATGGTATCACCTCAGTTGCTGTTCTTTCTATGATTAGTGCAGGAGTTTGGTTAACTTTTTATATGGGAAGAATCAATATAGGACAAGGAGCTTATGCCCTAATTGGAGCATATACAACTGCTGTTTTAGTTACCCAATTAGGCTTATCTTTTTGGATATCTATTTTTGTAGCAGGGTTTGTAGCAGCTTTCTTTAGTATTCTAATAGGTATCCCTATTTTAAGATTAAAAGGGGTGTATTTTTCTATGATTACACTGACTTTAACAGAAGTTGCAAAACTTCTAGCAATAGCTTTAGTTCCAATTACAAATGGCCCTAGAGGGATTACAAATATCCCATTACCAGGGGAACTTAGTATTTTTGGATTAACTCTCATTCCAGATTTTGCCACTATGGAAAACAGTAAAATCGGATTTTATTATCTTGCAGTAATTGCTATGATTATAACTTTTGCAATAATGTATAGACTTACAAAATCAAGAATGGGGATTTTACTTAGATCTTTACAACAAAATGAAGAGTTAGCTTCCTCATTTGGGGTAAATATTGCATATTTAAGAGTTATCTCTTATGCCATTGCTTCATTTTTTGGTGGAGTTGGAGGAGCAATTTTTATAAACCTAACCCAATCAGTTTATCCAACTACTTTCCAAGTAGCTGACTCAATTAACTATATGCTTTATACCTTCTTAGGTGGTTTAGCCTATGTATTTGGACCAATATTAGGTTCTTTTGTATTGTATTTTTCTTGGGATTTATTATTTGTATTTAAAGAGTATCAACTATTAATCTACTCAGGGATAATGATTATTTTAATGGTATTTTTACCAAATGGAATTTTGAGTTTAAGGTTTAAAAAATGAGAAAAAGAGTTTTAGAAATAAACAATCTAACAAAAAAGTTTGGTTCTTTATATGCTGTAAATGATGTCACCTTTGAAGTTTATGAAGGGGAGATTTTATCCGTAATTGGTCCAAATGGAGCAGGGAAATCTACAACATTTAAACTAATCTCTTCTTTTTTAAAACCAAGTTCTGGGGAAGTGATTTTTAATAGAGAAAAGATATCTGGTTTAAAACCACATATTGTAGCAAGAAAAGGTGTAGTTAGAACCTTTCAAGAAACAACAGTTTTTAAAAGTATGAGTGTTAGAGATAATATTATTATAGCCCACCAATTACAAGCAAAATCAAATCTTTTGGGTTTTTTCTTTAATACAAAATTAGCAAAAGAAGATACTCAAAGATTTGGTAAATCTGCCGATGAGATTATTGAGTTTTTAGGCTTAAGTGATGTTAAAGATGAGCTTGCATCAAATCTTCCCCATGGTTTATTAAGAGGTTTAGGTATTGCAAATGCTTTAGCTTGTAAACCAAAAATATTACTTCTTGATGAGCCCTTTGCAGGGATGAATCATGATGAAACAAGAAGATGTATGGATATGGTTAAACAGATTAAAAACTCAGGGGTAACTGTTTTATTGGTGGAACACGATATGCCAGCTGTTATGGAGATATCAGACAGAATTGTAGTTATTAGTTTTGGTGAAAAAATAGCAGAAGGGAAACCTGTGCAGATCCAAAAAAACCCTAAAGTAATAGAAGCTTACTTAGGTGTAGAAGATGAAGAGTTAGGAATTTAACATGGCATTATTAGAGTGTAAAGATTTAGAGATAAACTACGACCAAGTAAGAGCAGTAAAAAAAGTAAATTTAAGTCTTGAAGAGGGTGAAACTATCACTTTAATTGGAGCCAATGGAGCTGGAAAATCTTCAATTCTAAAAGCAATAACAGGTCTTAAAAAACCAAGTTCAGGTGAAGTGATTTTCAATGGGGAAAGTCTAAATGGTGTAAGTCCTTCTAAAATAGTTGAAAAAGGTATTGCCATGACTCCTGAGGGAAGAAGAGTATTTCCTTATATGAGTGTAAAAGATAATCTTTTAATGGGTGCTTTTACTAGAAAAGACAAAAATGGAATTAAAGAGGATTTAGAAAAAGTTTTAGAAAAGTTTCCAAGGCTTAAAGAAAGATTCAAACAACAAGCAAGCACTATGAGTGGAGGGGAGCAACAAATGATGGTTATTGGACGTGCTCTTATGTCTAGACCTAAAGTTTTACTAATGGATGAACCAAGTCTTGGTATTGCCCCAAAACTAGTTCAAGATATTGCAAGATCAATTGTACAAATCAATAAAGAGGATAAAGTCTCTGTTATCCTAGTTGAACAAAACTCAAGAATGGCACTTAAGGTTTCAAATAGAGCCTATGCAATGCAACTTGGCGAAGTATTATTAAGTGGGAACTCAAAAGATTTAATGCACGATGAACGAATAATTGAACTATATCTAGGAGGAACTCACTAATGAAACTTGCAATTATAAACCCAAACTCTACAGAATCTATGACAAAAAAGTGTGAAGAGGTTGCCTTAAAATTCAAAAATCCTGATACTGAAATTTGGGCTTCAAATCCTACAAATACTCCAAAAAGTATTGAAGGACATTTTGATGAAGTAAAAAGTTTAATGGGGCTTATGGATGAAATTAAAAAAGCAAAAGAGTGGGGTGCAGATGCATATGTGGTTGCTTGCTTTGATGACCCAGGATTAGAAGCTGCAAGGGAGCTTGTAGATGGTCCTGTTATAGGTATTTGTGAAGCAGCTATGCATATGACATCTATTATCTCTTCTAGTTTTTCGGTGGTAACAACTTTAAATAGAGCTATTCCAATTATTGAAGAGTTATCCTACAAATATGGTATGGATAAGTTTTGTAGAAAAGTAAGAGCAGCTGATATTCCAGTTCTTTCTTTAGAAGATGGCACTTGTAATGTAATGGAAAAAATAGAGAGTGAAATTTTAAAAGCAGTCAAAGAGGATAATTGTGAAGCTATTATTTTAGGGTGTGCGGGAATGGCTGATTTAACAATTGAATTATCAAAAAGATGTAATATTCCAGTTGTTGATGGTGTATTGTGTGCAATTAAGATGGCTGAATCAATGGTTGGGGCAAAACTAATGACAAGTAAAATAAATGCATATGCCTATCCTATTGAAAAGTGATAAAACATTAACTTTATATGAGATAGCTTTAAAATAAGATTTTGGTGTGCCGTTTATTAATTGCATTCTGGTTATTGTTTACAGAAATTAGAATGTAAATTATAATATAATAAAATAGCACAAAATGGAAAAAAGTGGGAGAAACTTTTAATGGATAGAAAAGATTTATTTACTTTAGAAGATAATATTGTTAATTTTATATTTGATGCAATTTTTACAAAAAATCTTCAACCAGGTACTAAAGTATCAGAAAGTGTTTTAGCAAAAGAGCTAAATACAAGTAGAGATGTTGTAAGAAAAGCATTCAGCAAACTTCAAACTATGGGTATCTTAAGTTATAAAAAGAATCAAGGGTTTAATGTAGTTTGGATTAGTGAAGAAAATGCAAAAGATATCTTTGCAACAAGAAAAATAATTGAAGCAGGTATTGTTGAAATTGTCACAAAAAGACATGCAAAAGAAAATTTAGACCTATCCGCACTTTTAGAAAATATTGATACAGAAGAGTATCTAAAACTTTCACATAGAAATGGAGAGTATGTTAAATCATCTTGTGATTTCCATTTGAATTTAGCTGCATTAAGTAAAAATGAGTTTTTAATTAATGCCTTAAAACCTTTAATCCCTTTAAGTATCCTTGCTGCTTTAATCTATGAAGATGAAAACACAGAATTTTCTTCATACGATGAACATAGAGTTTTAATTGAGACAATTAAAAGCAATAATGTTAGTAATGCAAAAAATGTTATGCTAGAACATTTAGACCATTGCCTTGATATTTTAGATTTTAATTTAGATACAATTAATAAAAAGAATAAATTTCTTTTTGCTAACTAATTATTTGTATAACTTAATTAATTTTACCTTTCTTACCTAACTTTAAAACGAATGTATAAAAAATAAACAAAAATTGTAGACAATCATTGTAGACAATCTGATAGAATATTCTCATAAATAAATTATAAAAGTAGTTTTTGCTTTTTTATGAGAGAGAAAATGATTAATAACAATTACCCAAGAGATTTAATTGGTTACTCAAACGAACCAATAAATCCAAAATGGCCAAACAATGCAAAAGTTGCACTTCAATTTGTATTAAACTATGAAGAGGGTGCAGAAAACTGCATTTTACATGGAGATGAAGCTTCCGAAGTATTTCTTTCTGAAATGAATAACCCACAAGCATTTATAGGACAAAGACACAAATCAATGGAATCATTGTATGAATATGGTTCAAGAGTTGGAGTGTGGAGATTATTAGAACTTTTTAAAGACTTTGACATTCCTATTACTATCTTTGCTGTTGCAATGGCTGTTGCTAGAAATCCTAAACTAGCCGAATACCTTGCCCTTAACAACTATGATATCTGTTCCCATGGATATAGATGGATTAACTATCAACAAATAGATGAATCAATTGAAAGAGATCACTTATATAAAAGTATTGAAATATTAGAAAAAATGATAGGGACTAGACCCCTTGGTTGGTACACTGGACGAGATAGTGAAAATACAAGAAAAATAGTTGTTGAAGAGGGTGGTTTTTTATATGACAGTGATGCATATAATGATGATTTACCATATTTTGCACCTGAAATTACAACAAAAGAACATTTAGTAATTCCATATACAATGGATAATAATGATATGAGATTTGTATTTGGAGGATTTTCTTATAGTGACCAATTTTACAACTACTTAAAAGATAGTTTTGATGCTTTATATCTAGAAGGAAGTAAAACTCCCAAAATGATGTCTATTGGGATGCACTGTAGAATTTTAGGGAAACCTGGACGAATTATGGCTATGAGAAGATTCTTAGAGTATGTAAAAGGATTTGATGATGTTTGGTTTGCAACAAGAGGTGAAATTGCAAATCATTGGATTAATAATTTTGGAAATAAAGGAAAATAATGACAAATGTAGCAAGTTGTGAATTAGGTACAGAAGTAATCTATACAACGGATGAATTTTTTGCAAACGCAAATAGAATGTTACAAGAAACAGAGGCTGTATTTAAAGATGAATTTGATGATAACGGTCACTGGATGGATGGTTGGGAGACTAAAAGAAGAAGAGATGGGGGAAATGACCATTGTATTCTTAAACTAGGAAATATTTCAAAAATCAACTCATTTTTAGTTGATACCTCTCACTTTAGAGGAAATTATCCTTTAGCAGTTTCAATCAAAGGTTGTTGTGTAAAAAACAAAGATGATAAAGCATTTTTAGACGACATTGACAGTGTTGAATGGATTGAATTACTAACTCAAAAAGATTTAGAGGGACATACTAAGCATAACTTTGATTCACTTTCTCAAACAGAGTTAACTCACCTTAGAATTGATATTTATCCTGATGGTGGAATTGCTAGATTTAAAGCCTTTGGTGAAATCTGCTTTGATGAAAAACTTTATGAACAAGATAATATCAATGTTGCTTCAATGAGAAATGGAGCAAGAGCAGTTTATACAAATAATGAATTCTTTGGTCCATTAAGAAATATATTAAAAGATGATGAAGCTATCAATATGGGTGATGGTTGGGAGACTAGAAGAAGAAGAGAACCAGGATATGATTGGGGTATTATCGAGTTAGCAAAGCCTGCAATTATAGATAATATTATGATTGACACTAACTTTTTTAAAGGGAATTTTGCAGATAAATTCTCTATATCAGCAGCATATATTGAAGAAACAACTGACAGTGCAGTGGTTACCCAAAGTATGTTCTGGGAAGAGTTAGTTGCACCACAAAAACTAAAAATGCACAATAAACACTATTTTGATAAAAGCTTTCTAAATCATAAGAAACCAGTTACTCATATTAGAATTAACATCTTCCCAGATGGTGGTGTTTCAAGACTTAAACTATTTGGTAAGTTTATTAAAAAAGAAGATATCAAAGGTTAATGATGAAAATAGAGCTAAAACCACAAACCCTTACAAGAGAAGCTTTTAAAAAATTTGGAGAAGTAGTAAGTTGTGAAAATAGAGATTCTAAAATCATAAATAATGGTTTTGCTCAAAAGTTTTATGAACTTTGCACAATGGATGCTAATGAAAAAGGTGGAAGTTCTACTTTACATATTTATGTAGGAAA
Source organism: Campylobacteraceae bacterium (assembly GCA_013373175.1). Lineage (GTDB taxonomy): Bacteria > Campylobacterota > Campylobacteria > Campylobacterales > Arcobacteraceae > Halarcobacter. The sequence goes on along the minus strand of JABXII010000011.1, from coordinate 20,107 downwards.
GAATAGAGAATTTCCTCTGCATATAAATATGCTAGAAAAGCATCCATTCTTTTCTCAAACTTTTATGCCAAGAAGTGAAGAACCATTTTTATGTGTTGTTGCACTAGGGGAAGAAAAGCCAGACTTATCAACACTTAAAGCTTTTGTAACAAATGGAAAACAAGGTGTTCATTACAATAGAGGAGTATGGCATTTTCCATTAATTTGCTTAAAGGATAAAGAGGAGTTTATTGTAATTGATAGAACAGATTATAACCAAGAAGAAAACAAGATTGTTGAATGTATTGAATATGACATTGAAGAAAAAGAAATTCTTTTAATAAGGGAGTAATTTATGAGTGTAGTAAAAACAAAACCACCATAAGTGACTTTTTTATTTCAATTTTAATATATCCATAAAAAAGTCGCTTTCGCCAGCGTGATTATAAATAAATATATATTAAAAAGAAGAATTATGAAAGAAAAACAGTAGTTCTACTACCTATTATAGGCTTTTACCTATTTTTTGTAGTAGAAAATAAAATTAAAAAAATAGGGAAAACTTATGATAGAAGATGTAAATAATGACTCTTTATCGCCTACGAAAAAGAGTGAAAGAAATTGGAAATGGTTTGAGGTGTCTAATATTTGGGCAAATGATATTCAAAGTCTTTTTGGATACACACTAGTTGCTTCACTTTTTATTAGTTATGGAGTAACAGGTTGGACAGCATTTTTTGCACTAATTGTTGCTGGATTAATAGTTACTTTTTTAGTTAATATTTCTGGAAAAGCTGGAGTTGATTATGGTATTCCATATCCTGTATTAGCAAGATCAAGTATGGGAATAAATGGAGCAAAATTATCTGCAATATTAAGAGCAATAGTTGCTGTTTTTTGGTTTGGAGTTCAAACTTATTTTGCTTCAACTGCACTTCACCTTTTAATCACTGCTTCTACAGGTATTCACCCAGAAGTTAAATTCTTAGGTATCGATGGCATTGGATGGTTATCATTCTTTATTGTATGGATATTCCAAATGATTATCTTCTCAAAAAGTATGGCTTGGGTATCTAAGTTCTTAAACTTTGCAGCACCTTTTGTTTATATTATTATGATTGGTTTACTGGTTGTATTATGGAGTAAATCAGGTGGTGAATTATTTAACGTTGCAAACAATATTTTCTCAAATGAAGAGTCAACATTAAGTAGTGAAATCAATGGTTTCTTTGCAATCTTAGGAACAATGATTGCTTACTTTGCTGCTGTTATGATAAACTTTAGTGACTTCTCTAGATATGCAAAAGACCAAAAATCTATGACTGTAGGAAATCTTGTTGGGCTTCCTTTTAATATGGTTTTATTCTCTGCATTAGCACTATTAATCACTGCTGGTTCTGTTGTTGTATTTGGAGAGAAATTAACAAATCCAATGGATATAGTTGAAAAAGCTGATAGCACAGTATTAAGTTTAATTGCTGCAATTACATTCTTTACTGCTACTGTTGGAATCAACTTAGTTGCCAACTTTATTCCTGCTGTTAATGGTATAGCAAACTTAGCTCCGAAAAAACTTTCATTTACTAAATCAGGTGTTATTACATCATTATTCGCACTTGTAATTGGTGGTTTCTGGGTAAGCTTTATTTCTCAAGTTGGTATCAGCCCTATTGTAAATACTTTAGGTTCTACATTAGCACCTTTATATGGTATTTTAGTTGTTGATTACTACTTAATTAAAAAACAAAACTTAGATATGGATGCTTTATATGATGAAAGTGAAAATAGTAAATACTACTATGGAAATGGATGGAACAACAAAACAATAGTTGCCTTTGCAATTGGTGCTGTTTTTTCTATTTGTACTGTATGGGTTGATGCTTTAAGTAGCTTAAATGGATATGGTTGGATTATTGGTGCAGTTCTTGGTGGATTTATATATTATGCAACAAGTAAAGTATCACTAGAAAGAGAATTAGTTTTAAACTAATACTTTTAAATAAGGGAAAAAAGATGTATATAAAAGTAAATAATCTAAAAGTTGATGAGAAGATTTATGACTTAATCAATGAGGAAATTCTTCCTGAGACAACAATAAAAAAAGATATTTTTTGGAAAAACTTTGAATCAATAATTGAGCAGTTAACTCCTGAAAATATTGCACTTCTAAAAAAAAGAGATGAGCTACAAGAAAAAATAGATTCTTGGCATAAAACTAATACTTATGAAGAAGAGACTTTCTCTTCTTATAAATCATTTTTAAAAGAGATTGGTTATTTAGTTGAAGAGAAAGAAGAGTTTAAAGTTGAAACATCAAATGTTGATGAAGAGATTGCACTTCAAGCTGCTCCACAACTTGTTGTTCCTGTAAAAAATGCTAGATTTGCTTTAAATGCTGCAAATGCAAGATGGGGAAGTTTATACGATGCTTTATATGGAACAGATGTAATTCCTACAAATGGTGAACTAGCCATCACTAAAGAGTACAATGAAAAAAGAGGTAAAGCAGTTGTAAATTATGCAAAAGAGCATTTAGATGCTATCGCACCTTTAAAAGATGGAAGCCATAAAGATGTTACTTCTTATAAAATTGTGGGAAATAAACTTGAAGTATCTATTGATGATAAAAAAGTAGAGTTACAAAATCCAGAAAAACTTCTTGGGTTTGAAGGTGAAAAAGATTCTCTTACATCATTGGTATTTAAAAACAATAATCTTCATGTAATCGTAGAATTTGATAAAGATAGTTTTATTGGAAAACTTGATAGTGCAGGAATAAAAGATATAGTTGTTGAAGCTGCTGTAACAACTATTATGGATTGTGAAGATTCTATTGCTGCTGTTGATGCCCTAGATAAAGTGGAAGTTTATAGAAACTGGTTTGATCTTATGAAAGGAGAACTAGAAGATAGTTTTGAAAAGGCAGGAAAAACTGTTACTAGAACTCTAAATGCTGATAAAAAATATAAAACTTTAGATGATAAAGAGTTAGTTTTACATGGAAGAAGTCTTTTATTTATTAGAAATGTAGGACATCTTATGACGAACCCTGCTATTTTAGATAAAGATGGAAATGAAATTTTTGAAGGAATCATGGATGCAGTTGTTACAACATTGGCTGCAATTCCTGATTTAACTAACAAAAATGAGAAGAAAAATAGTAGAACAAAATCACTTTATATAGTTAAACCAAAGATGCATGGTCCCCAAGAAGTATCTTTTGCAGTAAAACTATTTGAAAAAGTTGAAGAAGCTTTAAATCTTCCAGAAAATAGTATCAAAATTGGTATTATGGATGAAGAAAGAAGAACAACAATCAATTTAAAAGAGTGCATTAGACAAGCTAAACAAAGAGTAGTATTTATAAATACAGGCTTCTTAGATAGAACAGGGGATGAAATTCATACTTCAATGCTAGCTGGAGCTATGACACCAAAAACAAAGATGAAAAGTGAAGCTTGGATAAGTGCTTATGAAAAATGGAATGTTGACATTGGTTTAGAGTGTGGACTTCAAGGAAAAGCACAAATAGGTAAAGGTATGTGGGCTATGCCAGATGAGATGGCTAAAATGATGAAAGAAAAGATTTCTCATCCACAAGCAGGTGCAAACACGGCTTGGGTTCCTTCTCCTACTGCTGCAGTTCTTCACTCAATGCACTACCACAAAGTTGAAGTAACTAAAGTTCAAGAAGAACTAAAAGGAAATAGAAGAGCAAATGTTGACGAGCTTTTAACAATTCCTTTACTAAAAGAACAACTATCAAAAGAAGAAATCAAAAAAGAAATAGATAATAACTGCCAAGGTATTTTAGGTTACGTTGTAAGATGGGTTGATGCAGGAATTGGATGTTCAAAGGTTCCTGATATTAATAATATTGCACTTATGGAAGATAGAGCTACCTTAAGAATTTCATCTCAACATTTAGCTAACTGGATTGAACATGGAATTTGTTCAAAAGAAGAGGTTTTAGAGTCCTTAAAACAGATGGCAAAAGTAGTTGATAAACAAAATGAAAATGATCCTAGCTATGAAAATATTGCTCCTTCTTATGATGGATATGCCTTTAAAGCAGCTTGCGATTTAGTCTTTGAGGGGAAAGTGCAACCTTCTGGTTATACAGAGCCTTTATTACACAAATATAGATTAGAGTATAAAAACAATTAATACTCTGATTATAAATTATACAGTTGAAGAAATATTAATCTTCTAATTTTTGATAGAATTTTTTTAAGATAAAAAAAGGAGACATTTGATGTTCTTAACAAATCGTGAACAAGAAAAATTAATGATTTATACAGCTTCAAAGCTTGCACTTGAAAGAAAAGAAAAAGGATTAAAACTAAATTTTCCTGAAGCAAATGCAATTATAAGTTCATTTATTTTAGAAGGAGCTAGAGAGGGTAAAAGTGTTGCCCAGCTTATGGTTGATGCTACGAAGGTGTTAAGTTCAGATGATGTATTACCTGGTGTTGCTTCAATGATGCATATGGTACAAACAGAAGCCACTTTTGATGATGGAACAAAACTTGTTACTGTACATAACCCTATTTCTGTTACAAAATCCGACATAACTCCAGGGGAATATTTTATAGATGAAGGTGAAATTGAGCTAAATGCCAATTATCCTGTAACTACAATCAAAGTAGAAAATGTAGGAGATAGACCTATTCAAGTAGGTTCTCACTATCACTTCTTTGAAACTAATGCCTTTTTAGATTTTGATAGGCAAAAAGCTTATGGTCAAAGACTAAATATCCCAAGTGGAACTTCTGTGAGGTTTGAACCTGGAAGTACAAAAGAAATAGAAGTAGTACCATTCAATGGTAAAAGATATATTGCAGGATTTAATGGTCTTGTTAATGGTTACCTTGATGAAAAAGAGACTAAAGAAAAAGCTATGAAAAACCTTGAAGAGTTTATAGGGAGTAGAGTATGAAAATTTCCAAAGCAAAATATGCCTCAATGTATGGACCAACAACTAATGATAGATTTAGATTAGCTGATACTTCTTTAATAGCAAAAATTGAAAAAGACTATACAACATATGGAGAAGAATCAAAATTTGGTGGTGGTAAAACAATTAGAGATGGAATGAGTCAATCACCCCTTGCAGTTGAAACTGCTGATTTAATCATCACAAATGCTGTGATTATTGACTATACAGGTATTTACAAAGCTGATATAGGTATAAAAGATGGAAAGATTTCAGCCATAGGTAAATCTGGAAATCCATATAACACTGATGGTATAACTGAAGGTTTAGAAATAGGTGCAAATACAGAAATTCTTTCAGCTGAGGGAAAAATCATAACTGCTGGAGGAATAGATTCACACATTCACTTTATAAGCCCAGGGCAAATAGATGAAGCCCTAGCAAGTGGAGTTACTACTATGATTGGTGGAGGAACCGGTCCAAATACGGGAACAAACGCTACAACTTGTACTCCAGGTGAATTTAATATCCATAAAATGATTGAAGCTGTTGATGATATTCCTTTAAACTTTGGTTTTATGGGGAAAGGAAATAGTTCAAACTATGAAGCTTTAAAAGTTCAGGTTGAAGCAGGAGCTATGGGATTAAAACTTCATGAAGATTGGGGAACAACTCCAAACGCTATTGATACTTGTTTAAAAGTTGCAGATGATTTTGATGTACAAGTTGCAATTCATACTGATACACTAAATGAATCAGGATTTGTAGATAATACAGTTAATGCCTTTGGAGGAAGAACTATTCACACTTTCCACTCTGAAGGAGCTGGAGGTGGTCATGCCCCTGATATTATGAAAGTAGCTGGTTTAGAAAATATTTTACCATCAAGTACAAACCCAACTTTACCATATACAAAAAATACTATAGAAGAGCACCTTGATATGCTTATGGTTTGTCACCATTTAAGTCCAAAAATTCCTGAAGATGTAAGCTTTGCGGAGAGTAGAATTAGAGGTAATACAATTGCAGCTGAGGATGTTTTACATGATATTGGAGCAATTTCAATTACAAGTAGTGATTCACAAGCTATGGGAAGAGTAGGAGAAGTAGTAACAAGAACTTGGCAAGTAGCAGATTCTATGAAAAAACAAAGGGGTGCTTTAGAAGGTGATGATGAAAAAGCTGATAATGAAAGAATCAAAAGGTATGTTGCAAAATATACTATAAACCCTGCAATTGCTTGTGGTATTGATGAACATGTTGGAAGTGTTGAAATTGGGAAAATGGCAGATTTAGTCCTTTGGACACCTGCATTTTTTGGAGTAAAACCAGAACTTATTATAAAAGGTGGCTTTATAGCACTTGCAATGATGGGGGATTCAAACGCCTCTATTCCAACCCCTGAACCAAATATGTATAGACCTATGTTTGGAAGTTTAGGTAAAGCTGCTGCAAATACAAGTGCACTATTTGTTTCTAAATTATCATTGGAAAATGGTTTAGTAGAAAAGATGAATACAAATAAATCTATGCTTGCAGTTAAAAACACAAGAAATATAGGTAAAAAAGATATGAAGTTAAATGACTTTATTGGGGATATTGAAGTTGACCCTGAAACTTATGATGTAAAAGTTAATGGTGAGATTATAGAATCATCTTTCCAAGAAGAGTTACCAATGGCTAAAAGATATTTTCTATTTTAGGAGTACGAATGATAAAAAAAGCAATTGAAATAAAAAAAGATATCCAAGCAGATGATAGTGTACTTTTAGATTGGTTTGATATGCAAAAACCTAATTTAAGTGCTATTACTCAAAAGGGTAAGGAATTTATCGTAAAAGCTAAATACACACACCTTCATGAAAATGATATTTTAGTTTGTGAAGATGGATATAAAATTAAAATTTCTAAATCTGAAGATACAATTTATACTTTAGAATTTGATGACCACATTACTTTTGCAAGAACAGCATATGAAATAGGAAATAGACACCAACCTATTTGTGTAGAAGATTATAAAATCACTATTTTAGAAGATATCTCAACTACTGATATTATCAAATCTTGTGAAGAAAATGATAGTGTAACAGTAAAAAAAGGTAAAGGTCTATTTAAACCAAATGGAAACGCACATCACTCACACTAAAGCACTAAGTAGATTTTTACAACTACTTGATGGAGCCTTTCCATCAGGGGCTTTTGTTCATTCATTTGGACTTGAACCACATATTGTATTAGGTCATGTTCATGACAAGAATAGTTTAAAAAAATTCTTAGAAAATATAATAAAAGACCAATATCAAAAGATGGAGTTTACTATTGTTAAAAAAGTATTTAGTCTTTTAAAAAAGAAGAAAATATCTCACTTACTAAAAGAAGATGAAAAATATGCTTCAATGTTTAGTTTTGAATATGCAAAGGCTTCAAAAGATTTAGGAGAAAACTACCTAAAACATATTGATTTTGATATAACTTCGCCTATTGTAAAAGAGTATTTTCAAAATGTAAAAGATAAGAAAACCTATGGAAATGAGCTTTTTATCTTAAGTGCTTATGCTTTTGAATTAGGTCTTGATGTAGATACATTTCTTCTTTTATGGTGTAAAAAAAACTTAATTAATATTGCAAGTACAAGTTTAAAAATTTCAAGAATAAAACCTAGTGAAATACAACAACTACTTTTTAGTTTTGATGACATTATAGAAGAAGAAATAAAAAATAGTTCAAAAAACTTAAGTAACTTTAACCCTTTATTTGAAGAGGTTATTTTTTCTCACTTAAATTTAGAACCAAAAATGTTCGTAACATAAAAGGAAAATAAATGGCAATTAAAATTGGTATCGCAGGACCAGTAGGAAGTGGTAAAACTTCGATTATTGAAACATTAACAAATCTTCTAAAAGATAAATATTCATTAGGAATTGTTACTAATGATATCTATACAACAGAAGATGCAAACTATTTAAAGAGCAAACTTGATTTAGATGATAATCAAATAATTGGTGTAGAAACAGGTGGTTGTCCTCATACTGCAATTAGAGATGATATTTCAATGAATCAAAAGGCAATTGAAGAATTAGAAGAAAAATATAACCCTGAGTTTATTTTTATTGAAAGTGGAGGGGATAATCTAAGTGCAACTTTCTCATATGAACTAATTGATTATTATCTTTACGTAATTGATGTTGCCCAAGGTGCAGATATTCCAAGAAAAAAAGGTGCTGGTTTATTGTTTTGTGATTTACTTGTTACAAATAAAATTGACCTATGTGAATATGTAAATGTAAACCTAGATGAGTTTAAAAATGATGTTGAGAAAAACAGAAAAAATAAACCATCTGTTTTTATCTCTAAAAAAGAACCTCAAAGTATACAAAGGCTTGTTGACTGGATTGAAGCACTAAGATAAGTTTATTGAAATCTTTTTCAAGATTTTCTTTAAACTGTCCATTTCTTCTTTTGTTAGTGATTTGTATGTCTCATTTTTTTGTTCAATTAGGTCATCTAAACAACTAAGTAAGACTTCTTCACCTTTTTTCTCTAATTTAACTAATTTACTTCTTTTATCATGTATATTTTCTTGTCTTGAAATATATCCTAAAGCTTTTAATTTTTTTAGAACTTTCGTCATTCCACCTGAAGAGAATATTATTGCAGAATAAAGTTCCGTAGGAGACAACTGTTTGCCGTTGAAATATAAAGCTGCTAAAACATCTAAATCAGAATGAATCAAATTATACTTTTGTTTAAAAAGTTGTTCATTTTTATTGTAGTTATGCTTATAGATTAATGTAATAGGCAATGAAATATTAAATATATCATATTCCTCTTTTTGCTTCATATTATCAAAAAATTTTTCTATGTATCTTTTTTCCATATTCGAATTTTAACACAAAATTAATTAAAACTATTTATCTTTCTAGAAAGATATATTTAAGTTAGCTTATGTTACTTTTATATAAATATAAAAGGAGGCTATTTGAAAAAATCTATATTAGCAATGTTTTTACCTCTTATTTTATTAGGCCAAAACCTAGACGAGTTAGTTGACTTATCATTAAAAAATCAACTTATCGATTCTTATAAATACGATACTGACTCAATAAAAAAAGAGTATGAAAGTGTAAAGAGTTCTTACTATCCAAAGTTAGATGTAAGTGCTTCTTATTCAAAAACCAATGAAGAGACAGCAAGTGTTCCAGATAATGGGATAAGAACAGCAGCAAGTGTAAACTTTATCTTATATGATGGAAACAAACGATCAAATACTTTTAGTAAATATAGAAAGAGTATTAAAAGCTCTCAAGAAAGCTTAAATTCGTCAAAAAATCAAATTGCTTTAGATGTTGCTTCTTACTATTTTAATTATCTTGCACTATTAGCACAAAAAGAAGCAAAGTTAAAACAAATTGAGCAACTAAAAGCTCAAGAAAAAAGATTAACTAGATTTTTAGATGTGGGAAGTACAACAAGAGATGAAGTAGAAAAAATAATTTCAAGAGTAGAAAGTGAAAATGTAAACCTTCACTCTATAGAACTTGATTTACAAACTATTTTATTTAATCTTGAATATATAACAGGAAAAAAAGTATCTATTACTGAAGGTTCAAATATACAAGATTATCAAGTGACAGATGAGTCAAAAAGAGCAGATATAAAAGCTTTAGAATATGATGTAAAAGCTCAACTTGATAATGCTGAAATTCAAAAAAGTGGTTACTTACCTACTATTACTTTAGATAACACATATACAGAGTATGACTACAATTATGACAACTCTGCTTATAGTTCAATTGACGACCAAAATATATTTTCTGTAAACATGAAATGGAATCTTTTCTCTTTTGGAGAAACGAAAAATAAATATGAATCACAATATAAAAAATATTTAAGTCTAAAATCAAGATACGAATATGAAAAGAATAAAGCAAATACAGATTTACAACTAGCACAAAGAGCATATGATATTGCAAAACTAAAAGTTAAATCTGCAAATGCAAGCTTAAAAGCTGCAACTAGTGCTTATGAAGTAATTAAATCAAAATATGAAAATGGACTAATAGAAAATGTTGCATACCTTGAGTCATTAAGTGAAAAGTATGATGCAATGAGTCTATTAGAATATGCAAAATATGACTTAGAAATTAAAAAAGCAAATATTATCTACCACAGTGGAGAAAATTTAAAGGATTATATTAGATGATAAAATCAACAAGTAAAAAAATATTATTACTTACAACAATTGCTGTTGTAGGTTTTACAGGATGTTTTCAAGAAAAAGCAGAAGAAAACAAACAAAAAGCTTCATCTAGCAAACCAGCCTTACCTGTAAAAGTTTTTAAAGTAAACAAAGAGAATAATAACACTAAAAAAACTTATCCAACTCTTTTAAAAGCTTATGATCAAGTAGATGTAATGGCAAGGGTTTCTGGTGCATTAGAAAAGAAATACTTTAATGAAGGTGATTTTGTAAAAAAAGGAACAATGCTTTATAAAATTGAGCCTGATATCTATTTAGCAAATCTAAATATGAAAAAAGCAAACTTTACAAAAGCAAAAAAAGATTATGAAAGAGCACAGGCTTTATTCAAATCTAAATCTATTAGTAATCAAACTTTTGATGACTATACATACCAATATGAAAGCTCTAAAGCTGCATTAAAAGAAGCACAAATTAATTTTAATTATACGGAAGTAAAAGCTCCAATTGATGGTATTATTGGACTAAAAAAACATAGTATCGGTGATATAGTAGGTTCAAGTGCTTCTAACTCACACTTAATAACTATTACAAATACAAACCCTATTCATGCAGAGTTTTCTCTACCAAAAGATGATATTGATAGTTTTTTAACTCAAATTAGAAATAAAAAAGCAGAAATAAGTCTACTTGCTAATGGAAAAGTTTATGAAAAAGGTGAAATAGATTTCATTGCTCCAACTATAGATTCAAATACAGATACTTTACTTTTAAGAGCAAAATTTAAAAACCCAAATAATGAACTTATTGTAGGAAACTTTACAAAAGTAGAGATTAAAGGACTTTCACTAGGTGAAGTTTTTATTGTTCCTGAAAATGCTGTATTAAAAACTGCACAAACAAGTATGGTTTATGTAGTTGATGAAAACAATATTGCAAAAGTAAGACCTGTTAAAACTGGAAGCTTACTAGAAAAAGGAATAGTTATAAAAGAAGGTCTAAAAGTAAATGAAAAAATTGTAATTAGTAATCTTGCAAAATTAAGACCTGATACAAAAGTTCAAATTGTGAATAAAGAGAAGTAATTATGATTTCTTCATTTTTTATAAAGAAACCAGTATTTGCAGGGGTTTTATCAATTATAGTCTTTATTACAGGACTAATTTCTATGTTCAACCTACCAATTGAACAATACCCAAGAGTTTTACCTCCTCAAATTATTGTAAATGCTTCTTACCCAGGAGCTAGTGCAGACACTATTGCAAAAACAGTTGCAGCACCATTGGAAGAGAAAATCAATGGTGCAAAAAATATGCTTTATATGAATTCAGTTGCTGAAGATAGTGGAAGATTAAGAATTAATGTATTCTTTGAAGTGGGAACTGACCCTGATTCTGCAAAAATTGATGTAAATAATAGAGTTCAAGCAGCCTTAGCAAAAATGCCAGAACAAGTTCAAAGACAAGGTGTTGTTGTAGGGGAAAGAAGTCCAAGTATTCTTATGTTTATTATGCTTCAATCTCCAAATGATACTTATGACTCTGTGTACTTATCAAACTACGCACTTTTAAATATGGTTGAATCATTAAAAAGGATAAACGGAGTAGGTGATGCAACAATTTTTGGTGCAAAAGATTATTCTATTAGAATTTGGATGGACCCTACTAAATTATCTAAATATTCGCTTGCTACAACTGATGTAATTTCTGCAATACAAGAGCAAAATAATCAATATGCAGCTGGTAAAATTGCGGCTGAACCAATTGAAAATAAGCAAATGTATACATATACTATTCAAACTCCAAAAAGATTTGAAAACCCTGAACAGTTTGGGGATATTATCATTAGAGCAAATGAAGATGGAAGTAGTTTAAAACTAAAAGATGTTGCTACTATTGAACTTGGAGCAGCTGATTATAATGTTAAAACAAGATTAAATAATGCAGCTTCTATTCCTATTGGTATTTTCTTACAAAGTGGGGCAAATGCCTTAGAAACAGCAGATGCTATTAAAGATGCTTTAGTAAAAGCTCAAGAAGACTTCCCTGAAGACATGTCTTATAGTATTCCATATGATAGTACTGATTTTATTTCTGCTTCTATTAAAGAAGTTGTAAAAACGTTTATTGAAGCTTTAATCTTAGTTATTTTAATTATGTATCTATTCTTACAAAACTGGAGAGCTACAGTTATTCCATTTATTGCTGTACCTATTTCAATTGTTGGTGCCTTTGCAGGTATGTATATTCTAGGTTTTAGTATTAACTTATTAACACTATTTGGACTTGTACTTGCTATTGGTATTGTTGTTGATGATGCAATTATTGTAATTGAAAATGTTGAACGTCACATGGAAGAGGGTAAAACCCCAAAAGAGGCTGCCTTTATTGCAATGAAAGAAGTTACAGGAGCCCTGATTGCTATTATCTTAGTTCTTTGTGCTATCTTTATTCCTGTTGCATTTATGGGTGGTTTAAGTGGAGAAATGTATAGACAGTTTGCTATTACCATTGTTATTTCCGTAATAATTTCTGGTTTTGTTGCCTTAACATTAACACCAACATTATGTGTAAAAATATTAAGAAATAGAACTAAAGAACCAAAAGGCTTTTTCAAATGGTTTAATACTATGTTTGAAAAAGCAACAAAAGGTTATTCACTTATAGTTAAAAAGACTATTAGATTTTCACTAATTTCTATTTTACTTTATGGTGGTCTGATTTTTGTTTCATATGATATGTTTAAATCTATGAAAACAGGGCTTATCCCACAAGAAGACCAAGGTACAATTTTCGTATTTGGATTTAATCCTCCTGGTTACTCTTTATCAAAAACTATTGAGTTATCAGAAGAAACAAATGCTATTGTTTCACAAGATGAAAATATTGCAAATATCATTACTCTTGCTGGTTATGATTTTACAACATCAGCTCAAAGAACGCATACAGTTGCAACAATTATTAAACTTAAAGATTGGAGTGAAAGACCAAATGAAGAACAAGGTGCACAAGCACTTTTAAACAAGTTTTCTAAACAACTTATGGGTACAAGTGAAGGTTTCTCTTTTGCAGTTGTTCCTCCTCCAATTATGGGGATGAGTATTACTGGTGGTTTTGATATGTATGTTCAAGATAGAACAGGTGGTACTATTGAAGATTTAGGAAATGTAGTTAATAAAATATTAGAAAAAGCAAAAACAAAACCTGAATTAACAGGAGTTAGAACATCTTTATCAGCAACAATTCCTCAATATAAGATTGACGTTGATGTTGCAAAAGCAAAAGCAAAAGGTGTAAAACTAAACGATATTTACAATACTATTACTTCAACATATGGAAGCTTCTATGTAAATGACTTCTCTTTATATGGAAGAACATATAGAGTAAATTTACAAGCTGATTCAGAGTATAGAAATAATATTGATGACTTTAAAGAAATTTTTGTTAGATCAAAAAGTGGAGAACTACTTCCTATAAACTCATTTATCTCTTACAAAAAAGTAGTTGGAGCTGATATTGTTGAAAGATTTAACCTTTTCCAAGCTGCTAAAGTTTCAGGACAACCAGCAGATGGATATAGTTCAGGGGATGCTTTAAATGCTATTGAAGAAGTAGCTAAAGAAGTATTGCCAGAGGGATACACTATTAGTTGGACAGGTTCTGCTTATCAAGAGAAACAAGTTGGTGGAAGTTCAGCCATGGCATTTGTATTTGGTATTATCTTCTTATTCTTAATTTTATGTGCTTTATATGAAAGATGGTTACTTCCTATTTCAGTTGTTCTTGCTGTACCATTTGCAGTATTTGGAGCAATTTTAGCAACTAATTTAAGAGCACTTGATAACAATATTTATTTCCAAATAGGACTTCTAGTTCTTGCAGGACTTGCAGCTAAAAATGCTATTTTAATTGTAGAGTTTGCAATTCAAAAACAAAAAGAAGGATTAAAATTAGTCGATGCTGCTTTAGAAGCTGCAAAAGTAAGATTAAGACCAATTATTATGACTTCTTTAGCATTTACAGTAGGTGTTTTACCACTTGCAATTAGTAGTGGAGCAGGAGCAGCTAGTAAACACTCAATTGGTACAGGAGTTATTGGAGGAATGCTTAGTGCTACATTTATTGCTATTATATTTATTCCTCTATTCTTTATTCTTGTTTCAAAATTATCTAAAAAACATAGAGAATAATAAGTGACAGAAAAAGAAAAACAAGAAAAACGATGGTGCATGGCACTATCGTGTCTTGATACTTTTTTAAAAACAAACTATCAAGACCTTACTGTAACCTCTTTAGCAAAACAATCAAATATTGCTAAAGGGACTTTATATGAATACTTCAAAAATAAAGAAGATATTATCTTACAACTGACAGAAGGTCTTTATGAGCAATGGAAAGAAAAAACTCTAAAAGAAATAAAACGAAAAAAGAGTATTAAAACTAAGATTGAATGTTTCTTTACTACGATTTACAAAAAAGAGTTTGAAGAGTATAGAATAATATTAAATATATTTGCAGGACTTAGTCATTATGAAAAAGATAAAACCTTTAAAAACTTTTTAGAAAAAATATATAAAGAACACCTTGAAACTATAAACTTTCTTATAGAAGAGGGAATTAAAGACAAACTATTTATAGAAGAAGCTAGGAACCTAACTAAAGGCTTAGTAAATGTATCTATAGGCTTTTTCCATACTTTCCGTATAAATCAAAAAGAAAAGACCTCTATAGAAGAGATAAAAAGCTTTTTAAAGAACTTTTTTCTAACAATTGAAAAAACTAATTAACAAAATACAAAGTTGCTACTGCTAAAAATAAATACCTAAGAAATTTAGCAAGAAAAACTAGAAAAAGAAACTTTTTTAAATCATATTTAAAAACACCAGCTATTAAAGTCAAAGGATCGCCAATAACAGGTGCCCAAGAAAGAAGTAAAGAGTAAGCTCCATATTTATCAAAAAACTCTTTATACCTCTTTATTTTCTCTTCTTTTAAATATGCTTTTTTTTCTAAATACTCTTCGCCTTTTAATCCTATAAAATAGTTAAGCAAAGAACCAAGTACATTTCCTACTGTTGCAAAAGCTAGAAGATACACTAAATTATAACCTTCATTGATGTTATAAACTAGCAATGCTTCACTTCCTAAAGGAAACAAAGTTGCTGAAATAAAGGCTGATAAAAATAGTGTAAGATATATCAAATTTTTCTTCTTTTAAATCTTTTAACAGTAATTTGAGAAATAATAACTCCAAATAAAATTGTAGCACTTGCAACAAACTCTGTAGTTGTTAGCTTTTCTCCTAAAATTATAAAGGCTAAAATAAGTGTAAATATTGGTATTAAATTTACAAACATAGCAGCCCTTGATGCCTCTATTTTGGTTAATGCAAAGTTAAATAAACCATATCCTAATAAGGTAACCACTATACCTAAATAAATTGACCAAGAAACAGCTTCTAAAGAGAAAGTCATCTCTTTTGTACTTATTTCATAAATAAAAAATGGTATAAAAAATATAAAACCAATAAAGGCTTGAACAGCAGTAATAAAAAGAGCTGAAAATTTTTCACCTAAATATCTTGCCACCAAAGTATAACCTGTAGCACAAATCATTGCACAAAACTCTAAAAAATTCCCAAGCATAGGATTTGGAGCAGAGTATGTTGTTACTGCTTGTACACTCAACCAAACAACACCAATCATTGCAATTACTGAACCAAATAAAAGTTGCCTTGAGATAATCTCTTTTAAGAAATATCCAGCTGCTATAGCTGTTATTAAAGGCATTACGGAAGTAATCATTCCTGCTTGTGATGCTGAAGTATATAATAAAGCTTTTGCTTCAAATATAAAATATAAACAAGGTTCAAAAAATCCAAGTAATAAAATTAATTGAATATCTCGTTTCGTAAAATCATAGGTTAAAAACCTTTTTATAAAAAATATAAAACATAATGATGCTGCAGCCATCCTTATAAAAATAACTGTATATTCACCTAAATCTACCATAGCTGCTTTTAATGCAATAAATGAGCTTCCCCATATAAACATAGCGAAAATGATGGATACTATTCCAACTAAACTAAAACTCTTTGTCAATTCTATTCTCTTTCATATAATTTTTAAAAGCGAAATTATACTCCTAGAAAGTTTCTTAGTAACTTAAATATTTACACAAGTTTTAAGTTTTGTAAAGATATAATTGCAGTCTTAAAAGCAGAGCACAAAGAGTATCTAGGTACTTTTGATGCTCTTCTTTAGCCCCTTACAATCATTTTAAGAGACAATGCCCCAGGATGGGAACATAGCAAGGCACCTCTTTCTTTGGTGTGTTTGGGTACCTGGAGAAGAGTACTATGATTTATTTCACAGTACTTTTTTACTTATCAATTTTAAAATCACTTTAACTTATTTAAATCAAATCAGAAAAATCTTCATTTAAAATCAATAACTTTTTCTCTTTTTTATTATAAATAAATCTTGAATCTTTTTGTTGGATAGCTTTTAAGATAATAAGTTTTATATCTTTTTGATCTTTATTGTGTTTTTTTAAATATAGAGTAAACTCTTGCAAAGAAATAAATTTTTCTTTCTCTTCTTCTACATTTTCTTCTGGTTGAACTGCTTGAATTTGTGGTTGTTTATAAATAGAACGCATCTCATTAAAAGCACTTTGTAAAAGCTCAATTTCTCTATTAAAAACTGTGATAATTCTTTTTTGATTTTTCTCTAGTCTGAAAATCTCTGATGAGTACTGTTTTTTCATCCATTTAACTGACTTTTTTAAAAGATCTATTTGTTCATCTTTTACTTTAATAACCTCTTCATAGCCATTAAAAGTTTCTTGTTTTAATTCTACTTTTGGTTCTTCATTACTAGTCTGGTCTTGAATATATTCAGGAATATAAACATATGTTTTGCCAGACTTTTTAATAGATTTAAGTTGGTTTTTCTTAATTCTATAGTGAACTCCTTGAAGTGATAGTCCAAGTATTTGTGCAGCTTGTGCTGTTGTAACTAATCTCTCCAAAGAATTTGTCCTTACATTTTGTCACTATCAATTTCAATTACAGTGTGTACATTACCTCTTGGTTTAAAATCTGCAACTACTTTCATCCATTTTGGTTGTAGCTTTTCATATAGAGTATCAAAAATCTCATTTGCAGAGTTTTCATGAGATACTTCTCTAAACATGAAAGAGTTGATATAAAGTTTTAAAGCTTTTAACTCGATAACTTTTTCATTTGGTGTATACTGAAGTTTGATAGTTGCAAAATCAGGATACCCACTTCTTGGACATTTTGCCATAAACTCTGGAAGTTCTATGTCAATAATATAGTTTTTTTTGTTTTTATTTGGCCAAAAATGCTCTTCGTTATTAATATCGAATTCTACAATCTCTTTTTCACCATATTTCATTAAATATACCTTTTGATTTTTTTATATTAAAAGATATTTTATCTAAACTATACTTACAAATTTTTTTATACAAAAGATATGAAAACTATGCATTAATAGTATAAGTTATGATAATATATATATTACTTATTTCACATCAAAGGTTTACTTATGGGGAAAATATATGAAGTAGCTATTGTAGGTGGTGGTCCAGGAGGAATAGGTACAGCTGTAGAAGCTGCTGTTCATGGCATAGAAAATATCCTACTTTTGGATAAAGCAGATAATCATTCAAGTACTATAAGAAGATTCTACAAAAAAAATAAAAGAGTTGATAGAAACTGGAAAGGTCAAGTTGTTGAAATAGAAGGAAGCATTCCTTTTATGGATGGGACAAAGGAAACAACCTTAGACTTTTTTGATCAATTACTAGATGAAGATAAAATTGATACTGCTTTTAATACAGAAGTAGAAGAAATTGCAAAAGATGAAACAACTAACACCTTTACTATACAAACTTCAACAAAAGTTTTTATAGCAAAATGTGTTGTAGTAACTATTGGTAAAATGGGAAAACCAAACAAACCTGAATATAAAATTCCCTTTTCTCTAAAAGAGTATATAAATTTCAATCTTGATAAATGTAGTAAAAATGAAAAAATACTAGTTGTAGGTGGTGGAAACTCTGCTGTTGAATATGCCTGTAGTTTATCAGAAGAAGGAAATACAGTAACTTTAGTTTATAGAAAAGAAAAGTTTACAAGACTAAATCCAGAAAATGAAGAGACCTTATTTAAATATGATGGTCAAGAGAAATTAAGACTTAGACTAAATACAGATATTGAGTCAATTGAAAATGATGATGGTAGAGTAAAAGTAAACTTCAATGATGGTTACCACACTATTTATGATAGAGTAATCTATGCAATTGGAGGAACTGCTCCTGTTGATTTTTTAAAAAAAGCAGGTATAAAAATGGATGAAGAAGGTAAACCTATTTATGATGAATACAATGAAACAAATGTTTCTTGTATGTATGTAGCAGGTGATGTAGCTTTTAATACTGGTGGTTCTATTGCAACTGCTTTAAATCATGGTTTTAGAATTACAAAATCTTTACTAAAGAAAAGAGGTGAAGATAGTAGTACAACTGATCAGTTTTTTAAGAATAACCCAACATTTAAGTATTAATTATGAATAAAGATTTAACAAAAAATCCTAGTTTGATTTTATTAAATATTATTGCCTTAGTTTTTTTAGCATCAAACTCTATTTTATGTAAATTAGCTATTGTGAATCACTATGCAGATGCTTACTCTTTTACTTTTTTAAGACTTGTATTTGCTGCACTTACACTATTTTTTATTGTTTCATTAAAAGATAGAGCTATAAATCTAAGTATTAATAAAAACTGGGGAAGTGCATTTTTTCTTTTTTTATATGCTATTGCCTTCTCTTATGCCTATATAAAACTTGATGCAGGACTTGGAACTTTAATCCTTTTTGCTTTTGTACAATTGACAATAACTTTTTATGCAATAATTAACAAAGAAAAAATCTATTTAAAACAAGCCTTTGGAATATTTATTGCTTTTTTAGGACTTGTTTATCTTTTTTATCCAAGAAATGATTTTTCTATTTCAATAGAAGGTTTTATTTTGATAACACTTTCAGGAATAAGTTGGGGAATTTATACAATTCTAGGAAAAAAATCAGAAAATGCACTAAAAGATACAAACGAAAACTTTTTAAAAACAATTCCATTTTTACTAATATATTTAGTGACTTTTCCCATAAATATACACATAAATATTGATGGTCTTATTTTAAGTTTCTTATCTGGAGCAATTACTTCTGCAATTGGATATGTAATCTGGTATAAAGTTTTAGCTAATATCTCAATTATAACAGCTGGAGTAATACAACTAATAGTTCCTATAATAGCTATATTCTTAAGTATAATATTATTGAACGAACCTATTACTGTGACACTTTTAGTATCAACTACTTTAATACTTTTAGGTATATACCTAACAATAAAAAAATCAGTAGTTTAGCATCTTGTTTTTTTCTCGTTCACACTCTAAACAGTCAATTCCAAGTTCGCATTTTTCACAAAGCACACAATCAGTAAGTGCAGCTTTAAACTCCCTATCATTATCTGCTTTTAAACTCATTTTTGCCATGTAGCTAACATTAAAAACAGGATCTGATATTAAGTTATTAGCAATTTTTGAATCTATGTGACTATTTCTTGCAACTGCTCTTCTTACATTCATATATGGAGATTTATGTAATTCCCATAAAATATCAAAATCATTAGAGTTAATTGCCAGCTCAATTTGCTCTTCTACTGGTTTTTGGAGTGCTCCCATTTTTTACCCTTTTAAAAAATATAAATAATTATAGTACTCTTATTTTTAAAGGTATTTTAAAGTTATGTCACTTTTAAAAGTTTTTTTAAAATTATATATAAATTGCATTATGTTTTCTAAGAATGCATACTATTAGAAAAACTTTCACACTCCAAACAATTTAGATTTAATTCATTTTTTTCACAAAGCACACAATCAGTAAGTGCAGCTTTAAACTC
>JABXII010000023.1 GCA_013373175.1 Campylobacteraceae bacterium | reverse complement strand
GTATCACTAGCATCTATGTTTGAACCTAATTCATAATTCCCACCTAGTGCTGTATTTATCCATTGGAGTTGATTGATATTATTGATTATTACTTTTCCATTTGAATCAAAGATAACTTTATCATAGTTATTTGCAGCATTAAAGTAAACTCCACCATAAGTGTTGTTAGTATTTTCAATAGTAGCATTTACATATATCTCATTACCTGCAGTTAAAGTAAGCTTTGTAGCTTCACCCCAAGTGATATCTTCATTTACAGTAATATCATTATCTGCAAGAAGTTCTATATCTGTTGAGGCTAAGTTAGACTCTATAGCAGTTGCACTTACACTAGCTCCTGTTATATCACTTCCACCTGTTGATTCTATAACAATATCTGTAGGATCTAGTAGCCATTTAGAAGCTTCTACTAAAGTTGTAGAAGCTACACTTAGCTCTTTTCCTGAAGTCTCTACAAACCCACCTTTAGCTTTTATAGTTCCAGCTATATTTGCAGTTCCTCCATGGGCATATAGTTCCACATGTCCTGAAATACCATCTAAAGAATTTGCTTCTATGATACCTGTATTATTTACTACACCTCTTAGAAGTTCATCTACTGCATGAGTAGTTAGATATACTTCTCCACCATCTGCAAGAATAGTTCCAGAGTTTTCAACTAAAGCATCTAAGGTTCCTTTATCTACAGATAAATCTATTAAAGAGTTACCATTTAGATTTATAGTATATTCATCAGCTCCTGTTAGTTGTACTCTTCCTTTTATAGCTTCTATCACTCCACTATTTTTAGCTTCATTTGAAGCAAATATTACATAACCATTATTTTTAACTTTTATAGTACCTTGATTGATAATAGACTCCGTTGAGTCTCCACTAAAAGTATAGTTTCCTTTTTGAAAGTTAGTATCTGAGATATCTTTAGTTGTAGCTAATAGTCCACTTGTATTGATACTTGCATTTTTACCAAAGAGTACTCCGTTTGAGTTTAATATCCAAACTTGACCATTGGCATTAAGTGCTCCATCTATAATACTTCTTTCATTTCCTATTACTCTGTTTAGAGTTATACTATTTACATTTGGTTGATTGAAGTTTACTGTTTCATGTGAGGCTATATTAAACTTATTCCAGTTTATACTAGCTTTGGAGGTGGATTGATTTATATTGGTTGTATTTCCACTTTGTGAAATAGTAGCAGACCCTGAAGTTACCACTCCACCACTAGGAGCTGCAAAGCTTAGAGTTATACCTCCTAATAAAGCAGATACTACTAAGCTTATCTTTCCACCTTTTAGAATACGGAATCTATTTGAATAGTTGTGATTTAATTTCATGATATATCCTTGAATAAGAAGAACCTTTCTTCTTCTTTCTTATATTCAAGTATTATATTTAGCTATCGTTACTTTCGTCGTTACTTTTTTGGTTTTTATTTTTAAACCATAAAGAGATGTGTGTACCCTTATCAACTACTATTTGAAGTTTCCCCTCTAATTGGTCAGTTGCAAGTGATTCGACCATCATCTCCCCAAAGCTTGCTTTTGTATTAGCACTTTTCCCTCTACCATTGTCTGAAACCTCTAATAATGTTCCATTATCTACACTATTTAGAGAGATTTTTATGATTCCTCCTTTTGAGTCAAAAGCATGTTTTATGGCATTTGTAACTAACTCATTTACAATAAGACCACAATAAATAGCTTCTTCGGTGTCAAGAAAAGAGTTTATATCAAGTTCAAATGTAATATTTTCAAGTTCAAAGCTATCTTTTATGTTTTGTAAAACTTTTTCAAAATACTCTTTTGCATCTATAGTTACAAGGTTCTTTTGATTATAAAGCATCTGATGTACTATACTCATAGCATGAATCTTTCTTTCCACATCATGAAGCTTTTCTTGGATATATTTATCCCCATTGTCATTGAGTTTTAGTGCATACAAGGAAGTGATAAATTGCATATTATTTTTCACTCTATGGTGTAGTTCTTTTAGTAAGAGTTCATTTTGTTTTAATTCATTGTTTAACTCTTGTGTTCTGATAGTTACAATTTTTTCTAAACGATTGGATTCATTTTGCTGTTGTATTAAAAGTGACTTTGTTAAATCATTTTTTTTCTTTTCTAATATTTTGATACGATATGCTAAAGATATAGCAAATAAAATAACCTCTGCCATAATAAGAGTTTCAAAAGTATAAGTAAATACATACTTTTCAGGTATTAGTCCCAAAAATTTAAAAAATAGTGATAACCATGCTAAAAGAGCAAAACTCCACCCTAGTAAAAAGAATTTTGCTTGAGGGTTTTTCTTATAAAGAGCATAAATCCCAATCCCAAAATAATAGTAGGGAGTAAGAAACTGAAAAAGAATTACCTGTGGAATAGTAAAGATATTAAAAGTTTGTAAAATATAATAAATAGGTATTATAAAAATGATTAACTTCAATGATAAGTCAATTTTAGGATAAAGTTTTGTATTTAAAAAATATCGAATAAAAAGAGTCATAGTAAAGGTAACAAAAACATTTATATAAAAAAGATTAAAATACAAGCTTTTTTTTACAAATTCAATATCATCCATAGGTAGAAAATAAAATCTTATATATGAAGAAAACTCACTTTGCATAAGTGTCGCAATAAGGTATAGAAAGTAATACAAATAGATTTTATCTCTTGTAAAAATAAATAGAAAAATATTATATAAAACAAGAGACAATATTCCACCAAAAAAAAGTGCCCAAATTACTTGCTTTGCTGTGTCTTCTTTTTTAAATTCTTTTGGATCATGTATTATTGGTTTAAACCATAAAGAGAGTTTTTCATTTTTTACATGAAGATAATAATCTTGTGTAGTATTTGGATTAAGAATTACCGGAACGTTAAGTTTGACTGTACCTTCAAAACTTTTTAGATGGTAAAATCCAGTAGTTTTTTTAGATACTATTTTCTGATTTTCTATTTTGTAAAGCTCAATTTCTTCTAAAAAGATATTTTCAAAACTAATTATCTTTTTTATATGGGAAGATGTAGGATTATGAAGTTTAAATTTTATCCATACACTTTCAGGAGCCAAAATACAATAATCAATAACTTTTTTATTTGTCGTAATAAATTTATCATTTTTTTTAAAAATACTGTTTATAGTTTCTTTATTGCCTATATCATGGTATATTTTGGAGTGGGGAAGAAGGTCTATATTATTTGGTGTATTGACCAAAATACTTGCTTGTAAATTTATATATAAAAAAACTAATAAAATAATAGAAATACGCATAAAACTCTTTTTTTAAAGAGTTTATCATAAAAAAAGTAATCTTTTTAAAATATAACGATGAATATAACGTAGAAGTGATAAAATGTTATTATGAAAAAAATTAATATATTAATTATAGAAGATACAATTTTAACTGCACAAAAAATGAAAAGAACATTAGAGTGGGCTGGTTATCATGTAGTTGCCATTGCAAGTAGAAGTGAAAATGCTTTAGAAGTAATGTTCCAAAATGAAATTGATATTATTATTGCTGATATCAATATTAAAGGGGAGATTAATGGTATTGAAACTGCAAGATTAATACAAAATAATTTCAATGTTCCCGTTATTTTTCTAACTTCATATCATGATGACAACACTTTAAGAGAAGCTTCAAATGTGGATTTCACAGGTTATATAGTAAAACCATATTTAGATAGTCATCTTTTAAGAGAGGTTAAACTCGCGTCTTTAAGATATGGACTAAGTGATAAAATAGAAGAGATACCTCTTCCAAATAACTATGTTTATGATGCAAAAAATAGAACTCTTATGAAAGGAAGTACAAATATAAAACTTACAAAAAAAGAAGAACAATTTTTGCATATATTAATACAGAATAAAAATCATATAGTTTCAAATGAGCATATTGATTTAGCTTTATGGCATGATAGTATAACTTGTGATGAAAATAGAAGACAACTTCTTTTTAGACTAAGAAAAAAAGTACCTGACTTAGAGATTCAAACTATAAAAAGAGAAGGGTACGTTATTAAAATACCAGAAAAAGTAATTTAATTCTTACTTTTTTAGTAATTCTTCATAATGTTCAATATATTTATCTACTAATCTATATAATTCTTTTATAAGTAGTTTGTTAATCTTTTTTATATGTTTTTTATGATTGTCAACTTCTTTTAAATGGAAAAAATAAACAATATAATGAATGATAAATTGGAAATAGTTATATAAAATATCAGATAGATTATCTATATCCTTATGTTTCACAATTGTTGAAATCAATTCTAGTATTTTTTTCATATATATACTACTATTACTATAACTTTTTATTTCTGCGAAGTTATCAATAACTTTTTTAACTTTATATGCATTATTAAGTTTAATATTTAATATCTCTAAATCGCTTTCACTAATGATATTTTTACTTATTGAGTTAAGAGATGAAAATAAATCCTGATTTAAACTGAGTTTATCAAGATTTTTAAAGTTTAACATATCAATTTCTTCAACTCTTTTCGGTTGTGCACCTTCTAGGAATGCTCCATTATTTAAATTGTAAACATTTTGCCAATCTTCTTTAAGTACTCTACTCATTTGATTAAAAAGTTTAATAGAAGTATAAAAAAGTGTTGTTGTATAAACTTCTTTTTGAAAATTACCTTTTATTTTAAAAGTACTATTTGTAATACTAAATACTTCTTCTATTTCATCATTATTATTAAGTTCTTTATTTGCATGGTGGTCATCAGCATGAGATTTATTAGTAGTTGGATCTAATGCTAAATCAAGTCCTAATAGATAAATTTCTTTAAATCCTAATTTTAACAATAAACAATAAGTAAATTCTCCTACACTTGTAGCAGAAATTCTTCCTAAAGATTCATGCATATTAATTCGATTCATTTGAACGAAAAATTTTTTATTTTTTTGGAATTCTTCTTCGATATTTTGATGAACAGCAGAACCTAATACAAAAATTGAATCTTCAAATAACTTTTTTGATTTTACCTTCTTTAAGATTATCTCTGTAGCAATTTCATATTCATCTATTTGTATTATAATATCTGGTTTAATACTATTCTTTTCACAAAAACTCAAAGATGCAAAAATAGCAACAATTATAAACTTATCTTGGTTTTCTTTTAACCACTCCTCGTTGTACTTAGAAGAGGGACCAGAAGCTAATATTAAAATAGGTTTATCTGTATTTTTAAAAGATTCATGTAATTTACTCACATCCAAAATATTTTCTTTTTTTCTATTAAATAATCTTTCAATAGTGGTATATGGCCTATGATATGGAAATAAATAATGGTCTTGTTCTGTAAGACAAGATTGAATAAGAGTAACAAATTTTTCAGCATTTTTTGAAAATAAATTAAATTTTAAAAAGTGATTAAAAACAAATCCATAATTGAAATAATCATTAAATTTTTTTTTGAATACTTCCTCTGTATCTGAAATAGAAAATTTAATAGCTGAATCTTTTGCTATCTCATAATAATTAGTGGTAAATAAAGAAAGTCTAAATATCTCAAGATTTTCTTCAGCAATAAAATATGTGTTTGCTTTTATTTTATTGTGAATAGGTTGGATATGAGTACCTAATCCTACACCTAAAAATAAAAACTTATTAATTTTTTGTAGTGTTTGTTTTTTAGGAGTATTTGTATTAATATAAGAAAGAATGGATGCAATGCATGAAAAGTGATGTCCATTAACATCCATTAAACTATATGAAGTTAATAAATTATTTGGTATATTAGAAAAGTCATAAAAAGTTTTAAATGAGTTTTCACTTGGCAAATAATTGACTTTTTTTGCTTCTTTTTCTCCATACAAGTAAGTGTCTTGGTTATAAATAAAACTTTGTGAATTATCTGCAAAAATATCAAAGTATTTATCATCTTTAAATTCTAAAAAAAAATTTTCTTTATATAAATTTTCTTCGATAGCTTGCTCTAAAAGAATTACTTTATTATATAATTCTGAGTCTTTCTGTTTGAGAAATTCTAAATTATTATTGTATGTTTTAAGTACTTTATTTGTTATATCATTCATTCTTTATCCACTTTAATTTGTATAATCATAATAGCAAGTTTATAATTAAAATAAAATCATTAAAAAATAATAAAAAAATAGCTATACTAAAAGAATAAATCATTTAAAGAAATCTTATGAAAAAGTTAATTATAGAAAACAGAGAAATAAGTTTAGAAAAACCTCCTTTAGTAATAGTAGAAATTGGTATTAATCATGAAGGGTCTTTAGAAACAGCTCTTGAGATGGTTGATGAAGCTTGGAAAGCTGGAGCAGAAGTTATAAAACATCAAACACATGTAGTGGAAGATGAAATGAGTAAAGAAGCTAAAAATGTTGTTCCAGGAAATGCATCTGAGTCTATTTATGAAATAATGGAAAGATGTGCATTAAGTGAAGAAGACGAAAAAAAGTTAAAAGACTATATTGAGTCAAAAGGAATGATTTTTATTAGTACTCCTTTTTCAAGAGCAGCAGCAGATAGACTTGAAAGAATAGGTGTAAGCGCATATAAAATTGGTTCTGGGGAGTGTAATAATTATCCACTCATAGAGCATATTGCATCTTTTGGTAAACCAATGATTGTAAGTACAGGAATGAATGATATTAGACAAGTAAAAAAAACAGTTGACATACTAGAAAGAAAAAATGTATCTTATGCTTTACTTCATACAACAAATCTTTATCCTACTCCTGTACATCTTGTTAGACTTGGTGCAATGCAAGAACTCCAAAAAGAGTTTCCTAATGCTATTGTAGGCTTATCTGACCACACTACTTCAAATAGAGCTTGTTTTGCTGCAACAGCACTAGGAGCATGTATTTTAGAAAGACATTTTACAGATAAAATGGAAAGAACAGGTCCTGATATTATTAATTCAATGGATCCAATTGCATTAAAAGAACTTATTATTGGTAGTAAAGAAATATCACTAATGAGAGGTGGAGTAAAAGAACCAGCAGCAGAAGAACAAGTTACAATAGATTTTGCTTTTGCAACAGTTGTAACAATTAAAGACATTCAAAAAGGTGAAGAGTTCACGAAAGACAATCTTTGGGTAAAAAGGCCTGGTACTGGTCCTATTAAAGCAGAGTACTACAATGATATAATTGGTAAAAAAGCTTCAAAAAGTATTTTAAGTGATACTCATTTAAGTTGGGAAGATATTAATTAAAATTGAAGATGAAAATATTGAAATTTGAAAGAGAAAAAATGTTATATGATTTAGAAAAAAATTTTGAATATGAAAATGGTTTTTATGCAACTGCAGAACCACGAAGATTAAGTAAAATATTGACTCATTTAGAGTTTTTTAAAAGAACAACTTGTATACGTGGTGAGATAGTAGAACTAGGTGTCTTTAAAGGAAATTCTCTTTTTAGATGGATAAAATTTAGAGAATTACTAGAAAATACTTATAGTAGAAAAATTATTGCTTTTGATGTATTTGGTGATTTCCCTGTAACTGAATTTGAAGAGGATAAGAAAGAAAGGGAATTATTTATTAAAGAGACTGATGGGGGAAGAGGTATATCTTTAGAAGAATTAAATGACCTCTTGGAAAAACAGAAACTAAATAAAAATGTAGAACTTATAAAAGGTGATATTTTACAAACTTTACCAGAGTACTTGAAAAAAAACCCTCAACTGAAAATCTCTTTACTACACATAGATGTTGATTTATATGAAGCTACAAAATTATCTTTAGAGTTGTTATTTTCTCATGTTGTAAAGGGTGGAATAATTATATTTGATGATTATGGAGATTTTGCAGGAGCTAATAAGGCAATAGATGATTTTTTTGAAGATAGAGTAATTATTCAAAAGTTAGATTATTCTCATAATATTGCATTTATAATAAAATGAAAAAAATAGTTTTTTTAAGTGGAACTCGTGCTGATTTTGGAAAGCTAAAATCATTGATTAAAATAACTCAAGATTCAGAATTATTTGACATTAGTATTTTTGCAACGGGAATGCATTTAAATACTAAATATGGTTATACAGTGGATGAAATATATAAATCAGGCTTTAAGAATATATTTCAATATATTAATCATGATACAGTAGAACATATGGATAGAACTCTTGCTCGAACTATAAATGGTTTTTCAATGTTTGTTGCAGAATATAAACCTGACCTTATTGTTATTCATGGAGATAGAGTAGAAGCTTTAGCAGGAGCTATTGTTGGAAGTTTAAATAATATATTAGTTGCACATATTGAAGGAGGAGAAATTTCGGGAACAATCGATGAATCTATTCGACATGCAACAAGTAAACTTTCTCACATTCATTTAGTAGCAAATGAAGAAGCAAAAAAAAGACTTATACAATTAGGAGAGTTTTCTAATTCAGTACATGTAATAGGTTCGCCTGATTTAGACTTAATGAAACCTTCAAGACTTCCTTCTATAGAATTTGTCAAAGATTACTATGAAATTGACTTTAAAAACTATGCAATAGGGATGTTTCATCCTATAACTACTGAATATGACAATATTATAGAATATTCTAAAAACTTTGTAGACGCTATAATAGAAAGTGGTAAAAATTATATATTAGTGTACCCAAATAATGATATAGGTTCCAATGAGATTTTAAATGAATATAATAAAATTAATTCTAAGAAAATCAAAATCTTTCCTTCCCTTAGGTTTGAGTTTTTTTTACGATTATTAGAACAAAGTGATTTTATAATAGGAAACTCTAGTGCTGGAATTAGAGAAGCTCCTTTTTATAATATACCAACAATTGATATAGGTACAAGACAGTTAAATAGAGCAAAATTAAAATCTATTATTCATACTAGTTATGAAAAAACAGAAATTTTACATGCAATAAAATTGATGAAAGAATATAAAGTAGAAGAAACAGATAATAACTTATTTGGAGAAGGAAATAGTGATAAACAATTTCTTGAACTTTTATCAAATAATAAACTGTGGGAAGTAGAACATCAAAAACAATTCCAGGATTTTGTAAATGATTAAAAAACGAATAATTGCTAGATTAGATATAAAGAATGAATATGTAATTAAAGGTATCCATTTAGAAGGACTTCGTAAAGTAGGAGACCCAAATATTTTAGCAAAAAAGTACTATGATGAAGGAATAGATGAAATAGTTTTTATGGATGCAGTTGCTGCATATTATGATCGAAATAGTTTAAGTCATATTATTGAAAAAGCTTGTGAAGAAGTTTTTGTTCCAATTACGGTTGGTGGTGGAATAAGAACAATTGATGATATAAAAAAAGCACTAAATTCAGGTGCTGATAAAGTTGCAATAAATACAAAAGCAATAGAAAACCCTAATTTTATAAAAGAAGCATCAGAAATTTTTGGTTCTCAGTGCATTGTAGCTTCAGTTGTTGCAAAAAAAATATCAGATAATAAATGGGAAGCTTATATTGAAAATGGAAGGGAACCAACAGGAGTTGATGTTATAACGTGGGTTCAAAAATTAGAAGAGTTAGGAGCTGGAGAAATAATGTTAACTTCTTTAGATAAAGAGGGAACAAAAAAAGGTTTTGAAACAGAACTTTATAAAGAAGTAGAAAGTGTAGTTTCTATTCCTATAATTGCAAGTGGTGGAATGGGAAATAGTAAAGATGCAATAAATTTATTTACAAAAGCAAATATTGATGCAATTGCAACAGCTTCTACAATACATTATAATATTGAAGATATTAAGAGTATTAAAAATTCTATCATCGAGAAAGATATCAAGGTTAGAATATGAAAATTTCAATAATTGATTATGACATTGGAAATGTTAAAAGTATTATTAATGCTTTTATAAAAATAGGTATAGAACCTATTTTAACTAATGATAGGCAAGTTATATTAAGTTCTGATGGCGTAATTCTTCCTGGAGTAGGGGCTTTTGCCCATGGCATGAAAAATCTTAAGAAGTATGAGTTAATTGAGACTATCAATGATTTTGTAGAAACTAAAAAGCCTTTTATGGGTATATGTTTGGGAATGCAAATGCTTATGGAAGAGAGTGAAGAGTTTGGACTCAATAAAGGATTGGGATTAATAGAGGGTAAAGTAATAAAACTACCTATACAAAGCTCAAATAGTGAAAAACTTCCACATGTAAGCTGGAATGAAATACAAAGAAATAAGAGTTGGGAAAATACAATACTTAAAGATATAGAAGAAAACTCAGATATGTATTTTGTTCATAGTTTTATTGTGTCACCTAGAAATGATGAAAATATATTAGCATTTACTGAATATTCAGATTATAAGTTTTGTTCTTCTGTAAAAAAAGATAATATTTATGGATGTCAATTCCATCCAGAAAAAAGTGGAAAAATTGGCTTAAAAATAATGAAAAATTTTGTAGATTTATGTGAGGAAAGAAAAAATGGCTGAAAAGTTAGAAGCATATTATGGGTTACCAAATGAAGTTAAATTTTGTAAAAAATGTGTAATATCTAATCAAAGACCTAGTTCAACAGTTGAGTTTAAAAGTGATAAGGGTGAAAAGAAAAAAGTAATTAATTTTAATGAAGAAGATGTTTGTTCTGCTTGTGTTTACCATGAAGAGAAAGAGACGGGTATTGATTGGGAAGAAAGAGATGAAAAACTTAGAGAATTACTTGCTAAATTTAGAAGCAAAGATGGTTCATATGATGTAATTGTTCCAGGTAGTGGGGGTAAAGATAGTGCATATACTTCTCATATTTTAAAATATAAGTATGGTATGAACCCTCTTACTGTTACATGGGCGCCTCATCTTTATACAGATATTGGTTGGAAAAACTTTCAAAATTGGATGCATGTAGGTGGACATGATAATATATTATATACACCAAATGGAAAACTTCATAGAGAAATGACAAAAAATGCTTTTCATAATTTACTACATCCTTTTCAACCCTTTATCGTAGGACAGAGAATTATTGGTCCTGCTATGGCCAAAAAATTTGGTGTTCAATTAGTAATGTATGGAGAAAATCAAGCAGAATATGGAAATGCAATTGAAGAAAATACAAATCCAATTATGAATATGGATTTCTTTTCAAATGATAATGCGCTTGAAATGAAGTTTGGTGGAGTTACTATGCAAGAGTATATAGATACGGGGAAATACACAAAAGATGACTTTGCTCCATATATTGCTCCTAATAAGCAAGAACTAATTGATGCAGGAGTGGAAGTACATTATTTAGGATATTATTTAAAGTGGGATCCTCAAGAGTGCTATTATTATGCAGCAGATAATACAGGATTTGAAGCTAATACAGTTAGAACAGAGGGAAGTTATTCTAAATACAGTAGTATTGATGATAAAATTGATCCTTTTCATTATTTTACAACTTTGATTAAATTTGGAATAGGTAGAGCTACATATGATGCTGCACAAGAAGTTAGAAATGGTAAAATCACAAGAGAAGAAGCAGCATATTTAGTTAAAAAGTATGATACTGAATTCCCTGCAAAATACTTTGAAGAGTTTTTAGAATATATTGATTCAACAGAAGAAGAGTTTTGGGAGACAGTTAATAAACATAGAAGTCCACACATCTGGAAAGAAGTTGATGGTGAATGGAAGCTAAGACATACAGTAAACAAAGATGGATTTGATGACTAAAAAGGTATTAGCAATTATTCCTGCAAGAGGAGGGTCAAAAGGACTTCCTAGGAAAAATATTATTGATATAGCAGGGATACCTCTTATTTCATGGACAATTAAAGCTAGTCTTAATTCAAAATATATTTCAAAAACTATAGTAAGTAGTGACAGTGAGGAGATTTTAGGAATTGCAATAAAATATGGTGCAGAAATAATAAAAAGACCTGATGAATTTGCGACAGATACATCTTCAAGTGAAGTTGTGGTTAAGCATCTCCTAGAAAGTATTGAAGAAAAATTTGATTATATAGTTTTATTACAACCTACTTCACCTTTAAGAGATGCTAACGATATTGATAATGCTTTTGAAAAACTATTTACTTCAGAAGCTAGTGCTTTAATAAGTGTCTGTGAATATGATAATAAGATACTGAAAGCTTTTAAGGAAAATAAATTTGGATATATTGAAGGTATTTCTAATAACCAATATCCTTTTATGAGAAGACAAGATTTACCTAAAACTTATATGAGTAATGGTGCAATTTATATTATAAATGTAGAAGAGTTTTTAAAAAATGAAAGTTTTTTTACAGATAAAACTATTTCTTATGAAATGAGTTTAGAAAAAAGTTTAGATATTGATAGTATAGAAGATTTAGAAGATTTTAGAAAAGCATCTAAAATCTTCTAAATTATTATTCATAAAGTCTAACGATAGTAACTCTATTATCATTATATGATACTTCGTAGTTTTCTGGTAATTGTGCTAATTCAACAACAATTCTAAAGTAACCATCTTTTTTGTGATTTCCTACTGCTACTTTTAAGAAGTTAGTTGACTCTAATTTTTCTCTTACAGTATAGAAGTTTTTATTAGCAGTATAGTCTAAGATAATTTTCTTTTTCCCTGGTAGAGTTAATTTTTTTGAAACTTTATAATCTGAGTGAATATCAATCTTGTCATTGTCATACTCAACTTTTACAAATGGAAGAATCTCTTTTTCATAAGTAACGTCAAGTCTAGGTTTTACATAAACAACTTGCTCTATTTCTTTTGGCTTTTCATCAACAGCTTTTTTAACAATCTCTTTTGTCTTTTTTTCTGTCTCTTTTTTAGCTTTTTCAATTAGCTTTTTAACTTCTTCTTTTGTAAGTGCTGGTTTTTTTGGCTCTTTTTTCTCTGCTTTTTTTTCTTCAGCAGGATTGTTCATTTTCTCATATACTTCATTTATATAATGTTGTTCTGCTTGGAATTCAATTGCATAATTTTCATCCATCTCGTTTAGTTCAATCATTCTTGCTTGTTCTTCTTCATAAGCATTAGTTGGTTGAAAAGGATTTTCCCTAGCAAATATTGATAGGGGTAAAAGTAGTAACAGTGTAAATAAAGTTTTCATTCTTCCGGCTCCAAATTTTTTAGTTCAAAATACTCTTTTTGCAAATGAGCATTTTCAAGCTGTAATCTTTTAATTTCGCTTTGAAGATACTCTTTTTTATTTTTTAAAGAAGTATAAACTTCTAAAGAGTTATCTCCAAAAAGAATATTTGCAACATGATAGCTAAGAAGCATCGTAATAGCAATAGAACCTATTGCTATTAGCGAAAACTTTTTTAGCTCATGAAGGTTTTCTCTCATGAATTATTTTTTAGAAAAAGGTTGCTTCCCTAAGTATTCAGCATAACCAATTTCTGCACCAATCTCTAATAATCTATTGTATTTAGCGATTCTATCACTTCTAGCTGTTGAACCAGTTTTGATTTGTCCACAGTTTAATGCAACTGCAAAGTCTGCAATAAATGCATCTTCTGATTCACCTGATCTATGAGACATTACACAATTGTAGTTATTTCTTTGTGCTAATCTAATAGTTAGCATAGTTTCTGAAACACTTCCAATTTGATTTGGTTTAATTAAAATTGCGTTACCAATTCCTTTTTGAATTCCTTCAGCTAAGATATTTGCATTTGTAACGAATAAATCATCACCTACTAATTGAACTTTGTCTCCAATTTTTTCAGTTAAGATTTTCCATCCATCCCAATCATCTTCTGAAAGTCCATCTTCAATAGATACGATTGGATATTTATTACAAAGGTCAGCATAGTAGTTAACTAATTCTTCAGAAGTTAATTCTCTATTTTCACCTTTTAAAACATATTTACCCTCATCGTTGATAAGTTCTGAAGCTGCAACATCTAGTGCGATAGCAATTTGCTCACCAGCTTTATAACCAGCTTTTTCAATTGCTTCCATGATAACTGTAATAGGCTCTTCGTTTGATTTTAAGTTTGGTGCGAAACCACCTTCATCACCAACTGCTGTTGATTCACCCATGCTATCAATAACTTTTTTTAAGTGTTGATAAATTTCTGCTACTGCTCTTAAACCTTCATTAAAATCTTCAAATCCAACTGGCATTACCATATATTCTTGGAAATCTACAGAGTTATTAGCATGTTCTCCACCATTGATGATGTTGAACATTGGAACAGGCATAGTCATAGCATTTGCTCCACCTAAGTATCTGTATAAAGGAGTATTTAAAGAAGCTGCTGCTGCACGTGCCACAGCCATTGATACACCTAAAACTGCATTAGCACCTAGCTTTTCATAGTTATGTGTACCATCAATATCTTTCATAGTCGCATCAACTTCAGCTTGATTATATGGGCTTAACCCCAGTAACTCATCTGCAATAACTGTGTTTACATTTTCTACAGCTTTAAGAACGCCTTTTCCTAAAAATCTATCATCACCATCTCTTAATTCTAAGGCTTCTCTTTTACCTGTACTTGCTCCACTTGGAACGATAGCACTCTCTTTAGTACCATCACTTAATACAACTGTTGCTCTTACAGTTGGATTACCTCTTGAGTCTAAAACTTCATCTGCATAAACATTATCAATAAATACCATTTAGGTCTCCTAAATTCATTAAATCTAAATATTATACAAAAAAATTTATTTTGAGTTGCTTTGGTAAATAAAAATGATAAAAAAATGTATTTTTAAAGGTTATAGTAAAGTAGGGGGATGTACTTCAAAAAGTTTTGAAGTACATATATAGATTAATCTTCTTCTGGCTCTGGTTCACCTTGAATAATTTCATCACTTACACCCATTGCTGTAAGAATTTTCCCTTCTATCTCATCTGCGATTTCTGGGTTGTCTTTTAAGAATACTTTTGAGTTTTCTTTACCTTGACCAATTTTTGTATTGTCATAAGAGAACCATGCTCCTGCTTTATCAACAATATCAAGTTTAACACCATAGTCAATAAGTTCACCTGTTTTTGAGATACCTTCTCCAAACATAATATCAAATTCTGCTTGTTTGAATGGAGGCGCAACTTTATTTTTAACAACTTTAACTTTTACTCTGTTTCCAATAGAGTTTTCTGCTTGTTTAAGTGTAGCAATTCTTCTAATATCAAGTCTAACAGAAGAGTAAAATTTAAGTGCATTTCCACCTGTTGTAGTTTCTGGACTTCCGTAACCTGTCATACCAATTTTCATTCTAATTTGGTTAATAAAGATTACTGTACAAGACATTTTATTAAGTAGTCCAGTGATTTTTCTTAAAGCTTTAGACATAAGTCTTGCTTGAACACCAACTTGTTGGTCATCCATATCTCCATCAATCTCTACTTTTGGAGTAAGAGCAGCAACAGAGTCAACTACTACTAAATCAACAGCTCCAGATCTAATAACTGTTTCTAAAATTTCAAGTGCTTGCTCACCATAATCAGGTTGAGAAACAAGTAAGTTATCAATATCAACCCCAAGATTTCTTGCATAAATAGTATCTAAAGCGTGCTCTGCATCAATAAAAGCACATACTCCACCTGCTTTTTGGCACTCTGCAATTGCATGAAGAGTAAGAGTTGTTTTACCAGAACTTTCAGGTCCATAAATCTCTATAACTCTACCTTTTGGAAGACCTCCTACACCTAATGCTAAATCCAGTCCTAAAGAACCTGTAGAGATAGCTTCAGTTGGAACCACTTCTTTATCTCCAAGTCTAATTAGAGTACCTTTTCCAAATGTTTTGTCTATTTGTTTAATTGCTAAATCAAGTGATTTTTTTTGATTTTCATCCATTTTATTTCCTAAATTATTGGTGTCTTTTTTAATATGTTGGAATTTTAGCACAATTTTTTTAAAGTATTAGATTTTATTGCATTTTGTAATTAAATTTTTATGTAGAAATAAAAAAACCCAAGACATATGTCTTGGGTTTTGAAATATTATTTTAGTTATTGAGATTATTGTAATAATCTTAATACATTTTGTTGAGTTGCATTTGCTTGTGAAATAGCATATGAACCAGCTTGTGAAATAATATTTTGTTTGTTGAAGTTTGCAGATTCTTTTGCATAATCAACATCTCTAATAATAGACTCAGCAGCTTTAACGTTTGTTGCTTGTGTCATTAAGTTTCTAACGGCAGATTCAACTTGGTTTTGAGTCGAACCGATGTCCCCTCTATATCCATTCAGGTCAGTAATAGCATCATCAACTACTGCTTGGAATTCAGAAGCTTTAGCTGCTGTTAATGTTCCACTTGCAAGTTCTGCTAATGCTGATAATTGAGTTCCACCATTTGAAACTTCTTCAGTACCAGTAATAGTAAGAGTGTCTGTTGCTCCACCATTATTAGTAACATTAACTGTAGAATCTGTAGTGATATCAACTGATACTGCTTCACTTGGTGTTACATTACCTGTAGCTGAAGTACCTGTTATAGTACTTGCTACTCTTTCAACAGTTGTAGCTGCATCACCTGTATGCGTTACTGGTGTTGCTGAACTTCCTACTTGTCTAGTAACACCTAAACTATCATTTGCATCATCAAATGTTACAGTTTGATCCGCAATTGCTGTATAAGTACCGTCACCATTGTCAATCCAGTTTCCACTTTCAATAATTGATTCACTTAATCCATTACCATTAGTTGATGTTTCAGCAATCGAAGAAACTGTATCACCAGCTTTGAACTCAAATGTATCTCCATCACTTTGTGCAGTTACAGTGAATTCTAAATCAACTACAGTAGATGCAACTAGTGGGTCTGAACCATCTGCTGAACCTTCTCCTACAACTTTACCATTAGTAGAATCATAATCAGCTGCACTACCATTTAATTGAACATTTGCATCATTAATCATAGCAGCATCAGATGCTCCAGTTAATCCAACTTCTTCAGCTAAAGTTACTGTAATACTTTCTCCATCAACTAATTTTAAGTTGTCAGCAGTAAAGTCTGCAAGTACAGTAAATGTACCATCACCATTATCAGTAAATTTAGAAGCATTTGATAATTGATTATCTAAGTCAGTACCTGTACTACCTGTTGCTCCACCACCAAAAGTAGAGTTTAATGTAACAACTGAACCTGCAGGGATTGATGAAGCACCAATACCAACTGTTTTTGCATCAAGTTTCTCAACAGATTCCCCAGATTCTAAAGCAATACTTTGACCATTTTGAAGAGATTTGTATTTGTTACCACCTAAATCTTCAAATTTAGAAGGATCATTTAATGCAGTTTCAAGAGCACTACCTCCATTAGGAGCAGTTCCACTAACATCAATTATATCTCCAACATCTGCAGCTAAGTTAGTAGGAGTATCTACAGTAAAGCTCTCTCCTAAACCTACAGAAACAGTACCAGCCCCTGCTAATGCAGTATAAGTACCATCACCATTATCATTAAATTTAGCCGGATCTCCTAATGCATTTGCTAAAGCACTTCCAGCTTTTGTAGTAACAGCTGATAGTACATCACCTGTAGTAAATGTATTATCTAAAGTTGCTTGACTATAATCAACAGATTCACCAGCTTCAAGTGTAAGTGAACCTACACCTGCTTTTGCAGTATAAGTACCATCTAAATTATCTACAAATTTACTACCATCAGTTAAAGCAGTAGCTAAAGCACTTCCTGTATTTGTAGTTGAAGCAGTAACAATATCACCTTCAGATGGTGAAAAACTACTTGAACTTTCAGCAGTAGTAACGATAGTTGCAGTAACAGAATCAACTGAAGATAAATCTAAAGTTGTATCTTCATTTATAGTAAATGTATTACCACTTTGAGTATAACTAGTACCTTCTGTAGTTAAATGAGCTAATAAAGCACTTTGAGTTGCAGAATCCATTCCTGAAATAGTCATTCCTTCTTTTAATGCAATAGAGTCTACATCTCCCGATAAAGAAATAGATTCTGCTGTATTTTCATCAGAAGAATTTGTTGCTGTTAAAGAAATAGTTCCAGTACTTGCTACTGTTTTTGATTCAGTAGCAGCAATAGTATTATTATCATTTTTTTGAGAATAAACTGTTTTTGAACCTAATCCATCAGTATTTGATTGTACTGAAGTATTTTTGATAATGTCTGCATTTGATTCCCCAATTTGGAAAGATAATGAGCTTGACTCACCTTTGTCATCAGCTGCAGCTTGAAGTAATACATTACCATTATAGTTAGTTTGTTCAGCAATATTATCTAGTTGCTCTAAAAGTTTAACAATATCTTTTCTAATAGATTCTCTACCATCTGGTGATGTAGTATCAGTATTAGCTTGGATAAGTTTAGATTTTATAGTATCAAGAATATTTGATTGCTCAGCCATTGATTTATCAGCAATTTGAAGTAATGTAACTGCTGAATTACCATTTGAAACACCTTGATTAATAGAAGTTGCTTGAGTTCTTAATTTATCAGCAATTGCTAGACCAGATGCATCATCTGACGCTTTGTTGATTCTAAGACCTGAAGATAATTTCTCTAATGAGTTTTTGATGTTTTTACCAGTATTAACTGCTGATTCTTGTGCAGTAATAGATGATACGTTAGTATTAATTCTCATAATAAATCCTTTTAATTATGACACATTGTAAAATAAGTATTTTACAGCCTTAAATACATTCTTGTGCAATGCCCAAGCATAGGATTTAGTCCTTTGGAATCCATTGATCCCTATATAACTTATGTGAAATTATCACATACCAATTCTTAAAATTAGATTAAATTTAACTACTTTTTGACTTTTTTTCTATTTTTTTTATGGCTTCAATAGTTTTTATATTACTAAGAACCCTTTTTTTCATTGCATGCTTCTTTAGATGCTTGTTAAGTATCTTTGTATATTTTATATAGTTCCTTGAACCTTTTTCAAAACTACAAAGCTTTTTTTGAATTTTGATAATATCTTTTGGGATTGAGTTATTTTCCATATAATATTCTATCCTTTGACATTTTAAAGCCTCTTTAAAACAACGCCACTCTCTATATGTTCAGTATATGAAAACTGATCAAAGAGTGCAAAATTAATTATCTTGTGAGTTTTAGTTAATTCTTCCAAATCCCTATGTAGTGTTTGGGGGTTACATGAAATATAAATAATAGTATCAAACTCTTTACTTAAGGCTCTTGTTGTATCATCAAGTCCAGCTCTTGGAGGGTCAACAAATATTGTTTCAAAGTCATATGCTTTTAAATCAATATTTTTAAGTCTATTAAACTCTCTTTTTTCTTCTAAAGCTTCAACAAACTCCTCAGCACTCATACGGATAAAATCAATATTTGAGATATTGTTTAAAGAACAGTTAGTAAGGGCTGATTTTATAGAGGTTTTTGAAATCTCAGTTGCAAGGACTTTATTAAACTTTTGGCTTAAAGGAATTGTGAAGTTTCCACCTCCACAGTATAATTCACAAAGGTCTTTAGAAGAAGTTTCAAGTTGTCCTAAAACCCACTCAATCATTTTAATATTTACTTTTGTATTTGGTTGAGTAAAACCACCTTCTTTGTATTGGAAGTGGAATTTCTTATTTTCTATTTCTAACGTCTCTTCAATAAAGTCTTCACTTAATATCTCTTTTTGTTTTCTACTTCTTCCAATAATTTTAACTCCAAACTCTTTTTCTAGTGCTTTGGCTTTTGTTATCCATTTTTCTTCAAGTTTTCTATGATAGATTAAAGTTACAAGCATATCATTTGTAGTTGAATTTAAAAATTCACAGGCAAAAAGTTTAAATTTTAACTCTTCATCATTTTGTATTTTTTCTAAAAGTTTAGGCATTAAACAGGCAATATCTTTTGAAACAATTTGACAAGACTCAATTTCTAATGCATTTTTATCAAAGTCATTCATAGCATAAGAAATAGTAGGATTATTTTCATTATCAAAGTTTTTCCAGATTCTAAACTCTGCTCTTGTACGGAAATTTTGTTCTTCACTCTTTATAATATCAATATCTGGAATATCAAATTGTGCAAATCTTTGCTTCTCTCTTTGAACTTTATAATCTAGTTGTTCTTCATATGTTTTTTCATATAGAGTACAGCTTCCACATTTTCCAAAATATTCACAATTCATTTTTTGTTCTACCTATTTTTAAATTTAATTTATACTATTTTATTTTTTTAATCTGATATTATATT
This sequence comes from Campylobacteraceae bacterium, assembly GCA_013373175.1. Taxonomy (GTDB): domain Bacteria; phylum Campylobacterota; class Campylobacteria; order Campylobacterales; family Arcobacteraceae; genus Halarcobacter. The sequence continues at coordinate 54,070 of JABXII010000023.1, read as the reverse complement.
CTATTTACTATAATACGCCCATGAAAGAAACTTTCCAACAACAATTACAAACACTTTTAAAGTGTGATTTAAAACAGCTTTTCCCCCTTGCAAGATCTATGAATAGAAAACTAAAGTTTTTTGTAGGACCTACAAACTCAGGGAAAACATATAATGCTATGAAAGAGTTAAAAGAGGCTAATTCAGGTCTTTATTTAGCTCCTTTAAGACTACTTGCCCTAGAAGGCCATGAAGAGTTAAAAGAAGCAGGAATTGAAAACTCACTTATCACAGGTGAAGAACAACAAATAAACGAAGATGCAGCTCATGTTTGCTCAACTATTGAGATGCTTGATTTTAATCTTGATGTAGATGTAGCAATAATCGATGAAATACAGATGTTAGATGATATTGACAGAGGTTGGGCATGGGTAAATGCTATTATTGGAGCTCCAGCTAAAACTGTTATTATGACAGGAAGCGTAAATGCTTTAGATGCTGTTAAAAAAATAGCTTCTTATTTAGGAGAAGAGTTAGAAATAGTAAAGCATCAAAGAAAAACTCCTTTAAAGGTGATGCCTAGACATACCTCTTTAGATAATTTAGAACCAGCAACTGCACTTATTGCATTTTCTAGAATGGATGTTTTAAAACTAAAACAAAAGTTACAAAAGAAATATAGGGTTTCAGTTATCTATGGAAACTTATCTCCTGAAGTTAGGCGTGATGAAGCAAGAAGGTTTAGAGAAAGAAAAAGTGATATTTTAATTGCAACAGATGCAATTGCAATGGGTCTAAATCTTCCAATTAAAAATATACTTTTTACTACTGATACAAAGTTTGATGGAGTAAGTAGAAGAAAGATATCTGTAAACGAAATAGTTCAAATTGCAGGTCGTGCAGGAAGATATAAACTTTTTGATGCAGGTTTTTTAGGTGCAACTAGAAGAGATGTTTTATCTTATATTAAAGAGGAGTTTGAACAACCAATTGCTACGATAAAACCTCCTTATAAAGTGAAAATTTCAACGGAACAATTACTTGAACTAAGTAATCATATAAAAACAAAATCATTAGTTAAGATATTAAGATTCTTTAAAACAAATATGAAGTTTGATGGTCCTTTTATTGCTTCAAATATTTCATCTTTAATTGAAGCTTCAACAATAGTTGACAAAAGAGAAAACCTAGATTTAGAAGCAAAATATTTATTAGCACAAGCTCCTATTACAACTAAATCAAATATTATTTTGCAAGCTTATGAAGCTTATATAGTAGCAGTTATAAAAAATAGAGTCTGTAGGTATAAACCTTCTATTACTTTACCAAAAAAAGCAATAACTCAAAAAGATTTATTACTTGTTGAAGATGAGGTTAAAAAAATCTCTTTATATCTTTGGCTTTCTTATAAATTTCCAGATATTTTTGTTGATCATGAAAAAGCTTTAATTTTAAGAAACTCTTTTAACTCTTTTATTGAAAAATCACTGAAAAGTAACCTAAAAGTAGAAAAACGAGATGATAAGAAAAAGTTTTTTAATCCACGTAATAGTAATCACAAAAACCCGCGAAGAAATCCAAGAAGAGATAGGCGAAGATAATTAAACATTTTTTTGGTAAAATAAATCCTTTAGGTGAAAGGCAAAACTTGAGGAAACTTATATGTTAGGTATGTTCAAAGGTGACAATACAGAAGCCCTCCATAAGGAGCTTCTTAAAAACTATATTGATGAAAAGAAAATACAATCTTTAATAAATGGTGGCGTAGATATCAATAAAAAAGATGGTAAAGGTAGAACTTTATTATTTGAACTTGCTGCAAAAAGAAGAATTGAATCAATAAAAATTTTAATTAAAAATGGAATCGATATTAATGCTGAAGATAATTATGGAAAAACAGTATTAAGTGAAGCTGCTGATAAAATGGATGGAATGATGATAAGATTCCTACTTGACAATGGCTCTTCTGTAAACCATATCAATTCTTCTGGAAGAACTGTACTTCAAGATGCTGCCTTAGAAGAGAATGACAAAGTATTTAAAATTTTAATGGCTCATGAGCCTGACCTTACAATAACTGACCATTATGGAAGAACTGTTCTTTTTGATGCAGTTGAAGGTGGAAATTTAGAAATTATAAAAGAAGTTGTAAATAATGTCGATGATATAAATATCACTGATAACAACGGACAAACAGTACTTTTTCACTCAGTATTAAAAGACAATGATAAAATCACAAAATATTTAATTTCAAATGGTATAGATGTAAATGTATTAGATAAGAAAAGACAAAATGTTTTATTCAATGCTATAGTTTTTGGTTCAAAGGCTATTTCCACAATTGAAGCTTTACTTGAAGCAGGAGTGAAACTTAATATAAAAGACCATGCTGACAAAACACTTTTAGATGAAATTTTAAAAATACTTGCAATCTCAAAAATGGATGACATTAAAGTAGAGGGTAAATATAGATTTGTTAATGCAGAAAGAAACTACTTAAAGTTAACAGGCTATTTGATTGATAATGGTCTTGCAATAAATAGAACAGACTCCCAAGGTAAAACTGTTTTATACAAAGAAGTAGAAAGAAAAAACTATGACACTATAAATTTCCTTTTAGCTTCAGGAGCAGATATAAATGCTCAAGACAATGAAGGAAGAACAGTTCTTTTTGATGCAGTTTTAAAAGGTCCTTCAAATATGAAAATGATAGACCATTTAATAGAAAATGGTGTAGATATAGACCATAGGGATTATTCAGAAAGAACAGTGATAGATGATTTATGTGAAGCAATACTAATTACACGAAACAATAAAAAACCTACTTTAAAAAGATTTTTAGAGTTAAGTGAGACAGAAGACTATTTCGTATTATTAAAGAAAATGCTTCTATTTAAACCAAAAATAAATCAACCCCGAGTAAATGGAAGAACACTTATTTTTGATTTAGTAAATGAAAATAATTTGGACATTATCAAACTTATAGTTAATGCAGGTGCAGACTTAAATGTAGAAGATAATGAAGGGGTAACACCTCTATCTCATATGATAGATAATGGTCTTAAAATAACAAGACAAAGAGAAAAAGAGCAGTTTTTAGAAAGATTAGTTTTTTTACTTAAATTTAGAGTGGATATTGATACTGTGGACAAAGATGGAAGAACTATCTTCCACAAAGCAGTAATGGCTGATGACATAGAAGTTGTTGAGAAATTATTAAGTAAGAAAAGTAATCTAGATATTAGAGACAAGCAAGGAAGAACAGCTCTTCATCATACTCAATGGAAAGGTAATTATAAAATTGCAAGACTTTTAATCTCAGCAGGAGCTGATATAAATGCAGCTGATTATGCAGGATTTACAATTCTTAATTATGCAGCAATTTTAGGACATACAAGATTAGTTGTCGTTTTAATTGCTTCTGGTATTTTGATGTATAACCATAGAAAAAAGAGTAAATCTGTTGCAAAATTTTTTAAAGAGAGAGAAGGAAATTTAGATAAGTTAATTAATGCAAATCTATCCGATGAAAAAATGAAAAAAGCTCTTCAAGAAGTTGTAGATAATTTGAAAAAAGAAATAAATGAAGCACTAGAGGGATAATAACAAATGTCAAGTAAATCAATTATAATTTTAGCAGCAGGTGCAGGAACTAGAATGAAGTCAACTACACCTAAGGTTTTACATAAAATCTCTGGTAAATCAATGTTATATTATTCTATAAAAGAGGCTTTAAAAATCAGTGATGATGTAACCGTTGTTATTTATCATCAAGCAAAACTTGTGCAAGAAGAAATGGAAAAATATTTTTCAAATATTAATTTTGTAATTCAAGACCATGAAAATTATCCAGGTACAGGTGGGGCAGTTATGAATATAACTCCTAAGTACGAAAAAACACTAGTTTTAAATGCAGACATGCCTTTAATTCAAGCTAGCGAATTAGAGAAGTTTAATATAAATGCAACCATTGTAATGTCAGTACTTCAATTAGACGATGCTTCTGGATATGGAAGAGTTGTAATAGAAAATGATAGTGTTCAAAAAATAGTTGAACAAAAAGATGCAACAGAAGAAGAACTTCAAATAACAACTGCAAATGCAGGAATCTATCAATTTGATACAAAATTTTTACTAGAAAATCTACCAAAACTTTCAAATGATAATGCCCAAAAAGAATACTATATAACCGATTTAATAGAAATGGCAATCTTGCAGAAAAAGGTTTTAAAACCAATTATAGTAAGCGAAGAAAACTTTAAAGGTGTAAACTCAAAAGTAGAACTAGCCCAAGCAGAAGTAATTCACCAAAATAGAATCAAAAAAGCCTTTATGAGTGAGGGTGTAATTATGAGATTACCAGATACTATTTATATAGAAGAGGGTGTTGAAATTGAAGGTGAATCTATTTTAGAAAATGGGGTAACACTTTTAGGAAACTCTAAAATTATAAACTCTCATATTAAGACAAATACAGTAATAGAAGACTCTATTTTAGTTGATTCAGATGCAGGACCAATGGCAAGGATTAGACCAGGTAGTGAACTTGATAAAACTCATATTGGAAATTTTGTAGAAACAAAAAAAGCTAAATTAAATGGTGTAAAAGCAGGACACTTAACATACCTTGGGGATTGTGAAATTGATGAAGGTACAAACATTGGTTGTGGAACAATCACTTGTAATTATGATGGAATCAATAAGTATAAAACAATTATAGGTAAAAATGTATTTGTAGGAAGTGATACTCAATTTGTAGCTCCAATAACTGTTGAAGATGATGTTCTTATTGGTGCAGGAAGTACAGTTACAAGTGACTTAAAAAAAGGACAACTTTATACAACTAGGGCTAAAAAAAGAGTTGTTGAGGACTACTTTTATAAACACTTTGAGAGTAAGAAGTAAAGTCATGCTTTTAAAAAACAAAAATATTTTACTTTGCGTTACTGGCTCAATCGCAGTTTATAAAGCATTAGAGTTAACAAGACTTTATGTAAAAAGTGGTGCAAATGTAAAAGTTCTTATGACAGAGGCTTCACAAAGGTTTGTAACAAAACTGTCTTTTGAAGCAATTTCTCAAAATAAAGTTTTAGATGAAGCTTCTGAATCATGGGAAAAAAATCAAGACTATAATCATATTGATATTGGAAAATGGGCAGATATTTTAGTAGTTGCTCCATGTAGTGCAAATACAATAAATAAATTAGCAAATGGAATTGCTGATAATTTATTAACTCAAACAGTTTTAGCTTTTAAAGGTAAAAAAATAATAGCACCAGCAGCTAATACAAATATGATTGAAAACCAAATTACAGTAAAAAGCATAAAAAAGTTAAAAAAACTTCACTTTGAACTAATCAATTCTCAAATAAAAGAGTTAGCTTGTAAAGATGTAGGCAATGGAGCTTTAGCAGAACCAGAAACTATATTTTATAAAACAGCAAGAGAGCTATTAAAAGAAAAGTATTGGGAAAAAAGAAGTGCTATTTTAAGTGGTGGTGGAACAGTTGAAAAAATTGATGATGTAAGATATATCTCAAACTATTCTTCAGGAAAAATGGCTTCTTCTTTAGCTCTTGCTTTATATATAAAAGGTGCTAATGTTTCTTTAGTTAGTACAAGAGGTCATGAAAACCTTATTGATGAAATTAATACAGTAAGTGTACAAAGCACTTTTGCTATGTATGAAGATTTAAATATCTTAACAAAAAAAGCAAAAAAAGAAGAGAAAAAACCTTATCTTTTTATGGTTGCAGCTGTTAGTGATTATGTTCCACAAGATGACTTTTCAGGGAAAATAAAAAAAGAGATTAAAGGTCAAACTTGGGATTTAAAGCTTAAACAAAATATTGATATTTTAAACTCTTTAGATAAAGAAGGTTTAATCTCAATTGGTTTTAAAGCAGAAATGGATGAGGTTGTAGCAAATAACAATGCTATAAAAATGCTTGAAAAGAAAAAGCTTGATGCAGTTTGTTTAAATATTTTAAAAGATAAAAATTCATTTGGAACAAGTGATAATGCAATTGAATTGATTTTCAAAGAAGATAGTTTCTCTTTTGAAGGACAAAAAGATGAAATCTCTTTTGAAATAATAGAAAAACTAGCCCAAAAGTTTGCCCATGAGTGAAACTAAAAAACAAGACCCTATTCATATTGCTATGATAATGGATGGAAATGGAAGATGGGCAAAAGAGAAAGGCTTAAAAAGAACAGCTGGACATGAAGAAGGTGCAAAAACAGTTAGAAGAATAACTAAACACTGTTCAAAAATTGGGGTTAAATATTTAACTCTTTATGCTTTTTCCACTGAAAATTGGGCTAGACCAAAATTAGAAGTTGAATTCTTGATGAAACTTTTGGAGAAGTATTTAAAAAGTGAACTTGAAGTTTATTTAGAAAACTCTATTCGATTTAAAGCAATTGGAGATTTATCAAAATTCTCTAAATCTTTACAAGAAATAATCAAAAAAACAGAAGAAAAAACAGCTAATGGTAAAAATCTTACGCAAGTATTAGCTTTAAATTATGGTTCTCAAGATGAAATTCTAAGAGCTATAAAGAAGTTAAATGAAAAGCAACTAGAAGTTACAAAAGAGAATTTTGAGTCTTGCCTTGATACAGCAGATATCCCTGATGTTGATATGTTAATTCGAACAAGTGGAGAAATAAGATTATCAAACTATCTTCTATGGCAAAATGCCTATGCTGAACTATTTTTTACAAATACTTATTGGCCTGAATTTAGAACTTCAGAGTTAGATGATATGATAAGTGATTTTGTAAACAGAGAACGAAGATTTGGGGCTATTTAGTTTTATTATTGGGGCTATTTTTGGCTCTTTTTTAAATGTACTTATTTTAAGATTACCTAAAAATAAGTCGATACTTCCAAGAAGTAAATGTCCAAATTGCAATGAAAGCATTCCTTGGTATAACAATATTCCAATAATCTCTTTTTTACTTTTAAAAGGTAAAAGTTCTTGTTGTAATGAAAAAATATCTTTTCAATATTTTATAGTAGAGATTTTATCTGCACTTATAACTTTTGCACTTTTTACAAAGTTTGGTTTTTCTTTGGAGTTACTATTATCTTCTATCTTTTTTTATACATTAATAGTCTTATCTTTTATTGATTTAAAGTATAAAGCAGTTCCAGATTATTTGTTGCTTCTTATTTTTGTTTTTGCTTTTTTCATATCAAAACAGAATTTTATAGAGGCTTTAAAAGCAGCTTGCATTTTAGCTGGGGCTTTTGTTTTATTAAACTTTTTAGTGACCTTTTATATTCAAAATATAAAAGCAAGAATTTTTAAAGATGAGTCATTAAAAACACAAGAGGCTTTAGGAGAAGGTGATATTCCTGTAATAGCAAGTTTTGCAATAGTACTTGGAACCCTTGGTTCTTTTGTTGCTATATTTTTTGCTTCAATTTTTGCTATAATAGCAAGTTTATATTATAAGTATAAAAATAAAGAGATAGAAATTCCATTCATACCATTTTTATCATTAGGCTTTTTATTTGAATACTTTTTTGAGATTACAAAGGTTATTTTTTGAAATTAAAACACTATTTACTTAATCAATTTGCACATACTTTTTTTCCTATATTTTTAGGACTGTATTTTATAACATCAATCATTTTTTTAGTAAAAATTGCAGCATTAACATCTGTTATTACAATGAATGTTTTAGAACTTTTAAGACTTTATTTATATGTTATTCCAACAATTGTCTTTTATACTTTGCCTATTTCATTTTTTGTTTCTTTAGTTATTACTTTAGGTAAATTATCAAGTGAATATGAACTTATTGTTATTACTTCTTTTGGTTTAAACCCTTTAAGAATTTTAAAAATATTCCTTCCTGTAACTGTAGCTTTAACTCTGTCTTTATTGTTTATTTCTGTTGGACTTATTCCAAAAGCAAAGTTTTTAAATGAAAGATTTTTAGAGCAAAAACAAAAAGAAGCAAATTTTAATATCAAAGCCTCTGAATTTGGGCAAAAGTTTGGTAAATGGTTAATATATATTGATTCAAAAAGTGATAAAACTTACGAAGAAGTAAAACTATTTAAAACTGAAAATAACAAAGACCAATTTATTATTTCAGAGAATGCGAAACTTGTAAATGATCAAGGGAAACTTAGTTTTAAACTTTTTGAGGGAAAATCTTTTTTAATTGATAATGAAGAGTTAAATCAAATTGATTATAAAAGACTTGATATAAACGATTCTGTTTCTAAAAATAATCAAGGTTTCTTTTTAGATAGTTATGATTTTTGGATAAAAGAACTTAGTGCAAATGGAAAGCGAGATAAATTTTCTTTTTATATTTTAACTTCTTTTTTCCCTTTAATGTCTTTATTTTTAGTTGTTGCTTTTGGATATTATAATCCTAGATATGACAAAAATAAGGCTGTCTCTTATGCTATGGTTTCAGTTGTAGCCTTTTATATTCTTTTAGAAGTTTTAACAGATAAGTTCTTGTTAAATTCCTTATTTATCTTGCCTACAATTTGGATTATTAGTACATATTTTATATATGTAAAAACAATCAAACAACAATATTAAGATGAATGCAAAATTTGTAATATCCTATGATGGAACAAAATTTCAAGGAAGTCAAACCCAACCAAATGGACTAAGTGTTGAAGATGCACTTTTAAAAGCTTTTAGAGAAATTAATATTGATACAAAAATTATTCTTAGTGGAAGAACAGATAAAGATGTTCATGCTACAGGACAAGTTTTTAATTGTATTTTACCCCTTTTTTGGTCTGATTTAAAAAAGTTAAAAAAAGTATTTAATAAACATCTTCCTTCATCTATCTCAGTAAAGTCTATTCAAGAAGTAAATAAAGATTTTCATTCAAGATTCCATGCTACAAAAAGAGTTTATAGATATTTAGTAACTACAAAGAAACCTACAGTTTTCAATGCTGATTATATCTCTTATCATGAAAACATTGATGAAGAAAAAATAAAAGAAGCTATAAAACTTTTTGAAGGTGTTCATGATTTTGAATACTTCCATAAAAAAGGAAGTGATAAAGATAATACTGTAAGAGAAGTCTTTTCTACAAAGTTTTATAAACATAAAGATATCTATGTTTTTAATTTTTGTGCAAACTCTTATTTACGCTCTCAAATGAGACTTATGGTTGGAATACTTCTTAAAATCTCTGATGGGAAATTGAGTTGTGAGGATTTAAAAAAACAACTTAATAAAAAAGAACATAAATTTAAAACACCAGCAAGTCCTTATGGGCTTTATTTAGCTAAGGTTTATTATTAATGTTTAAAAAAAGAAAGTTTTATACTCTTAGTGATATAAAAAAACATCTTATATATACGCCTTTAATTTTTGTATTTGTTTCTGCCATTATCTCTATGATTGTTATTGTTTCCGTTTTAGAAGTTAAGCAAAAAAATGAGGAAAAACTTTTAACCCAAAAAGAACAATTTGAAAAACGAAATATTTTAAATCAATATATAAATGACATAAAGTTTAAAGCAAACTCATCTTTTGATGGAGAAGAGGTTGCCTTGGTTGATGCAGTTACTTCTTTGAGTGGTTTTTTAAAATATTCAAAAAGTGAAGCTAAATTAAAAGATATTAAAAGTTTTATTGAAGACCTTGAAAGAAACAGTAATTTTGAGTTTGTGATTTTTGACAAAGAAAAACTAAATATTATCTACGGAAAAGAAGTGATAAATTACTTAAGAGTTATCACTGATTCAAAAATCGAAATAACAAGATTTAGAAAACATATGTTAGAAAACATTTTATATATTGGAGATGATAATTTAATCTATTGGATTGATAAAACTAATCATAAAATTAGACTTAGTTATTTTAAAGATATAAAAAATAAAAATTGGTACCTTGGAGCTTTTTCAAAAATTGATGATATGGAAGACTCTATTAGAAAGGTTATTCTTAACTCAATTGTACAAAAAAGTAAATACTATTCAGACAGTTATTTTTGGTTCTATGATTATAACCAAGGTTATGTTTATAACTATTATAATAAGGGACAAAAATTAAATGCAAAATATATTTTAGAACAAGACAGATTTGACAGTTCAAGTGAAGTCTTACGAAAATATATAACTGAAAATGAAGTAAACAAGAGTCATAAAACATATAATTTCACAAAATACAATTTTTTAGTCTCTATAAAAAGTTATACACTTCCTAGTAAATTAGCTGATTTAAACTATAAATATAATTCAAAACTATCTGTATCTATTGCCATTGTTGTATTGATAGCGTTATTTTTAATTTTAGCTTCTACCGTGTTTACTAAGTTTATAAACTCTATTTTCCATAGATACAATAAAAGATTAGAGACTAGAAATAAAATGTACAAGAAATGGAAAGATAGATATGAGCTTGCTATTATTGCATCAAATGATGGTCTTTGGGATATTGATTTAGAAAATGGTAATATCTTCTTTTCTAAAAAATGGCTTGAGATGTTTGGTTATAAAAAAGGTGAAATAAAAAGTTTACATGAATGGTTAAATATAATTCATCAACAAGATAGACCAATTGTAGAAAATAGATTGAAAACTCATCTTGAAGGAAAAACAGAACACTTTATTAGTGAATATAGAATTAAAAACAAATGGAATGAATATAAATGGGTTTTAGTTAGAGGTAAAGCTTTTAGAGATAAAGATAAAAAGCCAAAACGTATGTTAATGATGTCAATGGATATTGAAAGAAGAAAAAGGCTTTCTAAGGAACTTCAATATGTTGATTTACTAGTTGAATATGGAAGAATAGTTATTTTTAAATGGAAAAATGATGATTTCTTAACCCCTGAGTATGTATCTAAATCAATTAGTTCTTTTGGTTATGCAACAAATAACTTTGAAAATAAAAAAGATAGTTTTTTAAATTTTGTTCATAAAGATGATGCAAAAGAGTTACAAAAAGAGTTAAAAGAGTCTATAAAAAAAGATGCAAAATCTTTTACTAAAGTGTTTAGAGTTATTGAAAAAGATGGAACAATAAGATGGGTATTTAATAGAACAATTTTCTTAAAAGATGACTTTGGAAATGTAACTCATCTTTATGGATATATAACTGATATTACAAAAATGAAATTAACAGAAGAAGAGTTGAAATCAAAAGTAGAAGAAGAGTTAGCTAAAAATATAGAAAAAGATAGACTCTTAGTTCATCAAAGTAAACTTGCAGCAATGGGTGAAATGCTTGGAAATATTGCCCATCAATGGAGACAACCGCTTAATAATATAAATCTTCTAACTCACTTTATAAGAGATAATTTTGAAAATCTAAAAAAAGAAGATATAGAAGATATAACTTCAGATACAAAACTTCAAATTGATTATATGTCGCAAACAATTGATGATTTTAGAAATTTCTATCAACCTACAAAAGATAAGGCTAGCTTTAACATAAAAGATTCTATAAACTCTTGTGTAAAAATAGTTGAAACACAGTTAGAAAAAACACATATGGATGTTGAAGTCCTTGGAGAGAGTATAGAAATTGTAAGTTATAAAAATGAGTTCCAACAAGTTATTTTAAATATTTTAAACAATGCAAATGATGCTGCTGAGATAAAAAATAGTAAAGAAAACTTTCAAGCAAAAACAAAAATTGAGATATTAAAAGAAAAAAATAATGTAAAAATTCTACTACAAAACAATTGTGGTGAAGTAGAAGCTGAGATTATGGAAAGGATGTTTGAACCATATTTTACTACTAAGTTTGAAGACCAAGGAACAGGGATAGGTCTATATATGGCTAAGACAATTATTGAAAAGAATATGAATGGTAACATAAATGTTAAAAATATTGATGGTGGTGTAGTTTTTACTATTATTTTACCACTTTAAAGATATAATAAAATAATTAATTGCCTGGGAAGAATAATGAAAAATTATAAAACAAGAGTGTTATTAGTTGAAGATGAAGATGTAGCAAGAAAAACCTTATCTTTTTATCTTAATACTATTTTTGATGAAGTAGTTGTTGCCTGTGATGGACAAGAAGCAAGCAATATATTCAAAAAAGACTTTGATGAAAACAAAACTTTCGACCTAGTCTTAACTGATTTAAAGATGCCAAATAAAGATGGAATCTCTATGATTGATGACATTAGAGAGTTAGTTCCAAATCAAAGATTTATTATAGTAAGTGCTCATAAAAATGAAGATGACCTATTAAAACTAATTAACTTAAGAGTACTTGGGTATTTCGTTAAACCTTTAAATATTGATAATATGATGGAAATGCTAAAAAAAGCAAAAGAAGAAGTTTTAGCTGATAATGCTGCACTAAATACACATGAAGTATTAATTACTTTAAACAAAAGATATACTTATGATACAAAAACAGATAAGTTATATAATCAAGAATCAATAGTAAAACTATCTAAAAAAGAGTTAGATATTTTAAAAGTTTTAATTGACAATTTAGGGGAAGTAGTTCCTGTAGAGAAATTTAAACAAGATGTTTGGAATGATATAAATACAAATGATTCTGCTTTTAGAACAGTAATGAAAAGATTAAAAGATAAAGTTAAAGATGATGACTTTATTATCTCTCATAAAGGTTATGGATACATAATCGAAAAACAACTAAAGAAATAAAAGGAAGCAACTTTATTTAATAAAGTTGTTCTCTTTATAATATTTAATAGCTCCATCATGTAATGGGGCACTTAATCCTTCAAGTAAAGACTCTTTTGTTATATATCTATATACAGGATGTAATTTTTTGAATTTGTCAAAATTCTCTAATATCGCTTTTACTAAAGTATATACTGCTTTGTTACTTACATCAGAACTTGTTATTAAAACTGCTTTTGAACCAAAAGTAGGAGTTGCAGTGGAAACACCACTATAAATTGCTGCTGGAATTTCACCTTTTACATAAAAAGGATTTTTCTCTATAAATTTATCAATTTGTTTCCCAGTAATTGGAACTAACTTTATATTTGAAGAGCTTGAAGCATCTTTTATATTTGCAGTTGGATGTCCTACCATATAAAAATAGCCATCAATTCTATCTTCTCTTAAAGCATCAGGGGCTTCCCCAACTTTTAATTTACCAACATAACTCAAATCAGATTTTTTGATATTCAAATGGTTTAATAAATAAGAAACAGTAGTTTCATTTCCACTTCCTAAGTTTCCTATATTTATTCTTTTGTTTTTTATATCATAGATAGAGTTTATATTTGAGTCTTTTTTTACTACTAAAGCAAGAAGTTCTGGATAAATAGACATTACTGTTCTTAGCTTTTTCATAGGGTTCTTTTTAAAAGTCTTTTTACCTTCAATTGCATGATAAACTGCATCTGATTGTGCAATTCCAAAATCTAAGTCACCCATACTAATTGCATTTATATTATAAACAGAGCCACCAGTTGATTCAACAGAACATCTAATTCTTGTCTCCTTTTTGTATTTATTTACTAACCTACAAATAGCTCCACCAGTTGGATAATATGTTCCTGTTATACTTCCTGTACCAATTGTTACAAACTCAGCAGCTGCAAATAGTGATATTTTAACTGACAATAGGGCAAAAATAGCAATTAATTTTTTCATTTAAACTCTTTAAATATATTTTATTTTATTATAGTTACTTTAACTTTATACCAAACTAAAGCAGAAAAAAGGGCTATGTAGAAAAATTAGCACTTTTATAAATCTTTTGCTAAAAAGAACTTGACATTTACTCACTCATATAGTATAATATTTTTAGCAGTTTGAGAATTCAAGTGCTAAAAGTGAGTAAATTATGATTGATAAAAAAGAGTATTTATTACATTCAATAATCAAAGCATACATTGAACACTTAGAACCAATTGGTTCTACACAGTTAAAATCAATGTATGATATTGCTTACTCTCCTGCAACTATTAGAGGTTATTTTAAGAAGTTAGGAGAAGAAGGTTTTTTAGCTCAAGAACATGTGAGTTCAGGAAGAACTCCAACTACTGAAGCTTTAAAACAATATTGGACTAATAAATTAGATTTTAAACTTGATTTTGTAGATGAAAAAGCAATTGAGTATTTTTCAAAAGAGCTGGGAATTACAGTTTTTGTTCAAGAGCAAAAGTCAGATACTTTAAATGACATTCTAAATGTTGAGAATAGGTATATGATTTTAGAGTTTAGTTCTTTTGCAATTACAGTTAAATATTCTGATGCACTTTATAGATTTTTAAATGATATGCAAGGTTTAGAATTAGTTCATATTGTAAATATCTCAAGACAAGTTGGGGCATATGAAATCTATGAAAAAGTAAGTCAGCATTTACAAAACAAAAATTTTCATATTTATAATACTAAAGAGTTTTTCTCTTTATCATTGAAATATAATTATGATGAAAAAAGTATTAACGGATTTTTAAAAGGAAGAATTCTTGATTCTTTAGAAGAAGGAATTTATTTTGATAATATTATTCCACAAGGCTATATAGCTGTTTGTCATAATTGTAAAATTGAAAATAAAAATATAAAAATGTTAGTAGTTGGTGAGTTATCAAAAGACTATGAGTATTTTTATAACAAAATAAATATGAGTTAGGAGATATATTTTGAGTGAAAACAAAGAAGAATTAAATGAAGAGCAAGTAAATCAAGAGGAAGTTGAACAAACTGTTGAAGAACAAGAACAAGCTTGTGAAAATCAAGATGAATCTTGTGAAGCAAAAGAATTAACACCAGAAGAAAAAATTGCGGAGCTTGAAGCAAAGTTAAAAGAGTCTGAAGACAAATATTTTAGAGTTCATGCAGATTTTGAGAACATTAAAAAAAGATTAGAAAAAGAAAAATATCAAGCAATTGATTATGCTAGTGAAAAGTTTGCAAAAGATTTATTAATGCCAATTGATACTTTAGAGATGGCACTTGCAGCTGAAGAAGCAGCAAAAGAGCTTCCAGCAGAAGAGCTTCTTGCAAAGTTAAAAGAAGGCGTTGAATTAACAATTAAAAACTTCTACACAGCATTTGAGAAACATGATATTTCAATAATCGAAACAGATGGTGAGTTTGATCCAAATTTCCATGACGCAGTAATGCAAGTAGATAGTGAAAACCATAAAACAGGTGAAATCGTTCAAGTGATGCAAAAAGGTTATAAGTTTAAAGATAGACTTCTTAGAGCATCAATGGTTAGCATCGCTAATTAAATAAATGACCGTAATGTCTATAAACTATTGAAATAAAAATAAAAATTAATAAAAAAAGTTGGGAATTACACAAGCTTCTGCTTGTGCTTTAGATTGCTTCTTAGCTTGAATTTATTTCAAGCGCTAAAGAAGATTATAATGAAAGGTTCCCTTGATTTTATAACATAAAATAAAGGAAAAAATATGAGTAAAGTAATTGGTATTGACTTAGGTACAACAAACTCTTGTATGGCAGTTTATGAAGGTGGTGAAGCTAAAGTTATTCCTAATAAAGAAGGAAAAAACACAACTCCATCAATCGTTGCATTCACTGATAAAGGTGAAGTATTAGTTGGTGATCCAGCAAAAAGACAAGCTATTACAAACCCAGAAAAGACTATTTATTCTGTAAAAAGAATTATGGGTCTTATGATGGACGAAGAAAATGCTAAAGAAGCACAAGAAAAAGTAGGATATAAAATCGTTAATAGAAACGGTGCAGCAGCAGTTGAAATTGCTGATAAAGTTTATACTCCTCAAGAAATTTCTGCAAAAATTTTAGGAAAATTAAAAGCTGATGCAGAAGAGTATTTAGGAGCACCTGTAACTGATGCAGTTATTACAGTTCCTGCATACTTCAATGATGCACAAAGAAAAGCAACTCAAGAAGCTGGTACTATTGCTGGTTTAAATGTATTAAGAATTATCAATGAGCCAACAGCAGCTTCATTAGCATATGGACTTGATAAAAAAGGTGAAGAAAAAGTTCTTGTATACGATTTAGGTGGTGGTACATTTGACGTTACTGTTCTTGAAATTGGTGATGGAACATTTGAAGTACTTTCAACTGATGGTAATGCATTCTTAGGTGGAGATGACTTTGATAACGCAATCATTGATTGGTTAGCAAAAGAGTTCGAATCTGAAAATGGTTTTGATATTAAAAATGACAAGATGGCATTACAAAGATTAAAAGATGCAGCTGAAAATGCTAAAAAAGAGTTATCTTCAGCGGAATCAACAGAAATTAACTTACCATTTATTTCTATGGGTAACGCAGGTCCAGTTCACTTAGTTAAATCATTAACTAGAGCAAAATTTGAGTCTATGACTGAGCACTTAATTTCTGAGACTTTAGATCACATTAAAACTGCAATGAAAGATGCTGGATTAGATAAAGGTGAGATTCAAGAAGTTATTATGGTTGGTGGTTCAACAAGATTACCAAAAGCTAACTCTGTTGTTAAAGAGTTCTTTGGAAAAGATTTAAATAAAGGTGTAAATCCAGACGAAGTTGTTGCAAAAGGTGCTGCTGTTCAAGCTGGTGTATTAAGAGGAGATGTTAAAGATGTATTATTACTAGACGTTACTCCATTATCACTTGGTATTGAAACTTTAGGTGGAGTTATGACTAAACTGATTGAAAAAGGAACTACAATTCCTGTTAAAAAATCACAAGTATTCTCTACAGCAGAAGACAATCAACCAGCAGTATCAATTCACGTTGGTCAAGGTGAAAGAGAATTTGCTAAAGATAATAAATCTTTAGGTATGTTTGAATTATCTGATATCCCTGCAGCTCCAAGAGGTGTTCCTCAAATTGAAGTAACATTTGATATTGATGCAAATGGTGTTTTAAATGTATCTGCTAAAGATAAAGGTACTGGAAAAGAGAACAAAATTACTATTTCTGGTTCATCTGGATTATCTGATGAAGAAATCGAAAAAATGGTAAATGAAGCAGAAGCAAATAAAGATGCAGATGCAAAAAGAAAAGAAGTAATTGAAGTAAGAAACCAAGCTGACGCATTATTACACTCAACTAAGAAAACATTAGAAGAGAATGAAGATGCAGTTTCTGCTGAAGAAAAACAAAAAATTATTGATGCAGCAGCAGCTTTAGAGGAAACTCTAAAAGATGAAAATGCAACTAAAGAGCAAATTGAAGAAAAAGTAAAAGCTTTAACTGAAGTTTCTCATAAATTAGCTGAAGCAATGTACAAAAAAGAAGGTGGTGACCAAGCAGGTGCTGGTGCACAACCAAATAAAAAAGCTAAAAAAGACGATGACGATGTTATCGATGCAGAAGTAGAGTAATCTCTACTTCATGCAAACTCTTATTTTTTTACTATTAACTTTTTTAATAGTAATCTTCTCTATCTTACTTTATTTTAAAAACAAACACTCAAGAGTAGATCAACTAAATAAAGGCATTTGTCCTTCATGTAAAGATAAAGCTAAAACCTTTTATGATGAAAGAACAAGAAGCACTTTTAAAGTAGATGTAATTTCTACAAGAGTATTAAAAAATCATGGATGTTCTGGGGTTAATGATATTGAATATACATGTAAAACATGTGGACTAAAAGAGGTCTATCCCCTAAGCTCATCATCTAATTGTTCTATGTAATCTTTTATTAACTTTTAGATGTTAGAATTCCAAAAACTTTGAAGGACTTCTAATATGAAAGCAATAATTCTTTCTATTTCATTTTTAATCCTATTTTTTACAGGTTGTTCTCAAAAAGAGCCTTTGCCCCTTGAGAAACTAGATAAAATATCAAAAGCAAAAGTTTTAAAAGTAGATTTGAATAAAATCCAAGGTTTTTATGAAGATGATTTAAATTATGCCTTAGAAGTATTTAAAAAAGATTGTAAAAGAGCAAAAAGATATAAACTTTTTAAAGAAGCTTGTTCTAAAGCAAATGACTATACAAATGGCTCAAAATTTTTCACTGAAAACTTTGTTGCCTATGAACTTTATAACAATAACGAAACAAATACTGGTGTAATTACAGGTTATTATGAACCTTTATTAAGAGGTAGTTTAGTAAAAACAGAAAAATACAAATATCCAATTTATAAAACACCAAAAGATATGTATATAGTTGATTTATCTTCTATTTATCCGGAGCTTAAAAAGTATAGATTAAGAGGTAAATTAAAAGGGAATAAGGTAATTCCTTACGATGATAGAGAAGCTATTAATGAAAGAGATGATTTAGAAGCTATTTGTTATGTGGATGATAGATTTGATTTATTCTTTTTACATATTCAAGGTTCAGGAAAAGTTCAATTAGAAACGGGTGAAATTTTAAATGTGGGTTATGCAAATCAAAACGGGCATAAATATAAAGGAATTGGAGGAATGCTTTTACAAGAAGGTGTTTTAAAAGGGTATGGAGCTTCTATGCAAGGCATTAAAGCTTACTTACAAGACAATCCCCAAAGAGTTGATGAAATTTTATATGCAAACGGAAGTTATATCTTCTTTTCAAAAAGAGCTCAAGGTGCAACAGGAGCTTTAGGTACAGAGTTAATTGCTGGAAGAAATTTAGCTGTTGATAGAAAATATATACCATTAGGTATGCCTGTATTTATCAATACAAAAAATTCAGTTACACAAGAAAAAATAAATAGACTTATGGTTGCAGCAGATGTTGGTGGTGCAATTAAAGGTGAAATTAGAGCTGATTTCTTTTATGGAACTGGAAAAGATGCTGAAATTTATGCAGGTGGTATGAAAGAACAAGGAAAGCTTACTATCCTTGTTCCTAAAGAGTTTGTGCCAAGTAGTACTAAAGAATAACTACTTACTTGGCTAGCTACAGCACCCTGAACCACAACATGAAGATGGAGCTTCTTGTCTGAAATCAATAACAAAATTGTTTCCATGTTCTACTAAATCAAATTCATGTTTTTTACAAAATTCTAAATTCATCTGGTTTTTCATTTGAATTGCTTTACTTAAAGCATCATCTTTTGAGTTAAATTCTAAGTTGTTTTGTAAATCACTTCTTTTAAAACAACCACACTCTTTTTCTACAATAACTTTGTGCATTAAAAATTCTCCTATAATATTTTTTTGAAGATTATCAAAATTTTTTTTAAATAGACTTAGAATAATAATTTATGAAATTGCTTTAAAAAAATCAAGTATAATTTGGATAAAATATATATATTACACTAAACAAGGGAAAAAATGCATATTACAAATATTATCTCTCAATACTTTGGAAAGTTTGCAAAAACAGAGTTTCCATCATTTATTCAAAAATTTATTAATAAAGTATATGTGAAAAGTATGAAGTTAGATATGAGTGAATTTAGAAATGAAAAATTTTATAAATCACTAAATGATCTTTTTACAAGAGAGCTAGCAATTGCAAGACAAATCAACGAAGATGAAAACGTATTTATTTCTCCAACAGATAGTTTAATTACTCAATGTGGAGATGTAAATGGAGATTTAGCTTTACAAATCAAAGGAATGGAATACTCTTTTGAAGAACTACTAACTTATAACTGTTCTAATAATTTTAAAAAGTTATTAAATGGTAAATACATGAATTTCTACCTTTCTCCAAGAGATTATCATAGATATCATTCTCCTTGTGATTTTGAAGTAAAGAGATTACTTCATGTACCAGGAAAATTGTATCCAGTGAACTTAAAATATTTAAATAAACAAATTGATTTATTTGCAGAAAATGAAAGAGTTATTTTAGAGTGTGTTCATGAAAACAAATTATTTTACATGGTTTTTGTAGGTGCACTAAATGTAGGACAAATGGTATTTGAATTTGAACCAAAAGTGGAAACAAATACAAAAATCAGAGATATTCAAATTTATGAATATGAAAATAAAATGATTAAAAAAGGTGATTGCTTAGGTTACTTTAAAATGGGTTCTACTGTAGTTATGTTCTGGGAAAAAGGATTTGTTCAATTAGAAAACTTAACAGGTCAGTCTATAAAGTATGGACAAAAGATCTGCCAAAAAAACTAGTTAAATAAGTGCTATATTATAAGTGCTATATTATAAAAAGGTTTACTGAATATGAAAAATAAAATTTTCTTAAAGATTGGGGCAACTTTTATTCTTATCATTTCAGTATATCTACTTTTTATAACATTTATTATCTCACCAAAAATAACAAAATATTTATTAGACTTTGAAAAAACTCAAGTAAAATTACAACTTGAAAAAATATCATATATAGTAGACTCAAAAAAAGAACAAATAAGTGAATTTGAAACCTTCAAAGATAAAGAGTATAGACAAAGAATAAGAAATCTTTCTTATTTTGCCTATGACATCTTTGAAGATTATTACAAAGATTTTGAAAATAATAATTACTCAAAAGAAGAAGCACTAAAAAAAGCTATTTCTATTATCTCTAAAATCTCTTATGATGATGAAGCTTATTTATATATTATTGATTTAAAAGGAACTATTTTATTTCATCCTGATAAATCTAATATAGGAAAAAACTTTTACAATGCAAAAGATGCAAAGGGCAGAGTTTTTGCTCCTACAATTATTACTAATGTAATACAAGAAAAAGAGACTTATAGTAATTATTCATGGAAAAAATTAAATTCTGATATCGTCTCAGATAAGATTGTACATAGTATCTATTTTGAGCCTTTTGATATTATTATTTCTTCAGTAACAGCTAAATCAAATATTCAAATGGAAATAGATGCCCAAAAAGAAAAAGCTGTTCAAAACCTTACTCCATTGATTGATACTCTTTTTAAAGAAGGGTATGGAGATATATTTATTTTAGATGAAGAGTTTAGAGTTATTGCTCATCCAAATAAGTCTTTAATAGGAGACTCTTTAGCTTTAGGTAAGTATGGAAAATATCTTAATGTTCCAAAATTATCAAGAGAGCTTAAAGAAGCTTCTTTAAGCAAAAATGTTTGGAAATATACTTGGAATACAGAAGAAGACCCAGAAAACTTTAGCTATGAAAAACTTGGTTGGGTTGAATATAATGATTTCTTTGGTTGGTATATAATATCTTCAATTTATAAAAAAGATTTAGAGAAAAAAGTTGAAGAGATTGATTCAATGTTGATTAACTTATCAATAATTCTTCTTTTTATAGTAGTCTTTATAGCAATAGTATTTTTACAAAAACTTTTAAAACCTATTCAAGACTTATCGGAAAATGCTAGATTAGTAGAAGAAGGGAACTTAGAAGTAAGAACTCCTGTTCAAAGTAACGATGAGTTAGGTATTTTAGCAAATCACTTTAATAAGATGTTAGACTCAATTCAAGAAAATACAAAAAATCTAGAAGAAAAAATAGAAGAAAGAACAGAAGAGTTAAGAAAAAAACTTTATTATGATGATTTAACAGGATTAGAAAATAGAGAATGTTTAATTGATAGTATCAAAGATGAAGAGTTTGTTGCAATAAATTTTATCGATATAAATAATTTTGATGATATAAATGAACTTTATGGTTTCCAAATAGGAAATGAGCTTTTAATCAAAATCACTGAAAGATTAAAAGAGTTTGCAAAAGAGCATGATTTAACTCTATATCGAGTAAATGGTGACATCTTTGCATTAAAAGATACAAGTATTGTTAGGTTTTTAGCTTATGAAAAAATGATAGATAAGATACATGAGTTATTTGTCAAAGAGTTTAAAATAGAAGGCTTAGGTGTTGATTTATATCTATCAGTTACAGTTGGTACTTCAATCTCTCAAAACCAACCTGTAAAGTGTGCAAACACTGCTTTAAACAAAGCAAAACAAACTTCTCAAAGAACAGTTGTTTATAATAAAAATATTGATGTAAAAGAAAATATCAAAAAAATGATGCATTGGAAAGATAAAATCAAAAATGCAATTATAAACGACAATGTAATTCCATTTTTTCAACCAATCTTTGACAAAGATGAAAACCTAATCAAATATGAAACTCTGATGAGAATAAAAGATACTGTAGATGGAGAAGAAAAATTCCTAGCTCCAGGAAACTTTTTTGATGTGGCAATAAAAACAAAACAGTATTTTAAATTAAATCAAATAATTATAAAAAAAGCATTTGATAATTTAGACAGAATAGGAAAACTTGTATCTGTAAATATCAGTTTCTCAGATATCTTGAATTTAGACTTTATGGACTTTATTGAAAGAGAAGTGAATCTTTTAACTAAAGAACAAAGAGAAAAGGTAGTTTTTGAAATACTTGAAAGTGATTTTATCTCAGACCATAAGGTTTTAGATGATTTTATAGGAACATTTAGAAAAAAGGGTATTAAATTCGCAATTGATGATTTTGGTACGGGATATTCTAACTTTACTCACGTTTTAAATATAAAACCAGAATATATAAAGATTGATGGTTCTTTAATTAAAAATATTGATACGGACCAAACTTCTTATGAAATGGTAAAATCTATAATTGATTTTTGTAAATCTTTAAAAATTATTGTTGTAGTAGAATTTATTCATAACGAAACAGTATATAAAATATTGCAGAAATTAGACGCAGATGAGTACCAAGGTTTCTATTTAGGTGAACCAGCACCACTTTTTTAACTAAATAAAAGTTATTTTTAGTAAAATTTAAACAAATTAAAAAAAGGATTACACATGGCAACTACAGAATTAGGAACTCTTCCTTTAAGTGGAACAAAAAAAGGGGTAATATCTATCTCAAATGTTTCTGAGCCATATGGTAAGGGAACACCTGATGTTGTAAGTATTGGAATTTCATTAAATGGAAAAGATATTGAGTGGAAATCACATATTCCATATGAAAACTTAGATAATGTAATTGAAATTTTACAAGAAGCAAGTGCGAAGAAAAAAGAAGAGGAAGAGTAATCTCTTCTTTGCACTAATTAAAAACTGTTTCTTTATTGTGGTCTAACCAATTTGCCATACCACCTTCTAAATGTGCAATATTAGTATAGCCATGATTTTGAGTTAAAAAATCTCCAATAACTCTTGTTCTATTTGCATGAGCACAGATTAAAACTACTAATTGATCTTTTGATTTTACTAATTTCTCAAATTGAGCTAACCATGTCGGAACATCACAGTTTCCAAACATATCAAAGAAAGTCATTTTATGTGAATTTTTGATTATACCAGTGTGTTTAAATTCATCATCACGTCTTACATCAATCATTACCACATCTTCATTTATCATTTTTTCAATTTCATCTACTGATAAATCAATAACTTTACTCATTAGTATTCCTTATAATTAATTATTCAAAATAATAACTAATAAATATCAAATATTTTATAATATTTAATTATAATTCTAAAATATAAGAAAGTTATAATCCATATATAAACAAATACTTCACATAAATAGATTATAATACCAACAAGATTTAAAATAAGGTTGTACTATAAATGAAAAAAATACTATTATTAATGTTTATGGTTGTATATGCTTTTTCTATACAAAGATCATTTTTAGAACCACATGAAGCATTTAAAGTAAAACTAGAAGAACAACAAAATAAAGTTGTTGCAACTATAAAATTAGGTAAAGATATTTATCTTTATGATGAGCAATTAAAAGTTTTAATTACAAAACCAGAAAAAAAAGAGATAACATCTAAACTTAATATGCCAAAACCTGAAGAGTATCATGAATTTATTGTTCATTTCAATGAAATCTCTATAGATATTCCTTTTTCACTACTGAAACAAGAAGTACAATCTGATAATTATGAGATTCAATTAAACTTTCAAGGATGTTCAAAAGCAGGACTTTGTTATGCACCTATGAGTGAAACTATTTCTGTAAATTTAGCTTCAAAATTAGAAGCTTCAAAAAGTAATGAAGTTAAAAAAGAACTAACTACAACTGAAACAAGTGCTGATGAAAATATTTCTGAGAGTGATTCAATTGTAAATACTCTTAAAGATAAAAGTGCAATTTTAGTTCTTGCAACTTTCTTTGGATTTGGACTTTTATTATCTCTAACTCCTTGTGTTTTCCCAATGATTCCTATTCTTTCATCTATCATTGTAAAAGCAGGAGATAGTGAAAAATTAACAGCTTCTAAAGGCTTCTTTTTATCTTTAGTTTATGTTTTAGCAATGGCATTAGCATATACGATTGCAGGAGTTATAGCAGGAATATTTGGAGCTAATTTACAAGTTGCTTTACAAAATCCATACGTCTTAGTATCTTTTGCCTTTATCTTTGTAGTATTGGCTTTCTCTATGTTTGGATATTTCAAATTAGAACTACCTCAAAGCTTCCAAACAAAACTAAATAAAACAACAGAAGGAAAAGAAAAGCAAGGGGTATTTGGAGTTGCCGTAATGGGATTCTTATCAGCCCTTGTTGTTGGTCCTTGTGTTGCGCCACCTCTTGCAGGAGCTTTAGTTTATATTGGTCAAACAGGTGATGCCGTATTAGGTGGAGCTGCTTTATTTGTGATGAGTTTAGGTATGGGTGTTCCTTTACTTCTTATTGGACTTGGAGCTGGTAAATTTATGCCAAAACCTGGTGGCTGGATGGAACAAGTTACAAAAGTATTTGGTATTGTAATGCTTGCAATTGCAGTTTGGATGTTAGATAGAGTACTAAACCCAACTTTAATTATGTATTTATGGGCTTTATTATTCTTAGGAGCTGGATTATTTATCAAAACATTTGAGCACATTTTAGTGAAACTTTTTGCAACTGTACTTTTAATCTATGGTGCAGCAACATTTATTGGAGCAATAAGTGGTGCTACAAATGTATTAAAGCCACTTGAAAAATTTACTTCTTCAAAAGTTGTAGCTACAAGTTCAAGTGACTTGGATTTTGTTAAGATTAAAAATCTAGAAGAACTTGACCGGGCAATAAAAGCTTCAAATAAACCAGTTATGCTTGATTTTTGGGCTAGTTGGTGTGTTTCTTGTAAAGAGTTAGATAATATCACTTTTAAAGATGAAAAGGTTTTAAAAGTACTTGAGAAGTTTACTCTTTTAAAAGCTGATGTTACAAAAAATACAGATGAAGACAAAGCTTTAATGAAAAAATTCCAAGTATTTGGGCCTCCTGCTTTAATCTTTTATGATGAAAATAATCAAGAAATGAAAGCAGCTAAAATAATTGGATATAAAAATCCACAAGAGTTTTTAGAAGTTATAAACAAAAACTTTAAATAATTCTAAAATAAATAAAACTATATTTTGTTATACTTCCTTAATAGTTTTTAGGAAGTATAATGGAATTATTCTTTTCGACATTTTTAAAAATGTTCTTCATTATGACACCATTTTTTGTGTTATCAGTTTTTTTAACAGTTACAAGTGATGCAAGCTCTTCTCAAAAAAGAGCATTAGCTATTAAAGTAACTCTATCCGTGATTATAATTAGTTTAATATTACTTTATTTTGGAAAGCATATTTTTGCAGTATTTGGTATCACCTTAGATGCCTTTAGAATTGGAGCAGGGGCTTTACTATTTCTTTCAGCAGTGGAGTTAATCAAAGGAAATAAAGATACTCAAAAAGTAGAACAAAAAGATATCGAAGAACTTGCAGTTGTACCTCTTTCTATTCCTATTACAATTGGCCCTGGAACAATTGGGGTTTTACTTGTAATGGGTGCTGGCTTTGATACAAATGGTTCTATGTTTTTAGGAAGTTTAGCACTTGTCTGCGCAATTGTAGTTATAGGAATTATGCTTTACTCTTCTTCTATCATAGAAAGATTAGTAGGAAAGCAAGGACTTCTTGTAATCTCAAAAATCACTGGACTTTTTTTAGCAGCTTTATCTGCTCAAATTGTATTTACGGGAATAAAAAACTTTTTAGGTCTGTAGATGTTTGATTTTAGAAGTGAAGTTAACTTTTTAAAGCCAGATATTCAAATTGATTTTAATGAAGTATGTGATGAAAGTAATTGTTACCAATCTCTTTTATCACAACTAGAACAAAGATATAAAATAAATAAAACAAATATAGAGCTTTTTAATGGCTTCTCTTCTTCTATTTATTCACTTCTAAAATATTTAAACTCAAAGTTTTGTTATATCTATTCTCCTTGTAATTTAGAGTATAAAGAAGCTTCAAATAACTTAGGATATGAAACAAGATTGATAAATAGATTTGAAAATATATATTTGCCAATCAAAGATGAGAGTGTAGTGGTTTTTATGAACCCTTCTTTTTTAGATGGAACATTTTATGAACTTGATAAATTATTTGAGTATTGGGCAAGTAAAAATGCAAAAATTATTATAGATGAAACACTAATTGATTTTTGTGGAAAAACTTCATGTATAAAATACCTAGAAGAGTATGAAAACTTATTTATAGTAAAAGATTTAAGTAAGTTTTACGCTAGAAAGAATCTAAACATAGCTACAGTTTTCGCAAGTGAAAAGAGTATTGAGAGTTTAAGAAAATATGAACCTGAAAACAAGATATCAAGTTTTGAGATAAAGTATTTAGAAGAAGCCTTAAAAGATAAGAAATTTGCAACTATCTCAAACTCAATATATATCAAAAATAGAATAGAACTAGAAAAAATACTTCAAGAACATAAGTTTGTAGATTCTATGTTTCAAAGTAATTCTAATTCACTTTTAATAAGACTTAAAAATATTGATTCAAATGAGTTTAAAAAACAAATTCAAAAGCATGGAGTAATGATAAACTCTTGTTTAGAATATGATTTTATAGATGAATACTTTGTGAGTTTTTATGTGGGTTCTTTAAACAATATTAAGGGTTTAAAAAAGGCTTTAAATGCTTTTTGATAGTAAGTTAGCAAATAAAATTGCAGTTATAGTTTCAGTACTATTTTTTGCTATTTTGATAACCTTTTTATTTAAATCATTTTTTATCGTTAAAAATCAATTCATAAGTATAGATGGCGCAACTTATGTAAACCAAGTTAGACAAGACTACTATACACAAAGACTTTCAAACTTTCTTACAAAAAATTGTTTAGGAAATGAACTTTGTGAAGTACAATCAATGCTTGATTTTGTGACAAGAATTCCTTATAAAGTAAATAAAAGTGTGGCAAGAAGTCCAAAGCATGTAGTTGACCAAAACTTTGGAGACTGTGATGATAAGTCAAACTTGCTTATCTCACTACTTAAAACAAAAGGCTATGAAGCCTATTTTGTCTTTGTACCAAAGCATGTTTTTGTAATAGTAAAATTACAAGAAAAATTAGCAAATAAAAAAGCTCTTTATGTAAATGGTCAAGCTTATTATAAACTAGAAACAACAGCAACAAACTCTAGAATAGGATTTCCTTTGAAGTATAAACTAGATGAGATAGAAGCGGTAATTGACCCCTTTAAGAATAAGAAGTTAGTAGTTAAATCCTTAGAATACAAGTAAAGAGTAAAAATGGCAAATCAAAAAGTTTTAGAAGAATATTTAGTAGGTAGTAAGACTAGTTATTTAAGAAGTGATGACAATAATGGCAAGGTAATCATGCTATCAGGGAAATGGGGAAGTGGTAAAACTCATTTTTGGCAAGATAAAATTGCAAGGGAAGAATTAAAAAAAGAGCTAAAAAAGAAACGAGAAGTTTATGCATATATTAGCCTTTATGGTAAAAGCTCAATAGAAGAGATAGAAAATGATATTTTTTCACAAGTTTACTATGATGCAATTGGTGGAAAAAACTTTGTAACTAATGGCTTTTCAACTTTTACAAAAAGAATGAAAAGATTTGGGTCAAAGAAAATTGCAAATGGGTTACGAGAAGAGCAAGAAGATAATATAGAAAGAGTTGCTTTATCAAGATTAAACAATGGTGGAATAATTTGTTTTGATGATTTTGAAAGAAAATCAAAAGAGATAGACCTAAATGACCTTTTTGGTTTTATTACACAACTATCTTTAAACTTTGGTGTAAGATAGTGATTATCCTAAACGATGATGTATTTGAAGGAAAAGAGAAAGATATTTTCTCAAATGTAAAAGAGAAAACTGTATCAAAATACTTGTACTATAATCCAAATATAGAAGAGTTGTTTAATTTAATATTTGATAGTGAAGAAAAATATAAAGACTTAGAAGAACATAGGGAGTTAATACTTAAAACAATAGAAGAAACAGAAGAATTAAATGCAAGAATATATATTCAAGTATTAAATAATCTTTTAGAGTGGGATAAAAAAAGAGAAGTAAATGATAGTATAGTACGTGCTTTAATTCTTACTAATATTTGCTTTATTAATACTCATTCTTCTTTCATTTTTATATTAAATAATAAAGGTGAAGAATATTTATATTTAAGACAGTTATTGTCTACTTTTTCTAACCAATCTACATTATTAAGCTTATTCAACAACTTTTGTATTAAAAAAAATAGAGTAAATATTGATAGAGTAGATGAAGAATTAATATCAGAACAGTCCAAGAATGATTTATTTGTTCAATTTGTAAAAGACAATAAGCGGTATATAAAAGTATTATATTTATATCTTTATCAATTAGAAATTATTAGAGGACTAAATAAAGAAAAATTTCTTGAAATCAACAACTTCATAGAAACAGGTATTTTAATCAAGGATGAAAATAAATGATAGCAGTTATTCAAAGAGTAAAATCTTCCTCTGTAAAAGTAGAGGATAAAATAGTAGGGCAAATAAAACAAGGTCTAAATATCTTACTTGGAGTTAAAAAAGGTGATACAAAAGAGGACATTCAAAAGCTAGTAAACAAAATAGTAAATCTAAGAATCTTCCAAGATGAAAATGACAAGATGAACCTATCCCTTTTAGATGTTGGTGGGGAGGCTTTGATTATCTCTCAGTTTACCCTTGCAGGAAATATCAAAAAAGGAAGACGTCCTAGTTTTGATGCAAGTGAAGACCCTAAAATTGCAAATGAATATTATGAAGAGTTTAAAGACCTAGTTGCAATGCAAGGTATAAAAGTACAAAGTGGAGTGTTTGGAGCATATATGGATGTAAGTATTCAAAATGATGGTCCAGTTACTTTTATAATAGACAGTAAAGAGTTAAATTGAAAACTATAATTATAACTGGCGCTTCAAATGGTATAGGAAGAGCACTAGCAAAAGCTTTACGAAAAAAATATAAAATTATAAATATTGATATTGTAAAAAACAATACAAAGGGTGTAGAGTTTTATTCTTGTGATTTGAGTTCAAAAAAAGAGCTTCTAGAAACAATAAAAAAGATAAAAAAAGAGCACAAAGATATCTATGCTCTTATAAATAACGCTGCTGTTTTTTCACACAAACCTTTAAAAGAGCAAACTATTAAAGAGTGGAATAAAACTTTAAATATAAATTTAAGAGCACCATATATACTATCAAAAAAGTTTGCTAAAAGATTAAAAAAATCAAAAGGGCATATTATAAATATCTCTTCTACAAGAGCTGTTATGTCTGAAAAAGGTACTGAAGCATATAGTGCTTCAAAAGGAGCAATTAGTTCTTTAACACATGCTTTAGCAAACTCTTTAGAAAAAGGTATAAAAGTAAACTCTATTAGTCCTGGATGGATAAATACTAATAAAGAGTATATTCCAACAAAAGAAGATAAAGAACAACATCTTGTAGGAAGAGTAGGTACACCAACAGATATAGTTGATACAGTAAAATTTTTATTAAAAAATAGAGGTTTTATTACAGGTAGTAACTTTACTATTGATGGTGGAATGACCAAAAAAATGATATATATTTAAGAAGAGAAAATGACATACAAACAGTGGTATTTAGAACATGGAAATAAACATGCAAAGATAATGGAAAAATTAAAAGACAAAACTAAAGATGAGGTTATTGAGTATTTTAGGTTTGATAATATGGTAAAAAATGAACCTGACTTTTGTCCTTTATATAAAGACAATAAAAAGTGCCATGATTATAAAGAATTAAATTGCTACTTCTGTGCCTGTCCCAACTTTAGGTTTGATGATGATGGTGTAAAAAAACAAGACGATAAGACTCTTTACTCTTATTGTAGTATTGACTCAAAAGATGGTGCACAATTTGAAGGTGAAGACTATATCCATCAAAACTGTGCAGGATGTTTAGTCCCACACAAAGAAAGATATATTAAAAAGAATTTTAATAGAAACTGGTTTGAAGCAATGAAAAACGTTAATCTATCAAAATAGAGAAGATGTTTTTGCCTTTGTTATGATTATAAACTAATTTAAATCCATGCAAGTTTGCAATAGTTTTTACAATATATAAACCTAAACCAAAACCATCACTTCTTTTCTCTTCTTGAGAAAAAGGTTCTGTGTAGTATTCAAGACTCTCTTTTAAAGGTTCCCCTTCTGAGATAATATCTATTCTGTGTTTATTCGCATTTAATATCGCATGAGAGTTTGGTGAAAACTTTATTGCATTGTCAATTAGGTTTTTAAGTGCTACAGAAAGCATTCCTGTATCTGCATTTAGGTTAAAGTCTTTTATCTTTGAACTTATCTTATCTGGACTTAAAAGGGCTATATCTAAAGTCTTTTTATAAATTTTGAAAAATGAAGTTAATTCTTTATAGACAAAAGTATTACTTGAAGTTAGTTTTTCAACCATTGCAAGCTCTTTGATGATATCGTCCATACGGTGGAAAGCTTTTTGAAGCATATCTCTTTTTCTTTCATCTTCTAAAGTCTCTGCAATAAACATAGCTTTTGTAATTGGTGTTTTTAATTCATGCATCATATTACGCATAAATAAATCTTTTGATTTTCTTTGATTATTTATATGTGTTAAGGCTTCATCAAAAGTTTTTGCAATAGTTCCTATTTCATCACTACTATTTGATTTTATTTTTACGTTAAAGTCACCTTCTGAGAACTTCTTAATCTCTTTATTTAGTCTTCTAAGAGGTTTTAATTTTCTTTTTAAAATATAATATAGTAAAAAAAGTACACCAAGAGAAATAGCAATAGCAAGGGAAATAATCATTAGATTATAAGTATAACTTTGAGTATCTTTTATCATCAAGTTATAACCATCTCTTTGCACATAAATATATAAAATATTATCTAAGCTAATAATTCTATATACTCCATCAAGAGTATCTCTTAGGATTATTGGTTTACCGTTGTTTATGATTTTTAGTTTTAGTTCTTTTTTATCAACTTGCACCATTTTAAATTGCCCAACAATAAACTTAACGCCAGCATTATTAGGCTTACTTTCAAGTGATTTAAGTATATTTTCTGCTACAAGTTCATACTTTTTTTGCATAGTGATATTGTATCTTTGCTTATCAAGCTTTATAAAAATTGCAAAGGTAATAGAAACAGCAATTAAAGCTAAAATAAAAATAGTATTAATAAAAGCAGAGATAGAAATATTTCGAATCATACTAGTTGATAACCAATTCCACGTACTGATTTTATATATGTTTTTGAGTCATCTATTTTAGCTATTTTTGTTCTTATTCTTGAAATCATAACATCAATATTTTTTAAACTGCTGTCATCTTCAATATGGTCACTAGTATAGATAAAATCTTCCCTTGCAATAACTGCACCATTTCTTTGAATAAGAAGTCTTAAAATATCATATTCTGCAAGAGTAAGATTAAGTGATTCATCTTTAAAAATGATTTGCATATCATCTTCTTTTAGTATAAAGTCACTTTTTTTCTCTTCTTCTTTTTTCTTTTCAGTTCCACCAATTCTTTTTAAAATGGCTTTGATTCTAGCTTGAAGTTCCCTTGGATTATATGGTTTAGGAAGATAATCATCTGCTCCTCTTTCTAGACCCATTACTTTATCAAGGATATCATCCCTTGCACTTGAAATAATAATAGGAATATCAGATTTTTCTCTAATTTTAGGAATAACTTCAAGTCCATCTATTTCAGGTAATGTAAGGTCTAAAATCACTAATTCATAGTTTTTTAGATTTAACATAGATAGCCCATTGTATGGGCTATCTGTATTTGTTACTTCAATATCTTGTGAGGCTAAATACTCTGTGATGATTTGAGCTAATTCTAAATCATCTTCTATCATTAGTACTTGTATTATAGGAAATCCTTTATTTTATAGCTAGAACAATTGTCTGACCATATCTATTTACATAAATTCTTTTTAGTTTTTTATTATACTTTCTTATTGCTTGTTGCATATCAGGGAAGCTTTTAACTTCAATATCTTCAATCTGTATAATAACATCTCCTGGTTCAAATCCAACTTTCTCAGCGTCTGAATTTGGCTCAACATTTACTACTAAAACACCTTTTGTGTTTGAACTTAGTCTAAATCTTTTAATAACATTTGCATTAAGTTCTGATAATAAAAGTCCACCTAAGAACTTACCATTATTTGAATCAGAAGTTACAAGTCCCGCTCTATTTCCTAAAGTTACGTTTATCTTTACATCTTTTTTATCTCTTTCAAGTTTTACAGTTATTGTTTGATTTGGTTTAAATGATGCAATAACATTTTGTAAATCTTTTCTATCTTTGATTGGAAGATTATTAATAGAGTAAATTAAATCACCTCTTTTTAGTCCTGCTTTTGAAGCTGGTGTATCACTTGCAACATCTAAAATAAGTGCACCGCCTGATCTTTTATAAAGTTTTGAAACTCTTTGGTCAAGTTCTCCAATAACAACACCTAAGTATCCTCTTGTAACTTTTCCATCTTCAATAAGTTTTTTAACAACATCTTTTACCATAGAAACAGGAATTGCAAATCCAATACCATTGTTTCCACCAGATTTAGAGATAATTGCACTATTTATACCAATTAAAGCACCTCTACTATCAACTAAAGCACCACCTGAGTTTCCAGGGTTAATAGATGCATCTGTTTGAATAAAGTTTTCATATCTATTGATACCTACATGGTCTTTATTAAGTGCTGAGATAATACCTTGAGTTACAGTTGTACCTATACCAAATGGATTACCAATAGCAAAGATTAAATCTCCAACTTGAAGGTTTTCAGAGTAGCCAAAATTAATAGCATCAAAATCTTTTCCTTCAATTTTGATAACGGCTAAATCACTATCTGAATCTTTTCCAATAACTCTTGCATTATATTCTCTTGGATTGTCTGCAATAGTGATTATAATCTCTTCTGCATTTTCAATAACATGATTGTTTGTTACGATATATCCATCTTTTGAAATGATAACACCAGAACCAAGTGATCTTTGAATTCTGTTTTGTCCAAATTGCTCGTTGAATTGGTCACCAAAGAATCTTCTCAAAAATGGGTCATTGAACATTTGAAATGGAATATTCCCTGCATTTGAAGATACTCTTCTTTTTGCAGCAATATTTACAACTGATTTCATTGGATCTTTGATACTATCATTAAATGACAAAATTTGGTTTGGGTTACTTGGAGCTACTCTCTGCGGATTTTTGTCAGCCATTTGAAAGTTTACTGATTCAGCAAACGAACATGTAGCAATAAATATTACTGTGAAAAATAGTTTTTTTAACATTTTCATTTATCCTTTCTAATATATTTAAAAAGAATTATAATAGCTAAATGTAAACTATTTCTGAATAAATTGTAAATAAAAGATTAATACAAAATAAAGAATTGTGAAAACAAAGTATGAGTCTTCTCATACTTTGTTTATAGATTAAAGGTCAGTTTTAAGTACTGCACCAGAGCTTGCATTTGTTACAAGTGCTCTATATTGTCCTAACCAAGAAGAGTTAAGAGGTTTTTTAAGAGGTGTGAATTCTGCTTTTCTTTTTGCAATTTCTTCATCACTTAAATTTACAGATAAAATATATTGGTCAACGTCAATGTGAATTTCATCACCATCTTTTAATAAACCAATCATTCCACCTTCTGCAGCTTCTGGACTTACGTGACCAATTGAAGCACCTCTAGTAGCTCCAGAGAATCTACCATCAGTTATTAATGCAACTTTATCTCCAAGACCCATTCCCATGATAAGTGAAGTAGGCGCTAGCATCTCTTGCATCCCTGGGCCACCTTTAGGACCTTCATATCTAATAACAACTACATTACCAGCTTGAACTTTACCTTCTACAATACCTTTGATTGCTTCTGGTTGTCCATCAAAACATACAGCTTTCCCTGTGAAAACTCTATCTCCTGTGATACCAGCAGTTTTTATAACAGCACCTTGCTCTGCTAGATTACCATAAAGAATCGCTAATCCACCAACTTGTGAATATGGGTTATCAATAGTATGAATGATATTTGTATCTTTAATCTCAGCGTCTTTGATTTTTTCTAAAGTTGAAATTCCACCAATAGTTGGATTGTCAATTAAAATATCTTTACCTCTTTTTGACATCTCTTTCATAACTGCATTTACACCACCAGCTTTATTGATATCTTCCATATGAACAGTAGATAATGATGGAGAAATTTTAGCAATATGAGAAACTTTTTTAGAAATAGAGTTAATATCTTCTAAATTAAAATTAACACCAGCTTCTTTTGCGATTGCTAACATATGTAAAACAGTATTTGAAGAACCACCCATTGCCATATCAACTGCAAAAGCATTTCTTACTGCATTTTCATTTAAAATATTTCTTAATTTGAACTCTTCACTTGCTTTTTCATCTTTTGCAATTTCACAAATTCTTCTAGCTGCTTTTCTATATAACTCTTCTCTTTCAGGAGTAAGTGCTAAGATAGTTCCATTTCCTGGAAGAGCAATACCCATAGCTTCCATTAAAGTATTCATAGAGTTAGCAGTAAACATACCAGAGCATGAACCACCACTTGGACAGGCATTACATTCGATATCTTTTAACTCTTCTTCGTTCATATCACCTTTTTCAAATTTACCAACTGCTTCAAAAGCAGTAGCTAAATCAATAGGAGCACCATCTTTAGTATGACCTTTTTGCATTGGTCCACCAGAAACAAATACAGTTGGAACATCAACTCTTAATGCACCCATAATCATCCCTGGAACAATTTTGTCACAGTTTGGAATAGCAATCATTGCATCAAGTTTGTGGGCATTCATTACTGTTTCAATAGAGTTAGCAATTAATTCTCTTGATGGAAGTGAGAATAACATTCCATCATGTCCCATTGCAATACCATCATCAACACCAATAGTATTAAACTCAAATGGAACACAACCATTTGCTTTAATCTCTTCTTTTATGATTGCAGAAACTTTATCTAAAAAGAAGTGTCCTGGAATTAGCTCAATAAAAGAGTTTGCTACACCAATAAATGGTTTATCAAAATCTTCATCTTTTAATCCTGTAGCTCTTAATAGTGACCTATGAGGCGTTCTGTCATAGCCTTTTTTTATCTCATTACTTCTCAATTAATATCCTTTAATAGCGCTATTATAATATGTCGGACATTATACTTTTTTTGCTGTTCAAAAATGATTAAATATTTAAATTTCAAAAATTTTTCAATTTTTTTTAAAAAACTCTTGACAAATATTAAAAAAGCTATTATAATTCCAGTCCAATTTGAAAACAATATGTTTTTAAATCCTACCAATAAGTGCGAGTGTGGCGGAATAGGTAGACGCGTGGGACTTAAAATCCCATTCCGGTTTCGGAGTGTGAGTTCGATTCTCACCATTCGCACCACT
Organism: Campylobacteraceae bacterium; assembly: GCA_013373175.1. Taxonomy (GTDB): domain Bacteria; phylum Campylobacterota; class Campylobacteria; order Campylobacterales; family Arcobacteraceae; genus Halarcobacter. The sequence continues at coordinate 18,625 of JABXII010000023.1, read as the reverse complement.
TATAAATTTAAATGTTGTAGTGAGTTGACTGAGTTGGTCGAAAGTACCGGTTTTGAAAACCGGCGAGGTTCACGCCTCCGAGGGTTCGAATCCCTCACTCACTGCCACTTTTCATGAAATCAATCAAAAACCTTTTTTACATAATACTTTAAAAACTTAAAACATTTTTTGTAAATAAAAATAAAAAGTTTATAAATACTCAAGGAGAATATTATTTTGAATAGTTCTATAACAGATAGTCAAAAAGGAATGATTTTTATGCTTATTGCAGTATTTGTTATCCCTTTTTCAGATGCAATTGGAAAATGGCTTTCTTCTACATATTCTCCTATGCAAATCACTTTTTTTAGATTTGTATTACAAGCTATTTTAATATATTTTTTAGCAAAAATTTTAAGAAAACAAATTAGATCATTTAAGATGATTTATCTTTATTTAGCTTTTTTCATTTCTTCTTGTATGTTTTTTATCTTTTGGGGATTAGTATATTTACCTTTAGCAAATAATATTGCTTTATTTTTTATAGAACCTTTGATTTTAACTTTTTTATCAATTATATTTTTAAAAGAAAAAATTACTAGAAGTTTAATTGGAGTTTTAGTTGTTGGACTCATTGGAACAATGATTATAATAAGACCTAACTGGTCAGCATATGGAACTGCAGCTATTTTACCAATTTTAGCAGCAATGTTTTATGCTCTTTATCTTATGACTATTAGAGTTTCAAAAGATATTAAAGATAGTTTTACAATGCATTTTTGGATAGGTATTGTAGCCTCTGTTATTATCTCTATAATTCTTTTATTTACTCAAACTTCAGATTTTGAAATGGTCTCTTTTAATGAACTTGACCACTCTTTGTGGTGGTTAGTTTTTTTATTAGCAGTAGTTACAATAGTTAGTCAACTTCTTGTATCAAATGCATTGTACTATGCAAATGCTAGCTCTATAGCTTCATTTCAATATTTAGAAATAATTAGTGCTACTTTATTAGGATGGATTATTTTTGATGATATCCCTGATAATTTGACAATATTAGGAGCTATAATTGTAATTGCATCTGGGTTATATTTAATAAAAGTGGAAAGAAAGAAAAAAGATTAAAAAAAATTTAAGCTATTTTTGATATAATTTCGTTCCAATTTGTGGAGGTATAGCAAAGTTGGTAATGCCCGGGATTGCAAATCCTGTATGCGCTGGTTCGAGTCCGGCTACCTCCTCCATTATATAGAAGTGCGAGTGTGGCGGAATAGGTAGACGCGTGGGACTTAAAATCCCATTCCGGTTTCGGAGTGTGAGTTCGATTCTCACCATTCGCACCACTATCTATTAAAACTTATCTCAAATCTAGCACCACAATCAACATTTTTTACTGAAAGTTTACCATTATTAGACTCTTCTATAATAGCTTTTGCTAAATGAAGTCCAATTCCAAGACCTTCATCTGTTTTTTTAGTAGTAAAATATGGTAAGAATACATTATCCAGATTATCTTTTTTTATTCCACCTGCATTATCTGTAATACTTATATTATTTGTATCAATTTCTATAGTTACTTGAGGATTTTTTATTTCATTCTCTTTTAAAGCATCTACAGCATTATTTAATATGACAATTAATACTTGAATAATCTCTCCTTCAGTACAAGAGACTATTGATTTGTTCTTTTCTATTACCTCACAATTGATACTATTTTTAGAAAACTTTGTGTGTATTATTGTAAGGGTTTTTCTAACAATCTCTTTTAAATCGTTTTCTCCCTTTTGTTTGTTAGGGTTTAAAAAGTTGCTAAAGTCTTCAATTGTTTTAGACATATAATGAGTTTGTATCTCTATTTCTTCAAGTTTTGCATTTATCTCTTCATTTTCAATATTATTTCTCATCATGCAAGTGTCAATTCCCATAACAGCTGAATTAATTGAATTTAGAGGCTGTCTCCACTGATGGGCAATACTATTTGTCATCTCTCCAATACTTACAAGTTTTGATTGGTGAAACATGATTTTTTCTTTTAGTTTATTCTTTTTTATTTCTTCTTTTACTTTTTCTTCTAAATTGTTTTTATAATCTTTTAAAAGAATATGAGTTTTTACTCTAGATAGAATTTCTACTTTTCTAAAGGGTTTTGTAACATAATCTACCGCACCTAACTTGAAACCTTTTTCAATGTCTTGGTCATTACTACTTGCAGTTACAAAAATAATAGGAATATCATACATACCATGTTTTTCATAAACTTTTTCACATACTTCAAATCCATCCATATGAGGCATGAAAATATCTAATAAAAGAAGATCTATTTCTTCTTCCTCTATTATTTCTAATGCTTCTTCTCCTGTCATAGATACAATGACTTCATAGTCATTAGATAGGAATTCAACAAGTATTTTTATGTTTGCTTGATTATCATCAACGATAAGAATTAAAGGTTTAGACATACTTCCCCTAGTCATGAAAGAATATTTACAATGTTCCTAAAATTATATACTTTAATTTCTTTATCTAGCTTTGAGATTAAATTTTTTTCTTCTTCTGTAAGGTTTTGCTTCTGTTTTAATTTTTCAAGAGGTTCTTCAACTTTTTTAGGTCGATTTTTTATTGCTCCATTTAAAATTTGTTCAAATAACTCTTCTTTTGAACTATTATCACATGTAGTATTTGTAGTATTGTTTATATCTGCAAGTGATAGTCTATCTATCTCTTTTAATACTTCTTCTAAAGTCTCTTGCAGTAAAACTTCATCATTTCTATTTTTGTTTTTATTCATATCATCAGCAAGTTTAAAAAGCTCGTTAGCTCCAATATTTTTACTTATTGACTTTAATTGATGAACTTCTTTGAAAAAAGAAGAGTCTTCAAGTTTTAAAAAGTCTAGACTATTATATTGTTCTTTAAAACCTTCTAGAATATTTTTATATAGTTTGATATCATAGTCTAAATATCTTAGTGCTAATTCTTTATTAATGTATTTTAAATTCATAGGACTATTATATCAAAATTACATTTCAAAGAAAATCAAATTATACTGTATAATATTAAATTATTATTACAATGAAAAGCAACAAATTGTAAATAGCTAATAGTTATATAAGTAAATCTTATGAATTTTTAAGGGTGTTTTCAGAAAAAAGGGAGTAATCTTACAAAGATTAATTTCATGCATATCTAAAAGGAAACCTTGGTATTATTATAATACCTTATAGGGTTTCCTTTTTTTTATTCTAATTTATTTATATAAGTAGTATAAAAATTTATATATGGACACTTCTCTTCTATTTGCACAGTTAGCCTATCCACCTTTGATACAATACTATTGCAACTTAATAAATTTTCTTTTGTTGGATTTGAAGTTAATAATCCATTACATAAAGCATATATATCTTGAAGGTTTTTTGCTTCTTCATTTAATACCAAATAAGTAATAAGTTCTTGTTCCATCTTGTAATATAAGAATTTCAAGGCACCATAACTAAAGATTGCACCTAATATAGCAGCAACTAGTGTAATTTTTAAAAGTCTTTTCATAAATATTTAACCATTTTTAGGGATTTTGATTTTAAAACAAGCTCCTGTATATGAGTTTCCTTGATAGTTAAAATCTTCATTAGTAACTTCTATTTTACCTAAAAAATGCTTTTCAATAATTTCTTTAGTCATATAAAGACCAATTCCTGTACCTTGACTTTGGTGTTTTGTTGTAAAATATGGATCAAAAATTCTTGGAAGTACTTTATCTTCAATACCTTTTGCATTATCTTTTATTTCAATAATATATTTATTTTTGCTCTCTTTTATAGTTACAAAAATATATTTTTTGTTTTCTACTTTTTCTAAGGCATCTATTGCATTGCTGAAAACATTAATTAATGCTTGTATAAATTCATTTTCATATACTACTAGTTCTTTTATTTGAATATCTGTTATTACTTTAATTTCTCTATTTTTAATTTTTGATTTTAAAAATTGTAAAGATTTTTCTATTAAAACAGTTGAGAGAATATTTCGCTCTTTTTTGTCTTTTTTGAAAAAGTTTCTAAAATCTTCTATTGTTTGAGATAGATACATTCCACTTTTAATTATCTCATTCATAAATTCAAATAACTCTTTTTGGTCTAACTGAGAAAGTTCACTTTTTATTTTTATTCCACTTGCAGAAGTAGTGATTACAGAAAGAGGTTGTCTCCATTGGTGGGCAATGTTTTCAAGCATTTCTCCCATTGCTGCTTGTCTTGATTGTTGTACAATAAATTCATTTTGTCTTTTTAGTTCTAGTTCAAGTTTTTTGCTCTCTGTGACATCTTGATGGATACCTGCCATAATTAAAGGATTTCCTTCATTATCTTTTTTTACAATACTACCATTTGATAAAATCCATTTTATAGAACCATCTTTAGCTAGCATTCTATAACATACTTCATAAGGTTGTTTTCCTTCTATATGTTCTTCTAATGCTTTATTTACAAAAGCTCTATCTTCTTCTACAATAAATAAAAGATGATTTTTATTGCTTAATTCTTCTTTTGTATATCCAAGAATTTCAGTTAGTCTATTATTTATGACATTTTTGTCTTCATTAATATGCCAAGTCCAAGTACCAAGCTTTGCTCCTTTGATGACACGTTTTAAGTGACTTTCTATTCTTTTTCTTTTTTGGATTTCATTTGATAGTTTTCTATTTACAAATATGATTATTCCTAAGATTAAAAAGAAAACTACTACTATTTCAAGTAGATATTTATAAGTCACTTTTTCATATTTGATTGATAGCCATTTATTTAAAATTAATTGATGTTCTTCGTATTTAATATTATCAATTGCTTTGTTGAAAATTTCTACTAAAATAGGGTAGTCTTTTCTAATACCTACTCCTAAGTTCAATTTTTCATTGAATTTTCCCACTATTTTTAAGTTTCCAGTATATTTTTTTTGTATGTTATATCCAATAGTTGAAAGAATACCAATAAACCCAAAAATTTTCCCTTGGTCAACTTTTTGTAAACCATCTTCAATATTTTCTACATAGACTAAATTTAAATTTGGATATTTGTCTTTTAAAACTTCTGCATAAGCGTAGCCTTTTACAACTCCCATTGTTTTAGTTACTTCTGTTATATCGTCAATAAAAACTTCATTATCTTTTGTTGCAAGAACTAAGGGTATTTCTAAATAAGGTTTGGAGAAATTTAAAAACTCTTTTCTTTCTTCTATAGGCATTACAAGGGAAAAAATATCACATTTTTTATTTTTACCTAACTTTAATGACTCATTCCAGGTTTTTGTTGGAACCATAGTCATTTTTATATTTAAGCTTTTTTCAAATAATCTTAAATAATCAGCACTCATTCCCACATGTTTACCTTTTTCATTTTTTTCTAAAGGCATCCAATTTGGGTCGATACAAACTTTTAATTCTTTGTGTTTTTCTAAAAATGATACTTCTTCTTTTGTTAATAAACTTTTGGCATAAAGAAAAGATACCATTAGAGGAAGTATAAGATAGACTAATTTTTTCAAAATTAAACTCCTCCTTCATGTATTAAATATATTTTAACTAATAACGCATAAATATTATAATTTTTTAATTAGTAAAGAAAATAATTGTAAAAAAAAAATTAAATATTAATAAGATAGAATATTAGTAAACTTATATATAATGATAATATTTTATTAGCAAGAAGAGAATAATGAACCAAACTAAGGCTATTTTACTTACTATTTCTGTTGTTATCTTTGCATTTTTATTGCAAGTGTATTATATAAATTTTTCAATATCAAATCAAATCAAGATTTATGAAAATAATATATTAAAAGAAGCAAGAAATAGTTTTAGCAGTTTTCTTACAATTAAAATGTGGAATACAACAAATAATGGGGTTTATATTAAAGAAGATGATAAATATTCAATAATTAGTCCTATAACTATGACAAAACAAATTTTTGACCTATCAAGTAGAAGTAATATTCAAAGCTACAAAATCACAAGTTTAAACCCAAATAATGAGAATAATAAACCTAACTATTTTGAAAGAAAGGTTTTAAAAGAGTTTGAGAAAAAAGATAAAACAGAGTTTTTTGAATTTAACAATAATAGAAATAAATTAAAATATATGGCTTCGTTGACTGTAACAAGAGCATGTTTAGAATGCCACTCTTCTCAAGGTTATAAAATAGGAGATATAAGAGGGGGAATTAGAGTTACTTTAGATACAAGTGATTATCAAGAGTTTTATATAAATGCAAATAAAAAAAGAGATTATTATATGTTATTTAGTTTCTTTATCACTTTATTAGTATTTTTAGTATTAATTTATTTTGTAAATAATATTTATAAAAAACATAGAACAATAATGACAATCTCAGATAAAAATAAAGTTTTATCTCAAAGATATGAGCATGCAATAAATGGTTCAAAAGATGGTCTTTGGGATTGGGATTTAAGTTCAAACAAAGTCTATTTTTCAAAAATATGGAAAGAGATGTTAGGTTATAAAGAGAATGAATTAACAAACTCTTTAGAAACATGGAAAAAGTTAGTTCACCCCGATGATATTGAATTAGCTACAAAAGATATATTAGCAAATCATAGAGGCAAAACAACACATTATGAAAATGTCCATAGACTTAAACATAAAGATGGACATTGGGTTTGGATTCTAGATAGAGGTAAAACTATTTTTGATAAAAATGGTATTGCTATTAGAATGGTTGGTTTCCATACTGATATTACAAAACAAAAAGAGTTAGAAGTAAGTTTAATGTCAAGTGAGAAAAATCTTCTAAAAGCAGAAAAGATGTCAAACTTAGGGCACTTTAGATATGACTTTAAAAACAATATTCTAACTTTATCAAAAAATATCAAAACTGTTTTTGGTTTAGATGATGAGACTAAAATTACCCTTGAAGATTTAGTTAAAAATTTTACCCATGAAGAAGATAGAGAAAATGTTGTGAAAAGATTCTTTTTAGGTAAATATAAAAAAAGAGGATATAGAACAGAATATAGAATCATAAGACAATCAGATAAAGAAGTAAGACATGTTAATTGTAATATAGAGTTTAAAAAGGATAAAAGTAAAGAGGTTAATCTTGTAATAGGGACAATTCAAGATATTACTGAGTTTGCATTGATTCAAAATGAACTTTCAATTTTACGACAAGCAGTTGAACAAGCTCCTATTTCTTTTGTTATTACAAATGTAAATGGTGAGGTTGAGTATGTGAATTCTCACTTTACAAAAGTAAGCGGATATAGTTTTTCTGAGATTACAGGAAAAAATATTGATGTTTTACAATCAGATACTATGGATGAAGAAGAGTACAATGCTCTATGGGAGACAATCTCTTCTGGAAAAACATGGAGTGGAGTTTTTAAAAATATTAGTAAAAGTAAAAAAGAGTTTTGGGAAAGAGCTATTATTTTCCCAATTTTTTCTAAAAAAGATAAAAAAATTATCAACTATATGGCAATCAAACAAGAGATAACAAAAGAGCTAAAACTACAAGAAGAGCTAAAAGATAAAGAAGAGTTAATGATTGCTCAATCTAGACATGCTGCAATGGGTGAAATGATAAGTATGATTGCTCATCAATGGAGACAACCAATCTCTGTAGTAGCAATGAGTGCAAACAACATTTTAATGGATATAGAACTTGATATGTTAGATAAAGAAGCATTAAAAGAAAATGCCCAAGATATAATATCTCAAACTCAATATCTATCCCAAACAATTGAAGACTTTAGGAACTTCTTTAAACCAAATAAACAAAAAGAGAGTTTTTATGTAGAAGATGTATTTAAAGATGCAATTTCAGTTATGGGAAAAACATTAGAGAATAATAATATAGAATTAAATCAAGAGTTTACTTCTGGCAAAAAAGTAAATAGTTTTGAAAAAGAATTCTTACAAGTAATTATAAATATTTTAAAAAATGCAAAAGAAGTTTTAGTTCAAAGAGAAATAGAAAACAGAAGAATAGATATTTATGAATATTTAGATAGTGAAAATATCATAATAAAGATATGTGACAATGCAGGTGGAATACCAGAAGAGATTATTCATAATATTTTTGAACCATATTTTACTACAAAAAATGAACTTGAAGGCACAGGACTAGGTCTTTATATGTCAAAAACAATTGTAGAAAAACATTTAGAAGGTAAAATCAAAGCATATAATCAAAATTTTGGTGCTTGTTTTGAAATAGTATTAAAGGGTGAAAGTGTCTGAATTAATAAAGCTAAAAAATAAAGCAAGTGAATATAGTGTTTTAATAGTAGAAGATAGTAAACATATTCAAAAGCAGATGAAAAACTTTGTTGGTAAGCTTTTTAAAGAGGTTTATGTAGCAGATAATGGTTTAGTTGGTTTAGAAGTTTTTAAGAAGAATTTACCTGATTTAGTCTTAAGTGATTTAACAATGCCTCAAATGGATGGACATGAGTTTATTGCAAAGTTATTAGAGTTTAGTCCTAATACACAAGTAGTGATAATATCTGCCCATGGGTATGAAGAAAATATAATGAAGTTTAAAAAACTTGGGATAAATGAGTTTATACAAAAACCAGTAAATTATGATACTTTGATTTCTTCTTTATTAAGTTCAATCAAAAAGCTTGAAAACAGTGAAGAAGAATCAAATGAAGATGATTTATTTAAAGAACTTTATGCTTTTAAACTTAACAATAATAAAATTGAACTAGTTAATCATTATAAAGGAATTCCTTTTATTCACGATGCATCTATTATAAATATCGAAAAAGATAAAATAAGAATAAAAACAGAAAACGTACAAGTAAAAGCTATAAGATACGAGAAAGATACAACAATACATTTTGAAGATAAAATTGTAAATGCTAAGTTTGAAAGTTATGATGAACATAGTAATATTCTTTGCCTAAAAGATTTAGTTGAGGTTGAAACTAGTTCTAAGAATAGAAAAACTCTTCGAGTCGCTCCTGATGAGATGTTTAATTCATCTATTTTTGCTAACAGTGAAAGGTACAATTATAAAGTTGAATCTCTATCCTCTTCTTCAATCTCTTTTACTGCTAAGAATGTAACTAATAAATTAAGAGTAGCAGATAAAGTAGATATTGTAATTGGTTTTAAAACGGAACATGAAGCTTCTTTTGAAAATGTAATAGTTCATAAAGAAAGATTGTCCTTTAAAGCTTTTGTTCATAAGATAAAAAAGATTGATAATGATTATAGTAAAATAGTTTTTATATATGAACTATCTTTTGGGGATAGAAAAATCTTAGAAAAATATATTTTACAAAGACAACTAGAGTTAGTCAAAGAGTTCAAAGAGTTAAAGTTTTAACTCAACTCTATTTTAAAGCCAACACCAGAGATATTTTTTATTGATTCTTTTCCTATTTTCTTTCTTAATTTGTTTATTAGGTTTTTAAGTGCAGAGTCAGTGATTTCGTAAGAGTCCACCCAGAGTTTATTCTTTATTTCTTCATGGGAAAGTACTCTATTACTATTTGAAATAAAACATTCAAGTAATTCAATCTCTTTTGCCGTTAAAAGGATTTCTGTATTAGTTTCTTTAGATAATAACTTCTTATGTAGAATATTATAAGAGGTATTATTTTCAAAATCAACAATATAGTTTCCGTAGTCTATTAACTCCTGTGTCGCTTTATCTATAGCATTATTTAATATTTTAAAGTCAATAGGTTTAACTAGATAATCAACTAGTTTTAATTTGGTAGCTTCTAATAAATAATTTTTTTCAGTGTATGCAGATAATAAAATAATAGGCATATTTAAATAATTTTCTCTTAGATTTTTTATAAAAGTAAGAGCATTTTCTTTTTTCAAATTAATATCAGAGATTATTATGTCAATACGATATTTTTCTAAAATCTCTTTTGCTTGTAAAGTATCTTCGCAATCATAAACATTCGATACAATAAGCCCTAAAGCTTCTTTTAGTTTTTCTCTTATATTCTTTTCATCTTCAATATAAAGAATATTCAAGTGTTCTTTTATAATTTTAAAACTATTTTTATTATTTTTGTAACTTTCCATTGCTTTTTATTCTTTTTATGCTAAAATGTAAAAATAATTATATAATAAAATAATCAGTTTTGCAAGAATGATTACTTAGGAGAAGATTATGAAATCCAACGATAACATAAAAATATTTTATTTGAGTTTGTTTTTATATCTATCCCTGACATCTCTTAATGCAACTAGTTTGAAAGATAGTGTTGAAAAAGTTTTAAGCACAAATCCAAATGTTTTAGCAGAGAGAAAAAATCAAGAAGCATACAGAATGTATGTAGATGAAAGAAAAGGTAACTATTTACCTACATTAGATATTGAATCATATTACCAAAAGGGAAGTGAAAGAGAAAAAAGAGATAGAAACAAAACAGCCACTGATGGAGAATGGACTGATCAAGATGGTTATAGTGCAGCAATTGTTTTAAGACAATATATTTATGATGGGGGACTAACTCCTTCTGAGGTTGCACAAACAAGATATCAAGATTTAGCAAACAAACATAGAAGTTTCTACGCAATTGAAGACACAGTTTTAAATACAATTAAAGCCTACACTGGTTTAGTTCAATCTGATGAGGTATTAACTTTAACTGAGTCTATGATAAAAATAAATGAAGAAAATTTAGCTATTGCAAAAGAACAAGAAAGTATTAGTGGAGAAGTTCTAGAAACGTATCAAGTATCTTCAAAATTACATTTTATAAGAGATAGATATATTGATGAAGAAGATAAAAGAGATACAACATTAGCTACATATTTTAAATTAGTAGGTGAAAACCCGAGTAGTAAAACATGTAGACCAACTATTGATAAAACCAAAATCCCAAAAAATTTAGATGAAGCTATTAAAAAAGCAGTTGTTGGCAATTATAGAATATTAGAGCAAATAGAAAAAATAAAAATGCAAAGAGAAAAAATTGCACAAGCAAATTCATCATTTTTGCCAAAAATAGATTTAGAATTAAAAGCTTCAACTGATGAAGATTTAGAGTTAGTTGAAAATGGTAAAACAGATGAAAAATATATTAGATTAAATTTTAATTGGAATTTATTTAATGGAAATAAAGACAATGTAACTTCAGCACAAGAAAGAGTTTTCTTAGAAGAACAAAAGAAAACTTTAGATGATATTACTCAAGAGATTGTTGCTGAAATAAAATCTTTATATGGAAAACATGACAAATACCAAAGAAGAATAATCGAATTAAAAAAATATGTAAAAGCAAATGTAAATATTCTTGATGTATATAGAAGTGAATTTCAAGCAGGAACAAGAACATTTGTTGATATCTTAGATGCAGAAAGAGAACTTTATGAGTCAACAAAAACATTAATTGAAGTTGAGTATGCTTTAATAAACAATTATTATGATTTAATGTTTAACTTATCAAATCTAACAAACTCAGTAGTAAATTCAAAGAATCAAGACTGTGCAAATATTGCTCCAAGAGTAATTGATTATAAACCTAAAAAACAAAATAATAATATTGAAAAAGAGCTTGAAGGTTTAATTAGTGACACTGATAGTGAATTAATTAGAAAAGAGTTAAATCTTGATTTACAAAAAGAGTTAGAATTAGATGGAAACACAAATGATATTATAAATAAAAAAGATGATTTAGAAAATGAAACAAATAGCTTTTTAAATATACCAAAAGAAAGAATAACTAGTTTAAACTCTTCTATTGTATTGTCTAATAAGGCATATATTGATAATATAGATAAATATCAAAAACTTTATTTTAAGAATAATTAATATTATCAAGGTTGCAAATTGCAAGAAAAAGAAAAGTTAGACGAAAGTTTAAATACCCTCAAAGACAGAAGAACTGTTGATACACTTTTAGAGTGCCTAATATTTTTATCAAAATATCATAAAAGAGAAGCTTCAGCTGAATCTTTAAAGTTTAATCTCCCTGTTCATAACAAATCACTAGACTTAGATATGTTTATTGATGCTGCAAAAAGAATTGGACTTACAAGTAAAGTTGTAAAAAGAGAGATAACAAAGCTTACGAAACTTGCACTTCCTGCTGTACTTTTACTTGAAAAAGATAGGTCGTGTGTTTTACTTGATTATGATGAAAAAAAAGGAACAGCAAAAGTTATCCTACCTGGGCTTAGTTCTGGTGAGACAGAAGTGACTTTAGAAAAATTAAATTCTGAGTATTTAGGTGAATTAATTATCTTAAAGCCTGAGTTTAATTTTAATAATAGAATAGAAAAAGATATACAAGTTGAAAGTCCTCAAAAGTGGTTTTGGGGAACTTTATTTAGAAATAAAAATATCTATAAACAAGTTATCTTAGTATCTTTATTTATTAACTTATTTATTTTAGCAACACCTTTATTTACAATGAATGTTTATGATAGAGTTTTACCTAATAATGCAATAGAGACTATGTGGGCTCTGTTTATTGGTATTAGTATTGTAATGCTTTTTGATTTTGTATTAAAAGTCTTGAGGTCTTATTTTTTAGGAGTTGCAAGTAAGAGAACTGATACTATTATTTCAAATAAAATTTTTAATCACGTTTTAAATATAAAAATAAACTCTAAACCTGCTTCTACTGGTCAATTTGTTAGTAGGTTACAATCCTTTGAAAGTGTTAGAGAGTTTTTTACAAGTGCTACAGTTGCAGCCTTTGTTGATTTTCCTTTTGTTATTATCTTTATTATAGTTGTTTTTTATATTGCAGGTCCATTAGCATATATAACGATAATTACAGTAATTATCTCTATTTTAGTTTCGTGGTATATGCAAAGACCTTTAAAAGAGATTATTGAAAAATCTGTAAAAGAAGAGCAAATAAAACAAACTACAATGATTGAAACAGTTACTGGGCTTGAAATAATAAAAAGTGTAAGAGCTCAAAATAGAATGAGAACGAATTGGGATCATTCGGTAAATAAAACTGTTCATTATGCAGATAAAGGGCATTTTTTATCTCAAAGTATTACTTATTTTACTGCTTTCATTTCACAGTTTTCAAATATTGCAATTGTTGCTGGGGGAGTTTATCTTGCAAGTGAAGGTGATATTACTATGGGTGCAATTATTGCAGCTATGATTCTAAATGGAAGAGTAATAGGTCCTGTTTCTCAATTAGTAGGGCTTATTATAAAGTTTGATAAAACAATGCTTTCCTTAAGCAATCTTGATGAAGTTATGAATATGCCAGTAGAAAAAGAGAATAAAACATATATTAGTAGACCAATACTAAAAGGTAAAATTGAGTTAAAAGATGTAAACTTCGCATATAAAGAGCAAAATCATCAAACCCTTAAGAATATAAATTTAAGTATAAAACCAGGTGAAAAAGTTGCAATCCTTGGAAAAATAGGTTCTGGTAAATCAACTCTTTTAAAGCTTATTATGAATTTATATGAACCAGTTACCGGGTCTGTTTTAGTTGATGACCTTGATACAAGACAAATAGACCCTGTTGATTTAAGAAGGGCAATTGGTTGTGTACCACAAGAACCTTTCTTATTTATGGGAACTATAAAAGATAATATAACTATTGGAGAGCAATATGTATCCGATGAAGAGCTTTTAAAAGTTTCAAAAATTGCAGGACTTGATGACTTTTTAGGAAAACATGAAGCTGGCTTTGATTTAATGGTTGGGGAAAGAGGTGAAGGCTTAAGTGGAGGTGAGAGACAATCTGTTACTTTAGCAAGAGCACTAATTTCAAATCCAAATATTATAATGCTTGATGAACCAACGAACTCAATGGATAAGCAAACAGAAAATGCATTTATAAGAAAAATAGAGAAAATCATTCAAGATAAGACATTAGTTGTAGTTACTCATAAAACATCATTACTAGAGTTAGTAAATAGAGTTATTATTGTAGAAAATGGACAAATTGCTTTTGATGGTCCTAAAGAAGAAGTCTTTAATAAAACTAAAGGTGCCAAATAATGATAAAAAAATGGTTCAATAAACTTTATGGTCTTGATAAAAATGCAGATGAAGATTTAGAATTTATCTATTCTAGTTATGCAAATGCAAATGAAACACCTAGTAAAGTTGCAAATCTAACTTTTATATTTATTATCTCTTTTTTCACTTTAGTAATTCTATGGTCAGCTTTTGCTGAGATTGATGAATTAGCCAGAGGAAACGGAAAGGTTATTCCCTCAGATAAAATTCAAAGAGTTCAATCTCTTGATGGGGGTATTATTTCAGAGATTTTAGTAAAAGATGGGGAGTCTGTAAAAAAAGGTACTCCTTTAATGAAAATTGATACAACAAGATTCCAAGCAACATTAGAAGAGAGTAAACAAGAATATATTAGTTTACTAGCAGTTAAACAAAGACTTGAAGCAGAAGCTTCTTTAGAATTATCAAAACCTGTTCCTATATTAGAATTTCCTAAAGAAGTTGTAGAAGATAGATCAGGTTATGATAGATTAGAGCAGACCCTTTTATCAAATAGATATGAAGAGTTAAAATCTTCAGTAGCTGTTCTGGAAACACAACTTGCACAAAAAAGACAAGAGTTAACAGAAATAAAAAATACTATTAAGAATCTTAAAAAAAGTTTTGCTCTTATAAAAGAACAAAGAGAGACTATTCACAAGCTTGTAAGAAGAGGTGTTAAGTCTAAGTATGAACTTTTAAATATAGAAAAAGAGTATACAGATGTAAGTTCTGAATTAGAGACAGCACTTTTATCAGTAAAAAGATCAGAATTAGCAATACAAGAAGCTAAAAATAGGATAGCCGAGAAACTAAATAATTTTAGAGCAGAAGCTTCAAATACTTTGCAAGAAACTGTTGGGATGATTAGTAGATTTGAAGCAAGGTTAGTTGGAGACAAAGATAAAGTTGCTAAAACAACTATTGTTTCACCAGTAGATGGAATAGTAAAACAGTTATACTTTAATACAATTGGTGGAGTGATTCAGCCAGGAGTAGATTTAGTTGAGATTGTTCCTCAAAGTGATATTTTATTAGTTGAAGCAAAAATTGACCCTAAAGATATTGCTTTTATTAATCCTAGCCAAAAAGCAATTGTAAAAATCACTGCTTATGATTTTTCAATTTATGGTGGGTTAGATGCAAAGATTACAGAAATCTCTGCTGATAGTATTGTAGATAAAGAATCAAAAGAGGGTAAAAGTTATTATAGAGTTATTGTAAGAACAGAAAAAAACTACTTAGAACGTAATGGTCAGAAATTACCAATTATACCAGGTATGGTTGCTTCTGTTGATATTATTACAGGAAAAAAGACAATACTTGACTTTATATTAAAACCAATATTAAAAGTGAAGCAAAATGCTTTACATGAAAGATAAGGAAATAAATGAATAAATATTTTTTTAGTTTAGTTTTTATACTAAGTGTTTTTGCGGGATGTGCATCTAAGAATACAGGCTTACCTGTTGAAAAAGATTTACACTATGCTGTTAGAGTAAATGACATGATGTTATTAAATGAATTAATTAGTAAAGAAGATATAAATGCAAAAGATGAATTTGGATATACACCTTTACATATTGCTGCAAGGTTTAATCATTTTGATATAGCAAAGGTTCTTATATCAAAAGGAGCCGATATAAACACAAAAGATAACTATTTTGATACGCCACTAATTGACTCAGTGAAAAAAGGCTATACCTTTATGTCAGAACTTCTTATTTGTAATGGTGCAAAAATAAATGCAAAAGATGAAAAAGGTGTTACTGTTTATGAGTATGCAAGACAGTTAAATGATAATAGAACAGCAAAACTACTTAGTTCAAAAAATATCCAACAAAGATGTGTAGGCAAAATTATCACTCCTAAAAAACTTACAACTACACAGTTTTATAATCAAATTTCAATAGATGAATATAAAGTATTAACTGATAATACTCCAAAAATCTGTGGAGATGTACATGATGAAGATGTAAGAAGAATTCAGATTTCATTTGATTCAGGAGAAAGTGTTGTTGAGGCTAATATTTTAGGTAAAAGATGGTGTGCCCAAGTTGAAGAAAAACTTTTAAATGGTTATTATAGAGTGGATGCTATCTCTGTAAACTCAATTAATGAAAAAGGCCTTACTTCGGAAGAATTAGAGATAAAAGCAATAAATACTTTACCTGCATTATTAAAAAAAGAGTTTGAAAATGACCTTGCAAAGTGGAATGCTTCTTTTGATGAAGATAGTTTAGTATTTAGATTTAATAATCCTTCTTTAATGTTTGAAAGAGGTAGTAATAATCTCAATAAAGAGTATAAAAATATTTTATCAGATTTCTTCCCTAGATATATAGCTGCATTGGCTGAGTATAAAAATTCTATAAAAAATGTTTATGTGGAAGGTCATACATCATCAGCTTATAGTAGTGCTACTTCAGAAGAAGAAAAGTTTAATAAAAACTTGATTTTATCTCAAGAAAGAGCTGATGCAGTTTTAGAATACTTAAAAACAAGTTTAGATTCTACAGTGATTGAAAATGAAACTTTTATAGATAATACTTTTAAAGCAGTAGGTAAATCTTCAAAAGAATTAATATTAAATGCTGATGGTTCTGAAAATGCTGAGTTATCAAGAAGAGTAGAGTTTAAAATAGAGATTAAATAAAACTAAAAGAGGCAAAAATGAAGCAAACTAGTTTAGAAGATTTTATGGAGTTAGAGGAACAAAATAAAGAGTTAGAAAAATTAGTTGCTATAGAAGTTGAAAAAAATAGACAAAAAGATGAAATAATTTTTCAACAAAACAAACTTGCTGCTATGGGCGAAATGTTAGAAAACATAGCCCATCAGTGGAGACAGCCTTTGATGGAATTGTCAGCTTTGTTTATCCCTATTGAAGCTAGACTTAACTTTAATAAAAATATTGATAATGAAGAGTTATTAGATTCTATTAACAAACTAAATCATATAACTAAATATATGTCAAATACAATAGATGATTTTAAAAATTTCTTTGCTACTAATAAAGAAAAAACTGAGTTTAAACTTTCTGATCAAATAAACTCTTCTTTAGGTATTATTATTACAGGACTACGTAAAAATGGGATATTTGTAGATATTGTGATTAAACATAATCCTACAGTATATGGCTATAAAAATGAGTATGCACAAGTTTTGATTAACTTGCTAAATAATGCAAAAGATGCTTTAGTTGATAGAAAAATTAAAGAGCCTAAAATTATCATAACTTTAGATGCAGATAATAAAAATTCTATTCTAAGTGTAGAAGATAATGCAGGTGGAATTCAAGTAACACCAATTGATAATATTTTTAAGCCTTTTTTTACATATGGCAAGAAAGAAGGTACTGGAATAGGGCTTTTTATGTCAAAATTAATTATTGAAAAAAATATGAACGGAAAGCTTCTTGCTTCTAATAAAAAAGATGGAGCAAACTTTAAAATAATCTCACCTTTAAAATAATAATAAAACTAGCAATAAAAATATTTATAAAACCTACAAAAGTGTCTCAAAAGAAACTTTTTTCATATATAATGGATAGTATAAAATTCTAATAATGAGGGTACTATTATGATTAAAGTGATAATTAAAAACACAGATGGTTCAAAAGAAGTTAAAGAATTAACAGACGGAATGGTTATTAAGCCAGAACCAGGACAACAATTTTACTTTGATAATTTAGATGCCAAAAAATACAAATTTAACTTAAGTGATGGAGGAGACTCTATTGAAATCTTGTTCAATAAAGATGGACAAAGATATACATTTAAGTTTGAAGATATGGCCAAACTAATTAAAGAATCTAGCTCTTTAACTGAAAATAAATCAGTACTTGGAATTATAAATGACCAAGAAGGGATGGATGAACTTAATCAAACAGTATTAAACCCTGAATTTAAAAGCGACAATATTATTAGAGAATTAAAAGATTTACTTGCTCAAACAGATGGGAATGCAAATCAAAATGGAATCATAATAGACGACTTTGGAGCATTAGCAGAACAGTTAGATGCAGCTGCAGCAGGTGAAACAACATCAAATGGTTCTTCTACATTCTTTACTTCAGACGCTGTAAGTGGAAATACTTATGGTGCAGAAGGAAGAGGAACAGGATTAGAATTTAATGATCCTGATGGTAATTTAGTTGGTGTAGAAGGAACTACTAATAGAGATAATAATACTCCTACAGAAGGTACAGGTGGTCCAGAAGAGCCAAGTGACCCAGGATCTTCAACAGAGCCATATAATGGTGTAATCACTTTAGGAAATTTAACAACTTTTGAAGGTACTACCGATGCAACAATCACAGCTACAGTTAGTAATCCTCCTTCGACTGATTTAATTATTACACTTGATAATGGTTCTACAATAACAATCCAAGCAGGAACTACAACAGGAACTTCAACACCATTTAGTGTACAAGGTGATGATGTATTTAAAGATGCTGGAACAGAAACTGTTACTATTACTGGAATAACTGGTGGTGGATATGATAATTTGGATACTTCTGATGAATCTATTATTACTGTAACAGATACAGAAGACACAACAAACGCAACATTAACATCATCAATTGAAGGTAATGAAGATGGAGCAACTGTTACGTATAAAATTACTTTAGATCATGCACCAACAACAGATGAGACATTTACATTTAAAGTAGATG
>JABXII010000038.1 GCA_013373175.1 Campylobacteraceae bacterium | reverse complement strand
AGTAAATAAATTTAAAAAAGATATAACAAAAGATTTAGAAGAACTAGAAATATTAATACAAAATCAAGAGAAAGAAGCAATAGCTCAAAAAGCTCATTATATTAAAAACTCTTGTTTAAATGTCGCTTTAGATGATATTTGCGCTTTACTTTGCAAGCTTGAGAAAGCAGATTTAGAAAAAATAAATAGTGAAGATATTTTTGATGAGATTAAAATTAAAATAGAAAAACTTCTTTAATAGAGTGAAATAAAAGTAATTTTTATAAAAGAAAAGAATGAAACTGTATAATTATTATACTAGATTATAATTTCTATCTTTAAATGATAGCTATATTAAAAAATTTCATAAGTTTAATGAAAGAAAAAAGTGATAAAATTTTGTTTTATATAAATAAGGAGATTAAATGAAAAAGATTGTTTTAGGAACAATGATTGCTGCTGCTTCATTAATGGCTGCTAACTGGGCACCATGTGCTGGATGTCATGGGGCTACTGCAGAGAAATCTGCATTAGGAAAATCTAAAGTAATTAAAGGTTGGCCAGTTGAAAAAACTGTTGCTGCTCTTAAAGGTTACAAAGATGGTTCTTATGGTGGAGCTATGAAAGGTGTTATGAAAGGTCAAGTTGCAAGACTTTCTGATGCTGATATTGAAGATTTAGCTAAGCAAATCGCTGCGTTCTAATTAGCTTTTCATATAATAAAAAAGTGAGTCACTTCTTTTGTGATTCACTTTTTTTATTTTCTTTTGCTTTTTTTATCTTTTCATCTTTTTTAATAGCGTCATTTAAATCATCAGTTCCATCAAATAATAAACCATCCATCATTTTTCTACTGTCATCAAATTGACCACTTTTTGCACCCCAAATAAATACACCTAAAATTGCGAAAGATACAACAAGTCCTACAATTAACATCATTAGTAAAGTGTCATTTATCATTCTTTTTCCTATTAATATTTTTGTTTTATTCTCATAGAGTTTGCAACTACTAGTAGTGAACTTAAACTCATAGATAAAGCTGCCACTAAAGGTATTACAAGTCCAGCCATTGCTAATGGAATAGTAATTGCATTATACACTAAAGAAAGTGTTAAGTTCTGTTTTATAAATTTATATGTTCTTCTAGATATCTTAAAGGCTTTTAATAAGCTTTCTAAAGAGTTATTTAGTAAAACAACATCTGATACAGAAATAGTTACATCAGAAGAGTTACCCATAGCAATAGCAACATCTGATTTAGCTAAAGCAATAGAATCATTAATACCATCTCCGGCCATAATAACTATTTTGCCTGAATCTTTTAACTGTTTTATATATTCTGCTTTTTGTATTGGATTAATTCCTGCTACAAAAGTTTTGATTCCAACTTGAGATGCAACTTTAGAAGCTACACTTTGATTATCACCAGTTAGCATCACTATATCTAAACCATTTGAGTAAGCATCTTTTATAAGCTCTTTAGCACCCTCTTTTATCTCATCAACTAATTCAAAAGTAGCAATAACTTTTCTATTTATTGCAAATAGATATACTGTATTATCTGAATCAAATTTATAATTGATATTGCTATCTTTTAAAAGCTCAATATTTCCACCCATAAGATGAAATAGTTTGCCATCAACATTCTTATATTTTGCAGTTATTCCTTTAGCTTCTACTTGTTTTACATCAAAAATCTCTTTTACATTTAAAGACATCTCTTTTTCAAGATGCTTTTTAACTGAAATAGATACTGGGTGAGTTGAAGATTCTAATACAGAATATAAAAGGTTCAACTTATGAATATTATTATCTAATATTCTCATTTTTTTTACTTTTAATTCACCCTTAGTAATAGTTCCTGTTTTATCCATAACTAATGTATCTGCTTTTGCCATTGACTCTATATATTTTGCTTCTTTAAAAAGTAAACCTTTTTTTGCAAGCTCTGAAATACCAATTAAACTAGCAATTGGAGTTGCTAAGGCTAAAGCACAAGGACAAGCAATAACTATTACAGAAATAGCTACAATAAATGATTTTTCAAAATGATTTGTTCCTTCATAATTAAAACCTAAATCAATACCAAAAAAATACCAAACTAAAAAAGTAAGTAAAGATAAAGATAAAATAGTAATAGTAAAGCCTTTTGATACTTCATTGGCTTTATGTTCAATCTTTGGTTTTGAACTTAGTGAATCTTCTAGTAAAGTTACAATAGAGTTTAAAGTAGAGTCTTTATAAGTTTTACTAGCTTCATATCTAATAACACTATCACTATTTATAGTTCCACTAAATACTTCTTGACCTTGTCTTTTATAAATAGGAAGAGACTCTCCTGTTAAGCTTGACTCATCGAAGTTACCCTCTCCACTAGTAATAACTCCATCAATACAAACTTTCTCCCCTGATCTTAATTCAATTATATCCCCTACTTTTATACTATTTAGGGGAATTGATTTTTTAATTCCATTTTCTACAATAGTAGCTTCTAAAGGTAATGTTCCTTTTATTTTGTCTAGTGTATCAACGGCACTTTTTTTACCAATAACCTCTAAATATTTTCCAACTAGAACAAAAGTTATAATCATTGCCACTGAATCAAAATAGCTTTCCCCTTTTGCTCCAAAAAGAATAAATAATGAGTAAATATAAGTTAATGTAGCTCCGGAACTTACCAAAAAGTCCATATTCAAGATACGGTTTTTTAAACCATAATATGCGCCACGGAAGAAAATCCATCCAGAATAAAATAGTACAGGAGTTGCAAGAATAAATTCACCTAAATGAACATAACCTCTTACTTCTTCATCCATTCCAGTAAAAAATCCTGTATATTTTGCAACTGAAAGCATCATAATATTCATACTTGCAAAAACTGCAACCATCATACGAATAAAATAATCTCTTTTTGATTTTATAGCTTGTTCATCAGCTACGCTTGCATCATAAGCATAGGCGTTATAACCAATACTTCTTATTTTTTTGATTATTTCTGATAGATTAACAGTTGAGTCATCCCAGATTATTTTTGCTTTATTATTAGTAAAATTGATATCAGCACTAATGATTCCCTCTGTATCATAAAGAACTTTTTCATTTAACCAAATACAAGCTGCACAATGAATCCCTTCAATAATCAAATCAATTTGTTTAAAGCCATCTTCAGTTGTATGAATAAACATCTCTTCAAAACTTTTTGTATCAAATCTGTTAATATCATCATCAACTTCAATAGGAGGATTTATAGTTTTATTACCTAATTTATCGTAAAAAGAGTCTAATCCATCATCTTTTAGAAGATGATAAACCCCTTGACAACCTTTACAACAAAAATTTAAATCATTCTCTTTTATCATTACACTGTCGTCAAACTCTAAATGACAGTGGTTACACTTTGTTTTAGACACTAAAATTCCTAAAATAATATTATTTATTGGTTACATATAATATTCATCTAATATATAGTATTATATTATATCGTAATATATATGGAGTAAGTCTTAATGATAGAAAATGTCTCAATCTTAAAAAATATCACTATTCTTTATGCTGAAGATGAAGCAGCACTTAGAGAAATAACGCTCAATATCTTAAAAGGCTTTACTAAAAAACAACTTGTAGCTGAAAATGGAGCTCAAGGTTTAGACCTCTTTAAAGAACATGAATCAGAAATAGATATTATCATCACTGATGTTAATATGCCTATTATGAATGGCCTTGAAATGATTAGAGAAATCAAAAAAATAAATCCAAATATTCCAATTATTGTAGCAACTGCTTTCTCTAATACTGAATATTTGCTTGAAGCTATTGATATAGGTGTAGACAAATATGTTCTTAAACCTATTGATATGAAAAAGCTTTTACAACTTATGAGTCAATCTCTACTTTACCATGAGTTAAAAGATTTATATGTTGATAATCTAACTCACCTTCCAAACAGAAATAGACTAAAGAAAGACCTAGAAAGATCTCAACAGGGTCTTATGGCAATGGTAAATATTGATAAGTTTTCAACTATCAATGATTTATTTGGGGAAACAAATGGAGATAAAATTCTTATAGAGTTTGCTGACTCTTTAAAAAAGTTTTTCAAAAAAGAAGATTTTAGAATTTATAGAATTGAAGCAGATAAATTTTTAATTGTTTCAAATGATTTTAATAGAGATATTCAAGAGTTATATAAACTATGTAAAGAGTTTGAAACTTATATAGAAGAAGATCCAGTTTATATTGATGAACATGAGATTGATTTAAATATAACAATCGGTATTGCAAAAAGTGAAAACTCAAATGCTTATAAATATGCACAAAGAGTTGTTTCTTATGCAAGAAGAAAATTTGAACCAATTTTAATTTATGATGATTCATTTAATATTCAAGAATCTTTTGAAGAAAATATCAAATGGATTAAGAAGATTAAAAATGGTGTTAAAAATGATAACTTCAAAGGGTATTTCCAACCAATTGTAAATACACAAACAAAAGAAGTTTATAAATATGAAGCACTTATAAGATACATAGAAGAAGATGGAACAGTTGTTTCTCCTTTTAAATTCTTAGATATTGCAAAAAAAGCTAAACTTTATCCAAATATCATCAAAATCATGATTACTGAAGCCTTTAACTTAATTATTAAAAAAGGCAAAAGAGTTGCTGTTAATATCTCTTTTGAAGATATTGCCAGTGAAAATACTATGTCTTATGTTTACTCTATTATTGAAGAGAATAAAGAGTATGCAAACCTTCTAGAATTTGAGATTTTAGAATCTGAAGAGATTTCAGATTTCTCAGAAGTATTTAAATTCATAGAAAGAGTTAAATCTTATGGCTGTAATGTTGGAGTAGATGACTTTGGTGCAGGATACTCAAACTTTAACATGCTTGTTAATCTAAAAATCTCTTATGTAAAAATAGATGGAAGTTTAATTAAAAATATAGACTCATCAGAAAATCAAAAAATTATTGTAAAGACTATTACAGAATTTGCTAAAAAGTTTGGTTTTGCAACAGTTGCTGAGTTTGTTTCAAGTGAAGAAATTTATAAACAAATAAAAGAAATTGGTGTAGATTATTGCCAAGGGTACTACTTTGATGCACCACTTAGCTTTGATGAGATTAATTAAGTCTAGTAACCTAACCAGTTCTTAATTAACTCTTCTTTTTCAAAAAGTTTTGATTTGATTCTAGCTATTTTAGCTATAGAAATTAACTCAGAGCTTGCTTTGTCTAAATCATCATTTTCTACAAAATAATCATATTTCTGAAATGACTTTATTTCATGTTTTGCATTATCTATTCTTCTTGCAATAACAGTACTAGAATCTGTATCTCTGTTTTTAAGTCTTGCTTCTAGTTCATCTAAAGAAGGTGTTGTAATAAATACAGAAGTCACTACTTTATCAAGTTTTTTTCTTACTATTTCATGGCCTTGAACATCAATATCAAAGATAACAAGTTTTCCTTTTTCTAAAGCTTTTTTAATAGGCTTTAATGATGTACCATAATAGTTTCCATGAACTTCTGCCCACTCTAGAAACTGACCATTTTTTATATCTTCTTCAAACTCTTCTTTTTTTACAAATAGATAGTCAACTCCATTTTCTTCACCCTCTCTTGGGTCTCTTGTAGTTGTTGAAATAGAGAAGTAGTAATCATCAATCTCTTCATATACTTTTTTTAAAAGAGTTGATTTTCCACATCCACTAGGTCCTGAAAGTATTAAAATAGCACCTTTTTTATCCATATTAATTATCTACCTTTAAACTTAATCTAACATCTATATCTTCACCATTTGATAGTCTATCAATTACATTTTGATTGAACTTTTGTAAAAATGGTTTTAACTCTTCTATTGAGTAGTTATTTAATAATACTTTTATTGGAGTATTTGAATCTTTTGCATCATTTTCACCTAAATCAAACTCATATTCACTTACTTCACTTAAAGCATCATCAATAATTTCATTGATATCTTTCCAGTCACTTTCTGTAACTAAAACTTCTCTTTCAATCTCTTCATCGTGTAAAATATCAGTAATTTTAGTCAATTCAGTATTATCTAATATCCCACCATCTCTTAAAGAAGCAATACTTACAATTGATTCGTCATTTTCTTCTTCTATATTATAAGCAACATCATCAGCTAATGACTCTACATAATTTGAAACTATTTCTTCTTCATTTGCTGCATTTCTAACATCTTCTTTTGTAGTGTCATCTTCTTTTATATATTCAATTTGTTCAGATAACATATCTTCTAATACAGTTGGTAAAAATGGTCTAGTTATTATGAAATCTCTTGATTTTTCAAAAGGAAGTTCTTCACTTGTAATAGCAGCTAATTTTTTAGTATTTCTTTTTAAATTATTGAAGTCATCATTAATAAACTCTTCATCAACAATAATTAAATCTACAATCTCTTCTTTTTCAAAGGATAAGTTTTGTTTAACGTTTATTGTTAAATCTAACTTCTTACATACTAGTCTAAATATTTTTTCAATTATAGGAGTTTTTGTAATTAGTACCAAATCCATTTTTATTTCAACTCCTTTAATTGAAGATTTTCTAGTTTATATACTTTGTCGCATTGTTCAGCTAAATCATTTTCATGGGTTACTAAAACTAATGCAGCATCATTATCTTTAATATACTCAAACAGTGTATCCATAACTATTTGAGCTGTATCTTTGTCTAAATTACCAGTTGGTTCATCTGCAAATATAATTTTGGGTTTTTTTGTTAATACCCTTGCTATTGAGAGTCTTTGTTGTTGTCCACCACTTAACTCTCCTACACTTTGGTTTAATACAAACTCAATATTAAGCTTTTTTAAAAGCTCTTGGTCTACATCATTTCCACTTAATAGTGTAGCTATTTTTAAATTATCACTTGCAGAAAAACCACGAAATAAATAATGAGCTTGAAATATTATACCAAAATCTTCTCTTCTTATATTTAAAAGCTCTTTTTTCTTTAAACCATATAGATTTTTATTATTGTAGATAATTTCACCTGATTTAGGGGTTAATAAAGAGGATAAAATATTAAGTAAAGTTGATTTTCCACTTCCACTCATACCAATAATAGAGATTGACTCTTTTGGTTTTATACTAAAAGTTATATTTTCAAAAAGTTTATAATCAAATTCGTGGGAAATATTTTTTGCGTCAAGCAAGTTAGGTTTTTGTTCAGCAATGGGTGAATTGTTATCTACTTTTTCACCCATTACTTCATCTTCATTATCATTTAGTGAGATACTAATTAGTTACCCATTTGAGCAGCTACTTCAGCAGCGAAATCTTCTTCTTTCTTCTCAATACCTTCACCAAGTTCAAATCTTATATACTCAACGATTTCAATTGATGCGTCAACAGCTTTAATAGCTTCTTCAACAGTCATTGAATCATCCATAACGTAAGTTTGAGATAATAATGCATGTGTTTTATCTAATTGAGAGTTATCTTCAATCCATCTGTTAATTTTACCAGCAACAATGTTGTCGATAATTTTTTCAGGTTTACCTTGAGCGATTAACTCTTCTTTCATTTCATTTTTTGCAGCTTCAACTGCATCTTCAGTTAATTGTTGTTTAGAAACAAACTGAGGAATATTTTTAAGAGGTTTTCCAAGTCTTACTAACTCTTCATTCTCTTTTTCAATATCAGCAATAATAGCTTTGTTTTCAGATTCGATGAATCCTGCATCTAAATCTGTATAAGAAATTACTGTTGGTTTCATAGATGCAGCGTGCATTGCAACTTTTTTTAATAAATCAGCAGTTTTTTCTTTTGCAGCGTCATCACATTTTGCAGCTAAGATAACACCAACTTTACCCATGTGAACATAACCATTAACAACTGGTCCTTCTACATTTACAACTTTTCTTGCAACTAAGTTTTCACCAATAACTGCAATTTTTTCATTTAAGAATGTAGTAAACTCTTGACCTTCAATTGAAGAAGAAGCTAATGCTTCTGCATCATTTAAGTTGTTTACTTGTGCATGAGTTGTAATTTGTTTAGTTAACGCAATAAACTGATCGTTTTTAGCAACGAAGTCAGTTTGAGAGTTAAGCTCAGTCATTGTAGCTTTAGTATTATCTTCATTAATTAAGATAGATACTAAACCTTCAGCAGCAACATTAGATGATTTTTTAGCAGCTTTTGCAAGACCTTGCTCTCTTAACCATGTTTGTGCTTCTTCAATGTCACCATTACACTCATTTAATGCTTTTTTACAATCAAGCATACCTGCACCAGATTTTTCTCTTAACTCTTTAATTAATTTTGGAGTTGCTCCTGCCATAATTATGCTTCCTTAGTAGTTTCTTCAGTTTCAACTGCTTCAGTTTCACCCTCAGCAACAGCTTCTGCAACAACCTCTGCAGCTTCTTCAGAAGATACAGGTGCTTCTTCTTCACCAGCTTCATCAGCTAATGCAGCTTTACCTTCATTAATTGCTTCTGCCATTTCGTTGCAGAATAATTGAATAGATCTGATTGCATCATCGTTTCCTGGAATTGGGAAATCAACTAAATCAGGATCACAGTTAGTATCTAATGGAGCTACAACTTTAATTCCAAGTCTTCTAGCTTCTTTAATAGCAATTTTTTCTTTTACTGCATCAAGTACAAACATTAAATCAGGAAGTTTACTCATTTCTTTGATACCACCAAGGTATAACTCTAACTTCTCTTCTTTTCTTGTAAGCATTAATGCTTCTTTTTTAGTTAGAAGGTCTAATTGTCCTTCTTCTCTCATTTTTTTAATAACTTCTAATTTTCTAATTGATTTTTTAATTGTTCCGTAGTTTGTTAACATACCACCTAACCATCTGTGGTTAACGTATGGCATACCACAATTTTCTGCAGCTCTTTTAACAGCTTCAGAAGCTTGTTTTTTAGTACCAACGAAAATCATTGTTTGACCTTCAGCTGCTGCATCTCTAACTACGTTATATGTATATCTGAAATATCTTAACGTCTTTTGTAAGTCAATAATATAAATATTCTTTCTAACACCGAAAATGAATTTTTTCATTTTTGGATTCCATCTTCTTGTTTGGTGTCCGAAGTGTACACCACACTCTAATAGGTCTTTCATAGTAACCATGTTTTGTTCCTTGTTTTAATTTTTTAGGGTTTAGCCTCTGTGCCCCTTAATGGCAAGTACAATTAACTTGTCACAACCCATACCAGGATTGACACATGTGAGGTTTCTATTTTAAAATAGAGTCGTGATTTTATCTAAGGTTAGTTTAATTTAAGTTTAATTAGCTTTTTATTTATTTATATTGATAATAATAGTTATAAAAAGCAAGTAAAAACTTGCTTTTTTAAATTAGAGTCTTATATTAAAAGCTTTCCCATTCATCATTACTTGAATCATCTTTATTATTTGCTTTTATTACTACTTGCTCTTTTTTCTTTTCAGGTTTAACAGTCTTTACTTTTTCTATTTTTTCAACTTTTTCTACATTCTGTGTATTTTCAAGTTTTGTTGCTTTTACTGTGTCTTTACCTATAAACTCTTTTTCATCTGCACTTTTTAAAATTATCTCTGCAATTTGTTGAGTTTGAAGTGCTATCTCATTTGTTTCATTTGCTACTGAAGCATTTTGTTGAGTTTGTTTATCTAATGAACCAATTGCATCATTAATTTGAATAATTCCTGTTTCTTGCTCTTTACTTGCATTTGTAACGTTTGTAATTAGTTCAATGGTTTCAGTAATTTTACTAGTTAAATCACTATAACCACCTATCATATTAGAAGCAATGGTTTTACCTTCATTTGCTTTTGTTGTAGCATTTTCTACTAAATCTTTTATCTCTTTAGCTGCTTCGGCTGATCTATTTGCAAGATTTCTAACCTCTTGTGCAACGACAGCAAAACCTTTACCTGCTTCTCCTGCAGTAGCTGCTTCAACTGCTGCGTTTAATGAAAGAATATTTGTTTGGAAAGCTATTTGATCAATTACAGTAATTGAGTCATTAATAGCTTGAACTTGTGCATTTATATCTTCCATAGCTGTAGTTGTTTTAGTTGCTAAATTCTCACCTTCTTTTGCAGAAGTATTTAGATTATTTGTAAGTGTATACATTTTATTTATGTTTTCATTACTTGATTTAATAATTGATGTTATCTCTTCTACTGCTGCTGCTGTTTCTTCAAGAGAAGCTGCTGCTTGATTTGAAGAGTCATTTAATATTTTTACAGTTGAAGATAATGTAGTAGCACTATTTTGAATAACCAGTCCATTTTGTTTATCTTCTGTTAGAATCTTAGTAATACCATCTGCTAATTTATTTAAGTTCTCAGCAGTTTCACCTTTAGAATCAACTTTTGTAGTAAAGTCATAATTTGTAAAGTTTTCTAATACATTTAAAATTTTATTAATATCATCAGCAATTTTATTTTCTAAATTATCCATCATATTATTGATGATTTCTTTTAATGATTTAATATTCTCATCTGTAGTATCAGAGTGAACTCTTTTTGTTAATTTTCCTTCATTTACACTATTTGCTACTTCAATAGTTTCATCTATAATACTTTTATTTAGTAAAGTCTCTTTTTGTAGCTTTTCAAAAGAAGCAGTTGCTTCTAATTGAAGTGTTTTAGCTTCAATAAACTGTTTTACAACTGAATAAATTACATAAACAAGAACTATTTCTTCAAAAACAAATACAATAATATGGATAAAAGTAAATAACCAACTACAGTTTACACTCATTAGGATAATTTCATTCCCCATAATAGTAGCACCATTTAATTGTAAATATGTGAATAATAAGTGATGCACACCAGTTACAACTGTCATTGCTAAAATTGCTGTAAGGTCTTTATATACTACAAGGGCAGCAACATAAATAAAAAAGAAAAAGTGCATCTCTATCATACCAAGCTGTTGAGAAACCATAATAGCCGGGTAAACAGTAAATGCTGTACCAAAAATAATACGCGAAAGTACGGTTCCTTTAAATACTTTATATGCAATTATTGTAGAGGCTAAAGTTATACCTCCACCTATAATACCAAGTTTATAAGCTTCTGTAGAATATGAAGTTATAAATGCAACAATAAAAAAACTTACTATTGAAACTATAAGCATCATTCTATCTGCATTTTCATACTCTTTTACTAAACTTTCTTGAATCTCTTTAGATAGACTTTTATCTAAAAATGGAAAAAGTACTTTAATCATTATTAGCCCTTTTTATTGTATTTAAATCATTTGATATATATTCAACATCAAATGGTCTTGCCGTATATACGAACTTTTGTTTGTACTTATTAGTACCACTTTTTTCTAATAAATATAAAAAACCTGTATGGTCTAAATCAATATTATTTATAGGTGAATATTTTACTTGAAGTTTTGATGTTATATCAACTAATTCTTTTTTATTTAAATAGATGCCTTTGAAATCTTTATTGAAAGCCTTTGCAAAAGGTTTCACATCCTTTTCTAAAACGTTAGGCTGTAGATTTATAAAATAAAAACTGAATCGGTCTTTATCTAATCTATTATATATTTGACTTATCGAAATTAACGATGGAGGACAAATATTACCACACCCCACATAACCAAAAAATAGTAATACATACTCTTTAGTTTCATCTTTTAAAAAATCAAAATTGATATTTTGAATTTCTTTATTTACTTTCCCTGCTTTATCACTAGAATAAAGTATCGGTAAAGCTGTCGAAAAAATAGTTGCTAAGAGAATAAGAATAATCATTAAACCAAAAAACTTTTTTTTCTTTGACATTACTAAATCCCTTCAAACTTCTTATTATAACTTTATTAGGTAAATTCTTAAAAGAACATTAAAATAATACTTCCTAAAATAAATTTGTAACTTTTTTGTAACATTTTAAACCATAGATAACTTATAAATACTTTTATACTATTTAATCCTATAAATAAGATATCAAAGGATTTATTCTAAGAGTTTGACTTTAAGCTGTTAAAACCTTTCTTTTGATAAAATATTGCAAAATTAATACTTATATTAAGAAGAGTTATATGTTATATACAAAAATCACAGAAATTAAAAATGAAATATCAAAAGTTATTGTTGGTCAAAGTGAAATGATTGATGCCTTATTAATAGGTCTTTTTACAAATGGACATATTCTTTTAGAAGGTGTTCCAGGTCTTGCTAAAACTACTACAGTTAAAACTTTAGCTGATATTATTAGTTTAAACTTCAAAAGAGTTCAATTTACTCCTGACTTACTTCCAAGTGATATAATTGGTGCACAAATTTATGATATGAAAACAAGTGAATTTAAAATAAAAAAAGGTCCTGTATTTACAAACCTTTTACTTGCTGATGAAATCAATAGAGCTCCTGCAAAAGTTCAATCAGCCTTACTTGAAGTAATGCAAGAAAGACAAATAACAATTGCAGAAGATAGTTTTAAAATTGATTCACCTTTTTTAGTTCTTGCAACTCAAAATCCAATTGAGCAAGAAGGTGCATATACCCTTCCAGAAGCACAATTAGATAGATTTATGTTTAAAATTGTAGTTGGTTATAACACAAAAGAAGAAGAGTTTGAAATAGCTAAAAAAGTAACTTCTGGTGAAAATATAGAATTAAATAAAATTTTAGATAAACAAGCTCTTGAAGAGATTAAAAAAGAAGTTGCAAATATTCATATAGATGAAGAGTTAGAAAAATATATAGTAGATATTATTTGTGCAACAAGAGAGCCTAGAGAATATGGCTTAGAAGATATTGCTGATTATATTCAATTTGGAGCAAGTCCAAGGGCAACTATTGATATGTTTAAAGCAGTAAAAGCAATGGCTTTTTTAAGAGGTAATGATTATGTAAGTCCAGTTGATATTGCTCTTGTAGTTAAAAATATTTTAAGACACAGAATTATTTTATCATATGAAGCAGAAGCTATGCAAATCTCAACAGATGAGTTAATTCAAAAAATAATGGAAAAAATACAAATCCCATAGATGAATCACACTTTAAAAAAAATACTAATAAAAACAAGAAGACAAATCTTTTCAGAAAATATAGGAAATAACTCTTCACTTTTAAAAGGTGAAGGTTATGACTTCTTAGAATTAAAAGAGTATGAGTACGGAGAAGATATTAAAAACATAGACTGGGTAATTAGTGCTAAGTTTAAAAAGCCTTATGTAAAAGTATTTCATGCCCAAAGGGAATTAAATATTTCAATAGTTCCAATTTTAACTGGTTCAGTTTATTTTGGAACAAAAAAGTTTAAACAAGAACTTATTACAGAAATATCTACAATATTAGCATATTCATGCATCAAGCAAAGTGATCCTTTCACTTCTTTTATTGCAAATAAAGATGTAAATTTATGTACTAAAAAATCAAAAAGACATTTTGCAGTAAATAAAATGGCTGAAGAGATTTTTAACTATAAAAGTGTAGGTAAACATCAAGATTTAAAGAGTATAACAGCACAATTATTATTAAAAATCAAAAAGAAATCAACTATTTTTTTAATAGGAGACTTTTTTCAAGTTAAAGATTTAGATTTAAAAGTTCTTAGTAGAAAACATGAAATTGTTGTGATAATAGTTAGAGATAAATTTGAAGAATCTCCTGAAGCTTTAGGAAATGTAAATCTTGTTGACCCAACAACAAACTATAATTTTGATGGAAATATGAACAACTCACTAATCAACAAATATAAACAAGAAGTAAAAGAGAATGACCACTTACTTTTTGAACATCTCCAAAAATGTGCTATTAGGTTTATAAAAATATACACTCACGAAGAGCCTTTAGCAAAACTATTAAGGGTAATGTTATGATTGAGAATATTAAGATTCATGATATTAAATCTTTAGTAGATATACCTGACTTTTCTATTTATATCTATATTTTATTAATTATTATTGCTATTTTTTTAGTTGTTTCGTTTATTTTTTTAATTTATAAAATATTCAGTAATAGAAAAAAAGATTTAAGAAAAGAGTATTTTAAAATTTTAGAAGAAATAGATTTTGATGACTCTAAAAAAGCTGCATACACAATAACAAAATATTCAAGACTATTAGCAGATTCACCAAGGGAGATTAAACTATCTGAAGAGTTGATTGATGAATTAGAAGAATATAAATACAAAAAAAATGTAAAAGAGTTAGAACATAATATAAAAATGCAACTTTCTAGGTTTATGGACAGTGTAGATGTTTGATAATTTACTTTCAATAAGATTTGAATATCCATATCTTTTATTATTAATCTTTCTTTTTATTTTTTGTGCTTTCTTTTTCAAAGCAAAAACACCTACATATATTATTCCTCATTTAGATATTTTTGTTAAGAATCAAATTAGTACAAATTTTTTTCAAGCTTTATTAAAATATGTCACTATTACAGGAATGATAATTGCCCTTGCTTCTCCTTATACTGAGTTAAAAACTCAACTTACAAAAAATGATGGTATTGATATAGTTCTAAGTTTAGATACAAGTGGTTCTATGAAAGAGCTTGGGTTTAATCCTTCAAATCCAATGGAGAGTAGATTTACTGTTGTAAAAGATATTGTAAAAGAGTTTATTCCAAAAAGAATTAATGACAATATTTCAATTGTAGTTTTTGGAACATCAGTTATGATGGCAACTCCTCTTAGCTTTGATAAAGATGCCCAATTAGAAATAATTGATTATTTAGATGTAGGAGTTGTAGGAGATAAAACTGCACTTATTGATTCTCTTGCTTCAGCTACAAACATTTTAAAATCATCAAAGGCAAAATCAAAGGTAATTATATTATTAAGTGATGGAGCAGATAACTCTAGTACTATACCTTTAGAAGTAGCCTTGAAACTTTTAAATAAATACAAGATTAAAGTTTATACTATTAGTATTGCAAATTCAAACAAAATTATTTTAAATCAAATAGCTACACAAACAAATGGAAAATCCTTTAATGCAAACTCAAAAGAGAAGTTAAATAAAATTTATGAAGAGATTAATAAGCTTGAAAAAAGTAAAATAGAAAACAATAAGATAATATTAAAAAACTATTTATTTTTCTATCCATTATTTTTAGCTATCATATCTTTAATTATGCTAATTTATATGAAAAATAGAGAGTAAAGGCACTTTTTGGAAAAAAACAATACAGAAAGATTAAAAGAAGTATTAAGTCAAACCATATCACAAGAGGGTATAGAGAAGAAATTAAAAGAAAACACTAAGGAAAATCCTAGTGAAAATAAAGCAAAGCCAAAAAGTAATTCTAGCTCTAAAAAAACAAAAACAATTAATCCTGAACTTTCAATTCCAAAAGTTACACCTCAAGCAAAACCAAAAATAAAAAATACAAATGACATGAGATTTATAAATTATCTTATCTATTCTTTATGTCTAATCATAATTATTACCTTATCAACAATCATCTATTTACTACTTGAAAAAGATAAACAAGTAGCTCCTCCTGTAAAACCTGAGATAAAAAAAGAAGTTATTATAAAAAAAGTTATAGAACCTAAAGAAGTTGAAGTAATAAAAGAAAAAGTCGTAACAAAAGTAAAAACTAAAATAGTAGATTTAGATAATAAAAACTTTAGAAAATTTTACTATACACAAAAATCAAAAGTTGTTAAGTGTTATGATTTTAAAGCAAATAGCTCTTTACTAACAAGTACTTGCCAACAAAAAATAACTGATTTTGTAAAAAATACAAAAAATTTAACAAGACTTGAAATTATTGCAGTTGTTGCAAATGCAGACAATGTAGTATTTAATAAAATAAAAGATGATATTAGCAAACAGCCTAAAGTTGTACAAAATAGAGTAAAAGAGTTTTTAATTAGAGGTTTTTCAAGACAAAGAGTAATTGAAACTGCTTCTTTTATTAGAGAAAATCTAAATGATTATGCAGTTGTAACTCCTACAAACTATTATGTGAAATCTTCAAAAGACAATAAGGGTATTATAATTAAAGGCTTCTATACTACTGAAGGTAAATAATGACTCCTTTAAAAAAAGTCAACTATCTTGACTTAATGGAAGATGTTAAAAAGGTTAAAAAACCTTTTTCAAGGGAAAACTTCACTTCCAATCTCAAACCTGAATTTGGAGTTGGTACCTTTGCTTGGTATGACTCAGGAAGTGGTATTGCTACCTCAACAACAAACCTAAAATTCACAAAAGACACTATTGCAACTTTATCATCAAATGTTGCAGGGGCTGTTTTAATTTTTAATTTAGAAAATGAAACAACACACTTTTATAAAGATGGTAAAAGCTATACAGTTAAAAAAGATGAATACTATCTAGGTTTTTCATCTGATAATTTTGCTGTTGATATAATGTTTAAAAAAGATAAACACTATTGTACTTTAAATGTAGGAATAAAAGAAGCTCTATTTTTAGAACTAACCCATAACTTAGTAAACTTAAATGAAAAGATGAAAGAAGCAAATAAAAAAGGCTACTCTATTCTAACTGGTGGCAAAGTAGACCCAGAACAAAATGAGATACTTAAGTTTTTTAAAAATAAAGATTTAAATGAATTTTTATTAACAGATTTACACCTTGAATCAAAAACAATAAACCTTATAGAATATACTATAAAGAAAATTGTCTCAAATATAAATGCCACATACAATATAGACAAAACTATTATCAACTCCCTTGAAAAAGCAAAAGAGCTTATAACTAATTCTTACTATGAAAACCTTACAATCAAAGAGATTGCTTATAAATCTGCTATAAATGAGTGTTATTTAAAAAAAGACTTTAAACGATACTTTGGAATGACAGTTTATGAAATGCTTCAAAAAAGAAGATTAACTGTAGCAAAAAAACTATTACAAGAAGAGCTTAGTGTAAAAGAAGTTTGCTCTAAAGTTGGATATAAGCATGTTGGAAACTTTAGTAAGATATTTCAAGAACATTTCAATATCTCTCCTAGTAAATATAAAAAACAATTCAGTTAATTTTCCCTTTAATAGATAAATTTTTCCCTTTTTTGACTATAACATATTGATAATCATAATCATTAATAGTAATATTCTGCTACTTATCACAAGGAGCAAAGTAATGGGATTTTATTTTTCAAAAAGAAATCTATCAATCTACCTTTCTAGCTTATTAATTGCTAGTACGTCATTATTCGCAAATGACACAGAAAAAAAAGAAATAGAAAAATTAAACACAATAACAGTTGTTGGTTCAGAAGCTTCAAATTATGCAAGTTTTGATAAACCTTCTATAAATAGAACAAATGTTGATATAGAAGATAGTGCTAAATCTATCCAAGTTTTTAATGAAGACTTTCTTGAAGATTATCAGCCTCAAAGTTTAGAAGACATAATTAAAATGTCTTCTAATACAACTTATGAAGGTAATAGCCATGGAAGAAGTATTCAAATAGGAATGAGAGGTTTTTCTAATGTTCCAATTTTAATAGATAGTATGAAAATCACAAACAGTATTGCAAATCAAGAGATATATAATTTACAATCCTTAGAAGTATTAAAAGGTCCAAGTTCTTTACAATATGGACAATCAAGTCCTGGAGGAATTGTTAATCTTGTGAAGAAAAAACCACAAAAACAAGACCATGCAGAAATTCAATTCAAAGTTGATGAACATACAGCTTATACAACTAATGCAGATTTTGGTGGAGGTATAAATAGTGATGATTCTCTTAGATATAGAGTTGTTACAAGTATTAAACATGGAGAAGATTATACTAACTCAAATACCGATATAAATAGATTCTTTATTGCTCCAACTCTTGAATATGATTTAAATGACAATCATACATTTTCTATTATGGCTGAATACTTAAGGGGAAAAACACCCTCTTCTTTTGGTACTTTTATAGATAGTAAAGGAGACCTTGTAGGACCAATTGAAAATCTTAGTTCACATCCGGATGAAGAATTTAAAAAGACTCAAAAAATAATAGGTTTTGATTTAAATAGTAGTTTTGATACATGGAATTCAAATTTCAAATATAGATATATTGATTATGTTGGAACAAATGGTGATGTTCACATGCCACAATCATATGATGAATCTACAAATAAAGTAAAAAGAGTTTATGCATATCAAAAACAAGAGTTTTCAGAACATGCTTTACAATATACAGTAAACAAAGAATTAAATATATTTAATATAAAAAACAATATTTCTTTAGGTGCTGATTATAACAAAGCCTATAGTCAAACATTTATGCATTTTGACCCTGCAAATCCATATTATATTGATTTAAGCCATCCCAATTACGAAGATTTAACTTCTTTATCTGACCATCCAAGCGCTAGGGATATGACAGGAGATAAAACATACAATAAATCTTGGGGTATCTTTTTACAAGATAGTATTCATTTAACTGAAAATCTAATCTTCAATGCTGGATTAAGATATAGTGAATCAAAACCAAAAGATGGACAAAAAAGTGATGCCACTACTCCTTCATTAGGTTTAGTATATAAAGTTACTCCTAATACATCAATCTATACTAACTACTCTGAATCTTTTACACCAAGTACAAACATGGATGAAAAAGACAATATTCTTGACCCAGAAGAAGGGAAAGGATATGAGTTAGGTATTAAACAAAAATTCTTAGATGACAAGTTAAATCTAACTGCAGCAATTTTTAAAATTGAAAAAGAGAATGTTCCTTTAGTACAAGGACTTGCTCCAAATACATACTATAAAGCTAGTGGTAAACAACAATCAAAAGGTATTGAGTTTGATTTAACAGGTCAAATAACACCTAACTTAGCAATTGTAGCTTCATATGGATATACAAAAACAAAAGATTTAGACAATGATAATAATAGATTAAAAAATATTCCAACACATACTGCAAATATTTTTACAACTTATCACTTAAGTTTATTTAATCTACCAAATACATATATCGGTGGTGGAGCTAGATTCTTAGGAAGCAGATATGTAACAGATACAAATGATCTAAAACTTGATTCTGAAATTATTTATAATGCAACAGTAGGATATAAAAAAGGTAACTGGAAAGCAAGTTTAACTGCACAAAATCTAACAGATGAAGAGTATGTTGAAGGAGCTATCAGATATCCAAGAGTATATGCAGGTACTCCAAGAACTATTATGGCAACAATTAGCTACAAATTTTAATTATTTTCCCAAAGAGTTTTTCTTTGGGAATAAAAGGTAAACAATGTTTAAAAATATATACAACTATTTAACAATCCCAGAAAACAACGGTAAAAAGATAGGTCTTTTTAGAATACTTTGTTCTGTATTTGGAGGATTTATTGTTGCTTACTTAGGAATGACAGCCTTTGCATTAGTAGCTCCAATGGAAGTAAAAGAAGCAGCAATTGTATCTATTATGATTAATACTTTTATGTGGGCTTTTGCTACTACTTGGATTGCACTTTCAATTTCAAGACTTCAAGCTTTATATAGATTTATTGTACCTACAACTATTTTCTCTATAACACTAATTATTTTATATTAAGGTATCAAAATGGAAGAATCAAAATCAAAACTATTTAAACAAAGACTATTTAGAATACATGTAGCAGCTGGAATGACATTTTCTATAATAATGTACATTGCAATTTTTTTCGGTGTATTTGCTATTTTATTACCCTATATAAAAACATGGGAAAAGCCATCACGACATATTGAAAAAGTTAACATCACTAAAATTGATTATAACAGTATGATAAACAAAGCTTTAGCAACACCTAATTATCCTAAGAATAACTTATTACTTAATTTACCAGGGAATATGGGTGATCCAGCTGTTGTTATTGCACATAGATTTGCAAAGCCACTTGCTTTTAATCCTCTAACTAAAAAGATGTTAAAGAATGAAACCAAAGAACAAACTAACTTAGCTGATTTTCTAAATGAACTTCATTATGGACAACCTTTAAAACTAATAGGAAGATTAATTTTTGGTTTTGTTGCAGTAGGAACAATGGTATTAATTATAACTGGACTTATTCTTATAACTATAATGAAATTTAAAAATCAAGGGAAAACCCAACAAGCAGTCTTTTCTAAAATTCATGTACAGGTTTTTACTTGGGCTTTTTTACCTTTTTTCTTAATTACTCTTAGTGGAGCGGTTATGAATGTAGGTTTAATTAGTGCAGGTCCCATGTCAAAAATTTTATCTAAAGGGGAAGCAAGTTCTATAGATGCAGTTGTAGGAACTGTTTTATTTAAACAAAGTAAGCCTATTAAGAAATTAGAACAAAAAGCCTCTATGCTTCCTATAAACCAATTGTTATTAAAAGCAAAGAAAATTAATCCTAAATTAGATTTAAAACAAGTTAAGCTTATCAATTGGAATGATAAAACAGCGCAGGTTGAAATTATTGCTTATAACCCTTATAAACCTTTTTTAAATGGGGGAGTATTCAATAAACCAAGCATTACACTTAGTGCAGTAACAGGTGAATTAATAAAAGAAAAAAAAGTACTAGATAACATCTGGCCTGTATTTTTATCTGAAGGAATTTTCTTTTTACACTTTTTATTTGGTATTGATATTTTTTCAAGAATAGCAGTTGCAATTATTATGTCTTTATGTGCTATTGCAATTGGTTTTGGAACAATGCTTTATTTAGAAAAAAAGGCAAAAAAATATGATAGCAAAATAACTTTTTACCATTGGCTAGGAAAATTTTCACTAGCTGCTATGATAGGAGTAATCCCTGCAACTGCAAGTTTATTTGTACTTCAATGGATAATGCCATTTGATTTAGTAGATAGAGTTTTATGGCAAAAAGGAATCTTTTATAATATTTGGTTATTTACTCTATTTTGGTCTTTTTATAGAATCAACTCATATAAAGCTGCAAAAGAGTTTTTCTATGTAGGTGGAGTTTTATTTATTTTATCAAGTATTTTACATTTTATAAACTCTAATTTTTATCCTAATACATTGATTTCTAACAATATGGGCAATATTTTAGGAGTAGATATAGGATTGATTTTATTTGGAGCATTATTTATATATATAGCAAAAAAGCTTCCACTAAAAAGAGAAGAAGCAAAACAATTTTGGAAAATGAAAGGAAAAAAATGAATAAGGTAATAAAATTAATAATGATACTTCTACTTCCAGCTACTTTATATTCTCACTCATTGTTATTAAATATATTTGATAACAATGATGGAACAATAACAGTAGAAGGAATGTTTAATACAGGTGAAAGTGCAGCAGGTGCTTTTGTAAAACTAAAAGCTACTAATTCAGGTGAAATATTATATGAGAAAAGATTACCTGATTCAAATGAGTTGACTATAAAAATTCCTAAAGTGCAATATCAAGTTTTCCTTGATGGTGGACCAGGACATACTGTTATAAAAGAAGGTATTCCACCACAAGGTGGGTTTATAAAAGAAGAGAAGAAAGCGAAGAAAAACAATAATTCAAAAAGAATGAATACTACAATTTCTTCAAGTAAAGCAGTTACCATATCAATTGTAGTTGCTTTTATACTTCTTTTTGCAACTATTTTTATTAGCATAAGAAATACAAATAAATTAGTAAAAGAACTTCAAACTAAAAGTAGATAAATTCTACTTTTAGTCTAAGTATTTTAAAACCTCTTCTTTATCACTTAAAGGCATTTTTTGATCATAAATAATTTGGTAAGGTTCATCACCTTTACCTAAAATTAAAAGTACTGAATCTTTGTCTTTTCTTGCTAAGTCAATACCTTTTTTAATAGCCTCTTTTCTATTTATTTCAATATAGAGATTATTCTTATTTTGGATTCCCTTACAAATATCTTCAATAATTAAATCTGGGTCTTCAAATCTTGGGTTATCAGAAGTTACAATAATAGTCTTTGCAAAGTTTGCTGCTATTTGTCCCATTATTGCTCTTTTGTCTTTATCTCTATCTCCACCTGCACCAAATACAGCAATAATATTTTTATGATTAAAGCTTTCAAATACTTCTTTCATACCATCTGGAGTGTGAGCAAAATCAACGATAACAAAAGGGTTGGAACTAATTGTTTCCATTCTTCCACTAACCCCTGCAAAATTCTCAACTACAGCACAAATTTCATCTAAACTTTTACTTGTAACCATATCAGCTGCAGCAATTGCCGCCGTTAGATTATAGATATTAAATATACCCATTAAAGAAGAAGAATAAGAATACATCTCTTCAATTTTAGAAAACATAACATTAGTTCCATTTTTAAAAGAGTATGCGTTTACTTTATAAGTTGATGGATTTTCTAAAGAGTATGTTAAAGCATTTGTAGGGTTAAATTTAACTACCTTATCATCTTTGTTTATTAGCTTTTTACTATCATCATTAAAAAAAGAGTTTTTTACATCTATATACTCTTCTATTGTTTTATGATAATCTAAATGGTCTCTTGTAATATTTGTATGAATTTTAAGCTCAAAGTCTAAGCCTTCAATTCTTTTTTGTTCAATTGCATGGGAGCTTACTTCCATAACAAAGAATTCACACTCATTTTCTATTGCTTTTTGAATATGAGCAAAATTTCCAAGTTGTACGGGAGTAGTAAGTGTATACTCTTCTACTCTTTCATCATTAATAAAAAAGCCTCTAGTACCTTGTAAAGCTACTTTATATCCTAAATCTAAAAGAATAGAATAAATAGCTCCTGCAGTTGTTGTTTTTCCATTTGTTCCTGTAATACCAATTACTTTTATAGAACTCATGTCAAAATACTCTTTAAGCTCTACTGCTTTAATTACTTTTTCACAACCATTTGCAATAGCATCTTTAACAAACTTTTCATTTTGTTTTGATTGAACAAAAACTGTCCCTGAAACTGCCTCTTTTGAATTGTCAGTATATATTTTATTGTTTATGATTAGTTGCAATTTCTTTCTCTTCTAATTTTTTATATAGCTCTTCTATTTTAGAATCATATGAAAAATAGTCATTAAAACCATCTAAATATGAATAAGCAGTACTATTAAAATCATTTTCAATTAATTTATCTACAAAGTCAAAAAAGTCTTCTTTTGATTCAATTGCAACTTTAGTAGAGAACATAATATCTTCAAAAGCTACTCTAAAAGAGCCCCTTGAATCAATAAGTCTTTTAAAATCTTCATATTTAATAGCATCAAGTGAATCAATAGTTGAGGAACTTAACTCTTGTAAAATATCCATCATTTTATCCATATCACCATCGTAGGCATTTACTACGTCTTCTACATATGCTATTGCTTCTTCTATGTTTTCATCTTTTGCTACTGAAAAATAGTCATAAAGTGACATTGCTTTTTGTTCATCTTCACTAGCAATATCACAAAAAAGAGCATATATAGGATACTCTTTATTTGTTGGAAAATTTGATGATAGTTGTGAATATATAAATAAGGCTTTTTCAAACTTTTTATCTAAAAAATGTCTATTTGCCTCATTGAATAATCTATTCTCATTTATCATTAAAGCTCCTGTAAATTATTTTCCATACCTTGTGGTACACTTACTATTTCTAGTTCTGGATGTATTGCAGTTTTTAATTCTTTTTCTACTATAAATTTTAGAGTACTAGAACTTGCACTACATCCTACACAAGCACCTTGTAATTGTACAAATACTCTTCCATCAATAATATCTAATAGTTCAATTGCTCCACCATCACGTGCTAACATCGGAGAAACTTTAGTTTCTATGATATTACTTACAGGTGGTCTTAAATCTTCATCTGAAAATGGCATCATAATTTATTTACCTTTTTTACTCTTTTTATTAACATAAACAACGCCAATAGCAGAAAGTAATAATACTACTGCTATTGTAGAAAATATAAAGTTTAATGTTACTTCAGATTCAAACATTAATTCAACACACTTTCACATCTAGTACAAAGTGTTTCTTCATCTACAGATGTAAACTTCCAACATCTAGGACATTTCTCTTGAGCTGCTTTTGATACTGTAAATTTAACATCATCTATTTCAAAGCTTGCTAACTCTTCAGTTGATGAAGCTTCACTAGAAACAGAACTTACTAAGAACCAATCGCTAGCTTCTGTTTCACCTAATGATAAAACTTCTTCACAAGAAGTAACTATTTGAAGTTCAAGTGTTGATTTAATAATCTTATCTTTCTTTAGTGTATCAATTGCTTCAGAAAACTTTTCTTTCGCTTTTAATAAAACTTCTTCATTAAGTTTACTTTCAACTGTTGGTAATATTTCTTTTTCAAAATCAAAAATATCTTCTGCATTACCTTTGATAAATTCAGGTGCAAACTCTAATAACTCATCCATTGTATATGTTAAGATACAAGAAAGAGTAGAAATTAGTTTTTTAGCAATAATTGCCATTGCACTTTGAGAACTTCTTCTATGGATATCATTTTTATCATCACAATATAATCTATCTTTACAAACATCTAAATAAATACCTGATAAATCAACTACTAAGAAGTTATTTAATCTATTAAGCCCTTTTGAGAACTCATAAACAGAAAATGACTCTTCAATCTCATCAAATACTTTTTTAGCTTTTGATAAAATCCAAGTATCTAAAGCACCCATTTTATCTACATCAACAATTGCATCTAAATCATCAATATTAGCTAAAAGGAATCTTGCAGTATTTCTGATTTTTCTATAAAGTTCTGCATTTTGTTTTAAGATATTATCAGAAATCTTTTGGTCATTTTGATAATCACTCATTGCAACCCAAAGTCTTAAAATCTCAGAACCATACTGTTTCATAACTTTTGCAGGGTCAACAACATTACCTTTAGACTTAGACATTTTTTCACCTTTTTCATCCATAGTGAATCCATGTGTTAAAATCGATTTATAAGGTGCAACTTCAGAAGAAGCAAGTGTTGTTAATAAAGAAGATTGGAACCAACCTCTATGTTGATCACTTCCTTCTAAATACATATCAGCAGGGAATGTTCCCGCATCATAATTTCTGCTTCTTAATACAGCATTTTGAGTAGAACCTGAATCAAACCATACATCTAAGATATCCATAGTTTTTTCTAAATCTTCTGGGTTTAATCCACTTCCTGGATATAATAACTCTTCAATTGGTAAGTCATACCAAGCATCACAACCTTTTTGCTCAAAAATCATAGCTGTAAAGTTAAGAACTTTTTCATCAAAAATGATTTCATCAGTCTTTTTATTTCTAAAGAATGCAATAGGCACACCCCAATCTCTTTGTCTAGAGATACACCAATCAGGTCTTCCCTCAAGCATTGATCTTAATCTATTTCTTCCCCACTCTGGATAGAAAGTAAGGTTTTCAACTACATCAAGTGCATTTTGTCTAAGAGTTTTATTTTGCTCTCCATACTCATCATCAATTGAAATAAACCATTGTTTTGTTGCTCTAAAGATAATTGGTTTATGAGTTCTCCAACAGTGAGGATAAGAGTGTCTTATATCTGTATGTTTAAGTAAAGCCTCACCTAATTCTTCTAAGATTAGTTCATTTGCTTTAAATACATGAAGACCAAGATATTTATCTGTATCATTAAATAGTTTTTCTCTTACAATTGTTTCATCATATTTACCATATGCATCAACAGGCATGATAACATCAAGACCATATTGAAGTCCTACTTTGTAGTCATCTTCACCGTGACCAGGAGCTGTATGAACTGCACCTGTACCTGCATCCATTTCAACGTGCTCACCAAGGATAATTTTAGATTCTCTTCCATTTAATGGATTAATAGCGTGAGAGTTTTCTAAATCTTTTGGATTTATAGAATCTACAATATCACCTTTGATAACTTCTTCTTCAATTAAAGAGTTATATAGTTTTTTTGCAACAATAAATTTATCACTAGTTAAAACATACTCTTCTTCACCATTTAAAGAAATACCTGTATTAGC
This sequence comes from Campylobacteraceae bacterium, assembly GCA_013373175.1. Classification (GTDB taxonomy): domain Bacteria; phylum Campylobacterota; class Campylobacteria; order Campylobacterales; family Arcobacteraceae; genus Halarcobacter. Next base: position 3,511 of record JABXII010000038.1, on the reverse strand, counting down.
TGGAAGTGTCCAAGGAGTTGTTGTCCAAATAATTACACTTGCATCTAATTTTTCATGTTTGAATGCAACATAAATAGATGGTGATGTTTTATCTTCATATTCAACTTCTGCTTCTGCTAATGCAGTTTGAGCAGCCCATGACCAATAAACTGGTTTAGATCTTTGAACTAATAAACCTTGGCTTGCAATTGCACAAAGTTCTCTATAAATATTAGCTTCAAATTTAAAATCCATAGTTAAATATGGTTTATCCCAATCGCCGATTACACCAAGTTTTTTAAATTCATCTCTTTGAATATCAATAAATCTACTTGCATGTTCTCTACAAAGTTCTCTAATTTTTGATTTAGGAAGCTCTTTTTTCTTTGTACTTCCAATTTTTTCTTCAACTTTTTGTTCAATTGGTAGACCATGACAATCCCAACCTGGAACATATCTAACTGACTTTCCATCAAAATAGTGATATTTAACAATAATATCTTTCAATATTTTATTTAAAGCATGCCCAATATGGATATGTCCATTTGCATATGGTGGTCCATCATGTAAAGTAAATGAAGGTGCATCTTTTCTATTCTTCTTCATTTTTTCATAAACTTTAGACTCATCCCAAAGTTTATACTTTTTTGGTTCGTTTTGTGGTAAGTTCCCTCTCATAGGAAACTTTGTTTTTGGTAAAAGTAAACTCTCTTTATAATCCATTTTAATACCTTATTAACTCAATTTCTATTATCTTTATATAAATCGCAGATTATATCTAAAGGATATTTAATTTTGACTAAGTTAAAAATTTTAGAAAAATCACTAAGCATTTTATTTTTATAATATGGCCTTATAAATATAATAAAGCTATTTTTTGTACAAAAAATGTACAAATGAAAAATTTATTAAACAAAAAACATATATTATATATCATATGTACATATTTTGAGTACAAAATAAATTGAAGAAAAATCAATAAAATGTTACTATTACGCATATTTTCTTTAAGAAAAGTCTCTTTGCTAAAAATTATAATACAAAACTGAAGTTAATTGTGTTAAAATTTTTTGCAAAAATTAACTATGATAGGAATAAATAAATATGAGTACAAAACATTATCAAGTTGCAATTGTAGGTGGTGGAATTTCTGGTGCTGCACTTTTCTACGAAATCGCTAGATATACAGACGCAAAAAGTGTATGTATATTAGAGAAATATGAAGATTTAGCAACTTTAAACTCTAAAGGAACTAGTAACTCTCAAACTATTCACGTAGGGGATATTGAAACTAACTATACTTTAGACAAAGCTAAGATTACAAAAAGAACTGCGAAAATGATTGAAAAGTTCTGTTTACAATATGGACTTCAAGATAAAATCATGTTTGCTCATCAAAAGATGGCTTTAGGTGTAGGTGAAAAAGAAGTTGAATTTATCAAAAATAGATATGAAGAGTTCAAAGAGTTATTCCCTTATTTAGAGTTATGGGATAAAGAAGACCTAAGAGAAAAAGAACCTTTATTAGTATATGCAGATAAAGAAAGAACAAAAGATAGACCAGAACCAATTTTAGCAATGGGTACTCAAAGTGAGTATACTACTGTTGATTTTGGAGAGATGACTAAAGAATTAGTTAAAGCTGGACAAGAACAAGAAGGTGTTGAAACTGACGTTTATTTCAACGCTAGAGTAGATGAAATTGAAAAAGTAGGTGACAAATATAAAATTACTACTACAAGTGGTTCAGTTTATACTGCTGACTTCGTAGTTGTAAATGCAGGTGCTCACTCATTACACCTTGCACATAAAATGGGATATGGAAAACACATGGGATCACTTTCTATGGCTGGTTCTTTCTATATTACTAATGATACATACTTAAATGGTAAAGTTTATATGGTACAAAATCCAAAACTTCCATTTGCTGCCCTTCATGGTGACCCAGATATTCTTTGTGATGGAAAAACTAGATTTGGACCAACTGCATTAGCACTTGCAGTACTTGAAAGATATAAAGGTGGTAAATCTTTCTTCGAATGTTTAAAAACAATGAATATTGGTGGAGACACTATCAAAATCTTCTGGGACTTATTAAAAGATTCAGAAATCAGAAACTATGTATTTAGAAACTTCTTATTTGAAGTTCCAGGAATCAATAAAGGTCTTTTTGTTAAAGATGCACAGAAAATTGTTCCTTCATTAAGTACAGATGATATTGAGTATGCAAAAGGCTTTGGTGGAGTTAGACCACAAGTACTTGATAAAAAAGAGCAAAAACTTATGCTAGGAGAAGCTTCTATTAATCCAGGTGATGGAATTTTATTTAATATGACTCCATCTCCAGGTGCTACATCTTGCTTAGGAAATGCAGAAAGAGATATTAAAATTGTTACAGACTATCTTAATTTAACATTTGATCAAGATAAGTTCTTAGATGAATTAACAGAAAAAGAAGACTAATAGGATTTTTCCTATTAGTTATCTTTAATATATCCATATATAATAGTATATAAATACAATGTTTACTCAACAAGATATGCAGGAACTACAAAACCTGCTTAAACTTCACAAAAAGACTATTACAACAGCTGAAAGTTGCACAGGTGGACTTATAGCTTCAAAAATCACAGAAATCGCAGGATCTTCAAATATATTTAATGGTGCTATTGTTTCATACTCTAATGAAATAAAATCACAAGAATTAAATGTGAAAGAAGAAACTTTAGAAAAATTTGGTGCTGTTAGTGTTCAAGTAGTAGAAGAGATGTTAGAAGGTGTTATAAAAAAATTCAATGCAGACTATGCAATTGCAGTAAGTGGAGTTGCTGGACCTGATGGTGGAACAAAAAACAAACCAGTTGGTACAGTAGTTATTGGTATAATGGGGCTTCTAGAGGGTAAAGATGTTGAGATTTGTCACTTTTCAGGTTCTAGAAATGAAGTTCAAAATAAAGCGGCAGAAAAAAGTTTAGAAAAAATTTCGAAATTTTTTCTAAAAACCCTTGACAAATAAAAAAAAACCTATTATAATTCCAGTCCATTTTGAGAACAACAACTCAAAAAATGGTAAAATGACCCGTTAGCTCAGCTGGTAGAGCATCTCCCTTTTAAGGAGGTGGCCGAAGGTTCGAATCCTTCACGGGTCACCAGTTATTTAAATTTTATAGTGTTGGCCCCTTCATCTAGCGGTTAGGATTCATGGTTTTCATCCATGCCACAGGAGTTCGAGTCTCCTAGGGGTCACCATCACTTTGGTCGATTAGCTCAGTTGGTAGAGCGCTACCCTTACAAGGTAGATGTCAGTGGTTCGAGTCCACTATCGACCACCATTAAAAAAATGATGCGGTTGTAGTTTAGTTGGTTAGAATGCCTGCCTGTCACGCAGGAGGTCGAGGGTTCGAGTCCCTTCAACCGCGCCATTATTTTACTTTTATTATTTGACCCGTTAGCTCAGCTGGTAGAGCATCTCCCTTTTAAGGAGGTGGCCGAAGGTTCGAATCCTTCACGGGTCACCAGTTATTTAAATTTT
>JABXII010000033.1 GCA_013373175.1 Campylobacteraceae bacterium | reverse complement strand
CACTAATAGAAACTAAGCTTAAGCTTAGTTTCTATTAGTGACAAGCAGCTGTAAAAACAACATCAGTAGAAGAATTTAAAGCAGTTTCCATTGAATCTTGAATTACTCCAATAATAAATCCAGTTGCCACTACTTGCATTGCTATATCATTAGAAATTCCAAATAAAGAACAAGCAAGAGGAATTAAAAGAATTGAACCTCCTGCAACACCAGAAGTTCCACAAGCTGCCAAACTTGAAATAACACATAAAAGTAACGCCGTACCAAAATCTACATTTATTCCTAAGGTATTAACAGTAGCTAAAGTTAAAACAGTAATAGTTACAGCAGCACCTGCCATATTTGTAGTAGCACCTAAAGGTATAGAAATAGAATATGTATCTTCATCTAAACCAAGTTTTTTACAAAGATTTAAATTTACAGGTATATTTGCTGCACTACTTCTAGTAAAGAATGCCGTAATTCCACTCTCTTTTAATGCAGTTAAAACTAATGGATATGGATTTTTTTTAGTTTTTAAAAAAACAATAAGAGGATTTAAAAACAACGCAATAAACAACATAGTCCCAACAAGAATAATTATTAATTTAGAATAAGTTAATAAAGTATCAAAACCAGTTTCAGCAACTGTATTTGCAACTAAACCAAAAATACCAAAAGGTGCTAATCTTATAATAAATTTTACAATTTTTGTTACCCCATCAGAAACATCAAAAAATACTTTTTTAGTTTCCTTAGAGCTACTATGCATTGCGAAACCAAGTGCTATAGCCCAAACTAATACACCTATAAAATTACCTTCTAAAAGTGCATTAATAGGATTATCCACCATATTAAATAAAACTCCTTTTAAAACTGAAATAATACTATCAGGGGGAGTTAACGATTGTTGTGTACCTTCAAGAAACACTAAGTCTACAGGAAATGCAAAGCTAATTAAAACAGCAATTACAGCAGATAAAAAAGTTCCTGTTATATATAATGAAATAATTGGTTTCATTTTAGTTTGAACACCAACCTCTTTTGTAGCAATTGCAGTTGATACAAGAACAAAAACTAAAATAGGAGCTATAGCTTTTAAAGATTTTACAAACAACTCTCCTAAAATTGAAAAAGAAAGTGCAAAATCTTTAGAAATTGTTGCAACAACAACACCCAAAACAATACCTATAAAAATTTGTAAAACTAAGTTTCCATTTACAAATTTTTTAACTAATACTTTAAACATACATAATCCTAAAATTTAATTTTAAAAATTAAATTTTAACAAAGAAATGTTTTAGATTAGATTATATAAAAATTGCATAATTGTCACATTAAAATTTCATTCAGAAAAGTTATCAAAAAAGATTAATCGTTTTGATCTTCCTTGTTTTTTCTTAAAAATTCACTAGGATTAATTTTTTTTGCAAATATTTTTGCAGTTGAGATTAATTGTTTAAATTTATCTTTTATCTTTAAACTTCTGTTTGCAATATCATATTTATAGTCAAATATAGTTTGAATATTATTAGTATTATTCAAAGTTGCATTTAGTAAAGGATTTAAAGTCCCTTCATAAAAGTTACTTAAATTTTTGAATCTATAATTTAAACCAGCTATAAAATTATACTCATCCTCAGTGTGCTCAATAGTATTATATTTTATTGAAGTTTTAATATCATCAATAGGATAATAACCTAAAGTTCCAGAATAGTCTTCTTTAGTCATATCATATGCCTTTGATGTTTGAAAAGAAAATGTTGTATCTACTGCCCCAAAAGAATAATCTTCTTTAAAAGTAATTTCTGCAAAAGCTGTATTTGTAGTAGTATTTGCTTTCAAAGCTTCATTTAGTTTATTTACTATATAGCCAACTTCAAAATTATAAGTATTCATATCCCCAAAACCTAAAGATACACCACCTGTCATTTGTCTTACTAATTCATAATTATCTAAAATAGATACTCTTCTGTTTAAATAACTAAACCCAAACTTATTGTAAAATTTGTCATTCAAATCTATTTTATGAACAAAAGCAGCTTTTTTAAAATCAATATGATTTTCTACATTGTAGTAATAATCATCAAAATCATACTCTATCCCAAAACCATAATAAGAATTGTCATCAAGCTTTGTGCCAACACCATATACAAAAATATTATCTAAATAACTTTTACTATCATACTTATTTGTTGCCAATGTTCCATAGAGTAATTGGCTTTCTAATTCTTTTGAATTAGAATTAGCAAATAATAAGTTAACACTAAAAAGTCCAATTAAAAATAATATTTTTAAGTTCGACAAAGTAATCCCTTATAACAATATATAATGTTTTAATTCTAACTTTTGAAAACTTAATTATTTATTATCATTTAAGAGTATTTACTTAGTAAAGATTAAATTTTTTAAACTTTTTTCTTCATTTGAAGAAGGGAAAGTATCTAAGTTATTTAATCTTTTAATATATTTAAATTGTGGGGCATTCTCTTTAAAAAGATCAATTATATAATTTGAATCTAACTCGGGAGCATTTAAGCAAGATAAAACTATACATTTATCATTTGCTAATTGTTCTAGCTTTTTAATTATTTTTACATAATCTTTTGTTGCAGCAAAACTTCCCTTTTGAAATGAAGGTGGGTCAATAATTATAATATCATAGGGACCCTCTTTTTTTATTCGACTCCAAGATTTTAAGATATTATAGGGCATAAATTTTACTAGTTTTGTATCTAAATTATTGATATGATGATTTCTTCTACCTGTAGATAAAGAACCTTTAGACATATCTACATTTACAACTTTTTTTGCGTTTCCAGATAAAGCACTAACTGAAAAAGCACATGTATAAGAAAAAAGATTGAGGACATTTTTATCTTTTGAAATTGATTTTATATATTCTCTACCTATTTTCATATCAGGGAAAATACCAATATTTTGATTTTTAAAGTTTATAGAATATTTTAATGAGTTTTCTATAAGAAACTCTTCATCTTTTATTTCTCCAAAAATGACTTCAAAAAAACAGCTTTTGTCATATCTTCTTTGAACAATAAAAGTAGAGTATTTATTTAATGTAGCTATATTTTTCAATAACTCAATTATTTGATTTTCATCTTTGTTTTCTTCATAAAAAGAAGCAAGAAAAATATTATCAATAGAATCAACCGTCAAAAAGTTTAAATCTTTATAAAAATCACCTCTGCCATGAAAAACTCTTTTAAACTCTCTTGTCTTTTCTAATAAATTTTTTTCTAAACAAGTTTGTAAAATATCAAACAAAAATATATCCTTAAATTTTTTATGATTTTAGCTAAAACTTACTAAGCTTTTAAGCACATCATCATAAAACCAGTAAACTGTGCATTTTCCTTATTTAAAGATTCATGACTATATTTTTTTAATTCATCTAAAAAATCTTTATATGCTTTGTAAAATTCAAAACTAGGTCTTGGTTTATAAACTATATTTTCAATTTCAAAATATTTTAAAATATTTTTTGTAGTTGTAGGTTTAACAAAATATTCTTTTTTTCTATTTAAATAATAAGGAATCAAGCTTATTAAACTCCATTTAGCCAGTTGATACTTAGCTAATATTTCAACCATATCATTTAAACCTTCTTTTTGATTTCCATATAAAAGTTCATATAAGGCTATAGAAAACATATCTTTTTCATACATTCCCATTGATTTAATAGCATCTCTTAATTTTGGTTTCTCAAAAAGTGAAATCAAAGGAGATTTTGAAATTATTTTTGAATAACTTTCACAAATAAGCTCTGGTTGGGAAAAGTTATCTTTTTTAAAAAATTCATTAACTTCTTGGGAAAATTTCTCAGATTTAAATTTTTTTACGATTTTGATAATCTCTTCATCTTCGAAGCCTTTGGGATAAGATTCTAAAAATTGGGCTTCTAAATCCTTTAATTTTTCTATTATTTTTTTATCCATTTTATTACCTTTAGATATCTAAATTAAAGAAATTATAACTAATTGAGGTGATGATTATTAAAAATATTGCAATATGCAAGAAAGAAAGGAGGAGGAAAGGAGAAAGGAGAGAAAAAAATCTCCTTTCCTTGTTTTTTAACTTGGTTGTTTAAAAATAGTTAATTTAGGGGCTTTTTTTGTATATTTTTCAATATTTACTAAAGCTGTATTTGAACTATTTCCCACAGCAAGTTCTGATGTTGGAATATCTTTAGTTAAAAGGTTTGCATTACCATTTTTACAAAGTGTTCCAATTTTTCCTTTTTCTAAAGGATCATACCAAGCACCTTCTTGTACTCTTACGATACCTTCTTTTAATCCATCAGTTACAATTGCACCTGTTAAGATTTCACCTCTATCATTAAATACTCTTACAACATCGCCAGATTTAATACCTTTTGCTTTTGCATCTTTTGTATTAATCCAAATTGGCTCTCTGTCTGCAACTGCATATTTTTTTCTTAAACTTGTATTATTAAGTTGAGAGTGCAGTCTATGACTTGGGTGTGGAGAGATTAATGCAAATTCAGCAGGTTTATCTTCCATTCCTGTCCACTCAGCTGGTTCTAACCAAGTTGGATGTGCTTTACAATGTTTGTAATTCATTTTTTCTATTGCTTTAGAATAGATTTCTATTTTTCCAGATGGTGTTCCAAGTGGATTTAAAATTGGATCTTCTCTAAAGTCAGCATATCTTACAAATTGTGTATTTTCATATGGAACATCAAAAGTTATAGGCTGATTTTTGTTCCAAAATTCTCTAAATGTTGGCATAGGTAATTTCATATTTTGAGCTTGTTTGTAAGCTTTATTATAGAACTCTTCTATCCATTGCATTTCAGTTTTATTTTGTGTATATTTATCAAATACACCGAATTCTTTTGATAAGTCACTGAAGATTTGATAATCATCTCTAGCTTCAAACTGTTTTTTAACTGCTTGTTTCATAGGAACAATATTTAAGTTTGAGTAATCACCAGTTGCAGTGATATCATTTCTTTCATATGAAGTTGTTGTTGGCATTACAATATCTGCCATTCTTGCAGTTGGTGTCCAGAATGCTTCATTAACAACTACAGTTCTTGGCTTTCTCCAAGCTTTTAATAATGTATTTGTATCTTGGTGGTGAACTAATGGGTTTCCACCTACCCAATAAATAAAGTCAATCTCAGGATAAGTAACTTTCTTACCATTAAAGTCAATTGTTTTTCCTGGGTTTAGAAGTGCATCTGCAATTCTTGCAACAGGGAAAGAGTATTTAGCTGCATTTCTTAACCAAGCTGCTCCACCTTCATCTTTTGAAGGAGTAACATTTGCTGTAATACCACCAATAATAGCACTTTTTGCAGTAGGAACTCCACCATTTGAATAGTGATAAGATAATCCAAATCCACCACCTGGAAGTCCAATTTGTCCAATAACAGCTGCTAATGTAACTAACATCCAGTGTGGTTGTTCACCGTGATGAGCTCTTTGCATTCCCCATCCAGACATTAACATTGTTCTATTGTCATAGAATAGATTTGCAAGTTCTTTTATAGTTTTTTTATCAACACCACAAATTTTTGATGCCCATTTAGCATCTTTAACAATACCATCTTCTTTTCCGTATAAATACTCTTTGAATTTATCAAAACCTTCTGTATATTCAGATAAGAATTCTGCATCATATTTTTTTGCTTCTAATAGTGTATGTACCATACCCATCATCATTGCAACGTCAGTATTAGGATTTGGAGCAATCCATTGTGCATCTAAGTATTCGCAAGTTTCTGTTTTATATGGGTCAATACTAATTATCTTTTTACCAGATTTTTTTAGTTTTTCAAAATATTTAAATCCATTTTCATCTGTTGAAGTCCAAGCGATTTTTAAAGTTGCAAGTGGGTTTGCTCCCCAAATTACAACAACTTCAGAATTTTCAAGTACAAGTGGCCAAGAAGTTTGTTGTTCATATACTTCAAGAGTACCTAATACGTGTGGCATTATTACTTGAGATGCACCAGTTGAATAATCACCAACAGTACCAGTAAATCCACCTGTTGCAGTCATGAATCTATGTAATAAAACTCTACAGTTGTGGATACTACCACTACTTTTCCAACCATAACTTCCTGCAAATACTCCCTCTGCACCTTTTTCTTTTCTTGTTTTCTTAAGCTCTTTTGCAACTAATTTAATTGCATCATCGTAAGAAACTCTAACCCATTCATCAGCACCTCTTAATTCAGGTTTTGGATTATCTGGATTTTCTAAATAAGATTTTCTTACCATTGGATATTTTACTCTATCATCTGCATATACTAAATCTTGTGTATAATGTTGTAATGAGTTTTCGATACCTGAAGTTATTTGATAAGGTTCAGATTTTACTACTTTTCCATTTTTGATAGTAAGTTTTAACATACCCCAGTGAGCAGCTGTTAATACTTCACCATTTTCAACTAATTTTGTAGAAAATTTTGCAATTGTACCAGCAAGTAATTCACCTCTTTTTGTTACAGCATCAATAAATGGAACTGTACTAAATAGTGCAGCAATTCTTAAAAACCCTCTTCTTTTCTGATCAATATTTTTCATTTTACTCACCTTTCATATCTTTTGCGTGTTTTTGTAAATATTGTGTTACTAAGTATCTCTCTTGTTTTGGAATAGCAGTTCTATTCACCATTGCTTTAAACATACTTGGCCATTGATTTGCACTAAATTCATGTACTGGGTGTGCAGGATGACAGATTGCACAATTGTTTTTATATAAATTGCTTGCTTTTTCATATAAAGGTTTTAAATCTTTACTTAGATTGTCATTTTTTGTATATGCAGTTAAAACTACTTTATCCCACTCTACACCATTATCATCTTTACTCGATGAAAGTTTTTTTACATCAAATTTTCCACTTTTGCTAAGTCCAGCAACTAAGATTCTTTTTCCCTTAACAAAGTAAATTGCATTAGGTACTCCAGCTTTTCTGAAACCTTCAATTTCAATTTTAACTTTGTCTGCATTTTTTTCAACAACTTTAACTTCTGATGTAGGTAATAGTCTACCTTTTACAGCACTACTATCTGCTGTTACATATAGATTCTTTACACTACTGCTGTACATTGTTTCGCTTGCGTATAGTGAAACTGATAATAAAGCCATTCCAAGAATTAAACTCTTTTTCATATTACTCCTTTATTTTTTCTACTTATCAGTATAAAGGAAATATGAGTTTAAATAATTGTAAAAAAGTGGCAAAAAAATGTTATTTCGTATTTATTTAACTTTTATTGTAAATAAAGCTCCATTTTTAACATTTTTGGCTTGAACGAAGCCTTCCATATTATTTTCAATAATCATCTTAGTCATATATAAACCAATACCTGTACCTTGTTTTGCATACTTTGTTGTGAAATAAGGTTGAAATATTGTATCAATATCTTTAAGTTTAATACCACCTGCATTATCTAATATTTTGATTACAGTGTAAGTCTTACCAACTTTTATACTAATTTTTATTTCAGGATTTTTAATTTTTCTTAACACTAAAGCATCTTTTGCATTAGAAATAATGTTTAATATAGCATGGGAGAACTCATTTGAATATCCACTTATAATATTGTCTTCTTGGATATCAAAGGTCAAATTGATTCTATTATTAGTTAATGAGGCATTAATAATTGCTAAAGCTTTTTTACAAGCTTTTAATACAGAAAACTCCTCTTTTTTCTTGGTTGGTTTAAAGAAGTTTTGGAAATCACTAATTGTTGTTGACATATGTTCTGTTACTTGATTACATAGTTTAATATTTTCTAAAAGATGCTCTTTTTCTAACTTATCATATCTTGTGATTGTTTCAAGTTCCATCAAAACAGCATTGATTTCACTGATTGGTTGTCTCCACTGGTGAGCAATATTACCAATCATTTCTCCCATTGCTGCTAGCTTTGATTGTTGCATCATAAGTTTTTCTTGATTTGTTCTTTGTTTAATCTCTTTTTGTATTTTACTTTCTAAACTATCAATCATTTCATTCATTACGTTTTTTAATACATTTAATTCTTTTGATTTTCCTTCTTCTTTAAGTCTTTTACCAAATATCCCTTCTTTTAAATTATCTAGGGTTAATGTAGCTTCATGAATTAACTTATAATCATCATTTAAATTCTCTTTTATTAATTTTACTCTTCTATTTATTGCCTGAGACATTAAACCTAATTCATCTTTACTATTTATATCAATGTGTAATTCATTATTGTAAGCCATAGGATTATTTAAATAATTAAAAAATTTCTTCAATCCTTCTTGTATCGTTTCAATACCTTTTATAAGTTTCATAATAATTGTCATATCAAGAATAAATCCTAATACTCCAATAAACAATATTCCAATAATTATAAAAAGGTTATTGTTATCAACACTATTTTTTAAATGAAGTAATTTTGACTCAGAACTTTTTAGTTTCTCTTTTTGTAAGAGCTTTAATTGATTTATCAATTTATAAAAACTATCTCTTTCTACAGTAGAAGTATTCATAAACGCACCCTCATCAAAACCGTCTAAAGAATATTCTCTTGTAGTTAATGCTATTTTTTTATATTCATTCCAATAGGTTTTATCTATATTAGGGCTTTTAGCAAAATTCTCATCTAGTTTTTCTATTATTGGTAAAATTTTTTTATCTATTTTATTTTTAAAACCATCATTTGGTGAAATAACTAAAGATAAAATTATTTCACGCAACATAAATAACTTCTCTATATATAAAGTTTGAATTTCCTGTGTATCTTGAAAGTTTACAACTACACTATTAGAGTTTTTAAAACTGTCATTATTGATTTTTAAAGATAACCATCCTATAAAAATCAATGAGACTAATGCTATGAAACCTAATATTAAAAACTTTTGTCTAATTTTCAAGTTATTCATTTTCTAACCTTATAGGATGTAAATATTCTAATCTTTCTTTTGGAAACTCATCTTTTCTTATTGACCAATGATAAGGTGTGATTTTTGCATTCCACAAAGGGAAAAGTGCCATTTGAGATGGTTCATAAATAACCTCTTTATTTAAGGCAACTACAGTATTAACAGAAGGAAGAACTAAAGTGTAGGCTTTATCATAAGAGTATAAAAGAAGTTTATTAACCTTTTTTTGAAATGCCTTAGAGGAAACATCTAACTTAAAGAGTTCATGAAACTCCTTTTCTAAATAATCATCTTTTAAAATAGAACTCCAACCTGAATCAGGATATAAAGTAAAAAGACCTGTCCAAGGATGTCCATTCCAATCTTCATTTCCCCAAATAAGTAAATCCCAATCATATTTCTTATTTTCATTTTCAAAAAGTCTATTAAGTACAACTTTTTCATCACTTGTCACAAAATATTTTAGAGTAACACCATATTTTGATAATTGATACTCAATACCTTTCCACATAAACATATATCTATCTTGTGTAATAACATTTAATACCAAGCCATTTAATATAGATTTTAACTCTTTTTGTGAAAATCTTGATTTTCTATTTATATGTTTCTTTGATATATCTTTTGAATAATATGCATTTCTAGATAATAAAAAAGCAGCTTTTTTTGCCTCATTTTTAAAAATAAACTTTATTAGTCTTTCTTGATTGATTGCATCGTTCAATGCCCTTCTAACTTTTACATCCTTTAACTTTGATTTTTTTTTCAATAAATTAAAATGTACTAAAAGATTTCCATTTGAAGGAGAGACTAATAATTTTGCATATTTAGAATTAACTATTTCTGTTTTCTTATTAAAAGGTATATAAGCTATATCTAACTCACCTTCTTTTTTTGATATTTTCTCAATAACCTCTTCATTAGTTAATTGAGTGTAAATCGTTACTTTTTCAATATAGGGTTTATCTTTTTCAAAGTAGTAAGGGTTTGCTTTTAAAACTATTTTTTCACTTTGTTCTAATCCTGTCGCATATCCTTCTTCTAATATATATGGCCCTGCTCCATATAGTCCTGCACCTTTTGTATTTTGTGCAGTATAACTTGGTCTCCAATTATATTTTTCATAATATGCTTTCGTATAAAAATTTATCACACATAAATCATTTAATAACATTCCATAAGGTTCGTTTAGATGAATTCTTATTTTATAATCATTTATTTTCTCAACATAATTTAAAGCATTGTGTATATTACTGTATAAAAAAGGACCTTTTAGAAAGTGTTTAAAATTTTCCACTACGGAATCAGCATCAAATTTTGAGCCATCTTGATACCTAACATTTTTTCTTAACCAAAAATCATATGTTAAATCATCAATTTTTTTGTGTTTATAAGCTAAATAATATTCCCAACCTTTATTAGAATCACTCAATCGAACTAAAGTTCCATTTATTAAACTTAATATATTAAAATAAGGAAGTGTTGGCATAAATACTTTTATATGAGAATCTTTTACTCTATGGTTTATTGCAATATTTTTTGAATCATCTTGTTTATAACTTATTGGTTCAAGTGCAAATAAAAAATTATATGCTAAACAGATTAAAACAAAGAGTCTAAACAAGTTTATACCCTACTCCTGAAAGATTTGAAATAAAATCTTTTGGTAATTTCTTTCTTAAATTTTTCACTAATGATCGTAAGGCATTATCAGTCATTACATTATCTTGCCATACTTCATCTTGAAGTTGCTCGTAATAAACTATATTATTAGTATTTTTAAATAATAACTCTAAAAAAAGTATTTCTTTTTTTGTTAAGGAAATTAACTCTTCATTATGCAGTAATATTTTTTGATTCCAGTCATATTTATAACCATAAGGAAGCTCTTTTAAATAGAATTTTGATTCAGAAAATAATTTTTGGCAACCTTCTAATGCATTGATTAGTTTTTCTAAATTTATTGGTTTAACAATATATTTTTCAATATGCATATCAATTAACTCTAATAAATATTTTTCACTAGTATGTGCAGTTACTACGATAATACATATATCATTATTCTTTTTTCTAATTTCTTTTATAAACTCTATACCATCCATATCTGGCATTTCTATGTCAGTAATAATTAAATCAGGAGTGAAGTTTTTTAATTTTTCTAATGCTTCTACACCATTTCCTGCTTCTTCAACTTCAGCTACAATATACTCTAAAGAAGAAACTGTTTTTTTTCTAATTAACTCTTCATCCTCAACAAATAAAACTTTTGTTTGCTTCAATACTTTATTATGCATATTTATATTTCCTTAAAAATAATCAAAATGAATCTTATTTTATATTCAAAATTATTAACAACTAGTAAAACCTGTGCATTTGTATATCAATAATTTCATATTCAAAAGATTGATTGTTTATAGAGAATTCAAACTCTTCATTTAATTCTTTTCCTAAAAGCACCATTCCTAGAGGAGATTTATTTGATATTTTATTCTCATTTGGATTAGTTTCAAAAGTACCTACAATTATATATTTTTTTTGGGAATTTGTATTCAAATCTAAAATGCTTACTTTTGAACCAAAATTAACCTTATTGTGGGGTATTTTTGTTGTATCAATTACATTTGAATTATTAACAATCTTTTCTAAAAACCTTAATCTTTTATCTATATTACGAAGCATCTCTTTTGCAGAAATATACTCTGCATTTTCACTTCTATCACCAAATTGAGCTGCAATCTCTTTCTCTTTTACCCAATATGGTTTTTCTACTTCTGCAAGGTTTTTAAACTCTTTTACAAACTTTTGATATCCATACTCTGTTATTAGTTCTTTCATTTTTAAATTATATCAAAAGTTATATTTCTAAGCTCTTTCCTTGCTTTTTTATCTACTTTTGAAAAGATTAAATCTATTTCATCTTTCTGTGAACTTTTTTTATGACCTTTAACTTTTATAAACTCTAAATCATATTTTTCATTTAGATAAAAAAACTCTTCATATAGTAAATGGTTTTTGATTTTTTTATTTGTTGAAGTAAAATAATTATTCTTTTTTAATTTTTCTTCTCTATTTAAAAGAGAAAATATATTTTGACAATCAGTATATATAAGAAGTTTCTCTTTGCTATCAACTTTTTTCAAAGCCCAAAGTAAACACTCTAACTCTAATTTTGTAGAAGAAGTATCCTCAAATTTTTTCGTAATAATATTTGTTTCTTCAATATCTTTTATTTCATCATAAAGATAAAAAGCACCAATACCTACTTTATTTTTAGGATTAACACTGCCATCTACAAAAAGTTTTTTTATTTTTTCCATATAAGATTATAGCTATTTTTTCTATATTGAAGATTTTATATAAAAATAAGCCAAGTTCTATAAAATACAAAAAACAAAAAGGCCTTTTATGAAATTTGAAGAATTAATACATGGAAAACTTATAAAAAGATATAAAAGATTTTTAGCTGATATTATTCTTGATAATGGTGAAGAAATAACAGCTCATGTACCAAATAGTGGAGCTATGACTTCTTGTATTGAAGAAAACTGTGATGTATGGGTTACGCACCATGATAATCCAAAAAGAAAACTAAAATATACTTTAGAACTTACAAAAATGGGCGAAAATCTTATTTGTACAAATACTGGTGTTGCAAATAAAATTGCCATAGAAGCTATTGAAAATGGAACAATAAAAGAGCTACAAGGTTATGATAATTTAAAACCTGAACAAAAATATGGAAATCAAAATAGTAGAATAGATATTTTACTTTGGAATAATGACAGTGATAAAAAATGTTTTGTTGAAATAAAAAGTGTAAGCCTAAACTTAGGTGATACTCTTGCCTTTCCAGATGCAAAAACAACAAGAGGTCAAAAACATTTAGAAGAGTTAAGAGATATGGTAAAAGAAGGTCATAGAGCTGTTATGCTTTATGTTATTCAAAGAACAGATAATTTACCTTTTAGAATAGCCCATGAAATAGATAAAAAATATAATGAAATTTTTCAAGAAGTTATTTCAAATGAAGTTGAAGTTTTAGTTTATCAATCAGATATTAATTTTGAAGAGATAAATATCAAAGGTGAAAATAAAGGAATAAAAAACTAAAGGCTTTTAAGCCTTTATGAAAGTTCAGCCCCACAACTTTGGCACTCTTTTCTAAACCATCCACGTCCTGGAAACTTTTTACACTTAGGACACTTCCATAAAAAAATTGTAAAGCCCATATATATTACAAAGCCAGCAATTCCAGCTCTAAACCAAAAATCTTGACCTTGACCAAATACTTCATTAACATCTTTTACTATCACAACAATACTTGGAGTTAATAATATAAAAAAAATCGCAGCTACTATTTTGGCATTTCTAATCACCTGTGCAAACTCTTTTTTTACTTGTTCATTTTTCATAAACATCCTCTTTTAAATTATTTAAAATATTATAACAATAAAGTGTAGCATTAAAAAATCATTAATCTTGACTAATCTAATTATTATAAGTAAAATTTATTTAAGTTAAATAAGGTAAGATTATAAAAAAATATAAAAGGAACTTATAATGAACAAGTTTGATAAGTTTAGAAATTTTTGTAGAAAATTTAGAATTCTAATTGGTATAGTACTAATCGCAATTGGATTCTATACAAGTATTGCATGGTTTTATTTAGGAATTATTCCTTTAATAGCAGGATTAGTTGATTTCTGTCCTCTATGTATTATCACTAAAAAATGTACACCTAAAAACCTACAAAGCCATTAAAAAGCAGACTAGGTCTGCTTTTTATCTTATCTATTAATTATTCTTAATATTTTTCATTTATTCAAAAAAACTAATGTATAATACGTTTTTAAAATATCTTAATGGAAATATATAAATGAATGTGCTAAAAAACCTATTTACTGATTTAGAAAATCTACTTAGTTTATTAAATGACTTTGACTACAGTAAACTTATTTTATTAACAATTACTATGCTTATTGTTTATATCATCAATATCATCTTACTAAATAGATATCACAAAAGTAAAATCAATAAAACACAAATAGAATTAAAAAGAATAAACCTTGAAGCAAATCTAAATTTAAAAAGACAAAACCTTTCAAAACTATATATTGCTATATTTTTGTTTATCTCATTTTTAATTATTTCAAATAATAACCTTGCACTGATAATTCCTGTTTTATCTGCACTTATACTTATACTTTTATTTTCTATAAAAGAGCAGTTAAATAACATTTTTCTAGGATTAGCTTATAAGTCTTCTATTCTAACAACTATTTATGAAGGAATGGAGTTTTACTTTAAAGAAAAACCAAATGAAGTTTGTAAAATATCGAAGGTAAATCTATTTAAAACTATTTACAAAAATGAGATGACAGGACAACTTCTATCTTTAGAAAACAAAGTATTAAATGAAAAAGAGATTATTCACAAGGTAATTCCTGACTTAGACTATGTTGAATTTAAATATACAGTAAGCAGTGATTATGCTGTAGAAAAATATATAGAAAAAACAAAAGAAGAGCTTGTTGAATATATAAATACTATAGAAGATGTAGATTTTAAAACACTAAGAGAAACAGTATTATCTTTAAAGTCAAAATACAACACTACACCTTTTTTAAAGCCTTCATATAATATTGATGTGAGTTTTGATACAAGAGAAGATTTAACAATAAGAATAAAACTGACTACTTATAAATACAATTATGAAAACTATTTAGATGATTTACTTAAATTTAGACCTAGATAATAATTAGTAAAATATCAAAAAAAATTGTTTTAACAAACAATTTTATAGTTTTCTACTAATCTTGAAATTTCTTTTCCTAATAAATTAAGTTTTTCTATTGATAATCTCTGTTTAGTTCCAGAAATACCAACTGCCCCAATTAAAATATTTTCATGATTAAACAAAGGAACTGCTACACAAGACATATTATCCTGATACTCACTATTATCAATTGAATAACCATTTTTCTTCACTTCTTCTATGGTCTTTTCTAAAAAAACAATATCGGTAATTGTATTATGTGTATATTGATTTAACTTTATTAGGTCTAAATCATAGTTTCCAAAAGCAAGTATAGATTTTCCAAGGGCATTAGTATGTAATGGAGCTTGTAAACCTATATTATTTCTTGTTTTAACTTTCCTATTTGATTTATCTAGCTGGTTTACATATAAAACCTTATAATCATCAAAAACTCCAAAATAAGCGCACTCTTGTGTAAGTTCATAAATACTTTCTAAGATAGGCTTTGTTTTTTCTACAAGAATTTGTATTTTTGTTTTTTGGGTAGTTTTATTCTCTAAAGATTTTGGAATAATTTCGTTTGAGTTATCTAAATAAGAGATATAGTTTTCATCTTTCAAGGTTTGTAAAATCCTAGACATTGTACTTTTATTTATATTTAATCTATCGCAAAGAGTAGAAGCTAAAATTGGTTTTCCATAGTTTACAATCTCTTTATAAACTTGTAAACCTTTTGTCAAAGATTGTAGTTGTGTTGACATGTAAGTCCTTGTGCAAAACTAATTTAATAGTTTTGCACAAGTTTTATAAAAGTTCATTAAATTTAGCAAGCCAAGCAGGATGTGCAGGCCAAGCAGCAGCAGTGACAAAGTTTCCATCTACATGAGCATCTTCAAATCCAATATCAATCCAAGTACCACCTTTCATTTCTAAATCAGGTGCACAAGCTGGATAACAAGAACAAGTTTTATCTTTAACTACATCAGCAGCTACTAAAACTTGTATACCATGGCAAACAGAAGCTATAGGTTTATTTTTGCTATTAAAATCTTTTACAATATCCAATACTCTTTGATTAAGTCTAATATACTCAGGAGCTCTACCACCTGGAACAACAAGTGCGTCATATGAAGATTCATCAACTTCATCAAATGTTGCATTCAATGTAAAATTATGTCCTGGCTTTTCTGTATATGTTTGATCACCTTCAAAGTCATGAATCGCAGTTTTTATCTGCTCTCCTGCTTTTTTATCTGGACAAACTACATCTACTTTATGACCTAACATTAGTAGTGCTTGAAAAGGTACCATTAATTCATAATCTTCTACAAAATCACCGGCTAAAACTAAAATTCTTTTTGACATCGTTTACTCCTTAATTAAGTTAAAAAATACTATTACAACTTGAGTTAATAATATATATGTAAAATATATTAATTTTTTCAAGTTTCACTATATGAAACTAATCCTTTAAAAGAAAGATTTTTCCACTATCTGAAGAAAGGATAATCTCTCCATTTGGTCCTTCAACTACATCTCTTATCCTTTGATGTAAATCTTCAAAAAGTCTATTTTCTTCTACAAACTCTGCATTCTCATTCATTGTTATTATATTTAGATGAGTAAGTTTAAGTGCTCCAGATAATAATTTTCCTTCTAAGTCTTTAAACTTTTTTCCAGAATACACAATCAATGAGCTTGGAGCAATAGATGGAATATAATACTTTCTTGGTTGTTCCATTCCAGCTTTATGGGTTCCCTCACCTACAGAAAGTGGAGCCCAATACTCTTTTCCATAAGAAATAACTGGCCAACCATAATTTTTACCCTTTTCTATCAGGTTTATTTCATCGCCACCTCTTGGACCATGTTCTATTGCCCATAATCTTTTAGTTTTTTTATCATAAAAAATTCCTTGAATATTTCTATGACCATAAGAGTATATTTCATCTAAGGCATTTGAGTTTTCTGTAAAAGGATTATCTTTAGGAATTGTTCCATCAAGATTTAGTCTTATAATTGTTCCCGCATGGGTTGTTAAGTCTTGTCCGTTTGGTCTTACTCCTCTATCTCCTACACTAAAGTATAAATGCCCTTCTTCATCAAAGGTTATTCTACTTCCAAAGTGCCTTGAAGTATCACTAGCTGATTTTGTAATAAGTAAATCTTTCCACTCTTGAAGTTTATTATTCATAAGTTTTGCTTTTGCTAGTGTTGTTACACCTTTATTCTTTACTTCTTTAACATAAGTAAAATAAAGTGTTTTATCTTTTTTATAATTTGGGCTTTTTTTTACATCAAGTAAACCACCCTGACCTCTATGATATACACTAGGTGTATTAAGTAAAAATTTAATATCTTTTTTTTCTAAGTTTAATATTCCTATCTTACCATTAAGTTCAGTAAACAAGATTTCTTTTTCATTTAAAAAAGTCATTCCCCATACTTTTCCAAGATTGGAAGCTATCTCTTCTAACTTATAGTTAAAAGTATTAGTCTTTGAAAATAGAAATGAAGATAGTAAAAAAGTTAATAAAAGAAGTTTTCTCATCATAATTAGCTCCTATAAGCAAATGATTTGTTTCTACAATATATACTACCAAAATAATTTATAACAACAAATACCAAAGAGGATTATAAATGGCATCTGCAACAGCTAGGCATATATTAGTTAGAAATAAAAAACTTGCACAAAAAATAAAAGAAGAACTACTTGATGGTGATATTATATTTGAAAAAGCTGCAAAAAAGTACTCTAAATGCCCAACAGGCAAAAGGAAAGGTTTTTTAGGAAGTTTCTTTAAAGGTGATATGGTAAAAGAGTTTGATGAAGTAGTTTTCACTAAAAAAACTCCACTTAATAAAGTAGTAGGTCCTATTAAAACAGAGTTTGGATATCACTTAATAGAAGTACTTGCTAGAAACTAGGAAAGAAGATTATAAATTTTCTTTCTTAGCTCTTGCCTCTCTTAACTTATCTTTTTTACTTTTTCTTTTTCCCTTTACAGGTGCTTCACCCTTTTTTTTGTTTAAAGGAGTTCCTTTTAACTCAAAACCTTCAATCTCTTCTTTTTCAAGATTGATATTTGAACGTTTTTCTATAAGTTTAAAATGCTCATAATTTTCTAAAGTTAAAAAAGATATTGCCGTTCCACTTTTACCTGCTCTTGCAGTTCTTCCTATTCTATGAATATAATCAGCAGGAGATCTAGGTAAATCATAGTTTACAACACAAGTAATATCATCAATATGTAAACCTCTTGCAGCAATATCAGAAGAGAAAAGAACATCTATTTCTTTATTTTTAAAATCTTCTAATGTATAGTTTCTTTCTTCTTGGTCTAAATGCCCATGAAAAGACTCTGCATTGAAACCATATTTTCTAAATTTTGCAGCTAAATTATCAGCTGCTCTATTTGTCGCCATAAAAACTAATACTTTTTCATACTTATCTTTTTTTAACAAATCTCTTAAAAGTGCTGAACGATTCTCACTATTTACTTTTATTGCTCTTTGAGTTATAAGTTCGACAGTTTCTTTCTCTTCTAAGAAAACTTCTTTTGCTTCTTTTGTTATCTTTGAAGCAATTTCTAATACTTTTTCAGGGTAAGTTGCAGAGAAAAGTAGATTTTGTCTTTTAGAAGGTATTTGCTCTAATAATAAATCTAACTCTTCTTGAAAACCTAAATCAAGCATTTTATCTGCTTCATCAAGAACCAAATACTCTACAAAAGATAAGTTAATTTGCTTTTTAGAGATAATATCAAGTATTCTTCCAGGAGTTGCAACAACAATATCTCTTCCTTGCTGAACATCTAAAAGTTGTTGTGAAATATCTTCTCCACCAATAAGTGTCACTATTTTTGGCTTTTTGTTCATATATTTACTTAAGTCTTCAAAAGTCTTTGATACTTGAATTGCTAGTTCTCTAGTAGGAGCAAGAACTAATGTTCTTATTTTAGGCTTGCCTTCATATTGATTATTTAAAAAATTTTCTAAAATAGGAAGAACAAAACTTGCTGTTTTTCCACTTCCTGTTTGTGCTTTTGCCATAATATCTAGTTTTTCTAAAACTAAAGGTATTACTTTTTCTTGTATTTGTGTTGGCTTTTGTAAACCCATTTTTTCAAGGGCTTTGTTTATTGGTTCTTTTAAACCAAAATCATAGAATGTCATCTATTATTTCCTTTTAAATTTTCATCCACTTTTCTATATGAAAGCTTAACTCTTCTGGAACTTCCAAAGAGATATTATGGCTTGTTCCTACTCTATTATTTATTTTAAAATTATGTTCCATCTCTTCTAATGCTTTTATAGAAGTATGGTTTAATAATCTATCTTCTAAACTATAGAAAAGATATGTTGGGATATCAAGTTTATTTAACTTTTCAAATAATTCTTCTCTTTTTAATGTCAGTGCTAATTGAGGAGTAAAAACTTCATTTCCAAGCTCATTAAACATATCACAAACAATACTAACTAATTCTTTATCATCTTTTACTTCTAGAAGATCAACTGCTTTTTTTTCATCTAAAGAAGTAAACTTACCTGCTCTTGCTTCTTCTAACTTTTTTTCTCTTCTTGGAATATCTTTTTGTTCAGTTGAACTTGGAGTTGAACTTAATAAAAATAGTCTTTTTACTTTTTTAGGGTTTGAAACTGCATAGTATGAAGCTATATAACCACCTAAAGAAAATCCTAGCAGGTTTATTTTTTCATCTTCTATTTGTTTATCTAATATCTTATTTATTTCATCAAAATCTTCACTATGTGGTATTGGTAGGTGTATTAATTCATATTTTTCATCTAAATAAGGTTTTAACTTACTCCATAGTCTAACATCAGTCATAAGACCAGGAATTAAATATATTTTCTCTTTCATATAATATTTATCCTTCATAAATAAAAAAGATATATTAGCATATTAAGATTTTTATGACATAAAACTATTTGTCTAGTTTTAGTATGTATCCATAATTTGGTATATTTTCTATATTTATTTCTGGAACTTTTCTTTTTAATCTTGAAATCGTATCTCTTATTGTTGATAAAGAGACATCTTTGCCTTCCCACACTTCTGATGATAATAACTCATAAGATATATTTTGATTGAATTTTAAATAAAGTTGATTAAATATCTCTAACTCTTTTTTCGTAAGATTAACTACTACACCATTTTTTTTCAATGTTTTAGAATTTTTATAATACCTATAATCCTTTGTAAGTAAAAACTCCTCATCTATAATCAAAGTACTATTCTTTTTTTCTAGAAACCTCATTGCTACACTTAAAGTTACATCCACATCTTCATAATTAAAAGGTTTAATTATATATCCAAAGATATTGGTCTCTTTTGTGTCATTTATTGTATTTATATCTGCATATGCTGTTGTATATATAATTGGAATATCATCTTTTTCATTTATTAATCTTGCACAAGTAATACCATCAATTGAGCCTTCAATATTTATATCCATAAATACTAAATCTATTTTTTTGTCAAAAACTATTTCTTTTGCATTATCTGCATTTTTTGCATCTAAAATATTTTCAAATCCCATCTGCTCTAAAATATTTTTTAAATATGCAAAAGCAATAAACTCATCTTCTACAATCAATATATTAAAATCATTTTTATTCATTCATCTACTTTTTTTAGAAATTCAAGAGTAAAACAAGTACCTTTTTCAAAAGAAAAAAAGTATTTTGAACTATTTAACTTTTTTGAAAATTCATCTACTAGATTCAAACCTAAACCTTTTTTATTTTGAGAAAATTCATCTCCATCATCTTTTATATCTAATCTTAATTTGCCATCTAATTCTTTAAAAGATAAGTCTATTTTATTATCTTGTGACTTATTATGTTTTATACTATTACTGACAATTTCATTTATTATGATTCCTAAATATAGTGCTTCATCAAAGTTTAAATCAATTTTATGAATTTCAAAATTCAATTTAAAATCTTTTTTTGAATAAGCACTCATAATATTTTCTAAAATATCTTTTAAATATGTTTTTGAATTTATCTCTTTTAGATTATTAGAACTATAAAGTAAATATTCATGTAGTTTAGACATTGATTTAATTCTATTAATCAATTCAGTAAAGATATCTTTTTCTTTATATTTTTGAGACTCAAACCATAAAATACCAGTAATCATATGAAAATTATTTTTAACTCTATGAAAAACTTCTTTTAGAAGAAGTTCTCTTTCTTTTACTAAATTTGAAAGTTTTTTATTTGTTTTATTTAACTCTTTTGTTCTTTTCTCAACTTCTTCTTTTAAAAGTTTTTCTTGATTATTTTTAAATAAAAGCAAATCATTTTGATATTTTATTTGTTTATTTTTTGCAACTGCATAGTTATTTACTAAAAGAAGTGTAAAAAATATAAGTTCTATACTTGAACCAAAAATATATCCATATCGAGTAATTAAGTCGTATTCTACTACTCCAGCCACCATCATAGTAAATAAAATGATAAAAGTAAAAAATAAAAGCATTATAAAAATATAATACTTTGTATATAATTGTCCTTTAAAATATAAAACTATAGAAGTGACAATCAATAATAGATTTATAAATCCAACTGTATTATTAATTACTTTATTCCAAGGTGTATATGAATAAATTAATAAAATACCTAAAACAAATAAAGAATATGCTACTAAAGTCAATACTTTATGAAACCATTTTAAATGCTTTTTTATCTTTAAATATTCAATTGAAAATAGTGTCAAAAAGGCTGTTGTAAAAGCTCCTGTTGCTTGCAGTTCATAAATATAGTATTGTAGATTTAAATATACTAAAACTCCACTAATATTAACAGTATAAATTAAATAGAAAAAAGCATATCCAAAATAATAAAAGTATATTTTTTCCTTTAACTTTATAAATAAAAAACCTGAAAATATTAAAACTATTGTAAATATTCCAAAAATAAATATATAAAAGCTATTTATACTTATTTGTTCATTGAAAAAAAATTCTTGGCTATTATATAGTTGTAAATTACCAAAATAGGCATATTTCCCTTTTAGTTGAAGATAAAATTCTCTTTCTTCATTTGTAGGAATTACTAAATTAAATGACAGTTTATTTGTTTTTATTTCACGATTTTGTATCGGTTT
>JABXII010000027.1 GCA_013373175.1 Campylobacteraceae bacterium | reverse complement strand
TTAGATTATTAAGTGTTTGTGTTTTAAAAAATCGATAAAAGTACACCAGCAGCTACGGCAGAGCCAATAACACCAGCAACATTTGGACCCATCGCATGCATTAATAATACATTTGATTTGTCATATTCTTGTCCAACTTTTGATACAACCCTAGCAGCCATTGGCACAGCAGATACTCCTGCAGCTCCAATTAATGGGTTAATCTTATTCTCATCAGACGAAAATTTATTCATAACTTTTGCCATGATTACACCTGCTGCTGTTCCTGCTGCAAATGCAATTAATCCAATAACCATAATCCCTAAAGTCTCTAACACTAAGAATTTATCTGCAGCTAGTTTTGAACCAACTCCTAATCCTAAGAA
The DNA here is from genome assembly GCA_013373175.1 of Campylobacteraceae bacterium. Taxonomy (GTDB): domain Bacteria; phylum Campylobacterota; class Campylobacteria; order Campylobacterales; family Arcobacteraceae; genus Halarcobacter. The sequence continues at coordinate 72,075 of JABXII010000027.1, read as the reverse complement.
TATTGTTACTATATTGATTAATGAATTCTGCATTGTATCAGAAAGTCTCTCAACTGCACCTGATTGTTTGAAGAAATTTCCTAAACAAAATGCTCCAATAAGAGGTGTTGACTCTGGCAAGAACAAAATTGCTAACAATAAGATAACAATTGGCAGTGTTAAATTCTCTAATTTATTTACTTTTCTTTGTTTTGGCATTTTGATTTTTCTTTCAGCCTCTGAAGTTAATGCCTTCATAATTGGAGGTTGAATTACTGGTACTAATGCCATATAAGAGTATGCTGCAACTGCTATTGCTCCTAACAGTTCAGGTGCAAGTCTATTTGCAATAAAGATTGATGTTGGTCCATCAGCTCCACCAATAATAGAAATAGCTGAAGCTGATTGTAAATCAAATCCAATTGCAACTGCACCAACTAATGATCCAAAGATACCAAACTGTGCAGCACCACCTAAGATTGCTGATTTAGGATTTGCTAACAATGGAGTAAAGTCTGTCATTGCTCCAACACCCATAAAGATAAGTAATGGGAAGAATCCATTAGCAATACCCATATTATAGATAATACCAAGCATACCATTCTCACCAGCAATTCCAGCTAATGGAATATTAGCTAAGATACCACCAAATGCAATTGGCATTAATAATAATGGTTCAAATCCTCTTGCAATTGCAAGGTAGAATAGTAATAGACAAATACCTATCATTATTAATCTACCCCAAGTTTGTTCAAAAGTAGTCATAGGTCTTGCATCTTTTGCATGAGCTTCTGAAGTCATTACATCATCTCTAGGAGTTGTAAAAGAATAAATCCCAGTAGTTTTATAGAATGATTCAAGAAGTTGACCTAATGATTTTTCATGATACTCATGTTTTACTTCTTCTTTTGGTGTTGCATTTGAGTTTGCAAATGCATTTGTACTAAAAAGAGTAAAGAACAGTAGTAGCAATGAAGCTATTATTTTTTTATTCATCAAATAGTTCTCCAGTTTTTATTAGCTAATAGTTGCTATTGCTTGACCTTCTTCAACAGCGTCACCAGGATTAGCTAAAACGGCACTTACTGTTCCATCGCAAGGTGCTTCAACATCAATTTCCATTTTCATAGCTTCTAAGATTGCAATAATTTCACCTTGTTTTACTGTATCTCCAACTTTTACATTCATTTTCCATACATTTCCAGCTACTGTTGCTCCTACTTCTGCTCCACCACCATTTGTTGGTGTTGCAGCTGGTGCTTCACTTTGTGTTGCTGGTGTTACTTGGATATCTGCATTACCTTCTGCTATTGATACATTAAACTTTTGTCCATCTACTACTACTGTATAGTTTCCAGTTGCATTACTCATATTATTTCCTTCTCCTAAAGTACATTCTTTATCATTTTCACAAGTTGAATCATCAACTTTTCTTACATTTAATGGGCTTTCACCTTTTAAGAAAGCAATACCTTTTTCATCACAAGCTGCTGCAATAAAAATATTTTCATCACTTGTTTCGATATTCTCTTCTTTTAATCTTCCTTCCCAATAAGACATAGTCTTCTTTTCATCTCTATCAGCTATATCTAGTGGGTTTTCTTTTGTTGGTTCAAGTTTTAATTTCTCACTTGCTAATTTAACAATCTCTTCATCTGGTTCAACAGGAGTTTTACCGAAGTATCCAAGAACCATTTTTCCATAACCAGGAGCAATTTGTTTCCATGGTCCAAACATTACATTTGCGTATGCTTGTTGCCAATAAAATTGAGAAACTGGAGTTACAGATGTTCCGTATCCACCTTTTTCTACAACTTCTTGCATTGCTTTTATTACTTCTGGGAATTTATCTAAAGTTCCATTATCTCTCATCATTTGAGTATTAGCTGTTAAAGCTCCACCTGGCATTGGAGAAAAAGGAATTAAAGGAGAAACTTGAGTAGCTTCTGGTGGAATAAAGTAATCTTTTAAAGATTTTTGCAGAGTCTCTTGGTATTTTAGTACTTTAGAGATTTCTAGACCACCTAGGTCATAGTTCATTCCTTTTACTGCGTGCATCATAGTTAGAATATCTGGTTGAGAAGTTCCACCACTTACAGGTGATGCTGCTAAGTCGATACCATCTGCACCTGCATCTAATGCTGCTAAGTAACAAGCAACTGATACACCTGCTGTTTCATGAGTATGTAATCTTATATGTGTATCTTCTCCAACTAAGCTTCTTGCCATTTTAATAGTATCAAATACTTTTTGAGGAGAAGATGTTCCACTTGCATCTTTAAAGCAGATTGAGTCAAAAGGAACTCCTGCATCTAGAATATTTCTTAATGTTTTTTCATAGAAAGGAACATCATGAGCACCTTCACATCCTGGAGGTAAATCCATTAATGTTACTACTACTTCATGGTTTAATCCATATTTTTTAATACATTCTGCACTATATTCAAGGTTTTGAACATCATTTAGTGCATCAAAGTTTCTAATTGTTGTTACACCATGTTTTGCGAACATTTTTGCGTGCATTTCTACTAGTTCTCTTGAACCTGTATCTAGCATTACAGTATTTATACCTCTTGCTAATGTTTGTAGATTTGCATCTGGTCCTACAATTTCTCTAAATTTATCCATCATATCGAATGCGTTTTCTTGTAGGTAGAAGAATAAAGACTGAAATCTTGCTCCTCCTCCGAATTCGAAGTGATTTATACCTGCTTCTTTCGCAGCTTCAACAGCTGGAAAAAAATCTTCCATTAAAACTCTACCTCCAAAGACAGACTGGAATCCATCTCTAAATGTAGTATCCATAACATCAATATATTTTTTTGACATTTAATTTAACCTTTTAGATTTTTATGATGTTGAACAGCTGCTACTACAGCCGCTATCTTTGCAGTTTCGTTTGTGTTTTTCGCCCCTGTAGTTACTGTGGGCTTTGTAGGTACTGGTGTACTTTTCTCTGGAAAATACTTCCCTATGATTTTTGCTTGCAGTTTTAAAGCATAGACCATTACGATCAAGAATAAGAATACTATCCCCATCCCTAAGACCATAAACTTTACTGCCTCCGCAATTAAGTTTGTTTCCATATTTTTCCTCTAGTTCTAAATTTGATAATCTATTGTAATGTAATAATAAAACTTTTTCTTCTTCTTTTGTGCTAATTTTATTGTTTAATAGTGCTTTTTTTTTAGTTTGATAGTGCTATAATATTTGCCATGAAGAAAGAAACTTTAGAAAAAAGAACAAGAATAGCAAATGATATTCTTTATTACATCTACACTCACATCGACACTCACATTGATATTGAAGAGTTAAGTTATGATTTACAAATTAGTAAATTTCATATGCATAGAGTCTTTAAAGAAGCTTTTGGAAAAAACATCTATGAAAGTATAAAATCAATTAGATTACAAAAAGCAGCAAATCTTTTATTAACAAATAGATACTCTACAATTTCAGATATTGCAAACTCATGTGGATATAGTTCTCAGTCTTCATTTATTAAAGCTTTTAAAAATAGATTTGATTTTTCACCAAAAGAGTGGAGAAACAATGGATATAAAGAGTACTCAAATAAAATTCTAGAAGAATCAGAGTTTGCTTTAAAATCAACTGCTGATTTTTCAAACTTAGAACCTAAAATAGTTAAAATGCCTTATTTAGAAAGTTATTATATTAGAAATAAAGGCTATAACATAAATATAAAACAAACATGGCAAAAACTACAAACCTGGATATTAAGCTCTGATATAAAAGAGTACAAACAAATTGCCCTATTACATGATAATCCAACAATTACTCATTTAAATGAATGTCAATACATTGCTTGTATCAAAACAGATGCTTATAATGACAAACTACCCAAGTTTAAAATTGCAAAAGGTGTATATGCAAAATTTGATTTAGTGGGCAGTCATGGGGATATGTTAAAGTTTATTCACTGGGTTTATCACGAATGGTTATTAAAAAGTGGATATGAAACAACAACTAAACCATCATACGCTGTATATAAAAAGAATAACTTTCTAAGCGATGATGATAAGTTTGAAATAAGTTTTTATGTATCTGTTAAATTTTAAGCTGATAGTGAATCAAGTTTAGCTTGAATATATTTTTTCACATCATTATAATTGATAGTTTCTCTAAAATCATCAAATTTACACCCACTAGCATTAACATGGCCTCCGCCGTTTGCTAATTTTTGTGCTATTAATGAAACATCAACTTTTCCATCTGCCCTAAATGATGCATTTCCTTTTTTACTAATATCAATAAAAAAGTCAAAATCTGGATTTGCTTTTAAAAATGCATTAGCAGGAATAGAAATAGAACCTAAAGTATAAGTTAATAAACCTTTGTGTCCTTTATAAGTAACAGTTAAATTATCTTTTAATCCTTCTAAAGAGTGCACTAAATATTTTGCAGCAAGATTATCTATCGTGTCATTAGAACCATCTTGTTTTAAAAACTCTTTCTTTAAAGAATGAATACTATCATCTAAAAGAATATTTCCATTCTCTTTATTTAAAAATTTTGATGCTTCTTTTAATAAGTAAAGTCTTAATTCTCTATTTAAGTTAGCAAATAAAACATTGTTTATTTCTCTTACTTTACTAATCATACTAAGTAAAACTTTCCCAAATTCAAAGTTTTTTGTTTCATGATCTAGCCAAATATCAATGGCATTTACACTATCAATTAATGGGCTTAACCATTTTCTTGTTTCTTCATCAAAAGCATTATAAGTTTCTAGCATATAATCATAAGTGATTTTTGCGGCACATCTTTTTATATCTAAATAGTACCAATCATATTTAGCAGCACTTTTTTCACCAGTTGCGTGGTGGTCTAGTAATTGTAGTTTGATGTTATAACCATCTGCACTCAAAGCGTCAATACTTTTATTTAAGTCCTTCGCCTCTTGAAGTGTTAAATTTAAATCTGTAATTAAAAAAAGAATCTCTTCATTTTTGAAAGCTTCAATATCTTCTAAAATTTTTTTAAGTGAAAGCTTTACTTCTAAACCATAATTGGCATTGTAAAAAAAACCTTCGTTGAAGAACTCTTTTGTGATTAATTGACAGCTAAATCCATCTAAATCTGTATGAGATAAATGAAAAAGCTTCATGTAGCAATGTCCTTTAATGTTAGACTTCCTAAGAAGTCATTGATTTTGCCTTGTAGATTATTTAGTAATGGCCAAACGCTACATGCATTTGCGATATCTTGTGGACATGATGTAATAGATGGAGAACACTCAAATACAGATGGCATTTTTTCCTCTGCAACTGTTGTAATCTCTAAAATAGTTATTTCATCATAAGGTTTTTTTAGAACAAAACCTCCATTAACTCCTCTTTGAGAAAGTACAATATTATTTTTCGCAAGATTTTGCATTATTTTGGCTAAAAAAGATTTTGGAATATTTAACTCTTTTGATAAAACATCAACATTCTTTGGGCTATCACTTTTTGCTATAGAAATCAAAGAAAGTAAGGCATATTCACTCTTTTTTGTTAGTAACATTTTTTCCCTAATATTATTTTTCTAAATATTCTACAAGAAGATTTATTAATATTTATTATTAATAAAAACTAGTTTTTATTCTTATGTTTAATTCAAAAAAAAAGGTTGCAAGAAAACTTGCAACCTTCTTCATATTATTAAAAGCTGTAAATTACTTAGCTCTAATTCCTAAGTCTGCAACTAATGAAGTGAATCTTGCGTAATCAGTTTTTCTTAAATATGCTAAAAGTCTTTTTCTTTTACCAACCATTTTTAAAAGACCTAATCTTGATGAGTGATCTTTTTTGTTTGTTTTTAAGTGCTCAGTTAATACTCTTACTTGCTCTGTTAAAAGTGCAATTTGTACTTCTGGTGAACCTGTATCGTTATCTTCTCTTCTGTATTTTGCAATAATTTCTGCTTTTACGTCCTGATCTAAAGCCATGATGACCTCCTAATAGGTATATTATCTCACTTATTTAAAGTGGAACCGGATTTTATCTTAATATATATTAATCTTTCTTTAAGGAAAAAACTATTTTTAAAGAATTCTTAGTTAAATTTAAACAAAGTAAACTATAATACTCAAACTCAAACAAAAGGTAATTTAAATGCAATCCCTTAAACTTACATTAGATAAAGCTTATTCTTACAAAATTTTTATGCTTATTGCTTTTTCTTTATTTGCTTCAGTAATGTATCAAGGTCATATTCAACAAGGTGGAATTTATTCTATACTATTTTTTATAGCACTTGCATTATGTGCTTTTCAAGTTGCTACTACTATTTATGTGACATTTATAAAAAGAGAAGTTGAAATTACTATAAGTGATAAGGAAATTTCTTGGTGTTTTTTTGATAAAAATAAAAAACATAAAGAAGTTAAGATAAATATAGAAGATATAAAAGATATAAAAACAGAAATCAACTATTTATTAGGAAACTTTTATTCATCTTTTCAAGTTACTTTTTTATTAAAAGATGATTCTGAGATAATCTTAACTGATGGTGTTATTTATGACTTTGGATTAAAAAAAGCAGAAGAAGTATGTAGATTTTTACTTGATAATAATCTAGGTGAAGAACAAGATATTAAATTTTCAAATCTTATTAAAGAGTTAAAAATTGATACAAATAAAACAAATCAAAAATTTACTAAGAAAGATGGAAATTCATATTATGTGGGAATTCTTTCTGACAATAAAAAAGAGTTTTTATCTCTTAGAATTCAAATAGAAACACTATATGATGATTATAAAAAAGTAGAAAAAAATGCCAATAATGAGTATCGTGTTTCAAGTGACACTATCAAAAATTCACACATACATTTAAAATCAAATGCAATAGGACTATTTGTTGAATTCAAAAATGTTCAAAGAAAAGAAGAACTTAAAACCTTAAAAGAGATGGGAAAAAGGAAGAAAATAGGTTTTTAACCTATCATCCACCTGTTTCATAAAATGCTCTAGTTGAAGTTTCTGTTGAATCTTCCGATGACCACTTATTTTTTTCTGGCTTGTTTGCTAATACATCTTTTAATATAGCTGCAGCTTTTTTAATATCTTTTGCTTGAATTGCTTCTTTTATACTTTGAGCATCTTCAAAATATAAACAAGGAATTAATACTCCACTTGCAGTTAATCTTATTCTATTACAGGTTGCACAAAAATCATCTTTGTGTGGTTCGATAATACCAAATACATAACCATCATCTAATTTATACCCTTGAGAAGGAGAAGGTCCTGTTCTTTCTTCTTTTGTAAAGTTATATGATTTTTTGATTATTTCTTGAATCTCATCACTATTTAATCCCTTAGCAGTATCTTTAGCATGAGAGTTTTCCATATATTCAATAAATCTTACAGGATAACCCTTTTCTTTACAGAACTCTAAAATATCAACTAACTCTGTATCATTTATACCCTTCATAGGTACACAATTGATTTTTATCTTTAAACCAACCTTGTCTGCTGTTTCAATACCTTTTAAAACTTTCTTTAAAACATTTTTTTGGGCTACTTTAGCTGCCACTTCTTCTTGTAAAGAATCTAATGACACATTTATTCTTTTAAGTCCTGCATCTTTAAGTTTTTGTGCAGCTTGCTCTAATAAAAATCCATTTGTTGTAAGTGCTAAATCTATATCATTTTTATATGTAGATATCATTTCAATAAAGTTTTCTAAGCCTTCTCTTAATAAAGGCTCTCCACCTGTTATTCTTACTTTTTTGATACCTTCATCTATTCCTACTTTAATAAATTCAAATAAATCTTCATAACTTAATAATTCTTCTTTAGGTACCCAAGAAAATGGTTTTTCTGGCATACAATATTGGCATCTAAAGTTACACCTTTCTGTAACAGAGACCCTTAAATAATCTACCTTTCTACCAAATCCGTCTACTAGCATGAATGCTCCATTATAAATTTTTCTTAGCTTATTATAAAAAGCCTTAAATTTGACAAATATTGTGTTGCTAATTTAAAGAATATACTCAAAATATATAATGATAAAATTGCACATTAATTATACAAAAATTCTAAAAAATAGGTTTTTTTTTACAATATAATTGTATTTGCTACACAATTGCTATTATTAGTAATTATAATTGTTATACAAATAAAAAAAAGGAAGAAAAGATGAAATTATTTAAAACTGCTACGTTAGGTCTTGCTGCTTTAGCAATGACAGCATCAGTATCTATGGCAGATACATTAGATGATACAAAGAAAAAAGGTTACCTTAGTTGTGGGCTAAATACTGGTCTTGCAGGTTTCGCTGCTCCTGATACAAGTGGAGTATGGAAAGGGATTGATGTTGATTTTTGTAAAGCTGTTGCGGCGGCAGTTTTAGGTGATGCATCTAAAGTTAAATATGCTCACTTAAATGCAAAAGAGAGATTTACTGCATTACAAAGTGGAGAAATTGATTTACTTGCTAGAAATACAACTTGGACAGCTACAAGAGATACTTCTTTAGGTTTAAACTTTGTTGGTGTTAACTATTATGATGGGCAAGGATTCCTTGTATCTAAAAATTTAGGTGTTAAATCTGCTAAAGAACTTGATGGTGCTGCATTTTGTATTCAAGCAGGTACAACTACTGAGCTTAACTTAACAGATTATTTCAAAGCTAACAATATGTCATATACTCCTATTACTTATGATACAGGTTCTCAAGTAATCGAAGGATTCAAAGCTGGTAGATGTGATGTTGTTACATCTGATGCTTCTCAATTATATGCATTAAGAACAAAACTAAAAAATCCAGATTCAGCAATTGTTTTACCTGAAATTATTTCAAAAGAGCCATTAGGACCTGTTGTAAGACAAGGTGATGATAAATGGTTCAATATTGCAAAATGGACTCATATTGCAATGTTAAATGCTGAAGAGTTAGGTGTTAATTCAAAAAATGTTGATGAAATGCTTAAGTCTAAAAACCCAAGTATTCAAAGACTTTTAGGTACATCAAGTAATATTGGTGAACAAATGGGATTAGATGCAAAATGGGCTTATAATATTATCAAACAAGTTGGTAATTATGGAGAAGTATTTGATAGAAATGTTGGAAAAGGTTCTCCTTTAAAAATTGATAGAGGTTTAAATAGACTTTGGAAAGATGGTGGATTACAATACGGTGCACCAATTAGATAAAAAGTAAAATACTTATTTATTTAATAAAAAAAGAAAAGAGAGAAATCTCTTTTCTTTAACAACAAGGTAAAAAAAATGAAGAAAATAAGAAAAGAGCCTCAAAAAGATGTAGCCTTTTACAATAACCCTGAAAAAAGAGCTATTATCTATCAAATACTTGCGCTTATAAGTATATTTTTATTTACATATTTTATTTTAAACAATATGTTTACAAATATAGAAAAACGTGGAATTAATACAGGATTTGATTTCCTAAGTAGCGAAGCTGGATTTGGAATTTTGCAATCTTTAATTGAATATGATGAGTCAAATTCCCATGGAAGAGTATTCTTAGTAGGTTTAATGAATACTATTTTAGTTTCAGCTATTGGTATATTCTTTGCATCACTTTTTGGTCTATTAATAGGTATTGGAAGACTTTCTAAAAACTATATGGTGTCTAAACTTTGTATGGTATATATTGAAACCTTTAGAAATATTCCTATTTTATTACAAATACTATTTTGGTATAATGTTGTATTAGCTTCACTCCCTAGCCCACGACAATCAATAGCTTATTTTGATACTATTTTCTTAAACAATAGAGGTCTATATATTCCAAGACCTATATTAGAAAGTGGTTTTATTGCTGTTGTTATTTCTTTTATTTTAGCAATTATTGCATGTGCATACTTGGTAAAATGGGCAAATAAAAAACATGATGAAACAGGAGAAGAGTTTCCTGTTGTTTGGACTTCATTAGCTATTTTAATAGTTGCCCCAACTTTAGTATTCTTTGTAAGTGGTACACCTGCAACTTTAGAGTACGCAGAACTTAAAGGTTTTAACTTTAAAGGTGGTTGGACTTTAATTCCAGAATTACTAGCCCTTGCTTTTGCACTTAGTATTTATACAGCTACATACATAGCAGAAGCTGTACGTGCTGGTATTGAAGCAGTTCCAAAGGGTCAAACTGAAGCAGCACATGCTTTAGGATTAAAAGACCATGTAATCTTAAAAAAAGTTATTCTGCCTCAAGCACTTAGAGTTATTATTCCACCTGTAATTAATCAATATCTTAATTTAACCAAAAACTCCTCATTAGCTACTGCAATTGGTTATCCAGAATTAGTAACAGTCTTTGCAGGAACATCATTAAATCAAGTTGGACAAGCCATAGAAATTATTCTTATGACAATGGCTGTTTATTTAACAATTAGTATAGTTATCTCATTTATTATGAACTATATTAATGACAAGATAAAGATTAAGGAGAGATAGAGATGGCTACTTATGAAGCAAAACAAGCTAGACCAGCTCCTTTGGGAACAAAAGGAATAGTTTATTGGTTAAGAGAAAACCTTTTTTCTAGTATTACAAGTTCTATCTTAACAATACTGTCTTTTGCTCTTTTATATCTTACGATTCCTCCTCTTCTTGATTGGATGATTTTTGATGCAACTTGGACTGGAACTAAAGAAGAGATAACAAAAGATGGAGCGAGATGGATTTTTATTTATGAAAAGTTTAATCAGTTTATTTATGGTTTTTATCCAGAAGACCAATATTATAGACCAAACTTAGTACTTGCTATTTTTATTTTATTTACTATTGGATTTAGAAATATAAGTAATACTATAGTAAGGGCCTTTATAATTATCTCATTTCCAGTTATTTCAGTAATTTTACTTTATGGCGGTTTTGGTTTAGAAATTATTCCTACAACTAAATGGGGTGGATTATTACTTACAATTGTTATTGCAGCTGTTGGTATTATTGTTTCTTTCCCTATAGGTATTATTTTTGCACTTGGAAGACAATCAAATATGCCTATTATAAAAACAATAAGTATAATGTATATTGAGTTTATTAGAGGAGTTCCTTTAATTACTCTATTATTTATGTCTTCTGTTATTTTACCTCTGTTTTTCCCAGAGAATATGGACTTTGATAAACTTCTTAGGGCATTAATTGGTATTACTCTTTTTCAATCTGCTTATATAGCAGAAGTAATTAGAGGTGGTCTTCAAGCAATTCCAAAAGGTCAATATGAAGCTGCTGATTCAATAGGATTGAGCTATTGGCAAGCAATGGGCTTAATTATTCTACCTCAAGCACTAAAAATCTCTATTCCAAATATTGTTGGTTCGTTTATCTCTTTATTTAAAGATACAACACTAGTATTAATTATCGGATTATTTGATGTATTAGCAATGGTTACACTAACATCAACAGATCCAAATTGGTTAGGGTTTGAAACAGAAGGATACGTATTTGTAACCTTTATTTACTGGATTATTTGTTTTAGTATGTCTAAGTATGCTAAATCAATTGAAGAAAAATTTAACACAGATCACAAATAGGAAAATATGATGAGTGAATTAGAATATATGATAGAAATGAACAATGTAAATAAGTGGTATGGTGATTTCCACGTTTTAAAAGATGTTAATTTAAAAGTAAAAAAAGGCGAAAGAATTGTAATCTGCGGACCTTCTGGTTCTGGGAAATCAACAACAATTAGATGTATGAATAGGCTTGAACAATTTCAAGAAGGACAAATCATTGTTAATGGTTTAGAATTAACTGAAGATGTTAAAAGAATTAGAGAAGTAAGAACTCATATTGGAATGGTTTTTCAACACTTTAATCTTTTTCCACATCTTTCAATCTTAGAAAACCTAATTTTAGCACCAACTTGGGTATCTAAGAAGCCTAGAAATGAAGCTATTGAAACTGCGATGCACTACTTAGAAAGAGTAAAAATTGCAGAGCAAGCTCATAAATATCCAAATCAATTATCTGGTGGGCAACAACAAAGGGTTGCAATCGCAAGATGTCTTTGTAATAACCCTGAGATTATGCTTTTTGATGAACCAACTTCAGCACTAGACCCTGAAATGATTGGGGAAGTTCTTGATGTTATGGTTGAACTAGCTGAGGAAGGTATTACTATGGTTTGTGTTACACATGAGATGGGATTTGCAAAAAAAGTTGCAGATAGAGTTATCTTTATGGATGCAGGACAAATAGTAGAAGAAAACTCACCTATAGAATTCTTTGAAAATCCTCAATCTGATAGATTAAAGTTATTCTTAGAACAGATTTTAGACCACTAATAAATATTTGGTTAGCTTGAAGCTAACCAAATACCTATGCCTATCATCATAGTTCCCGCTATTTTATTTATTAGTTTTACATTATCACTATTTTGTAGAAGCTTTCTTAGAGTTGTTCCTCCACTTGCATAAATAATTAAACACATAAACTCTAACAATAAAATTATCAATAATAAAACAGAAAGCTGAGGAGCTAATTCTAAATTTTTATCAATAAAAGGTGGAAGTAATGCAATAAAAAATGCCCACCCTTTAGGGTTTGCAATTGCTGTTAAAAAGCCTTGTAAAGCTAAGTTTCTTCTTGAAATATTAAAAGAACACTCCTCTAAACTTACAGCCATTTTTCCTTTAGACATCCACATTTGAATACCTAAATAAGCTAAATAAGCCCCTCCACCATACTTTAAAACTAAAAAGATTGAAGGGTATTTCAACATAATAGTTGCAACTCCTATAACAGAAGTACTTGCAACTAAACCTACTCCAATAAGTTCTCCATACATCATAAAAAATGTCTTTTTTAAACCTATACTCATTCCCATACTTAAAGCTAGAGTCATACACATACCAGGAGTTATAGACACTACAAAAAAAGTTGGGATAAAAACTGCTAAAAGCGTTAAATTTAATAAATCAAACAGTATAAATCCTTTTATGAAAATAAATTTTTAAAGAAACTTAAAAATCCTTTCTTCTCTTCTACTAACATATTATATCCCTCATTAATGGAATCAACTCTATTAGCTGCAAAAAGTAAAATTGCAACATTTAATTTTGCTAATTTTATAGTCTCTTTATCTGGGTTTTGAATAAATGCAAGGGCTTGCTCTAAAGAAATATCTTCAAACTTTCTAGTATAGTTTATATCTAATTGTTTTAAGTCGATACTTTTTTCTTCTATTTTTCCATTTTCATTTAACCAATATTTAAAGTTAGAGAATACTTCTGTTGTCCCTTCATTTCCTTTTAAAATTAAAAGATTTTCATAACTACTACCAAAAAGCTTAGTGTATTTTTCAACATATGGTTTGTGGAAAGCTGAAGTAATAGCGTATTTTGAGTTTGCAGGATTTAATAGTTTTTCTGTAGTATTAAATATTGTTCTCATATAAAGTTTTTTTCTTAAATCCGTTAAATCTGATAACTCTTTAAAATAATCTTTTCTATCAAAAAAATGAATATTATCTTCTAACTCAATATTTGTTGCAATATCTTTTACTGTAATTCCTTCTTTTGCAGGTTGACAGAAATCTCCACTAATTACAATATCCAAAGGTTTTATATGATTGTTTTTTTCAAAAAATTCTTTTAGTATTTTTCCATATAAAGGGAAAAGATATGGCTGCTTAGTCTTTCCATCATATGAAAAACCAAGTTCTATTGATTCTGGAATATTATCTCTTTTTATATATTTATCAAAAGCTTGTAAACAGCCAGCTAACTCTTCTTGGCTTTCTAACTTAACTCTTAAGAGCATTAAGAAAGCAGCTGCTTGTTCTGGTTCACATTTTTTTTCTAAAATTCCTTGAATAGCTTCAATTATTTCTTCTTTCGTTAAATCTTTATTTGATTTTGGTCCTGTTCCAACGGCTTTTATATATTTAAAAAAATTCATAATTATCCTAATAAAATATTTTTCGTATTTTAACACAAAAAATTAATGAAATCACAAAAAATATACAATTATATTGTAGAATACAACATTATGAAAGTTTTATTATTATTCCTATTAATTGTTGGCTCTATTTTTGCAAACTCTAAAATCTATAATGCTTACGCTTTATCAATATATGATGAAAATGGAGTAAGAGAAATTATAAAAGATAAAAGAATAACAGAAAAAGATTACAAAAATAACTGCATAACTGAAGTTTTTGTAAACTCAAAATACAGAACTGATACTCCCCGTGTGACTATAGGAACTTCTATTGGACATTTACTATCTTCAAAATCTGTTTACAACAGAAATAATATTAAAGTTGGTGAAATACTTAAGTTCAAGCACTATAATGTCATAAAAGGTTATTTAAAAATAACAATAAATAACAAAATATATGACCAAAAGACATTTATCAAATAGATTTATAAAATATAACTAAAATATAACGATTAATTTTGATTTTTATTCTTTATTTTTGTAAAATATTTAGACATAAATAAAAAAAGAGTAATAATGGTTAATAAATTACAGTTAGAAGATTTAATAAATAAAGCTAAAGAAATAAAAGTTTTATATGTAGAAGATGACGAGGAAGTCAGATTAAATATTGCAAAACTTTTAGAAACAATTTTTCCTACTGTTATATTAACTGAAAATGGGCAAGTTGCACTTGATATTTTTAAAAATGACCCAACAATTGATTTAATAGTAACAGACATAAATATGCCTATAATGAATGGTATTAGTTTTATAAAAGAAGCTAGAAAAATAAACTTCAATATTCCATCAATTATTATCACTGCGCAAAATGATAGAGAACTAATTAATGAAGCAATTATCACTGGAATTGATGGGTTCATACTTAAGCCTTTAGAACTAGACCAACTTTATAATTCTTTATTAAACGTAATTAATAAATGTAATCTTATAAAAGAGAATGAAAATAATCTAGCAATTTTAAATCAATATAAAGATATTACAAATAAAAGTTCAATTATTTCAAAAACTGACCCATCTGGAATGATAACTTATGTAAATGACAATTTCTGTGAAATTTCAGGATATACAGAAGTTGAACTTGTAGGAAGACCTCATAATATAGTAAGACATCCAGATAATCCAAAAGAGTTATTTGCAAGTTTATGGAGAACTATCAAAGTAGAGAAGAAGCCTTGGACTGGAATTATTAAAAACCTTACAAAAGAAGGTAAAAGTTATTTTGTAAAATCTACTATTAAACCAATTTTTGACAATAGAGGTGAAATAGTTGAATATATGGCTTTAAGAGATGATATTACTCAAATCATGAGTGAAAAAAAGCAATTAATTGCTAGCTTAGAGTCTTGTAGTAAATCATTTTTAGCTCTAATTCAAATAGAAAACTTTGATATTTTAGATAAATTTTATGATACAAAAAGTGTAGAGAAAATAGAAACAACTTTGGCAAATGCAATTGTAGCTTTACTTCCAAAAGATGGACAAGTTTTTGAAAAAATTTATAAACTTGGAGATGGTTTATTTGCTCTTAGTTGTGATTATACAAGATTAGATAAAGCCCAAAAGAAAATAGAAAATATCTTAAGTGAACTAATTATAAATACAAAACAAGAAACAATAAACCTAGATAATATTGAATATGATATTTCAATTGTTGTTAGTTATTGTGTTGGAGAAAAGAACTTATATGAAAATGCTAAATATGGTATAGAAAGAGCAATTGAAACTAATATGAATTTAATCTTTGCAAATAATCTTGTAAATGAAGCTCAAAAAAATGCACAAAAAAATATTGAAACAATTCATATGGTAAAAAAAGCATTAGATAATTTTAAAATTATCTCTTATTTTCAACCAATCATTGATAACCAAACAAAACAAACAATTAAATATGAGTCTTTGGTAAGACTTATAAATGAAGAAGGTGATATCGTATCTCCATTTTTCTTTCTAGATGTATCAAAAAAAGGTGCTTATTATACAAAAATCACTAATAGAGTAATTGAAAGTTCTTTTAATGTTTTAGACCATATTGAACACAATGTAAGTATTAATCTTTCTGTTTTAGATATTGAAAACAATGCTATTAGAAAAAAGCTAATAGAACTAGTTTCAAAAGATAAGTATAAAGGAAGAGTAACCTTTGAATTATTAGAAGATGAAAATATCAAAGATTTTAATACTGTTAAAAACTTTATTTCAGATGTTAAAAAAGTAGGTGATGTGAAAATAGCCATCGATGACTTTGGAAGTGGATATTCTAACTTTGAAAGACTTTTAGAATACACTCCAGATATTTTAAAGATAGATGGTAGTTTAATTAAAAATATTGAAACAGATAGTTTTAGTAGAAATCTTGTAGAAACTATTGTAACCTTTGCTAAAAAGCAAAATATAAAAACAATTGCAGAATATGTAGAAAATGAAGAAATCTACAATATTCTAAATAAAATTGGAGTGGATTATTCTCAAGGTTATTATTTTGGGAAACCAGAAAGATTAATTTAGTTTCAAATGAGTAATAAACGATAAAAAATTATCGTTTATTATTTTCTATAGATATTTTTTAAGAACCTCAGGAATTGCTACTGTTCCATCTTCTTGTTGATAGTTTTCCATAATTGCAAGTAGAGTTCTTCCAACAGCTAAAGAAGAACCATTTAATGTATGAGCAAGAACATTTTTCTTTCCATCTTTATATCTGATTTTTGCCCTTCTTGCTTGGAATTCTCTTGTATTTGAAATAGAAGAAATTTCTCTATATTTATTTTGACCAGGAAGCCAAACTTCTAAGTCAATAGTTACAGCTGCACTAAAACCTAAATCACCAGTACATAATTGCACCTTTTGATGAGCAAGACCAAGTGAAGTTAATAAATCACTTGCACAAGAAACCATTTTTTCAAATACTTCTTCTGACTCTTCTTGTTTTGTTATAGCAACCATTTCAACTTTGTCAAATTGGTGTTGTCTTATTAATCCTCTTGTATCACGTCCCGCACTTCCTGCTTCTTTTCTAAAACAAGGAGTATAAGAAGTTAACATTAAAGGTAACTCTTCTGCTGGAACAATTTCATCATTGTAAAGGTTTGTAAGTGAAACTTCTGCTGTAGGAATTAAATATAAATCTTCCCCTTCAATTTTAAATAAATCATCTTCAAATTTTGGAAGTTGACCTGTTCCTTGAAGTGTATTAGAGTTTGCCATAAATGGAACATACCACTCTTCAAAACCTCTTTGTCTATTAAAATCAAGCATATAATTTATAAGTGCTCGTTCAAGTCTTGCACCCTGCCCTTTAATAGCAGAGAATCTTGATTTAGCTAGTTTTACACCTCTTTCAAAGTCTAACCAACCATTATCTAAATCCCAGTGCTCTTTTGGTTCAAAATCAAAAGATGGTTTTTCTCCAATAGTTTCTAATACAACATTCTCTTCTTCATCTGCTCCATCTGGAACATTTGCATCTGGAAGATTTGGAACACCAAGTGCAATAGAAGTTAACTTCTCTTCTAAAACTCTTACCTCATCTTCCATTGATTGTTTTTTAGATTTTAATTCATTAATTGAAGCTTGTAAAGGTGCAATATCAAGACCTTCTTTTTTGTATCTACCAAACTCTTTAGATAACTTATTTTGCTCAGCAGTAACATTTTCCATCTCTTGTCTTTTTGCTTTTGCATCTTGTGCTAATTCTTTTAAATTATCTAAAACTTCTTGTTCTACACCCTTTCTTTTAAGTGCAGTTGCCATAGTTTCAAAATCTTTTTGTAGTTCTCTTACATCAATCATTTTAATCTTTCGCGTTTAATTTTTCGCAATTTTATCTAAATTTTACTATATGGAGGCTTTAGAAGAAAACATAATATCTAATCAATAACGATTATCAAGATTAAGATATTTTTTGTTAAAATTGCTTTTATGAGTAATAATCCTTTAAAAAATTTAAAACTACTATATGTAGAAGATGAGGCAAATGTAAGAAAATATGCTTTATCATATTTTAATAGAATATTTAAAACAACACTTGTTGCAAAAAATGCTTTTGAAGCTTTAGATATTTTCAAAAATGAAAAACCTCATATTATTGTTACAGATATAAAAATGGGTGAGATGTCAGGACTTGAACTTTTAAAACAAATAAGAGAACAAGATAAAAGGTGTCAAATTGTTGTTTTATCAGCATTTCTAGACACTAAATATTTACTTGAAGCAATTGAGTTAAATCTTGTAAAATATTTGACAAAACCTATTAAACATAATGATATTTACCCTGTTTTGCTTAAATGTGCTAAAAACTTAGAAGAATTAAATTCTGATTTTATTTCCTTTTCAGAGGAATGTCATTTTAAACTAAAACAAAAAATATTAATAAATAAAAATGAAGAAATAAAATTATCAAAGAATGAACGTATTTTCCTAGAATTACTTTGTATAAATAAAGATAGAACAGTTAGCTACGAAGAAATAGAAAATATGATTTGGTATGACTCTATCATGAGTGAAAATGCATTAAGAACATTAGTTAAAAAATTAAGAAAGAAACTGCCTAAGGACAGCTTAGTAAATATCTCAAAACTAGGATATAAAATTAAATGTCTTTAGGCAAATATTGTTTTATATTACTGCTGTTTTTTTCAAATATAAAAGCTTCTTATCTACGTGATTTAAATATTGAAATATTACTAAAGAATCAAAAAGAAACATATCAAAGTATTTCATCTAATATATTAAAAAAAGAAAAATTTAAAAACTATTCAATCAAGTTAATCTTAGATAATGAAGAATTCCTAAATAAACAATACTATGTAAGATTTAGATGTGATAAAGAAGAATTATTTAGTAGTAATATTAACTATAATACTGAGAAAGATGGCATTATTTTTAAGATAAATAAAAACTCACCTAATGAAATATATTTTGAATTTAAATCAAAAAAAGAAAAAATACTTGATATTAATATTGTTGTTATCTCACAATTTGAATATGAAGTACTCTCAAAATATGTAGAAACAATTATGGGTATCTCTTATGGTATCATCTTTTGTGCCTTTTTATATAGTTTTATCATCTACTTAAATACTAAAATAAAATCCGTTTTATTTTATTCATATTTACAAATTTCTATTCTTTCAGTTCTAGTTTTTAGGAACTACCTAAATACTCATCTTGGATATAACTATATGGAAAATGTATTAGATTTTGCTTTAAAAAATATTACTATAATTGCTATAATTTTATTTTCAAAAGAGATTCTTTCATTTAATAAATACAAAAAATATATAAGGGCTATATTTGATATTCTAATATTTTTGAATTTGATAGATATTTTTCTAATTTTTATTTTTGAAGATACTATCTTATATGAAATAATATCTATTCCACTATTGATTGCAGTCTTGATTTTATTTAGTGTACTTTCTTATTTTCAAGGATTTAAAGAGTCTATCTATTTTATTTTAGGTTGGCTTTTAATTCTATTTTGCCTTCTTGTTGAACAATATCAGTTAGTTGATATAAATGACAATTTAATTTTAGCTATTGGATTACCATTAGAATCTTTAATCTTAAGTAGTTATTTAGGATATAAGTTAAAACTTATGATAAAAGAAAAAAGAGAAAAAGAAAGACTTTTTATACAACAAAATAAATTGGCTTCTATGGGAGAAATGTTAAACAATATTGCCCACCAATGGAGACAACCTCTTGCAAACTTATCCTTTATAAACATGGATTTACAACTAGCAATACAAAATAATGATTTAAATAAAAACTATCTACATCAGATAATAAAAGACTCTACAAAACAAATTGATTTTATGTCTAATACTTTGGATGATTTTAAAGGTTTTTATCAACCAAATAAACAAAAAGAAAATTTTTTGCTTAGTAATACAGTTAAAAAAGCAATAAATATTATAAAACCAAGTTTACAATCTATAAAATTAACTTTTGAAATAAAAAAAGATAAAGAACTAACTTCCTATGAAAATGAGTATATTCAAGTTATTTTAAATATATTAACTAACGCAAAAGATGCACTATTGGAATCAAAAAAGAGTCATCAAGAAATAAAAATTGAGCTCTCTCAAACAGAAGATAAAAAAAGTAAACTTAAAATTAGTGACAATGCCTACGGAATTGAAAAAAAGATCATAAACAAAATATTTGAACCTTACTTTTCAACAAAAAATAAAAATAGTGGTATTGGACTTTATATGTCAAAAATAATAGTTCAATCACATTTAAAAGGTGAAATAAGCTTAGAAAGTTCTAAAAAAGGTACTTCATTTTATATAATTATATAATTTTTTATAATGGACATATTTTGGACACTCTTTTTTATTAAACTTTCGCCCACACAAATTAAGAATGATTCTTGTTTTTATTAAGGAAGTAAAATGAAATTAAGCAAAATTGCAGCTGTTTGTTTAGCAACAATCAGTTTAACAACTGTTCTAAATGCAACTGAAAAACTAAATGAAATAACGATTATGGGAGATAAACTTGATAGAAGTTTACAAGACAGTACTTCAAGTATTCAAGTATTTGATAGTAAACGTTTAGAAAATAATACAAATTATGAAGACCTTTCTGGTGTAATTAATCAAAGTGCAAATGTTCAATCTACTGGGTGGGGATATAAAATCCGAGGTATTGATTCATATGATACTAATACTGGTATTGGGACAACAAACTTTACATTAGATGGAGCACCTCTTAGTTTTTTTTCCATTTCTGCTGATACCTTAACAACTTGGGATATGGAACAAGTTGAAATATTAAGAGGACCTCAATCAACTTCACAAGGAAGGAATTCACTTGCAGGAGCAGTAGTTTTAAAAACAAAAGATCCAGAATTTAATCATAATGGTAAGGGAAAAATATCATATGGTTCATACAATTCACAATCCCTTTCATTAATGCAAACAGGACCAATTACAGAAAACTTGGCTTTTAGATTAACTGCTCAAAGAAAAGGAAGTGATGGATATCTTGAAAATAAAAATTTAAATGAAGATGATTTTTCAGAAAATAGAAGTTTAAACTTAAGAGGAAAACTTCTTTACTTAATTGGTGATGATAGTCAAGTATTATTTACAACTTCACATACAAATAAAAATGATAATGGAAATTCTTTAGTTACAGGTGACCCAGAAAAAAGAATTAATATTTGGAATACAGATGGATACTACCAAACAAAAGTTAATACTCATTCATTAGAATACAAAACATATTTAAATGAAAACTGGGATTTCAAATCTATCACAACTTTTACGGATACTGACCACGATAGAAAAACAGATAGGGATGAAGACCGTGGTTTATCAACTGTTGATATGGAAAATGAAAATAAAGACTTTACTCAAGAATTTAGAGTAGATTACAAAGGAGACAGACTAAAAGCAAGTATTGGACTATATTATGCAAATGGAAAAAATGATAGAACTTATAATATTACTGATGCAGATGCTAGTAGTCTTTTTGCAGGTTTAAAAATCAAATATGATCAATCTGCATATGAAGAATTTCATAACTATGCACTATTTTTAAATTCAGACTATCAACTAACAGATAATTTGACAATTATAACTGGATTAAGAGCAGATAGAGACAAAAGAGAAAATACTTCAGATTTAGCTATTGAAAGAAGTGTAGATTTAGGTGCTGGTATAAATGCAGTTGTAGACAATGCAATAAATAACCTTGTTGGTCCAGGTAATGATAAAGCTGATAGTAAACTTGATAATATCCTTCCAAAAATAGGATTCAACTATAAATTAACTGAAAATATTAATACTGGGTTTACATATTCTAAAGGTTATAGACCTGGAGGAGTTTCTGTTAACCCTGTTCAAGGAAAATCAAAAGAATATGATGCAGAATTTACAAATAACTACGAACTATCATTTAAAAGTAAATGGTTAGATGATACATTAATTGCTAATGCAAATATCTTCTATACAAAATGGGAAGATAGACAATTAAGTGTTTCAGGAGATTCTGGACTTGCAGAAGATGAATATATCGAAAATGCGGGAGAATCAGAACTAAAAGGTTTAGAACTTGAAGCTACTTACTATATAAATCCTAAATTTAGATTAAATACAAGTATGGGATATGTTAGTACTGAATATACAAAGTATGAAAACAATGGAACAAATTATTCTGGTAATGAGTTTGCACAAACACCAAATTTTACAGCTAATACTGGAGTATATTGGGAAAATGATAAAAATGTTTATTTAGCAACAAATTTAAGATATTCAGGAAGTTCTTATGCTAATAGTGAAAATACATTAAAAGTTAGTCCTTATACAGTTGTTGATACTAAAATTGGATATAAACAAAATGATTGGGAAATCTCTTTATTTGCAAATAATTTATTTGACAAAACTTACTATACAAGTAAGCAAAAGTCAGGTTCTAACTATAGATATAGAGTAGGAGCCCCTAGAGTAGTTGGTATTAACTTTGAATATAAATGGTAATATTTTTACCATTTATAAAAAAATTTAAAAAGGAATTATCATTAATTTAAATATTTTAAAAAAAGACAATAATAATGAACTTGGATTCTTAAGAATAAGTCTATCACTTTTTGGAGGGTTAGCTGTTGCATATCTTTGTATTATGTATGTAGCAACTTTTTTGACTTTTACTACTTTCGAAAATATTGTAATAGCAATTATTCTTCTTCCAGTTTTCTGGTCAATCTTTGCACTTTGGATTGTAATGTCTAAAACTAAATTAAGCGCAATTTTAAAAACCTTAATTCCATTCATATTATTTTATTCACTACTTTATATAATAGGTTAAATAATGAAAAAGAAACTATTTAATATTCATAAATTGATTGGGATAAATATACTTTTATTTTTCTTTATCTCTCTCTTTTTTGGTATTTTAACAATTTTTCAACCATATATTAATTTATGGGAAGATGCAAAAAAACATATACCAAATATTGCCTTTGAAGATATAGATTTAAATCAATGTATTAAACAAATACCCAAAAGAACTTATTTTGGAGAAAATGGTAAAAAAGTTAGAAGTGATTTAATAAAATTAACTCTACCTGCATTAGAAGTAAAAGCAACTAATCTAATGATTGTTAAAAATAGACCAAACTTTCATTTAGACCCAAATACATGTAAAAGAGTTAAACAAAAGTCATTCACTATTTCAAAGTTCTTTGATAAAATTCATACTGGTGCTATTTTTAATTCACTTATATTTAAAATCATATTTGGATTTATGTCTGTAGCAGTTGTATTTTTATGCTTAAGTGGAATTTTATTGATTATAAAAAATAAATATAAAAATACAAAAACAAAAACTATAAAAGGCTTTTTTGCAAAATATCATAGGCTTTTATCTTTATATACTTTACCTTTTATTCTTATATTTGGTATTACAGGGGCATTATTTAATTTAGGTGTTTATAGTTCACCTTTACTTACAAATTATTTTACAAATGGTAAAACTGCAAATGTTTTAAAAGTAAAAAGAAATATTTTAGTTGATCCTGATTTAAAACCTATAAAAAAAAGTCAATATGCTCAAACTATGGATTTAAATAACCTTTATAAAAAAGCTTTAAACGAATTTACTAATATAAGATTTTATGAAATTCAACTATATAATCTAAATGACATAAATACAAGAATAAAATTCATTGGCTATGAACCTAAAAATATATTTGTTAGCTCTATGACAAATGAATCATATGTAGTATTAAATGGTGATACGGGAAAAGTAATAGATAAAAAACTTGCAAAAGATGGAACTTTTGCAGAGAAGACTTTAGATTCTATTTTCTATCTTCATTACTTAAGAACTTTTAGTGATATCCCAAGAATAATTTTTGGTTTAATTTGTATAGTTATTCTTTTTGGTCTTGTATACTCAGCATTTTTATGGTTATTTAGACAAAAAAAAGACAGCTTAACGTATAAGATATTAAAACCACTTTCTTTTACAATTATTTTAGGTTCTATTATTAGTAGTTCTGCATTATTTTTGACAGCATGGACAATACCTAAAAAATATATACATTTTTATCTAATAGATTCAATTTTCAATACCCAAGAGATAATCTTTTATTCATCATTTTTACTAATCTTTATATTTATTTTAATGAAGAAAAACATATATATTGTATCAAAGTACTCTTCTTTAATTGCAGGGATATTCTTAATACTTTCTGTTCTAGCTCATCAATTATTCAGTGGATTTAATTTCATAACTCTTTTTTCTAAGGGTTTATACATAATTGGATTTGTAGATATTACTCTGCTACTTTTAGGACTATTTTTTATTTTTATATGTTTTAAGCTTCCTAACAAATATTTTGATTTTAATTCAAAATAGATAGTTAAATTAATTTTAACTATATTTAGTTGAGTCTACATTTGATAGTGCTCAACTAAAACTACTTATCATGATAAAAAAAATCTTAAGTGTCTTTTTAATTTAATTGATTATAATTCTCAAAATTAAATAAAGGTATTATTATTGAAATACAAATTTAAATCTATTTATAAAAATCTATCAACACCTGAAAAAACTGGTAAAAAAATTGGTCTTCTTAGGACTATATCTTCTATTTTTGGAGGGTTAATGGTTTCATATTTATTTATGACTTTATTAACTTTCTTGACGCCTATTCCATTAGGAGAATCTCTTGTAATACCAATATATTTTTATACTTTATTATGGGCTGTGTTGTCTTTTTGGATAGCACTGTCTTATACAAAACTAATTGCACTTAAAAGGGTATTTATTCCTAGTTTCATCTGTGCAATTGCAATTTTATTTTTTATTTTAGGAAGCTAATCCATGAAAAATGCAAGTAAATTATTTAAACAAAGACTACAAAGAATACACGTAAGTGTAGGGATTAGTGCCTCATTATTTATGTATTTGTGTGTTTTCTTTGGTATTTTTGCAATTTTTTTACCCTATATTCAAACATGGGAAAAACCTTCAAGACATTTTGAAGCTGCAAATATCAAAGAGATAAACTATTCAAAGATGATTGATCCTGTTATTAGTGACCCTAACTTTCCTACAAATAACATTATTATAGAACTTCCAGGGTATTTTAATGATCCAGCTTTAAAAGTAAATCATATGTTTGTAGAACCCGTTGTTTTTAATCCAAAAACAATGCAAAGAGTTGATGATGAAGGAGATAGTTCTCAATTAGCAAAATTTTTAAATCATATGCACTATGGAAGACCTTTTATGACTGCTGGATATGTTGTATTTGGTCTTGTTGCAGTATCTGTTATGCTTTTGATTATTGGTGGATTAATTCAAGTTTATCATTTAAAGTATAATAATAATCCAAAAAACCATCAAGGTAAGTTTTCTAAATATCACAGAAAAGTTTTTATCTGGCTATTTGCTCCTTTTGTAATAGTTACACTTACAGGGGCTTATATGAATATTGGATATACAGGCTCAACTTTAATGACATATATCTCTTCAAAAGGAGAAATCTCAAATACTTGGCAAGCAATAGGTCCAATATTAAGACCACAAAGAGCTTTAGTTGAAAGAAACAATGAGCCAACTGCTATGCTTCCAATTAGTGAGCTTATTCAAAAAGCAGAAAATGTAAATCCAAGTATTAACTTTGACAAAATTAAATTAATCAATTGGAAAGATAGTTCTGCACAAGTTGAACTTACAGGATATAATCCAAACTATCCATTTTTAAATGGTGTATACAATAACCCAGTTGTTGTTTTAAGTGGTGTTGATGGAAGTTTAATTGAGTATAAAAAAGTATTAGAT
Organism: Campylobacteraceae bacterium; assembly: GCA_013373175.1. Lineage (GTDB taxonomy): Bacteria > Campylobacterota > Campylobacteria > Campylobacterales > Arcobacteraceae > Halarcobacter. Next base: position 46,375 of record JABXII010000027.1, on the reverse strand, counting down.
GGAAATTGGTCAAGCCTGTTTGCTGATACTTTATATTTCTTACATTTACTTTTTGGAGTTGACATTGTAGTTAGAACTATTATTGCAATAATCATGGCTATTTGTGGAATTGCAATAGGTTTTGGAGTATTACTTTTCTTAGAAAAGAAAGCTAAAAAATTTGATAATAAAATTCCTTTTTATCATTGGTTTGGAAAACTATCTTTAGCTGTTATGATTGGAGTTATACCGGCAACTGGATTTATTTTTCTTCTTCAATGGATTTTACCATTTGATTTAGAAAATAGAATGTTCTTACAAAAAGGATTATTCTTTATTGCTTGGCTTAGTACTTTAACTTGGTCTTTTTATAGAATTTGTTCCTTTAAAGCAGCAAAAGAGTTTTTCAAACTTGGAGCAGCTTTATTTATAATAACTCCATTAGTTCACTTTTATGTATCAGGATTTTCTCCTATTGAACTATTTACAAACAATATGTTTATCATCTTAAATGTTGATATTGCTCTATTTATTTTTGGACTAATTCTTCTTTTTATAAGTTTTAAAATACCAAATAATAGAGAAGAGTTTAAACTTCTATTTTCTAAAAAAAAGGATAAATAATGAAAATAAAATCAATACTTGTTTTTTTACTAATAAGCTTAAATCTAAGTGCTCATACTTTACTTATGGATGTGATTGATAATGAAGACAATACAATAACAGTAGTTGGTGCTTTTAGTACAGGAGAAAAAACTGTAGGAGCACTAGTTAAACTTGAATCACTAGTTTCAGGAGAAGTTTTATATCAAAAAAGACTTCCACAAGAAAGTGAACTTACAATTGAAATTCCAAAAGAACAGTACCAAGTTGTACTTGATGGAGGACCAGGACATACAGTTGTAAAAGAAGGTTTTGCACCACTTGAAGGTTTTACTAAAAAAGCTTCAAAAGAAGTTTCTACTAATAAACTTTCTCAAACTCAACAAGGAGCTGTTATAAATACTTCAGTTGTTGTTTTATTTTCAATAGCCTTTATCCTTCTTGCACTTACTTTATATTTCAGTGCTAGAAATACAAAAATGTTAACTGCACAAATAAAAAGTAAAAATTTACATTGAAATAGATAAATAAAAATCTAGTTCAAAAGTTCCCTCATTTGTTAAATAAAAATCATTTTTATATATAACAAATGAAGGTTCTGTATTTGCTTCATAACCACTATTTACTAACCAATCAAAATAAACCCAAAAAATAAAATCTTTAAACTCTTTTTTATCACCTTTAAAATTAAATTTTGCACATATTTGTTCAGGTGTGATAAGATAAGGAAAAGTATCTTCTATTAATTCTTCATCAAAAATAATTGCTGAGACAAAACGACTATTTTCAAAATCTTTTAAAACTAAATTATCATGAAAGAAATTAATTTTATCAAACTCTTTATACCCTTTTATTAAAGTCCAAGTATTTAACTTCTCCCAAGAGTTATCAAATTCTTCTTTAGTTCCTTTGTGTCTTATATAATAAGCTTTTTTTGATTTAAATCTTGATATTTCAGGTTTAATATCAAATCTCTTTAGATTTTTTCTAAGAAAAAGCTGCTTGTATTCTCCATTTCTCCAACGTTTAGGAGTGGTATTAAACATCTCTTTAAATACTCTAATAAAAGCAGCTTGAGAAGAGTATCCACAATTTCTTGCAACATTTGAAATAGTTGAACTTTTGTTTGTTAAAAGTAAACTTGCTGCTTTTTGAAGTCTGATTGCTTTTATTGTTTCATAAATATTTTGCTCAAACTCTTCTTTAAATACCCTATGCATATGAAATTTACTAATATTTAGATTCATACTTAATTCATCAAGATTTATATCTGTACTAATATATCTATAAATATAGTGCATAACATCATTTGCAATTTGACTATGTCTTTTTAGAGTATCTTTTTTCATAGAGTTATTATAACTTAATAAAATTATTTTAAGCAAGAATAGTAAACTTTTTAAACAAGAATAGTAAAGAATAAACTATTTATTTTATCTATAATTCCAACAAAAAAAGGAACTACAAAATTGAAAAAACTTTTTTATTTAATTGCTGGCTCATTTATTATTGCTTATTCAACAACTGCTTTTTTAAATCCTAATAGCATTATTACAGGTGGAGGAGTTGGATTAGCGCAACTTTTATACGAGATATTTCCTCAATTTACACTTGGTGTATGGATTGCAATTGTTAGTATTCCTTTAATATTAATTGGAATGAAATACTTTGGTAAATCTTTTGTATTTAAAACATTGATATGTATTGCCCTTATCTCTTTATTTACTGACCTTCTAAGAGAAGTTTTAAAAATACAACCTGCAACAGATGAAACTATTTTAGCAGCTATTTTTGGAGGTTTATTAGTGGGTTTAGGAGTTGGTCTTATTCTTTTAGCTAAAGCTTCAACAGGAGGAACAACTATTATCGCTGAAGTTATAGCTCAAAAATGTAGATTCAAAACTTCTCAAATACTTTTAGTGATTGATGGCCTTATTATGTTCTGGTCGATATTCGTTTACAATGACCTAGAAAAAGCATTATTTTCTGTAATAGGTATTTACATTACTTCAAGAATAATTGATATTTTATTATCTGGAAAACCTGCACAAAAATCCGTAACAATTGTTTCAAATAATGTTAGGGCATTAAGTAAAGAAATAGATGAAAAACTTGGAGAACATGGAACAATTATAAATGGGTACAATCTAAAACAAGAGAAAAGTAAAACTTTAATACTTGTAATTGTAGATATTTCTAAGTTACAACTTTTAAAAAGTATTACTAAAAAACATGACCAAGAAGCATTTTTAGTTATACAAGAAGCTTCTGAACTTTACGGTAGAGAGTATTAAACCTCTATTGTAAAGCAAGCACCTTCTTTTTTATTTTCAACTCTTAGTTTACCTTTAAAATGAGAGTTTATTATCGTCCTTGACATATAGAGCCCTATTCCACTTCCATTATCTTTTGTAGTAAAATATGGTTCAAAAATTTTATTTAAATCAGCTTTTTTTATTCCACCTGCATTATCACAAACAGTGGTAAAAGAGTTATCAAAATAACTATCTATTGTGATTTTTATTTTTGCATTTTCTATTTGTCTTTGTATTAAAACATCTTTGGCATTAGTAATTAAGTTTAAAACAACTTGTGAATATTCATTTTCATAGGCATATATTTTTTTATCTTTTTTAATATCTAGTTCTAATTCAATATTCTCTTTTTTTAATAATTCAGACATAATATCAACTGCTTGTTTTACAGCTTTTGATAAGTAAAAGTTTTCTTTGCCCTTTTGTGGTTTATAAAAATCTCGAAAACTATCAATTGTATTTGACATGAATTCTAATTGTGTGTTTGACTCTTCTATTTTTTCATCTAGATACTCTTTTGAGAGTTTGTTATCATAGGAAGCCATTTGTAGATTCATATTTATAAAGCTAAGATGAGTAAGTGGTTGTCTCCATTGGTGGGCAATATTATTTATCATCTCTCCCATTGAGGCTAATTTTTCTTTATGTATTAAAAGTTTTTCATTTTCATTTTTCTCTTTCTCTATTTTTCTAAGAGTAAAAGCAAGGGCTAAAGTAAAAATTAATGATTCTAAAGGAGCTGCAAAATGAATAGTATAAATTCCACTAAAAGGTATTAAACTATTCTCTGCCATAAATACAAAACTTGCCATAAAGCTCCAACCAATAGTATAGATAATAGCATTTTTATTTCCATTAATTATTGATAGGAATCCTAATAAAGAAGGAACTAAAAAACTTATATAAAATGGCATATATTCGTATAATAAAGAATAATTAATTAAAAGAATAATTCCTATATCAATTATATTTATCCATAAAAAGAAGTTTATTAGACTGCGTGAAAAAGATAGTTTGTTTTTTGCATTTAAAATCTCTTTTGCAAAAAGTAAAGTAAAAATAAAACTCAAGTTTTCCAATATATCTATAATAGTTTGAGCAAGTGTTGTTGGATATGGTTTAAAACTTACAATCATAAAACCTATCAAAGATAAAAGTACAAAAAACTGCATAATTGAATAGTATAAAAAGTACTTTTTTCTTATGGAAAAATATATTATAAAATAGTATAAAAAAGCACAAAAGATTATTCCATATGCTACTCCATAGATTATACCTTCGTAGGGCAATATATTTTTATATTCATTTTCAGATATGATTTTAAGCCTAAAACCTGGTCTTTTAGGAAGATCATATTCATACTCAAAATATAAAATAGAAGGGGTAGTTTTATCAAGTTTTATAAGCATCATATGATTATAATTTTTATAAGTTGCATTTGTATTGGTTAAATTTTCATAATCAGAAATGACTGTTAAATAATAGGGTTTATTCAGCTCTTTTTTCTTTTTTAACTTTACTTTTATTGCAAAGTGTTTAACTTTTTTTTCTTTATAATCAAGGTATCTTGCATTTTTAAAACTAGTTAAATCTTCTGATATCTTTACAGATTCAATAAGATTAAATTTATCTGCATATAAAAAAGACAAAAAGAAAAACAGAGAAAAAACAATTCGTATCATTTATAAAGTTCTATTTTATATCCAAGTTTAGATATATTTTTAATGCAATTAACTGGAAGCTTTTTTCTTAAATCTCTTATTAAAAGTCTAAGTGCATTTTCACTCATATACTCATCTTGCCAAATATCACTTTGCAATTGTTCATATGTTGCAGCTTTAGGGTATTTTGTACATAAAAGTTCTAAGAGAGATATTTCACTTTTTGTTAATCTAATCTCTTTATCATCAACTTTCAATACCTTCTCAAAACTATCAAAATATGTAGTTTTAGTTATATATTTTTTATTAGTTTCATCTTCAAAACTCTCTTTTGCACACTTTAAAAGTAAGGGAAAAATTGTGTCATGTTTAATGGGTTTCGTAAGATATTTTACTAAGCCTAAATCAATTGCATCAAGTAAATAGTTTTTATCTGTAAAAGCAGAAAGCACTATAAATTGGGTTTTTTTATCATCTTGTCTTACTTTTCTAACCATATCTAAGCCACTTAATTTTGGCATTTTTATATCTGTTATTACTAAATGGGGATTTTGTTTTTCTATAATATCAAGTGCTTTAAAAGCATCGTTTGCTTCATAAACATTTTCAAAAAATCTTTTTAAATATGAGACTGCATTTTCTCTGATAAAATCTTCATCTTCTACATATAGAACTTTTAGTTTTCTGTACTCTTCTTTTAACATGGAAAGAATTATACAATATTATCATTAAATATTAATAGTTATTATCATAATTGAGTTATAACTAAAAGGAATTTCCTTTTAGTTATTTAAATTAGAAAGTATATTTATAACTTACAGTAAAGTTTCTTGGGTCACCGTAAACCATGCTATTAACCCCAATTCCTGAGTAATATTTTTTATCAAATAAATTTTTTACATTTAATTGGATTTTAGAGTTTTTATCAATTTTATATGAACTCATTAGATTAACTAAAGCATATCCATCTTGCTTAATTTTTTGTACTCCTGCTCCAGTTGAAATTTTACTTTTATACTTCACTCCTGCACCTATATCAAATTTATTTATAGAATATTTAGCAAATATATTTGCAGTAGTTCTAGATGATTTTGTATCAAATTTTTCTCCATCTGCTGTTTTTGCTTCAAAGTTTGATACACCAAAAGATAAATCAAGGTTTTCAGTTATTTGACCATTAAAATCTAATTCAAAACCTTTACTAGTAACTCCATCAACTAATTTTTTTGGTTGTTCTCCACCAATTGGTGCACCATCATCTTCAATTCCATCTTGTTCTATTCTAAAAACAGATAATGAAGCATTTAGTCTTCCATTAAAATATTCACCTTTAATTCCAGTTTCATAGTTAATACCTTCTACTGGGTCAAGAAAGTTCCCACTTCTATCTTTATCATCCCCTGGTTTAAATATACTTGTATAGCTTGCATATACTGAATGATTTTTATTTATATCATAAACTAAACCTATATAAGGAGTAACTTCATTTTTGAATTCTCTTTCTTCAATTGAAGAAGCATCACTTTTATATTCCCAAGTTGAAACTCTTGCCCCTGTAATTAATTTTAAATCTTCTGATAATGAAAAATTACCAGCTAAATAAATAGCTTTTTGTTGTGTCTCTTCTGGTGCTACAGAATAAGGAGTATCTGTTGCAGCTGGCGCTGGAAGTGATAAATTATAATCAAAGAAGTTAGGTAAAGCAGTATAATACCCATTTGGATACCTACCTTCATATCTAGTAGTTTTATCAAGATTATATGATGTACCAAAAATAATTTCTTGTGGTAGATTTGCAACTTCAAAAGGAACATTTACATTTATATCTAGATTATGTTGTTTACTTGATTGTTCTGATTCCCAATCCATATATGAAATACCACTACCATCAGCTTTATTAACTGCTCCTTTAAAATATAGCATGGCATTTTCATTATCTATCTCATCATATGAATAAGCAACATTAAGATTCACATCTTTAAATAATACTTGTTCTAAATTTGCAAAAACTGATTTAATTTCAGTGTTCCAATAAGTCCAATCATCAGAAACAGTTAAAGACCTATCAAAATTTGTTCTACTTCCATCAGTATAAAATGCAGGTAAACCACCCCACCTAACTCCATCTCTTTCAATATTTTGATAACTTGCTCCTAATGATAAATATGTTTTATCAGATATATCAATATCAACAACACCATACAAAAGATTATTCTCTTTTTCATATCCATCCATAAATGAATTTTTATCTTCATGTTTAGCAATAATTCTACCTCTGATACTTCCATCTTCATTTAGTGATGAGGAAATATCAGTATTTATACTGTATGCGTCCCACGAACCTGCAGATACAGTTGTAGTACCTTTAAACTCTTTTGATTTAGCTCTTTTTCTAACTAAATTTATACTTATTGCAGGATTTCCTGCACCTGTAGTTAAACCATTTGCTCCTCTTACAACTTCAACTCTGTCAAAAATATCTAAATCTAAATCTCTATCATTATATGTAAGATAAGTTGGCATTCCATCAATTTTGAAATAATCAATTTCAAACCCTCTTGCACTTGTTCTTAATCTTTCATCCCATCTATCTAATGATACGCCTGTAACATTTGAAAGCATTTCATGATAAGAAGTAATTCCTAAATCATTTAATTTTTGTGTTGTTAATACATTTACTGATTGTGGTGTATGCCTAATGGATAAATCTAACTTTGTTGCACTTTTCATAGAATCAATTGTATAAGAACCAGTTGATTCTGTATCACTTGAACTTACAATATTAACTGTTCCAAGTGATGTTTTATCTTTTTCATTTTCAGCTGCGAATACTGAACTATGGATTAAGAAGGCTGCACAAAGAGACAGACCTATTATCTTTTTATTTCCTATTTTCACAATATTTCCTTTTTGATAGTAATTATTAAAATTAAGATAGCCGAATTATTTCTTAATTATTCTTAGAAAAAAATTGTAAAATATCTGAACATGATAAGTAGAGCATAATATTATTAGATATTAAAATTCTTCTAAATATCAAGAAAAGGACTTAAGCCTTCTCTTTATATTTAGAATGTATATTTTAAGCTAATTGTTGCATTTCTAGGTGCGCCATAGTTTGATTGACCCCATTGTGCAGTAAGTTTATATTCTTCATCTGTAATATTGTTTATATTTAAATTTATACTTAAATTTTTTGCTGCTTTATATCGTGCAAAAGTATTAATTAGTGCATAACTATCTTGTGCTTCTTTATCTTCTGAATAAACTTCACTTTGCCATCTTAATGAAGCTCCAACTCTTAATGGTGCTGAAGAAAGCTGATATGCACTTGATAATTTAAACTCTTTCTTTGGAATATATCTTCTTGCTTTATTTCCATCTTCATCTTTAATATTTACATATGTATATCCCATACTTAAATTCAAGCCTTCAGAAACTTCACCTGCTAATTCAAGTTCAAAACCATCACTCTCTACTGAAATTCCTTTATATATATTTAGACCTGTTGCATGTTGACTTACATACTCCCCTAAATTTTCTTGTTCAGATTTGAAATATGATAAAGATAAGATTGCATTTCCATCATTTAATTCTTGTTTTATTCCTGCTTCAAAACTTTTTCCTTCAACAGCTCCTAAAGGACTTAAACTATCATTTACATAACTTTGAGAATTAAATACCTCACTATAACTTGAAAATAACATAGTCCCTGGAATTACTTCATAAGCAGCACCTATATAAGAAGCTACTTCATTTTCATCTACTTCTTGAGAAGCTTCATAAGAAACCCCATCTTGTCTAATATCAATTGCTCTAGCCCCTAATAAAATAGATAAGTTATCTAATATATTTAATCTAGAAGAGATATAGTATGCTGTTTGTTTTTCATTTGTATCAGTACTACTAGTTTCTGGATCGTGTTTATAGAAAGCAGGTTTAGAAGTATTTCCACTCATCCAATTTCCACCTATAGGAAGATAAGTTCCTCCAGTTGATGGGTATATTGATTTAGCAGTTGTATCAATATCTGCATGATTTACACCAAAAACAACTTTATGTTCTTTTCCCCACGCTTCAAAATAACCAGAGGCAAAAATATCTATTACATCTACTTTTTTCTCTTCTTCATATCTAGAAGCAAGAGAAGATAATCCTGTATTAGTACCCTTATTTGGATTTCCATCTAAATAGAACCAATCCCAGTCAGTCTCTAATTCATTATGAGAGTATATAGCTTTTGCTGACCAATTTTTAGTAATATCTTGTTCTAATTCAAGAAAAGTTTTAGAAAGAGTCAACTCTTTTCTTGCCCAATCTGGTGCCGTGTTTGTTGAGACATCATACTTTGTCTTTGAGCCATCACTATAAAATAATGGTAAGGCTCCAGAAGAAATACCTCTATTGTCATTATCATTAATACTGTGCCCAAAAGTTACTCTTGTAGTATCACTAAGGTCACTAGTTAAAACACCATAAAAAGAAGTAACATCACTTGAATATCTATCTAAATATGAATCACCCTTTTGTTTTGCAACAACAATTCTTCCTTTTAATTTATCATCAATTATTGTTCCAGAAATATCACCCTCAACTCTTTTTTGATTCCAACTACCATAAGAAGTTGAAATATAAGCCTTAGTCTCATCTGTTGGTTTTTTTCTAACAAAATTCACAGTTGCAGAAGGATTAGATAAAGAACTAATAATACTAGTAGCTCCTTTTACAACTTCAACTTGTTCATAAGCTGACATATCTTCAATTCCATGGAATGTTCCACTTGAAGGAACACCCACACCATCATATTGAAAATTAACAATATTAAATCCTCTTGCATTATAATAGGTACGATCAGTTTCTGTTCTTTCAACTCTTACCCCAGCAACTTGCTCAAGGGCTGTTGCTGTGTCAGTTAAGTTGTAATCATCGATTTGTACATCAGATACAACAGATACTGCTTGGGGCGTTTCAAATATAGTCATATCTAGTTTCGTAGCAGATGTTGTTTCTTCTTTTTCTCCATAAATCATTACAGAATCTAAGGTATTAAGGTTATTCTTCTTTGCTTCATTTTCATTTGCTAATACTTGAGTTTGTATAATAAGAGCAGTAAAAATAGACAACTTAATAAACCTATTACTTTTAATCTTCATTCTCTTCCTTTTGATAATAGTTATTAAAATCGATAATTGCTTATTTAAGCTTAATCTACAATTACAAAAAAGTAAACATGATAAGTTGGCACAATAATTAATAAACTATTCATCCACATATTTTCCACATATTTTTTTATTAAAATTCTGTATGCAGAATTATGATATAGATAATAATTATTACTTAAGAAGTAAAAAAATGGATAACTCAACCATAGAAAATATTTGTAAGTGTTTTAGTGATGACTTAACTGCAAGTGAAGCCTCACAAAAAGTAAATATAAGTAGAGTAACTATAAATAAATACTACAAACAGTTACGGACTTTCATTACTAATACTCAAAAAAAGTCAAATAAACATAAACCAAAATATTGTTATTTAAAATACTTTATACTTAATAAAAACTATACATTTTATATAGAATACAACAAGGAAACAGTCTTATTAAAAGAGTTTGACCTTGAAATAGAAGATGAAGTGAAAAATAGTTTAATAAGAAATAAAAAAATAAATTGTGCAAAACTACTATTAAAAGATAGTAACAATAAATATATTGTCTTAGGATATATGAACACAAAAAATAGTTTAAATGATTTTATTAATAATAGACTAAAAAAATTTAGAGGAATAAATAAAACAAATATTGAAACTCATATAAAAGAATCAATTTTTAGATTTAATAACTCTAACTCTTCTGTATTCACAAATTTAGCAAGAATTTTTTTATAGAATAATTTAGCAAATTATTTATGTAATTTTTGTATAAGTTTAATTTTATATTTAAATGATTATAATTCTCAAAATTAATACTAAAAGGCTAGAAATGAGTAAGTTATTTAATACTATTTTATTTTCATTAATCTTTTCAACTTCACTATTCTCAAATGAGATTGACAAATCACTAGAAGTAATAGAAAAGACTAATAATAAATTAAAAAATTATCAAAATAAAATAGATAATGCAGAATATCAAAGAGAAGAACTTCTTAGCAAGTATAAATATACAAATGCCGAACTAAAGAGTACTAGAGTATATAACGAACAACTTAGAAAAATTCTTAAATCACAAAAAGAAGAACTTGTAAATATTGACCAACAAATTGTAGATATTGAAAATACGCAAAAAAACATTTTTCCTCTTATGTTAAATATGGTTGACAGTTTAAAAAAACTAGTTGAAATGGACACTCCATTCTTACTTGAAGAAAGAACTGACAGAATCAATAGACTTGAAAAAAGCCTTGACAAAGCAGATATCAAAACAGCTGAAAAATATAGAATTATTCTAGAAGCATTTAAAATTGAATATGACTATGCAAATAGTATTGAAACTTATCAAGACAAAATAAATGACACGACATATGACTTCTTAAGACTAGGAAGAACAGCATTATACTATCAAAGTTTAGATTTAAAAAATTATGGTTATTGGAATAATGAAACTAAATCTTGGGTTGAGATTGATAATTCAAATGCAAAAGCTAATATCAGAAAAGGTATTAAAATTGCTAAAAAACATCAAAATGTTGATTTCTTAAATCTTCCATTTTTAAGTCAAAAGGATAACTAATGATTAAATATATTTTAGCAACACTATTAATTATAAACTCAAGTTTTGCTCTTGATTTAGAAAACTTATTAAATAGCGTTAAACAAACATCAAATAAAGAGATTATAGATGAGAAAAAAAGATTAAAAGAGTTTGTTGAAAATAAAAACCAACAAAAAATTCTATTAGAAAATGTAAAAAAAGAATTAAGACAAGAAAATGCTCAAACAAATAGACTTAAAAAACTTATTGAAGCAAATGAAGAAGTTTTAACTCAAAAAGAAGCAGAGTTAAATATAAAAATTGGTGATTTAGGAGAGATGTTTGGAAGTGTAAGACAAACATCAGCAGACTTTTTAACAAACTACCAAAGAAGTTTTACTGCTTCACAATTTCCACAAAAAGAAGAGATTTTTACAAAATTCTCTAACTCTAAAAAGTTACCAACAATTGAAGAGTTAACTTCATTTTGGCATACAATGTTAGATGAAATTATTCAAAGTGGAAAAGTATCAACATATCAAGCAAATGTTATTTTACAAAATGGTGAAAGAAATATTCAAGATGTTACAAGAGTTGGTGTATTTTCTGCTTTTTCAAATGGAAATTTCTTAAAATATTCAAATGATATAAACTCACTAATTGAACTATCAACACAACCTTCTTCAGGAGATATTTCAAATGCAAAAGAGTTTGAGCAAAGTTCAAATGAAATAAAACAAGCACTTGTTGACCCTACAAGAGGAACTCTTTTTGAAATGCTTGGAAATAATCCAACAATCATGGATAGAATTAATCAAGGTGGAATTGTAGGATATATCATTATCACTCTTGGTGTTTTAGGTTTACTATTTGCAGCTTATAAGATTGTATTCTTAAATATAGTTCATAAAAAAATAAAAAAACAACAAAAGAACTTAGAAAACTATGATGATACAAACTCTTTAGGAAAAATTGCAGGAGTATTTTATAAAAACGTAAATAACTCAATTAGTGATTTAGAAATAAAAATTGGTGAAGCAATTTTAAAAGAGACAAATCATATCAAAAAAGGTCAAAGCTTTGTAAAACTTCTTGCAGCAGTTACTCCATTACTTGGATTATTAGGAACTGTTACAGGTATGATTGCAACTTTCCAAGCTATTACTTTATTTGGTACAGGTGACCCAAAACTTATGGCAGGTGGAATTTCAACTGCACTTATCACTACTGTTTTAGGTCTTGTTACAGCTATTCCTTTACTTTTCGCATATACATATATTTCTTCAAAAGCTGAAGCTATTGTATCTGTATTAGAAGAGCAAAGTATAGGAATGTTAGCAAAAACATTAAAATAACATGATTGATTTATACATAGATAACTTCTTTAACTTTTTTGATAAAGGTGGTTTTGTTTTATATATTGTATTTGCAATTGCTCTATTCCTTTGGGCATTGCTTATAGAAAGATATATTTACATTAGCTTTGAATATAAAAAATATGCAAAAGCTTTAAAGCAAGAATTATCACAAAATGAATTTAATCAAAAGTTTAAAGAAGAGATAAAAAAATATTTAATTGAAGAATCAAACATCAAACTAAAATCAGGTCTTAGCTTTATAAAGACCTTGATTATAGTTTGTCCATTAGTTGGTTTATTAGGAACTGTTACAGGAATGATTGAAGTATTTGATGTAATGGCACTAAGTGGTACTAGTAATGTAAAATCAATGGCAAATGGTGTATCAATGGCAACAATTCCAACAATGGCAGGAATGGTAGTTGCTCTTAGTGGAATACTATTTGAAAAAAAATTAGAACTATCAATAAAGTACCATACAGATAAGTTATATTTAGAAATATCAAAGGTTTTATAAAATGAGAAGATTTTCACAAAAAAGCAATAAAGAAGAGACAGAAATAAACTTAACACCAATGCTTGATGTTGTTTTTATTATGTTAATTTTCTTTATTGTTACAACCTCTTTTGTAAAAGAAGCAGGAATTGAAGTAAATAGACCAAGTGCAAAAACAAGTCAACAAAAAGCAGAAGCAAATATCTTAATAGCTATTAAAAATAATGATGAAATATGGATTGACAAAAGAATGGTTGATATTAGAGCAATTAGATCAAACATAGAAAGACTTAAAGCTTCAAATACGCAAAGTAGTGTTGTAGTTCAATCAGACAAAGATGCAAGAACAGGTGTACTTGTTAAAGTTATGGACCAAGTAAGACTTGCTGGAATTACAAATATATCTATTTCTACACTAAAGAATTAAAATGAGAATATTAATAGCTGTAGTCGTATCTCTTGTTATCTCAATTGCAATGTTTGTATTGATGCAAAAAATGACATCAACTCAAAGTGAACATATAAAAAAAGAGACAAAACCTATACAACTTACTTATTTAAGAGATAAAAAAGATACGGTTATTGAAAAGAAAAAAAGAGTTAAACCTAAAGAGCCAATTAAAAAAGTAGAACCAAAAAAATTAGAATTAAAAACACAATTAAATCAAGAACTAAATAAAAATGTGAAAATTAAGCCTTTAGATATTAGACAAAATATTGATATCTCTTCAATCAATTCTTTAACAGGTGCCAAAATAAATATTGGTTCAAATCTTTTAGATGCAAATATGTTAACTGCACTTAAAAGAGTAAATCCAAGATATCCAAGACGTGCAAAAATAAGAAGACAAGAAGGTTTTGTTCAACTAACATTTAAGATTGATTCTAGTGGTTTTGTATCAGGTGTACAAGTTGTTGATTCAAACCCTAAAGGTGTATTTGATGAAGCTTCAATCAAAGCTATCAAAAGATGGAGATTTAAACCTTCAAAAGATGATATTGCAGGAAGTTTTAAAAATGCAACAATCACATTTAACTTTAGATTAGCAAGGTAGTTAAGATGAAAAAAATATTGTTAATAGTGTTCCTTTGTTTTTACAGTAGTGCATTTGCAAAAATGCATATGTCAAAAAGTACATACAATAGCTTAATGAAAGCACAAAAATTAATAGAAAAAGAAGATTATAAAACTTCAAAAAAAATGCTAGAAGAACTATTAAAAGGTGATTCTAAAAATGATTATGAGAAGTCATATATCTTACAAACATTAAGTAATATATATATTCATAATGACAACTACAAAAAAGTTGCAAAAACATATGAACAAATTATAAAATACAATGCTTTTGAAAAAGACAGCATTGATAAAATCAAATTTTCACTATCAAAAATTTATTTATCATTAGAAAAATATAAACCAAGTATTAATCTTTCAAGTAAACTTTTAAATAGCAAAGTTTTAAAGAAAAATGATGTTTACGAAACACTTATACTAGCTTATTATTATGATAAAAAATACAAAAAAAGTATAGAGTATTCAAAAAAGTATTTCTCATCTAAAAAGAAAATCAAAGAATCTTGGTATAAAATCCTTTATTCTTCTTATGTTGAAGTAAAAGATTATAATAATGCAATAAAAACTATGGAAATCATGGTTAAACTTTTTAGTGACAACGAAAGTTATTGGGTTCAACTTGCCTCTTTATATCAAGAAAAAAATAGACTAAAAGACTCTTTAGCAACTCTAGAATTAGCTTATAAAAATGGCGTTTTAAAAAATAAAAACAATATTTTATATTTTATAAATATCTCATTACAAAATGGTGTTTATAAAAAAGCAAACGACTTACTTACAAAAGCTGTAGAAACTGGTTTAATAAAAGAAGATAAAAAGATATTTGAACTACTTGTTTCAACACATGTAAATGCAAAAGATATTGACCAAGCAATCAAAAAAATTGAAACGTCAAAGTATGGCAATGAAAACAAATATAAACTAATCCTTGCTAATTTATATTATCAAAAGCAAGAGTTCAAAAGTAGTATTTCTACTTTAAATACAATAAAAACAAAAAGAAACTCTAAAACTGCTGGAGAAAAAGAGATATTAAAGGCACTATGCTTTTACGAACTAGATGATAAAGAAGCTTCTATTAAAATCTTAAAACAAGTAGTTAAAAACCCTTACCAAAAGAAAAGAGCAAGAAGTATTTTAAAAAGCTTAGAGAGTTAACTCTTTAGGCTTAAATAGTAATTAAAATGTAACTATTTATACTTTTCTAATATTATTAATTAAAAATACCGTCAAAAGGTATCTTTTTAACCAATGATTAACTAAGACTTTAATAAAATCTATGAAATTATTATATAGGTGTATTCAAAGTGTTTAATAACAAACTTAATATCTCATTACTTTATGTTGAAGATGATATTCATACAAGAGAAGAATTATCTCAAATTTTAGATTACCATGTAACTAAACTTTATATTGCTGAAAATGGAGAAGAAGGTTTAAAACTTTATAAAGAGTATAAACCTGACTTAGTTTTAACAGATATAAAAATGCCTATTTTAGATGGTATTGCTATGAGCAAAAAGATTAGAGAACTCAATCCTTATGCAAAAATTATTTTACTTACTGCCTTTAATGAATCAACTTACTTAGTTGAAGCAATAAAAATGAGTATTGATTCTTATGTAACTAAACCTATAAACCTAACAGAATTATTCGAAAATATGGAAAAAGTATCCTCTTTAGTTGATATAAGAAAAGATAAAGAGAACATAGATAATCTTTTAGAAGAGTATAAAAAAACCGTTGATTTAAGTTCTATTGTTTCAAAAACAAATGCAAAAGGAGTTATAACTTTTGTAAATGAACAATTTGAGTCAATTTCTGGCTACAAAAAAGAAGAGCTTATTGGAAATTCACACAATATTGTAAGACATGAAGATACACCAAAAGAACTTTTTGAAGATATGTGGAAGACTATCAAAGTTTTAAAAAAACCTTGGTATGGCAATATTAAAAACAAAAAGAAAGACGGAAGTGCTTATTATGTAAAAACTGTAATAAATCCTATTTTAGATATTGATAACAATATTATTGAGTTTATTGCAGTTCGTTCTGATATTACAGAATTAGAAGAAACAAAGTTAAAATTAGAAGAACAGTATCAAAAAGCTTCAATAAAATATAATGAAGCTTCTTCCTTATCAAAAATATATGAAGAAGCCTTTAATAAAAGTAGTATTATTTTAAGAGTTACAAGTGATATGCAAATCAAATATATCAATAAAATGTTTTGTGAACTAACTGGGTTTACAAAAGAGGAGCTTGAGGGAGAATCTTATTGGACAATTAAACACCCTGATACACCAAAAGAATTTATTGAAGAAGCTTTTGTCCAAGCAAAAGACAATGGCGTATGGAAAGGTCAACTAAAAGGACTAACTAAAGATAAAAAAGATATTCACTATATTTCAACTATTGTTGCAATTAAAGATTTAAATGGCAATCTTATTGAATATCTTTGCATAAGACTTGATATAACAAAAGTAATAGAATTACATGAAGAACTTGAAGAGACTCAAAGAGAAATAATTTATACAATGGGTGAGATTGGAGAAACAAGATCTAAAGAGACTGGCTTCCATGTAAAACGTGTTGCAGAATACTCAAAACTACTTGCTCTTAAATTTGGATTATCAAAAGAAGAAGCAGAAATTTTAAGGCTTGCAAGTCCTATGCATGATATAGGAAAAGTTGGAATACCTGATTCTATTTTAAATAAGCCAGCTAAACTTACACCCCAAGAATACGAAATAATGAAAGATCATGTTAATATTGGTTATGACCTTCTTAAAAACTCTTCAAGAGACACACTTAAAGCTTCAGCTATTGTTGCTTATGAACATCATGAAAAATGGGATGGAAGTGGTTATCCTAGAGGATTAAAAGGTGAAGAAATTCATATTTTTGGAAGAATTACTGCAATTTGTGATGTTTTTGATGCCTTAGCTCATGAAAGACCTTATAAAAAAGCTTGGGAATTAGATAGAATAATCAAACTTCTTAAAGAAGAAAAAGCTAAACATTTTGATCCTGTATTAGTAGATCTGTTTTTAGAAAATCTAGACAAATTCTTAGAAATCAAAAATACATATGAAGATAAGTTTTAATAGTAGTACTTCCTTGTTTTCATCACATCTTTAGGAAGAACTCCAAAATGTTTAAAAAAAGCAGTTGAAAAACTTTGTTGATGCTTATATCCAACCATAGTTGAAACCTCTGAGATGTTATATTCACCTGTACTTAATAAAGCTTTTGCTTTTTGCATTCTAGTTTTTAGTACTAAAGCTCCAGGTGTTGTATTAAAAAGTTCTTTAAATCCAAATTTTAATTTAAACTCGTTTATTGCCACTTTTTTGCAAAGTTGTTCTAAAGTATAAAAGTCATCTGCTTTTTCTATTAACTCTTTTGCTTTGTGTAAAGCAATTTTATCTTCATAATTTATTTTAGAACATCCACAAGGACATAAATCATTTTGCTCTTTTAAAATAGTAGTTAACTCTTCATATACCAATTCAAAGACTTTACTTTGAGTATATAAATCATTTAATTCACCTTCAAAAGGAGAGTTATATAAATCTTTTGCAAGAGATATAATTTTATAGTTTTCAAAGTTTTTTTGAAAGTTTGTAGAGATATTGTTTTTATAATTTAATAGTAACTCATCTTTTCTTTCTATCTTATTTAAAAAATATTTTTCCAAAAACTCATCTCTTAAAATAAGACATAAATTATTGCTTCTAGAACTATTATTAAAATCTATAACAGAATCATATTCATTTACATATTTAGTAAATACGCTATTTTTTTTAATATCTAAAGTACTATTATTACTTTTATCATAATACCTATACTCTCCATCTAAATTAACAAGAATGGAAAGTCCTGAAATAAAAGATTTTGAATTTATTGTTAGTCTTTCATTTATGCTAGTATCTGTTTTAAACATAACAATATCTTTATTTACTATCTCTTTTTTACTTGTAAAGTTACCTAAATTTTTTGGCAATTGAAAATTTATTGTTTTTGAACTATCTGATTCAAGCATAAACTCATCAAAATTTTCCAGATTTAGTTTATATGACATAAAAAATACCTTTATACTAAAAAATAATCCACATATATTAAAAATATATTTGTTTATAATTATGATTATCAATATAATCATATCATTTTTAAACATAAGTTTTTATAATGAAGGTTAACTAGTGAAAATTAATAAAAAAATCATTTTACTATCTTTAGTTTGTAGTACGCTTATCTATGCCGATAACAAATCTACAAACTTAGATAGTATTACCGTAACTGCAAATAAAGTAGAAGAGAACATCAAAGATGTACCTCAAAGTATTAGTGTATTAGACGAAAGTGTAATTGAAGAGAAAGGGATAAAAAAAATCTCTGAAGTAATAAGAGAAATTCCAAATATGAATTTCCAAAACTCTACAACTGGTGGATTGAGTTCATTTAGAGGTTTAAACACTTCAATGTTTACAAATAACAATCCAATAGTAATCTATGTTGATGGAGTAGCCTATTATGATAGGGTTGATTTTGACCCATCACTAGAAAATATTGATAGAATTGAAGTCTTAAGAGGACCGCAAGGCACACTATATGGGAAAGATGCCATAGGTGCTGTTATTAATATAATAACAAAAACTCCCACAAATGAGTGGAGTGGAAATGTTTTAGCAGAATATGGAAGTGATAATCTATATAAAACTTCATTTTATACAAGTGGAGCAATAATTGAAAATAAACTTTTTGCAGGAATCAATGGTTCTTTTAAAAGTGATGATGGTTGGATTACAAACAATTATTCAGGAATGGATGATAATGCAAATAAAAAAAGAGATAGAAAAACAAATGCTTTTTTACTTTTTGAACCAAATGAAAAATTCTCTGCAAAAGTTACTTTAACTAATAATTACAAAAAAGACTATTTTATGGATGGATTCAGTACTGATCCTTCTATTGATATTAATAAACTAAAAAGAGAAGATGCCAAAAATGTAAACTTTGATGTTCCAGCTTACGAAAGAACAAAAGTAAAATCTGAAAGTATTAATCTTAACTATGAATTTGAGAAAATGAGACTTGAATCAATAACAACACATAAAAGAGTTGATTTTGATGGAGAGTATGATACAGATAATACTTCAAACACTACTAGTGATGGATTAAGACAGTTTAATTATACAGAGTTAAAAGCATGGACTCAAGAACTAAGACTTTCAAGCAAAAATCAAGATATAAAATGGGTTACAGGTTTATACTTTGATAAAGAAGATAGAGCTCAAGGTCCATTTGGAGCAGAACAACTTTATATGGGAAGTGTTTATATAGGTGATGCCTATTCAAATGCAAACAGTAAAACACAAGCTATCTTTGGACAAACAATGATACCTTTAGGTGAAGATTTTGAATTAACTTTAGGAGGTCGATATCAAAGAATAAAAAAAGATATTGATGTAACAGCTAAATCTAGTTGGGCAGGTACTTCTAATCCTGATGTAAATTATACTGATGAAAAAACATGGAATACATTTCTTCCAAAACTTGCATTAATGTATCACTTAAATGAAGACACTTCTAGTTACTTCTCTGTTTCAAAAGGATATATGCCTGGAGGATTTAACTTCTACCCTTCTAGTGACAACAGTTCACAAAATAGTTTTGAAGCACAAAAATCAATTAATTATGAACTTGGATTAAAACACTTAGGAGAAAATTATGCAATTAATCTTGCCCTATTTAGAATGGATATAAAAGACATTCATGTTTATAAACAATTAATGGGTGGAACAATTTTTGCAACAAGTAATGCAGAAAAAGCCTATTCTCAAGGTCTTGAACTTGATGGTTCATATTATATTACTGATAACGTACAACTATCAGCAGCCTTTGGTTTAATTGATGCAAAATATGATGAATACAACAATGGAACAAGAGATTACAAAGATGAAAGAATAGAAGGTACTCCAAGATATACAGCAAGTCTGGGTCTTGCATATATGCAAGAAAAAGGTCTATATGGAAGAGTTGATATTCATGCTAAAGGAAAAACAACTTTTATTGATGGAGCAAATAATGATGATTTAGTTGAAGCTAATGGAGGGATCACTTCTAATATAAAAGTAGGATACAAAACTAAAAACTTTGATGTATTTAGTTATATCAATAATATTACAGATGAAGATTGTGTAAGTTCATATATGTCTAAACCAGGTGTATCGTGGGTAGGATTCAATGAACCTAGAAGATTCGGAGTTGGTGTTAAATATAGTTTTTAATCCTTTTTAAATAAAAAATAATCCTTAAAGAATATATTAGATATTGATAGTTCTTATCAATATCTATATAATTTACAATAAATTTCACTCAGTACTTAGGAATCAATGATGAATAAACAAACAAATAAAAAACATGGTCTTTGGGCCATTATGAAACCTGTGATGCTTGAGATACGCTTAGCTATGTTTTTATCAGCAATTGGTAGCTTATCTTTAATTGCTTCACTTTTAATTTTATCTCTTACTTTAACAAATATTATGCAAGACACACCTTTAAAAATTTTTAATATAAAACTTGACCTAATAAATACAATTATTTTATTAGCAATTATGACAACTATTGCTTTTTTATCAAGATTTTATGCCTTTGTAGTTTCCCACTTAGGGGCATTTAGATTAGAACAAGTTTTACGTACAAAATTAACGCAACATTTAGCAGAAGTTCCCTTAGGTTATATTATCTCAAATGGTTCTGGAACGCTAAAAAAAGTTATTCAAAATGATGTAAAAAATCTACATAGTTTTGTAGCAGATAGTATTCCTATGATTGCAAAAAGTATTCTTGCTCCAATTACCACTTTAATAATACTTTTTATCATAGATTATAGATTAGCACTTGCTAGTATTTCTATTTTACTTCTTGGTTGGCTTGCCATGGCTTATGCGATGCGAGATTCAAAAGAGTTAAGAGACAAATACGACCAAAGCCAAAGTGATATAAATAAAGCAGTGATTGAATTTGCACAAGCTATGCCTGTAGTAAGAACTTTCGATGATGGAACAAGCTCTTTCAAAAGATATAATAGTGCACTTCATGCTTATAAAGAAAATTTAAATAATTGGATGAAAATAAGTGCTATTCCTGCAAAACTTGGAATGATAATATTAAGTCCTCTTCCAACACTTTTAACAGTTTTATTCACAGGTATCTTACTTTTAAATAGTGGTTCGTTAGAGCTTTTTGCTTTAATTGCTGCGCTTTTTTTAAGTACAGGGATGGCAGATGCAATGATGCCTATCATGTGGCTTCAAAACTTTATAAAAAAATCTCAAGCTTCAGCTTTAAAGATTCAAGAAGTACTAGATGTTCCAACTTTACCTATTTCAAAAAATGCAGAAATACCTACTAGTTTTGAATTACAATTCAAAGATGTATTTTTCAAATATGACAATGGAGAAGTAAACTACGCTTTAAAGAACATAAATTTTAAAATACCTAGTAAAAGTGTTACAGCTTTAGTAGGACCAAGCGGTGCAGGTAAAAGTACCATTGCAAAACTTATTCCTAGATTTTGGGATGTGAGTAAAGGAGAGATTTGTATTGGAGGAGTTAATATTAAAAATATCGAACCTAATGTTTTAATGAATACAGTCTCATTTGTATTTCAAGATACTTTTCTTTTTCAAGACACAATTTATAACAATATTAAAATTGCAAATCAAAATGCAAGTAAAGAAGAAATTATAAAAGCAGCAAAGGCAGCCCAAATACATGATTTTATAGAAAGCCTTCCAAATGCTTATGAAACAAAAGCAGGAGATAGAGGAGCTAATCTTTCAGGAGGTCAAAAACAAAGAATAACAATAGCCCGAGCAATCTTAAGAGATACTCCTATTGTGGTACTTGATGAAGCAACTGCTTTTGCAGACCCTGAAAATGAAGAAGAGATAGTAAAAGCATTAGCAAATTTAACTATAAATAAAACAGTAATTATGATAGCCCATCGTCTTTCAACTATTAAAAATGCTGACCAGATAATTGTTTTTAGTCAAGGAGAGATAAGTGAAATAGGCAAACACGAAGAACTACTTGAAAATAAAGGTATCTACAAAAAATTATGGGAAAACTATGAAAAAGCAAGTCAATGGAATCTAGAAAAAGGAAAAGTAAATGAATAATGAAAAAATATCTTCATTTAAAGAGTCATACAAAACAACTTTAAATATAGCAGGGAAAAATGCAAAGTTAGTAAATAGAAGTTTTTTATATTTTATTTTTGCTTATATCTTTCAAGGTTTAGCCTTTGCTTTATTTTTTCCTTTATTAAGTAATATTTTTACTACAGAATTTAATATACAAAAGACTCTTTTTTGGTTTGGAGCAATTTGTATACTTAGTCTAATCTCTTTCTTTTTTAGATGGTTAGCATCAGGATTTCAATATTCAAAAGATATTGTGCAAATAACCCATGATCTTAGAGTTAAACTTGGTGAAAAAATAAAAACTATGCCTTTACAAAGTCTATATAAATATAGAACAGGAGAATTAAACTCTATCTTAGCACAAAATGTAGATGAATCAATTCTTCATATGGGAATAGTTTCAGGAATGTTTTTTGAAGTTCTTGTTGTACCTCTTGTGATAATTATTGCAACATTTTTTATAGACCCTAGTATGGCAATTGCACTTCTTATTGCGCTTCCTTTTGCAGTTCCTATTTATTATTGGAGTAGAAAAAAAACAAGATGGGATAAAACAGAAGGGATTAAAGCACATTCAGAACTTGAAGCTAATACAGTTGAATATATTCAAGGCTTACCTATTTTAAGAGCAGTAAACCAAGTAGGTGAAAATGCAAAAAATCTACAAAAATCTATTATTAACTTAAGAGAAGTACAGAAAAAAAGTGTTTTTGCCTCAACTATTCCTATGATTATAATGAATACTTTAATTGAATTTATCTTTTTATTTGTACTAGTTTTAGGAACATTATTAATTACAAAAGCAGATTTTAACATAGGAGCTTTAATTGCCTTACTTATTATTTTAGGAAGATTATCTGAACCTTTAGCAAACTTTTTAGCTGTTGCAGGGGTATTAGATATCATGGAAGCTTCTTTCAAACAGATTCAAAAACTTTTAGATATAAAAGAGTTTTTTATAAAAGAACCAAAACAAAAACCCGAAAAATTTGATATTGAGTTTGAAAATGTAGATTTTGCATATGAAGGAAATAAAAAGAGTGCTTTAAAAGGAGTAAACCTTCAAATACAAGATAAATCACTTACAGCAATAGTTGGGCCATCAGGAAGTGGGAAAACAACAATTACAAAACTTATTATGAGATATGATGATCCACAAAATGGAATGGTAAAAATTGGTGGCGTAGATATTAGAAGTATGAAACAAACTACTTTGATGCACTATATCTCTGTGGTATTTCAAGATGTTTACTTATTTGATGATACTATCTTAAATAATATACGTATGGGAAGACCAAAGGCTAGTGATGAAGAAGTATTAGCTGCATCAAAAGCTGCATTTTGTCATGAGTTTGTTTCAAGACTACCTTATGGATATGAAACAAAAGTAGGAGAGATTGGTGGCAGTTTAAGTGGAGGAGAACGACAACGTATTTCAATTGCAAGAGCAATTTTAAAAGATGCACCAATCGTAATACTTGATGAACCTACCTCAGCACTTGATACACAAAGTGAAGTAGCTGTTCAAAATGCCTTAGATGAATTAATTAAAGATAAAACTGTAATTGTAATAGCCCACAGGCTTTCTACTGTTGCACATGCAGATAATATTATAGTAGTAGAAAATGGTGCTATAAAAGAACATGGTTCACACCAAGAATTAATTAATAAAAAAGACAAATATTATTCTATGTTTCAAGCACAACAAAGAGTTAAAAAATGGGATGTAAAAAGTAGTACAGTATGAAAAAAAAATTAACTTTTACTACCATAATATTGCTATTTAGTCTTTATACAACTCAATTTTTAGGTTTAGGCTTTTTTATAGAAGCTTTTATTGGTATTTTAAGACAAAATGGTGTTCCTTTAGAAAACCTTGGATTTATTTATATGTTAGGTCTATTTTGGGTATTTAGATTTTTATGGGCACCATTTATTGATAAAATATATTTTAAGAAAATGGGACATTATAGAGCTTGGATTCTTATTTTCCAATCTTTGATGGTTATTACCCTTTGTATTATTGCCCTATTAAATATAGAAGACAATCTTGCTTTAATAATATATCTATCAATGTTTTTTGCTTTTTTTGCAGCTTCACAAAATATTGCCTTAGATGCCTTTGCATTTAAAGTAACTTTTAAAAGACAACGTTCTTTAATAAATGGATTAAAAGCTGCAGGCGGACTTGTTGGTATGATTTTTGGAGGAGGTTTTGGTTTAATTCTTTATTCAAAAGTTGGCTGGCAAGATACTTTGTTTGTAATGGCTATTTTTACGTCAATTTCACTTCTTCAAATATTTATCTACAATGAACCAAAAATGAAGCATTCAAACTTTATTGAAAAAATAGATTATAAACAATATCTTACTTTTTGGAAAACAAAAAAGAAAAAACTATGGTTTATTTTACTTCTACTTTATCCAGCAACTATCTCTTCAGCTTTTGGAATGATTACACCTCTTCTTGTAGATTTAAATTGGAGTTTAGACAAAATAGGCTTTTCTGTTCATATAGTAGGATATGGAATAGGTTTTATAGCCTCTTTTGCTGCTTCTTTTTTAATAAGCAAATTTGGTAAAAAAAATATTCTAATAATTGCTGCATTAGGACAAATTGTAGGTATTTTAATGCTTTTATTAATTTTTGAACATCATGAAAATGAACTTGCAGTAATGCTAATAATAGGATTTGTTTTCTTATTCTATACTCCTTCACAAGTTTTAATGACAACATTAATGATGGATTTATCTTCAAATAAATCCCCTGCTTCACAATTTGCAATACAACATAGTATTTACATGTTCTCTGGAATTTTCTTTAGTTCAATGTCCGTTTCCTTATCTGGTATTTTAGGTTACGAAAAGATAATTATAATTTGTGCCTTTATAGGCTTAATATCAATCTATTTTTCAACAAAAATTGAATTTATTATAAAAAGGAATAAAAATGAAAGAAATCAAGCCTTTAATGGCAGTTAATATTTTATGTGTTTCTTCTATGATGGCTTTTTTAGCTGTTGTAGGACCTATAATTAGAAGGTTAAATTTACAAGAGTGGCATGCTGGTCTTATGGTTGCACTTGCAGGAGTTGCGTGGGTATTACTCTCAAGATTTTGGGGTAAAAAAAGTGATTATTATGGAAGAAAAAATATTTTAGTTTTTACAATATTTGGCTTTTTTCTTTCATACTTATTTTTAGCAGTTTTTGTAAACTATGCAATGATAACGCCTCCTACAATTATTATCTCACTTAGTGCATTAGTTTTTGCAAGAGTAATGATTGGAGTATTTTATTCTGCTATTCCTCCTGTCTCAAATGCTTTTATTGCAGATAAAGTTGAACCTAAAAAAAGAACTTCTTATATGGCAAGTTTAGGAGCTGCAAATGGAATTGGTATGGTATTAGGACCAATGGTTGGTGGAGCACTTGCTATATATGGATTAACAACACCTTTATATTTTGCAGCTGTTTTACCTTTAGTTGCAGTTGGTATTATATATTTTAGTTTAGAACCAAGTAAAAAAAGAGAAAAAACTAAACAAAAACCCATTCATTTTTTAGATAAAAGACTAAGATTACCTATGATTACATCATTTTTTACTATGTATAGTATTGTAACTTCACAAGTTTGTCTTGGTTTTTTTATACTAGACAAGTTTCATTTAACGCAAATTGAAACAGCAAAAAGTACAGGATATATTTTAGCAATCATTGGTGTTGTTTTTATATTTACACAAATTGTAGTTTCTAAATTAAAAAATATATCCTCTCATACTTGGTTAACAATTGGTTCAATTCTTTGTACTTTTGGTTATTTCTTAATTAGCATCATTACAAATCAGTTTCAACTTACTATTGCATTTAGTATAGGAACTGTTGGATTAGGTATGCTTATGCCTGCATTTTTAGCAATTACTGCTAATAGTGTACAAGAACATGAGCAAGGAGTTGCAGCAGGAACAGTTTCAGCAGCTCAAGGCTTAGGAATAATTGTAGGTCCATTATTAAGTACTATGCTTTATGAAATAGCTCCTGAAATACCATTTTTGTTTTCAGCAATTACTTTTTTATTTTTAACTATAATTTCACTTTCTTATAAAAGAGGAGAAACTATTAAATGTTAGAAGTTATTATATTAGCAATTGCACTTAGTATGGATGCATTTGCAGTCTCTATTGGTTTAGGAATAAAAAATAAAGAAAAAATAAAAAGTCTTGCAATTATTGCTGCACTTTATTTTGGTGTTTTCCAAGCTTTAATGCCCTTTATTGGATATGCAGGAGGTGTTGGTTTACAAGATATCATAGGTGGATATGATTTTTGGATTGCCTTTATTCTTCTACTAATAATTGGTGGGAAGATGATTTATGAAGCCTTTTTGGAACCAGTTGAAGAAGAGATAACAAAAGTTTCTCACAAAATATTATTAACCCTTGCAATTGCTACAAGTATTGATGCAATGGCAGCAGGTTTTTCTTTGCACCTATTTAATTTAAATGTATATTTATCCCTAACAATTATAGGTATTACTACTTTTATTTTTAGTATCATCGGAGTTTACATTGGTGCAAAAGGTGGAGCAAAATATGAAAGTAAAGCTGAAATATTAGGTGGAGTTATTCTTATTATCATTGGTTTTAAAATCCTTCTTCAAAATCTATTCATATAAAAAATAAAAAGAGGATACCCTCTTTTTATTTTTGTATTTCTAAGTTATAATAATGTAAAAATAACAAAGAGAAATACAAATGAAATATAAATTCTTTACAATATCAATCCCCATTCTTTTACTAATTATTGCCTCTTTTTATGTAACCTCAAAATTTATAAAGCCAGCTCCTAAAAAAGAGATAACAATTGCATCAGGTGCTATAACTGGCAATTACTACAAAACAGCCCTACTTTACAAAAAATTATTAGAAAAAGAGAATGTAAAAGTAAATCTTTTAACCTCTGCTGGTTCTATTGAAAATATAAAACTTCTAAAAGAAAACAAAGCTGATATAGCTTTTTTACAAAATGGAACAACCAAAGAAAATGAAGAAGGTATAAAATCACTAGCTTCTATTTATTATGAACCTTTATGGGTTTTTTATAGAAATGAAGGGTTTCCTATAAATTATGTTATTCAACTTATTTCTAAAAAAATATCAATAGGAGAAGAAGGTAGTGGTACTAAAGATTTAACCTCCAAGATATTAAAAGATAATGGCATAGGCAACACAAATTCAACCATATTTAATTATGATGATAAAACAGCAAAAGAAGAGTTAATAAAAGGAAATATTGATGCAATGTTTGTTGTTTCAACTCATAAATCAGAAACTATAGAAGAATTACTTTCTAACCCAGATATAAATGTACTAAGTTTTAAAAGAGCAAAAGCTTATAGTAGAAAATATCCATTTCTAGAGGCATTAAACCTTTATGAAGGAACTTTAGATTTATATAAAAACTTACCAGATGAAGATATAAATCTTTTATCTACTACTGCAACTTTAGCAGTAAAAGATGGTTTTTCAGAAGAGTTAATAAGACTTGTTTTAAAGAAAATAAAAGAAGTTCATAGTAAAAAAGATTTATTTGCAAAAGCAGAACAATTTCCAAATGATTTAAATATGAAACTAGAAATACATGAAGAAGCACAAAGATATTTTGAGTATGGGGATACTTGGTTAGAAAAAATATTCCCTTATTGGATAGCTTCAAATATAGATAGATTAAAACTATTTATTATTCCTTTACTTACTTTACTATTCCCCTTATTTAAAGGTTTCTTTCCATTATATACGTGGACAATGCGTTCAAAAATATATAGATGGTATGGGGAAGTAAAAGATTTAGATAATGAAATTGATGATTTATCTAAAGAAGAGTTAGAAAAAGAACTAGTAACTATTAATAAATTAAAACAAGAAATACAAAAAGAGACAAAAGTTCCACTTTCTTTTATGGGTGAATATTACAATTTGCAACTACATCTTGATTTAATAGAGAATAAAATAGAAAAAAAGCTTTCTTCTTAGTTTAAAAAGCTATTATATTTACTTTAGATATAATGCGTTTTTAAAAAAATTTAAGGAAGTATAAATTGAGAATATTATCTGGAATTCAACCATCAGGTACCATACACATAGGTAACTATTTTGGTATGATTAAAAAAATGGTAGAGTCACAAAATGATGGTGAACTTTTTGCATTTTTAGCTTCATATCATGCTTTAACAACTGTTAAGGAAAAAGAGCTTTTAGAAAAGAATATTTTTGAAGCTGCTGTAAACTTTTTAGCATTAGGAATGGATCCTGAAAAATCAACTTTTTGGGTGCAACATGATGTAAAAGAGGTACTTGAATTATACTGGATATTATCAAATCATACTTCTATGGGACTTCTTGAAAGAGCTCATTCATATAAAGACAAAGTAGCAAAAGGTATAAATGCTAATCATGGACTGTTTTCATATCCTGTTTTAATGGCTGCTGATATTTTAATTTTTGATTCAAATATTGTTCCTGTTGGAAAAGACCAAATTCAACATGTTGAGATGACAAGAGATATTGCAAATAGTTTTAATCATCACTACAACACAGATATACTTGTAATGCCAGAAGCAAAAGTAGATGAAGTAGTAGCAACAGTTCCTGGAACTGATGGTGCTAAAATGTCTAAATCATATGGAAATACAATTGATATGTTTGGAACAAAAAAAGGTGTTAAGAAACAAGTTATGTCAATCGTAACTGATTCAAAAGAGCTTGATGAACCAAAAGAGTGGGAGAACTGCAATATCTACAAACTTTGTGAACTATTTATGAACGATGAAGAACTAAAAGATTTACAACAAAGATATGCAACTCCTGGTGAAGGTTATGGACATTTTAAATTAACTTTATTAGACAAGATTAATGAGCATTTTGCCCCATACCAAGAGAGAAGAGAACACTTAATAAATAATCCAAAAGAAGTAAAAGAGATTTTAGAATTTGGAGCGAGCAAAGCAAGAAAAATTGCAAGTGCTAAAATGGAGAAAATTAGATCAATCGTTGGTCTGTAAGGAAAAAATATGATACCTGAAGTATTAGATATAGCAATTAAAGATATAGTTACTATAGATTCAAATAAAACACTAGAAGAGGCAGTTAAGAAAATGGCAGCTTCAAATCTTAGGACGATTGTTGTTAATAACTCTTCAGATTATCAAATTCTTACAACTTCACAACTAATTGATTTTAAACTAGAAAGAGTAGACCACACAACTAAACTTAAAGATTTGGGATTAAGAAAAGTTAAGGTTATAGATAAAAACCTTAATTTAGTTAACCTTCTAAATGAAATAAATTCAACTGAAGAGTACATGGTGATTTCTGGGGAAAATAGTAAGTTAGAAGGTATTATTTCATATACAGATATAATTAATAATATTGACCCTCAAATGTTAATGGAAAGACAAACTCTTGGTAATTTAATCTTAAACTACCAAGCAGTATTTGCATACAAAGATTCATCAGCACTTCACGCAGTAAAACTTATTAAGCACAGTGGAAATGATGCTGTTATTATTAAAGACAATGACGAAAAAGCTGTTGGAATTTTTACATCTAAGGATTTTATCAATCTTATTCATCTAGATAGTGATTTAACACAAAAAATTTCAAACTTTATGACAAGTCCTATAAAAACTTTAAAAGAACAATCTACAATTGCAGATGCTTTAGCTTTTATAAGAAAACAAAAATTCAAAAGAATTATTATTGAAAATGACAATGGTTATGTAACAGGAATAATTTCACAAAAAGAACTTTTAAGAATTGTTTATAATAAATGGATAGAGCTTATGAAAAAAGAAGGAAGTGAAATTTCTAAAACAAATGAAGCTTTAATTCAAACAAAAGCAGAATTAGAAGAGCTAGCTTCAACTGATTACCTAACAAAAATTTATAATAGACAAAAGTTTGAATCTTTTTTAGAGTATGAAATAAAAAAACTTGATAGATATGAAAATGGTATTTTTACAATTTTACTTGTAGATATTGACCACTTTAAAAAAGTAAATGATTCATATGGACACCTAAAAGGCGATTCTGTACTACAAGACTTTGCTAAGATTTTAAACTTTAGTTCAAGAAAAAGTGATGTAGTAGCTAGATGGGGTGGAGAAGAGTTTATAGTTTTACTTCCACACACTAGTATTGAAGAAGCAATTTTAGTTGCAGAAAAAATACGTTCAACAGTTGAAATACATGATTTCAAAGACAATTTAACTTTAACATGTTCAGCGGGGATTTCTCAATATCACAAAAATGATACAAAAAGAGAGATTTTTAATAGAGCAGATAACGCTTTATATAAAGCAAAAGCTTTAGGAAGAAATAGAATTGAAATAGAAGTTTTAAGCTGTAACGTTTAAACTTCTATTTCTTACAGATATAAATTTGCTTATCAGCTTCTTCATCGCTGTGAAGACTGAAATCTCTTACTTCTTCAACTTCAAAGCCAACTTTTTTTAATATCTTTTTTAATCTATCTTTACTGTGATAATATTGAGTTATAAAATCTTTTTCTTTTTTAAAAGTTTCATCTTCTTCTTTAATAAATAAAGTTAAATCAGTAACTAACTTTTCATCTTCATAAGTAGCATCAATGGCTATGAACCTATCATCAAAATCCATAGTTATACACCCTTGTGCTACATCTTCAAAACCAAAAAGAGTATTTACATCAAAGATAAAGTATCCCTCATCAGTTAAACTATTATAAACATTTTGAAAAAATTCTTTTAAATTCTCTTTATCAATATAGTTTATTACATCAAAAATAGCTGTTATACAATCATATTTTTCTTTTACATCTTTTAAATCCAGACAAGCAACATTTTCTATGCCTCTATGATAACAAGCTTGAATTTGCTCGTTACTTAAATCAATTCCAAATGCTTTTTTTTGATTTAAATTTAGGCTCTCAACAAAAAAACCTTGTCCACAACCTACATCTAAAATATTGTCTAACTCTTTATGAAAAACAATAGACATAAACTCATTATGTAAAGTATAAACCTCATCATAAAAGTCTAAATAAGGTTCTATTTTTGAGTATAAATTTAATCCCATTGAATTACAGCTTCTAATTTTTCTTTTAAATCAAAAATCTTATCTTTTTTTGCATAATAAGCATTTTTGTTTGCAATTAAGTGTGCGCTACTTTCCATAATAGTAGGCCCTACTTCTAAACCATTTTGCTTCATTGTTGCACCTGTTTCTACAATATCAACAATACAATCAGCAAGGTTTACTAATGGAGCTAATTCAATAGAACCATAAAGTTTGATAATATCAACTGCCATTGCCTTTTCTTCAAAATATCTTTTTGCAATTTTTTCATGTTTTGTAGCAACTGTGATTTTACTTTTTGTCATATCAAGTTCTTGCCCTTTGATAAGTCCAAAGGCAACTTTACAATATCCTAGTTGTAAATCAAGTAGTTTGATTAAATCGTATTCTTTTTCTTCTAATACATCAAGTCCAACTACACCTAAATCTGCTGCTCCATGCATAACATAAGTAGGTACATCTTGATTTCTTACATTTAAAAATCTAAATCCAGCTTTTTCTAAAATAAGTTTTCTATCTTCAAAAACAAACTCTTCATCAAATGCTTTTTCAAACTTAGAAAGAGTCTCTTTTGCTATTCTTCCCTTAGGTAATGCAATCGTTAGCATTAATTATCCTTCTCATATTTTCAAAAATTATATCTTTTTTATAGATGCTATTGTCAAAAAATTTACTCAAAAATTTTCCATCTCCACCCGTAAAAGTAATCTGTTTTTTCTTACTTACTTTTTTTATTGGTTCTATAATTGATTTTAATATAGCATAAGAGATTGCATCTTTAGTACAAAGGGGGATTTTATCTAAATTTACCTTTGTATTTAAATCAACATTTAACTTATGGGAAATTTGAGGGTAAATATCTTTATAAGCTTTTAGTCCAGGAAGTATAAATCCACCTTTGTGTTTACCTTTTTTTATAATATCAACAGTTATTGCACTTCCTGCGTCAACTATTATTCCATCTTCAATAAAACAACAGGCAATTTTTCTATCTAATCCCATACCAACATATTTTGTTTTAAATTTTATATATGGTTCTAAATCAACTATATCTTCATTTGTAAGTTTTAATTTTGCCGTTGCATTTTCATTTACTGATACATAATAAACTCGTTGTTCAAAATCTGGAATATGAGAATTTACTAAATATCTTTGTTCTTTTCCATTAACATGAAAATGAAAAGTTGTATTGCCAATATCACATAAAATCAACTCTTACTCTCCATCTATTCTCTTCTAGTAGCTTTTTAGCTTTAGAACATAAAGGTGAAGAGATAACTAACTCTTTTTTCTTGAAATTATGTTCTTTATAGTCTGCTAATATAGCTTCCATTTGCATTAAATCTTCTGCATTTTTTCTTATAAATCTACTTTTTGAATCTACTATAAATATTGCATAATAGTCTTTATTTGTTGAAGTTGCCACAAATATTTTTATTTTTTTTCTACTTTTTAATTCTTTTGGACTTACTTCTTCTATATCTTTAAATAAAATATCTTTATTTAAATAGTATTTTGTAATATCTTTCAAATTTTCCCTTGTTATTTCTATTTAAAGATATTATATACAAAGGATATTTAGTATCTATTAAATATCAAAGAATAGTAATTTATAAACAACCATTTATTAGTAAGTTATCTTTTTCTGATATAATACTTTCACATAAATTATAGTGGATTAAAAATGTTGAGATTTAAAATAGTATTTATTATTTTTTCGTTTTCATGCTTTTTATTAGCACAACCACTTAAAAAAAATTTTACTGTCTCATTTGACCCTAATTATGCCCCTTTTTCATATATAGAGAATAAACAACCTCAAGGACTTTTAATAGATTATTGGAAACTTTGGGCAGAAAAAAATAACTACAAAATAAACTTCATAAATGGTAAACTTTGGCAAAACTCAATTGATTTAGTAAAGAATGAAAGAGTAGATTTTTTCTTAGGGACTGAAACTTATAAAAAATGGATGAAAGGTTCAAAACCTTTTTATAAAAGTAAAACTTCTCTTTTTACCCATAAAGATACTAGCAAAAGTTTTGAAAAACACGCTTCATATATAATTGGTATTATTGGAAGTGATTATGAAAAAGTTATAAAAAGAAACTTTCCAAATTCTATGGTTATTGTTTATCAAGATTATGATAATGCTGTAAATGACTTGATTTCAAAAAAGATTGATTTATTATATGAGGATAAGATTGCAATTGAATTTTATACTTTACAAAAAAGGCAGTTTCATAAAATAAAACCTATTGAATTGCTTTCTAAACTATCAAACATACAAGCAATTGCTCGTGATAATAAATTAATTGATACATTCAACAAAGGCTTTAATAATCTTTCAAAAGAAGAGCTTTATGATATAGAGAGCAAATGGATTATAAATGAAAAGTTTAAATTCTATAATCAAATAAAAGATACAAACCTAACAAAAGAAGAACTAAATTTTATTAAAAATACAGACCTAAATGTTTCTATTTCAAGGGATTGGAAACCTTTCGTGTTTAAATCAAAAGCAAATATCCCTGCTGGTATCTCATCTGAAATTTGGCAGTTATTAGAAGAAAAATTAAACTTAAACACAAAATATGCTTTTTTTAACAGTTTTACAAGACAACTTAAAAGTATAAAGCAAAAACATCAAGATATTATTTTTAGTACAGGTAAAACGCAAGATAGAGAAGAGTATGCTCTTTTTACAAAACCTTATATCTCTTTTCCTATTTCTATTGTTACACTTAAAGATGAAAACTTTATTGAAAATATAGAACAAATCCAAGATAAGAAAATTGCAGT
This sequence comes from Campylobacteraceae bacterium, assembly GCA_013373175.1. Classification (GTDB taxonomy): domain Bacteria; phylum Campylobacterota; class Campylobacteria; order Campylobacterales; family Arcobacteraceae; genus Halarcobacter. The sequence continues at coordinate 12,073 of JABXII010000027.1, read as the reverse complement.
AGGAGAAAACTTTACTGCCCATAAACTATTAAAAGAAAAATATCCACATTTAAAACTACTCTTAGTTAAAAGTCCCAAAGAAGGTCTTAGTGCTGTTGAAAATGAAAATGCATTTGCTTATATTGATATTAAACCAACCCTTACATACAATATTGGAAAATTAGGTTTTGAAACTCTAAAGATTTCTGGAAATACAAATCTGAATTTTGACCTTAGAGTAATGATAAGAAAAGATTATCCTTTATTACATAGTGCTTTAGATAAAGCTATCAACACTTTAGATGAACAAGAACTTGAAAGTATAATAAATAAATGGGATAATGTTCAGTTCGAAGATAACTTCAATTACAATCAACTTTGGGTTGCCCTATTTGTTATATTTACAATAGTTATAATTCTTGTATTTAAAAACCAAACAAGCATAAAACAAAATAGACTTTTAAAAGAAAAAGTTGAAGAAAGAACAAAAGAATTAAAACAACTAAATGAATCCCTAGAAAAAAAAGTTGAAGATAAAACAAAGAAATTAAAAAGAGCAAATTATCTTCTAGATGAAGCTCAAAAGATTGCTCATTTAGGAAGTTTTCAATATGAAATAAAAAAAGATGAATTATATTGGAGTAATGAGCATTTTAAAATGTTTGGCTTATATCCAAACCAAATAAAACCTACCGTTGATTTACTCTTATCTTATGTGCATGAAGATGATAAAAGAATCGTAAAAAGTCATCTAAATAAACTAGTCTCTACTAAAAATAAATTGGTAAATGAGTTTAGAATTATAATTAATAAAAAAACTATTAAATACTTACAAATCACCTCAAAGATTACTAAGTTTGATGAGAAGAACAATCCACTTTTAATAATTGGAACTATTTTAGATATAACAAAAATAAAAGAGTTAGAGCAAGAAAAAAGAGAGAAAGATACAATCTTAGCCCAACAATCAAAAATGGCAGCAATGGGTGAGATGTTGGAAAACATTGCCCATCAATGGAGACAGCCTTTATCTGTTATTTCTACTGTTTCTACAGGAATGCAATTAAACCTTGAAATAGATAATGAACTTCCAAAACAACACTTGTTGGAAAATGTAAGAGCTATTAATGAGCATACTCAATATCTATCTAAGACAATTGATGATTTTAGAAACTTCTTCAATCCAAATAAAGAAAATACCCATTTTGATATAGCATCTTGTATTGATAAATCTTTATATTTAATCACATCAAAAATCAAATCTTCAAATATAAAACTAACTAAAAAGATTGAAAATATTAGTATTACAACTTTAGAAAGTGAGTTAACTCAAGTATTGTTAAATATATTTAATAATGCAATAGATGCTTTAAATCAAAATAACATTGAAGACAAACAAATATACATACTAGCACACAAAGAAAATAATAACATAGTTATCTGTATTAAAGATAGTGCAGGAGGAGTTCCCGAAAAGATACAATCAAGAATCTTTGAACCATATTTTACAACAAAACACAAAAGTCAAGGAACAGGCATAGGTCTTTATATGTCTTCACAGATTATTACTAAACATTTACATGGAACAATTAAACTATCAAATGAGCAGTTTATTTTAAACTCTAAACCATACTTTGGAGCTAATTTCAAAATTACTTTCCCTGAAAATAGCTAAGATAGAGTATAATTATAGATTAATTTTTACGAAGGATAAAAAAATGCATGTTGCGTTTATTATTGAGCATTGGGACAATATTGAACCAGTAAAAAGTACTACTCTTGCGATTATTAAAGAGTGTATACAAAGAGGACACAAAGTATCTATACTTTATACAAACGACTTAACAGTTAGAAATAATATCGTTCATGGCTTTGCTAAAACGATTGTATTTGAGGATAAAGTTCCAGATTCTGTAACGTCATTTTATAAAAAATGTGAGTTTCAAGTTAAACTAAAAGCACTCCATGCTTTTGACTGTATTATGATAAGAAAAGACCCTCCTATTTCACCAATTGTCTTTAACTTTTTAGATTCTGTAAAAGATGAAACAATAATTATTAATGATGTGGATGGAATTAGAAAAGCAAATAACAAACTGTATACAACAACTTTCCATGACCCAACAAATAGTTATTTACCTAAAACTCATGTTTCAGGAAGTAAAAAATATATTAAAAAAATCATTGAAGAATCTCAAGAAGAAAAAATGATTTTAAAACCCCTTGATGGTTCAGGTGGTAGAGGTGTTATTGTTTTAGAAAAAAATGCAAAGTCAAATATCAACTCTTTACTTGATTTTTATATTGATAGTTCAGGTGAAAACTATGTTATTTTACAAGAGTATATTCATGGTGCTGAAAATGGTGATGTAAGAGTGATGATGTTAAATGGTAAAGCAATAGGTGCATATCATAGAAAACCAGCAGATGGAGAAGTAAGAGCAAATATCCAAACAGGAGGAAGTGCTCATAAATATACTTTAACAGAGTCTCAAAAAGCTATTTGTAATAAAGTTGGGAAAAAACTTCTATCTGATGGAATATATTTTGCAGGCTTAGATATGATAGGAGATAAAATTTTAGAAGTAAATGTTTTAAATCCTGGGGGAATTACAAATATCAATAAACTTTCAAAGCTTAAACTGCACAAAAGCGTTGTAGATTTCCTAGAAGAAAAAGTTCATGAAAAAGTTGAAAAAAGAGCTGAGTTAGAGTATCTTCTAAAAAGACTAAGTGAGTTAAGAGAGTAGTTTTCTCTTAGCTACTTTTTTTGCAATATCTTATCTGCTAATCTTGCTAAATCTAGTTGAGATAGCTTTAATGTTTGTTGAGATAACTTTTCTATAGTTATACTATTCTGAATCATTAAATTAGCAGCTTCATCAAAATTCACTTCTTTTTTTATAAGATAAACAATTTTACTAATCACTTCATTCATTAGTTATTTACCTTTTTTTAAAATCATTAAATCTGCTAAGTGAATTAAGTCAGCAACAGGTAATCTTACACTTCTAGAAACAATATCTTCAAGTTTTATATTATTCTCTTTTATAAGATTTATTGCAGACTCGTAATCGTGCGTTGTTTTAATAACAGTAATAATATTATAAACAATTCTATTAATTGCAGACTCTTCTTTAAAAGTATTTATTGTATTCGTTAAATATTCTTGCATGATAAAAATCCAAAAATAAAAATATCTTTTTATTATTATAGTATATATACTAATATTTATATCTAAAACATACCTTAAGGCAATATTACATTATACAAAAGCCTTATTTATGGTACTCATTAAGGGTAACAGTTAAATTCTATTTTAATAAGTTTAATTCATTCGTTATGAAAATTAGTATAAAATTTCGAAAAATAAGGCAATATACAAATGAAGACTTTTTTCTTACTCTTAAGTGTAACTATATTTTCTATAAATCTATTTGCAAAAGAAAAGGTAATAGCAAAAATTCCTGAAGCTTCAGGAATAGTTTACAGTGAAAAATCAAATACTCTTTTTGTAGTAAATGATGAAGGAACTATCTATGAACTATCTTTAAAAGGAAAAATTAAAAGAGAAAAAAAATTAGGTGATTATGATTTAGAGGGAATTGCTATAGATGAAAAGAAAAATATACTTCTTCTTGCAAATGAAGAAAATGATGAAATTATACTTTTAAATAAAAAAGACTTTTCTCTAATTAAAAAGATTAAAATAAAAGGTTCTTATAAAGGTAATAAGGTACTTAAAAAAGGTAAAAATGGAATAGAGGGTATAACTCTTTATAAAGATAAAATTTATGCTTCTAATCAATCTAATAAACCATATCCAAAAGAGGATTCCTCAGTTGTAATTATTTTAGACAATAAAAGTAAGAAAAAACTAAAAATAAAAGATATAATAGACCACGGATACAAAGACATTGCAGGACTTTGCTTTTATAAAGACTTTTTATATTTAGTAAGTGATGACGCCAACTTGTTAATTAAATATGATATAAATTCAAAAAAAACAATTAAAGAGTATAAGCTATCAAAAAAGTATGCACAAGAGGGGATAACTTTTGATAAAAAAGGTAATCTTTATATCGCAGATGATAAGGGAAAGATTTTAAAACTAAAAATAGATGAATAATATTACATACGAAGAACAAACAAAAATTACAAGAGCTATAATTAAAGCAGCCGTTTTAATGCTCGAATTTGGTGCAGAAAGCAAACTTATTGAAGATACAGCACAAAGACTAGGAAAAGCTTTAGGAGTTGATTCTGTTGAAGTATCACTAATTCCTTCAGCTATTGTTTTAAGTACACTTAACAATAATCAAACACAATCCGTAACTACTACAAGAAGAGCCCACCACAAACCTATAAATATGTCTATTGTTTGTGATGTTCAAAAGATGTGTATAGACGTAGAAAAGTATAAAAAAGACGTTGATTATGTTTTTAATACAATAAAAGAGATTAAGCCAAATCACTATAATAGATGGCTAGTGGTTTTTATGGTGGGACTATCATGTGCTTCATTTTCATATCTTTATGGAGCAGACTTAAATGGTTTTTTAATCACTTTTTTAGCTGCAAGTGTTGCTATGTATGTAAGACATGTACTTGCTAAAAAACAGTTTGTCTTAATCATTAGCTTTGGAATCACTGCTTTTGTGGCAACACTTATAGCTAGTACTTCACAAATATTTGAATTAAGTTCCACCCCAAATATTGTTATGACTTCAAGTATAATTTTACTTGCACCTGGTTTTCCATTTGTAAACTCAGTTCTAGATGCAGTAAAAGGCTATTTGTCTATGGGTTGGGGTCGTTGGATGCAGGCACTTTTACTTAGTATTGCTACTTCTATAGGTATAATTCTAGCTTTTGCACTTCTTAGCATGAGAGGTTGGTAATGGATAGTTTAATAATACAATATCTTCTAAATGCAATTTTTTCAGCAATTCCTGCTGTTGGTTTTGCAATGGTTTTTAATGTACCAAGAAACGCCTTAGTATATTGTGCAATTGGTGGAGCTGTTGGTTATACTACAAGATATGCTCTTATGCATTTAAATATACCAATTGAACTTGCTACTTTTTTAGCATCAACTTTGATTGGAGTAATAGCTTTATATTGGTCTAGAAAATATATAGTTCCAAGACCTGTTTATACTATTGCTTCTATTATTCCCCTACTTCCAGGAACATATGCTTTTACTGCTATTATAAACTTACTTCAAATGAATGCTCAAGGAGTGTCTCCTGAGCTAATTACTTTGTTTATAGATAATGGATTAAAAGCAGTTATTATTTTAAGTGGGATTGGTTTTGGATTAGCTATTCCATCACTTGTATTTATGAGATATAATAGGCCTATTATTTAAATAACTAGGCCTTCTTCATATTAAAAATAGATTTTATAAACCAATATAAAATAAATAAAAATAAAATAGGCAAAAATATAGTTTGAAAAATAAAAACAATAATCAAATCTATAATATATTCACTTGAATTATCAACTGCTTTAGTGTACTCTTCAATCTTTTTACTATAATATTCAGTATCAAATTTTTCAACTATCTTATCAAAGAAAGAACTTTGTTTTTTTGTTTGTAAAGTCTCTTGATTAACCTTACTAACATCTTCTTTAACTTTTACAATATTTTCATTAAGTCTTTCTATATTATATTCTTCTTTTACAAAGTAGTTATATGAAATATCATTTACATAAGAAATCATAGGAATTGCAAAACGTAAAAAAAGTAGGACAAATACCACTTTAAAAAAGATATCTCTTAATTTATCATCATTTCTAAATCTTTTATACAACCAAAGATTAAAAACAATTACTAATGCAAATAGAAGATAGTTATATATTTCATTAGTTACAAAGTTTAAAAAGATTTTTTGAATTCCTAATGATGTCATACTAGCAAGCATTACAAGAGAAAACTGCTCAACTAAATCATTTACAGGGTCTAATACTTCTCCAATAGCAACTACAAAAAATGGTAAAGATAATTCTGTACCTTGGGCTAGTGAAATAACTGCATTTAAAGCTTTTGCACTTCCAAAGACTATAATTGCTTGAGAAAAAGAGTCATCAACCAAAGCTTTTGCTGTTGTATCAATAGAAAAAGTTATGGCAACTAAAACTGCAACTATTGTAAAAATAGATAATAAAAGTTTATTCCAATTTTTAGTAATAAAGCTTTTCATCCTAAAGCCTTTTATATTTTTATTTTTCTTCTTTTATAATACCAATAAGCCATTATTGAAAGTCCTATTAAAATTGCAATAATAATATATCTTAAATACTCTTTGATTAACGCTTCATTTCCACCAATGAAGTACCCAAGCATAGTTAAAATCACAACCCAAATACCTGCACCTAAACTTGTATAAATAGAAAATGTCAAAAGATTCATTCTTGCTAATCCAGCAGGAAAAGAGATATATTGTCTTACAGCAGGAATAAGTCTACCTGAAAAGGTTGAGATGTGTCCATGGTCTTTAAAGAAAAGCTCTACTTTTAAAATAGTTTCTGCACTAATAAAAAAGTATTTCCCATATCTAATTAAAAAAGCTCTTCCATATTTTATTGCTAGAAAATAGTTAAATAAGGCTCCTGCTAAACTACCTGCTATACCTGCAAAAATTGCTGCAAACATATTCATTTCGCCATTGTAAACTAAGTAGCCTGCTGGAATCATCACCACTTCACTTGGAAAAGGGAAAAAAGAACTTTCTAAAAACATCATAATAAATATTCCAATATAGCCCAAGTCTCCTACAAGCTCAACAACAAAACTTACAATATCATGTAGCATCAAGTACCTTTAAATTTTTTGGTGAGTTTAACAAAAATATAGTTAAAAAAGAGAGTAAGATTTATACTCTCTTTTTATAAGATTAAAAAGCTTCCCATTCATCATCGTCTTTAGTATTAGATGTAAATTTAGTCTCTTTTGTAACTTCTCTTTTCTTTTGAGTTTGAGAAGCTTTTTGATTGATTATCTCTTTTGTTTCTTCATTTGATTTATTAATAGATTTCGAACTTGTTTTTTCAATTTTTATATCGTTTTTACCTTTGAACTCTTTTTCATTTGCTTTTTGAACTATTGTTTTTGATATTACATCAGTTTCAAGGGCAACTTCATTTGTATCTTGTGCAATTGAAGCATTCTCTTGTGTTTGTTTATCAAGCCTAGTTATACTTTCATTTATTTGTGAAATACCTTCTTGTTGTTCTTTTGAAGAAATAGAAACAGCATCAATTAATTCTATTGTATTAGTTATATTTTCACTTAAAACAGAATACCCATTAATCATAGTATCTGCAATATTTTTACCTTCATTGGCTTTTAAATTTGCATTTTCTACTAATGTTTTAATCTCTTTTGCAGCCTCTGCACTTCTAGCTGCAAGATTTCTTACTTCTCCTGCAACAACGGTAAAGCCTTTTCCAGCTTCACCAGCAGTAGCAGCTTCAACTGCAGCATTTAATGAAAGAATATTTGTTTGGAAAGCTATTTGATCAATTACTGTAATTGCTTCATTAATAGCACTAACTTGAGTATTTATTTCATCCATTGCTAAAGTAGTTTTATTTGCTAACTCTTGACCTTCTTTTACAGAATTAGTTACTTCTTGTGCATAGTTTGACATTTTTTTAACGTTTTCATTACTAGAGATTAGATTTCCATTTATCTGCTCTATTGAGGCAGAAGTTTCTTCAATTGAAGCTGCAGCATCATTTGAATTGTTTGTTAAAACTTTAACACTATCTAATAAAACATCAGAACTATAATCTAACTGCATTCCATAAGTCTTATTTTCAACTAACATTTCTGTAATTGAAGTTCCTAAAGAGTTTACTCCATTTGCTAATTCAAGAAGATGTTTTTTTAATCCTTGCGAATCAACTTTTTGCATATAATTATAACTTGAATAAGTTTCTAATACCTTCAAGATATTTTTAATATTTGCTTCTAAATGAACTCCCATATTGTTTATTACGTCTTTTAACTCATTTAATGAAGGGTTTGTACAATTTAAAGTTATTCTTTTGGATAAGTCTCCTCTTTCAAATTCAGATAACACATTTACAGTTTCACTTATAAGCTCTCTATCTTTTTCAAGTTCATCTTTTATCTTATGAATATTTTCATTAACAACCTTTGACATCTTTCCTATCTCATCTTGTTTTGAATCATCTAAATAAATAACTTCTTTTGTTTCATTGTTTAAATATCTGAAAAATGACATAAGTCCATTTTCAAATTTTCTTATTGGGTTGATAATAGAACTTTTTAAAATAAGAATTGATACGATTATAATAACAACTAAAATAGAGATTGAAATTGCAGCTAAAATCATATTTAATCTAACAATACCCTCTAATGCTTCATCATTATTAAGCTCTGCTACAATTCCCCATTGATTATCAAAAATTTTAAATCCGGTATAAGCACTAAGAACTTTTTCTCCTTTTTCATTTTCAATTACATGAGCTCCGGTTTTATTTTCTAATGCAGCTTTTGTTGAGCTTGTTTTAATTTCATATGTTGCAATTGTTGTTCCAGAACTTTTCACATAAGGGTTGTCAATATTTTTTAGAAATCTATGGTCATTTCTCATTTTATAATCTTTTCCAACTAAATATGCATTTCCTGTTTTCCCAAGTCCTGATTTTTCATATTTACCACCAAAATTCATGATGCCATTAATTATATTGATAGGAAACTGCATGATTAGATTTCCTACTCTTCTATCTTGATTATTAAAAACAGGTGTAGCTATAAATGAAGCTGGAGTATTATAACTTGGTTCATATGGTTCAAAATCTGAAAATGCAACTTGACCTTTTTTTAATCCATATGCTTTTTTATTAACTGAAGCTAAGCCACTTTTTGAATAAGGTCCAGTTTTCAAGTTTGTTGCATAATCTTTCTCTTTAAAGGTACTGTAGATTACTTCACCATTCATATCAACTAAGAAAATATCATATAAAGAGAATTTATTTAAAATTGTATTAAAAGTTTCATGGAATCTTGTGTGGGCAAATGCATAGTTATTAAAAAAAGTATTAGATTGGTTTAGTTTATTTTTTTCACCAATTGCTGCTTCATTTTTTACAATATACATATATTGAGCTAAAAGTCCGTTCTCATCTTTTGGCAAATATTCTATAGTAGGCTTTCTAGGTTCTACATTTGGCAGTTCAAAATTTATTTTATTTAAATAAAATTTATCATAATGCTTAATAATTTCTTCTTTAACTTTAGCCATATCAACCTCAGCACTTGACTGACTAGATATTGTATAAAAACCTCTAACAAAGTTTTTAAAAGCCTCCTGTGTAGAAGCTGAGTTTGCTGTAGAAACTATCAAACCATCAATAGTATTAAAGTATTGGGAAATATGTTGCCTTTTTGCTTCAGCAATAGATTTTAATTGAGTAAGCTTCTCTTTTTTAGAATGCTTAATACTTTCACTTGTACTAATAGATAACATTACTATTGAAAGAAAAAATAAACTTCCAATGATAAGTATCATTAACTTTGTATTAATTGTTAAATTTCTCATCTGTTTATCCTATAAAAAAACTACATTGAGTATAACAAAAAATAGTATTGAAATAGTGACGAAAATTACTTTTGTATTTTATTGATAATTAATTTTATATTTAAAAAGTTTGTTAGGAGTGATGCTTTAGAAAATAAAGCAGATTGAATTAGTATTTTTGTATTAGGTTAAAACTAAGACCTTAGTCTTAGTTTTTTTACTAAAATTATTTTCTAAGTTCTTTAATTTTAGCTTTTTTACCAGTAAGTCCTCTAAGGTAATGTAACTTAGCTCTTCTTACTCTACCTCTTCTTGTTACTTCAAAAGATTTTAAAGACTCAGAGTATAGTGGGAAAATTCTTTCTACACCAACAGAGTTAGCTCCGATTTTTCTAACAGTAAATGTTGCATCAACACCGTTACCTTGTCTAGCAATTACAACACCTTCAAATGTTTGAACTCTAGTTTTAGTACCTTCTTTAATCTCAACACCAAGTCTTACATTATCTCCAGCTCTAAACTGAGGAATTTCTTTTTCTGCAATTTGCGCTGCTTCAAAGCTTGCAATGTATCTATTTTTCATTTGTTCCCTTTGGTGAAAGTGCCCGCCTTTGCAAGACGCGGGGTATCACGCTTTTTATTTTGTTTTTTTATTTGTAACTAAACTTGGTCTAAAGTATTTTGTCTTGCACATAGCCAAGTTATATTTTAAGGTGGCAATTTTACTATGGTTTCCCTTTAAGAATTCTTTAACGACGCTTAAATTTTCAAAATTTTCAGGTTTAGTAAAAGAAGGTGCTTCTAAAAGGTTATTTTCATAACTCTCTTCAACTAAAGAATCTGCATTTCCTAAAACTCCTTGAACATTTCTAGAAATTGCATCTGCCATAACTAAAGATGGCAGCTCTCCTCCTGTTAGAATAAACTCTCCAATAGAAAACACTTCATTTGCATACTTTTCAATAACTCTCTCATCAATGCCTTCATATCGTCCAGAAACAAAAACTAGGTTCTCTTTTTTTGCTAATCTTTTTGCATCATTTTGTTTAAAAGGTTTTGCAGCAGCAAGGGGAAATATAATATAAGCTTCAGGATTTTTTCTTTTAATTTCATCTAAACAATCAAAAAGTGGTTGAGGAGTCATTAGCATTCCAGCACCTCCACCAATCATTTGTTTATCAACTTTTAAATGTTTATTTGTAGTAAAATCTCTAGGATTATAAAACTCATAAGATATAAAGTTTGATTCTATTGCCCTTTTTAATATTGAATCATAAAAATATGGCTCAATTAAATTAGGAAATAAAGTTACGAAAGTAAATTTCAAAACTGACCTTAAATATTTTTTGAAATATTAACCTAATTTCATTTAAATTACTTAACTTTTTAAATGTAATAAACATTAAGCTTATATTTGATAAATTTCTCTTTTAATTTTATGAAAGGAGAAACCGAAAGTGAAAGCGCCTAAAGGTTTTGGAAAAAACTACTTTACATTTGCTAGTATTTTAGCATACACTGTTGAAACAAAATTGCAAAACCTTGTAATAAAGGCTAAACATACATTACAGAAAAAACTATCTTCTGAAAATGATGAGTTTGATGAAAATGACCCTCCACTTGAGGAAGTCACTTTATGTTTACAAATAAATAATAGTAAACCTTGTCACTGTGATTGTTTTTTTAAAAGAAAAACAAAATTAGCAGTCTCTCTTTTCAAATTCATACCTCGCTGCCCTTTTTATTGCAAGTTCTTTGCATTTAGACGAACAGGGGTACATCCTCCATTACATATTCTAAATATCATAAACCATACTATTTAAATTTTACGCACGAAGATAATCAATAATTATCTTTATTGTTACTGCAAAAGCAGATAGATATTTAGACACCATAACTGGTGCAAAATTTTTAAGGTTAAAAATAATGTCAAAATCATATGTAATAGGTTTTCCAAGAATTGGAGAACAAAGAGAATTAAAAAAAATATTAGAAAAATATTGGTCAAAAAATTGTTCGTTTAAAGAAGTTGAAGAAGTTGCAAGTGTTTTAAGAAAAAGACACTGGAAATACCAAAAAGATGCAGGAATAAAATATATTTCATCAAATGATTTTTCATTTTATGACAATGTCTTAGATACTTGCGTTTTATTAAATGCTATTCCAAAGAGATTCAAAAACTTAGAAAATGAAGAACTATATTTCTCTATGGCAAGAGGAAATAAAGATAGTGTAGCAATGGAAATGACAAAATGGTTTAATACAAACTATCACTATATAGTTCCTGAACTCTCATTAGAAGATGAATACAAATTAAATGCTTCAAAAATAATAAATGAATATAAAGAGGCTAAAGAATATGGTGTAAAAACAAAAATCAATCTTATTGGGCCAATTACATTTTTAGGTCTTTCAAAGAGAGTTGATAGAGGTGATACATACGAACTTCATTCTAAAATTTTACCTATTTATGAAGAGCTTCTAAAAGAGATTTCAAAACTTGATGATGAAGTTATAGTGCAAATTGATGAGCCAATTTT
>JABXII010000004.1 GCA_013373175.1 Campylobacteraceae bacterium | reverse complement strand
GGGTTCAAACATGGCAGAAATGCACCCAATTTTATGGTCAAGGGTAACTGATAGAAAACTTTCAAATCCAGATAAAGTTCAAGTAGTTAATATTTCTACTTATAGACATAGAACTTCTGACTTAGCGGATACAGAAATTATTTTTACTCCAAATACAGACTTAGCAATTTGGAATTATATTGCAAGAGAGATTGTATATAACCATCCAGAAGCAATTGATTGGGATTTTGTTAAAAAGCATATTGTATTTGCAGCAAGTCCTGTTAACATGGGTTATGGTATGAGAAGAAAAGGTGAAAAAGCTTTAGAAGAAGGTAAATATTCAGATAAAGAGATGGAAACTATTTCAAAAGAGATGGAAAAAATTGTATCTGAAACAGAAGCTCCTGCACTTCAACCTTATGGATATAAAGCTGGTGACAAAATGGTTAATAAACCAGCTGGTTTAAAACACTGGGAAATCTCTTTTGAAGAGTATAAAAAATTCTTAGAACCATATGATATTGATTATGTAGCAAAAATCTCAAAAGGTAACCCTGATGAGCCAATTGAACAATTCAAAGCAAAACTTCAAAAATTAGCAAACTTATATATTGAAAAAAATAGAAAAGTTGTATCTTTCTGGACTATGGGTATGAACCAACATACAAGAGGTACTTGGGTAAATACTTTAGCATATAATGTTCACTTCTTATTAAATAAACAAGCTAAACCAGGTTCTGGTGCATTTTCACTAACAGGTCAACCATCTGCTTGTGGTACTGCAAGAGAAGTTGGAACATTCTGTCACAGATTACCTGCTGATATGATGGTAAAAAATGGTAAGCATAGAAAAATAGTTGAAAACAAATGGAAAATCCCAAATGGAACATTAAATCCAGTTGGAAATCAACATATTATGAAAATCCATAGAGATATTGAAGATGGTGTTGTTAAATTTGCATGGGTAAATGTATGTAATCCATATCAAGATACAGCAAGTGCATCTCACTGGATTAAAGCAGCAAGACAGATGGATAACTTTATTGTAACTTCAGATGGATATCCAGGTATCTCAGCAAAAGTATCTGACCTTATTTTACCAAGTGCAATGATATATGAAAAATGGGGTGCATATGGAAATGCAGAAAGAAGAACTCAGCACTGGAGACAACAAGTATTACCAGTAGGTGATGCAATGTCTGATACATGGCAATGGGTTGAACTTTCAAAAAGATTTACTGTTAAAGATGTTTGGGGTGATTATACTCTAAGAAATGGTAAAAAACTTCCAAATGTAATTGAAGAAGCTAAAAAAATGGGATACAACGAAGATACAACTATGTATGAAATCCTATTTGCAAACAAAGATGCTAAATCATATAAAGTTGATTTAGAAGACCCTATCCAAAAAGGTTATGATAACTCTGAAGCTTTAGGTGATAGCAGAAATGTAAAAGGTAGTGATGGAAAAGTTTGGAAAGGATATGGATTCTTTATTCAAAAATATCTATTTGAAGAGTATGCATGGTTTGGTAGAGGACATGCACATGATTTAGCAGACTTTGATACTTATCACAAAGTTAGAGGTCTTAAATGGCCAGTTGTAGATGGTAAAGAAACTCAATGGAGATTTAATACTAAATACGATCCATATGCTAAAAAATATGGTAAAGAAACAGGACACACTGAGTTTGCATTCTATGGAAAATTAGCAAAAGCATTACCTCAAGGTGACTTAAATGGTATTAAAGACAAAACTAAAAAAGCATTAAAAAATAAAGCAAAAATCTTCGCACGTCCATATATGGATCCACCAGAAGTTCCAGATGAAACTTATCCATTATGGATGAGTACAGGTAGAGTATTAGAACACTGGCATAGTGGAACTATGACAATGAGAGTTCCTGAATTATATAGAGCAGTTCCAGAAGCACTAGTATATGTTCATCCAGAAGATGCTAAGAAGTTTGAAGTTAAACAAGGTGAATTAGCATGGGTTGAATCTAGACGTGGAAAAGTTAAAGCTAGAGTTGAAACAAGAGGAAGAAACAGACCTTCAAGAGGACTTGTTTATGTTCCATGGTTTGATGAAAAAGTATTTATTAATAAAGTTTGTGCAGACTACACTTGTCCGCAGTCAAAACAGACAGACTTTAAAAAATGTGCAGTAAAAGTATATAAAGTATAAAAACAAAAGAAACAAAAAGAGTAAAAAATGAAAAAAGAAGTTGTAAGTGATAGAAGAAGATTCTTTCTGAATATAGCAAGAGCCTTTGGATTAGCAACTTTAGGTGCCTTAACTTGGAGTGCTTATGTTGATGAGGTGACAGCCTCAGAGTTAACATTAAGACCTCCTGCTGCTTTAGATGAAGAGGACTTCTTAAAAACATGTATCAAATGTGGTATGTGTGTTGAAGCCTGTCCTTATGATACTTTGAAGTTAGCGAAACCAGGTGATAATAAACCTTTAGGTACACCATATTTTACTCCAAGAGATATACCATGTTATATGTGTCCAGATATACCATGTGTTCCAGTTTGTCCAACTGATGCCTTAGATATAACGAAGGTTAGTAAAAATAATAAGCTAGATATAAATATGGCGGATATGGGAGTTGCAGTAGTTGACTCTAAAAACTGTATTGCCTTTTGGGGAATTCAGTGTGATGCTTGCTATAGAGCTTGTCCTATTTTAGGAGAAGCAATTACTATTGAGTACACTAAAAATGAAAGAACAGGGAAACATGCATTTATGAAACCTGTTGTGAATAGTGATTATTGTACTGGATGTGGTCTTTGTGAAAAAGCTTGTGTTACAGAAAAAGCTTCTATTTTTGTTCTTCCTAGAGAAGTTGCTTTAGGAAAAGCTGGAAATTATTATATAAAAGGTTGGGATAAAACAGACGAGAAAAGACTGGAAGAAGTTACTAGTGGAACAACTAAAACAGAAATAAGTGAAAGAAAAGCAGTTGATTCATTAAATGATATGAAAGGATTACTAGATGATTAAGAATAAATATTTAATCCAAAGAAGAGTAGTTCAAGTATCAATTCTATTTCTATATATTACAGCAAATATTTGGGGATGGAATATTTTAACTGGTAACTTAAGTACTTCTGTATTATTTGATAAGATTCCATTAAGTGACCCTTATGCTGTATTACAGATGTTTTTCTCAGGAGCTGTGGTTGCCTCTGACATATTTATAGGAGCATTGATTATTTTTATTTTCTATGCTTTAGTTGGGGGAAGAGTATTTTGCTCTTGGGTTTGTCCAATGAATATAGTAACTGATTTATCTAACTTCTTAAGAAGAAGATTAGGATTTAATCAGATTCAAAAAAGACAACCGGCAAGTAGAACAATTAGATATTGGGTATTAGGTCTTAGTTTAGTGATATCTTTTATTCTAGCAGTTCCTGCTTTTGAGTTTATCTCTCCAATCTCTATGTTACACAGGGGAATAATATTTGGTATGGGCCTTGGTTGGGCAGCAGTACTTATTATTTTTCTTTTTGATCTTTTTGTTTTAAAAAATGGCTGGTGTGGGCATGTTTGTCCTTTAGGAGCCTTCTATTCAATAGTTGGTAAATATAGTTTAGTTCGTGTAGAACACAACGAAAGTAAATGTACTTTATGTATGAAATGTAAAGAGGTTTGTCCAGAAAGCCAAGTACTTTTTATGGTTGGAAAATCAAGTGAACAAGTTCTTTTAGGCGAGTGTACAAATTGTGCTAGATGTATAGAAGTTTGTGATGATGATGCACTAAACTTCTCAATAAGAAATTTAATAGAGCAAAAAAACAAGGAGAAATAAAATGAAACTAATCTCAAAAATTAGTATTGGTCTTGCAACTTCTTCCTTTTTAATCTTTGTAGGATGTAGTACAGCTCAACCTACAATTAGTGAAGAGTCTTTAGGGCTTAGAAAAGTTGACCTATATAGTGAAGATAAAGTAATTCCTGATGAAACAAAATATAGTAAAGCCGCTCCAAGTACGTCAAAAACAATTGATAGAGCATTTCAAGATGCTCCACCAATGATTCCCCATGATGTAGATGGAATGCTTCCAATTACAGTTAATAACAATCAATGTATCTCTTGTCATACACCAGGTGTGGCAGAGTCTTTTGGAGCTTTACCGTATCCAAAATCGCATACTATTAACTTTAGACCAGATACTTCATTAACAAAAAATGGTGATATCGTTAAAAATGGAAAAATTGTTAAAAATACTTCAACAGAAAAGATGGATTATGTAACTATCAATGAAATGCATAAGTTATCAAATTCTAGATTTAACTGTTCTCAATGTCACGCTCCTCAAAGTGAGGGTGAGTTAGTAGGAAATACATTTACTCCTGATTACACAAGTAAAGATGGAGCAAAAAAATCTTCTTGGACTGGAACTAGTCTAACTGAAGGTTTAGATACATTAATGGAATAAATATGAGAAGAAGAGAGTTATTCAGCTCTCTTGCTTCTTCTTTTACAAAGAAAGAAGAACAAGAGCAGGTTATAAGATTACCATATAATGAAGATAAAAGTCTTTTTCTCAAAGAGTGCCCAAGTTGTGAAGCACCTTGTGTTACCCTTTGCGAAGAAGATATAATTGTATTAGGTGAAGATAAAACACCTCATATTGATTTTTCTAAAGGTGGATGCACTTACTGTGGTGAATGTGCAAAAGCTTGTGAGTATGGAGTTTTATTAGAAGATTCAGAAGAGAAGATTCCTGCTAAAGTTGAGATTGATATGATAAAGTGTTTAAGTTGGCACGATACAATGTGTTTTTCTTGTAAAGACCCCTGTTTAGATGAAGCAATAGAATTTCTAGGTATGTTTAGACCTTCTATTTTAGAAGACAAATGTACAAACTGTGGTTTTTGTCTAAATGTATGTCCTAGTGATGCAATAATAGTTAAAGGAGTATAAATGCCAGCAATATTTACAGCAAATGTAGAAGAGTCAGATAATAATACTTGGGTTATTAGATTAACTGATACAGAAGACTCAAGAGAAGTTATCTGTAAAGATATGGATGATTTTTCTAAACAGTTATCCTTTATGGGTGAAGATTATGGTTCAGATATAGAAGTTCAATGGTCAAAAGATGATGATGTAACAGATGAACACTTTTATGAACTACACCAACAAATGGCAAAAATAAAAGAGGATTTGGATTTAGATGAGTAAACTTTTTTTATCTTTTTTAATCTTAGCAGTGTCATCTTTTGCTTTAGAAGAAGTAACTCCTACATACTTTTTAAAAGCAACAGGAACAGTTCAAGAAATAGTATATAAAAAAGGTTTATTATATGCAGGAACTGACAATGGAACTGTAGAAGTTTTTGATACTAAAGACAAAAAGATAATTAAGACAATTTCTATTCCAAAGATACAAGACTTTATGGGAGATACAATTCCTGCAAAGGTTTATTCTATTGATTTATTAGATAATAAAATCCTAATAGTCTCTCAAGGAATGAAAGGCTATAGAAACCTTTGGATATATGAAGATGAAAAACTAAGAAAACTTATTAGTATAGATAAAAAGTTTTTTATTCAAAAGGCTTCTTTCGTAAGTAATACAAAAATAGTATTTGCATTGCTAAGTAATCAAATTGGTATTTTTGATATTGAAAAAAATAAAGTTACAGTATTAACACAAGTTAGTCAATCCTCTTTTTCTCATTTTGCTTTAAATGAAAATAGAAGTACCCTTGTAACGACAGATGAAAGTGGAGTTGTACGAGTTTTAAATACTAATGATTTAGTAGTTGAAAAAAAGTTAAAGGCTTTAAATCTAGATAGAGTTTATCAACTAGATTATAAAAAAGGGAAGGTCTTAACAGCAGGAAAAGATAGAAAAGCTGTTTTCTATGATAGTTTTAGTTCTTATGCACTAAATTTTGATTTTCTTCTTTATAGTTGTGGCTTAAGCAAAAATGCTAAGTATGGTGCCATTGCATATAATGAGGAGAATGAAATTTTAGTGTTTAATACAAGCAGTAAAAACTATTTATATAAACTAATTGGACAAGATGCTACTTTAACGCAGATTCTTTTTATTTCGGATAAAGAGATTTTTGCAAGTAGTGATAGTCAAACAATAAATTTTTGGAGATTAAAATGAATATTTCAAGTATCGTAGTTCAAACAAGACCAGAGTATTTAGATGAGGTTGTAGAAGCATTAAAAAAATGTAAAGTTTGTGAATATCACTTACATGATGAGATAGGTAGAGTTATTGTTACAATAGAAGGGAATGGGGTACAAGAAGAGCTTGAAAAACTAAGAGTTATAGAAGCTATTCCACATATTATAAGTGCTGATATGCAAATGGCTTATAGTGAAGATGAGTTAGATGAGCATATGGATGTATTAAATGAAGCAGATGTTGTTCCAAAAATGCTTAATGAAGATATTCCAGTAGATCAAATTGTATATAGAGGTGATTTAAAGAAAAAAGACCTTGAAGGTTTTGCACAAGAGTTTGATAAAAGGTAGCTACTATGATGGAGTTTTTAGAGAGTGAGTTTTTAATTGAGACTGAAATCCCAGAAGATGAATTAATTATTTCAAGAACTGATTTAAAAGGTAATATCACCTATGCAAATGAAACTTTTGCAACTATTTCTGGCTATGGAATAAATGAGTTAATAGGACAGTCACATAATATTCTAAGACATCCAGATATGCCAAAAAGAGTTTTTAAAAACCTTTGGAATACTTTACAAACTTCTCAAAAATGGGAAGGGGTAATAAAAAACCTTAGAAAAGACAAAGGTTTTTATTGGGTTCACGCAACTATTAGCGGGGTATATAAAGATGATAAGCTAATAGAGTATAAATCAATAAGAACACCTATTAATATTAGTGAGAAACTAAAGTATCAACGTTTATATGATGAGTATAGAAATATTGACAGAGATAATATTAGAAGGGTTATCTACGAATCTTAGATAGAACCTTTGATTGCTTTTATTAGTCTGTCAATATCCTCTTTTGTTTGTGAATAATGAACTGATATTCTAAGCCATCCTGGCTTTTCTTCCAACTCTTCCTTAGAAGTTTTTCCTAATAAATCATGCCCATAAGGACCTGCACAAGAACATCCAGCTCTTGTTTGAATACCACTATTTGAAGATAGTTTTTCACATATTTTATATGGGTTCAAATTTGCAATATTAAAAGAGACAATTCCAATATTTTCTTCTTCTTTATTTCCATAAATAGTAATTCCATCTATTTCTTCAAGACCTTTTAGAAGATGAGAAAGAAGTTGTTTCTTTTGCTCTTTTATAAAATCAAAACCTATTTCATTTCTAAGTTGATAGGCAAGTGCTGCACGAATTAGTTGTAAAATTCCTGGTGTTCCAGCTGTTTCTCTAGCACTAATATCTTTTTCATACTCTTGTACTTTTGAGTTAACATAAGCAACAGTTCCCCCACCTGCAAAAGTTGGAGCTAACGTTTCATCAACTAATGATTTTTTAATAGCAAGAATCCCACAGCTTGATGGACCTCCAAGAAGTTTATGGGGAGACATCACAAGGGCATCATATAGTTCACAAGGAATATTCATATATGAAGAACTAGCAGCTGCATCAAAACAAACAGTTGCTCCATATAGTCTTAGTAATCTTGATATTTCTTCATATGGGGTAATGATTCCAGTAACATTTGAAGCTATACAAAAACATCCTATGATTTCTCTATGACGATTTTCTTGTAAAACCTCTTTTAGTTGTTTAAGGTCAATTAATCCCTCGTCAGTAAGTCTTATTCTTTGAACTTCACAAAGTGCTTCTCTGTAGCTTACTTCATTTGAATGGTGTTCATAAGGTCCAACTATAATAAGAGGAAGTTTTTTCTTTGCTACAGAAATTCCAAATCTCTTTAGTGTAGCAGGTGGAATATATACTCCAATTAGTTCTTGGAATTTTTTTATTGCAGAAGTAGCTCCACATCCACTAGGAATAATAGCAAACTCTTCATTTAGTTCTAAACTATTGCATAAGCTCTTGATTGCTTCATTATAATATTGGTTTGTAATATTTGCATTTAATGACTCTTTAGAGTGTGTATTAGCATATGTTTCAAGAACATCTCTTATACGATTTTCTATTTGTCTAAATGCAAGTCCAGAAGCAGTATAGTCAAAATAGTCGCTTTTGTTCTTACCTATAGTGTTATATCTAATAAAATCTAATGTATTTGTATTTTTATCAAAAAATGGTCTGTAGATATCTTTTTTCATTAAATAATTTTAACTTATTTAAATTATATGTTTAATTAATAATAGAAAAGAATTTAATCTTTTCTACTATTTTGCTTTTGTGATGATGTAATCGTGGAATGATGAATGTTCAGAAGATAAATATTCATTTATTAAATCTTCCACATTTTCATTTACATCTTCAGCTGCAAATTTGATTCCTGTTTTTTGATTAAATTGTGATTTATCACCTTCAAGGAATCCACCAACAAGAAGTTCAAAACCTGTAACAGTTTTCCCATCTTTCTTAACTTTTGTTCCCATAAATCCAAGGTCAACAATATGTGGGTGTGCACATGAGTTAGGGCAACCATTTACAGAAATAGAAACTCTTTCCCCAAAATCAGGGAATTTATTTTCTAAATGGTCAACTAATCTTTTTGCAACACCTTTTGTTTCTGAAATAGCAAATTTACAGAAGTCAATTCCAGTACAAGCTTGAACCCTTGCTCTAAAGTTAGATGGATATGGATAGATATTCACTTTCTCTAATTCTTTAGCAAATTCTTGGGCTTTTGAACTTGGAGCATCTAATATAATTAAATTTTGAGTAACTGTACATTTTAGTGCAGTTGCTTCATACTTTTCAAATAGATTTATTAGATTATTTAATCCATCAACTCCAATATGTCCAGAGTTTAATGCACATCCAATATAGCTTTTACCTTTTTCTTTACTCTCATGAATTCCAAAGTGCTCTCTAAATCTTGAGTTTGTATATTCAATATCATTTGGTTCTTTGATTTTAAATGTTAAAGAAGCTTGTAACTGTTCAACAAATTTTTCTAATCCCCACTCTTCAATTAAGTGTCCAAGTCTAGCTTTATTTCTTTTTTCTCTTAATCCATGGTCTCTATAGATTTTAGTAATAGCTTTAGCCGTAGGAACAACCTGTGAAGGAGTTACATATCCAATATGATTTGCAATTCTTTTATTTGAAGCTAATCCTCCACCAACACTAAGTGCAAATTGAACTTTTCCATTTTCTTGTTTTACAGCATTAAAACTAACATCTTGAATTTCATGGTGCATACAGTTTTTAGAACATCCATTTACACCTATTTTATATTTTCTAGGAAGATTAGAGAATAATCTATTACCTTTAAAGGCTTCATTTAGCTTATCAACTGTTTCTCTAACATCAGCTATTTCTTCATGGTCAATTCCATTTATAGGACATGATACTACGTTTCTTGGAACATCTCCTGCTGCAAAAATAGATGAAAGTCCTACTGTATCAAGAAGTCTGAAAATTTCAGGTAAATCAACTACTTTGATAAAGTGAAATTGTAAATCTTGTCTAGTAGTGAAATCAGCAGTTCCCCTTGCATATTTTTCAGATATTTCAGATACAACTTTTAATTGAGGAAGCGTTAATTGTCCACCTTCAAGTTTAACTCTAAGCATAAAATATAAAGTGTTATCATCGTCTGCTTGTAAGTTCTTGTTTTGTGTGTACATTCCGTACCATTTAAATCTATCAATATCTTCTGGGTCTACTTCTTCCCCTGTAACTGCATAAAGATAGATGTCTTGAAGTACATCAAGACCATCTTTCTCTTTTTTAATACGTTCTACTCTTTGTGCTTTAGTTTCTTTTGCCATGAGTTATCCTAAAATCTCTTTACATCCCCACTCAGGGAAGTTATCTCTAATATATTTATTTAAAGCTATTTCAGCTTCTGTATAGTCTCTTGTTTGATCTTCATTATCTTGACTTTCTTGTGCATCTACAATCATACCAGCACCAACCGTTGAGTTTGTATATCTATCGATGATAATAAAGCTTCCAGTGTGTCTATTTTCATAGTATGAATCAACAGCAATTTGTCTGTCAAGTGATAAAGAACATTTCGCAATATCATTTAACTCAAGAGTGTCAGCAGAAATTTCTTTAAAGCTATTAATATCTTTTTTAAACTCAACTGCTTTAAATGAACCATTTATAACAGAAGTAGCTCTTTTAATGATATAGCTATTATTTAATTCCATTGGTTTTTCATCCATCCAAACTACCATTACATTTAGTTTGTTTGAAACTTTAGGAATAGAGTTTGATTTTACAATCATATCTCCTCTACTAATATCAATTTCATCTTTTAATGTAATTGTTGTAGCCATTGGTGCATATGCAGTTTCAATAGTTTCAACAGTTTCATCTTTTCCAATTGGTCTTAAATCTTTTATATCATTTGAAACAATTGATTTAACAACTGATGTTTTTCTTGATGGTAAAACTGTAATCTCATCACCAACACTAATAGTACCACTTGCAATAGTTCCAGAGAAACCTCTAAAGTTTAAGTGAGGTCTTGAAACATATTGAACTGGTAATCTAAAGTCATCATTCTCATCATGGTGAATTTCAACAGTATCAAGTAATTCCATTAAAGGTTTACCTGCATACCAAGGTGATTTAGGAGAGTTTGAAACAATATTATCTCCATCTAATGCAGAGATTGGAATATAGTTAAAGTTAATATCTTCATTATGAGGAAGTTTTGGAATAATCTCTTCATAATCTTTTTTAATCTCTTTAAATCTCTCTTGGCTAAAGTCAACTAAGTCCATTTTATTAATAGCAACAATTAGGTTTTTTATTCCTAATAAAGAAGCTATATAAGAGTGTCTTTTAGTTTGAGTTAAAACACCTTGTCTTGCATCAATAAGAATAATTGCTAAGTCGGCTGTACTAGCTCCTGTAGCCATGTTTCTTGTATATTGCTCGTGACCTGGAGTATCTGCAATAATAAACTTTCTTTTATCAGTTGAGAAGAATCTATAGGCAACATCAATAGTAATACCTTGTTCTCTCTCACTTGCAAGACCATCAACTAAAAGTGCAAGGTCAATTTTATCCCCTGTTGTACCACTTTTTTTAGAGTCTTTTTCAATAGATGCTAATTGATCTTCAAAAATCATTTTTGAATCATAAAGAAGTCTTCCAATTAAAGTTGACTTTCCATCATCAACAGACCCACAAGTAATAAATCTTAATATCTCTTTGTGTTCATGCTCTTTTAAATATTGTTCAATATTTTCAGCAATTAAATCTGATTGGTGTGCCATTAAAAATACCCCTCTTGTTTTTTCTTCTCCATTGATGCGTCACCATCACTATCAATTAATCTACCTTGTCTTTCACTAGTTGTACAAACTAACATCTCTTGAATAATCTCAGGTAGAGTTGTTGCTTCACTATTTACTGCTCCTGTTAATGGATAACATCCAAGTGTTCTAAATCTCACTTTTTCTTTTTTAGCAGTAGCTCTTAATTCTTCAGGCATTCTTTCATCATCTACCATGATTTTTGTACCCATATATTCAACTACATCTCTTTCTTTTGAGAAGTATAAATCAGGAATAGGTATCTCTTCTAAATAGATATATTGCCAAATATCAAGCTCAGTCCAGTTTGATAAAGGGAATACTCTAATAGATTCACCTTTTGTGTGTCTACCGTTATAGATATTCCATAACTCTGGTCTTTGGTTTTTTGGGTCCCATCTATGGTTTTCATCTCTAAATGAGTAAATTCTTTCTTTAGCTCTTGATTTTTCTTCATCACGTCTAGCTCCACCAAATACTGCATCAAACTTTTGGATATCTAGCATTTGCTTTAAACCTTGAGTTTTCATAACATCTGTATGTAAAGCAGAACCATGTTCAAAAGGTGAAATGTTCATCTCTAAACCTTTTGGATTAGAGTAAACAATAAGTTCCATTCCCACTTCTTTTGCTCGTCTATCTCTAAACTCAATCATCTCTTTAAATTTCCATTTAGTATCAACATGTACTAATGGTAATGGTGGAGGTGCAGGGTAAAAAGCCTTTTGTAAAATATGTAGCATTACAGAAGAGTCTTTTCCTACTGAGTAAAGCATTGCTGGATTAGAAAATTCAGCTATTACTTCTCTCATAATATGCATAGATTCTGCTTCTAATTGTTTTAAATGTGTAAGTCTTTCGTTACTTATCTTTAATTCACTCATTTTATATCGTCCCATTAATTCTTTGTTTTAGATTTCTTCAAATAAAAAGTTTGAGTTCATCTATAATTTACTACTTTGCGTGTAATCCGCACTCTTTATGCTCGGGGTTTTCCCACCACCATCTTCCAGCTCTAATATCTTCGCCAGCTTTAACTGGCCTAGTACAGGGTGCGCATCCAATACTTGGATATCCTTGGTCATGAAGTTTATTATATGGAACACTGTTTTGTTTAATGTAATCCCATACATCTTCTTCACTCCAGTTGATTAGAGGATTTACTTTGATAACTTCAAAGTTCTCATCATATTCAACTACAGGCATATCTGTTCTAGTAACACTTTGTGCTGCTCTAAGACCAGTAATCCAAACTTTCAAAGGTTTTAACGCACGTTTAAGAGGTTCCATTTTTCTGATATTACAACAGTTTTTTCTATTATCAATACTTTCAAAATGTCCATTAATACCTTGTTTTTGATAAAGCTCTTCTACTTTTTCATTTAAAGGGAAGAAAACATTTAACTTAACACCATATTTTAGATTTGTTGCATCCATAACATCATATGTTTCAGGATGTAATCTTCCTGTATCTAGTGTAAAGATATTTGCATCTTTATTTACTTTTAGAATCATGTCTGTTAAGACTTGGTCCTCTGCACCTAAGCTACTTGATAAAGCAGCATCTTGTCCATACTCCTTTATGAAGTATTCTATTATCTCTTGTGCATTTGAGCTTTGAAACTTTTGGTTTAAATTATTGATATCCATAATTGCCTTTTTTAAATTTGATAATCAGGTTCTTTAGTTTTTCCAAAGGGAATTTTATTCCATGCTCTTTCATGAAAATAGTACAACACCATTTTTGTAACAAGTTCAATTGAACCAATTGAAGCTGCCATAGTTAAGTTACCAGTAACAAAGTAAGAGATGATGATTGTATCAAGAGTTCCAACTGTACGCCAAGAGACAGATTTTACAACTGATCTATATGCTTTTTCTGCCATATTTACCCCATAGAATTATTAAATGATGATGAGTTTTTACTCATCATCATATAGACCAACACTTAGGTATCTTTCTCCTGTGTCACAAAGAATAGTAACAACAGTTTTACCTTTGTTTTCTGGTCTAGCTGCAACTTGCTCTGCAATGAATGCATTCGCTCCAGCAGAGATACCAACTAATAGACCTTCACTACTTGCTAGTTTTTTAGAAGCTGCAATTGCATCTTCATTTGAAACTTGTACTACTTCATCATATAATGTAGTATTTAATACATCTGGAACAAATCCTGCACCAATACCTTGAATTCTATGTGGTCCTGGTTTCCCCCCACTTAATACAGGAGAAGCTTCTGGCTCAACTGCAATTACTTGAATATCAGGGTTATGCTCTTTTAATACTTCACCAATACCAGTGATAGAACCACCTGTACCAATAGCTGCAACTAAGATGTCAACTTTTCCATCTGTATCATCTAAAATCTCTTTTGCAGTTGTTTTTCTGTGAATTTCTGGGTTTGCTTCATTTGCAAATTGTTGAGGAACAAATGAGTTTTCAGTTTTTTCAGCTAATTCATTTGCTTTTTCAACAGCACCTTTCATTCCTTTTTCTGGCTCAGTTAATACAAGCTCAGCACCTAAAGCTTTTAATAATTTTCTTCTTTCAATACTCATTGATGAAGGCATAGTAAGGATTAGTTTAATACCAAGTCCTGCACAAACAGATGCTAATGCAATACCAGTGTTTCCTGATGTTGGCTCAATAACTGTTGTGTTTTCATTGATTAAGTTTTGCTCTAAAGCAGCTTTAATCATGTTTGTACCAATTCTATCTTTTACTGAATGAGTTGGGTTCATAAACTCACATTTTCCTAATACTGTAGCTCCACTTTTTTCACTTGCTGCTTGTAACTTTACAAGAGGAGTGTTTCCGATTAATTCTGTAACATTTTGTGCAAATTTCATTTTTTATATCCTTTCAATTTGTCCCAAATATAAAGGGACCGTAATTTAAATTAAATAACTTCTTTTCCCGTGATAAGTGAATTATCACTAAAGAAGCAAACTCTAAAGAGAGCAACGAGTTGCTCTTAAACTTTATATACTGTAATGTAAAAATTCGTTGTATTTATCTTGATACTCATCTAACTTCGCTAGTGAGATATCAAACAGTTCTTTTGTACTTTTCTTAGCATCATCAAAGAAAATATTTAATATAGGATTATCAGCTTTACTATCAACGATTTTTAAATCACCTTCTAGGGCAACTAAAATATCCTTTACTGAAATATCTTCTGGTTTTTGAGCTAACACATATCCACCTTTTGCTCCTCTAATACTCTTTACAAGTTGAGCACGTCTTAACTTCCCTAGTAATTGTTCAAGGTAGTTTTGTGGAATATTCGCATTTGAAGAGATCTCCTTGATTTGCATGGGAGAGTCATCTTCGTGCTTGCTTAATTCATACATGGCAGTTAATCCATATACACCTTTTGTTGAAATTAGAGGCATTATTTTATCCTTACGCTAATGCTTGCTCTAAGTCTTCAATTAAATCTTTTGGATTTTCTAGTCCAATAGATAACCTAACTGTGCTAGGATTTACACCTGCTTTTAATAACTCTTCTTCACTCATTTGTGAGTGAGTAGTTGAAGCTGGGTGTACAATTAATGACTTAGAATCACCGATGTTTACAACAACACTAAATAACTTAGCTTGGTCAATTACTGTTTTTGCTGCTTCATATGATTCTACTTCAAATGAGATAAGACCAGAAGACTTACCATCTTTGAAATATTTTTGTGCTTTTTCGTAGTCTGCGTTTGACTCTAATCCTGGGTAGTTAACTGATTTAACTTTTGGATGAGACTCTAAGAATTTAGCTACTTCTAAAGCACTATTTGAATGTTTTTCCATTCTAATATCTAATGTTTCAATTGCTTGTAATAGTAACCATGAGTTATGTGGTGACTGAGTTGCACCAATATCTCTTAAAAGGTTTAATCTAATTCTTAAACAAAAGTTTGGAAGAGGAACATCAACATATACTAATCCATGATATGACTCATCTGGCTCAACAAAGTGTGAATATCTGTTTGCATTTTCTTTGAAGAATTCTGCTAAACCATCTCTTTCAACAACAATACCACCTACAGCTGTACCTTGACCATTTGTATATTTAGAAGTTGAGTGAACAACAACATCTACTCCCCAAGAAATAGGGTTAAATAAAGCTGCACTTGCAACTGTATTATCACAAACTGTTAAAACACCATTTCTTTTAGCGATTTCAACAATTTTTTCTACATCTGCAATAGCAATTTGTGGGTTTGATAATGATTCAAAGAAGATAGCTTTTGTTTTATCATCAATTTGCTCTTCTAAGTTACTAGCATCTGCACTTTTAAATACTTTTGCACTGATACCAAATCTTTTGATAGTGTGAGTTAATAAAGTAACTGCTCCACCATATAATTTGTCTGAGATTAAAATATTATCACCAGCTTCAGCAACATTTGCAATAGCATAGAAAATTGCAGCTTGACCACTTGCTGTACAAATAGCAGCTGCTCCACCTTCAAGTTGTGCAAATCTTTGTTCTAATACATCAGTAGTTGGGTTTGTAAGTCTAGTATAAATAGAACCTAACTCTTTTAATGCAAATAAGTTTGCTGCGTGTTCAGCATCTCTAAACGCATAAGCTGTAGTTTGTGCGATTGGCACAGACATAGTACCCCAACCTTCTTTGTTGTTGTACCCTCCATGAACTGCAATTGTTTCTTTTTGCATTTTTATAACTCCTATATTTTAACTTTTTTTCATTTTTTGAATTGTTATGTTAGAATTGTAATAGATTTTTTCTTTAATGTCAAGTTATTTAATCAAATTTAATTGAATAATCTTTAATTAATTAGTCGGTTTTAATTTATTTTCTTGATAATAATAGTTACATAGACTCTATGAAGTACCATAAAAATGGGATTTTAATAGACATAAAATAAAGTTGACAAAAAAACTTAGAATCTTTTAAAAAAATTAAAAAACACTCAGAAAATTAATACATGACTTATATACTTGGGTATTATAAAGACATTATTTGCAAAAATTAATATTAAAGTAAGGTTGTATATGCAACTATTATGCCTATGTATTATTCTGAACATATGTCAATTTGAATTGCAAGGAGTTATATGAAAAAAGCACATAATCATATGTATTTAATTGTTTTATTAGCTGTGTTATCTTCAGTAGCACCTATTGCAACAGACACTTATATTCCTTCAATACCAGACATTGCAAACTCATTTAATGTGAGTATTGAAAAAATAGAATTAACATTATCAATTTTCTTAATAGGGTTTTCAGTAGGACAAATATTTGGAGGACCCTTATCTGATAGAATAGGAAGACGAAAAAGTTCACTTATTGGATTAGTAGGTTTTTCTTTTATTAGTTTTATTATGATTTTTAGTGGAAATGTTTATCAACTTTGGGTATTAAGATTCATAGAGGCTTTCTTTGGAGGTATTGTTGTAGTAAATGCCATGGCCGTAGTAAGAGATAAATTTCATGGAGATGAAGCTGCTAAGGTTCTTTCTTTAATTGGTACAATAAGAAGTATTGCTCCACTTATTGCTCCTGCTATTGGTTCTTTTATTATTCACTTCTACTCTTGGGAAGCAATATTTTTATTTTTTACTTTTTACGCACTATTTATTGCCTTTATGGTTTATAAAGATTTAGATGAGAGTTATACTTATGTGAAACAAAGTGTATATCAATCTTATAAAAGAGTACTTACTCACAAAGTTGCTATGAAAGCTATGCTTACTTTATCATTAGGTTTTTCAGGATTTTTTATCTTGATTTCAAAATCTTCTTTTATCTTTATCGAGCATTATGGTATTTCGACTGATTTATTTCCCTTCTTTTTTGGTTTTAACTTTATAATTTTAATCTCAATGATAAAAGTAAATTTAATTATGTTGAGAAAATATAAACCACTATTTTTAGTAAAAACAAGTTTATTAATTCAAATTTTAATATCTATTATTTGGATACTTACTTCAGATATCCAGACTTTACCTTTAACTATGGCACTTATGGCAGGATATATGAGTATGATGGCTTTTATTTTTGGTAACTGTATGGCTCTTGCAATGGAACATTTCCAAAAAAATGCAGGTGTAGCATCTGGAGTTGTAGGAGTACTTCAATTTGGTCTTGGAGCTATTATTTCATCTTTAGCTCTTCTATCTCATAGTTCTTCTTTTTTACCAATTGCAATAAGTTTAACCATAATATCAATTGTTGCATTTTTAATTATGAAATCATATAAATAAGGAGTTTATATTGAAAAAATATCTGTTATTGAGTTTACTTTTTACAAGTTTTCTCTTTGGGAATAGTAATGTTGAAACCATAGATTTGACAATGACTTGGATTGGCTTTTTAGTTTTAATAGTTTTTGTAGTGGGATATTATTTTATCGCTGCTGAAGACAAATATGAAATTGATAAATCAATACCAGCACTTTTTGTGGGGATAGTATCTTTCTTACTTATTGCCGTATATTATTATATGAATGACTTAAATATTCATAATGTTCATAATGAAGCAGAAAGTGTGATTTTAGAGATTGCAGAAATATTCTTCTTCTTATTTGTTGCTATGACATATATTGAATCACTAATTCATATGAATGTATTTGATAGTTTAAAATATAATCTTATCTCAAAAGGTTATAGCTATAAAAAACTTTTCTGGCTTACTGGATTTTTAGCTTTCTTTATCTCGCCTATAGCAGATAACTTAACAACAGCACTTATTTTATCAACAGTATTAATAACAATAGAAAAAAATAAAAAAGAGTTTTTAGTACCAGGTGCTATAAATATTGTAGTTGCTGCAAATGCAGGTGGAGCTTGGTCTCCTTTTGGAGATATTACTACTCTTATGGCTTGGACTTCAGGAAAAGGTCATTTTGTAGATTTCTTATATCTATTTCCAGCTTCAATCATAGGGTACTTAATAACTGCATTTTTACTTTCAAGAATTGTTCCTAATGAAATGCCTCATTTTGATGTAGAAAAAGAGGAAAAACCAAAAATGAAAGCAGGTGCACAAATCACAATATTCTTAGGTATCTTTACCATTGCCTGTGCAGTAGTTTCTCATCAAGTCTTAGATTTCCCTGCAATGTGGGGAATGATGTTTGGTTTAGTATTATTAAAAATTCACTCTTATAAACTTAATAAAAAATTTGGTAAAGACCATTTTGATGTGTTTGAATCAATGGCAAAAATCGAAAACAATACTTTAATGTTCTTCTTTGGTATCTTAGCAGCCGTTGGAGCTTTATATTTTATTGGTTGGCTTCATTTAGCTTCAATGGTTTATGAACCACAATATTTAGGACCTACTTATTCAAATATTGCAGTTGGTTTTTTATCAGCATTAGTTGATAATGTTCCTGTTATGTCTGCAATCTTAAAAGCAAATCCAGATATGGACCTTTCACATTGGATGTTAGTTACTTTAACTGCTGGTATTGGAGGTTCTTTAATCTCTTTTGGTAGTGCAGCTGGAGTTGGAGTTATGGGAAAACTAAAAGGTGTTTATACTTTTGGCGCTCACTTTAAATATGCATGGACAATATTAATAGGATATTTTGTTTCAATAGCAGTATGGTATTTACAGTTTGAAATGTTAGGATTCAAATAAAAAGCAGAATTTCAGTATAATTATTTCTAATTTAAAAGAGGTAATGTATTGAAAATAGCTATTATAGGAGCAGGGGCTGCCGGACTTATGGCAGCCATAACTGCAAAAACAGAAAACAAAAATTTACAAATAGATCTTTTTGATATAAATAATGCAATTGGAAAAAAGATACTTGCAAGTGGAAATGGAAGATGTAATATCTCAAATATTAATGCCCAAGTTTCTAACTACATAGGTGAAAATCCATCTTTTACAAGTTACTGTTTAAAGCAGTTTGATTTTAATCATTTTAAAAAGTTTTGTAAATCACTTGGACTTTTACTTGATATTAAAGAAGATGGAAAAGTATATCCTCTGTCAAATGAAGCAAAATCAGTAACCACTCTTTTACAATCAAAACTTGATAGCTTGGGTTTAAATTTTATTGGCAATACTAAAATAGAAAATATCAAAAAAGAAGAAGAGAAGTTTATACTTTACTCAAGTGATAATGAGTTTAAAGAGTATGATAAAGTCTTGATTAGCTCTGGACTTGCTGCTGCTCCTCAGTTAAACTCTACTGAACTTGGTATGGATATCGCAAGTAGTTTTGGACACTCTTCAAATATGACTTATCCTTCTTTAGTGGGACTTCAAACAGATTTTGAACATAAAGCAAGACTTCAAGGGGTAAAAAAAGAGTCACAAGTCACTCTTTATATAGATGGACAAAAAGAGAATGAAATCTTAGGTGATGTTTTATTTACTAAGTATGGAGTTTCTGGTTTCGCTATTTTAGATATTTCTCAATATGCAGTTTATCCTATGTCTTTATATCAAGAGGTACAAATAGCTATAAATCTATTTCCTAAGCAAACTAGAAATGAAGTTTTAGGAATGATAGAATCATTAATAAAATCTTTACCAAATGAAAAACTAACAAATCTTCTTAGTGGAATAGTTTCAAATAAATTAGTTCCAGTAATCCTTGATATGATAAAAGTAGATAGTGAAATAAAAGCAAAAGATGTAAATGCAAAACATATTAGAGCTATAGTAAATACTCTTATAAATCTTCGAATGAAAGTTATCGATACCCAAGGTTTTAAACATGCAGAAGCTAGTGGCGGTGGAGTTAGAACTGATGAAGTTGATGATAAAACTTTTGAGAGTAAGAAGTGTAGTGGGCTTTATTTAGCTGGCGAGGTGCTTGATATTGTGGGTAACCGTGGTGGATATAACTTACAATTTGCTTGGGCTTCGGGTTACTTAGCAGGAAAGTCATTAGCGAAGGGAAAATAGTTTCATGAAGAGAATAAATACAAAAGGTACAGTTTTAATTTATAATAAAGATACTTCTTTATTTGAAAAGACTTCTAGTTATCTTGAAAATAAGGGTTTTAATGTTTATGCTGTAAGCAGTTATGATACTGCTATTAAAAAGTTTAATGAATATTTTGAAGATTTAGTATTAGTTATTATTGATACAAATTTAGCTGATGATGATGTTGAAATAAAGTTTGTAAAAGAAATAAGGAGTATGACTAAAGAGTTGCCCATATATATTTTGAGGACTTATTATCAACTTGACTTTGTAAAGAATTTGATAAGCTTAAATATTAATGGATACATAACAAAACCTTTTACTTACGAGCTTCTTTTTTATGAAATTGAGAAGATATTAACCAGTGAATCTAGATATAATATAATTGAAAGAGCAATTAAATTTCCTCCTGAACATCTGAGTTCAGGAAGCTCAATTCTTCAATATTTTGGAAGACTTTTACAAGAAAAATATCCAAATGAAGAAGTAAAAATCTCTCTTAAACAAGAGGGATTAAAAGTTACTATGACAATTGAAACTCCAGAAGGTAAAAAAGAAGAAGTAGAAGAGTATTTAGATAGATATGGTATGGTTGTGACAAAGAAAATCACCCCACAAGAGTTTACTTCAAATCCAATACAAGTTTTAGAGTTAGAAACAAAACTAGACCAAGCCGAACAAGAAATTAAATTCCAAAAAAAGCTTTTAAATTTAAAAGATAAAACATATGATGAAAATTTAACTTCTTTAAAAGACGAAGTTAAATTTTTAAGAAATGAATTATCAGCACTTAGAAGCTCAAATAATGAAAACATTCAATTAATTCTTTCTTCTTTAATAAAGAAAGATAAGTTAATTAATAAACTTACTAAATCTATTGAAAAGAGAGATGATAAGAAAACTGAACAATTACTATTAGAGTTAAGAGAAAAAGATTCACAGGGGTATATTAGTTTAAAAGAGCACATGGAAAATGCCATAATTGGTGGAATTGTGAATGCCCCATCTTGGATACAGTTTCTAATGCCTATTATTCCATAAATTGGATAAAAAGGAAACGTGAGCATTTGAAAAATAGCGTTAAGTAAAATATTAAAAAAGCCGTAAAAAAAATGAAACTGTTTGAGGCTCTAGCCGAGTTTTTCATTTTTAGGGTTTTGTAGATTTTATAGCGTCATTTTTCATCTCTGCGAACGCTTTTCTTTTTGCTACTTTTTATTTACTAAAAAGAAAAAGTAAGAATCAAATTTAAACTTCCTACAAACACAATATTCCCATATAAGCTCAATTCGATATACTTGGAAAAAACATTAGGATTATTTTGAACTTCAAACAAATAAGTATGGCAATTTACGCTACTTACCTTACAAATAAATATGGATTTAAATTAAGAAAATTAAAAACTTTAAAAGAGAGGTTTGCTTCAAGATTAGAATACTCTCAAATACTAATGAATAAGTTAAACATTAGTGTAGAGGTTTTAAATAAAGAAAAAATACCCAAAGATGGACAATATTTATTAATATCAAATCATAGAAGTATCATTGACCCTTTGATTATTGAAATGGCATTTAAAGATACAAAAATCAATGGTTTTTGGGTTGCAAAAAAAGAGTTATATAACTCTTTCTTCTTTGGTATGTTTACAAAAAATGCAGGAACTGTACTTCTTGATAGAGATGCACCAAATATGTCATCATTTTTCAAAGATACAAAAGAGGTAGTAAAACAAGGTCATAGTATTTATATTTTTCCAGAAGGAACTAGAAATAAAGAGAATACTCCTTTGTCTTCTTTTAAAGAAGGTTCAAGACTTATTGCCTTAAAAAATAGATTACCTATTTTACCTGTATATATAAAATCAAATGCAGATGATATTTTAAAAATAGCTATTATGAATAGAGAAAAAGAGTTAAAAATCCAAATTGAAATAGGGGATATTATAGACTATAAAGATAAAACACCTTTAGAAGAAAACTATAGAAAACAGTTTATAAAATAAATAAAAATATCTAAAAACTAAAACCTATCTCTTAAAATCTGTACTCTAGAAAGTTTAGTAAGCTCAAACTTCCCAGAGTCACTATGCAAAATATTCTCTTCTATTTTTAAAGGCTTTATCTTTTTATATGATTTATTCTCATGTGAAAAGCTAACATAGTTTTTATCTTCAATAGCCTTTTGTAAAAATCTTTGTTCTATGGTCATCTAGTTATACTCGATTCTATTTCTACCATTGCCTTTTGCTTGATAAAGTGCATCATCTGCTCTTTTTAGAATAGATTCTATAGTATCACCTTTTTGTGACATGGTTACCCCAAAACTTGCAGTTTTATTTTTAACTTTAGAAAACTCATAGTTATAAATCTTTTCTTTAAAAGTTTCCATTAGTTTCATCACTCCACTTACATCTGATTCAGGGCAAATTATTACAAACTCTTCTCCCCCGTATCGTCCCACAAAGTCTGTTTTTCTTCTATTTGTATCTAAAATATTTGCAATCTCTTTTAAGACTATATCTCCAACTTGGTGACCATAAGTGTCATTTACTTCTTTGAATTTGTCTATATCAACTATTGCTAAGCCAAAGGCATGATTGAATCTTTCACTTCTATTTATTTCAAACTCTAAAAGCTCTTCAATTTTTCTTCTATTATATAAGTTTGTTAGCTTATCAGTTGTTGCAAGTTTTTCTAACTCTTTATTCTTTTGTTCAATATCTTTTTGAGCTTCTTCTAAAAGCTTATTTGTTTTTATGATTTTTCTATTCCAATAAACTACTAAAAGAATAAAAATAATAGAACCAAGAGCTATCTTCCACACAAGTTCATAGTTCATACCTTTTTGGTATTTTATAGGAATCCAGTTGCCAAATATTTCCCTATGAACTTCATTTGTCATGCTATCTATTGTTTTTTGTAAGATATGTAGTAACGTTGTATCATCTTTTACAACTGCCATTGATAATTCAAGTGTTTCATTTATCTTTCCAGCTATTTTAAGCTCTCCAAAATACTCTTTTTGAAATTCATAACCTATTCCTGCCAGAGTATCAATAAACCCAAATAATTCACCACTTTTTACTTTATCTAAACCTTTGTTTATATCTTCAACTTCTACTAAATCAAGGGAAGGGTATTTTTGTCTTAATATTTTGACAAATGCATCCCCTTTTATGATACCTATTTTTTCTCCTTCTAAATCAAGAATATGATTTATAAAAGGAACATCAACTTTAGTGGCTACTACAAGTGGTACATGCAAATAGCTAGTTGTAAAGTTTAAGTATTTTTTTCTGTCATATGTTTCCATACCCAAAGC
Organism: Campylobacteraceae bacterium; assembly: GCA_013373175.1. Taxonomy (GTDB): domain Bacteria; phylum Campylobacterota; class Campylobacteria; order Campylobacterales; family Arcobacteraceae; genus Halarcobacter. The sequence continues at coordinate 23,726 of JABXII010000004.1, read as the reverse complement.
TAACATATCACATCTACCTTCTTTTACAGAAGTTATGGATTCATTCCAATTATCAGTTTTCACAAGTTCAAATTTTGCAGATAAGATTTTTTCTATAAGAGAATAGTAATCTGAACTTATTCCAGAGTGCGCACCATGTTCATCAAGCCCTTCAAAAGGCATTCCATCAGGATTTATACAATATTTTATAACCTTTGTATTTAAATAGTTTTTTTCTTCGCTATTTAATTCTACATGTCCACCTTTATACTCTGAAATTGAGCCAATCCATTTTCTTACAAGTTGTTCTTTCTCTTTTATTGTAATAGAGTTTAATCCCTTTTGTAAAATTGAACTTAAAAGAGGTTTTTCTGGATTTACTCCAAATCTTAGGTCTTCTTTTTTTGTATTTGGTAAAGTAAGCTCACTAGCTAATTTTATATTTGAATACAAATTCTTTTTGATTAAATAGTTTATATTTGTAAGGTTTTGCATTAAAGCATCAATCTTTCCAAATACTAAATCTTTCGTTAGTTCTTCATATGTGTCATAATAAACTAGATCAATAGTTCCTATCTTTTCAAGTTCTTTTATATAAAAAACATCTTTTAAAACACCAACTTTTTTACCTTCAAGACTTTTAATACCTAAATATTCACCAAAGTCATCTCTAACAAAAATCATAATAGGAATATCATAATAAGAGCTTGTAAAAGCAGTAAAGGGTTCTCTATACTCTTTGTAAGAAATACTTGTGATTACATCTAATTCTTTATTTTTAAATGCATTATAGATATCTGTCCATTTTGAAATATTTTTTTCAAAAATAAGACCAGTTCTTTTAGATAAGATATTAAGAAGTTCGTGTTCAAAACCTACTAGTGTTGTTTTATTGTAGTACGAAAAGGGAGCAAAATCTGGCATCATACCAATTTTTACTACAGGATTATTTTTTATAAATTCCTTTTCTTTATTTGTAAAAGTAATTGGTTTTGCAACAGCTTGAATGGAAAAAAAAATTAATATTATTAGCAATAACCTTTTCATGTACATCCTTAAGAAATTTTATAAATATAAACTATATTATACATGAAGATTCTTATAAAAAAACATACCTACTCACAAGGAGAGAGTAGGTTGTTTTTTTGACGGTATATTATTTACCTTGTTGACTGTATAGTCAATAAGCAGGGTAAAAAATTTTATGCTGGAATATAGTAATTAACTGCGTCCGTTGGAATACCATTAAACTCAACAATTTTATCAAGTCTAATTACTGTTCCATCAACAGTTTCCATAAACTCGCTATTATTTACATTTCTTATGTCCACAATTTTAGAAGTAACTGTCACTTCTTTTTTTTCTTTTAAAAATGTTATCTCACAATTAACATTTTTACTTACCGCTTCCTCAAACATGTCATATAAATCGCATGAAACTTGTACATAACTATTCATATCTACTCCTTACTTTTTTTGCATACTCAAAAGGACTTTTATAAATATACATCATATTAGAGTTCGAGTTTATCTAATATTTCAAAAAAAAGCTTATGCTCTTCTTCTGTGATTTTAGAATTAAGACCTTCTCTGAAGTTAGTCACAAAAGGACGTGTCTCATCTAAAATTTTTTCACCTTTTTTTGTTAGCTTTATCTTATTGCTTCTTTTGTCATTTTGCGTATCACTTTCTCTAGTGATTAGCTCTTTTTTTTCTAAAGAGTTTAATGAACGACTTATAGTTGTTTTATCTTTACCTAGAAGTTGGGCTATCTTTGTTTGATTAACATTAGGTTCATATTTAATAATCTCTAATGTAGCCCGTTGTTCAATAGCAATACCATATGTTGAAAGTATTTTATTAAGACTATTAACAACGCTGTTCGAACTTCTAATAAGTCGATAAGCAATAGAGTCTTTTAATGCATAATTCATAAGGCTCCCTTTAGTTGCATATACAATTATTGCATATGCAACCTTTCTTGGAGGTTAAATATATTCAAAAATTTATAAAAAAAACTTGATAAAATCAAAGCAGATATTTTTATTATTTTTAAGTGAAAAAGTTCTTTTTTTTACTCATTTTTTAACAAAACAAATTTTTATTTGATTATTTTTTTTATTCATTATCTTCAAGGTGTATATTTTATGATAAAAGCTCTAAGAACTATAATTTGTGTCTTCTAAATAGGGATATAAAAGCAAGTTGTATATTTTTTATACACAATAATTTTTAAAATATTATTTTTATTTGATATCATACACATTCTTATATTTTATGATAAATAAAGCAAAAAAATATAACAATGCTATTTATTTGCAACAGTGTTGCGGTACAATAAATAAAAATAATTTAGGAAAGAAAATGCCAAAAAGTTTAAATAAAAAACAAATAGAAGAGATTAAAAGTCTTTTAATACAAAACAAGATGACAATCGAGTCAACACTTAATAATCTGTCAAATGAACATTTAAATTTAAGTGAAATGGATTTAAACGATGAAGGTGATTTTGCTGCAGCAAGTAGAGATTATTCTACAGATATACATATTAAGAATCAACAACTAAGAGAATTAAACTTAATAGACCATGCCCTTAAAAAGATTGAAAATGGTCAATACACTGGTCTTTGTGAAATGTGTGATTCTGAAATTACAATAAGAAGATTAAGAGTAAAACCTCATGCAATGTATTGTATAGATTGTAGAGATTATATAGAAAAAGAAAAAGTAAAAAAAGCAGTTTAGTTTTTGATTATTTAGTCCATGAGGTTATCTTTCTACCCTCTTGGATTATATGTTGAGTTAAAGAGATATCTATTATTCTTTGAAGTTCTATCCTTTATAAAGTGATTTAAGTCATTTATAAATATCTTACAAAAATCATCACAAAAAATATAAAATTATAAAAATTAGTATATAATTAAGAAAAACTAGGATTTAGATTAAATGTTGTTGATAATATATTTTTTTATAGCAGTGGGAGTATCTTTCCTTTGCTCTATTCTTGAAGCAGTACTTCTTTCTATTACAGATTCTCATATTGAGTTAGTAAAAAAGAAAAAACATAGACTTGGAACTTTAATGGAGTATCAAAAAAGAAATATTGATTTCTCTATTGCTGCTATTCTTACTTTAAATACTTTTGCTCATACTTTAGGAGCTGCTGGGGTTGGTGCAGAGGCTGCAAAAATGTTCGGCGAAGAGTATATGTTTTATATCTCTGCTATTTTAACAATCTTAATTTTAGTATTTTCAGAGATTATTCCAAAAACTTTTGGCGCATATTATTGGAAAACTTTAGCAGGATTTTCAACAAGAATTATAAAAGGCTTAGTATTTGTTACTTACCCACTTTTAATTGTAATGAATAAAATCACTACATTTATAACACCTACTAAAACAGAAACTATGACAAAAGAAGAAGTTCTTGCAACGGCAACAATTGCAGAGAAAAAAGGTGTATTAAGAGTAAAAGAAACAGCTATGATTGAAAACCTTTTAAATCTAAATCAGATAAAAGTAAAAGATGTTTTCACCCCAAGATCTGTAGTATTTTCAGTTCAGAAAAATGATTTTTTAGATAGCTTTAATGATAAATCAAGAGTTAATTTAGAAAAATTCAAAGAGTATTCAAGGGTTCCTATTTATGATGCAGACATTGATGATATTATAGGAGTAGTTATTTCAAAAGAGTATTTTCATGAGATGGTAGAAGAAAATTATGAAAATAAAGAAGATTTAATCAAACCAGCTTTAAGAGTAAATGAAAATATTTCAATATCAAAACTTATAGATATGTTTTTATTAAAAAAAGAACACTTATTTATAGTAACTGATAATTATGAACAAACAGAAGGGGTTGTAACTTTAGAAGATGCCTTGGAGTCTTTACTTGGAGCTGAGATTGTAGATGAACTTGATAGCAATGTTGATTTAAGAGAAGTTGCAAAAATGCAAATGAAAAATGCAAGAAAGATTGGAGTTTAATCTAAAGGACTTTGTCCTTTAGATACTACTTTTTTTCTTTGCAATGTTCTGCGTAGAAGTTACCAAACTTAAGACCAGTTCCACCTTTGTCTTTTTTTACAGTATATTTAGTAACTACAGGATTACACTCATCTATCCAAGAATATAAATCATAAACTTTTACTTGTTTAAATCCCATCTTTCTAATAGTTTCTGCTTCAATTGAAGCTCTAGCTGCTGAGTTACAAACAATAATCAAGTTTTGTTTTATAAAGTTATCATCCATATCTAAAGCATGTAACGCTAAACCTTTTTCAGGTGCTTGTCTTCCAATTCTTACTGCACCTTTAATATGAGCAGCTGACCACTCTTCCATTGTTCTTACATCTGCTACTAACCAATCTTTTGATTTAAGTGCAGCTTTTACTTCTTCAGTAGTTGCGTAAGTTCCATTTTCTTTATTCTCTTTTTTTAACATAGAGCTTAGTTTACTATAGTTTACAAACTCTGCTGCAAATAGTGAACCAGTAGCTAAAATGAAAGATAAGATAATCATTTTTATTTTCATTAGTTTTCCTTATGATTTAAATTTCTAGAATTATAAATAAAAGTTATTTATCTCTGGCTTAAGAAAAGTTCATTTACTTTTATAACAATCATAATACTTAGTTATATATCTTAAAAAAAGGCTCTTTTTATTTGTTCTTTATTCAGATGTACTATAATTACATATTTTATTTTATGTCATAGGGAACAAAATGGATAACACAGATTTAACAAAAACACCTGAAACTAAGTTTGAGAAGAAACTTATACAGGATGCATTCAATGTCAATGTAGCTTTTTATGTTCACCTAAAAGAATATAACAATAGTGTTCGAACTGAATTAGAAAAAAGACTTGAAGAAGTATTTTTTTATTCAAGAGGTGTTGAATGGAAATTTGATAGTTTCGGAATAGAAAAAGCAGGGAAAAGAAGTAAAAATATTGTAGGATTTTTTATTTTTAGAACAGCAAATATTTCAGAACTTAAAAAGCTTTTCAAAGAGTATTTTGAAGATTATGATAATGCAATTAAAATTACATGCTCAGTTGCAGAGTATAAAAAAATCAATGAAACTTTTTTTGAGTTAGATGTTTAACATCTAGCTCAAAAAAAACTTACATAAAAATTTCACTTATTTAAATAGATTGGAATATAATAAACTTATAGTGTGAAGGAGTTTATTATGAGTCTTAAAAAAATCACATCTTTAACGATGTTGTTGTCAATGGTTCTTATGACTTACACTGGAATCATGTTGTTTATCTCTCCTCCTGGAAGAGTGGCAAAGTGGTCTAACTGGGAAATATTAGGATTAGGAAAAGAAGAGTATGCACAAGTACACTCAACTTTTATGGTTCTATTTATTATAGCTACTATTTTACATATATATTATAACTGGAAGCCTATACTTAGTTATATGAAAAATAAAGCGAAAGTAGTAGTTATATTCACAAAAGAGATGGCTGTTGCTTTTGTGCTTACACTTCTTTTCTTAGTAGGAACATTAAATGGAATATCTCCCTTCTCTACATTTATAGATTTTGGCGAAGATATAAAAAACTCTTGGGAGCAAAAGTATGAAAAAGCTCCATATTCCCATGCTGAACTTGATACTTTAGAAAAGTTTACTTTGAAAGTAAATTTTGATTTAGAAAAAAGTTTAGCTATTTTAAAATCAAAAAATATTGAAGCAAGTGGAATGGATACTTTAAAAGATATTGCTAAAAACAATAATATAAGTGCTCAAAAAGTTTTCTCAATATTAAGTGAAAAACAGAAAGTAAGTATTAAAAAATCTGATTCACTTTCTGGTTTAGGAAGAAAAAAAGTTTCTGAAATAGCAGATGATTTAGGTGTAAAGACAGAAGAATTAATAACTAAATTAAAAGTTTTAGGAATAGAGGCAAAAAGTGATGATAAGTTTAAAGGCTTATGTGAAAGTATAGGAAAAAGACCAAAAGAAGTAATAGAAGAGTTAGGGTTTTAACTCTTCTATTACAATAGTTTAAAGATATCGATAGGAGTTTCAACTATATAATCAGCTCCATTTTCTATTAACTCTTTAGGACCTCTAAATCCCCAAGATACACCTACTGCTTTCATATTTGAGTTTTTTGCAGTTTGCATATCAACATCACTATCCCCAACAAAATAGATATTTTCACACTCTAGGTTTAGTGCCTTTGCAATTTCTAATGCTGCACTTGGATGTGGCTTTTTAGGAACATCCTTTTTTGAACCATGTACTTCTAAAATATTTGAATATTTTGGGAAAAACTCATCAACATATTTGATTGTAAATTCATGGGGTTTATTTGATAAAATAGCTACTTTTATTTCATTTTCATGTAAAAGGTCTAATAAGTCATAAATACCTTCATAAGGCTTTGTATTATCATGTAACTCTTGGTCATATACTTCTTTAAATCTTTCTAGAACTTTTTTATTTAATTCTTCACTTGAATCTTTAGGCACTGCATTATTAACTAAAACCTCTGCTCCTCCACCAACAAAATACTTGTAAGTTGAGATTTCATGGGTTGGTAGATTAAACTCTTTTAAAACGATATTTGAACAAAGTGCAATATCTGTTAAAGAATCAATTAGTGTACCATCTAAGTCAAATATAAAGCCATTATTTTTCAAGGTAAGTCCTCTTTATTTATTTTTCTGTTATTTTAGAAGATATTTTATCTTTTGAAAATATAAAAGAGATAAAAACTGTAACTAATGCTAAAAGTGAAGTAATCATAAATATATCTGAATAATCTTCTGTAAGGTCATGAACAAGTCCTGCCACAAATGGTCCAAAGGCTTGGAAAACTGCAAAAAGAATAGTTACTAGTGAAAAAACTTTTGATGTTTTGTTTCCATGAAACTCTATTGAACAAAGTAAAGCTACAAGAGAAGGTATGCTCCAAACTGAAATACCAAATAATATTACAGAGACCCAAATAGAAAAAGAAGGTAATGATAATGCTAAACATCCATGGGCAATAGTTTGTAAAAAATACACAAGAATCAAAGTTTTATAAGCACCTATTTTATCAGCTAAACTTCCAAATAAAAAGCCAGAAAAGATACTCATAAATCCAAGTAAAGTCCAAAAGTTACCTGAAATATGTGTTGATAATTCGTACTTTTGCATTACTGCACTTACAAAGAAAGTTACATATATAGAGTAAGTAAAACCAAATACCATATAAACAAATGCGATTTTCCAAAAGCTTGTTGTAGAGATAAACTCTTTAGTTTTAAAAGTTAGTTCACCTATATTATGCGCTGCATGTTTTTTGATTCCAGGTTGTGAAAAGAAAGCAACAAAAACAAGAATTAAACAAAAGATTATCCATGCAGTTTCCCATGGTACTTCTTTTACAATATCTTGAGTAAAAGGAACTATTTGACCGCTTAAAACTATAGCTAAACCACTAGCCCCTACTATTATTCCTAAAGCTTTTCCCCTAACATTTGTTGGCATAACATTTGAGATATAAGCCATGATAGAGATATTAGAAATAGCAGAAAAGAAACCACTAAATGAATAGAAAAATGAAACAAGTTTATAGTCTTTTGTTAATGTCATTATAAACATAAAAAAGGCTTGTAATAAAATAGTTGCAAAAATTAGTTTATGGGTAGAAGTTTTTCTATATAAATAGTTTGCAAAAAATATTCCAATAAAATAACCTATAAAGTTTGCAGTGCCTATAAAACCAACTTGTGAAGAATTAAGGGATAAACTCTCTTGTAGATTTGGTAAAACCATTCCAAAAGAGAACCTTCCAAATCCTAAGCAGGCTAAAATTACTAAAAATGATGCAATAATTGATTTTATATATGGTCTCATCAGTCTTTATATCTTTTCTTATGGGCTTTTTTTAAATTTAATCTGCAATAATACTCTTTTATAACTAAAGGTAGATTATGAATAATACATGGGATGATATTTTAAATATTGAAAAAAACAAAGATTATTATAAAAGTTTAGAAAACACTTTAGAAAAAGAGTATGCAACAAAAAAGATTTTTCCACCAAAAGAGTTGATATTTAATGCTTTTGAGAAAACACCTTTAAAGGATTTAAAAGTAGTTATTTTAGGTCAAGACCCTTATCATGGACAAGGTCAAGCACAAGGTTTTTCTTTCTCAACTCCAAAAGAGATTAAAAATCCTCCTTCTATGCAAAATATTTTAAAAGAGATAAAAGAAGATACAAAAAATGATTCTATTTGTTTAGATGGGGATTTAACTCCTTGGGCAAAACAAGGAGTTCTTTTATTAAATGCAATTTTAACAGTAGAAGAAGCAAAACCAAAATCTCACCACAAAATAGGTTGGGAAACTTTTACAGACAATATTATCAAATATATTTCAAGTTCCTGTGAAGGAATAGTTTTTATACTTTGGGGAGCTCCTGCTATTAAAAAAAGTAAACTAATTGATGAAACAAAACATTATATTTTAACTTCGCCTCATCCTAGTCCCTTATCTTCATATAGAGGATTTTTTGGATGTAAACATTTTTCAAAAACAAATGAAATACTAAAACAAAATAATAAAGAGCAAATAAAATGGTAATAAATGAAGATACTTGGGAATTAGTGACAACTGATAGTATAAATCAGTTATTAAGAGTTAAAAAAGATATTGATGTAAAAGATTTTGATACTTTAATAGTGGTAAAACATAACTTCCATGTGGCAGATGATATTATGTTTCCAGACCCTGCATGTTTATCTTTTTTTACTGCTTTTGAAAAAAATCATTTAGAAAAGCTCGAAGAAAAAGAACTTTTAAAACTTAAAGCAGTTGATATAAAAGAGGGAGTTATGCAATTTTATATTTATTGTAAAAATTATAAAGAAACTATTGAAAAGCTAATTTTGTTTTTAAAAACAAATAGTTTATATGAATGTGACTTTGAAGTGCTTGTTGAAGATAAAGGAGCTAGATTAAAAAGTTTAATCTAGCTTATTTGTTTAGTTCAGTTAAAAGATTTACAAAGTTTCTATTGTGAATTTTGTTTACTTGCATAAAGATAAATGCAACAACAAGAACATTTAAGTGAATCATTGCTTCTTTAAATTCTAAAAATGCTAAAAGAATACCTGCTATTAAAATAAAAACTGGATATGTAAGTTTAACTCTTTGTTCATCCCTTGCTAAAAGATTTTGATAATCTTTTAGATTTGAACTTATAAAAGTCTTATCTTCTTGTGAAAGTTTTTTCTGCTCTTTTAACTCATCTAAACCTTTTAATACCTCTAACTTTTTTTTGTATTGATAATACTTTACAAATATCATGATTAAAATAACCATTGAAATAATGTTAGATATTAACTCTAGTGGTAATTGTCCCATTGTGTCTATTCCCCTTTGATTTAAAAGATTTTATTATATTTGAGATTATACTTTACTAATGTAGTTTTAAATTATTTTAAATATTATTTATATATAATTAAATTTATTATTTTAAAAGGAGCAAGAATGAAAAAAATATTTATGGGACTAATGTTAAGTTGTGCTTTTTTATTTGCAGCAATTAACCTAAACAATGCAAGTAAAGAGGAACTTATGCAGATAAAAGGAATAGGTGAAAAGAAAGCTTTAATGATAATTGATTTTAGAAAAAAACAAAAAATCAATAATCCAGAAGATTTATTAAGCCTAAAAGGTTTTGGAAAAGGTCTAGTTAAAAATATTAAAAATGACATAAAAGTTAAAGGTGCTAAAAAGTAGCTATATTTTAACCTTGGAAATTTTCTGCTAAAATACTATCTAAAAAAAGGAGTTTAGTATGAAAATTTCTGGGAATTCTTTTTGTCCTTGTGGAAGTTTAAAGAAGTACAAAAAATGCTGTAGACTATTTCACTTTGGTGAAACTCCTTTAACTGCATTAGATTTAATGAAATCAAGATATAGTGCTTATGTTGCAAATAATCAAGACTATATCATTTCAACTACTCATAGAGATAATGCAGAATATACAAGCGATATTCAAGCTTGGAAAGACTCAATAAATAATTTTTCAAAGTATAGTGACTTTAAAAAGTTAGAGATATTTGACTTTGTTGATGGCGAAGAAGTATCTTATGTAACTTTTAAAGCCACTATATTTCAAGGTGCCATTGATTCTTCTTTTGTTGAAAAAAGTAAATTTTTAAAAGAAGATGGAAAGTGGTTGTATCATAGTGGAGAGTTTATACAATAAATTATAAAGGTAAAGATATATGAAGATTTTATTAGCTCCAGCAGAAGCAAAAAATAGTGGTGGAGAAAACAAACCTTTTTGTAAAGAGAACTTTTTTTTAGATGAGTTATTTGAAAAAAGAGAAGAGATTTTTTCGGCTTATGAAGAGTATATTTCTAGTTTAACAATAGAAGAGTTATCTAAATGGTTTGGTTTAAAAAAGTTAGAAGAAGTAGAAAAATATAAGACAAGTTTAAAAGACAAACCTACAATGAAGGCTATCAATAGATATGATGGTGTTGCTTTTGATGCTTTAGATTATAAGAGTTTAGATGAAAAAGCACAAAAATATATAGATGAAAATGTTTTGTTATTTTCAAATCTTTTTGGACCTATAAAAGCAAATGATTTAATACCTGATTATAAATATAAACAAGGTGCGAAACTTCCTAATGTAAATGTTGAAAAGTTCTATTTAGAAAACTTTACAGATAGTTTAGATGATTTTGTAGGAGAAGAGGTAATTGACTTAAGAGCAGGTTTTTATGAGAAGTTTTATAAAGTAAAAAAAGCAAATGTTTTAACCTTTAAATTTATAAAAGATGGAAAAGTGGTATCTCATTGGGCTAAATTCTATAGAGGTAAACTTTTACAAGAGATAGCAAAAAATGATATAAAAAATCATAGTGAGTTTATGCAGATGCAAATTCCAGGCTTAAAACTTGAGGAGATTCAAGAAAAGAAAAACAACAAACTTTTAATAATGAGTATAAAAGATTAAGAAGTACTCTTTTTGAGTACTTCTTTTTATTTAAACATATCAGCAGTTTGGTTTTGATACCAACCAACAGCATATTCAGCTTCTAATGCTCTAAATGAAGGATCAGCTCCCATAGGACTTAGTCCTCCAGCTTTAGGAACAGTTCTAATCCCATCTTCATGAGCTTCATAAACAGCAGCAACTGTAATTCCATAGTTTGGAGCAATTAGACTATAACAAGTATTTGCAAGCTTTGGTGGGTTTACAACAGGCTTGTCATTTAATAATCTTGTAATTTGTAGTGCAGCAATTTTCCCTTGTGAACTAGCAGAGAATCCAGATTTTGGCATTTTTGTTGCAATTGAAGCATCACCAATTACGTGGACATTTTTTACAAGTCTTGATTCAAAAGTTTTAGTGTTAACTGGACACCAATCACCTTCTGTAAGTCCTGAATCAAAGGCTAACTTCCCAGCTTTTTGTGCAGGAATATAATTAAGAACATCTGCTTTTACAACTTCATCTTCAGTTGTAAGCTCTAATTTTTCAGGGTCTACTGATAAAACTTTACCTCCAAATTCAGCACTTCTCCACTCAATCATATCTCTATATAAGTTTTCCCATCCCTCTTGGAATAAGCCTTGTTTAGAGAATTTATTTTTTTGGTCTAAAATAATGATTTTAGAGTTTGGTTTATGTGTTTTTAAATAGTGAGCTACTAATGAAACTCTTTCATATGGACCAGGAGGACATCTAAATGGATTAGCTGGCGCAACCATAACAAATGTTCCCCCATCTTGCATTCCTTCAAGTTGTTCTCTTAAAAGTGTTGTTTGTGCTCCCGCTTTATATGCGTGTGGTGCAAACTGTTCTGAACCTTCAACATAACCTTTTTCGTATTTGAAATCAATACCAGGAGAAACAATGGCTCTATGATAAGGAATCACATCACCATTTGCTAGGATAACAGAGTTTGTTGCTCCATCTACTTTCTTTACCTTTTCGTGGATAACTTTAATTTTGTATTTACTTTCTAATGTTTTATAGTCATGTTTAATATAATCTATGTCATTTATTCCTGCAATTACAGTATTGCTAAAAGGGCAAGTATAGTATTCTTTATTTTGTTCAATTAGAATTACTTCTGTTTCAGGAGAAAACTTTTTTAGATATTTAGCGGCTGTTGCTCCACCAAAGCCACCACCAACTACTACAACTCTCTTTTTATCTTTTGGTAATGAAACACTAGTAATACTACTGCAAGCAGCAAATGAAAGTGCAACTGACCCTACAAGTATTTTATTAAAATGTCTTCTGTTCATCATCTTCAATCCTTTATCTTTCTACTTTAGAAAAGTAATAAGAGATTTGTTCTAGCTCAGCATCAGTAAAACCTTTTGTGTGTTTTTGCATCATAGTACCTGTCTTTTCCCCATTTTTATAAGCAAGTAGTGTTTGATACATAACTGTTTTACTCATTCCAGCTATATACGGTGTTATCGTAATAGATTTACCATCTGTTCCATGACATGATGCACATGATAGTGACAACATTTTACCTTGTAAAGCATCATACTCTACAGCATACATAAAGTTAAATAGACAAAACAGCCCAAGAATTAACTTTTTCATTTGCTCCCCTTTTAGTTTAAGTGTGTGATATAGAACCTATAAAAAAAGCTCATAAATAATAATAATTATTTTTTCTTAAGTGAAAATTAATTTTATAGTACAAATATGAAGATTCTTTGGATAATTTCTTACAATCTAAGTTTCACTTAAGTTTCATATGTTATAAATTTACAATCAAGATGTAAAAAAATTACATAAAGTGTGTAACTTTTTTAATATCAATAAAATATTTTAAGGACAAACAAATGTCAAAAAGTGAAATAAATATTTGTAAACCTTGTAAAGAAGATGCAAAAAAGATTTACGAACTTGTGAAAAGTACAAAGGTATTAGATGTGAACTCTGAATATCTTTATCTGTTACAATCTACACATTTTTCTGATATCTGTTCAATTGCGAAATATGAAGATAAAGTAATTGGCTTTGTATCTGGATACATGATTCCAAATGAGCCAAATACTCTGTTTATATGGCAAGTTGCAGTTGACTCAGATTTTAGGGGAAATGATTTAGCTAGAAGATTAATAATGGATATAGTTCAAAGAGAAGAGTTAAATATCAATTATCTACATACTACTGTATCACCAAGTAATAACTCATCTATTAGAGTTTTTGAAAAAGTTGCAGACCATTATGAAACACAAATGAATAGTATGGAGTTTTTCGAAGCAAGTGATTTTACCAATCAACATGAAGAAGAGGTTCTATATAAAATAGGGCCGTTTAAAAAATAAAGGAAGAATAAAATGAGAATTTTTGAAAATTTAGAATCAGAAGTAAGAGGTTATATCAGGAGTTTCCCAACAATTTTTGAGAAATCAAAGGGAGCTATTTTAACAAATGAACAAGGTGAAGACTATATTGACTTTTTTGCAGGTGCTGGAACATTAAACTATGGACACAACAATGAACATGTTAGTTCAGCATTAATTGAATATCTTCAAAAAGATGGTGTTGTACATGGTCTTGATATGGCAACAAGTGCAAAAAAAGAGTTTTTACAAACTTTTCAAGACACAATTTTAATACCTAGAAACCTTGATTATAAACTTCAATTCACAGGACCAACAGGAACTAATGCCGTTGAAACAGCTTTAAAGCTTGCAAGACTTGTAAAGGGAAGATCAAATGTAGTTTCATTTACAAATGGTTTCCACGGTTTAACTCAAGGTTCATCTTCTGTTACTGGTAACAATGACTATAGAGATGAAAGTTATATTAGTAGATCAAATGTTACTTTCATGCCATTTGATGGATATTTTGGTGATATGAATACTATGGCTATTTTTAGAAAATTCTTAGAAGATAGTAGTAGTGGTTTAGATATTCCAGCAGCTGTTATTGTTGAAACTATTCAAGGTGAAGGTGGAATTAACGTTGCATCTAAAGAGTGGTTACAAGAACTTGAATCTATTTGTAGAGAGTATGATATTTTATTAATCATTGATGATATTCAAGTTGGTAATGGAAGAACTGGTGAATTTTTCTCATTTGAATTTGCAGGGATTAATCCTGATATCGTAACTATTTCAAAATCTATTGGTGGTGGATTACCAATGGCACTTGTACTTTTAAAACCAGATTTAGACCAATGGAAACCAGGTGAGCACACAGGTACATTTAGAGGTAATAACTTAGCTTTCGTTGCAGCAAAAGTTGCAATTGAACAATATTGGCAAAATGATGATTTATCAAATGCAGTTAAATATAAAGAGAAACTTTTAAAAGAAGAGCTTCAAAAAATAGCTGATAAATATAAAGATACTTTTGATGTTGAAGTTAGAGGTAGAGGAATGGCATATGGATTTGAAATCAAAGGTGACAATTCAGTTGCTGGAGAGATATCAAGTTATGCATTCGAAGAAAAACTAATTGTAGAAACTTGTGGTAGTGAAGATCAAATTGTTAAATTCTTACCTCCATTAATTATTGATGAAGAGACTTTATTAGAAGGTTTAAAAAGATTAGATTCTGCAATTGGAAAACTAGTAGCAGATAAAAAAGAAAAATTAACAGGAGAGTTTTAAATGATTGTTAAAGATATCAAAAAAGACGTAATGGGTACCCAAAGAGAAGTATTTGCTGAAGGTGGACAATGGGTTAGTAGAAGAATGCTTTTAAAAGATGAAGGAATGGGATTCTCATTTCACGAAACAATAATTAAAGCAAATACAAAAACGCATATTCATTACCAAAACCATTTAGAAGCAGTTTATTGTGTAGCTGGAAATGGAAAAATTGAAGATTTAGCAACTGGTGAAATACATGACATCTATGATGGTGTAATGTATGCTTTAAACAATCATGATGACCATAACCTTTATGGTGGAACTGAAGACATGAGACTTATTTGTGTATTTAATCCTCCAATTAAGGGAACTGAACACCATGATGAAAATGGAGTATATCCTCTAGAGGACTAATTGTGAGATTTATCTATATTAAAAATTATTTAAATATATCAAGAGAGAAGAAATTTGAATTTATAAAGTTCATTTATAGCTTTGAAGAGTTTAAAGTAATCAATCAAAAAATTGTTTTAAATGATAATGCTTTAATTATAGAACTAAGCAAAAGGTCTTCTTTTGATATAGCTAAAACGATAATAGATAAATTTTTCAAAGATTATGACGATATTGAAACATTTTTTATTGACTCATTAGCCATAGAAGAAGATAATACTCTAATTTTAAAAAGAGATAATGAAGTGGTTAGGAGTGTATATATTAAATGAGACTATTGTCATATAACTTAAATGAAGAACTATTAGAATACATAGACGAAGAACAACTATATATAGTAGATATTGCAGAAGATATTAGTGATGCAATTTATCATAGCGAAGTAAGGTATTATAATTTAGTAATAGTAGATTGCAACAACTATTTTGAATGTAAGAAAATATTAAAAAATGTAGATAATAGAGTAACAGCTGTAGTTTTTCTAGTTGATGATTGGTCTAAACAGTTAGAGGTAAGTCTTTTAAAAAAAGGTGCAATTTCAATACTAAAAAAACCAACATCAAATGAATATATCTTAGCAAAGATGGAGTCTATTCACAGAGATAACTTTAAAAAAGAACTTTTTTATAAAGGCAATTATAAAGCAGACTTAGAAGAGAAAGCTTTAGTAAATGATGATAAAAAAGTATTCTTTAAAGGTAAATCTTTTTCTATATTAAGCTACTTAATTAAAAATAGATATAGATCACCTATCTCAAAAGATGAACTTCTACAAGCAAACTGGGATGAGCCAGAGATGGTATCCGATAATGTAATTGAAGTTAATATTAATTCAATTAGAAATAGTCTAAAAAAAGAGTTTGATGAAAACTTTATTGAAACAGTTAGACATAGAGGATATAAGGTAAGTATTTAACTTATAAGGAATAAGAAAAAATGAATATAAAAGTATGTAAATTTGGAGGAAGTTCAGTAAAAGATGCCTCCCAGATAAAAAAAGTTTTTAACATTATTAAAAGCGATGAAAAAAGAAAAGTTATAGTTGTTTCTGCTCCAGGTAGAGATGACACTCACAATGAAAAAATCACTGACCACTTGCTAAACCTTTCAACTGATGGAAATCATTTTAGTGAACATAAAATAGATGTATCTGCAAAAGATAGTTTTGATGCTGTTATCAATAAGTTTGAACAACTTTGTAAAGATTTAAAAGTAGATAGTAAACATATTATTGATTCTTTAGTGAAAGATTTAAATAATAACTCTTTTAAAGGTGATAAGAGAAATGCTTATTTTTTATCAAGAGGTGAGCATTATAATGCAAAAATCATCACTGAATATATGAGAAAAAATGGTTTAAATATTAAATTAATGCTTCCAGAAGAGTTTGGTTTTATCTTAACTTCTGAATATTGTGATGGAAAAGTTTGTAAGAAAACCCACAAAAATATTAGTGAGTATTTTAGCTTTGAAAAAGCAGACTACTATTTAGTACCAGGTTTTTATGGAATAAATGAAGATAAAGAGATTTCTGTTATGAGTAGAGGTGGTAGTGACCTTACTGGTGGAGAACTTGCTTATGCTTTAGATGCAGACATTTATGAAAACTGGACAGATACAAATGGAGTTTATGAAGTTGACCCAAGAGTAATTGATGGAGCTAATGTTATTCCTAGACTTACTTTTAAAGAATTAAGGCTATTAAGTTCAAAAGGGTTTAACGTATTCCATTTTAATGCAATGTTAAATTGTAAAAAAAGTAAAATACCAATTAATATTAGAAATACAAATAACCCAGAACATGAAGGTACACTTATTTTAAATGAGAGAGTACCAATGGAAGATTTAGTAGGTATTGCAAAACTTGATAATATGGCAGCCATCCATTTACAAAAAGATATGTTAGCAGATGAGATAGGATTTACAGCAGAACTTTTAAAGATTTTTAGTGAATATGGAATAAACACTTACCATTATCCTACTGATAGAGATGATATTTCAATTTTAGTTGATCAAGAAGATTTAAAAGGAAATATCAATAATTTAAGAAGAGAAATAGAACGAAGATTAAAAACTGATAACATTTATGTTACATACAATTTAGCTATAATTACACTAGTTGGAATTGGACTAAGAGAGAATGCCTTTGCCATAGTAGACGCTATTACTGCGTTAAAAGAAGAGAATATGTCTTTTGAAATGTTTGATATGAGTCCATCTAAAATTTCTTTCCACATTGGTGTATCTCAAAATATTTCTGATATAGCTTTGGAAACTTTATACAAAAAAATGTTATCTTAGGGGAAATTACCTAAAGGAATTGTATGAAAAAAATATTTTTATTGTTTTTTCTAATTACAAATATAGTCTTTGCTGCAGCAGTTAATGAAGATAAAATCAATGAAAGGGTATCAAATTTAAAGAAACCTCTTTATAATCCCTTTGTTGAAAACTATATTTTACATGAAATAAAACAGTTAAGAGATGAAAATAGAGATTTAAAAGTTGAACTTCATGAAACACTAGCAAAAAAAGAAGTTCAAATGAATAATAATGTTGTAAACTATGCAACTTCAACAATTAATAATATGTTTTATATCATTGCAGCTGCTACATCTGTACTTGTAATTGTAGGTTGGACCTCAATTAAAGATACAAATGAAAAAGTAAAAACTATGATTGATGATAAAACTTCGAAAATCATTGAAGAGTATGAAGCTAGACTACTAACTTTTGAAAAAGATTTAGAGAAAAGAAGTAAACAAGTTAAGCAAAATCAACATGAAATTGAAGTCACCAATACTATTCACTCTTTATGGCTTAGATCAAGTCAAGAGTCAACTCCTACTGGTAAAATTGAAATATATGACGAGATTTTAAATATTAGACCAGATGAAGTTGAAGCCTTAACTTACAAAGCAGATGCAGTGCTTGATATGGGTGAATCAAATTGGGCGTTAAACCTTACAAATCAAGCTTTAGGAATAGATGATTCTTATGCAAATGCTTATTATCAAAGATCAAAAATCTATGCTGCTTTAGGACAAGAAGAGAATGCTATTTTAGATTTAGAAAAAGCAATAGAATTAAATGAACAATATGTTGAAGAAATAGAAAATGATGAAGAGTTTGAAACTTTAATCAAGCATGAAAAGATTCAAGAAATACTTAAATTAAAAGCAACAGTTTAGACTTCTTTAGGAAGTCTTTTACTGTAAAGAAATAGTAAAGAAAATAGTGCAAAAATAGTTGAATATAAGAATAAATTCTCTCCATAAAGCCATCCTGCAATTAAAGCTCCTAAAAAACCACCTAAGCCATAAGCAACACCAAACATAAATTGTTGAGCAAGTTTTTTATTTTCATATAGCGTATAAAGATACATTACAACAGCACTATGGAATAATCCAAATGAAAAGGCATGTATTCCTTGACTTATAAAAGTAAGTGTTAAATTATCAGGATACATATAAACAATAAACCATCTAATAGCAGTGATTGCTACAGAAAATTTGATTAATGCAAGTAAGTTTTTCTTTAATAGTGGTCCCTGAAAATAAAGAATAAAGATTTCACAAATAACACCAAAAGACCAAAGATATGAAGTCATCTCAAGACTTATTCCATGTTCAGTTTCATAAATAGTAAAGAAGTTATAAAAAGCACCAAAACTTAACTGCATAAAGAATAGACTTATCCAAAGAGGCCAATATTTAAAGAAAGAGAACTCACTATTTGAGCTCGCCTCATCATGACTTACATCGTCATATCTAAGCAATAAAAAGGCAAAAAGAACGGTTAGTACATTTACTGCTAAATAGTAATGAACTGCAATATATGGGTTTGTAAGAAATTGTGCTAGTACAAGTGAAATAATCATAAAACCAATTGAGCCATAAAGCCTTGATTTACCATATCTTCCTTTTCCTAATACCTTTACAGCTGTTACTTCTAAATAAGGTAATATCATAGATAAACAAGCTGCTAAAATAGCATTATTAATCATAAGCAAATAAAGGTTCTCTAATGTTACATAAAGCATTAAAGAGCAAGCTACTGATAAAAGCAGAGCTGTTTTAAAAACATTTTGATTTAAAGTGATATGTTTTAAAAATAAAAATGGAGTAATAAACTTCATTAATGGAGCAATAGCAAATACAACTCCAATTTCAAAGGCTGAATAGCCAATATCATGTAAAACTTTTGGTAAGAATATTACATATACTCCAACCGCTGCAAAATAGAAGAAATAAAATGCAGAGAGTTTAAAAAAAAGCATCTATTGTTTTGTTTCTATAACAGTTGTTTTAGTAAGTAAGTCTTGTATAGTTTTTTTATCTTTTCTAAAAAAAGGTAAAAATGCTAAAAGTATTGTAGTTGCAGAAAATAAAAATAGTAAATATCTAACAATTGCTTTTGGTAAGGATATCTTTTCTTTAGTATTATTATCAATTAGTTTGATAGAATAAGCTTTAAAACCTGGTGTTTGTCCTTTAGCTATCCAAAAGATAATAATTATAAGTCCAAAAACTAAAGCTGTAATCCATCTTGCTTCATCACTTCCTTGGAAATCATCTTTTCCATCCATGATTAAATAAGTAGTTATATACATAATTGGCATCATAATCATAAACATATCTACAATAAATGCTTTGATTCTATTACCAATTGGAGCAGAAACAGAGGCGAAAGAGTCTTTTATCTCTTCTTTATTTGAAGAAGACTCTTTAGAAACATTTCCTTGTTTTATATCTCGCCATCTGTTTGCCATGAAACTTAGTTTCCTCTACTTCCTGGTTTATATGCAACACTACCATCTTTACATAAAGGACAATCTTCTGGAGAATACATTTCAAAAGTAAAGTCTTCTAATGCATAAAGTGGTTTATCTAATGGTAGTTTACAGTTATCTTTAGCTTCAGAATTAGAACCTTCTCTAGAACAGAAACCTCTGTTTGCTAAAGCTGCATAAGCAACAATATTTCCACCATCATTTTCTACTTGTTTTGCAGCTTCAAGTGCAGAACCACCAGTTGTGATAATATCTTCACAAATAATGTAGTTCTCACCTTCTTGTACTTCAAAACCTCTTCTAATAGTCATTTCACCATCTACTCTTTCTGCAAAAATAAATCTTACATCAAGTGCAGTTGCAAGGGCAAATCCTGCAATTAATCCACCAAGTGCAGGCGAACATACAGCATCTACTTTGATTCCAGAGTTTTTAATTTGTTCTGCTAAAGCTTCTGCTAGAAGCTTTGCAGTTTTAGGGTCTTCTAAAACTTTTGCAGATTGTAAATAAAATTGTGAATGATTACCACTACTTAATTTAAAGTGTCCTTCTAAAAGGGCATTGGCATCTCTATAAATTTGTTCTACGTTCATTAAATTATACCGTTAAGATTTCTTGTTCTTTAGCTTTTAAAGTATCATCAGCTTTTGTAACATAAGAATCAGTGATTTTTTGAATTTCTTCTAATGCTCTTTTATTTTCATCATCAGTAATTTCTTTATCTTTGTGTAAAATTTTTACTTTATCATTTGAGTGTTTTCTAACATTTCTAATTGCAACTTTTGCATTATCAGTCATACCTTTAGCTTGTTTAGCACTCTCTTGTCTTTGCTCAACTGTCATAGGTGGGAAGAATAATTTAATTACATCACCATCACTATTTGGGTTAACTCCAATATTTGCAGCATTAATTGCTTGCTCAACATTTCCTAAAAGATTTTTTTCCCATGGGTTAACTACAATTGTAGTTGCATCTGTTGCAGTTACAGAACCAACTTGGTTAAGTGGAGTAGGAGTCCCATAATAGTCAATTGTAATTCCTTCTAGGATATTTGTATTAACTTTACCTGTTCTTAACGTTTTATAATCTCTTTTTAAAGCCTCAATAGACTTTTCCATATGATCTTTAGTTTCTTCATAGATTTCTTCTAACATTGTATTCTCCTTGATTGTTTATCTAATTGAAATTTGTAAAAGATTATACCATTATAACCTTTTATATATTGATGTATTGAGTTAAAATAGAAAGCTACTAACTTAAAAAAGTTAGTAGTTAAAACTTTGTTTTTTAGAAGTAAGAGATACTCCATATTAAAACAAATTATTTACTTTCAGGAATTGTAGGAACTACAGGTGCCGCATTAGTTGGTGCAGCAGGTGCAGTTGATTTCTTTTCTGTTGGTACGCTTGGAATAAGTGTATCTGTTTTTACACTATCCACAGCACTTTCCATTTTTTGTTGATTGTAAATATATCCTAATGCGATTGTATTAATAACAAAAAGAAGTCCTAAAGTCATAGTTGCTTTGCTTAAGAAGTTTCCTGGTCCTTTAGCTCCAAATACAGAGTCGTTACTTCCACTGTATGCTCCAAGTCCAATACTAGAACTCTTTTGTAATAAGATAGTTATAGTTATGATAATTGCTAATACAAACTGAACTATTAAAAGTGTAGATGTCATTTAAATTCCCTTTTGAAAAAATGGTAGGTATTTTACCTAAAACTTATTAAGAAAAAGTTAAAATATAAATATGTCTACAAAAAACCAATTTTCAAAATATGCAAATGAATATAAAAATCATAATATAATTCAACAAATTGTTGCTAAATCACTTGTGCGTGAGTTAAAGTTTCAGCCTAAGAAAATATTAGAATTAGGCTGTGGCTCAGGTCAAGTATTCAATCACATAAATTGGGATGTAGAATTTTATAAAGCAATTGATGCTTCAAAATCTATGTGTGAACTTCATCCAAAAGGTCAAAACATAGAAGTAAAATGTTTTGATTTTGACACAGATGAATTTATAAATGAAATTAAAAATGACAATTATGATATTGTTTTATCCTCTTCTGCTTTACAGTGGTCAAAGAATTTAAAAAAAATTGTAAAAACATTAAGTAAAATTACAAATGAAGTAAATGCTGTACTTTTTACTTCAAATACTTTTAAAACAATCCAAAAACTTACAAATACAAAATCACCTATATTAGACGAAAATTCTATTAAAGAAGCATTTTCCTCTTATTTTGAATGTGAATTTGAAACAATTTTTTATAAGTTAGAGTTTGATAATAAAAAAGAGTTATTTGATTATATTAAAAAATCAGGAGTTAGTCCTAATGCTGCTTTATCATTTAAAGAGGCTAAAAAACTTTATAAAGAGTATGATTTAAACTATTTAGAGTTTGAAGTTATATTTATTAAGACTGTTTCTAAGTTATAAAGCTCATATCTTATATATTTGAAGTTTTCACTATCTTTGATAGATGTTAGCTTTGTAATCTCTTCAAGAACTCTTGAACTCTCTTGAGCCCTTTTAAAGTTAGCTATTAAAATAGAGTTTAAGTCACTTCTATTTTGTTCACTTTTTATTGATTCTCTTAACACATCATTATTTACATCTCTTGTACTTAATACTTCTATATAGTTATCAACTCTACAAAGGTGTCTAAGGGATTTAAGTTTTAAAGATATTTCTTTATTGTCATAGTTATATCTAAAGATATCTTCTACTACACGAATACCTTCTTTAAGTCTGTTAAGGTTTGCATCAATTAATCTAAGAGTTTTATTGTTAGTCATATGTAGTAAAACTAGCCTAAAAGGCTAGTTTTAGTCGTCACTGTTTAAGATTCCAAATATTTGTAATAAAGATACAAATAAGTTAAAGAAATCTAAGTAAAGTGCAATTGCTGCTTCAATTGGAGTTTCAAATCCACCTTTGATGATTTGTTGTGTATCATAAAGAATGAAAGCAGAGAATAATAATGCACCAACACCTGCAATCCCTAACTGTAATAGTGGAGATTGGAAGAAGATGTTTGAAATAGAACCAACAATAAGGATAATTAATGCAATGAATAACATTTTACCCATTGAAGAAAAATCTCTTTTTGTTGTCATTGCAAACATTGAGATTCCACCAAATGCAACTGATGTCATTAAAAATGCTTGAGCAACTATTGAAGCACCAGAAGGCATCATTAAGATATTACTTAATAGAGGTGTAATAGTTAAACCACTTATAAATGTAAATCCAAATAATACAGCTAGGTTAATTCCTGGCTTATTTTTAACTGCAAAAAGTCCAAACAGTAATATAAATTCTAATATTACTAGACCCCAATACCAGCTTGCAATAGTAGAAACCATATCAAGACCGATATAAGCTCCTGCAGTAGCAGCTAATAATGAACCAGCGAATAACTGGTAAGTTGCTTTTAAGAAGCTCATTAATTCAGCTCTTGATGAATCTTGCGACTTGTATTGAGATGATTCTTGTGAAAGATAATCTCTGTTATACATTTCAATCCTTTCTAATTTTTTGATATTCTATAATGTTAGTCTTAATATTTACTTTAATATTTAATACTAATATTACATTATAATGAGTAACTATTCATTTGGAATTTTTTATTTATAGATTGCTATATATATAAATGTTAAAATTAAGTCTAAGCTTAAAAAAATGCTAATATTTAAGTTAAATAGTAAATGAAAGAATAAAAAACAAAGAAAGTAGTAAAAAATAGTAGAAAAGAGCAAGAAAGCTATAAATTTTCCAAATTTAAGCTTCAATTAAGAAGAAACCCTTGACAAAGCAAAAAAAATCTATTATAATTCCCGTCCAATTTCAGAGGAACGACATCAAAAACGATTGAGAGAGTTACGATGAT
>JABXII010000009.1 GCA_013373175.1 Campylobacteraceae bacterium | reverse complement strand
TTTTGATGTCGTTCCTCTGAAATTGGACGGGAATTATAATAGATTTTTTTTGCTTTGTCAAGGGTTTCTTCTTAATTGAAGCTTAAATTTGGAAAATTGTAGAAATTTACAATAAATATAATCTAAAATGATTATATTTATTGTTTAGAATAATATTTAAATTATTTTTGTAGTTTATTTACTATTTTTACTAAATAGTCAGCAGAATTTTTAGCAGAAGATTTTAAAAACTCATCAAAGTCAATATCAGCACCACCATCTGCAGTATCAGAAATTGCTCTTAAAACAAAGAAAGGAATATTTAAAGAATCACATACAACTGCAACACTTGCACCTTCCATTTCTAATGCATCGGCATTAAATGTTTTTTGAATAAACTCTTTTCTTTCTGGTGAATGTACAAATTGATCACCAGTTGCAATAGTTCCTTCTATAACTTTAATACCATTTTCATTTGCGACTTCAATTGCTACATCTCGTAAACTCTTAGTTGTATCAACTAATACACTTCCACCTGGTACATATCCATGGGGATGTCCAAATGCAGTGATATCTAAATCATGTTGACATAGTTTATCTGCAATAATTAAATCTCCAATTTTAAGTTCAGGGTTTATTCCACCTGCAACTCCTGAGAATAATAAAGTATCACATCCAAACTTTTGAATCATAGTACTTGCTGTTAAAGAAGCAAATACTTTTCCAATCTTTGAGTATGCAATAACAATATCTAATCCATTATGTGATACTTCATAATATTTGTTATCTGCATATACAGTAACTTTTGCTTCACCAAAATGAGCTAATAGAGGTTCTATCTCTTCCTCCATTGCTCCCATAATTGCTAATTTAGTCATTTAATTCACCAAGTACTTTCTCTAATGATGCAAAATCACTTACATTTATTGTAGGTGTACCTTTGCAAATTTTTCTATTTAGACCTTTTAAAACAATTCCATTTCCAAACTCAATAAAACAATCTACTTTATTTGCATTTGCAGCAATTGATTGTTTATATTTTACAGGGCTTGTTAATTGAGAAGATAATAGTTCAACTGCTTCATCTTTTGTTGAGTATGCTTCAGCAGTTACATTTGAAATAACTGGTGAGAATTCTTCTTTTAAATACTCTTCTAAATATGGTTTTAAATTCTCTACAGAACTTCTTAATAGTTCGCAGTGAGAAGCTACAGACATATCTAATACAATAGCTCTTTTAGCACCTGCTTCTTTAAATGTATCAACTAAGCTTTCTAAATCTGCTTTGATTCCTGCTAAAACTAATTGACCATCCATATTATAATTTGCTGGCCAAACTTTTTTACCTAAGTCTTGTTGTTCTTTACAAATATTTTCAACTATAGTGTCATCTAAACCTACTAAAGCCATCATACCTGCATCTTGTCCACTGCAAGCTTCAGTCATAAATAAACCTCTTCTATGAACAAGTTCTACTGCATCTAAATAATCAATAGCCCCTGCACTTACTAATGCAGAAAATTCACCTAATGAGTGACCTAATACAAACTCTGCTTGGATATCACATTTTTCTTTGAATATTGCATTTGCAATTGAACTAACAAGTAAAATTGCTGGTTGAGTATATTCAGTTTGTCCAATTTTATCATTTTCTTCAAAAAGTAATTTTTCAAAATCTATATTTAATCTTTGACTAGCTTTTGAGATCATCTCTTTTGCTAAGTCGCTATTTTCAAAAAAATCTTTTCCCATCCCAATAGATTGACTTCCTTGACCTGGAAAAATGAAAGCTACTTTTTTCATTGTAAACCTTTTAAATTAATTTAGTTGTTATTATACTTAAGTTTTTTAGTTAGTAAAATAAAAAGGCTCAGAAGAAACTCCTGAGCCTTTTATATTTTTAATAATGAGTAGATTAGTGGCTACAACCACAACCTCCATGAGATTGCTCTTTAGGTTCAGTGCTACAACAACCACCTTCAGAACCGTGGTCGTGTCCTCCACCACCACAACAACCGCCACCCATAGCAGCCATTCCACCAACAACACCTGTTTGGATTTCTTCTTCAGTTGCATCTCTTAAAGTTAATACTGTTACTGAGAACATTAATGTTTTACCAGCTAAAGGGTGATTGTAATCAATAGTTACATCTGAATCAGTAAATGATTTAACAGTTACTTGTACAGTCTCACCTTGCTCACCTGTTCCATATAAAGACATACCTTCTGTTAACTCAATACCTGCAAATTGTTCTTTTGGTAAAGTTTGAACAGCTTCTTCATTGAATTCACCATATGCATCTTTCGGTTCAACCATAACGTCAGCTTTTTCAGCTTCAGACATTTCAACAAGTTTAGTTTCTAAACCTGGAATAATTTGACCTTTTCCAGAAACGAACTCTAATGGTGCTCCACCTACATTTGAATCAATTTGCTCACCTGAGTTAGCATCTTTTAAAGTATATTCAATTCCAATTACTTTTGACATTTTTTCTCCTAAATTATTAATTATTTATACTTGATAAATTTTTTGTGGCTATTTTTGCTTCTTTAGAATCTGGATAAATACCGATTAAAGAATTATAAAAATTTGCCGCATTACTATAATCTTTTATTTTTTCAAAAGAAATAGCACTATGTAATAAAAGTTTTGGCATATAGTCTGCTTTGTCATATAACATTGCAGATGTTTTAAAATATGAAATTGCATCTTCATATTTTTTTCTATAATACCACATCTCACCTAAATAAAAATTACCCTCTGCAGGTTTAAAGTTTAACTCTACTAACTCTTCAAACATTGGAATAGCTTTTGTAAAATAATCTTTTTTAAATAGCTCTTTTGCTTCTTCTAACATAGCATCTTTTTCTTTGTAGGATAATACCTTGTTAGACTTTTTTTTAGTTGTAGTTTTATTACTAGTTTTTACGCCTAAAGATTTTTTTAAGGCTTCAAACTCTTCTCTAGTAATAAATTGATTCATATTAGACTTAAGTTCTTTTTCTGAAACATAAGTTTTATTTAGCTCATTTACTGAATTTGTTAATTTAGAAATTGCTGTTTTTAAATTTTTAATATTTTTTTTATTTTGCGAAGAAATTTCTTCTTGCATAGTTAAAATTTGAGTTGATACTGTTTTTAAATCTTGAATATCTGAACTATTTTTTTCAGATACACTTGAATTTTCTTCAAGCTTTTTTATAACTTCATTTAATTTAATTACTGTTTTATTAAGTTTTTGAGAATCACCTTCGTAAATTGATTCTAATCCATCAATTCTCTCACTCAATGATCCAACTGTATATTTAACATCTTTTACTTTTGAATCAATGCTACCTAAAGTTTTTTTATTTTTTAAGATATTCTTTTCTGCAGAATTTAATCCGTATGGATTTTTAGAGTCTAAATTTCCAGCACCAAAAACTGAAACTTCATCAGCTGTTACAGTTAAGGTACTAGAAATAAAAATACTAGTTAATAGTAGTTTTTTGATCATTTAATTATTTTACTAATTTATGCTCTGATCTTCTATTTTTTTGCCAACAAGTAGAGTTTTTGTCAGTACATACAGGATTACTTTCACCAAAACTTACAACTTTAATTGCATTTTCGTCGATACCATCCATAACTAATGTATCTTTTACAACTTTAGCTCTTTTTAAACCTAATGCATAGTTATATTCATCAGTTCCCCATTCATCGCAGTTACCTTCTACTTTAATTGTAGTACCTGCTTGAAGACCAGATAATTTTGATGCGTTCTCTTTTGCAACATTTTTCATATCAGTAGTTAAGCTATATTTATCAAAACCAAAATAGATATTTTGAATAAGTTCTTTTTTACCATTAATCATATAATAGTAACCGTTTTCAGAACTCTCAACTAAAGAGTCGTTTACAACTTCACTTTGAATATTTGAATTGTCGATATTGTTTAATGCAGATTCAGAGTTATCTGCACCTGAAACCTCAACTTCTTTTTGACTACACCCAGTAAATAATACTGCTGCAACTAGAAAAGTATAGATGCTTAATTTTTTCATAACCAGTTCCCTTTTAGAAAATTTCATTTGATTTTACTAAATCTAAACTTAATGGTACATTACTTAGTTTCTGTTATTTCTTATTAAGAAATTCATTTACTTTGTTTAGCTTGATATTATTTTTCTAAGAGTTTTTTTGTTTTATTATGTCTAAAAGTAAACATTGCATCTAACTCTTTTTTAATAAAAAAGTTAAACAACTCTCCTATTTTACCAAAGGGTAATTCATATTCTACAATATCTTTTAACTCACACATATTACCTCTTTTTGTAAAAACATGAGAGTGTTTCCAATACTTAAAAGGTGATTTTATAGCCAAATCGACTAAAATATCGGGACTTTCAAGTTTTTCAATCTTTACTTCCCAAGTTATAGGAAGAAAATTTTTAACTGTTTTTATCTTTAATACAGCACCTTCCTTTGGAGTAAAGTTCTCATCTAAAAGAGTTATTTTTATATTATCAGGAGTTATAGCTTTTAAATTATTCATATTTAAATGAAAATCAAATAACTCTTTTATTTCACAATTTATTAGTGAAACCTTTTCGTATTTTTTCATTTTTGATTTACTATATTATTAATTGTTTCATCAATTGTTGTATGTTTAAAACTAAAACCACTATCTAATAGCCTTTTAGGTTCAACACACTGCCCATCAGTTAAGACTTTTGCCCCTTCACTAAATACTAGATTTAAAACAAACTCTGGAATTGGGAAAAATGTTGGTCTATTAAGTGCAGTACCTAAAGCTTTTGTTAGACCTTTATTTGTTGTTGGCATTGGAGATGTTAAATTAAACACTCCATTTAAATCCACATTTTCAATTAAGAATTTATATGCATTTAATAAATCCTCTATGTGAATAAAAGAAAAGTGTTGATTTCCATCACCTATTGTTCCACCTACTCCCATTTTAAAAGGAAGTAGCATTTTTTCTAATGCTCCACCATCTCCTAATATTATTCCAAATCTAAATATTGCAGTTCTTATATCTAACTCTTTTGCTTTTAAAGCTTCTTTTTCCCACTCTTTACAAACATAAGCTAAAAAATCATCTGAATATTCATAATACTCTTCATCATAACAATCTTTATTGCTATATATTCCAACTGCTGATGTTGAGATTAATAACTCTGGTCTCTTTTGGGCTTTACTCATTGCATTTACTAAAGCTTTTGTTGTATCAATTCTACTAGTATAAAGAAGCTTTTTATAAGATTCTGTCCATCTACTTATTATATTAGCACCAGCTAAATTAATTACAATATCAGCTTTTTCCATTATTGAAGTTAATTCTTCTTCATTTGATAGAACTTCTCTTTCTATAGATATAACTTCAAAGTTATCTTTAGAAAAAAACTTTTTAATATTTGTTCCTACAAATCCACTTGAACCACTTATTGCTATTGTTTTCATCTAAAATCCTTTTCTAAATTGTTTTATTATCCAAATATTCTCTAAACTCTTTTGCCCCATCTTTTGATGTAGTAACTAAGTCATCTATATCCATAAATGATATTTCAAGTTTTGATTGCTCTATACTTTGCATTGATTTAATTTTATCAACATTAACGATATAAGATCTATGTATTCTAAAAAAATTTCTATCTACAAGAATTTTTTCCATATCTCCTATTTTTTTTCTAACATATGCATCTGTCTCTTTTATCTTTATAATTACCTCATCAAGATCAGCTTTTATATAGTATATATCATCTAAAGAGATTAAATATATTTTATTACCTCTTTTTGCAACTATTTTTTTAGTTTCGTTTACTTTTGTATCTATATACTTACCTATTTTTTCTAAAGACTTCTTCACTGTTTCATTAGAGATAGGTTTCAATAAATAGTCCACTCCCCCACTTTTAAAAGCTTCTAAGGCATACTCTTCATGAGCTGTTTGGAAAATAATAAAAATATTTGGATTCATTTCTAAAAGAGTATTAGCTAAATCAAGTCCACTCATTGTGGGCATTGAAATATCTAAAAAAGCAAGGTCAAATTTTGACTTTGTTGCTTCTTTTATTGCATCTAGTGGTGTTGATGCTTCTATTATATCACTAATACCCTCTTCATTTAAAATTCTTTTTAATCTACTAAGAGCTAACTTTTCATCATCTACAATAAGTGTTTTCAAAACTTTACCTTTTTATTTTTATTATAAAACTCATATTTTCTTTTTCTATTTTATATTCTAACTTTCCTATGTTTAATAACTGCAATCTTTTTTGTAAATTACTAAGACCTGTTCCAAATTTAACCTCTTTGGGTAAAACTCCATCATTTGAAACTTTAATAGCTGATTCATCTGCTTCAATGTTTATATTTAAAGTTTTAGATTTATATCCATGTTTTATTGCATTTTCTACTAATAATTGAATAGAGAATTTTGGTACTTGCATATATCCTGTATCTTCATCAAAAGAACTAGTTAGTTTAATATTATTGTCAAATCTAATATTTTCTATATCTAAATATGTTTCAACCATTTTTATTTCTGTTTCTAAAGGAATAAGACTATCTTTTGTTATAGCATTTCTTAAGAAAGTTGAAATATCAAGAGTGGCTTTTTCTGCTTTTTTCTGGTCAATATATATTAATTCAGAAAGAGAGTTTAATGCATTAAATAAAAAATGAGGATTAAGTTCACCTTCTAAAGCTTTGATTTTAGTTTCTAAAACTTCACTTGTAATTGATTCATTTCTATATTTCATTGAAATAAATTGATGAAGAATCATTCCCACTAAAAAAGTCAGAAACCCTATTGTTATGCTGATATTAAACCAATAAGGTGTTATCAAATTTACAATATTGTAATCACTTAATGAAAAAACATAATATGAAAATGAAAAACCTAAAAAACCTGCGAAAAAAGAGAAAATAAAACTAATTAAATACCAAAACTTCTCATTAACTCGAGGTAAAATATAATCATTTGAAATGGTTATTAGTATAAATGCAAAAAAAGAAATAGATACTGCACTTAAAATACTAAAAACAATAGTAGATAAGTTTTGTAAATCTTCATTTATAAAATATAAAAATAGAGATATTAGAAAACCAAAACATGCTCCGATTAATATAATATATAACCAGTCAACCATTGATATTTTTAATCTTACACTATCCATTTAACTCTTCCTTTAACACATGTACACCTAAAGCAACTCCTGGCCAACCTTGACCTGCAAATATTGTATCACCTACATTATATAGACCTTCAAAAGGTGTTTTACAACTTGGTATTTGAAATAAATTTTTTAATGTTATTGCTTTTCCTCCACAATTATCTCTATTTATAAATCGATTAAATGTTTTTGCTGTTCCACTAAAAGAGATTTGAATATCTTCTTTACTTATATTATCAAAGTTTTCTAAAAAACTATTTATTATAAAATCTTCTGTAATAAACTTTTGTCTTTTATATTCATCTTTATTTAAATTACTCCAAAATCTAGCTTTTGTGTGTGTTGAGATAGTTATGCTTATTCCATTTTCAGACATTTTTTTATCATCATCAGAACTAAGAGAAACAAAAAAAGAGTTTGAAATAGAGTTAGGTATTTGCTTATCTAAAATTATTTGATAATGGTGTAATAAGTCTTCTTTTTTATTTATTGTCATATGAATTACAAAAGCACTTTGATCATTAAAAGAGAATCTTTCATAATAGGATTTTATATCTTCATCTACAAATAATTTAGCACTATCAAAAACTGTAGAGTTTAATACTACGTTTTTAGCTTTGTATTCACCTTTTCTTGTTTTTAAGGTATAAACATCATTCTCTTTTATAATAGATTTTACTTCCTCTTTATTATGAGTTTCTATTTCTTTAAGTAGTTCATCAAAAATTGAACCCATCCCACCATTTACATAAAATACATCATGAAAAGGATAAGCTAAACCTAATGCAAGTGATAATAAAGAGATATCCTTTGATGTGGTTTGTAAGGTTATAAGAAGTTGAGAATCAATAAAGTTCTGGTACTCTTTTGAGATATTTCCTAAAGTAGCTTTTATAAATCCCTTCGCTGTTTTTAATAAATCAAATTTAAAAGTTAAAAAAATCTCACTTACTGATTTAAGAGTTTTTTTATAAGAAGATAACGAATATTTTGAATAATATACATTTTTTAGTTTCCAGAACTTTTCATCAAGTTCTTTTATCTTTTGCCAAAAAACTCTATTGTTTTTATTTGGATACACTTTTTCAATTTGAGATAAAAACGATTCAAAATCTTTTACTCTATCAATAGTATTATTGTTTTGAATAACTCTTATTGCAATATCACTCTTTTTTAAATCTAAATCTACTTTTGCCTTATCAAAAATCTCTTTTAATGGGTGATTTTTTTCATATCCAACTAAGGTTGTTGCACCAGTATTATAATAATTACCAAATCTTTTAAAAGTACTAGCACATCCACCAAGATTTGTATCTTTTTCAAATACAATTACATCTTTATCTTTATTTATAGAGGCAATCATACTGCCTCCCATTCCTGAGCCAATAATGGCTAAATCATATGTTTTCATCTTTAGCCTTTTTAAAGTTTTCTATTGCTCTTTTTCTTGATAATGAAATATCTACCATTGCTTTAGGATAAGCATAAAAAAGGTTTGAAGAAAGAGCATTTTCTATATGAAAAAGTTTTGGGTCTACATCTTTTAACTCTTTTATAACTGATTTTATAAATAAACCCTCTTTATCAAACTTTGAAGATTGAGTGTAAGGATTAAATACCCTAAAATATGGAGCTGCATCTGCTCCTGTACTTGCTGCCCACTGCCATGAACCAATATTTGAACTTGCTTCATAATCTAGAAGTTTCAATGCAAAATATTCTTCGCCTCTTTTCCAATCTATAAAAAGATTTTTAGTTAAAAATGAAGCAACAATCATTCGTAATCTATTGTGCATAAGACCGGTTTTATTTAAATGAATCATTGCAGCATCAATTATTGGAACTCCTGTTTTACCTTCACACCACTTTTTAAAATCTTCTTCATTTTGATTCCACTTTATTTCTATACCATTAAAATTTTCTTTTTGTGAATTTGGAAAATGAAATAGTATATAATTATAAAACTCTCTCCAAAAAAGCTCTCTAATAAAGAATTCATAATCATTTATATTTGATTTTTTTACAATATTAAATATCTCTTTTGCAGATATTAGTCCAAATCTTAAATGAACAGATAATTTTGAAGTGGCATCTATATAAAAAAAGTCTCTATTTACTTGATACTCATCTATTTTTGATAAGAACTCTTTTAATAACTTTTTTGCATCTTTATATAAAAAAGATGGTAATTCCTGTTTTTGAAAACCTAATTCTTCTAATGAGACAAACTTTTCGTAATCAAACTTTACAAGTTTTAGATTTTCATTTCTTTTATACTCTTCAATACTTGAAGCTTGAGTTATCAAGTGTAATGATTTATAAAAAGGTGTAAATACTTTATAAGGAGTTCCATCACCTTTAAGATGTTCATTTGGATTTAAAATAAATGAATCATTAAATCTTTTTAAAGGAATGATTTTTTCAACTTCATCATCTCTTTTAATAGCATAAGAATCAAAATCTACAGAGCATAGAACTTCATCAAAATCTTTTGCTAAATTTTTAAAAACATTTAATGGCTCATCATAAAATATTGCCAAATCTAAACCTAAAGATTGAAGCTCTTTCTTTAGGTTTAATACAGACTCATAAATAAATGAAACCCTTTTATCATCTTTTGGTAAAGAGCCTAAAATATTTTTATCAAAAATAAAAATAGGAAGAACTTCGTATTCTGCATAGGCTAATAATGCTGAATCTGAAACTCTTAAATCTCTTCTAAACCAAAGTATTTGTCTCATTTATAAGCCTCAACTTTAGAACGAAGTGCTAATTCTTTTGGATATGGATTTATAAATACTTGAGTTTTAAGATACTCAATGTCAAATTTGTTTGTATAAAGCTTTATTATTTTTATAACTGCAATTAAAGGTACTATTCCTTTTTTAAAGTCCTCAAGAGTCTCTAAAATATCATCCTTTTCCTCTTTTGATATGACTTTCTTGAAATACCCATAAATATGAAGAAGCACATTGTAAGTTTTAGAGATACTTCCTTTTTTTGAAATTGCTTCTAAAAAAGCAACTTTATATAAAGATAAGACCTCTTCTATATCTTTTTTTTCATGATTTGCAACAATATTTCCAAGCTCTTTATATGAACTTTGAGATTTTGAATATATTAGGTATTTATATGAAGTATGAAAATCAACTAAATCTTTGAAAGATGGCTTTGATTTTAAAAACTCAAAAAGATGTCTATATGCAAATATTTGCATTAAAAAGTTTTCTCTAAGCCATGGGTCACCTAGTCTTCCTTCTTCTTCAATTGGCAAATAAGGGAATCTTTCTTTTAGCTCTTTTGCAAAAACTCCAACGCCTACATTTTCGCTTTGACCATTTTTCTTATCAGGATAGATTTTAACTCTTTCCATACCACATGTTGGAGATTTAGATTTTAATATAAATCCACATAATTGATTATCTTCAATCTTTTTTACTAGCTCTTTAGATATTTCAGTAATAGTATCTGTTACATCTTCATCATCATTTGATGTTCGTACGGTTACTTCACCATTACTTCTAACTAACCTTATGGCAGGTCTTGGAGTTGGGAAAACTAATCTTTCAGGACAAAAAGCCTCAAAATCAAAGTAGTTTGATAGTTCATTAACAATAAATTTGTCTCTTGAATGACCGCCATCATATCGGCAGGTAGTACCAAGTAAGCAAGATGATATTCCTAGTTTCATTTTAAACTCCTTTTAGGAAATTATAATAAAACTAGTATATCTTTGTATATATAAAATGTTAGTTTATAAAATTACCAATCAATAGATTGGATTTTTCCATTTTTTAATGGGAATGTAAATGCTTTAGAATAATTAAGTCTAATAATTCCTATTGAACTTCTATTATTTATTGTTTTTAAGAATATAACTGATTCCCCATCTTTTGAAAATTTAGGAAATTGATTACTTCCATTTGAAGTAAGTCTCTTAAGGAAATCACTTTTTGTTGACATTAAATAAAGATTAAATGTAAAGTGACCAAACTCACTATTTCTATCTCTACTTGTATATACTACATAATCTTTATATGTAGTTGCAGAAGAGTTATTATTTCCATGATAAACTAGTCTTTCAACTCCTCTACCACCAATCTCTTTAGCAAAGATATTTGGATATTTTAATCTATCTGATACAAAAACTATTCTTTTTTCATTATCAACAAAGTGAGCTCCAACATCAATACCCTTATAAGTTGTTAATCTCTTTTTTGTTCTGTTAATAGTATTATATAAATAAATATCTGGTTGATTATTAGGTGCAGCAGTAATTAAAAGTTTTTTCTCATCTTCACTTACATCAGATGCAACTATCATACCTTCACTTTTCATAATAACTTCTCTTTGTCTTGTATAAATATTAGTTTTAATTAAAGTAGGAAGTCCCTTGTCATAAGTTGTATAGTAAAAAGAGTCTTGCTTTTTATTAGCCCATTTAGGGAAAATATTAAGCCCACCTCTAATAACTGGCATTTGGAAAGTAAGAGTATAATCAGCAATTATAATATCTGCTTTCTTTGCACTTTTATATTGAGAGAAAATTACAAATTTATCCATCCAATCAATTGGTGGTGCATTTAAATGCTTATTGATTCTTATTGCAATTCTGTGGGCTAAGAATGGGTATCTATCCTCTTTTGATGTAGAAAAAGTTCTGTTAAATACCATCTTTTTAGCATTTATATCATACATTTTAATCATCACTGAATAACCACCAAAACTGCTAACATCTGAGCTTACATTAACAAATAGGTCAGTGCCTTTATTTGATAAAACTAGCATATCTGGATTTGAATTGTAATTAACAACTTGTGAAGCTTTTATAACATCAAAATGTCCACTTACCATTAAATCCTTTTCAATCATTTTAGCTACTTTTTTAGTAAGAGGCATATTCATTGCACTTGGTGCAACTGAAACTTCGATTTTAGGAATTGAACCTGATTTTTTAACAATATCTAACTCTGCATCAGCTGCAAAAACAAATGTTGTAATTAGAAATAAAACTGATAATATTTTTTTCATATTAACCTTCCGATTTAAAGTTTATAATAATATCAACTTTACTGTTAATATTATGTGTAGGAAAAGTTTCCCTAGTTTGAGAATTTAAAAACTCTTTTAATGATTCATCAAATCGCACATCATTTGAATACTTTATTATTCTGTAATCAAAATCTCCACTATTTGTAATCATTACAAGAACCTTTACTATTAATCCTTCTTCTAATAACTTAGGATTCCATCTCTCCCATAATATCTGTTTTATCTTTGAGAAGTACTCATGTTCTTCACCTTTGCTTGCTGAATTAACAACAGGTCGGTTTGTACTTGTTTTCACATCATTTAAAAGCTTTGAAACTTTTAGATTGTCTGTACTTTTCTCTTTTTGAAACTTTGATCTAAATCTACTTGGATCAATAGATGCTTTTTGAGTAGTTGTTTCTTTTTCTACTACTTTTTTAGACTTGGTTTTAACATTAGCAAATAGTGATTTAAAATCTGCTTTTTGTTTGTTAGAACGTGATGTAGATTTTTTAATAATCTTTTCTTGTTTTGACTCACTCTTCTTTGCAACTCTTTTTTCAGTTGATTTAGTTGAGATAAGTTCTAATTCTAAAACAGTAGTTTTTGTATTTATATCGAACTTTTTAGGTTTTGGAGCATTTATGTATGATAGAAATAAAAATCCAACAATAATATAAATAGAAACAGATATTGCACCTGATAGATAAAAGTAGTTTTTATCTTGCATAATTATCCATCTGTTATAAGTGATACTTTAGTAAAACCAGCTTCTTTTACTGCTTTTAGAATATAGATAACATCATCATACATCAATGTTTTTTCTGCACGTATATGTATTGGCGTTTTTCTATCTTTATTTTGAGCAAATAAAACAAAATTATCTGCAAAAGTATCAAATTCAAAACTTTTTTTATTAATCTTTATTTTTTTATTTCTTGTTAGTAGTATATCAATCTTTTTAACTGCTTGTATTTGTTGAGATTTACTTCCCTTTGGAAGGTTTATAGGTTCTTCAAACTCAACAACAGGAGCAGTAACCATTAAAATTGCAAGAAGCACTAGCATAATATCTACTAAAGGTGTAATGTTTAAATCAGGTTTTTGGTTATAATCAAACATGATTAACCTTTAGCAATTAATATTTTAGCTTGTGCCTTAATATATGTATTTAATTCATAAACTTTTCTTACTAATATTTGATGAAATGTATATGCAAAAATTGCTACAAAAATACCAGCTGCTGTTGCAACTAAAGCTTCAGAAATTGCAGGTGCAATTACAGAAAACCCTACTTTTGAGTGACTTGAAAATTTTGCAAATGATTCAAGAATACCTACTACTGTTCCAAATAATCCAATAAATGGAGCAGTTGATGCAATAATTGACATCCATGATATTCCAACACTAGCATCTTTAATGATGTTTATTTCACATGCACTTAGAATCTCTTTATTTGTAACTCCATTTGCACATTTATTAAGTGCAGACATAGGACTTAAAGTTGAACTTCGTGATGTTAATGCTTCTAGTGATTTTTTCTCAGTAAGAATTGAAGACTTCAATGATAGAAATCTGTAAATGAATATCCAAAAAACGATAACCATATATAATGAAAGTGACCACAACACTAAAAGTGTTATGGCACTACCATTACTTAAATAATTTAAAGCTGAATCAATCATTATCTACTTTTTAAGCGAATGAGTTGATTTTAGCCTCAACTGCTGCTAATGATACGTTTGCATCTTTAACAGAGTTAACTAAATCTTTTGCAGCGTCAATGTTTTTAGCAATTTCAGAATCCGCACCTGAAGTAAGAGCTACAGCTCCGTCAACTAATACGTCAACAGAACTTTCACTTACTTTTACGTGACCCCAGTTAATTGCTACTGCTTCAGTTGAATCTGCTTTTTCTATTATAATTACGCCAACAGTTAATGATGATACTAAAGAAGCATGTCCTGGTAGAACTCCGAACTCTCCCTCTTTTCCTGGAAGAGTTACGGTTTTTACTTCATCACTAAAGATCTGACCATTTGGTGCAACTATTGATAATTTTAGTGTATCCATAAGCATGCCTTATTTGTTATTTCATATCCTCAGCTTTAGCTAATACCTCGTCGATTCCACCAACCATATAGAATGCCATTTCTGGAATGTTGTCATATTTACCATCAAGGATACCTTTGAATCCAGCAATAGTATCTGATAATTCAACATACTTACCTGGAGATCCTGTAAATACTTCTGCAACGAAGAATGGTTGAGATAAGAATCTTTCGATTTTTCTTGCTCTTGCAACAACAAGTTTATCTTCTTCAGATAACTCATCCATACCAAGAATTGCAATGATATCTTGTAAATCTTTATATTTTTGTAATACAGATTGAACACCTCTTGCTACTGCATAGTGCTCTTCACCTAATACATCTGCAGAAAGAATTCTAGAAGATGAATCTAGTGGATCAACTGCTGGGTAAATACCTTTTTCTGCAATTTTTCTGTTAAGTACTGTAGTTGCATCTAAGTGAGCAAATACAGAAGCAGGAGCAGGGTCAGTTAAGTCATCCGCTGGAACATATACAGCTTGAACAGAAGTAATTGAACCTTTTGCAGTTGAAGTAATTCTCTCTTGTAATGCACCCATTTCTCTAGCTAATGTTGGTTGGTAACCAACAGCTGAAGGAATTCTTCCTAATAATGCTGACATCTCAGAACCTGCTTGAGCAAATCTAAAGATATTATCAACAAACATTAATACATCAAGACCTTTTTCATCTCTGAAGTACTCAGCCATAGTAAGACCAGTTAATGCAATTCTATTTCTTGCACCTGGAGGCTCACTCATTTGACCATAACATAATGCAACTTTGTCAAGTACGTTAGAGTCTTTCATTTCGTAATAAAGGTCATTACCTTCTCTTGTTCTTTCACCAACACCAGCAAATACTGAGTAACCTGAGTGTTTGAACGCAACATTATGGATAAGCTCCATAATAATAACTGTTTTACCAACACCAGCACCACCGAATAGTCCTACTTTACCACCTTTTGAATATGGTGCAAGTAAGTCAACAACTTTGATACCTGTTTCAAACATTTCAGTTTTTGTAGATTGCTCTTCAAAAGTTGGAGCAGCTCTATGGATTGACCATCTTTCAGTATCTTCAGAAATTGCTTCACCTTCATCAACTGGATCACCAATTACGTTAAAGATTCTTCCAAGTACAGCTTCACCAACTGGAACCTTAATTGGTCCACCAGTAGCAGTACACTCTTGTCCTCTTTTTAAACCTTCTGTCATATCCATAGCAATAGTTCTAACTCTGCTATCACCAATGTGTGCAGCAACTTCTAGAACTAATCTATCTTGGTTAACGTCCGCTAATGTAACTTCAATAGCTTCGTTAATTTCTGGTAAATATCCGTCGAACTCAACGTCTACAACAGGACCCATTACCTGAATAATATTACCTTTCATACGGGCAGCTCCTTTAAATTATTTTAATGATTCAACACCACTGATAATTTCTATCAGCTCTGTTGTAATTGCAGCTTGTCTAGCTTTATTATACTCAACTGTTAGCGAGTTAACTCTGTCTTTAGCATTATTAGTTGCAGCTTCCATAGCTTGCATTCTTGCAGAGTGCTCTGCTGCTAAAGAATCAATTAAAGAATAATACATATTGAAATCAATATATTTATTAGTTAATTCTTCTAACACTTCTTCATCATCATCTGGTTCAATTTCTAGCATAGATGTTTCAGCTTCTGAAGTTTCAACATCGTCTAGGCTAATTGGAAGTAGTTCTCTTACTCTAATTTCTTGAGTAAGCATATTTAAGAATCCATTGTAAACTAAAATTACTTTATCAGTTTCACCTTTTTGGAAATCTTCTACTACATCTTTAATGAAATCTGCAGCTCTATCATAATCTGGTGCAGAAGATAAGTCTGTTACCTTCTGAGATAATTCAACACCTTGGAAAGAGAAGAAATCAACTCCCTTTCTTCCAGCAGCTCTATATCTAACATTTACACCTTTAGATTTATAATCAGCGGCTAATTCATTAACTTTCTTAATCGTTGCCATGTTAAAACCACCACAAAGACCTTTGTCAGCAGTAACAAAAACAATATCAACTGTTTTTGGGTTCTCGTTAGGGATAAACGCTTTATTGTGATTACCACCATCTTGAACTTTGCTAACTCTGTTTGCGATCTCAGAAAGAACTTCATTAATCTTCTTAGCATAACTTCTAGATTGATCAGACAGTTGTCTAGTTCTAGTAAGTTTTGCAGAAGATACAAGCTTCATAGCTTTTGTAGTCTTCTGAGTGTTCTTAACACTTCCAATTTTTAATTTAATTTCTTTTAAGTTAGCCATAGACTAATCCTTATTTAGCATTAAAAACAGTTTTAAACTCTTCTAATGCAGCTTTTAATGCTGACTCAGTCTCATCATCTAATTTTTTCTTAGATTTAATGTCATCTAAAATATTTGCATATTTTTGTTCAATGAATGAGTGTAACTCTTCTTCGTATTTAACTACATCAGATACAGCAACATCATTTAAATAACCTTTTGTACCAGCATAGATAATAACAATTTGTTTTTCAATAACTAATGGTTTATTAACACCTTGTTTAAGTACTTCAACCATTCTTTGACCAAGCTCAAGCTCTTTTCTTGTAGACTCATCTAAATCAGATGCGAATTGTGCGAATGCTTCTAGCTCTCTATATTGTGCAAGAGATAATTTTAATGTACCAGCAACTTGTTTAGTAGCTTTGATTTGTGCAGCACCACCAACTCTTGATACAGATAAACCAACGTTAATTGCAGGTCTAATACCAGAGTTGAAAAGGTTTGTTTCTAAGAAGATTTGACCATCTGTAATAGAAATAACGTTTGTTGGAATATATGCAGCAACATCACCTGCTTGTGTCTCAATAATTGGTAATGCAGTCATAGACCCAGCACCATTTTCATCAGACATTTTTGCAGCTCTTTCTAATAATCTTGAGTGTAGATAGAATACATCCCCTGGGAACGCCTCTCTACCTGGAGGTCTTCTTAATAATAAAGACATCTCTCTATATGCAACTGCGTGCTTAGATAAATCATCATAGATAATTAAAGCATGCTTAGCGTTATCTCTAAAATACTCACCAATTGTAACACCTGTATATGGTGCTAAGAATTGAAGTGCAGATGATTCAGAAGCTGATGCATTAACTACAACAGTATAATCCATTGCTCCACCCTCTTCTAAAGTTCTAACAACGTTAGCTACAGAAGATGATTTTTGACCAATTGCAACATAAATACAAACTACATCTTCACCTTTTTGGTTAAGAATTGTATCAACTGCAACAGTTGTTTTACCAGTTTGTCTATCACCAATAATAAGCTCTCTTTGCCCTCTTCCGATTGGAACTAGTGCATCAATTGCTTTAATACCAGTTTGTAATGGTTCATGAACAGATTTTCTAGCCATGATTCCAGGAGCTTTTTCCTCAACGAATCTTGACTCAGCTGCTTCAATAGTACCTTTACCATCAATTGGCTCACCAAGTGCATTAACAACTCTTCCAATCATACCTTCACCAACTGGTGTTTCTAATAATTTTCCAAGTCTCTTACAAGAAGAACCTTCTCTTAATCCTTCACCAGAACCAAGAACAACAACACCAACAGAAGCTTCTTCTAAGTTAGATGCTAATCCTCTTTCTCCGTTTTCGAATTCAACAAGCTCCCCAGCCATTACATTTTTAAGACCATAAACTTGAGCAATACCATCTGCAAATGAGATGATTTTCCCAGTTTCGTTAACGTCTACATTTAATTCAAAGTTATCAATTCTTTCTTTAATGATAGAACTGATTTCATCTGCTTGAATTTTTGCACCCATTCAATATCTCCTTTATAAGTTCTAAACTGCTTTTAAAATATGTTCAATCATTTGTGACTTAAGTCTATCTTTTGAGAATGAAATCTCAACACCTAGACTATCAATATCAACTTTGATACCATCGTAATCACAAACATTTTGTGATAGTGATAATTGTACATTGAATTTTTCACTGAATTTTTTCTCAATAGTAGAGATATAATCAGATGATAATTCTTTATTACAATATACTATACCCGTGTATGAATTATTCATTTTTGCAACTTGTGATTCTAATTCACTAGTAATTGCAGGAATAATTTCAAGTCTTTTCTTTGTTCCTAATAATTTAATAAGATTAGTTAATTCAGCACTTGCATTATCAACAAATGATAAAACTAAGTTAACCTTATCTTCTGATTTTACTTCAGAAGAAGTAACAATAGAAATAAACTTCTCATCTTCATAAGCTGAAGAAATAGTTTTTAAATCATTACAAATAGCAGTTGCAGACTCTACATCTCTACCATCTAATAATGCTTTTACATATCTTTTTGCTATTAAATCATTCATTATGCAACCTTCTTAAGTACGATGTTAGCTAACTCTTCTTGAGTTAATGAAACATTATCAGAGCTTAATAACTCTTCAAGAACTTCAGAAACAATTTGTTTCTTAGCTTTTGACATTTCAATTTTAGCTTTTTCATCGAAACCTTTATCAAGATTTGCAATTTCTGCATCAACAGCTTCAGAAACTCTTTTCTTAACAGAGTCTACATCAGCTTTTGCAGTTTCAACAATTTCGTTTGCTAA
The DNA here is from genome assembly GCA_013373175.1 of Campylobacteraceae bacterium. Lineage (GTDB taxonomy): Bacteria > Campylobacterota > Campylobacteria > Campylobacterales > Arcobacteraceae > Halarcobacter. The sequence goes on along the minus strand of JABXII010000009.1, from coordinate 160,734 downwards.
TTTTTTTGCTTCTTCTAACTTGTTAGCAGCATCTTCTACTTTATCTTGAGAAGCTTTTAAAGTATCTTGTACTTTATCAAGCTCAGCTTGAATAGAAGCAGTTCTACCAGCAAAAAAAGCTTTTAACTTATCTGCTAATAAGTACCATAAGATACCAGCAAAAATAATAAAGTTAACGGTTCTTTGTACGATATCGTAATTTGTCTCCGCACCTTCAGCTGAAGCTAATAACGCCATAGGAGCTAAAGCTAATCCAAGTAGTAATAATTTTTTCAACCCTAACCTCCTAATTAAATCGAGCTAATCTTAGCTTTTAAGCTCTCATTAAATTGAGGCATTGCAGCAACTAATGATTCTTTTAAAGCTTTTGTTTCATCTTCTAGTTCTTTGGCGAACTTAACCGACTTAGCTTCTAATTCCTCTTTAGCACTCGCAAGTTTAGCATCAGCTATTTCTTTAGCTTCATTGTATGCTTGGTCTCTAATAGCAGCTGCTTCTTTTTTAGCTTCAGCAATCACATGGCTTGCTTCTTCTAACATACCGTCTACGTCAGCAGAGTTTGATTGAGCATTTTCTAAATCTCTCTTAATAGATTTGTCTCTATCATCCATATGCTTTAATAGGGGTACAAATAGACAACTGTTAAGTCTTGCAACAACAAAAAGAAAGATTATTGCTGTGCTAAGCAATAATACAGGACTTATGTCTAACATTCATTCCTCCATATTTTTTACAGTTTAGTTTGACTAAAACTGGTTAAATTTTATCTAAAACAAGTATAAAATTATATTAAAAGGAATAAATCTAAGAAAGAATTTTACAAAGTGTTACGAAAGTAATTAGAAATCTTCTCAATATCTTCTTGAGATTTGATTTCAATCTTAAAATAGTTTTTTTCAGCTTTAACTTTTAGTTCACTTTTTTGTAGTTGTTCAATAACATTATCAAGTGGTTTAAAATCATAATCTTTTGAAACTTTTTTGTTCTTTTTTATGTTTTTCTTATCGCCAGCTTTTAAATCTCTTATTAAGTTCTCTGTTTCTCTTACAGAAAGTTTTTGTCCAATAATTGAATCAGCAACTTTAATTTGAGTTTCATCATCAAGTCCAAGCATTACTTTTGCATGACCAGCTGTGATTTTATCATTTGCTAAAAGCTGTTGTACATATGAGCATAATTGTAACAGCCTTAAAGTATTAGTAATAGATGTTCTACTTTTAAATACTTTTTTTGATAATTCATCGTGAGTAATATTGTGTTCGTTAATTAATTGAGCATATGAAAATGCTAATTCAATGATATTTAAATCATCTCTTTGAATATTTTCAATTAAAGCTAGTTCTCTTAATTTGAAGTCATCAATATTTACAACTGTAGCTTTAATAGTTTCTAAGTTTGCAAGCTTATGAGCTCTTAATCTTCTCTCACCTGCAACTAAAATGTATCCATCGCCTTCTTCAATAACAGTAACTGGTTGAATAAGACCATGTTCAACAATTGAGTCAGATAACTCTTTTAATTTTTCTTGATCAAATATTTTTCTAGGTTGATTTGGGTTTGGCTTTATTTGCTCAACTTCTAACTCAATAATTCTTCCATATTTAGATTCACCATTTGAGTTTCCATAAGCTGTTTCTACTTCACCTAATAATTCTCCAAGTCCTCTACCTAATGCCATATTAAAATCCTAATATTAAATTAAATAAATTATCCAGCAATTGCACGTGCTAGATTTGTGTATGCTTTTGTTCCTGCTGCCATTGAATCATAAAGCATGATTGGCTTACCAAAACTTGGGCTTTCCGCAAGTTTGATATTTCTAGGAATAACAACATATGAACTTTCATCTACTTTAAATAGCTTACTCTCAAAATGCTGTGCTAAGTCAGCAAAAACTTGCTTAGACAGATTGTTTTGAGCACTATACATAGTAGGAAGGAAACCTCTAATTTGTAATTGTCTATTAATAGTTTGCTTAACTAATTTAATAGTGTTCAATAACTGTGCTAAACCTTCTAATGCAAAGAATTCACATTGAATTGGTATTAAAACAGAATTAGCAGCGCTTAATGTATTAATTGTAATTGGTCCTAATGCAGGAGGCGAATCAATAATTATATAATCATAATCTTTTCTAACAGGGTCAATTTTTCTTTTTAAAACTAACTCTCTATCTTTCATATTCTTATAGAACTCTTTTTCTATTCCTACTAAGCCTATATTTGATGGTGCTACTTTTAAGTTTTCAATTTCAGAGTCAAGTACTATTTCAGTTAACTCTTTTGTCCCAAGCATCACATGGTAAATATTATACTCATATGTATCCCTTTGAAAACCTAATGATGTAGTAGCATTAGCTTGTGGGTCAGCATCTATTAATAAAACTTTTTTACCTTCTAGTGCTAGTGCAGCACTTAGGTTTACGGCAGTAGTAGTTTTTCCTACCCCACCCTTTTGATTTGCAATTGCAATAACTTCAGTCATCTTAAACTAAAAACCTTTTTATCGTCAATTTGTATAGAGCCATCACTATTTAAAATGGCATTTTCCAATGAAATTTTTTTATTTTCAATTGTAGCTTTGTATTTTCTACTCTTATGGAATTCTATCTGAAAATAGTTAAAAATCTCCTTCCAAGATGATTTTTTTTCTAAAGTTTTAAAATATAATTTTAATATATACATTTTATCAATTTTTATGTCTAAGGCTCCAAATTCGCTATTTACACTTTGTAAATTTACTCCAATGCCACAATAAAGCAAATCTTTTGTTGCACTTGTAATTGTTCCACCTATTTTTTTATTATCTATGTAAAAGTCATTTGGCCATTTTAACCATAGTTTTGAGCCTTGACTTTGTAATACTTCCTTTAAAAGAAAAGAAAAATAAATAGAAGCACTTTGTAATTGTAAATCTTCTGGTAAATCATCTTTAGAGACAACAAAAGAGAAAAAAAGATTTCCTTCTTTTCCTTCCCAAGAGTTTCCTCTACTTCCAATTCCAGCACTTTGATAATCTGCGCTAACACATATAGGAGAGGAAAACCCCTCTTTTTGAATAAGCTCTTTTAAGTAAATATGAGTTGAATTGACTTCTTTTAAATTTATTATTTGCATAAATCATTATACATAATTATTTTTCAAGACATTATTAAATATAATCACTTAAAAAAGAAGACACCGATGTTAGATCCAGTTTTGCCTATAGCCCTATATTTAGGTTTTGGTTATTTATTTAAAATCTTTTTCAAAGATAATTCTAAAGAGCTTGTAGAGTTTATTATTTACTTCTCACTACCTGCCCTTGTGTTTGCTAAAATCTATCCTTTAGATTTAACATATGAAACATTAAAACTGATTTTTATGTTCAATACTTTTATTTTAGGGAATTTAATTTTAGCTTACTTTGTAGGAAAATTACTCAAACTTGATAAAAAAGTACTAGCTACATTTATGATTGTTGCAACTTTTGGAAACACTTCATTTATTGGACTTTCTTATATTGATACTTTCTATGGACAGGATTATGTAGTATATGCACTTATTTATGATTTATTTGGTTCATTTCTTTTACTTGTTAGTTTAGGAATGATTATAATTAACTGGGGAAGTGGTCAACATGTAAATTTTAGAGGTATTGTTAAAAGCGTAATATTCTTTCCACCAATTATAATGTTCTTTTTAACGGTGTTTGCTAAAAACTTTGAGATGCCTCAGTTTGTTATGAATACTATGGAAACTATTGGAGCTACACTTGTTCCTATTGCTATGATTGCAATTGGTATGAAACTAGAACTAAAAAATATTTTTTATAAATTAAATGTTGTTACAGCAGCTATTGTTATTAAAATGTTTATTGTTCCTGTGATTGTACTATTTGCTTTTTCAATTTTCTACACTTTAGATGATACATGGAGTAAGACAACTATTTTAGAAGTAGCAATGCCACCTATGACTATGGCAGTTGTATTAGCTATAAAAGGTGGATTGGATGAAAGATTAGCAATAAATGCTTTAGTTATTGGAGTACTATTATCTTTATTAACTGTTACAGGATTTTACTACTACCTTGGGTAGTGGTAAATTTACTGTAAAATATCACCTATAGTAATTCTTCTTCCCTTTAGATAATCAACAGCACTAATAGCTTTTTTTGAAGGTGCTTGTAAAGTTTGAACCTCTATAGAACCCTTTTTACAAGCTATTATTACTGAGTCTTGATTTATTTCAAGGATTTTACCTTCTTCATTTAAAGACTCTTCCTCTACTAATTTTACATCTTTTAATTTTAAACCACTTTCTAAAAAAATACCTGGCCAAAAAGAGTATGCTTTGTATTTTAAGTAAAGTTTTTTTGCATTAGTAAAGTCAACTAATCCATGTTCTTTTTTAATTTTTTTACAAAAACTAACTTCTGCTTCATTTTGTTTTTTAGGATTTATATTTTCATAATTATCTAATGTTGTGATTGTTAAATTTGCAGCAATATCTGATAGCTTATTAAAAGCTTCAACAACATCCATAGTAGGAGTGATTTTTAAATATTCTAAGCCTAAAATATCTCCACTATCAAGTCCTTCTTCCATAAGCATTGAAGTTACACCTGTATATTCATCATCATTTAATAGAGATTCTTGAATTGGACTTGCACCTCTATAATTTGGTAAAAGTGAAGCATGAAGATTTATACAAGGAGCAATATCTAAAATCTCTTTTGGTAATATTTGTCCATATGCTGCAACAATTATAAAGTCAGGATTAAAAGCTTTTATCTCTTCTTCTACTTCCTTATTTCCTCTTAATTTTAAAGGTTGAAAAACTGGAATATCTAAAGAATTATCTAAACAAAATTGTTTTATATGAGGTGCAGTTAAAACTTGCTTTCTTCCTACTGGTTTATCTGGTTGAGTATAAAGAGCAACTACATTATAAGAGCTATTAAGTAGTCTTTCAAATATCTTTGTTGCATAATCAGGAGTTCCCATAAATACAATTCGTTTAGACATATTATAATCCTTTTATATAATCTCCCTAAAAAAGGGAAGATTTTATCAAATATTTAGATTTGTTTTTTAAATAGAGTTCCACTGTTATGAGTTTCATCAACTAAGAAATCATAAGCATTGGTTAAATCAAAACCAGATGATAAATACATCATCTTATTTCTTTTTAGTAAGAAATTTGCGGCTTTTAGTTTTGTAACTATTCCACCTGTAGCAAATTCTGAATTTGGAGTGTGTTTCATTTCTAATTCTTCATCTTCAATGAAATTAACTACTTTTCTCATTTTAGCATCAGGATTTTCATGAGGGTTTAAGTCATATAAACCATCTACATCAGAAAGTATTGCTAAGATATCAGCATCAAAAAAGTGTGCAGCATGAGCTGCTAGTTGATCATTATCACCAAATAAAAGCTCTTTATTTGCAATAACATCATTTTCATTTAAAATAGGGATAATATCATTGCTTAAAAGTATTTCCATAACACCTTTTGCATTTGCTGATCTTTTTCTTGAATCAAAATCTTCTTCAACTAAAAGCATCTGAGCACATTTAAGACCATGTTCTCTAAATCTTTTTTTATAATGCTTCATTAATAAAGGTTGCCCAACAGCAGCCAAAGCTTGTCTATTTAAAATTTGAGTACGGTCTAAATCTAATGCTGTATTTCCTGCTGCAACTGCTCCAGAAGATACTAAAATAACTTCTAATTTTTTTTCATTTTTTAATTTTGCTATTAAATCAACTAAATTGTTTAATCTTTCAATTGCTAAAACACTGCCTTCTCTTAATACAGCACTTCCAACTTTAATAACAACTCTTTTCATTACTTCTTTTGTCCTATTAATTCATATAGAGCAAATCTAATTGACTCTGTATTTAAGTGTGTTACTGAAGAAATTGGTAACACAAAAAATGGTTTACTATCATCAAATTTTGAATAAGTTAAATCTTGTACAAAATAAGGTAATGATTTATCAAAACCATAAGAGTTTTCACTTGATACTTCTAAACCTATTGCTTCAATAAACTCTTTAATATCAGCTTCTAAATCTTCACCATAATATGCATCAGTTTTTGTTAATGCAATTGCAAAATTTCTTCCACTTAATTCAGTTGAGAATTTTTTAACTTCTTCTTTTAAAACTTCATATTGCTCTGTTGTCGTTCTATAATTTGCAATATCAATTGTGAATAATAAAGTTTTTGTTCTTTCAATATGTCTTAAGAACTCTAAACCTAATCCTTTTCCATCACTTGCACCATCAATAATTCCTGGAATATCTGCCATAACAAATGAATTATAATCTCCAACTTCAACAACTCCAAGTTTTGGAGTTAAAGTTGTAAACTCATAGTTTGCAATTTCTGGTGCTGCATTTGATGTAGTTGAAATAAGTGTAGATTTCCCAACATTTGGATAACCAACTAATCCCACATCTGCAATAAGTTTTAATTCAAGTCTTATATCTTTGCTCTCACCTGGAAGTCCTGGTTGAGAATAAGTAGGTCTTTGATTTCTTGAGTTTTTAAAGTGAGTATTTCCTAACCCACCTTTTCCACCTTCTAAGAAAACTTCTTTTTGTCCTTCTTCTAAAAGATCTAATAATACTTCATCTGTTTCATTATCAATTACTTGTGTTCCTGGAGGAACAACTAAAACCATTGCTGGTGCAGATTTTCCAGTTCTTCTTCCACCTTCACCTTGCTTACCATTTTCGGCTTTTAATATTTTTCTTCCCTTATACCAAGATAAAGTGTCAGTATTACTATCAACTAAGAATACTACATCTCCACCTTTTCCACCGTCTCCACCATCAGGTCCACCTTTGATAACAAACTTCTCTCTTCTAAAAGAAGAACAACCTTGTCCACCCTTTCCCGATGTTACAGTGAATTTTACACTATCTACAAACACATTAAATCCTTTTTAAATGTTTACTAAATAAGGCTCCTTATAAAACCCATTATTAAAGGGATCTTACAAGGAACCTAGAATATTTTTTTAAATTAAAAAAGGGTGTAGGCAAAATGCACTACACCCTTTTGAGAAAATTATTTAATTAAACTTTTTATGAAGCGTATACAGAAACTTTTTTTCTTGTTTTACTTTTCACGTCAAATTTAACTACACCATCAATTAGTGCATAAATTGTATGATCTCTTCCGATTCCTACATTTTCTCCACAGTGTACTTTTGTACCTCTTTGTCTAATAATGATGTTACCAGCTCTTACTGTTTCTCCACCAAATTTTTTAACACCAAGTCTTTTTCCAGCTGAATCTCTATTATTTTGAGTACTTCCTTGACCTTTCTTGTGAGCCATTTCTTATCTCCTTAAATTATGCAGCGATTTTAGTAATTCTAATTTTAGTGAAGCTTTTTCTGAAACCTCTTTTTAACTTAGAATCTTTTCTTCTTCTTTTTTTGTAAATGATAACTTTTTTAGCTCTATTTACACCAGTTCCATCTAATACAACCTCTGCTTCAACTTTTGCAGAAGAAACAGCATCACCAGTTTTTAATTCACCATCATTAACAGCTAAAACATCAGTGATTTCAAGAGTTTCTTTAGCAGTTTGACCAGTATAATCGATATCTAAAACATCACCTTCAGTCACTTTATACTGCTTACCACCACACTTAATAATTGCGTACATATTTATTCCTCTAACTTATCAATTCTTTATTAACTTTTTGCTTTAACGGGACAGAATACTATCCAATTGTAGTTTAAAGTTTCTTTAAGTGTAAATGTTTATTTTAATAATAATCGTATGGCTGAGCAATTGCATCAATTACAATCATTGAATTCATTGGTAAACCTTTTGCTGAAATAGTAGTTCTAACTGGTTTATGATCACCAAATGCTTCTGCACAAAGAACATTTACTACAGCAAAATCGTCCATATTTTCTAAATAAATAGTTATTTTAATTACATTATCCATACCACATAATGCATCATCAAGTAGATTTCTTAAGTTTTCAAATACTTGTCTTGTTTGAACCTTAATATCTCTTTCAACCATATTTCCATCTACATCTAAAGGTACTTGCCCTGAAGTATAAATTAAACCATTTGCTTTAACTGCTTGAGAATAAGGCCCAATTGCTTCTGGTAATTTTTTAGAGTTAATTTTTTCCATCTATATTTCCTAAAAACTTAAATTTAGAAAAATTATATACTATTTTCTTAAATATTTAATTAAAGATTGTAACTTACAAGTTTACCTTGTTTTAATTGTCTCAAATTATCCTGTACTTTTCTTAATTTAAAACCTTTTTCTCTTAAGTTTAAAGTTTGGTCATATTTTAATGAAGTCAATTTTTTTGTATAAAAAGTATAAAGTAAAACAATTAATTCCTCTTTTAATCTTTGTTCATCATAAACTTCAAGTTTATCATTTAATAAAATTGCATTTAACGATATATTTTGAGGATCACTTATTAAAAGTTCAAACTCATTTTTATGGTGTTCAAACATCGTTGCATCTACTATATCAAGGACCATATCAAGTCTTTTAGGATTTTCTAATATTGACCTAATAATACAAAGTTCGGCTATGTCAATTTTACTTAGGTTTACATCAGTTTTTCTAACTACATCAGAGCTAACTTTAATAAGATTTTCTCTTACATTTAGCTTTTGTGCTAGATATCTTTTGTACTCATCTTGATATAATTCATTTAAAGTTTTTAAATAATCATTTGTTTCTATAAGGGCTTTTTGCTTTTGACTTGGAATATTTATATCATATTTCGAAATTATAAAATCAATTGTATATGAAATAAAATTTTGAGGATTTGAGAAGATTTTATTCAATTCTTCTATTTTACCTTCTTTAACCATATCAGCAGGGTCTTTACCTTCTCCAAAAATAACAACTCCACCTTCAAAATTTCCTTGTGAAAGCATTACAGAAGCTTTATATGCAGCATTTAAACCTGCTTTATCTCCATCATAAGCTAAAATAATTTGAGGTTCACCCCTTCTTAAAAGTGGTAAATGATCTTTAGTAAGTGCTGTTCCTAAAGTTGCAACTGCTGTATTAAATCCTGCTTGATGAAGCATAATTACATCTAAGTAACCTTCTGTAACTATCATTCTATTTTTCTTATAGATATTCTCTTTTGCTAAGTTATATCCATATAAAAGTTTTGATTTATTAAACAGTTTTGTTTGAGGAGAGTTAATATATTTTGCATTGTGTCCAGTGATTGTTCTTCCACCAAAACCAACAACTTTTCCACTTTGTGAATAAATAGGAAAAGTAATTCTTTCTATAAATCTTGAATATAAACCATTATGTCCTGTATCTATAAGGCCTAAATCTTTTGCTTCTGCAAGATTTAGATGATTGTTTTTTAAAAAGTTGATTGTATCGTTTGAATAAGGAGCATAGCCTATTTCAAATTTTTCAATTGAAAATTCTGAAATTCCCCTACTTCTAATATACTCTTTTGCAGTAGAGTTTGATACAAATAGTTTTTGATAAAATTTATTTGCTTCTTCTAAAACTCTTGTGTCTTGTCTTTGTTCATTTACATTATCATATGTTAAATTAACATTGTACATTGAAGCTAATTTTTCTAAGGCTTCTGGGTATGAAAGTTTTTCATATTCCATTACAAATTTTATTGAGTCACCACCTGCTCCACATCCAAAGCAGTGGTAGATTTGTTTTTGAGGACTAACTACAAAAGAAGGAGTCTCTTCACCATGAAAAGGACAACAAGCTTTGAAGTTTGCTCCACTTTTTTTTAGTTCTAAATATTGAGATACTACATCTACTACATCTAGGTGATTTTTTAAATTTTCTATTGACTCTTTTGTTATCATTTTGGGATTATACCTAAAAATTTATAATAGTATATGTGCTTTTATGATATGATATTTTATATTTTATAATTAAGGCATTTTTTGGATAGTTTTATTATTGAATATAGGGACCCACTTTTTGGTGTAATTATATTTTTTACTTTAATTTTTACCATCTCATTTTTAACATATTCTTTCTCTGTATATAAAGAAAGAAGAGCAAGAAAAGATTATCGAGAGCTTCTTAAAAGGTTTGAAATTGGCAAACTAAAAGAAGAGGATTATGTACACCTTTACAAAACTTATAATCTTCCTTTTGACTCTATTATTTTATTAGCTTCTACTTTTATTCATAAAGGTAATTACAACAAAGCAATTTCTGTATATTTAGCACTTTTAGAACATGTAACTGACAGAGTAAAAAAAGAAGAACTTTTAGAATTATTAGGAACTACTTATTTTAAGGGTGGTTTCATGCAAAGGGCAAAAGAGATTTTTTTAAAAATCTTAAAGTTTTCACCTAGAAATACCTATGCATTAAAATACTTATTAGTTGTAAATGAAAAACTTAATGATTATAAAAGTGCAAAAGATGTTATTGATTGCTTAGATGAACTTGGAGAAAAAATCTCAAAGGATAAACTATTTATTGAAACTCTTATTATAATAAATGACCCAATAACATCATTTGAAAAGAAAAGCAATGAACTACTTGACATTTTAAAGAATAATCCAGATGTTCAAAGGCTAATTGCTAAGTTTTATCTAACATATAATAAAGAGTTCTTTTGGGAAAACATAAAACTTTTTAATACTTCAAAATTAATTGACTTAATGTGGTACTTAAACTTTGAAGATATTGATTTTGAAAAAGTTTCAGAAGATAGTTTTTTAACAGAACTATTTAATGCAAAAGGATATTTAAACAACATAGACCACAGTGATGATTTTGTTTTTGATATTCTACTTGCATTAAATAACCATGAACATAAAATTCCTGCAACTATTGATTTTGAGTTTATTTGTTCTTCATGTAAACACATTCATCCTATGTTTGAAGCTAGATGTCCAAACTGCCAAAGTATATTAACATTTGATGTGAAACACCATCTGACAAAGGATTTAGTTGAAAGAAATCAATCTTTACAGTGATGGTTCCTCTTTAGGAAACCCAGGACCTGGTGGCTGGGGTACAATCTTAGAGTACAAAGGAACAGAAAAAGAGTTAAGTGGAGCTCAAGATAATACAACAAATAACCAAATGGAGCTTAAAGGTGTAATTGAAGGTCTTAAGGCTTTAAAAGAACCTTGTAAAGTAAATATTATTTCAGATTCTACTTATGTAGTAAAAGGAATAAATGAATGGTTAAGTGGGTGGGTTCGAAACAATTGGAAAAACTCTGCTAAAAAACCAGTTAAAAATATCGAATTATGGCAAGAATATATAAATGTTTCAGAAAAACATACTATAATAGCAAATTGGGTTAAAGGGCATGCTGGACATTTTCATAATGAAAGATGTGATATACTTGCACGTACTGAAGCAGAAAAATTAAAAGGAGAGAATAATGGATGATTATTCAAAATTAGAAAAGTGTTTGGATTATCAGTTTAAAAACAAGGATCTGATAATCGAAGCACTTACACATAAGAGCTATAAAAAGCCTTACAATAATGAGAGGCTAGAGTTCTTAGGTGACGCTGTATTAAATTTAATAGTTGGAGAATATTTATTTAAAAAGTTTCCAAAGTCAAATGAAGGTGAACTTTCTAAAATAAGAGCAAGTTTAGTTAATGAAACAGGTTTCACAAAACTTGCTAACCAAATTAAATTAGGTGATTATATTTATATCTCAAATGCAGAAGAAAGAAACAAAGGTAGAAGTAAAGCTTCTATTCTTTCAGATGCTTTTGAAGCAATAATGGGTGCAGTGTATTTAGAATCAGGATTAGAAGTTTTAAAGCCTATTATTTTAAAACTTTTAGAAGAGTCATATGACAAAATTAATCTTGATGTACTATTTAGTGATTATAAAACTGCTTTACAAGAGATTACTCAAGCCCAATTTGGAACAATTCCAGAATATAAAATTGAAGGTTCATATGGACCTGACCATAAAAAAGAGTTTGAAGTATCAATTTGGATTGATGGGAAATCTTATGGTAAAGCTATAGGAAAAAGTAAAAAACTAGCTCAACAAGCAGTTGCAAAAATAGCAATTGACAAGCTAAAAGGAAAAGTTTAATGAATAGTTTTGGAAATAAACTAAAGTTCACAACTTTTGGAGAAAGTCATGGAAGAGCTTTAGGATGTATTGTTGATGGAGTTCCTGCTGGGATTACAGTTGATGAAAACTTTATCCAAGCAGAAATGGACAGAAGGAAACCTGGGCAAAATGCCTATGCAACACCTAGAAAAGAGTCTGACAAAGTAGAAATTCTAAGTGGTGTATTTGAAGGTAAAACAACGGGTACTCCTATCTCAATGGTTATATTTAATGAAAACCAAAAAAGTAGAGACTATACAAATGTAAAAGACCTATTTAGACCAGGTCATGCAGATTATACATATTTTGAGAAATATGGACATAGAGACTACAGAGGTGGAGGAAGAAGTTCTGCAAGAGAAACTGCTGCAAGAGTTGCAGCTGGAGCTATTGCAAAGCTTTTATTAAAAGAGTTAGATATTGAAGTTGTAAGTGGTATTTGTGAAATTGATGGAATAAAGTCTTCAAAACTAGATTTTGAATTTGCTAAAACATCTGAAATATATACTTTAGATAAAAATAAAGAAGAGTTTCAAAAAGAAGCTATTATAAATGCAAAGAAAGAGCATAACTCAGTTGGTGGTGTTGCTTTTGTAAGAGTTAAAAATGCTCCTGCAGGACTTGGTGAACCTTTATATAACAGACTTGATGCACAAATTGCAAATGCTATGATGGGAATTAATGCTGTTAAAGCTGTTGAAATTGGCGATGGAACTGAATCAAGCTCTAAAAAAGGTAATGAAAATAATGACCAAATGCGAGCAGATGGTTTCAAAACAAACCATAGTGGTGGTATCTTAGGTGGTATTAGTACAGGGGCTGATATTGATACTAAAGTATATTTTAAACCTACTCCATCTATTTTTATTAAACAAGAAACTGTAGATGTAAATCAAAATGAAGTTGACTGTGAACTTAAAGGTAGACATGACCCTTGTGTTGCTATTAGAGGAAGTGTTGTTGCTGAATCAATGATGTCTTTAGTTATTGCAGATATGCTATTATTAAATATGAGTAGTAAAATTGAAAATATAAAAAAAGTTTATAACTAGTTAGATAATTTACTTACTATTAAGATTTTTTTTGTACTATTTACTTAATCCTTTACTTTGGTCAAGTTGAAAGGATAGCGGGTTTATCCCGCTTTTTTTATGCTCGTTTTAATTTATCTTGCACAAAATCACTAAATGTAGTTAATACATTTTTGTGTTCTGAAGCTATAAAAACTGAAGTACCATTTTCTTTTAACTCTTTTATAGGAAGGTTTTCTTCTTTTGGTAGAATTAATACATTAAAATGGTTTTCTTTACACTCTTTTATGATATCATCAGTTGTATGAGGATGAGTATTCTTAATTAATTTAACTTCTGTTATATTTTGACCTGTAACATCTAATACCGTAAGGTAATTAGATTCTTCAAATGAGCTTTCTACTTTAGATAAGTAACTCATATTTTCATTTGTAGGGAATACTATTCTATTCATAGCAGATCCTTTTTATTAATAGATAGATTGTTTGAGAAGTTTCAAAACATCAGTACAAAATAGAAAGAGTGAAAAAAAGTAATGACTAGGGAAAAGACAATTATATATTTTTATTTCTAATTGTAACTGATGTTTAAAAATATATTCCATATAAGCAAATATAATATATTTAATCTGTAAAATAAGAAACCAATTAAGGTCACACTAAAAAAGAAGATCACACAAACTTACTTTACAAATATGTAGGAATGAATGTTATAATCACTTAATGAACATATGACCGAATTATAACAACTTTTTGAGCATATGTCAAGTATATTTTAAATATTTTATGATAAAATCAAATTATATAAACTACAAGGTAATAAATGGCTAGAGAAAAACTTGAAAGAAAACTTGAACTAAAGCCCGTGTCTAAGTATTTTGGACCTAAAGACCATAAGGCTAAACAAGATGTAATTTTACTACATGAAGAGCTTGAGGCAATTCATTTAATGGATTCATTTTGTATGTATCAAGAAGATGCTGCAAAAAAAATGAATGTATCTAGAGCTACTTTTGCAAGAATTATCAAAAGTGCGAGAAAAAAGATTTCACTTGCGTTAATTACAGGTAGTAATATTAAAGTACATGAAATCAAAAATGAGTTTCATATTGCTGTATGCTCTAATAGTAATACAGAGTTAGACTATGCAGATGATACTGCTAAATATATCTGGATTTATTTTATTAAAGACTATAAGCTTAAGTCTTCTAATTGTATAAATAATCCAATGTTTGAAAATGAAGATGAAGCTTCATGTAATGTATTGCCAGATGTTTTATATGACTATAAAACAAACTATTTCTTACTTGAAGATGTAGATTATGATTTAAAAATCTCGTTAATTGCTAAAGGTATTTATCCAATCTTACAAGCAGAGATTACAGAAGATAAGCTAGTAGATATATTTCAATAAGAGTTACCTCTTATTGAAACTCATGTTTTAACTCTTCTAATCTAGCTATTCTATCTTCAGTAGTTGGATGAGTTCTAAAAAAATCTCCAAAAGAGCTTTTCTTTCCTGAAAAAGGATTTATAATAAACATATGAGCTGTTTGCTCTGTTGCATTATTTATTTCATGCCCTCTTCTTGCATAATTTTCTAATTTTGATAAAGCACTTTGAAGACCTGCTGGATTTCTAGTCATCCTTGCAGCACCTTCATCTGCCATATATTCTCTACTTCTACTTACACTCATTTGAATAATTGAAGCAGCTAAAGGTAAAATTATAGCCATGATTATCATTACTATTGGATGAGCACCTTGTCTGTTGTTTCCTCCAAACATTGCTGAAAACTGCATAATATTTGCAATCATAGCAATTGCACCTGCAAATACTGCTGCAATTGTTCCAATTAAAATGTCATAATGTTTTATGTGAGATAATTCATGTGCAATTACCCCTTCTAACTCATCTTCATTTAACATTTCATATAATCCCATCGTAACTGCAACTGCAGCATTCTCATGGTTTCTTCCTGTTGCAAATGCATTTGGAGTATGGTCTGGTATTAAATAAACCTTTGGCATAGGCAAATCTGCTTTTTGCACAAGTTTTTGTGTTATTCTATATACAGGATGAGAAACATCCTCTATAGGCGTTGCATTATAGTGCTTTAATACTTGTTTATCAGAATAATAATATGCATAAAAGTTCATTCCTCCTGCTAAAAGAAAAGCAATAAGCATACCATTTGAGCCTCCAAATGAGTAACCTATAAATACAAATAATACTGTTAAAAGAGTTAATAAAAATACTGTTTTTGCTTGTTCCATATTTCTCCTTTATAGTTTTTATTATTTTAACATCTATTTTGCATAATTATATCTTTTTTAATATGGAATTATCGTGGTAAGGAACTTTAGCACTAGGTGTTCTCTTTGAAGTATTTTCTAAATGAACATCTTGGTCATCAAAGAAAATATCTGCGCCAAAGGCTTCAACTACTTCATACTTATCAACTCCACCTAGAAAAAATGATTCATCTAATCTTACACCCCATTGAGAAAGTGTTCTAATCACCCTTTCATGAGCAGGTGAATTTCTAGCTGTAATTAAGGCTGTTCGTATAGGTGTTTGTTCTTCAGGATACTTATCTTGTAAACTTGAAATAAGTCTTAATAGTTGGGCAAAAGGTCCTGATTTTAAAGCATTTGTTGCATTCTTCTTTTCATACTCTAAAAACGCTTCTAAGCCTTGTGTTTTATATATAATTTCAGACTCCTCTGAAAAAAGAACTGCATCACCATCAAAAGCAATTTTCACTTGATTTGAATAACTATCTTTATCTTCTTGATATGGTAAAATTCTTGCAGCAGCAATACCTTCATTAATTGAATTTTGAACATCAACTTCGTTTGCTGATAAAAATAAATCTACTTTAAAAGGTTTAAGATATTTTGCAATATCACTTCCTCCACTCCAAGCAGATCTAGCTATATCTAATTCATATTTTTCAATAGATTTTGTAATTCTTAAAGAAGTTGCAGCATTATTTCTTGAAAGAATAATTACTTCTACTTGTTTTTCAGGAAAATCCTCATTTATTTTAAGAAGATTTTTTACAAGCCTAAAGCCTGTTCCTTTTTGGATAAGTTCATCTTCTCTTTCAATTTGATGTTTATAATATTCATCAAGACCTTTGTTTTCAAAAATTTCATTCTCATCTTCTAAATTAAACAAAGCTCTTGAAGAGATTGCTATAACTAATTTTTTTTCTAAATCGTAACCCAAATTATGCTCCAGTTTATATCTTTGACAATTATACAAAAAAAGATATAATATAAGCTCTTAGGAGAAAAGATGAAAAAGCTTTACTTAATAAGACATGCAAAATCTGATTGGTCAAACCCAAATCTAGAGGACTTTGACAGACCTCTAAATAAAAGAGGAGAAAAAAATGCTCCTTTTATGGCAACAATTCTAAAACAAAAGAATGCAAACCCTGACTTAATAATTTCAAGCCCAGCGTACAGAACAAAGAAAACTGCAAAAATAATCAAAAAAGAAATTGCCTTTAAAGGCAAAATACTCTTTGACGAGCATTTATATGAGGCTTCTCTAAGAACAACGTTAGAAATTATAAACTATATAAATGATGAACATGATAAAGTATTTTTAATAGGTCACAATCCTACTTTAAATATGCTTGGATTTTATTTTGTAGACTTCAATGATAATATACCAACTTGTGGAGTTTTAGAAATTGAGTTTGATTGTGACTCATGGAGAGAAGTAAATAAAAAAAGTGCAAAACTCATCTCTTTTGATTATCCAAAGAAAAAGTATTAAAACTTTTACTTTTTTTATCTGTTTTTATTACTTTTCAAGTAAAAAGTATTTAAAATTATTTAATTATAATTAACTTCTAGGTAAATAAATGAAAACACTTTATATAATGAGACATGGAGAAAAAGATACTACTAACCCAAATGTAGATGACTATGATATTCAAGTAACACCTAAGGGATTGAAAGACGTAGAAAATGTTTCAAAAAAATTAAAAAAAGAGAATGTTTTACCTGATTTATTAGTTGCTAGTCCTGCTGTTAGAACTAAGCAAACAGCCCAGATAATTGCAAAAGAGTTAGGTTATGAAAAAAGTATTATGTACAATGAAGTACTTTTTCAAGCTTTTGTTAATGAAGTAATTGAATCTATTACTTATACTTTTGATGATATAGATACGTTAATGATAGTTGGACATAATCCCTCATTAACTGCACTTGGAGTTAATCTTGTTGGATTAAAAGAAAAAATACTTATGGGTGAAGGTTTAAAAATAGAGTTTGATTGTAACTCTTGGACTTCTATAGATATTTCAAATGCTAGGCTTTGCTATCATATAAAGCCAGATTAATCTAAAAGTTTTCCAGCTAGGTTTCCACTTGCAAATGACCATTGCAAGTTGTAACCTCCACATGGACCATCTAAATCTACAACTTCCCCACAAAAATATAAACCTTGAACAAGTTTACTTTGCATAGTTCTTGGATTTATCTGTTTTAAACTTATTCCACCTCTTGTTATCATAGCTCTTTCAAAACCTAAATGATTTGTTATTGTTAAAGGAGTATTTACTAAAATCTTTACAAGGTTTTGTCTTATCTCACCTTTTAAATCTTTGAATTTTAATTCATAATCAGCATGGACTAATTTACATAATTCTTTAATAACAGAGCTTGGTAAAAGTGGTTCTAAAACTTGTAATATATTAAAATCAGGATTAGATGCTGTTCTTTTTTTTATATATGAGAAAAGTTCTTCTTCATTTTTTCCTTTTAACATATTTATTAAAATAGGAACTTCTCCATACTTTTCAAGTAAAGGTGTAACCTCCCTTGAAAAATCTAAAACAACAGGACCACGTACACCTTTATTTGTAAAGATTAAATCCCCAGTTTTTTTAAGGTTTTTATGTTTTTTTATATTTACACTAACTTCGGCTTTTGCTATTGTATCAGCACGACATTGTGCAACCCAAGTCTCTTTTGTAAGTAAAGGAGTCATAGCTGGATGTAAAGAAGTAACTCTATGCCCAGAAGCTTTTGCAAAGGTATAGCCATCACCATTTGCTCCAAGTTTTGGGTAACCTAAACCTCCTGTTGCAACAATTACATTTCTTGTATTAACTTCACCTTTTGTAGTACAAACTTTCTTAACACAGTTATCTTCAAAAACTATATCATCTACTTTTGTGCAATAAGCAACTTCAACACCTACATTTATAAGTTCTTGCTCTAAGGCTTTTATTATAGTTGAAGAGTTGTGAGTTACAGGAAATACTTTAAAGCCATCAGGAATATGAGTTTCTACTCCAATTTGTTCTAAGAAGTTTATTAAGTCTTGATGATTGAAATCTGTTAGTGCATCAAACATAAACTTACCATTCTTTCCAAATGAATTCATAAAATCTTCATTTGAAAGGGTATTAGTAAGATTACATCTTCCTCCACCTGTAGCTTTTAATTTAGGTCCTAGTTTCTCTTGTTGTTCACAAAGAAGTACATCTTTACCATTTCTTGCTGCTACAATTGCAGATATCATACCTGCTGCACCTGAGCCTATAACTACTAAATCGTAATTGCTTTTCATTTAAAATTTTTCCATTAAATATAAAAGAAATACTTCTTTATTTTCCTAGACAGAAAGAACCAAACATAACATCTAACATTTGGTCATGTTCATATGGTCTAGTAATATTTGAAATAGAAGCTAAGGCTTCATTTATATGGTGGGCAAAAAACTCTAATTCGCCAGTTTCTAAAGGTAGAAATGCTTGTTTAATATGAGAATAAGTATTCTCTACTTCATCCACTTGTCTTTTTGAAACCAAAGTCATATCATCACTATGTGTATTAGAATCTAAAATAACTTCTATTTTCTGAACTAGTGGAGTAATAGTCTCTTTAGTACTTAAACTAACATAGTTTTCTAAACTATTTTTTTCAAATTTGTTTTCTAAATCACATTTATTTAAAACAGTAATTATTTCTTTATGAGAGTTTTCTTCTAAAAGATTAATAATTTTTCTATCTTCTTCATCTAAAGCTTTGCTATTATCAAAAAGAGCAATTACAATATCTGCTTCATTTACTGCTTCAATAGATTTCTCAATACCAATTTTTTCAATTACATCAGAAGCTTCTCTAATACCAGCAGTATCAACTATTTTGATTATATGAGTTCCAATTTTAACAGACTCTTCTATAGTATCCCTAGTAGTCCCTGCAATATCAGAAATAATAGCTCTATCAAAATTTAGAAGTTTATTTAAAAGTGAAGATTTTCCAACATTTGGTTTTCCAACAATAGCAACTTTAAAACCTTCAATTAGACCTTCTCTTCTTTTACTTGCATCAAGGGTATTTGATAGTTTTTCTTCTATTTTATTAAGCTTATTTTGGATTTGTTCAAAAATATCACTTGGTAAATCCTCTTCTGCATAATCAATATTTACTTCTGTATATGCAAGCATAAAAAGTAAATCTTCTCTAATATCATTTACAAAATCTGTTAATTCACCCTTTAGCTGTTTTGCTAATAATTTAACCGCATCTTCACTTCTTGCTTCTATAATTTTAGCGATAGCTTCTGCTTTTGTAAGGTCAATCTTTCCATTTAAGAAAGCTCTTTTAGAAAACTCACCTGGATTTGCAAGTCTTGCCCCACATTTTAAAACTTCTTCCATAATAATATTAGAAATTGCAATTCCACCATGACATTGAAACTCTACAATATCTTCACCTGTAAAAGAGTGTGGATTTTTAAAATAAATTAAAAGTGCTTCATCTATGATTTCATCATTTGTATTATAAATAGTTCCAAGAGTTGCAACTCTTGGTTTAAGTTCTTTTTTCTTTGAAAGTCTTAGAGCTATTGATAAAGCGTCTTTACCACTAACTCTTACGATAGAGATTGAGCCAACACCATTTGCAGTTGCAATGGCTACAATTGTATTATCATCAAACAATTTTATTGCTCTTTGCTTCTGTACTCATTTACAAGTACGTATTTGTCTCCTCTGATGTTTGTTTTCACAGCCACATATTTATCAGGGAATTCTTCTCTTAGTTTTTTTAGTGCGATATGTACTAAAATACCGTCAAGAGGTTTTGTTTTATAAGAACCTTTTTCTTTTATTGTTTCAATTACAGGCTCTAAGTAAGTATGAATTGCAGCTTCTTGATTTTTTAAGAATTCTGCTACTTCAAGTCTTAGCATAAGTCCATATTTTTCATTAATCCAGTTAAATAAAATATATGATAAAGCTTTGTATCTATACCCTTCTTTACCAATAAGTAAAGCGCTATCAGCTCCTGTAAACTCTATATAAAGAGTATTTTCATCATAAAATTCAACTTTTATATTGTCTATACCATAACAAGTATCAGCGAAAAGTAAATTAAGTCCATCTTTCACTTCATCTAAAATCTCTTGTGATTCTTTTTTTACAATGATTTTTGAAATCTCACTTTGTTTTTCTGATTCACTATAGAAATTATCAAAGATTTTTTCTTTTGAATCAACATTTGGAACATCTCTTAATTTCTTTTCTACTTTTTTATTATTTGAAGCTTTTTGTTCATTTTCACTTCTATTTGAATCTTCTATTCTTTTAGAAACATCTTCAATTTTGATATCTTTTTTTCTAAAACTTTGTTCTCTTTGTCTTCTATTATCTCTTTTTCTTTTTCTTGAAGTTGCAGTGATAATTGCAGTTTTTTTACCAAAGCCAAGAAATCCTTTACTTGGCTGTTGAATAATTTCAATATCTAAATCTGTTATAGAACATTTAAATTCTGATGTTGCAAGCTCGTAAGCTTCTTCTAAACATTTGGCTTCAAATTTTTTCATTATAGACTCCTATTTTTTAGCAGCTCTTTGTTTCTCAAATAGTTTATTAATATAATATTGCTGACAAATTGTAAATACATTATTTACGAACCAATATAAAGTTAAACCTGCTGGGAACCATAAGAAGAAGAATGTAAAGATAATTGGTAACATTTGGAAAATCTTTCTTTGCATTTCATCTTGCATTGTGTTTGGAGTAATTCTTTGTTGTAACCACATAGAAGCACCCATTAAGATTGGTAATACAAAATATGGATCCATCTCTGCTAAATCGTGAATCCATAAAATCCAAGGAGCACCTTTTAACTCAATTGCATTTAAAAGTACTCTATAGATAGCAAAGAATACAGGAATTTGTAAAATTAATGGTAAACAACCACCCATTGGGTTTGCACCATGTTTCTTATAAAGTTCCATCATATGCATAGATTGTTTTTGTTTATCATCTTTATATTTTGTTTGGATTTCTTTCATCTTAGGAGCTAATTCTTTTAGCTTATTCATAGAAACCATACCTTTATATGATAAAGGATATAAAACAAGTTTGATTAAAATTGTTAAAATAACAATTGTCCAACCCCAGTTTCCAACATATGATTGAATAAATTGAAGTAAGTTAAACATTGGTTTTGCAATAAATGTAAACCATCCATATTCAATAACATCTGTTAATTCAGGATGTAAAGCTTTTAAGTCATTAAAGTTTTTAGGTCCTATGTATCCAGAAAAGTTAATGCTATCTTTTACATGGATAAACCCTTGAGGATTGCTATTTGCATCAGGCATTAGTGAAACTTGTAAAGAGTTATTGAAGTTATAAATTACAGTTGCATAATATCTATCAAAACTTGAAACAAATTTGATTCCAGTATAAGTTTTAACTTTTTCTAAGTCTTCATCTTTAGTTAAATCCATTGTTCCATCATTTTGTTTTACATATAAACCATGGTCAGCATACATATCAGCTAATACATTTGGTCTAAATCCATTTGTTACAAAATATTGTTCATCTTTTTTACTTGATGTGATTTTTAAATCATAATGACCATTTGGATAAACAGTAAAGTTTTTAGTTAAAGTAAGACCTGAAAGTTTTTGAATAAGAGTAAATTTCTGAGCTGTTCTTGTTGCATCAACATTTGTTGCAGTAGTTTCATAATTTACTTTAAATGCTTCATCATTAATATCTGCATTTGCAAATCTAACTTCTAATGGTCTTAATTGATTAGCTTCAAAAAGTTTAATTTGATCACTATTTTCATCTTTATACTTTACATCTTCTAATGTTACTTGAGCAACTCTACCTAATCTATCAATTTCAATGATATTAGTTTTAGTTTTGATTGTTGTTAAAATATTAGAAGAACCAATTGCTTTAGTTGATAAAGCTGAAATTGAGTTATCTGTATTATCTTGAGATTGAGAGATTGAATTAACATCTGCATTAACTGCTATATCTGGCGCAGTATTTTTTTGTTGCTCTTTTGCTACTTGTTGTTGTTTTGTTTTTGCTTCTTGTTGAGGCTTTAATACTAAAAATTCATAAGCTATAAAAAATACAAACACTACAAGTGTCATTATAAGCATTCTTTTTTGCATACCGTTATTATTGTTCATACTGTTGTTCACCATTATTGTTTTTCCACTCCCGATTTTTTACTATGAGGTATTTGTTATTGTCTATTGGAACTAGCCAATATTTAATTTTAATTTTTTTAAAATTGATATTGTTATGTCTAACAATTTTTACAACTGGATAATCAAATCCACCAGCAAAAAGTTGATTACATTTTAATATCCGTGATATTGTAAAATAAGTTGCCTTAAAAAAAGTATTGTTTTCATATTGCCAAATGGCATAATTGGAACAAGTTGGGTAATATCTACAAGACCCAAAAGATATTACAGATAGATATTTTTGATAAAACTTTATCAAATACTTAATTATTTTATTCATCTGCTTTTAGTAATTGAAGTTTTTTCATAGCATACATAAAATCTTTTTCTAAAGTTTTGAAATCTTTTTCAAAAAGTCTTTCTTTTGCTACAAAAATGTATTTACCAGTTTTTAGTTTATCTTCAAACTTTAAACATAGGGCTCTAAGCTTTCTTTTCGCTTCACTTCTTTTAACTGCATTTCCAACTTTTTTAGAAGCTACAAATGCTAAGTTAAAATTTTCACCAGACGAAAAAAAAGCGACAAAAGTGTGCGTATGCCACTTTTTGCCGCTTTTGTAAAGTTGATTAAAATCTCTTGAATTATTAAGACGGTGCGATTTACTTAAACAGCTAATCTTTTTCTACCTTTAGCTCTTCTAGCTTTGATAACTTTTCTACCGTTTTTAGTTTTCATTCTGATTCTAAAACCATGCGTTCTTTTTCTTGGCGTGTTATGTGGTTGATATGTTCTTTTCATATTCTATGTCCTCTATTCACAAATTAAGTCGCGTATTATATTTAAACTATACTTAAATTTTGTTTAGTTTAAGTGCTTCAAAATATCTATTTTATATTTACTACAACTTTTTCATCTTTAAAATCAAACTCAACAGCCGAACCTTCGGTAATTTCATCCTCTAAAATTAAATCTGCTAACTTATCTTCAACTATTTCATATATTGCTCTTCTTAATGGTCTTGCTCCATATACAGGGTCAAATCCAATTTTTGCAATATACTCTCTTGCACTAGGAGTTAATGAAATATTGATATCTTTTTGTTCAACTTTTTTCTTAATCGAATCAAACATAATATCTACAATGTTTGTAATTGCATCTAATCCTAATTGTTCAAAAATGATTATATCATCAAGTCTATTTAAAAACTCTGGTCTAAAGTGAGATTTTAAATCATTTAATACTTCTTTTCTTCTATTTTCTTTATCATCAATCTCAATTATCTTTGCACTTCCTATATTTGAAGTCAATATTATAATTGTATTTTTAAAGTCAACAGTTACACCTTTGTTGTCTGTTAATCTTCCATCATCTAATACTTGTAATAGAATATTAAATACATCTGGATGAGCTTTTTCAATCTCATCAAATAAAATTACACTATAAGGTTTTCTTCTAACTGCCTCTGTTAATTGACCACCTTCTTCATATCCAACATAACCAGGAGCTGCACCAATAAGTCTAGATACTGCATGTTTCTCCATATATTCACTCATATCAAATCTAATAAGTGATTTTTCATCATCAAATAAAAATCTTGCAAGTGTTTTTGCACTTTCTGTTTTACCAACTCCTGTTGGTCCAAGGAACATAAATGAACCAATAGGACGACTCTCTTCACTTAATCCTGCTTTATTTCTTTTAATAGCTCTTGAAATTGCTTTTAAAGCTTCATCTTGTCCTATTACATCTTTTTTTAGTACTTCTTCAACTTTTAAAACTTTTTGTTTTTCTGAATCCATCATTTTATTAACTGGAATTCCTGTCCATCTTGAAACAATACTTGCAATAGCCTCTTCATCAACTGAATTTCTTAAAAGAGTTCCTGCTTCTTGCATCTTTGCCCATTTTTCTTGATTCTCTTTTATTTTTTCTTCTAATTGAGGTATTTCTCCATACTCAATTGAAGCTGCTTCTTCAAAGTTTGAATCTCTTTTTGCTCTTGCAGCTTTTGTTTTAAGTTCATCAATTTTTGCTTTTAATGTACTTTCGGCATTAAATGTTTGCTTTTCATTTTCAAATCTTGTTTCTAAAGACTGTTTTTCTTCATTTAAATTTGCAAGTTCTTTTTCTATCTCTTCTAATCTTTCACTATTTTTCTTAGATTTTTCCATTTTTAATGCTTCTTTTTCCACATTAATAGTTTGGATTTTTCTTTTTATATTTGATAAAGCAATTGGTTCACTCTCAATTTGCATTTTAAGTTCTGCTGCTGCTTCATCAATTAAGTCAATAGCTTTATCAGGTAAGAATCTATCTGTAATGTATCTATTTGATAATTTTGCTGCACTAACTAATGCACTATCATTAATAGTTACATTATGGTGAGTTTCTAATTTCTCTTTTATTCCTCTTAGTATTTGTAAAGCTTCATTTACACTTGGTTCATCTACATTTACAGGTTGGAATCTTCTTTGCATAGCTGCATCTTTTTCAAAATACTTTCTATACTCTTTAAGTGTAGTTGCACCTATTGTATGAAGTTCACCTCTTGCAAGGCTAGGTTTTAAGATATTTGCTGCATCCATACTTCCTTCACTAGCCCCTGCTCCAATGATAGTATGAATCTCATCAATAAATAAGATTATATTTCCAGCTTTTTTAACCTCATCAATAACTGATTTTAATCTATCTTCAAATTCACCTCTATATTTTGCCCCTGCAATCATTGCACTCATATCAAGTGTTACTACTTTTTTATTTTGTAGACTTGTTGGTACATCTTTATTTACAATTCTTTGTGCTAGACCTTCTGCAATAGCTGTTTTACCAGTTCCTGGTTCACCTAATAAAATTGGGTTGTTTTTTGTTTTTCTAATAAGAATTTGCATCATTCTATTGATTTGCTCATCTCTTCCAATAACTGGGTCAAGCTCCCCATCGATTGCTTTTTTATTTAGATTTATTCCATATTTCTCTAAAGCATCAAAGTTTTCATCAGAACTTGCACTATCTACTGTAGCTCCTGCTCTCATAGCTTCAAGCTCTTTTGCTGCTTCTCTTAGGTCAATATACTTGCCTAAAACCTCTTTTACTTCATTTGTTTGGAAGTTTGCAACAAGCCAAGTATCTATAGCAATGAACTTATCACCTTGTTTAGTTGCTTGACCTTGTGCATTCTCTAAAGAATTAGCAAAATTTCTTGAAAGTTTTATATTCTCTTTTGTCAAAGATGATACTGTTGTTAACCTTGCTGCATAAGATTTTGCTTCTAGTTCAATACTAGCTTTATCAACATTCATTTTATTTAATAATTGATTTAAAACTGAATTAGTATTAGTCAATAAAGCCCATAAAAAGTGAATAACTTCTACTTCTTGGTTTTTATTATGTAAAGCTAAAGCTACTGATGAATCAATAGTTTCTGCCATCTGATTTGTTAGTTTTTCAAATATTTTTTTCATTTTTAGCACTCCTTTATATCAACTGCTAATAAAATTATAGCACTTGAGTAAATGTTTGTCAAGTTTTGCTATTTAATGGTAGAGATATTTTAAAACATGCTCCGCTGTAATGAGTATTGTCATAGTTTACACTTATGTTCTTAGCTGTTATATTACCATGCATATGATCTACAATAATTTGATGAGACATATATAACCCAATACCTGTACCTTGAGCTTTATGCTTAGTTGTAAAATACGGTTCAAATACTTTATCTATAATATTATTTGGTATTCCACCTGCATTGTCTTTGATTTCTAAAATATAATTCTTTGATTCAATTCTTTCATCTATATAAATAACTCTATTTTCTACATTATTTGCAACAAATGCATCTTTTGAGTTATTTATGATATTTACAAATACTTGAATAAACTCATTTGCTAAGCCTTCGTAGAACAATTCTTCTTCTAAATAATTTTCAAAAAGTTCTATTTCATAATTTTTTAGACTCGCATCTAATAGTTTAAGTGCCCTTTTTATTACAATTTTTGTAACAAACTTTTCTGTTTTTTTATCTGATTTAAAAAAGTTTCTAAAGTCATCTATTGTTTTAGATAAAAATTGAGTATTTTCAACTATTATATCCATAGTATCTGCAACCCTATCGTTATCTAAGACACCAAACTCTTTTTCAAATTTTATTCCACTAGCACAAGTACTTATTGTATTTAGTGGTTGTCTCCATTGGTGAGCAATATTACCTATCATCTCACCCATTGATGCCATTTTACTTTGTTGGAATAATAGTTGGTCTTTTTGTTTTAATTCTGTTATATCAATAACAGCAGTTAATCTAATATCTTCACCTTCAAACTCTAGTATTTTTCCTTGAACTAATGCCTGAAACCTTTTTCCATTTAATTTTACTAGCTCAACTTCATAGGGTTCAGTATTTTTTATCAAATTAGATTTAACTATATTATGATAATTTTCATCTATAAAATCAAACATTGGTTTATTAATAAAATCTTTTTTACTACTTGCTTGAAAGAGCTTCATACTAACATTATTTATATCTATTATTATTCCATCTTTAGATAAAACGATAGACTCCATAGTTGAATTAAAAAGCCCTTTGAAACTATTTAGTGACTTTTCCAGATTATCTTCTCTTTTATCAATCTCCACTTGCATTTTATTAAAACTCTCAAGTAAGTTATTTAATTCTTCATAATGTAGTTGGTCTACTTTTACATTATAATGACCATTTGCAATTTGAGATGTTATTGATTGCATATTATCAAAGGCTTTAAATATTTTTTTAGAGATTTTGATTGATAAGAAAATAGCAATTATACTAAAGAAAAGAA
Source organism: Campylobacteraceae bacterium (assembly GCA_013373175.1). Taxonomy (GTDB): domain Bacteria; phylum Campylobacterota; class Campylobacteria; order Campylobacterales; family Arcobacteraceae; genus Halarcobacter. The sequence goes on along the minus strand of JABXII010000009.1, from coordinate 133,325 downwards.
CCACTAAAACAATTGAAATGATTATTGAAGTTAAAGATTTTAGAATGTCATCATGGCTTTGCCTAACTAAGATACTCCATCCTGTTTTTTTTACTTTTACATAAGCACCTAGTTGTTTTCCTTTTTTTGTAAAGCCAGTAAAGATTGCTTGGGTAAAAGGTTTTTCCTTATTTATTAAGTCTATAAAAACTGAAAGTGAACTTGCATTAAATCTTTGAAGAACAAACTGTTTTGCGTCAGGATTTAAAATCATAATTCCTGTTTCATCAAAAATTCTTAACATATGAGAATCATCAGTATTTTTAAATCTTTGAATAAAGTTTGATAGTTCTGTTAATTTAATCATAATAACACCTATCTTATCTTCCATTTTAAAACTATATGAAATTGTTGGTTCTTCATCTACTGAAGATAAAAATACATTACTCCAATAATATTTTTTATAATCTTTTATTTTCTTAAAATAGTTTTTATTTGAATAATCAAAACCCTTATAGATATTCAAATTTGAGATAGCATAAAAATCTTCTATTATTCCATTCTTATCAAGTATCAATATTGAAGAAACACTTTTATTTGTCTCTACAATATTTTTAAGAACTAAATAGTTATAAGAGTAGTTTTCAGAAATATATAAAGAGATATCTTCTATTTCTTGAAGTAATTGTTCAACCTCAGTTCCAACTTGCTTTAAAACAAGGTTTTGATTATGTTTTATGATTTCTATTTTTGAGTTATATAGTTTCCATATTGTTAAAATACCAACAATAATAATTACAGAAATTGAAAACAAAACTAAAAGTTGAAGTATCTCTTTTTTTAAACTCTTTATTTTATTCATTTATTTTTATAAACTCCCCATTCTTAACTCTAAAGTTATAATAATCTCTAATTACATCACCGTACTTATCAAATATAATCTTGCCTTGAACACCATCAAACTCTTTTTGTAAAAGTATATTTCTTTTTATTTGTGTTTCATCTGCTTCTTTTAACATCTGTATTATTATTTTACTTGCTTCATAGGCCTTTGAAGCATACATAGATGGAGAAATACCATATTTTCTTTTATATTTGTGAACAAACTCTATATAATTTTTATTTGTTGCCTTTTCATCATAATCAATGTTGAAAATAACTCCCTCTGCTGATTTCCCTGCATTTTCGATAAAAGAAGGAGTTCTTGCCCATTCTGATGAAGCTATTTGTGTTTTTAAACCTCTTAATCTAATATATTGTATTACTCTTGCAGAATCAACAGAATTAGCACAGATAAATATTAAATCTGGATTCTTCTTTTTTATATCTTCTACTAATAAATCTAAATTTGTATTTGTTTTAGAAAAAGAAATAAGAGGGTTTTCTCCTTTTGAAAGTAAACTCTTTTGGAAATTTATTAAATAGTCTTTTGTATATGTTAAGTTATATGGGTCATATATTCCATAGATTTTTTTAAATCCATTTTTAATAACAAATTTTGTAAAGGTGTCAAATCTCTTAATATTATTTGCAGCATGTACCCTAAAAAAATTATCATCTTTTTTAGAGAATTCATTACTTGCTGAAGATGCCGAAATCATAAATATGTCATCGTAGTTATTTACTATAGATAAAGATACTTTAGTCATTGAACTAGTGACATTTCCTATAATAATTTTTATATCTTTAGAAATAAAGTCATTAATAATACTTTTTGTTAAGTCTTTATCTTGTTTATCATCTTTAAAAATAATTTCAACTTTTCTTCCATCAATTTCATAATCTATCTCTTCAAATGCCAATAAAATACCATTTACCATTGCATTTCCAAGAATAGAGTACTTCCCACTTAAAGCACCTATAAAACCAATTTCTATAGGTTTTCTTTCTTTGTAAAACATTATTGATACTGTTATAGTAAAAATAATTATCGCTAAAAGTAAAATCAAAAGCTTTTTCATGATAGCCCTTTAAATAGCTTCATATTGTCCATTTTTAACTTTCATAAGAAGATATTTTCTTTTTATATCACCATAATCATCAAACTCAATTTCCCCTTGAAGAGCTTCAAATTTCTTTATTCCTAAAAGAGTATTTTTAAATTCATCAATGTTTTCATTTTTTTGTAATACTTCAACTATAATTTTTGTTGATTCATATGCTTGCGAAGCAAATACCGAAGGTTTTGTTTTATACCTTTGTTCATATTTTTTAGCAAAATTTATATACTTTTTGTTTTTTGAATTATTATCATATGAAGTTAAGAAAATCATACCCTCAACATATTTTCCCCCATCTTCAAGGAGTTTTGCATTTTTTGACCAACTTGAGCCAATAATTGGCTTTTCTATATCACTAATTCTTAAAAATTGAACCAATTTTGCAGTATCAATTGTATTTGCAATAATAATGATAGCATCAATATTCTCTCTTTTTTTTATATCCTCTGTAATGTGAGAAAAATCCTTTGATAACTCTTTTAATAAAAAGAAAGATTCTCCTGCTGTTTTAAAAAGTGATTTTCTAAAATTGTTTACATAAGTTTCACTATAGGCTCGATTATTGGGGTCATAAATTGCATAGATATTTTTTAAGTTTTTAAAGAGTAGATATTTACTAAGTTTCTCAAAACTCTCTTCTGATTGAGATACTTGTGTACGAAAAAAGTTATCATCTTTTTTTGAAAATTCACTTGAACTAGCAGAGGCAGAAAAAAGTATCGGTTTATAGTTTTCATCAAAAGAATCTAATACAACCTTTGTCATAGAGCTTGTTCCTGCTCCTAAAATCAAACCTATTTTATCATTTTTAAATTCAGAAACTGCAAGTTTTGCAAAGGTAGGCCTTTGTCTATCATCTTTTGAAATAATCCTTACTTTCTTTCCATTTATTTCAAAATTTTCTTCTTCTAAAGCTAAGTTCATTCCATTTAATAAAGAGTGTCCTAAGTTTGAATATTTTCCACTTAATCCTCCAATAAAACCAATTTTTATTTCATTAGAATTTGTAAAACTAAGGTAGATAAAAAAAGATACAATTGAAATGAAAACTATTCCTAGAACTTTATACATTACTCTTCTCGCTTTTTAATAAACAATCTACTATTATACAAAAAAACATTTAATTTTTGGAGTATTTAAAAATATGTCACTTTGTGGAATAGATGAAGCTGGACGAGGTCCTATTGCTGGGCCTTTAGTTGTTGCTGGAGCAATTATAAATAAAGAAGTAGAAGGATTAAATGACTCTAAACAGCTTAGTGAGAAAAAAAGAGAAAAACTTTTTGATGAAATAAAACAAAACTGTTCTTATCATATTGTATTTACAAATTCAAAAACAATAGATGAAAAAGGCTTAAGTGCTTGTCTAAAATCTTCAATAAAAGAGATTATGGAAAAATTAAAAGATGAAGCAAGTGAGTTTTTAATGGATGGTAATACCTCTTTTGGAATTGAAACTTTACAACATAAAATAAAAGCAGATGCAACAGTACAAGAAGTAAGTGCTGCATCGATTTTAGCAAAAGTAAGCCGAGATAGATATATGTGTGAAATCTCTTCAAAGTATCCAAACTACTCATTTGAAAAACATAAAGGTTATGGAACAAAAGCCCATGTTGAGGCTATTAAAAAGTTTGGAAGAAGCGATGAACATAGATATAGTTTTAAATTAAAAGGAGTAGATGATCAAAATCAGCCTAGCTTATTTTGATACTTCTCCTATTTTGTTCTCAATAGATTGAACTTTTGTTTTCAGTCTATTGTCTTTTGCTTTTCTAATATCAAAAGTCAAAGTAGAATAAACTCTATTACAACCTAACTCTTCAAGTTTTTCATAACACTTTTGCACAACACCTAAAGCTTCAGACATCTTATTTGTTTCTATTGTTGTTGCCATTGAAGTTAACTGATAATTAAATCCAGATTCTCTAATCACTTTTATAACTTCTGATACATATTCACTTTTACTCTCTGCTTGATCCGTTGGAAACATTGCCATACTTAACAAAACGCTCATATTTTTCCTTTATAAGTTAAACTTTTATTATTATTTTAGTTATTGATTATATAATATCTACATATTAGATAAAAGAAACAAAAATGCTAAAAAATATTTTTAATAAAAAACAACCTTCTGCTGAAGGTTTTAAAAATGCCTTATTTAATAAAATATTTAATCCTGATGAGATTGAATTTCATTATAGCAATAAAATTAATCTATTTAAAACTACAGAAAAAAAAGAAACATTATTACATCTTTGTGCAAAATTTGCTTATCTTGAATCTATAAAATGGTTACTAAATAAAGGTCTAAGCCTAGAAGCTCAAACAGAAGACAAAGAAACTGTACTTTTTTATGCAGTAAAATCAAATAGTATTTTAACTGTAAAGTATCTTGTAGAACAAGGTGCAAATGTAAATCACAAAAATTTTTATAATAGAACTGCTTTACAAGAAGCAATTCTTTTAGAAAGTAAAACTTATAAATATTTACTTGACCATACAGAAGATATAAATAATAAAGATTTTTATGGAAATAGTATAATTTTCCATGCAGTTTCTAGTAACAATGATGAAGTATTAAACGATGTTTTAAACAATAAAAATGTTGATATTAATTGTATTAACAAAAATAAAGATACTGTTTTAAGCTATGCTGTAGATAGCTATTTAAAAGAAAAAAACTCTAATACTGCTCTTTCTTATTTTAAAATCATTAAAAAATTATTAGAGTTTGATGTTGATGTAAACAACTTAAATAAAAAAGATGAGAGTATTCTTTATCAAGCAATTAAAGAAGAAAACCTAAAACTAATAAACCTTTTTCTAAGTCTTGAAAATGTTAATATAAATCAAAAGAACCTTTATGGTGAAACCATTTTAATGGAAGCTTGTTTAAAAGGTTTTAGAAATTTAAATGTAATAAAAGCTTTGATAAGTCAAGGTGCAGATGTTAATATTAAAGATAATAACAACGCAACTATAGTTGAAAAACTAATAGAGCTTATATTACACTATAAAAACAAAAAAGAAATAGATTCACATTTACTTGAGAGAAGTTCAGAAGAAAACAACTATTTTGAGTTATTAAAATATCTATTAAGAAATACAAAAGTAAATGTGAATAGTTTTAATTCAAACTCAAAACCAATATTTTTTGATGCAGTTGCCCATTACAACTTTGAACTTTTTACCCTACTAAAAGAAAATGGCATAGATATTAATCAAAAAGATTTGAATCATAATAATGCAATTTCCTATTTAATTGAAAATGCAGATACTTCAACAACTCAAAAACAAAAACTTTATTTAAAAACAATGCAAAGTTTAATAAATCTTGGAATTGATATAAATTCAAAAAACAATACAGGCTCAACAGTAGTTCACCAAGCTATATTAAATGGTTCTATATATACAATCAAACTTTTATTGGATGCAAAACCAAACTATAAAAGTGTTGATAATAATGGAAGAACTTTTATACATAATGTTGTCTGGAAAGATTGCACTAAAACATTTAAACTTATTCACTCTTATGATCATAGTGTTATTAATATTGCAGATAAATATGGTATTTTACCAATAAACTATGCAGTATTTATGGGAAAATATGACCTTGTAATTAGTATGATTGAAGAGTTTGCCCATGTAAATAATACAAATAAAATTGACCCAAAAATGAAAGACTTCTTTAAAAAGTTCCATAATAATTTAGATGAACTTACAAAATATGCAAAAACAAAAGTTGACTTTAAAAACCTAAGAATCTTAAGTGAAAACATGAAAAAAGAGTTTTCAATAGCAAAATAGAAACTCACCTACTAATAAAATTATAATCTATAAATAAATTTTTTAATAATAATTTTAGCTATTAGTTATATAATACTTTATCTACTAAAAAGTAACAACGATGCTAAAAAAAATTTTTAATAAAAATAAGCCTTCAAAAGAGGGTTTTAATAATGCCTTATTCAACAAAATTTTTAATCTTGATGAACTTGAATTTAACTACACAGAAAATATTAACTTATTTGAAACAAATGAAAAGTATGAAACATTACTTCATCTTTGTGCAAAATCTGCATATTTAGAATCTATCAAATGGCTTTTAGAAAAAAAGTTAAGCCTAGAAGCTTTAAATGAAGACAAAGAAACTGTACTTTTTTATGCAGTACGTTCTAATAACCTTTCAGTTGTTAAGTTTCTCGTGGAAAATGGTGCTAATGTAAATCACAAAAATTTCTATAATAGAACTGCTTTACAAGAAGCAATTATTTCAGGAAGCAAAACATATAAATATCTTCTAAGTAAAACTGATGATATTAAAAATAAAGATTTTTATGGAAATAACTTACTCTTTGATGCAGTAGCAAATGGAAGCAGTGAAATATTAGATGCAGTTTTAAAAAATGAAAAAGTTGATATTAACTGTGTAAATAAAAATAGAAATACAATTTTGCATAAAGAGTCAGTATATAATAATTATGAACTTACATCAAAACTTCTAGAAAATGGTGCAAACCCTACTTTAGGGGACAAAGATGGAAAAAACTTTTTATTTTATGCAATAAATAAAGGTATTGAAAATATTAAAATAATTGAAAAAGCTATTGAGTTTGGATGCGAAGTTAATACTAAGGATTTTTTAGAAAACACTATACTAAATTATGCTGTAGAAAATCATCTTAAGGCAAAAGAAAAACACCATACAATAGAGAGTTGTACTCACTTTAAATTAATAGAAAAATTAATCAACTTTGATATAAATGTTAACTCACTAAATAAAGATGAAGAGACAGTTCTTTTCCAAGTAATAAGAAGTAACGATGAAGAATTAATTAAATACTTTTTATCCTTAAATAAGTTTAATATTAATCAAAAAAACAACTTGGGAGAAACTTTATTAACGGAAGCTTGTTATAAAGGTTTTAAAAATATAGAATTAATTAAAACTTTGATTGACTTAGGAGCAGATGTTAATATTAGAGATAACAATGACTCAACTGTTATTGAAAAATTAATTGACTTAATCCTTCACTATAAAAATCAAAAAATCATAAGTTACTCTTTACAAGAAAAAAGCTCTTATGAAAACAACTATTATGACCTTTTAGAATATTTATTAAAAAATACAAAAGTAGATTTAAAAAAATATAATTCCAAAGCACAACCTCTATTTTTTGATGTAATTATTTACTATAATTTTGAAGTATTTAAACTTCTTAAAAAGTATGGTATAAATATAAATCAAAAGAATTTAGAACATAAAAATATTCTATTTTACTTAATTGAAAATGCTGATAGTTCTACTTCACAAAAACAAAAACTATATTTAAAAACCCTGCAGAGTCTATTGAATCTTGGAGTTAATATCAATGAAAAAGATGATTTAGGGGCAACAGCATTACATAAAGCAATTTTAAATAACTGTATGTACACTATAAAACTTCTTTTAGAAGCAAAACCAAACTTTAGTAATGTTGATAATAAAGGAAGAACTATAGTTCATAATATCGTGTGGAAAGATTGTTGCAAAACATTTAAGCTTGTAAATTCTTATGACCAAAAAGTAGTAAATATTGCAGATAATTATGGTGTACTTCCTATTAATTATGCAGTTTTTATGGGAAAATATGATTTAGTAATTACAATGATTGATGAATATGCACATATAAATAATACAAATCTTATTGACCCTAAAATGATAACTTTTTTTAAAAAATTTCATAATAATTTAAAAGATCTTATTAAATATTCCAAAAGTAAAGTAGATGAAAAGAATTTAAAACTTCTTAGTGAAAATATGAAAAAAGAGTTTTTAATTCAATAATTAATTCGTCTATATAATATATATTTTTTAATTCAAATTTACAATTTTTTTGCTAATATACTTTAATACTATAAAAAGGAAAAAACATGCAAATAGAAGTATCACCTGAAGTTTTACTTTCACAATTAGGTTACTCAAAAAGTGACACATCTCTTAAACAAGCTGAAGAGGTTATGTCTCAAACAAAAGATTTCAATAAATTTTCAAAACATTTAATTAGTTTAAATGATCATCTTAAAAAAATGAACGCATATGTTGCATTATCAAACTCTACAAGTTATTTAAAAATCAAATGTGATGAAAACGATGCAGATGAAATATTAGAAGAGTTTCACGAAGAAGTAAGCCATTGGGCAAAAAAATATAATGTAAACTTAAAAAAATTAGAGGGAAAAGAAGTTTATTATATTTTAGGTACTGAATAAAATAGAGAAAATCTCTATTTTATTTAAATATTTCTCTACGAGAATGACAATAAGGAACTTTTCCTGTCTTCTCGTAGTAATCTTGATGATAATCTTCAGCTTTATAAAATCTACTAGCCTCATGTAAAGATGTTGCCACTTTATAGTTCATATCTTCTAATTCATCAATCAACTCTAAAGCCGTATTTTTTTGTTTATCATCCACATAAAAAATTGCAGATAAATATTGTGGACCAATATCTGGACCTTGCCCATTAGTTTGAGTAAAATCATGTATTTCAAAAAATAGTTTTGTTAACTCTTTAAAAGGAACTTGACACTCGTCATACTCTACTTTTACAACTTCTAAATGCCCTGTTGTTCCTGTACAAACTGCACTATAATCTGGATTTTCAAAATGACCACCCATATATCCAGAAACAGCACTATTTACACCTTTTACTTTTTCAAAGTAATACTCAACTCCCCAGAAACAACCAGCTGCAAAATATGCCACGGCATGTTCTTTACAATCACAGTTCTTACTTTCAAACTTTAAAGAAATAGAATTGACACAGTGTCTTGTATTTTTAGGAGTAAAACCTTCTCCATCAAAAACATGACCTAAGTGTGCGTCACAAGAGGCACAAACAATTTCTACTCTTCTTCCGTCTGGGTCTAAAACTCTTTTTATTGCACCTTTTACTTCATCATCAAAGCTTGGCCAACCACAACCTGAAGAGAACTTATCGCTAGATTTATATAAAGCGGCATTACACTTCTTACACCGGTAAATACCATCTTCATAAAAATCATTATATTTTCCACTAAAAGGTCTTTCTGTACCTTTATTTTCAATTACATATGCTTCTTCTTCAGTTAGTTCATTATATTTCATTTTAGAACCTCTTTCTTAAATATTTGACGATTGTAGCCAAATGTAAAAAATCTTTTAATAAAAAAACAAAATAATTTTATCTCTTAAAGAACTTCAAATCTTTTCTTAAGAAGCAGTTCATCTTTAAATAATATTTTCCCTAAAAAAATATCTCCAATTTTAAACTCACCTACACCCTTTGGAGTTCCCGTCATAAGTATATCTCCATCTTCAAAAGAAGAGAACTCTAATAGCTCATTAATGATTTCTTGTGGTTTATTTAGCATTAATTCAACACCACCTTTTTGCTTAAGTTCATCATTAATATATAATTCAACGCTTAAGTCTTCTAAGTTGCCATTGAAGCTTTTAAACTCAGAAAAAACTGCCGAATTATTAAAAGCTTTCGCCCTTTCCCACGGTAATCCTTTTTCCTTTAATTTACTTTGTACTTCTCTTAAAGTTAAATCTAAACCAAAGGCTACAGCAGAAATCTTATTTTCTTCAATTAAAAAAGATATTTCAGCTTCATAATGACAGCTTGCATTTCCTTTGGGAAAGATAAGTTCATTTGAAATAGAAGAATTTGGTTTAAAGAAAAAAACCATTGAATCAGGAGTTTCATTGTTCAACTCTTTTATGTGGTCAACATAGTTTCTTCCTATGCAAACAACTTTTGAAGGAAAAATCTCTTTTTGATTAATTAATATTGAATTCATATGTTTCCTTTAAAACCTTTTTATTAAATCATTTAAAATAACAGAAGTAAGTCCCCAAATAACATCTTTTTTATATTTATAAACCCACACTTTATGCTTTTTATGTCCCCAAGGTTTATGATACATTTTAGGAAGATTTAACTCTTCTACTGGAAAATGAATCTGTTTATCCCCTTTTTCATCTATCGAAAAAGGATGAACTTCATATCTTAAAGTGTATTCTTTTGGTTTATTTTTCTTAAAAAATGAAACAGGAATTAAAATAGTTTTCTCTACTTCATTTTTATCTATTTTCATATTTTTTAAAGCTTTTTTCTTTATTTTTGCAACAAAAGGCTCAACTACTGCTCCAATTGGTGCCACATAAGTATCTAATTGACCCATTATTTTTATATCTTTTGCTTCAATTCCAAGCTCTTCTTTTGTCTCTCTAAGAGCTGTATGCATATATGAAATATCATCAGGTTCATATCTTCCACCAGGGAAACAAATATCTCCACCTTGTCTAATATGAGCTGCTCTTTTTTGAAAAAGAATATAATACTTTTTTTTGATTTTTACTAAGGGAATTAATACCGCTGAATTAAAAAATCTATCCCTTGCCATAACTCCTGGTTCTTGGGGTAAATTTTTTAAAAGTTTCTTTATTTTTTTCTTTTTCATAATTTACTCTATCGTTTCTTTTCTTAGGTCAAACTATTTAAGTTTAAATTTTAAAATAAACTGGGCGCCAACAAACTCTTTATCATCATAAGTAAACTTCTTATTGGAAACAAAAATCTCTCCATTCATATGTTTTGAAATAATCTCTTGACACATAAATAGCCCTATTCCTGTACCTTGATACTGATGTTTTGTTGTAAAATAAGGATTAAATATCTTATCAACAATTGAGTTTGGAATTCCGCCTGCTGTATCTTTTATAGTGATAATTAAAGTGTCGTTTTCAACTCTTGTTGTTATAAATATAATTCTTGTATCTAATTGTCTTTCAACAAAAGCATCCTTTGAATTACTCAAGATATTCATAATAACTTGTATAAGTTCACTTTCATAATTTATTAATTTTACATCTTCAATATCTTTTTCTACAGAAATTTTTCCACTATGTAAGTTATAATCAAAAATATTTAAAGTTTTATTTATTGTATCTTTTATATTGAATACTCTTTGTTCTTCATTTGGTCTGAAAAAATGCATAAAGTCATCAATAGTCGTAGATAAATGAACTGAAGTATCAACTATACTTGTTAAAGTCTCTTCTAAAAACTTATCATCTAATTTTTTATTCATCTCTTTTTGTAGTTTTAGTCCACTTGCCCCTGTAGTTATTACTGATAAAGGTTGTCTCCACTGATGGGCTATATTTTGAAGCATTTCACCTATTGCTGCCATTTTTGACTGCTTTGTTAAAAGGGCATCTTTTTTTAAGTTTTTTTCAACTTCTTCTTGAATAGTTTTTTCTAAATCTTGATTTATTTCTTTTAGCTCTTTTGTTTTCTCATCAACAACTTTTTTTAATTTCTTATTCATATTTTTTAAAAGTATTTGTCTATAAATAAATATTATAAGTACAATTGCAAAGGCAATTACAATTTGATACAATGTTTTATAATCAAACTTCTTTTTATACTCAATTGCAACCCATTTTTTAAGAAGTCTTTCTTTTTCTTCTTCACTAATACTTTTAACTGATTTTTGAAGGATTCTATCTAGATATGTTTTATTTTTATTTATTGCAATAGATAAAGGTACATTTTCATCTAATTTACCTGAAATTTTTAATCCCATAGTATCTAAACTATGAATTTTGTTCCAAGCAGTATATAAAAAATCAATATGACCAAAGATTTCGCCATTTTCTATTTTTTCTATCCCTTCATCTAGGTTTTTCACATTTATAAAATTTATATCTGGATATTTTTTTCTTAGTAATTTATTGAAAGAATAGCTTTTATAGATACTGATTTTTTTATCCTTTAAAATATCAATATCATCTATAAAGTTTTTTTCATTTTTAGTAATTAAAACTAAAGAAGTAGTTAAAAAAGGATCAGTAAAATTCATAAACTTCCGTCTCTCTTTTACATTTTGAGCGGACGCTAAAATATCACATTTCCCACTTTTTACATAAGATAAAGACTCTTCAAAATCTTTTGTTCTTACAAGGTTAAACTTTAAGCCTGCCTTTTCTTCAATTAAAGATAAATAGTCAGCAACAAATCCATCGAAAACATTGTTTTCTAAAAAACTATAAGGTTTTAATTCTTCTAAAATACAAGTATTTACATATTTATTGTTTTTTATATAATGTCTCTCGGTTTTTGTTAGTTCCAATTTTTCATTAAAATTATCATATAAAACAAACTCATTTAAATCTATTTTATTAGGGACTAATCCCATAACATTGTATAAATCAAATATTCTTTGCATTTTATCAGGTCTTATTAAACCTAACTCTTCTGTATTTAAAAAAGATAATCTTTTTAATACTTCTGCTTCAAATTTCAGTTCTTCTTTTGTTAGTTTCTGTTTATTGTATTTATCATAAAGTAAATCTACAGTTTCATCAATATGGGAATATGCATATTGCCAACCTTTTAAAGAAGCATGCTTAAAAGCCAATACTGTAGGCAAGTCATAATCAACCATATCTTTATTTGTAAATAAAAAATCACTATACATATCAAAGCCAAAATCTCTTGGATTAAAAACTTTGTAGTCAACGTTTTTCTTTTGAAGTTCATAGGGAGCTTTAGATAAATATGCTGACATAATATCTGTTTTAGATTCAATTAAATCATCTACATTATGAGAATGTTCGATAAAATTTATTTGATCCATTCTAATATTTTTAGAAAGAAGCATTGCTTTAATAGATACTTCACTTGAGTCATCTATTGTAGTCATTACTTTTTTTCCAACAAAATCTTCAACAGAATTTATTTTTCCATCATTTTTAGAAATAAGTATTAAAGGAGAATCTTGGAAAAGTGCATATAAAGCTACTAGGTTTTGTCCATTAACTTTTTTTAAAATAAGAGTTTCTCTATCAACACCAAAATCAGCTTTTTTAGTATCAACTTCTTGGGAAACATTTACTCCAAAATTAAAAGGTTTAATTTCTACATCTAAGCCATAGTCTTTATAGAAACCTTCTTCTTTTGCTATATAATAACCTGCAAATTGAAATTGGTCAAACCAAGAAAGTTGTAAGGTTACTTTTTTTAACTCTTTTGCATAAACTAAAGAATTAAAGAATAAAAATAAAATAATTAAAGTTTTTAACTTTATATTCACAGTAACCCTTTTTAAAATTTAAAATATTATATAAAAACAAATAGTTTATTTAACTTAAAAGTACTACTGTGACGTTATTTTATTCAAAATGTTATTGTGTTAATAATAAATAATCCTCCAAAAATTAACCATATAAAAAGTATAGTTGCTAATAATATTGGTTTATATCCAGTTTGCTTTATACTTTTTAAATCTGTTTTTAATCCTAAAGCCATCATAGCCATTGCTAAAAGAAAAGTATCTAATTTATTTATAGATAAAACTACTTCACTTGCTAAGAAGTCAAAAGAGTTGAAAACTGCTGCTAAAATAAAAAATACTGCAAACCAAGGTATTACAATTTTTGCTTTTTCTTTCTTTTCTTTTTTATTGATTAAAAATAGTGAAACTATAATTAAAAAAGGAGCTAAAAGCATAACTCTTAACATCTTAACAACAACTGCATTTTCTTGTATAAGTTCACTCTCAAAACCATTTGCAGCACCTACTACATGAGCTACTTCATGTAAAGTTCCACCAATATATAAAGCAGTTTGTTTTTCATCTAATGATACAAGACCAGTTTTAATCATATATGGATACAAAAACATTGCTATAGTTCCAAATAAGACAACTGTTGAAACAGCAATTGCACTTTTATAAGCTTTGTTTTTCAAAGCTCCTTCTGTTGCTAACACTGCCGCTGCCCCGCAAATAGCACTTCCTGCACTTGTTAAAATAGTGATCTCTTTATCAAGTTTTAAAATCTTTGTTCCTATAAAAAACCCTAAGGTAAATGTTGTAAAAACAATTAAAAAACTAACTATTATTCCATCAAAACCAATATCAAGAATTTCATTAAAAGTTAATCTAAACCCATAAAAAACAATTGCAAACCTTAATAACTCTTTTGTACAAAAAGCAATAGCACTTTCAAAGGTTTGAGGCAAGCTTATTTTAAATATATTAGTTATTATCATTCCAATTAAAATAGAGATAATTAATAAAGATAATCCAAGTTTATTAAAAAATTCAAACTGAGCGATATAACTTGCGAATAGTGTTAATACGAATATAGTAGTTAGTGCAAAATAGAAATTTTTATCTTTAAATCGTTGCATTTAATCTCCTTTTTGAAATTATAGTAATTTAGTCAATATTTGTAAAATTAATTATTTTTGATATAATCATAAATATTTTTTATAAGGAAACACTTTGATTACTTTTAAAGAGCTAGATATATTTTTCAAACTTTGTGAAGAAACAAATCTTTCAAATGTGGCAAAAAAAATAAATATGACACAGTCAGCTATTTCAATTAGTCTTAATTCCCTTGAAAAAAAACTTGAGGAAAAACTCTTTGATAGAATAGGAAGAAAACTTATTTTAAATGAGAGAGGAAGACTCTTTAAAGAAAAATCATATAAGCCTTTTTTAGAGCTACTTCATGCAAAGGAAAGTTTTAGTTCAGATAGATTAAAAGGTGATTTAAAAATTGCTGCAAGTAAAACTTTTAATAGTATAAACCTATCACAGTGCATCTATAAGTTTATCTCAAACCATGAGATTCATATTACTAAACATTCTATAAATACCAAAGAGATTTTAGACTCTATTTTAACTTCAAATATTGATATAGGTTTTGTAGAAAGTGATTTCAATGAGGCAAATATTATAAAAGAAAAAGTTGCAGATGATGCGCTTATAATTGTTTCATCAAATAAAGAACTTACTAAAAAAGCTTACTATATTGACCAACTCTATAAATACAATTGGCTTTTAAGAGAAAAAGGTTCTGCTACAAGAGAAGTATTTTTAAGTAAATTAAAATACCTAGATGAAATGAATATATCAATGGAAATATCAAACTTTGAAGAGATAAAAAATATATTATTAAATAACAAAGAAACAATAACTTGTATTTCTAAACTTGCAGTAAAAAAAGAGTTAGAAGATAAAAAACTATTTGAAATAAAAATAAAAAATCTAAAATTTGATAGAGAACTTTTTATGGTTTATCATAAAGACAAATATAAAAGTAAACTCTTTTTAGAATTTACTTCTTATATGAAAAAATGCTTTGTAGATGGTTTGAAATAACTTTAAATTTCTATTGGTTTATACCCTTTTGCAATTACTTTATCATAAATCTTTTTTGCTGTAAGTTTTCCCCACATTGCACCTATTTGCATACTTTTACTTAATACAACAGGCATCTTTTTAATAATACTTTGTCCCTCCTCACTTGAATAAAAAGCAAGTAAGGCATCTATTTCTTTTTCAGTATAATTGTGGTCATAAAGTTTAATTAGAAGTTCTTCAAAATCTTTATTTGTAATCTCTTTTACAAATTCATCCCACATTTCATTTGGAACAGTAGGAAACATCCTTTTATATTGAATTATAATTTGGTCAGCATACTGTTTACTAATATCAATAGTATTTGTAGTTTGAAGAAGCTCTTTTATTTTATTATTTTTAAGTTCATCTGCACTAACAAAAGAGATAAGTAGACATAGAAGTACGAAAATACTTTTTTTCATTTCTTTTCCTTTATTTATATGATTATTATTTTATTGAAAACTACATTAAAAGCTGTAATATTGAAAAGAAAAATATATATAAAGAAAGATAAATAATGCAAAATTACAAAGAAAGAATTACTTATAAAGTAATCTTTCTTTTATAATATCGATTAATGTAAGAAGTGTCTAACACCAGTAAAGTATAAAGCCATTCCATGCTCATTAGCAGCTTCAATAACTTCATCATCTCTAACTGAACCACCTGGTTCTATTACACATTTAACACCAGCTTCGGCAGCTGCATCAATTGAGTCTCTAAATGGGAAGAATGCTTCAGAAGCAAGAACTGAACCACTAACATCAATTCCCATGTCTTGCGCTTTTCTAAGTGCTGCTTTAGCTGCATCAACTCTAGAAGTCATACCCATACCAATTGCAACTACTGCAGAATCTTTTACATAAACAACACAGTTAGATTTAGTTCCTGCTGCTACTTTAACAGCAATTTCCATATCTTTTTTCTCTTGTTCACTTGCAGTTCTTTCAGTTTTAAGTTCAGCATTTTTAACCTCATCAACTCCAACAGAGTCAGAATCTTGGTAAACGAATCCACCATCAACAATTTTAAAGTTGAAATCATCATTTGCTAAATCTAGTTTTTGTGTACCTTGTTTGAATAGTTTAAGTCTTTTCTTCTTATTAAACTCTTCAATAGCTTCATCTGTAAAATCTGCTGCAAAAACAACTTCTAAAAAGATTTCGTTCATTTTAGCTGCTAGTTCACCATCAACTATACCATTAACAGCAACTACTCCACCAAAAGCAGATACAGGGTCACATTTTAAAGCTTCAGTATAAGATTCTAATAAACTATCTTTAATAGCAAAACCACAAGGATTACCATGTTTTACAATACATACAGCATTATCATCACCAAAGTTAGCAGCAATTTTTGCAGCTCCAGAGATATCACCCATGTTATTAAAAGATGCTTCACCTTTTACTGGAATAAATTTTTCAGATAAGTGCTTATCAAACTCATATAATGCACCTTTTTGGTGTGGGTTTTCTCCATATCTTGTATCAAATACTTTTTCGCCAACAATGAATTGTTTTTCACCCATTCCACCATTAAATCTTTTGTTCATATAATTTGCAATCATTGAATCATATGCAGCTGTATGCTCATATGCTTTAATCATCATATCTCTTCTAAACTCTACTGTATTTGTATCATTTTTAAGATTATTTAATACAGTATCATAATCTGCAACATCAGTTACAATAATTACTGAATCAAAGTTTTTAGCAGCAGATCTAACCATAGCAGGTCCACCAATATCAATATTTTCAATGATTTCTTCAAAGTCATCAGTTTTTTCAATAGTAGCTTTAAAAGGATATAGGTTTACACATACTAAATCAATACCTTCTACACCTAATTCTTTTGCTTGGTCAAGGTGAGATTGTTTATCTCGTCTATGTAAAATACCACCATGAATGTATGGGTTTAAAGTTTTAACTCTTCCTTCAAAACACTCTGGAAATTTTGTAACTTCATTTGCTTCAATTACAGCAATTCCTGCTTCTTGAAGTTTTTTATATGTACCACCAGTTGAGATGATTTCATAACCTAATTCTACAAGTTCTTTTGCAAAATTTTCAACACCACTCTTATCACTTACACTAATTAATGCTCTCAATTTATTTCCTCACTCGTAATTGTAAACGTGATTATACTAAAAAAGTAATTATGTGTCGCTTGAGTAAAATTGTCTATTTTCTATATAAGTAATATACTAAATAAAGTTATTTTTATTGCTATAATTTTCCCAAAGGAGCGTTTATGGGTAGTTTGGATTTATTATGGATATTACTATGTGCTTTTTTAGTTTTTTTAATGCAATTTGGTTTTTCTTTAATCGAAACAGGAACTGTTAGAACAAAAAATACAATAAATGTAGCTATGAAAAATCTTATAGATACAGTATTTGGAGTTATGTTTTTTTGGTTCTTAGGTTTTGGATTTATGTTTGGTAATACTTTTCTTGGAATACTTGGAACTTCAGACTTTTTAATAGATGGAACAAATTTAGAACAAAATGCTATCTTCTTTTTTCAATCAATGTTTGCAGCTACTGCAATTACAATTGTTTCAGGAGCAGTTGCTGAGAGAATAAAATTCAATGCTTATATTATAGTTGCTATTTTTGTAGCAGCTTTTATTTATCCTATATTTGGTCACTGGGCTTGGAATCAAAATGGTTGGCTAAATGAATTAGGGTTTGTGGATTTTGCAGGCTCTACAGTAGTGCACTCAGTTGGTGCTTGGATAGGTTTAGCTGGAACTATAGTTTTAGGTCCTAGACTTGGTAAGTTTAGAAAAGGAAAAATCAAATATTTTGCACCATCAAATCATAACTTTATAGTTTTTGGTGTTTTTATACTTTTTCTTGCATGGTTTGGTTTTAATGCAGGAAGCCTTTTAAAGTTTGATTTAAAAATCACCTTAATCCTTTTAAATACCCTTATTGCCGCTATATTTGGTGGCTTTGCAGCTTGGGTTTTAACCTTTATTAATAGTGAAAAAACTAAAGTAGAAATGTTTAGCTTTGGTATTATTGCAGGACTTGTAGGTATAACAGCTGGTTGTCATTTATTTAATATTTATCAAGCTGCCGTAGTAGGTTTTATTTCAACTATGATTATGCACTTTTCAAATGAATTCATAACTAAGAAGTTGAAAATTGATGACCCTTTAAGTGTTATTGGAATACATGGTTTTGCAGGAGCTTGGGGAACAATTGCAGTTGCTTTATTCACTGCTTCACCAAAAGGTTTATCTTTTGTAGAGTTTTTTATAGTTCAAACTTTAGGAGTTGTTGTTGCTTTTATATTTTCATTTACATTGGGGATAATTTTATTTTTAATTCTTTATAAATTTAAGTTTTTACGAGTTAAAAAAAGAAATGAAGTAATTGGTTTAAATACAAGCGAACACAATGCTAAACTTCCATGGGTAGAGACTATTGAAAGTATTGTTAGTATCATGAAAACAGGAAATCTAAATAAAAAAATACATGAAGAAAGAGATACAGAAGTAGGAATTGTTGCTAAGTTTTTCAATTATCTTTTAGAAATGTTAAGAGAAAGGAATGAAAATCTTAAGAAATCAAATCGCTCTCTTCACAAAAAAGCTTATTTTGATTCTTTAACAAAAGTTTTAAATCGTAGAGGTTTTTTAGAAAAAATGAAATATAGGCCCTATGGAGATAAGTACTCTATTGTCATAGCAGATATTGATAAGTTTAAAACAATAAATGACACCTATGGCCATGATATAGGAGATATAATTTTAAGTGAATTTGCAGAAGTTATTGGAAACAAGATTAGGTTAGATGATATTTTTGCAAGATGGGGAGGAGAAGAGTTCATCTTAGTTGTTAATACTGCAAGTTTAAATGCTGTACAAAATATTGCAGAAAAAATACGACTTGATATTGAAAAAACAAAGTTTACTAAAGTAGGAAAAGTCACTGCTTCTTTTGGAGTAAGTAGTTTTAAAGCTTCAAATAACTCTTTTGATGATGTATTTAAAAATGCAGATGATGCACTTTATCAAGCTAAAAAACTAGGGAGAAATAGAGTTTACTGCTACTAAATTTAGATTATTCATTTTTCTTTATTGATTGGCATCAATAAATCAAATCCTTAAAGAAGTTAAACTTCAAAAAACAAAGGATGAAAAATGGAAAAAATAGAAGTTCAAGGTTCAAGTGTAGACTTTTTTAAATCAATTGAAGATGGCTTAACAACTTATCACTTTGATACTAGTAGATGTGGTCCACCTGAACCTATGGTAAATGCAATGGTAGGTTTACAGTTATTAGATGAGAATAGTCAACTAATTATGATAAACCACAAATCTCCTGCAGGTCTTTTCCCTAAGATAGAACAAGAGTTTACTTTTGATGTTGAAGAGTTAGAAAATGGTTTTGCAAAAGTCATTTTTAGAAAAAAAGTAAATTCAGAAAATACCACTGATTTTACTCAAAATAGTTGTAGTGGCTCAGGGTGTAACCACTAATGAATATCTCAACTGCATTTGCACCGCCATTTAAACTTGTGGCACCTTTTTTTATTTTAGGTGTTATAACTTTTGTAATAAGTATCTTACTTATGTTTAAAGTTGAACTTGAAAGTCTACACTACTTAAATAGTAGCACTTTAGCTTGGGTTCATATCTTTTTACTTTCATTTGTAATGCTTATTATTTTAGGAGCAATGGCTCAACTTGTTCCAGTAGTTTTAGAAGTTGGTCATTGTGCAGTTGATTTATATTATGCAATTTATCCCTTAATTATTATAGGTACCATTTTAATGGCATTTGGCTTTTATAGCCTTCCTATTTTACTTCCTTTTGGAGGAACTGCTATTTTTATAGCAATGGCAATATTCTTGCTTGAAACATTTTTAACAATCTTAAAAGTTAAAAAGATAAACTTTATTATAAGTACAATTATAGTCTCAAATATATTTTTATTACTTGGTTTAATTATAGGTATTGCCCTAGCCCTTAATCACTCTGGTATAGTATCCCTTAATTCATTTAAACTTTTAAAATCACATATTTTTTTAGTCTTCTTTGGATATGTAGGAATTACTATTATGAGTATGAGTTTAATACTACTTCCAATGTTTTGGTTAAGTCATAGTTTTTCATGGATTTATGTTAAAAGTGCTTTTTATATTTTATGTTCAAGTATTATTTCAATGCTTATTTTCAGTTTTTTAGATATCAACATCTTTGAAATAATATCTTATACACTTTGTATAATCTCATTATTTTTATATTTTATTCAAATATTTGTGATATACAAAAAAAGAGTAAGAGTAGAAGTTGATATTTATTTTAAAAGTATGATTTTTTCATACCTTAGTTTAATAGCATCACTTATTCTTTTAATAGCTTACTTTTTTTATGGAAAAGACACTCTTTTAACTTCAGCTTCATGGCTTATTTTTGTAGGTTTTATTAGTTTTTTAATTGCAGGACATTTATATAAAATCGTTCCCTTTTTAGTATGGTATGAAAGATTTTCTATGTTTGTAGGAAAAAAACAAGTACCTATGTTAACTGATTTAATACCCAAAAGAAGTTCCAACTTTCAGATTTTAATGTCTTCTATTGGAACTATTATTGTAACAATAGGATTATTTACAAATATAAATGAAATATATAAAAGTGGTCTATGTTTTTTAACTATTGGAGTTATTTTTTTATTAAAAGATATCTTATATATGGCAACAATAAAGGAGGAATCATATGTATTCTAAAGAAGAAATTTTTAAAGCTGTATCAACAGTAATTGACCCAGAAGTTGGATTTAATCTTGTAGAAATGGGTCTTATTTATGATGCAAGTTGCAATGAGAAAATGGAAGTTCTTGTAACTATGACACTTAGTACAAAAGCTTGTCCTTTACACCAATTGATTGTTCAATGGGTAGAAGAAGCTGTTTTAAGAGAACTACCTGAAGTAAAACTTGCAAGTATTGAACTTGTATGGGAACCAGTTTGGAATATATCTATGGCACAAGAGCATGTAAAAGAAAAACTAGGTGGCTTTTAATGAGCTTTTTACTTGTAAAACTAATTCATATTTTTTCAGTATTTATTTATGCTGGTTTTTTATTTACTGATAATCTTATTTTAATGAGAATGCAAAAAACTCTAAGTGAAGAAAAGTATAAAGAAGTTAGAGGCTACTTTGCAAAACTAACAAGGACTATAGTTCCAAAAGCTTTGGTTGTAGCAGTATTATCTGGAATATATCTATTCCATATTAGCTTTGGAAGTATTCCTGAAGATAATAGTTTTTCATCTTTTCAAATCCTACTTTCAATAAAAGCAGTTTTAGGATTATGGTTAGGATTAAGAGGAGTTTTACAAGTATTTTTTGGTATTCAACCTTTTGTATTTAAAGGTCACAGGTTACCATTTATCTTAGTTATTATGATTATATTTTTATCGCAGATTATGTATAGTATTTAATAGATAAAGCTTAAATAGCTTCATCTATTAATTTATATAAAGTTTCTTGTGTAGTTTTTGCTATTGGTAATACAGTTTCTTCAATTGGGCTAACTAAATCCTCAACTGGATTCATAACTACTGTTGTTTGTCCCTCTTTACTATATACTGAAATTTTACAAGGCATTATTGCTGCTAAGTTTCTATTTGCAGTTAAAAAATCTTTTGCAACACCTGGGTTACATACATCAAGAATTTGGCACTCATCTTCAAACTCTACACCCTTTGAGTTAAGAGTTTCTTTTACATTATGAATATGTAAAACACCAAACTTATAGTTTGATGCTTTTTCACAAATTGTATCTACTACTTCTTGAACACTTTTTGAAGAATCTTTAATATATTGTTGCATTTTAAAACCTTTATTATAAGTCTTGCTCAATTACTTCTTTAAATCTATTGAAGTATACATTTTTAGCATCTGCTAACTCTGTATAGATATCATTGATAGCAATTCTTCCACCACCAACTAATCCTAATTCAGTAACTTTCATTCCTTTAGAAGCACATAATTTCTCAAATGCATCTTTATTTTCAGGAGTTACTTCAACAACAGCTCTACTTAATGTTTCAGAGAATAAATCTTTGTCAGCTTCTAATTTAATGTTTGCTTCTAAACCTTTGTTTCCAACAACTGCCATTTTTGCTAATGCAATAGCTAAACCACCAACATTAACATCTTTTGCAGCTTTTAATAAACCTTGGTTATTTGCTTCAATTACTGTATTCCATAAGTTAAGTTCTTTTGCAAAGTCAACTTCTGGATGAGCTCCTGCAACTTTTCCATATAGTTTTTTAAGATATAAAGAAGCACCAAATTCTCCTTTAGTATCTCCTAAAAGATATAAAGTGTTTCCATCTTCTTGTAAGCAAGAAGGTAAAACTTTATTTGCATCATCATTTACACCAACCATTGCAATAGCAGGAGTTGGGAAAACACCCACTTCATTTGTTTCATTGTATAAAGATACATTTCCACCAATAACTGGAGTATTTAACTCTTTACAAGCAGATTTGATACCTTCGCAAGCTTGAGCAAACTGCCACATTACTTCTGGGTTTTGAGGGTTACCAAAGTTTAGACAATCTGTAATTGCTTTAGGAGTAGCTCCTGTCATAGCAACATTTCTTCCTGATTCCATAACAGCAGCAGCAGCTCCAAGTTCAGGGTTAACATAACATTGTCTTGTATTACAATCAGCAGACATAGCTAAAGCTTTTCCAGTCTCTTTGATTCTAATTACAGAACCATCATTTTTACCTGGTCCTTTTACAGTATTTGTTTGTACCATTGAATCATATTGGTCATAAACCCAAGATTTATCAACTACTTCCATATCAGAGAATAGTTTATCAAAGGCTTCTTGATTTGAGATATCGTTATCTAAAGAGATATTTTCAATATCAGTTAAGTATGCTGGTTTTGCAACTGGTCTGTCTAATACTGGTGATTGTTCAGAAACTGGTTGAACTGGTACTTCAGCGCACTTTTCACCATGCCAGAATAATTCCATATTTCCTGTATCAGTTACTTCACCAACAACAGCAACATCTAGTTCCCATTTTTCAAAGATATCAATAATCTTTTGTTCACTACCTTTTTTAGCACAAATAAGCATTCTCTCTTGTGATTCAGATAACATGAAATCATAAGGAGTCATTCCCTCTTCTCTTGCTGGGATTTTGTCTAAATGCATAATCATACCAGAGTCAGATCTTCCTGCCATTTCAAATGAAGATGAAGTAAGTCCTGCAGCACCCATATCTTGAATACCAATAATTAAATCTTCTTTAAATAGTTCTAAGCAAGCTTCTAAAAGTAATTTTTCAGTAAATGGATCTCCAACTTGTACAGTTGGTCTTTTTGATTCAGAATCTTCATCAAATGAAGCAGAACTCATAACAGCTCCACCAAGTCCATCACGTCCAGTTTTAGACCCAACATACATTACTGGGTTTCCAATACCTTCTGCTTTTCCGTAGAAGATTTCATCTGCTTTTGCAATACCTAAGTTAAATGCATTTACAAGGTTATTTCCTGCATAACACTCTTCGAAGTTTGTTTGTCCACCAATAGTTGGAACTCCCATACAGTTACCATATCCACCAATACCAGCAACAACTCCTCTTAAAAGGTATCTATGCTTTTTAGCAGTTTCACTGTCACCTTCAATTCCAGCAAATTGAATTAAATTCATACTTGCAACAGGTCTAGCACCCATTGTAAATACATCTCTCATAATTCCACCAACACCTGTTGCTGCTCCTTGATATGGTTCAATAAAAGATGGGTGATTGTGAGATTCCATTTTGAATACGGCTGCATAACCATCACCAATATCAATAACTCCTGCATTTTCACCTGGACCTTGAATAACCCATGGTGCTTTAGTTGGGAAACCTTTTAAATATTTTGTACTTGATTTATACGAACAGTGTTCAGACCACATTGCAGAGAAAATACCAATTTCAACATAGTTTGGTTCTCTTCCTAAAATTTCTTTGATATTTTCTAATTCTTCAAGTGTTAAAGAGTGTGCAAGTGCTATCTCTTCAAGATTCATCTCTTCTTTTTGCATCTTCGCCCTTAAATTTATGGTAGTTTTAATTAAAGGCGATTATACAAAAAAAGCTCTTAGTATTAGTTTTAACCCTCGGCTAAGATTTGTACTTTATTATCTTTAAGTTCTATATATAGTTCTTTCTTACCTTCAAAAGTATAATATTTTGTTTTGTAATCTTCATCCATAAGAACTTTATACATATTTTTATTTAGTGAGTTTGGATAAGGTGCAATATTTATATTTTTAAATACAATTTTTTTATCTTCTTTTTTTGAAAAAATTCTCTTTTTATATTTTGAAAACTCTTCTAGAGTCATTCCTCTTTCATTTTTAAATGATTCAGAATAAAAGTTTAAATATTTTTCTAGGTCTGATTTTTTCCAAGCTTCTCTCCACTTGTATATTGCTGCTAAAATTGTACTTATCTCTTCCTTTGAAGTTTTAGGAAGATGTTCATCACTTATAAGTAAAATAGATTTTTCATGGGAAATATTTTTGTCAATCTCTTGTAATTGTTCATTATCTAAAGCAATGCACCCTTGTGTAAACTTTTCTCTTTCTTCATTTAAAGGCATTCCATGAATCCAGATTCCATGACCATTTTTATTTAAAGTTTTATCAAAAGTATTTGGATAAGAAGTCACTAAAGCAAGTGGTCCATAAAATTCGTCTAAATTTGTAAGTTTTTTAGTTAGCATATAAGCACCTTCTGGTGTCTTCAAGTCACCCTCAACTTGCTTATCTCCAGCTTTCTCACCAACGATAATATCATCTTTTAAAAGTAAATTATATCTATCTTTTTCTACTTTAAATACTTTTAATTCTTTTTTTTGCTTCTCTGCAATTATTAAAAACTCTTTTGATTCATAATAACCATACTCAACATTTTTATTACTAAGATAATTTTCCCAATATTCTTTTTTTGTGAGTTCTTTTTCAAGCTCTGCTTTTACAGCTTCTAAGCCTTGGTTTCGATAAACATCTACTAAGTCAGCAAATAAATAAGTAGCCATAAAGAATAATAGAAGTAATAGTTTTTTCATGCAATTCCCCAAATATTTTATTAACTCTTCAAGTTGCGGATTGTATAATAATTTTTCTAATTTTAGTATAAAGAAGTCATGTGAAGAAAATCATTTTATTAGTTTTTATATTTTTAAGTACTTTTGCATTTGCAAAAGAAGTTCAAGAGTTATCTTGGCCAAGAGGTGAAACATTTTTAACATTTTTAGAAAAATATGGAATTTCACAGTCCTTATACTATACCTTGCCCAAAGAAGATAAAGAGTTATGTTCAGAAATAAATGAAGGTACTTCTTTTCATTTAATGCTTGATGAAGATGATTCATTAAAACAAGTTTTAATTCCTGTATCAGAAGATATTCAACTTCATATAGCAAAACAAAAAGATGGAACATATAAGTTTCAAACCCTTCCTATTTCTTATCAAGAAATAGAAGAAACATTAGTATTAGAAACTTCACACTCACCATATCTTGATATTATGAATAAAACAAATAATAAAAATCTTGCAAATGAACTAATTCGTGCATTTAAATCAAGTGTAAACTTTAGAGGAATGCAAAAAGGTGATTTTGTAGTTATTAAATATAAACAAAAAATTAGACTAGGTAAATATTTTGGTCAGCCAGAAATCATTGCAGCAATGGTTGAAGTAAATGGAGACAATAACTTTATATTTAGACATGAAAGAGATGGTCAATATTATGATATTCATGGGAAGAGCTTAACAAACTTTACATTTAAAACACCAGTTAGATATACAAGAATTTCTAGTAGATTCCAAAAAAGAAGATACCATCCAGTTTTAAAAAGATATAGAGCTCACTTAGGAGTAGATTACGCAGCTCCAAGGGGAAGAAAAATCTATGCAGCAGCAGATGGAAGAATTGTTTTTAGAGGTAGAAAAGGTGGTTATGGAAATACTATTATTATCCAACATAAAAATGGACTAAGAACTCTTTATGCACACCAATACAAGTTTAAAGGTGGTCTTAGACGTGGAAGTAAAGTTAGAAAAGGTCAACACATTGGATATGTAGGAAGTACAGGACTTAGTTCTGGACCTCACTTACACTTAGGTTTATATAGAAACGGTAGAGCAATTGATCCTTTAAAAATTATAAAGGTAACTAAGAGTAAACTAAGAGGTAAAGAAAAAAGAGTATTCATTGACTACGCCAAAACTATGTCAAATAGACTTAAAAATAGTACAAAAGATTTAAATGTGTTAATTCCAACTAAACTTGAAGACTCACTATCAAGTACACCAATTACAATTAGGAATATTTAATGGCAGAAGAGATAGTTATAACAAACTCAGAAGAGCTTCTAAAAAGAATTGAAGAGCTTCACCCAAGTGATATAGCTTACTCTTTAAAAAAAATACACGCAGAAAACAATCAAGATTTTTTTGATACTGTAAAAAAAATCCCTGAAGATTATTTAGGGGAAGTAATTCTTGAACTTCCTGAATATCTTAGAGAAGATGTTTATGAAGAGCTTTCAACAAAAAAATTAACAGAAGCCGTAGATGAACTAGAATCAGATGATGCTACAGATATTATTCAAGAAATTGAAGGAATAGATGAAGACAAAGCTAGAGAGGTTTTTGATGGCCTTGAAGAAGAAGACCAAGAAGAAATTACTTGGCTTAAAAGGTATAACCAAGATGAAGCTGGTTCATACATGCAGACTGAGCTTTTCTCTGCAAATATCAAAGATACTATTCAAAACTCTATTGATAGGTTAAAAGAAGGCAAAGAGAGTGCTGAACTAGAAAATATTCATCAGGTTTTTATTATTAATGATGACAAAAAACTTCTAGCTTCAATACTTCTTGAAGATTTAATTATTTTTGATTTTTCAAAAACATATGAAGAGATTTTATCTTCACATGAAGAGAATAAATTTAAACCTTTTGTTGTACAAGATAAAGATGATATTGATGATGTAGCAAAACAGTTTGAGAAATATGACTTATCTGTTGTTGCTGTTACTGGATATCAAGGTATGCTAATTGGTAGGATTACATCTGATGATATTTTAGATGTAATCGAAGTAAGTGCAACAGAGCAAATGTACCAATTAGCAGGGGTTGATGATGATTTCGAGCAAGATGATAATCTATTAACAGTTGCTAAGAAAAGAGGTTTTTGGCTATTTTTAAACCTAGGAACTGCCATCTTAGCTTCACTTGTAATTGGTTTATTTGATGAAACAATTCAATCTTATGTTGCACTAGCTATTTTAATGCCAATAGTTGCATCTATGGGTGGAAATGCAGGAACTCAAACTTTAGCCGTAATGGTTAGACAGCTTGCGTTAGGTGATATTGACTTTGATAATAGTAAAACAGCTATTAAAAAAGAAGTTTTTATCTCTATTTTTAATGGTATTGTTTTTGCTGTAGTTATAGGATTGATTGCTTGGGTTTGGTTTGATAAAGCTATGCTTGGAGTTGTTATTGCTATGGCAATGGTAATAAACCTATTTAGTGCAGGTTTCTTTGGAGCTTCTATTCCATTATTTCTTAAAAAACTTGATGTTGACCCAGCTATAGGAAGTACCGTATTACTTACAACTGTAACAGATATAGTTGGTTTCTTTAGTTTCTTAATGCTTGCAAAAGTTATCTTACTTTAAAAGTAAGCATTAAAGCTTACTTTTATTTGTGTAAAGATTGAGCAACTATTGAAAGAAACTCATCTTTAGTTTTTTTATCTTTTTTAAATAATCCTCTTAATGCAGAAGTAACAGTTGTTGAACAAATCTTTTCAACTCCTCTCATCTCCATACACATGTGTCTTGCATCAATCATAACTGCAACACCTTTTGGATTTAATGATTCATGAAGTGCATCACAGATTTGCTCAGTCATTTGCTCTTGAATTTGTAATCTTCTAGCAAAAACATCTACAACTCTAGGAATTTTTGAAAGCCCTACTACTTTTCCATTTGGAATATATGCAATATGAGCTTTCCCTATAATTGGTAACATATGGTGTTCACACATTGAATAAAACTCAATATCTTTTATAACAACCATTTCATCATTTGTACTTGTAAAAAGTGCAGAATTTATAATCTCTTCTGGGTTTTGTTTATATCCACCACACATAAATTCAAAAGCTTTTCTAACTCTACTTGGAGTTTTTTCAAGTCCTTCTCTACTTGTATCTTCACCTATATACTCTAAAATATTTTTAACTGAGTTTTCAAACTCTAGCTCTTTGCTCATAAAAAATCCTCTTATATTTTTAAAATATCTCCTATACTCCACAAAGGAACAAATATAGCCATAATTATCCAAACAATTAATAACATAATCAATATAAAAAATATTGGCTCAATTAGTATAGAAAAGATATCTACTTTTTCATTAAATCTTTTTTTATAGATAGTTCTTATTTCATAACTTGTTTTCTCTAAAGAGTTTGATATTTCGGCTGTTCTTATTATATTTAAAACAAGCTCATCAAAGATATCACTCTTCTTAAAACTATGGTAAATAGACTTACCACTTTTTAGTGAACTATCAATTCGTGTAATTTTATCTAAAAAGTATTTGTTGTTTATTAAAGTTTTACTCTTAATAATAGTTTCATGAAACTCATATCTTCCTTGCAATAAACTATTTACTATATTAAAGAATCTATACATCAATCTATATCTATAAATTTTACTTATTAAAAATAGTTTCTCAAAAAGTATCATGTGAACAATGATTTTTATTTTTTCACTTTTTGAATAAAGTAAATATATAAAGAAGATTCCAATAGCTGTCAATGATAAAATCAAAAAAAGGTAATTTTCAAATATATTCTTTACAAAAAATAATGACTTTGTAGCAAGGCTTAATTTCATATCATTTTGTAAAAATATATTCTCAAATTTTGGAACCACAAAATTGAAAATCCCAATAAGTGCAAATAAAAAAGAGCTTACTAATATCAAAGGATAAGCAAACACTTTTTTAATCTGTTTTTTTACTTCATCTTCTTCTTTTAAAATCTCATACAAAGTTTTAATATGCCTTTTGGGTTCTCCACTAGTTTGTATAATTTCAAATAAAGAGATAACAAAACTATCAACTCTAAACTCTTTTAGGCTTTGTTTTAAATTTAAATGATTAGAAAAAGAGTATTTAAGTTTTTGTAAAAACTCTTTTGTATTTTTGTCTGTATTAGAGTTTATTAAAATATCAAAAGCCTCATCAAACAAAATATTTGCATCAAGCATTAGATTTAATTCATTTAAAATATTTAATAAAACTTTCTTAGAAATAGTTTTTTTTGATTTAAATAGATTTGTTAAATCAATAGACTTTTTTATGCTGATTACATTTTCAGGGAAATTAGCTTTTAAATATTCACTTTCATTTAAAATAAGAGTTTTAATTTTTTTATCTTTTTGATATTTTACTTTATACTTCATTTTAAGAACTCACTACTTTATAGAGTTCTTTTAATGTGGTTTTATTCTCTTCTACTTTATTTAAACCATCATCTAAAATCGTTTTATAATTATTTTGTTTTAAATAGTTTTCAATCTCAATTAGAAAATCTTCTTTCATTAAAAAACTTTTTATTTTATTATCACAAACTAAACTCTCTGCAATACAAACTCTTCCTAAAAAACCTTTATAATTACAAAGTACACAACCACTTTTACAAGCACAAAGTTTTAATACTAATCTTTGTGAAACTATATATTTTAAAGTACTAGCTAATAAAAATCTATCTGCTTTTAAATCAATAAGCCTTGAAATAGTATCAATGCTTGAATTTGCATGAATCGAAGCTAATACTAAATGTCCAGTCAAAGAAGCTTGTAATGCAATAGATAAAGAGAATGCATCTCTTATTTCTCCTATGAGAATAACATCTGGGTCTTGACGTAAAATATTTTTTAGTACACTATTAAAACCTAGTTCTATATCTTCATTTATGTTTACTTGTTGAACTTGTTCTATTTTATACTCTACTGGGTCTTCAATTGTTATTACTTTTTTATCTTCACTATTTAACTGTTTAATTAAAGAGTATAAGGTTGTACTTTTTCCACTTCCTGTTGGACCTGTTATTAAAACCAAGCCTTCCTTTAGTGAAGTTATATTTTCAAAGGAGTCTATTATATGAGAAGAGAAACTCATGCTTTCTAAATCATCTTTTACATTTAAGTTATCTAAAACTCTAATTACTATTGATTCCCCATGTATTGTAGGCATAGTAGAAACTCTAAAGTCAACATTTACAAAAGAGAACCTTCCATCTTGAGGATTTCTGATTTTAGTTACATCAAGTTTTGAAAGCATTTTTATATAAGAACTAATTGTTTTAAAGAACTCCTTTTTAAAAATATAAAAAGAGTTAAGTTGCCCATCTATTCTAAATCTTATTACCATTGAGTTTTCTAAAGATTCAAAGTGCAAATCACTTGCTCTTGAAGTCAAAGCTTTGTCTAAAAGTTTATTAAAAAACTCTTCCATAAGTTTTGGATTGATTTCTTTTTGTTTTAGTAGACTTTCACTACTGTTATATAAATCAAGTCTTAGATTAAAATCACTTAAAAAAAACTCTATCTTATTTCTTGGAAGTTCTATTTCTTCAATAATTAAACTCAAATCAAGTAGCTTAAGATTTGATTCTTTGCAAACAAAAAATTTACAATATATTCCATCTGCTTTAATAGGTAAGACCAAGGCTTTTTTTAAAACACTTAAATCAAAACTATTTACATAGTTATAATCAACTAGATACTTATATAGCTTCATTGTAAAGCCTTAACTCAATTTGTATATTTTTACCTTTTATTAATACTGAGTCTTTATTTATCTTTGAGACTTTAAACTCATTGTTGATACGTTCTCCTATACTTACCCATTTATCATTTATTAAAACATCATCTCCAACTATTGCTTTTAAACTATATCTTTTCTTTTCACTCTCATGTTTTGCTAAATACTCAAGTTCAGATTCTATTTTTTTATTGATAGTTTTAATATACAATTTATCAAAACTTATTGTTAAAAAAAGAGTATTTTTCTCTATTTTTAACGACTCAATAGAAGAAAAACTGTTATACTCTTCAATAAACTTTATTAATTTTAAACTTTCATTGGTATTTGCATTTACTTTAATTTGAATCTTTTCATTTATATTTGAGATATCTATTAACTTTATAGAATTTTTTGAAAGATAAGATTCAATATCTTTAATTATCTCAATTAAGGATTTTTCCATAGATTTTTCTTGTATGAAAACACTTCCACTAAAAAGATTTAATCTAGAATTTTCTACTTTTGTCTGCTCCAAAAGATACAAGATACTACTTATTATAATAAGAGGAAAAATAAATAGTTCTATTTTTATTCTTGTTGGTGCTTTTTCAAAACTACTTTCCAATAAAGCTAATATTTGCATTTACTTTGTAACCTCCTATTAATTCATCATATTTTAAACTATTTATAGAAGTTTTATAGTTATTAAAAAACTCATAAATACTCTTTTTATCTAATGAAGATAGTTCTACTAAAAAGGATTCATCTTGTAGTTGTATAGAGATGATTTTTATATCTTTTTGCTTTGCAATATAGAATAAATCTACTATCTTTGAAGAAACAAAAGAATAGGCACTATTTTGTTTTTGTCTTTCAATTCTTTTTTTTAGGTTTTCTATTGAAAGTTTGTCTTCTTTTTTATTATTTGAAGAAAAATAGCAAAGTAAAACAAGAAATAAAATCAAAATATATAAAAGGAAAAATTTAAATAAATGACTCTTTTTATATTTAATAAAACGATATTGTTTTTCTTGTTTTTTGTCTTTATTTATTTCATTTATTATAAAAGGCTTTTCAATATCAAAACTATTTTTTACAAACTCCAAAACCTGCTTTTCATCTAGCATTTGCTTTAACTCTTGATAAAAATAGACTTTCTTCTCTTTGTATAAACAGAAATATTTTTCAGAAATAAAAAGTTCATTATTACTTTCACATTTATGTAAAAATATTTGAGGTATTAGATTATTAGTTTTTTCAAAAACTATTAGTTGGTAACGCTTTAACTGTTTTAAATAAGAAGTATAAATATAAGAACTAGATGAAAGATAAATCTCTTCTTTTTCAAGATTTGTAAGTATAAAGTTTTTTAAATAAGATTGGGATATTTCTTCAGTAGATTTTATTTCATAAGTTTCCATATTAAACCTTTTACAATAAAATATAATATATTTTATTATTAAAAAGATTTAATAAAGTTTAATTAAATGTTATTTTTAATTATTTTTTAAAAAGTTACGTCGTATCCTAACTCTTTAAGACCTTTTTTGTCTTTAGTCCACCCTTTTCGAATAGAAACAAAAAGTTCTAAATAACACTTTCTTCCTGTTAGTTTTTCGATTTTGATTCTTGCATCTTTACCTATTCTTTTAATAGCACTAGCACCTTTTCCAATAATCATTCCCTTTTGAGTTGATTTTTGAACAATTATTGTAGCTTTTACAACATCAATATCTTTTTTCTCTTCTACTCTATTTACAATTACATCTGTTTCATAAGGAATTTCATCTGAAATATTATCAAAAATTGATTCTCTAATAAACTCTTTAAAGATATCTCTTAAATGTTCAGTTGTCATTATTTCTGGGTCGAATAAATATGGATGTTCTGGTAAATGTTTTGTTACTACATCCAAGATATCTTCATGTCTTGTTTGCTTTTTGATTGAAACAGGGATTACTGCTTCATATTTATTGGCATATTGCTCATACTCTTTCATTTTTTCTAATACTTCATTATTTGAAACATTATCAATTTTTGTTAGAAGTAAGATATGTTTTGTATTCTTTTTATTTTTTTCTAAAAAGTTTTCATAGTGAGTAAGTTTATCTGTAACTGGAGCTAAGAATAGAATTAAATCACAATCCCCGATTGCCTTTAATGCTTCATCAAGCATAAACTGGTTTAATAATTTTTCTGTTTCATGAATACCTGGAGTATCTACAAATACTATTTGGTCATCTTCATGCATTACAATTATGTTTGACCTTTTTCTTGTTGCATTTGCTTTATGTGAAACCATTGCGATTTTTTCACCAACAAGCCAGTTTAAAAGTGAGCTCTTTCCTGCATTTGGTCTTCCAACTACAGATACATAACCACATTTAGTCATATAAATCCTTACTGTTTTTTTGGGATTATAACATATCTAAGCTACTTATCTTCTTCTATAATTTAAGCTTTCTAAAATATGATGTTTTTTTATACTTGATGAACTTTCCAAATCTGCAATGGTTCTTGCAACTTTTAAAACTTTGTTAATACTTCTAAATGAAAGATTAAAATTGTTTGTTGCCCTATGCAAAATATCTTTTGACTCTTCATCTAAGGAGCAGAATTTATTTACTTGTTTATCACTAAGTTTGCCATTTAATTCATCTTGACCTCTTAAAACTTGCATTTTAAATGCATTTATAACATTTTCATGTAAACTTTTTGAATCTACACTTGGTTTATCATTTATATTTGTTTCATTCATAATAACATACAAATCAATCCTATCTAAGAAAGGTTCACTTAGACGGTTTTTATATCTTTTTATCTCTAACTCATTACATCTACAAGATTTATTTGTAGATAACAAGTTCCCACAAGGACAAGGATTCATTGCACCTATAAATAAAAATTTAGTGTTGTACTTTACTTTTGAATTTGCACGACTTATTAATAAACAATTATCTTCTAATGGCTCTCTTAATGACTCTAAGATAGAACTAGGAAAATGTGGCAACTCGTCAAAAAAAAGTGCTCCTGCATTGGCAAGTGCAATTTCTCCTAAACTATTACTACTTCCTACAATTGAAGCTTTAGTTGAAGAACAATGTGGTGACCTTGATACACGTACAGGTTTAAAATTTGGTTCTTTCAAATCTAAGGCTTGAAGTTTAGCAATTTCAAGAATTTCATCTAAACTCATAGGAGCCATTATATATGGCAACCTCTTTGCAATCATTGATTTTCCACAACCAGGACTTCCTTCAAGTAAGATATTATGATTTCCAGCTGCTGCTATAAGTGCAGCTCTTTTTGCATTTTCTTGTCCTTTTATATCTACAAAATCATTTTCATAATAGTTTTCAAAATAGAACTCTTTTCCATTTATATTTATTTTTTCATACTCTAACATCTCTTTTTTATATAGAAATTTGTTTTTATTTTCTTCATGAAAAAATTCAATCGCTTCTAAAAGATTTTTGACACAATAAATATTAATATTTGGAATTTTACTTATCTTTTTTGCACTATTATTACAAACTAATACATTAGTTACTTTACTTTGTTTTGCAAGGGATAAAATTATAGGAAATATATTATTACTGTCTTTTATCTCACCATTTAAAGATAATTCTCCAAATACATGAATATCTTTAAAATCTATTTTCTTCTCTTCATAAAGAGATATTAGAAGAGCAATTGGTAAATCAAAATGTGTTCCTGTTTTTTTGATTTCACTAGGAGATAAATTAATAGTGATTTTTTTCGGAGGAAATTTATAGTCATTTGTAAGAAGTGCTGATTTTACTCTATCCTTTGACTCTTTTATTTGATCAGAGGGTAAACCAACTATTGTAAAACTAGGAAGCCCTTTTGTAAAAGTTGATTCAACACTCACTTCACTTGCATCAATATTTGACAAACTTGCAGATTTTATTATCTTCATATATACTCTTTAAAATAATTTATTTAATTATATAAAAAGTAATATAAAATAAAATCAAATATTATTAAAAATATATATTCTCTTCATTTTCTAAGATTTCACCTAGAATATCATTTGTCTTTTTTGAATCAGTTATATCGAACCTAATAGATTTAAAACCTTCAATTTCATCATCTTGGTTTAAAATAGGAAAAATAATACTATCTATCCAGTAGTGTCCACCACCTTTTTTTTCATTTTTTATTTCTCCTCTCCAAACTTTTTTTGATTTAATAGTTTTCCACATCTCTTTGAATATATTATCATCCATATTTGCATGCTTTACTATTCTATGGTTTTGACCTAATAATTCACTTTCAGTATATCCAGAGATATCTACAAAAGGCTTGCTTACGTAAGTAATATTTCCATTTATATCTGTTTCAGAGGTGATTGCATATTTATTAAAGAAACTATAAACATAGTCTAGTCTAAAAAGTTGTTCTTTTAAAGAATCATTCTCTTTTGTAAGTTTTTCTATTTGTTCTTGAAGATTTAAATTTTCAGTTTGTCTTTTGTCAGGATTCATAATATACTCCTTAAAGGAGTATTATATTATGAAATACATAATATTCTTATTTTTTTGATTTGAGTTTCTTTTTCCACTCTTTTTCAAATTTTTTTCGTTTTGTAATTGATAAGTTTTCAATAAATAAATGCCCAGTTAAATGTTCCATTTCATGTTGCCATGCAACAGCTAAGAAATCTTCACACTCCATTGTCTGTTTTTCACCATCTCTATTGTAATACTCTACAATAATATGTTGTGCTCTTTTTACTTCTTCATTAAATCCAGGTACACTTAAGCAACCTTCAACAAAAACTTGTTCTCCATCTTTGTGAGTAATCACGGGATTAATTGCTTCAATCAAATCTTCTTTATCTTGAATATCTTCTTCATTGGGAAGATTAATAATTAAAACATTTAAAGGAATACCTACTTGTATTGCAGCAAGGCCTACACCATTTTCTGCAATCATTGTATCGTACATATCATCAAGCAGTGTAAGAAGTTCATCATCGAACTTCTCTACATCACTTGACTTTGTTCTAAGTAGTTTATTTGGATATGTTAAAACTTCTCTAATCATATTATTTACTTATGACTTGAAATCACTTCATCAACTAAACCATATTTGCAAGCTTCAGTTGCACTCATAAAGTTATCTCTATCTGTATCTTTTTCAACTACGTCTAAAGGTTGTCCAGTTTGTTCTGAGATCATTCTATTTAAATCATCTTTCATTCTTTGGATTTCTTTAGCTTGAATCTGAATATCAGTTGCTTGACCTTGAGCTCCACCTAATGGTTGGTGAATCATAATTCTAGAGTTAGGTAAAGAGTATCTCTTACCTTTTACTCCAGAAGATAATAAAAACGCACCCATAGAAGCAGCTTGACCTACACAAATAGTACAAACATCAGGCTTAATATAGTTCATAGTATCATAAATAGACATACCACTTGTAATTACTCCACCTGGAGAGTTGATATATAAATAGATATCTTTATCTGGATCCTCAGCTTCTAAGAATAAAAGCTGAGCAACAACTGTAGATGCTACTTGGTCATTAATCTCACCACTTAACATAATAATTCTATCTTTTAGAAGTCTAGAATAAATATCGTAACTTCTTTCGCCTCTTCCACTTTTTTCAACTACATATGGTATATAACTCATTTTCTATCCTATTTAGGTTTTAGTTTCCTGCTTTTTCGTCTAATAATTTAGTAATTACTTTTTCTTCAATCATAGACATTTTAATTGCTGGTAAGTAACCTGCATCTTGGTATTGTTTTAATACTTCTTGTGGGTTTTGACCAGTTTGCATTGCTTCATAATAAATTACTTGTGTAACATCTTGATCAGTTACATCTACTTCTTCAGCTTTTGCTAATGCATCAACAATGAAAGTAGCTTTAACAGATTTTTCAGCATCTGCTTTTAATTCATCTCTGATAGCTTCAACTTTAGAAGCATCTTCTTGTAATTCTTTGATTTCATCTTCAGACATAGTTCTTACTTTGTTGTTTAAAGAGTAATTTACTTCTTGGTCAACAACAGAAGAAGGTAATGCAAATTTGATTTCTTCAACTAATTTATCTAAGAATACAGGTTTTAACTCATCTCTATAATAAATAGCTTTTGCTTCACCAGTAATTTGCTCAGCAATTTTTTCTTTTAAAGTTTCAATTGTTGCATCTTCTTCACCTGGTAACATTTTCTTAGCTAATTCGTCATTTAACTCAGGAGCAACTTTTTCTTGAATCTCATGTAAAGTTACTTTAAATGTAGCTTCTTTACCAGCTAAATCTTTTTGTTGGTAAGATTCTGGGAAAGTTACAACAACATCTTTTTGCTCTTCATATTTCATACCAATAATTTGCTCTTCAAATCCTGGAATAAATGCACCTGAACCAATTTCTAATGGATACTTTTCAGCTTTTCCACCTTCAAATGCTACACCATCTACAAAACCTTCAAAATCGATAACTGCGAAGTCACCTTCTCTAACCATTCTTTTTCTCTTGATTTTTTCTAATGGTGCAGATTGTTTAGCAATCTCTTCTAATCTTGCTTCAACTTCTTTTGCATCTGCTTCTTTTTTCTCTACTGCTGGAATTAATGATTTATAATCACCTAATTCAACTTCTGGTTTGCAAGCAACTTTGATTTCTACTTCAATAGAACCATCTTCTTTTTTGTCATATTTACCAAAAGTTGGCTCACCAATTAAATCTGCATTTTCGATTTTTAACTCTGCTAAAGCATCAGTTAAAACAGCTCTTACTGCTTCACCCTCTGCATCTTCTGTTAATTTATCAGCATATCTTTGTTTTACAACAGAAACTGGTACTTTACCTTTTCTAAAACCTTGAATATCCATAGTTTTAGCAGCTTGTTTAGCTACTTTATCTACGTTTTTTTCAATTGTTTCTTTAGAGATTGTTGAAGTGATAACTGCATTAGCTTCGTCAACTCTTTGTGCGTTAAATTCCATTAAATCTACTCCGATTATTTTAATTTTAGTCGTGATTTTATCTAAAAGTTACTTGGGATAATATAAAATATGAAAACTAAGATTTTATGAGGACTCACAATTGCAATTTCTTTATCCAAATGTACTTTTTTTTATGTTAATTCCAATTATAATTTTAATGTTTCTAATAACAACAAACAAAGATAAATTTCAAAAGTTTTTTGATAAAGAAGCATTAGCAAAATTATCTATTAAAAATAGATATATGACAAAAACAACTAGAAATATTCTATTTTTTATGGTTCTTATTTTAATGACATTTGCACTTGCAAGACCTGTAATAAATGAAAAAGAACATAAAATAGACCAAGAAACAGTCTCTTTTGTAATTGCTTTAGATGTTTCAAAATCTATGTTAGCAACTGATATTTATCCAAATAGATTAAGCCTTGGCAAAAAAAAGATTTTAGAAATCATTGATTATGCAAAGCAAAACTCAATTGCAGTAGTTTTGTTTGCAAAGTCTTCTTTCATACTTTCGCCTATAACAAAAGATTACAACTCTTTAAAAATACTTGTAAATAGACTTGATACTGGAATTAACTTTGACAATGGTTCAAATATTTTCTCAACTTTAGAAGTTAGTAAAAAACTTTTAAAAAATGTAAAAGACAAAAACCTTATTTTGATAACTGATGGGGGAAATAAATCAGACTATGAAAAAGAGATTGAATATGCAAAAGAGAATAATATAAGAATCTACACCTTAGGACTAGCTACTAATAAACCTACTCCTATTAAACTTCAAGATGGAAACTTTCTTACTAAAGATGATGGTTCAATCGTAACAGTTAAACTAAATGAAGATATAAAGAACTTAAGTTTAAATACTGATGCTGGATATATTCAATACTCAAATAGTAATGATGATATTAAACAATTAGTTGATGAAATAAATACAAGTTCAAAAAAACAAAAGCAAGAATCTAGAAACTTTAAAACATATACTGAACTTTTTTATTATCCTTTAGGTTTAGCTCTTTTTATACTTCTAATAGCTTTTTCATCAAGACCAAAGTTATCAGAAATATTTAGAAAAGATAAACATTTTGCAATTATAGCTTTTCTTCTAATTTTTTCAAACACTTCTTCAAAAGCCCTTGAGTTTGATTTTCAAACAATTAATAAAGCAAATGAACATTATCAAAACAAAGAGTTTAAACAAGCCTCAAAAGAGTTTAGAAAAGTAGCTAAAACACCTGAGTCTCATTACAATTTGGGAAATGCTTTATACAAACAAGGCGAATATAAAAAAGCTTTAATGCACTATAAAAATGTAGTTACTTCTAATCAAGAATTAGAATACAAAAAACTTCATAATATGGGGAACTCTTATGTAAAGTTAAATGAGTTACAAAATGCAAAAAGAGTTTATGAAAAAGCTTTAGAAATCAAAAATGATAAAGATACAAAAGAAAATCTAGAAGCAGTTTTAAAAGCCCTTGAAAACAAAAATAAGAATAAAAACCAAGATAAGCAAAATAATAAAGACAATCAAAATAAAAATGAGAAAAACAAATCTCAAGACAAAAAACAAAAAAACAAAAACTCAAATGAGAATCAAGATAAAGATAAAAAAAGTAAAGACTCAAAAGATAGTCAAGAAAAAAACAAAGATAAAAATAAACAAAAGAATAAAAAAGACAAACAAGAAAACACTTCTAAACAAAACCAACAACAAATAAAACAAAATCAATTAAGTGATGCAGAAGAAAAAAAATGGCTTAAGAGATTAGAACAATCAAAAGAAGTACCTGTTATGCTTAAAAAGTTTGATTCCAAGGAGCAAAGTGATAGTAACTCAACTCCTTGGTAAGAGTTTGTTTAGTAGTTAGCTGTTTTTCTCATTTGCATTAATTCTCTTTGTACTGATATATTAATATTTTCATCAGCATCAAAGTTTAATGCATAGTTTCTTCCATCATAATCAACAGAATTTAAGATGATTTTCATAGCTTCAAGTCTTGCTTTATGTTTATCATCACTTCTAACAATATGCCATGGAGCAGCTCTTGATGATGTACGTCTAAGCATCTCATATTTTTTCTCTGAGAATTCAGACCATAAATCTTGAGCTTGCATATCTACTTCTGAGAATTTCCATTGTCTAAGAGGATCATTAATTCTTCTATCAAATCTTCTTTTTTGTTCATCTTTAGAAACAGAGAAATAAAGTTTAATTAAAATCATTCCTTGTCTTACTAAATCTTGCTCAAAATTTACTACATCTTCCATAAAAATCTCATACTCTTCTTTTGTGCAAAATCCAAAAATAGGTTCAACCATAGCTCTATTGTACCAAGACCTATCAAATAGTACCATCTCTCCACCAGTTGGGAAGTTTTGAATATACCTTTGTAAAAACCATTGGTTTCTTTGTGTTTCAGTTGGTTTACCTAAAGCAACAACTCTATAGTGTTTGTTATTCATATATCTAGTGATTCGTCTAATCGCCCCACCTTTACCTGATGCATCTCTTCCTTCAAAAAGAATAATCATTCTTTTATTTTCTGCTTCAAGGTAATTTTGTAGTTTAATTAATTCAATTTGATATTTTTTTAACTCTTCTAAATCATAAATCTTTTGGACACCATCTTTTAATGTTTCTGGATCTAAGTCTTTAAAGTTTCCTAAAATTGCTTTTAAATTTTTATTTTCTTCTAATAGTTCTTGATACTTTTTGTCAAAGTTCTTTTCTGTAATTGGTGCTTTTACAGTCTCTTCTTCTTTTTCAACAACAATTGAATCTTTAAATTTTTGCATTAATGTAAGTGCAGTTTTCTTTGTAAGATTATCTTTTTTTGTATAACCTAATACTTTTACATATCTTTTTTTATTATATTGAAATCTAGCGATATATTTTTTTCCAAAAGTTGGGTGTGCAGCCTTTGAAATATATAAACCACTATACTCTGTTTTATCAAAATCACTTAAATTCATTACAACTACGCCTTTGCAAATTTATTTTGTTTTTCCATATCTTCTAGTTCCTTCTTACCTGAAACTAGGATATTATTATCAGTTTTAAACTCTTTTTTATCTATTTTATTTGGATACTCAACTTGGGATAAAATGTGCTTAATACAGTTGATTCTTGCACTTTTTTTGTTATCACTTCTTATTATTGTCCATGGTGCAAAATCTGAATTTGAAGACATAAGCATTGAAAATTTAGCAACTGTATATTTATCCCAATATTTTTGAGACTCTTTATCTACAGGAGAAAGTTTATATTGTTTTAAAGGGTCAACTTCCCTTTTTTTGAATCTTCTTGCTTGTTCTTTTTTTGAAACTGAGAAATAAAATTTTAGAAGAATAATTCCAGATTTCACAAGCATTTGCTCAAACTCTGGAACCTCTCTTAAAAACTCGTGATGCTCTTCAGATGTACAAAATCCCATAACTGGTTCAACACCAGCTCTGTTGTACCAAGACCTATCAAAAAGTACAATTTCACCAGCACTTGGTAAATGCTTAGTATATCTTTGAAAATACCACTGTGTTTTTTCAACATCACTTGGTTTTTCTAGGGCAACTACTCTTGCACCCCTTGGATTTAAATGCTCTGTGATTCTTTTGATAGTACCACCTTTTCCAGCAGCATCTCTACCTTCAAAAATCATAAGAACTTTTAATCCTTGGTCTTTTACGTGGTTTTGGAACTTTAGAAGCTCAATTTGAAGTTTTGTTAACTCCTTTTCATACTCTAAAGTCTCTTTTTTAACCCAAATCTGAACTTTTTTAGCCTTTGATTTTAACTCTTCTTTTTTACTAGAATCATTGTTTAAAACAAGCTTGTCATCATTGTGCGTATCTATTTTTTCTTCGTCTTTTAACTCTTCATTTATGATAGTTTTATTTTGCCCCATTAATTTTCCAACTTATAATTATAATCTTGATTTGTATGCATTATACCCAAAATTATTTACAATTTGGTAACAGCCCTTTTTATTTTTTATTACTTGAGATGGTAACTTAATTCCATTGAAGGTTGTAGTCTTCACCATAGTATAATGAATCATATCCTCTAAAATAATTTTATCGCCTACTTTTAGGGGCTTATCAAAGGAATAGTCTCCGATAATATCACCTGCTAAGCAAGTATTACCTCCAAGACGATATGTATATTTTTTTTCATCAATTTTTCCAGAATTTCTAATATCTGCTCGGTATGGCATAGCTAAAGTATCAGGCATATGAGCTTCAGCTGAAGTATCTAAAATGGCTATTTGCATTTGATTATCTACGATATCTAAAACAGTTGCCATAAGGTAACCTGTTTGCCAACCTACTGCTTCACCTGGTTCTAAATAAACATCCAAATGAGGGTATCTTTGCTTAAACTCTTTTAATAATTTTATTAAACCTTCAACATCATAGTCAGCTCTTGTAATATGATGTCCTCCACCAAAGTTTACCCATTTCATTTGTGCTAAATATTCACCAAAGTTTTCTTCAAAATTTGATAAAGCCCCTTGTAGGGCATCTACATTTTGCTCACAAAGAGCATGAAAATGTAGACCTTCTACTAAATCAAGTTTATCTTCTTGGAAGTTTTTCTTTGTAATTCCAAGTCTAGAAAAGGCTCCACAAGGATTGTATAAATCTACTTCTACAGAAGAGTATTCAGGATTTACTCTAAGCCCAATAGAAGTTTTTCCATATGCCTTTTTGCCATATCTTTCAAGTTGAGAAAATGAGTTAAATACTAAGTGATTAGAAATATCTATAATCTCATCTATCTCTTCATCTTTAAAAGCAGGACTATAGGTATGAACTTCTTTTTTAAACTCTTCTTTTGCTAAAAGTGCTTCATGTAATCCACTTGCACAGCAACCGTGAAGATACTTTTTACAAAGTTCAAAACTAGCTTTAAATGCAAAACCTTTTAGGGCAAGTAAAATTTTTACATCTGCTTCATCTTGAACTTTTTTTAGCAACTTCAAATTGTTTTCTAAAAGCTCTTCTTCACATATAAATGCTGGACTTGGTAACTCTTCTAGTGAGTTAAAAATTTGGTTTTCCATATCTACTCTAATTCAAGAATTTTCCAAGGAAGTCCTTGAGTCATTAGTTCATCCATAAATGGCTTCGCGTC
The DNA here is from genome assembly GCA_013373175.1 of Campylobacteraceae bacterium. Lineage (GTDB taxonomy): Bacteria > Campylobacterota > Campylobacteria > Campylobacterales > Arcobacteraceae > Halarcobacter. Next base: position 90,135 of record JABXII010000009.1, on the reverse strand, counting down.
AAACTCTTCAATGTTGAACACACCTTTTCCATCCCAGATACCTTTATATAACATTTTTGTTCCAATCATCGCTGGAACTCCTGTTGTATATGAAACTGCTTGTGCTCCTGTCTCTTTGTAGCACTCTTGGTGGTCACAAACATTGTAGATATAAACTTTCTTTTTCTTTCCATCTTTAATACCTTCAATAATACAACCAATATTTGTTTTACCAACTGTTCTTGGTCCTAAAGAAGCAGGGTCTGGTAATAATGTAGTTAAAAACTCTATTGGAGTGATTTCTACACCTTTGTGTATTACTGGTTCAATACCTAACATTCCTACATTTTGTAAGCAGTTCATATGTTGGATATAAGAATCACCAAATGTCATAAAGAATCTAATTCTTTTTAAACCTTTGATATTTTTAGATAATGACTCTAACTCTTCATGGTATAAAAGATATGAAGGTTTAACTCCAACTTCTGGATAATCATGGTCAACTCTGATTTCTAAAGGTTTTGTTTCAATCCATTTACCATCTTCCCAATATCTTCCATTTGCAGATACTTCTCTTAAGTTGATTTCTGGGTTAAAGTTTGTAGCAAAAGGATATCCATGGTCACCTGCATTACAATCCATGATATCAATATAGTTTATTTCATCAAATAGATTTTGTTGGGCATAGGCACAAAATACACCTGTAACACCTGGGTCAAAACCACTTCCAAGTAAAGCTTTTACACCTGCTTTTTCGAACTGTTCATGTCTAGCCCATTGTTCTTTGTACTCAAACTTAGCTTCATCTGGGTGCTCATAATTTGCAGTATCTACATAATCAACACCTGCTTGTGTACAAGCATCCATAATTGTTAAATCTTGATAAGGTAATGCTACATTTAAAACAACCTTTGGATTAACTTCTTTGATTAAATCCACTAATTGAGGAATATTATCAGCATCTACTTGGGCTGTTTGAATCTCAACACCTAGTTTTTCTTTAATATCCATTGCGATTGAATCACACTTTTTAATCGTTCTTGACGCTAGTGTAATTTTTTCAAATGTATCAATATTCATAGCACACTTAACTGTGGCAACTCTACTTACTCCACCTGCACCAATGATTAAAATACCTTTTTTCATCTATTTTGCTCCATATTTTTAAATTGAATATCTGTTTTTTTAATTGCGTTTATCATTGCATCACAAATCTTATTTAATTCTTCATTAGTAATTGTATAAGCAACGATTGAATAAATTAGTTTTCCAAATGGTCTTATCCATACACCCTCTTTTTGACACTCATCTTGTATGAACTGAGCAAAATCAGGATTATGAAGTTCTACAACACCAATTGCACCAATTGTTCTAATATCTTTTACTATTTCTACTTCTTTTAAAGTGTTTAGCTTTTGAGTAAATATTTTATTGATATTTGAAACTTTTTCTTGCCAGTTTGACTCTAAAAGTAAATCAATACTAGCATTTGCCACACTACAAGCTAAAGGATTTCCCATAAATGTCGGACCGTGCATAAGTACACCTATTTCAGAGTTTGAAATAGTATCACTTATGTGTTTTGTTGTACACATTGCAGCAAGTGTTATCATACCACCTGTTAGGCATTTTCCAATTGTTATAATATCGGGTACTACATCTGCATGTTCACAAGCCCACATTTTACCAGTGTGACCAAAGCCTGTTGCTATCTCATCAGCGATGAAAATTATATCATATTTCGTACATAATTCACGCACTTTTTTTAGATAATCAGGCTTATGAATTCTCATACCTCCTGCACCTTGAACTATAGGTTCTAATACTATACCCGCAACTTCATGATGATGTTTTTCAATTGTCTTTTCTATATCTTCTATACTTGTAAAGATATTATTTGGTAAATAGTTTCCATACAATGAGTGCATACTATTGTTTGGGTCACAAACTCCCATGCAACCTAAAGTGTCTCCATGGTAGGCATTTTCTAAAGAGATAAATTTATCTACATTTTTCCCTTTTGCTTTTTGGTATAAAATAGCTGTTTTTAATGCTACTTCAATACTAACACTTCCACTATCAGCTAAAAATACACTAGGAAGACCTGTAAGTTTTGCTAACTTTTCACAAAGAAGGGCTGCTGGTTCATGAGTAAGTCCTCCAAACATAACATGGGGCATAATATTTGCTTGTTTTTGTAAAGCTTCTACTAGTTTTGGATGATTGTATCCATGTATCGCACTCCACCATGAGCTCATGGCATCTATAAGTTCAGTATCATCTTCTAAGACAATAGTTTGTCCAAAAGTTTTCTTTACTGGCAGTATTTTTGTTTTCGTTGGCAATGAGTTGTAAGGGTGCCAAGCATGCTTTTTATCTAATTCTATATAATTCATAAGTAATATTATATATAAAAAGTGCTATGATTCCACTTTATTTACTGGGGATGACTTGGTATCGATTAGAGCAGTGAGGATCAGTTGCATGTCGGCCTGAACATGCCGTTACGCGGTTCATTTTTTTTAGACGCAAACAATACTGATTACGCTCCAGCTTACGCAAAAGCTGCGTAAGTTTTAACAAACTTATAGGACTCGCCTTAGGGCTTGAGACCTCGGAGGCTCACACTACTGATTCTATCTAGGTAGATTTCGTGGGTTCACCCAAGATAGATTATCATCTTAGAGTTGATTTGGCTAATTTGAGACACTTTTAAATCTTAGCTTCGCAATTGTTTTTGCGGGTTGAGCTGTTGTGAAGTGAAATTTTTCAACCCTTCTAAGCATGTAGACGCTGGTAGTAGCTGTTTTAAGACTGGAGTTCGATTCTCCACATCTCCACCAATATTAATAATTATACTTTATTATTTGTTCTAAAAAGTTCGATATAATCGAACTTTAACATTCTAAATCATTCTATCTCATTCTTTTAGTTTTTAATAATTTCTAAGATTTATTACGGTAATAGCAAAAGTTCAAAAATGGATACCGTAAAAATGCCAAAAATTGTAAAACCTCTAACAGATAAAGAAATTAAAGCTGCTAAACCTAAAGAAAAACAATATAAATTAAGTGATGGACAAAGTTTATATTTAATTATTAAACCTAATGGAACTAAATTTTTTAGATTTGATTTTAAATTTGAAAATAAAAGAAAATCTATGAGCTTTGGAGTTTAATGAAGCAAGAAAATTAAGTGATGCAACACTAGGACATGCATTAAAAAAACTAGGATATCAAAATAGACATACTACTCATGGATTTAGAAGTACATTCTCAACAATAACACATGAAAGAATATAGATTTAATAGTGATATTATTGAATCATATTTAGCCCATGAAGAAAAAAATAAAATTAAAGCGGCATATAATAGAGCTTCAAAATGAAGTATTTTGAAGAGAAAAAAGAACTAATACAATGGTAGGCTGATTGGTTAAATAAATTAATACTAAATTAATGAAAATAAAGTCTTTTTTCTTCTATACTACTAAATAATTCTGTATCTAAATGCTTACAACTAATTAATTCTTCTCTATAGAGTTCATCTAAGCTATTAGCAGCATCACCATTATTTCCCCATTCTTTCCATAATTTAGAATAGTAGATCATTAATATTTTTAGAAGGAAAGCATATGGTGATAAAACTCTTTTTACTGGCCATCTATTTTCAGCTTCAAAACCAATATGTAAATGTGCAGCAGGATGATAGTTCTCACAATATTGATTTGGTGCATAATCATATCTAATTAAAGGTATATCACTTGTAAAAAATTCTTCTGATAAAAATTGTTCATATTCTTCATTTGATAAATCTCCATTAATTAATAAGTCTTCATATTCACGTAATGTTTCCTGATATTCTGAAAAATTATATGGATTAGGATAATATACTAATCTTAGATTATCATTTAATTCTTTGGTAAATTGAAAAAAAGACTGATCTTTAAGCATAATATTAAAATCTTGTCTTGATGCTCCAATATCATAGAGTTCTCTGTACGATAAAGAACTTCTTGAAGCCTTTTTAAATACATCACTTGCTTCTAAAGAAGTAATACAACCTGCTTGAAATAAAAAATTATTATTTTCTAAAAGAGTAATACATTTTTTTATATTTTTATTAAAATCTCTATTGTCCATCAATTGTCTCATTAAAAAGAATCTTTAATTGCTCTTGAGTATATCCTTTTTCTTTAAACTCGTCTACAACTGAATATAGTTTTGCAATTTCATCTGGACTAGAATCAAAATCTCTTTGAATAGATGATATTTCTTGTACTGTGAATTTGAGTTCAGGTGAGTTTGTAAGACTCATTTCAATTTCTTTAAAAAATGGTATTGAATTTTTTTTAATTCCACTAATTTTTAACCAGGCTTTTGTTCTTGTAAAAGCAGTAAAAAGTTTGTTTCTACCTTTAATAGTATTTCTTTGATGATATAAAGCATCAATTCCTGCTGCAAAAACTAATGCTGCTTCATTTCCTTTTGCCCTATGAACAGTTGATAAAGTAACCATATCCTTCAAACAAAAGGGAGGTGCTGCCACTCTTGAAGCTAAAAGGTTATTTGACCTTATTCCATATTCAAGTAATAATGATGATATTTTGGCAAAATATTTATTTGCATATTTATCATCTAAACCAATTACTAAAATATCATGAGGATTAAGACCTTCTTCTATTGATCCCTTTATTTTATTACATATCCACTCACATTCTTCAATTGCATTTTCAGCAGCAAAAGTTTCAATAAGATCGGAAGGACTCTGATATTGATATATTGATAAAGGACTATTTTTATGTTCTCTCTTTATTTTAACAGTACTACCTATATTAAAATTTTGATCTTCTTGAACTGTATATCCTACATCTCTCCAATGCTCTGCATTCTCTAATCTTTGTACATGATTATCTGAATAAAGACCAAAACCTAATGCATGAGCAGTGATTAAAACTTCAAGGGGATTTCTATAACATTTAAATAAAACTAAATCATTTTTTTGAGTATGATGTAATTTTAATCTAAATTTATTTAAATCAATATTTGCTATTCCACTAGAATTTTGTCCAAATAATTCTTGTGGTGTACGTTGATAAACCTGAAATATTGATTGAAGTTCATCATATGCCCATACAATATTTTTTTGTTCACCACTTTCTCCATATGCAAGTTTAAAACATATTTGAAAAAATTCATTAGGTAAATCCTGAGCTTCATCGATCAAAATATAATCATACTTCGCTTCAATACGATTTTTAAGAAGTCTTTGACAAACAGTTTTAAATGGATCCATAGGATTAATCGTTTGAGCTTCTTTAAAAGATAATATATGAAAGTTATTATCGATACTAACATTAAAGGCAACACCATCTATTCTTCGCCCACCCCAAGAATGTAATATATCAATTAAATCCCAATTGGGTTCTGTCCCTGCATAATGCCAATAAAATTTTGTAATTAACTCTTTGATTAATCCATATAAACTTTTTGTATAAAAAGTAAATAATATTCTTTTTTTAGGATGCTGAAGATGTATATTTGCAACTTTCATAGCTAAAACTATTGTTTTACCAGAACCTGCTAAACCCCTTATTCTTTGTGGACCATTAATAAGATTTATTGCAATTTTCCTTTGTTCTTCATCAAAATTTGTAATTTCTTTTTCTAATGCAATTAATATATTAGATTTATTATGAGGGTCTTCAGATACTTTGATTCTTTTACTAGTACTTGCAACAACTTTTGCTCCTTCAATAATTGATCTAGCTTCTTTAATTATTTCTTCACTTAATATCTCATCAGTATGGATTTCTACAATTGTTTGAAATATTGCTGACAATGATGTCAAAATATCATTTTCTAAATCATATTCATCTTTATTTTCATCTATATTAGAAGCATATAAATAACTATTTATAGGTATAGCTAACTCTCTCTTGTTTTTTCGTAATATTTTACTTTTTCTAAATGATGATTCTACAAAACTATATAGCTGTTCTAATATTTCATCATCTTCTTTAATTGTATGTTTATCTGATGTATAAATTAATACTATACCATGATTAGGAGATAACAAAACAAATTTAGGTTTTACTGAGTTTTGTTCATAATCTTTAAATACTGGAAAACCAAAGTAAAGGATAGCATCATCAAGTTCCAAATTAATTTCTTCTTCTTCTAAATAATTAAATATATTATCATCTATACCTTCAGGTGAAAGTTCTGTTGCAATTGTTTTTTCCATTATTAACCTTATTGTTCTAGTAAATTTTATTATATTCTACTGAATATTAGCTGTTCTTTTTTTTGTGATTAATCGTTCATTACTAATTTTATAACTATTGATATTATCTATTTCTATTTTCCATAATATGTGCCACTATTTCCAAACTTAAACCTCTATCCTTTAGGATGATGCCTATCCTCTGTAATCTTTATTTCACCCAAATTTGCATCATTTGCTAGTAAAAAACAATCAAACCAAATTCTTTTGTTATCTGCATGAACAAATTCTTTGCATAATTCTATTTCATTTTCAAAATATAAATTTGAAAAAACCATACTAAACTTAGGTTTAATCACTTTCTTTTTTAAATAGAACTTACAATCATTATAACTTATCGTTTGCCAAATATTTTTATTCGCTTTTTTCACAAGGTCACTACTTTGAGGACTTATATATTTACTTCAATATCAATACAATTATAAAATCTTTTTCTATATTATTAAATTTTTAAAAGTATATCTTTTTTTTACTAAATATAATTTTATAAAAAGTTATTTTATAGTTACTTTTTTTGATATTTTTATAAGTCTCTATATAGAATACAATAATAATTAACCCATCCAAACTACTTAAAAACAATTTTAAATTCTGCAAGTTTTAAGCCAGACTTCTTAGTTATGATAATCAAAAATGTCTACAAGGGATAAGTAATGTTCAATAGTATTAATATTAAAACAAAAATCATAATGATTTCTGTTGTTGGTTTGTTAATAATGTCAACAATACTTGGTTTTATTTCTGTAAATGAAGCAAAAGATGCGTTAATGCAAAAAAGTCATGATAGCTTGACTTTTTCAAGAGATAATAAACTTCAACAGATTCGAAAGTTTTTTGTAAGAGCTTCTAATGATATTAAAGTTTTATCTAAAAGTAAAAATGTCGATCAATTAGCATATGAGTTAAAGAGTCTTTATTATCAAATAGATATTAAAAAAGATGACAACTTTCCTATTGATGATTCTATGTTTCTTGATACAATTTCCTCATCTGAAAGATTTTTTAAAAACTATATCAAAGGATATAATTATGAAGACATATATTTAATAGATGCAAAAGAAGGACATGTATATTATAGTGTTACAAAGAAATCTGACTTTGGTGAAAATCTTAAAAGTGGTAAGTTAAAAGATAGTGCCTTAGCTTTAGTTTGGGAAAATACTATTGAAAATAAAAGTACAACCTTTGTTGATATGAAAACTTATGCTCCAAGCGACAACAAACCTACAATGTTTTTAGGAATTCCAATATATGAAGATGGATATGAAGATGGAACAATGCTATCGGTTTTAGTTGTACAAATAAAAATTGAAGATATTAATAAAATTATGCAATCAAGACAGGGCTATGGTTCTTCACAAGAAGATTATTTAGTTGGAGCTGATTACCTTATGAGAAATGACAGTTTTCTTAATCCAAAAACACATAGTGTAAAAGCATCTTTTTCAAATCCTAATTCAAATAATAAAAAAACCAAAGCTGTTAAAAATGCTTTTTCTAATCTTTCAAAAACTGAGCTTATAGATAAAAAGTTAGTATCTTATACTACAATAAAAATTTCAAAAAATATAACATGGGCAATAGTTTCTGAAATAGATGAAGCTGAAGTTTTAGAAACTCCTACTTTATTAAGAAACAAAATTCTAATGATATCTTTCGTTTTACTACTGCTTATCTCTTTTATTATTTATATAGTAATCAATAAAGGAATTATTGCTCCACTAAATGCTTTCCAAAATGGATTATTACAGTTTTTTAAATATTTAAATAGAGAAAATTCAGAAATAGAATTATTAAGTGAAAAAAGCAATGATGAAATTGGAAAGATGTCAAAAGTTGTTAATGAAAATATTAAAAGTGTTAACCAAAAAATGCAAGAAGATAGAAAAGTAATAGATGAAACAATTACGGTGTTAAAAGAGTTTGAAAAAGGAGACTTAAATCAAAGGGTAACCTTAACAACACAAAACCCAGAATTAAAAGAATTAACAAAGCTTTTAAATAATATGGCGAAAAATCTAAGCTTTAATATCGATAATATCTTACATGTATTAGATGAATACACAAACTATAATTATCTAGATAAAGTTGATACAAAAGGAATAAAAGAGCATTTACTAAGACTTGCAAATGGAATAAACTCTGTAAGAGATTCTATAACAGAAACTTTGCTTGAAAATAAACACAATGGAATGACATTAGATAAAAGTAGCAATATTTTAATAGAAAATGTATCAATTTTAAATACTAACTCTAACCAATCTGCAGTTGCTTTAGAAGAAACAGCTGCTGCAATTGATGAAATAAGAAGTAATATTTCTAATAGTTCAGAGAATATTATTCAAATGTCATTAAATGCAAAAGAGTTAACTTCTTCTGTAAAAGAAGGAGAAAACTTAGCTAATAAAACTACTCTTGCCATGAGTGAAATAAATGAGCAAGTTACTGAGATTACTAATGCTATAGGAATTATTGATCAAATCGCATTTCAAACAAATATTCTTTCATTAAATGCGGCAGTTGAAGCAGCAACTGCCGGTGAAGCAGGAAAAGGTTTTGCAGTGGTTGCACAAGAAGTAAGAAATCTTGCAAGTAGAAGTGCAACAGCTGCAAATGAAATAAAAATAATAGTAGAAAATGCAACACAAAAAGCAGACGAAGGGAAACAAATTGCTTCAAAAATGATAGATGGATATAGTGGGTTAAATGAAAATATTGAAAGAACATTGTCACTTATTTCTAGTGTTGAAACTGCAAGTAAAGAACAAAATATTGGAATTGAGCAGATTAATGATGCAATAAATACTTTAGACCAGCAAACCCAACAAAATGCAGCTATTTCAAATAAAACAAATGAAATTGCAATTGAAACAGATAGTATTGCCAAAAAGATTGTTTTAACAGTAGATAAAAAAAGGTTTCATGATGAAAATGATTTAAAAGAAGAGCTTGAAATTGAAAATTAAATAATAGTTATATAAAGTCATTTCACTATATCTTCACAAAATTTTGATAAAATAAAAAAAATAAAAAAGAAAGATATATTATGAATAAAAAAATATTTTTAAATTCACTTGCAATATTAGCAATACTTAGTTTCACAGCTTGCTCTTCAAAAAAAGAGGCTTATACTCCTAAGAAACTAGAAGTTGAATGTACTATTCAAGGAGAAAAAGCTCCTGCTTGGGTTTGTGGTTCATATGAAGAAAAAGACAGATTTGTAGCAGTTGGTTCAGCACCTTTTTCAAAGCTAGGTCATAATTTTACTAGAAATGAAGCAGTTTTAAATGCAAAAGCCAATCTTGTAAATAAAATAAAAGCTAATTTACAAACAAATGCAGATTCATATATGAGATCAGCAGGACTAAAAGAGCAAGAAGAAGTTGAAAAAGTTGTAACAACTGTTGCTAAACAAACTTCGAATATGACACTTTCAGATTCTAAACAAATAAGCTATTGGCAAAGTGAAAAAGACAATTCTATTTTTGTATTAGTAGCAATTGATAAAGAAAGTGTAAATAGTTATGTAGCGAATAGTTTTAAAAAAGCAGTAGACAATGAGATTCAAATAAAAAACTCAGAAGATGCTTTAAATAATATTCAATAAAATGAAAAATATATTTATACTTATTTTTATCAGTACTTTTTTTATAGGTTGTGCACAAAAAGTAAACGTGAAGATGATTGAACCTGCAAATATCCAAAGAGCAGCAGATGTTAAAAAGATTGCAGTACTTAGATTCAAGAATGATTCAATTGGTTTTGCAAGTAAACTTGAAACCCAATTATCTAAAAAAACCGTTTTAGGCTCTCAATATTTTACTGTTATGAATAGAGAAGAAATTGATAAAATCATTGATGAACAAAAACTGCAATATTCTGGATTAGTAGATGAAAAAACTGCTGTAAAAGTTGGTAAACTAATTGGAGTTCAAGGGATTATTTCAGGAACAGTTGCTGATTCAAGTATGAATAGAAACTATTACAGAACCTTAAGAAGTAAATGTATAGATAAAGAGTGTAAAAGAAGTAGAACATATTATGTTTCTTGTACAAGAACAAACTATAACTTAAGTGTAAATATAAAACTTACAGATGTACAATTTGGAGATATTATTTATGCTGATTCAATTTCGCAAGATAGAACTTACTCAAACTGTGTTGATAGACTTAATAATATTCCTACAAAAGGATATGTTCTAGATAAGTTATCAGATACAATTGTTCAAAGATTTATCTCAAAGATTTCGCCAAACAAAAGATATGTAAGTATTGAATTACTAGATAGTCCAGAAATAGATTATACTGATGAACAAGAAAAATTACTTGAATATTCCCTGCAATACATTAAAAATGGAAGATTAGATAAAGCAGAAGAACTCTTAAGTAACTTACTTACAAGTACAAAAGACAAATGTTTTGTTGCTGCTTATAATTTAGGACTTGTAAAAGAAGCCCAAGGAGAATACTCCTTAGCCAAACAATTATATGAGCAAGCAGATGATTTAGTTCTTGAACCAAATGAAGCTATTGACAAAGCTATTTTAAGAATTAAAGAACAAATCACAAACAATAAAATAGTTAAAGAGCAAGTGCAAAATTAGATGAAAAAAAACTTTTTATTTATTATATTTGCATCATTTCTTTTTATTGCTTGTTCTTCTAAAGAAAATATAGAGTTAAAAACAAATAATAACCTTCCTTCTTGGTATGTTAAACCTTCTGCAAATAATTCATTGTACCTTTATGGAGTAGCAGAAGGTGAAAATTTAGATAAAGCTATAAAATCAGCACTAATATCTATCTCATCTAAACTATCTTTATCAATAAAAAGTAACTCTACACTTGAAAAAAAATCTACCTTCAAATACAGAGAATATATTTCAAAAGAGTATATTGAAAATATTAATAGTTCAACACAAGAATTAATTTTTCAAGATTATAAAGTTAAGAATATTTATAATAACTATAAAAATGTCTTTGTGGAAGTAGAAATAAAAAAGTCAAACTTAATTGAAACACTAAAAACACAGATAAAACAGCTTATAAGTAACTACTATATAAAAAAGAGTTCTTTAAAAAATAAAGATCCTTACTCAAAATATCTTAGTTACAAAAAAGCAAACAAAAACTTAACAAAATATATAAATAAAGTTCAAATTCTAAAAACTCTTGACTCTTCATATAAAGAGGAAACCTTTTATAAAATATTGAAAGAATCAAAAATAAAACAAGAGGAATTTAAAAATAAAACAAGTTTTTATATTGAAAATGAAGGCTCTTACCCACTAATTTCATCAAAAATAAAATCTTTTCTAACAAAAGAAGGGTTTATATTTAAAAAGAATGGAAACTATAAAATAAAGATTGATTCATTTTTGCAAACGAAAGATGCAAGAGGAATTTTTATTGCTGAAAATAGTATTACTATAGGTTTTATATATAGAAATAGAACTATAAAATCTTACACTTCTATTACAAAAGGTATTTCAAGTAATAGTATTAAAGATTCAGTAGATAAATCTTTTCAAAATTTTGATTACAATTTTAAATAATTATTTCTTTTTTATTAAATTTTTATCATTTTTTCTACTTCTTAAGTGCTAAACTAACCTAAATATAAACTGTTTAAGAGTATCTTAAACTGAAAAAACATATATTACATTTAGTGTGTAGGAGTAAAATTGATTATGAAAATTAAAAAGCTAATTGACTCATTAGACTTAATATATTATGAATATGACCCTAAAACAAATATAATCAAACCTGACCATAAATACTGCAACCAATACACACAAAGAGAATTTACAAAAATCACATTTTATTTATCAAAGAAGCACATTCAATTTGATGTTTTACCTGATAAAGCTATCATAGTAAACGGAAAGAATTCAATCATGTCTAGAATAAAAAGAGCCTATAATTCCATATCTGAAGATATTAAAAATAGTAGAAAAAACATTTTTGTACTTAGCAACAAAAAAGTAAAGTGGGCTAAAAATATTCCATTATTTGAAATCAAATTTATTAAAAAAGATATAGATTTAGAAAAGTATGATGCTTTAATTTTTACTTCTAAAAATGCAATTGAATCAATAAACTCATTTAACAAATCATGGAAAAAGATTCCTTCATATGTAATTTCACCACAAAGTGCAAAACTTATTAGAAATTTAAATGGTAGATTAGAGTTTATTGGAAAAGAAAAACATGGTGATATGTTTGCCGAAGAGATTGCCGAAGATTTAAAAGACAAAAAAGTTTTATACCTAAGGGGAGAAAAAACTATTTCAAACCTAGTTGATATCTTAAGAGAAAAAGGTATTAACTGTGATGAAGAGACTATTTATGAAAATAATTATAAAAAAATAGACAAGAAAGTAACTATTCCTAAAGGTTCAAAGATAATTTTTTCTTCACCTTCAACTATTGAATACTTTTTCAAAAACTTTGAATGGGATAGTAGTTTTTATGCTATTTCTATTGGTCAAACAACTGCAAAACATTTCCCAAAAGATATAAAACCACTTATTGCAGATGACACATCATTAGAGGCTTGTGTACAAAAAGCTATTGAAGTTGAATAATTCAATTTTACAAGGTCACTTCTATATACTTTTAGCCACTATTTTAATTGGTGGTTCTTTTATAGCAGTGGAAAATCTTGCAGGTCTTATTGACCCTTTTTCACTTATTTTACTTAGATTTATAATATCTTTTATCATCTTGGCTCCTTTTGTTTTAATAAGCAAAGAAAATAGAGCTATGATAATACCAAGTTTAGGTAAAGGAGCTATATTAAGCTTTTTTTATGCAGGCTTCTTTGTTTTACAGCTTGTTGCTTTAGAAACAACCACAGCTTTAAATACAGGTACTTTGTACACGCTTATGCCTTTATTAACAGCTTTGCTTAGTATCTTTTTCTTTAAAGATAAAATTAGCCTAAGGCAATATGCTATTTTCTTTTTAGCTGTTATTAGTACTTGTGGAGTTATTTTCAAAGGTAGTTTAGATTTACTTCTATCTTTTTCTTTAAACAATGGAGACCTAGTATTTTTTGGAAGTATGTTTTTAATGGCTTTTTATTCAATATTCTTAAAGATTTTACAAAAAGATGAAAAACCTATTGTTATGGTATTTTCTATTTTACTTGGTGGTTCATTTTGGATGGCTATTATTTTACTTGCTTTTGATATACCTTTAAACTGGCACTTAGTAAAAGGAGAGTTTGCCATAAATATTGCTTACTTAATAGTTATGACAACACTATTTACTCTGTACCTTTACCAAAAAGCAACAATAGTTTTAAACCCTAAAATTATAATGTCTTATACATATATCAACCCTGCAGTAGTTGCTATTTTAGTTTCTGTTTTAAAAGATGTTAATCTTGGTTTTAAAGTTTGGTTCTTTATTATAATCTCTTGTTTAGTAACTGTATTACTTCAATATATTCTTCATAAAGAAAAGAAAATCTAAGCTTCCTCTTCAAACTTTTGAACTAATTTTTGTTTTCCAAACTCTACACCTGGTTGGTTATAGGTATTTATCATAAGCATTTGTCCAACACTTGAAGTTAGAAGTTCATAATAAGCTATAAGTATTCCTATATTTTGAGCTGTTATTCTATCTAAAACTATCATATCCACAGGAATATCATTTTCTAAGATTGTCTCATAAGTTGCATTGCACTCTTCATTTAATAGTTCATTAAAAGAGTGATTATTTATGTAGTCTGTTTTTTCTAAGTATTTTAGTTTTATATCTGGTATCTTTGCTCTTTTTTTAAAGTCATCTACTTTAATAACTGTTACTGTTTTATCTTTTGGTCCTTGTAAAATAAGTTGTAAAAAAGAGTGTTGGTCAACTGAACCTACAAGATGTACAGGTGTTAGCCCTACACTATTTCCTAACATATCATGCTTTCCTAAAGATTCACCCCAAAGTTGCACATACCATTGATTAAAATATGTAAATAAAGATGAATAAGAAAATAGTACATTAATAGGATATTTTTTTGCAAGTTTTGAATAAAAATAGGCTTTTTTTAGTATTTTTTTCTCTTTAAATTCAAAGAAAGAATCAATTAAACCTTTTGCTCCATTTAAAAGCTCTTTTACATCAATTCCCATTAAAGCTAAAGGAACTATCCCTACAGCAGATAGAACAGAGAATCTTCCACCAACATTTGAAGGAATATTAAACTGTTTTATTGAATACTCTTTTGCAAGTTTAGATAAAGAAGAGTTCTTATCTGTAATAAAAGCAAATCTATTTGCATCTTTTTTTAGTGATAAATCAAAGTTGTACTTCTCAATAATATACTTGAAAATAGATGTTGTCTCAATAGTAGTTCCAGATTTTGAGATGATTAAAAACAGAGTGTCTTCTTTATTGATTTTTTGTAGAGTTTCTCCAATAATTATTGGGTCAACATTTTCTAGAAAGTGTAGTTTTCTTTTGCTTTTAGTTTTATATTTCAAAAACTCATAAACAGCTTTTGTCCCTAAACTAGAACCACCAATTCCAACTACTATGATATTTTTTATAGAATCCTTTTTAAAATAAGGATTCTCTTCTTGGTAAGTTTTGACCTCTTTTATAGTTTTTAAACCATTTTTTGGAAGCTCATAATAGCCTACTTTTTTAGACTCTTTTTCTTTTTTTAAAGCTTCAAAACTTTTTTTTAAAGTCTCTTTTCCTACTTTAGAAATCTTTGGATAAAAATTTTGCTCAAAACTTACCATCTTTTTACCTTTATTCAAGTTTTTGACTAAATAAAGGGTTTTGAGAGTTTAACTATTTTTGATTTTTCTCTAAATTATAAAAATAGTTAGTAGCCTCAACAAAACCATCTACACTACCACAATCAAATCTTTTTCCCTTAAACTTATATGCCATTACCATGCCCTTTTTAGCTTGTGTACAAAGTGCATCAGTAATTTGTAGCTCACCATTTTTTCCAGGCTTTGTATTTTTGATAATATCAAAGATATCAGGAGTTAAAATATATCTTCCAATAACAGCTAAGTTTGAAGGAGCTTTATCATTATCTGGTTTTTCAACCATATTTGAAACCATAAATACTCCATCTTCAATCTCGTTTCCTTCGATAACTCCATACTTATGTACCTCATCT
Source organism: Campylobacteraceae bacterium (assembly GCA_013373175.1). Lineage (GTDB taxonomy): Bacteria > Campylobacterota > Campylobacteria > Campylobacterales > Arcobacteraceae > Halarcobacter. The sequence goes on along the minus strand of JABXII010000009.1, from coordinate 74,733 downwards.
TGAGGAACTTCCATACAAGCTACTATACAACACTTATATTTTTCATATAGTTTTACCATTTGACCTAAGATTCCATCACCATCAGGATTTACACAAAGGTCATCTGCTAAGATTACTGCAAATGGGTCTAGCTCACTTAAAAGTGCACTTCCTTTGTAGATTGCATCTCCTAAACCTTTCATCTCATTTTGTCTTGTATATGTAAAAGTACACTTGTCAATAATATGTCTGATATCTGCAAGCATTTTTTCTTTTGATGAACCTTGAATTTGATGTTCTAACTCATATGAAATATCAAAGTGGTCAGTGATAGCTCTTTTACCACGTCCTGTGATAATAGCCATAACATCACATCCAGCATCCATAGCCTCTTCTACACCATATTGAATTAAGGGTTTAGTTAAAATTGGTAACATCTCTTTTGGCATCGCTTTTGTTGCTGGTAAAAACCTAGTTCCATATCCTGCTGCTGGAAATAAACACTTCTTTATCACTTTTCTTTTCTCCTTTTATACATTTCCCTTAAGCCATACTATTTGATAAGGCTCAAGACATATATCTTTATTATCTTTAATTGTGACTGCAAAATTTGATGAAAGTATATCATATAAAGGCAATGATATATCTTCAGGAATAGTACACTTAACCCTTTCATTTGAAAAGTTATGAATTGCTAAGACTCTTTGCTCACACTCTTTACAGGTCTGCTCCAGTGCAAAAAGTTTTGAACCTAAATCCAAAAATCTAAAAGAACCAAATGGGTCAAAGGCTTTTTCACTAATTCTAATGGATATCAATCTTTTATAGCTATCAAACATAGTTTTTACAGAACTTCCTTGTTTTGCAAGCTTTTTTTCAAGCCAATCAATATTTAGCTTTTCTCTATTTATTGTTCTATTTTGTCCACTATGTTTCACCCCATCATGATAGTTTCTTGAACCTACAAGTGAATGGAAATAAATCCCTGGAACTCCAGGCATAACTAAAGCTGTAGCTTGTGCAACTAACATTCTTTTTAATCTTATATTGCTATCTTCATCTGGATGTGTTAATGCATCTATATAAGAACAGTTTAACTCATATGGACTCTCAACTGCATTTTCATCCATCCTATATGAAACTAAGCCTTTATGCTCTTTTACAGTTGAGACTAAGTTTTCAATTTCTTCCTCACTTAATATCCCATTTACAGGCCTTAGCCCTATTCCATCATGACTTGCTGTGAAATTAAAAAAACAAACCTTATCACTAGGCAAAGTCAAAGTTTTTGCCCAAGAAGTAAGCTTTTTAGTATCTTGATTTAAAATAGAGTGGATTAATAAAGGTGGTAAGGCAAAGTTATATACCATCTGTGCTTCATCATCTCCACTTCCAAAATATGAGACATTTTCATCATGGGGCACATTTGTTTCAGTGATTATTATAACTTCTGGTGCTACTTCATGTAAAACTTCTCTTATTAGTTGTATTAACTCATGAGTTTGTGGAAGGTGTACGCAAGAAGTTCCAATCTCTTTCCAAATAAAAGCGATGGCATCTAGTCTTATTATTCTTGCACCTTTTTCTATATAATAAAAAAGTGAATCAAGTACATTTCTTAAAACCCTATGACTTCTATAGTTTAAATCAACTTGGTCTCTACTAAAAGTAGTCCAAATATTTTTTACTCTTCCATTTACATCAATAAATTCACTTAAAAGTGGTGTTGACCTTGGTCTTACTACTTTTCTTAAATCTTCACTTGGGTCAACTTCTATAAAAAAGTCTTTAAAATACTCATCATTTTCTAAATAAGCTTTAAACCAATCAGAAAACTGTGATACATGATTTATAACTCCATCAACCATAAGTCTGTAATCATTACTTATTTGCTCAATCTCTCTCCATGATCCCATATGAGGATCAACGGTATTATAGTTTACAACTGAAAAGCCATCATCAGAAGAGTAGGGATAAAAAGGTAAAATGTGTATTGAATTAATTATGCCTTTTAAATGTTTATCCATAAACTCCTTTAAAACTTGAAGTGAAGGTTCCCCCTCCCTTGTAACTTGATTTCCATAAGTTATCAAGATGACATCTTTTTGACTAAGTTTATACTCTTTTGAATCAACCCTTGATTTATATTTGAATATTAAATCTATAATACTATTTACTGCTTTTTGGGCAACTTCAGGAGGATAAAGTCTATTTAGCCTTTTATTAATAGTATGTTCTTCTTTTGATATATGCATTATTTATTATCTTCTTGTACAGCAAAATAAAACTTATCAGAGAAGTCTGGTAACACAGACCTAACAGTAATCCACGGTGGAAGAGATGGCACCCCCATTGGATCTTCATAAAACTCTAAAGAAGCTTGTTTAATAGCCTCCTGAAAAGCTTCAACTGCTTTAATCTCTTTTTCCCTATTGTATTCAAGTCCATTGATTTTACTTAAGGCATTGTATTTTGAAATTTCAAATCTTGATTCTTGAAAATATGTAGCAAGAAGTGTTTTAAATGAAGCTTCTGAAAATACTACTCCTTCTTGAGCTAAAACTCTAAATAAAGTTTTTGCTATATCATTTGCCATTTTATATATTCCACCACCACTTTGTGAACTTCCCAATTCTTGATGTTTATGTTCATAGGTTTCCATAATTTCTGTTTGGCAGATTCTTTTATTTGAAGTATTTTTGTAAACCTCACTTAAAGTTGAAACCTCTAATCCCCAAGTAGGAGAAATACCAATACCTCTACCAAGTGACCTTATAAATGAAAACTCTCCTGAAAGTGAATATCTAAAACTCTCCATGTACTCTAAGTATCTATTACTTCCTGAGACTTTTACAAGGGAGTTTATTAAAGGAGTAAAAAGAAGTCTAGTAGCTCGTCCATGAAGCTTTGTTGTTACCCTTGAATAAAAACCTTTGTTAAATTCAAAGTCTAATGCTGGGTGAACAATAGGATAAAAAAGTCTTGCGGGTATTTCTTTACTATAATTTACAATATCACAATCATGTAAAGCAAAGGCGTAGGCATCTTTGTCTGTAAGTCCATAGCCCATCATAGTCCAAACGTTCCTTCCTTTTCCTGGGTCTTGTAGTCCTAAAAATCCCTCTTCTTCTAGTTTCTTATAAAGGTTTTGAATATTTGGTCCATCATTCCATAAAACATCAACTTTACAAGGTAAAACAGACATCAACTCTTTTACTTCTTCAAACTGTTCTTTAGTTGCCCTATCTAAACCTAATATGATTTTATAAAGATATTTGACACTTTTTAACTCTTCAATAATCTTTGCCATCGCTGGAGTTTCAAACTCAGAATAAAGTGCAGGCAAAAGCAATACCATTCTTCTTCTTTTACTAAACTCTTCAAGTTCACTTTCTATACTTTCTAAACTTCTGTTACCTAAGTTTTGTAAAGTAGTTATTGCTCCATTTTGAAAAAAATCTGCCATTATGCACCTCCATTTTTTAGTACAATAATAAAATCCATCACGTTTGTTCCAGTTTTTCCTATAGTAAAATCATAATTTAGTTTTTTGAAAAAACTGTTGCTATCACAATTTTCTAAATACTCTTGTGGTTTGAGTTCTTGTTTTTCAATTTTTTTATAAATTCTACTATCTAAAAAAGCTCCCGTTGAGTTACTATTTCCATCTATTCCATCACTTCCTGCACAAAGAATAGTTGTTTTATCTTTTATTGCTTCATTTAATAAAAGTTTCAATGCTAACTCTTGATTCCGTCCACCTACTCCATTTGCTTTTACTTCTGTAGTAGTTTCTCCACCAAAAAAAAGAGCATAAGAATCAAATTTTTTATCATATTTTTCAATTGTCTCTTTTATAAATTGAGCGGCTTTGCTTGTATCTTTATTTAGAACAGTAGTTACTATTTTTGTTTTTTTCACTTTACTTTCAATACTTTTTTTTGCTTTTTGTAAAGCTATTTTATTACTTCCAATAATATAGTTAGCTACTTTTTCATTATACATTAGACCTGAACCAATAGTTGATAAGTCATTTCCAACTACATCACTAAGTACAAGGTTTACACATTTTGCTTTAGTATAGTTTGCTAGCTTTCCACCTTTTATTTGTGAAATTGATTTTCTTACAGAGTTTAAAGCTTTTATATCAACACCACTTTTTAAAACTGCTGTTGAAACTCTTTCAAAATCTTGAAAGTTTAATCCTTCAATTGGTTTTTCAATCATAGCTGAAGCACCACCAGAGAGTAAAAAAATCACTAAATCATCTTTATTTAAACTCTCAAATTTTTCAATTAGTTTGTTTGCTGCTTTAAAACTTTTTCTTGAGACTATTGGATGAGTTGATTTAAAAGTTTCTATATGTTTTAATTTCTTATCTTCTAGACAAATTGTCAAACCACCTGAGATTTTATCTTTTAAGATTCTCTCACACTCTTTTGCCATAAGATAAGAGGCTTTTCCAACAGAAAAGATATATATGCCTTTATACTTATTAAAATTATAGTTTTTATCAACTATTTCAATACTGTTATCTAATAACTTGATATTTTTATTTATCAAAGCTTTTGCTTTAACTTCATTTACACTTGTGAAATATAGTTCTTTTAGTAGTTTTCTAGACATTTTGTAATCATCTCCTTAAAACCTTTTGCGCCTTTATATGTAGATTTTAGTATCTCTTTGCTTTTAGTTTCTACAAATAAACCTTTGTGATTTTTAATAGCAATTGGCAAATCAACAACTTCAAGCATTGGTAAATCATTTTCCCCATCACCTAAAGCTATAGAAAAGAATTTTTCATTAAAAAGTTTTTCAAAAATCTCAATTGTTTTTTTTACTGCTTTTCCCTTATCTTGTTTAGCTCCAATTATATGATAAAACCTACCACCTTTTGTAAGAGTTAGCCCATATGATAAAGCTTCTTTTTTTAGAGTTTCTATTTTATTTTCATCTTCTATGATAAAAGGTTCAGTGAAATCTCTTTTTGCTGAAAGTTGTGCTTTTTTATACTCAAGTGAGGTTAAATTTTGAATTTCTTCTATAGACATAGATGAAAAACCATTAATATTGAACTCATTTTTATATTTTTTATAAAATTCTAATATATGAGTATAATCTTCCCCAATCTTACAATGATAATATTTTTCATTGAAGCTTTCTAAAAAAGAAAAATCTTTATTTTTATACCCTTTTGGTATAAATATTGAAGCTCCATTCTCTACAATAAAAGGTTCATTTATTTTTAATTGTTTGTGTAATTCTTCAACTTCGCTTCTTGTTTTACTTGTAGTAAAGATTACAGGAATATTGTATTTAACTAGACTATTTAATGAAGATAAAGACTCTTCATAAGAATAGTCATGGTGATTTAAAAATGTGCCATCTAAGTCTGTAAATATAATTTTTTTCATAATAGTTAATTTTAACATCTTTTTTTTCAATATTTATTGTACAAATGAATAATTACTATCCAGTGACAAAAATAATCAATAAGTGAACTTTATCATTTCTGTGATATTTGTGACAAATTTTCAAAATTTATTGTAATTTTAAACTTTTAAATATTGATTTATGTTACAATAATAATTATATTTTAATCGTAATATGAGGAAAAAGATGAGCAAAGATATAACTATAAAGTTATCTAAAGAGATGGAAGAGTTTTTAACTGAAAAATCACAAGAGATTGAACTTCCACTAGAAGAGACTATTGAACAACTAATTAATGAACAAATAAATAGTAAAGTTATGTTTGAAGAAGGTTTTTATTATGACAAATTAAAAAATTGTCTTTTTGATAAAAATGGTAAAGCAATTCAATTTACAAAACTACAACATGGTCTATTTAACCTACTTTTACAAAATAAAGGTGAAATTATAGATTTTGAAACAATCCATAAAGAAGTTTGGAAAAATAAGAAAATGTCAATATTTACAATGAGAAACATTGTGAAAAGAATTAGAGATCTAACATATTATGGAATTATAGTAAATCATTCAAATAAAGGCTACTCTTTAGGAAAGACTTTTTAATAAGTTTTTATTATACTTTTCAAGAAACAAAAAGTATTTTCTTGTTATAATTAAATAAAAAGAAATGTTATTAAATATGAATAATAATTTGAAGATACTTTTTATAGCCTTTGTTTTGACTACCGTCACATTTGTGACGATTATTCTTTACTTAACAAATAATAAAATTGAACAACAACTTGAATCAGAAAAAGAAATTCTAGATGTAACCTATAAAACTATTATAGATTCTTATAAAACTAATGCAAATATTATTTACTTTAATAAGCTTGATACTAAAGAAGTTAAAGAGATTATATTTAATGCTTACGAAAGTAATGATTTACAAAGAAGTAAGATAAGAAAAGAACTTTACAATAAACTTCTATATATGTATAACAATATGTATAGTTTTAAAATAAAACAACTTCACTTCCATTTAAAAAATAATGATAGTTTTTTAAGATTTCATCGTCCTTTGAAATTTGGAGATAACTTATCAAATATTAGAGCAACTGTTAAATATGCAAATGAAAATAGACGAGCTATTCAAGGTTTTGAAGAAGGAAGAATCTTTAACGGATATAGATTTGTCTATCCACTAAGTTATAAATTGAAATATCTAGGAAGTGTAGAGATTTCAGTTTCAATGAATGCTATTATTAACTCTTTAAATAAAGAACTTAAAGCAGATATTGACTTTATTATAAAAAGAGATGTAGTGGATAAGAAGGTATTTGATTCTGAAAAATCTAACTATAGAGTTTGCGAAACAAATAGTGACTATTACCATGAAAAAACTGTTAGCAAAAAGAAAAATATTGTAATAGAAGATATCATTGCAAACTACATAAATACAAATAAAAAAGATTTTTTAGCTAAAAAAAATAGTAATAAGACATTTAATTTTACTTCAACATATGAAGGCAAAAGATATATAACAACATACTTGCCTATTAATAATGCAATTTCTAAAGAGAAAGTTGCATACTTAATTATAACAAGGGAACACCCTAATTTAGAAAGTTCAATAAATAAACTTGAATCATCGTTGGTATTTTTTATTATTTTAAACTTTTTATTTTTCTACTTTTTATTTAAATCAGAAAAGAGAAAAATACAATTAAAACATAAAGATGAGATTTTAGGTGAGCTTCAAATAATGGGACATATTGGTTATTGGGAAAGAGACAATATAAATAAGAAATTAATTTGGAGTGAAGAATTATATAAAATTCTTGAAATAAAAAAAGATGACATAAATCCTTCATATAAAAACTTTATGAAGTTTATTCACAAAGATGATTTAAAAAGAATAAATACCATTTATAAAGAGTTTTTAAAGAATTTAATTGATTATAAAACTGAATTCAAAATCACAACAACAACTGGGAAAGTAAAGTTTATAGAACAAGAAGCCCATCACATAATAAATGATGAAGGTAAAGCAATCCGTTCAATTGGTACCTTAAGAGATGTAACAGAAGTAAAAAAATTCCAAATTGAAGCAGAACATTCAAAAAAAGAGTTTGAAATTTTAGTATCAAATATACCTGATATTGTTTATAAAAGAGAGATTGATAAACAACAAACTATTACATACTTAAACAATAGTTTAAAAAGCATACTAGGCTATGAAAATGAAGATTTACTTTTTAATAATAAAATCTCATTTAGTCAAATAGTTGATGAAGAAGACTTACCTCACGTAGAGTATTCTTTAAAAAACCTTGCTAAAAGTAATACTACAAAACCTATTACTTTAAAATATAGATTAAAACAAAAATCTGGTGACTTAATTTGGGTAAGCGATAGATTTAAAATTATGAAAAAAGATAATAAAAAATATCTTGAAGGTATTATTAGTGATATAAATTCACAAAAAAATGCCTATGACAAACTTTATAAATTTATTGATTTACAACAAAACATAGTAATACTTACCGATGGAGACAAACTTCAGTTTGCAAATAAAAGCTTCTTTAAGTTTTTTAACTATAGAAATTTATCTCACTTTTTACAAGACTATAATTGTATTTGCCAACTATTCTTAGAAGATAATAACTACTTTAATTTAACAAAAATAGAAAATCACAATGATTGGGTTAAAGAACTGCAAAAGCTTCCACAAACAAGTAGAATTGTTGCAATTAATGATAATAATGGAAGAAAAAAATCTTTTTCTGTAACTATTAATAGTTTTGAAAACCCTTTATGTATAGTTAGTTTTACAGATATTACAGAAACCATTTTGATGAACCAAGAGTTACAACAAAAAACTATCCATGATAAACTAACAAGTGCTTATAACAGAGAGTATTTTGAGCTTATTAATAAGAAATTTATTGACGATGCAAGTAAAAACCCAACTACTAGTTTTGCATTAGCCCTTGTTGATATTGATTTTTTCAAAAAAGTAAATGACACTTATGGACATGATGTTGGGGATATCACTTTAATAGACTTAGTAAAAGTTATCAACTCTTCAATTAGAAGAGAGGACATTTTAGTTAGATGGGGTGGTGAAGAATTCATTTTACTTATAAAAAATGTTACAGATGAAACTTTAAAAAATTCACTAGAACATATTAGAAGTGAAATTGTAAAACATGAATTTGAAATAATAGGAAAACTAACTTGTAGTTTTGGAGCAACAAGTTATAGAAAAGACGAAGATATTAAAGATACAATCAAAAGAGCTGATATAAATCTATACACAGCAAAGGAAACTGGACGAAATAAAATAGTTATATCATAAGGGTTTAAGTAATATATACATACAATATTCATAAATTATTTTAAGGACTTTTATGGAACCAAACTATGATAAGATCATTGTACTAATAATCGTATTTACAGCTTCGTTTATAACTTGGAAAATAATCAAGGATTTCTATAAACAACGTTTTCATATGATTTTTGCACACTTAATTGCTATTGTAACTTCTTCATTCATGTTACTATCTACAATGTTTTTATTTATGCCTAAAAACTACCAAAGAGGTGCGGGTCCAGAAGTTGAATTAAGTTTCAACTCTATTGCAATTGTATTTGTAATGGTGTTTGTGATTTTTGTGCTATTTAGCTATCTTCCAAATAGAAAAAGATAAGGTTCTCCTTACTTTTTCTTATTTAAAAACTTTAATGTAGCCTCAATAATATCGTCGTCATCTTTGCTTGAACTTTTTATTGTCTCTTTTGTATCATCATTTTTTGTAAATGTTATATTCATCTCATAAGATGAAATAGTTTTAATTCCCTGCTCTAATGCAAGTATTTTTATAATAATTAATTCTAAGAATTGCTTTGTTGGAATATCTGGTTTCCCAAATCTATCTTCCATCTCTTCTTCTATTTCATAAACCTCTTGTTTACTGTGACATTTAGAAAGTCTTCTATATAGTTCAAGTCTTACTCTATCTTCAACAATATAATCACTTGAGATAAATGCAGAAATAGCTAATTTGATATCAACAGTTTTAGCTTCTTCTTTTGTCTCTCCACTTAAACTAGCAAGAGCATCTTCTAACATCTTTAAATATAGTCCATAACCAATTTGTTTTATATGTCCACTTTGTGCTTCACCGATGATATTTCCACCACCTCTAATTTCTAAATCTTGGTGAGCTAAAGCAGTTCCACTTCCTAAGTAAGAGTTAGATTCTAAAGCAACTAATCTTTTTATAGCATCATTAGTAATTTGTTTTTTATCTTCAACAACGTAGTAACAGAAACCTTCTTTATCACTTCTTCCAACTCTACCTCTAAGTTGGTGTAAATCAGCAATACCAAATCTATCTGCTCCATCAATAATAATTGAGTTTGCATTTGGTAAGTGAAGTCCTGATTCTACAATTGAAGTTGCAAGTAAGATATCAAACTCTTTATTATCAAATTTCTCGATTATTTCTTCTGCTTCTTTTGGTTTGATTTTAGAGTGAATAATCTCTATTTTGATATTAGGAACAATCTCTTCAATATCAGCTTTTTTAGCTTCAATTGAAGCAATATTATTGTGTACGTAGAAAAGTTGACCACCACGTCTTTTTTCCCTTAAAACAATCTCTTTTATAAGCTTGTCACTATACTCTTTTACGTAAGTTCTTACTCCTAGTCTCTCACTTGGAGGAGTAAGAAGTGAACTCATACCTTTTAGTTTACTAAGGGCTAAATTAAGAGTTCTTGGAATTGGTGTTGCAGACATTGAGAAAATATGAACATCATCTCTAAGCTCTTTTAACTTCTCTTTTTGTTTTACCCCAAATTTGTGTTCTTCATCAATAATTACAAGAGCTAAATCATTTGTTTTTACACTTAATAAAGAGTGTGTTCCAACAACAAGGTCTAAACTTCCATCTTCAAGAGCTTTTTTAACTTGATTTTTTTCTTTTGTAGTTGATTTTCCATCAAGTTTAGCCATTCTTATACCAAACTCTTCAAATCTTTTTTGCATACCATGGAAGTGTTGTGTTGCAAGTAAAGTAGTTGGACATACAAAGATAGCTTGATGTCCATCTAAAACAGTTGCTAAAATTGCATTCATTGCTACTTCTGTTTTACCAAAACCAACATCACCTGAAAGAAGTCTATCCATAACTCTTCCAGAACTTAAGTCCTCAAATATTTCTCTTACACTTCTAGCTTGGTCTTTTGTATATTCAAAGCCTGCACTGTTTTGAAACTCTTGTAAGACTTTCTTATCAGTATTTATTTTTATACCATTGATAAGTTCTCTAGCAGCTGCAATTTTGATAATATCATTTGCAATAGCAAATAATTTATCTTTTACTTTCTCTTTTAATTTTGCAAAGCTTCCCTTACCTAGTTTATCAACTACAGCATAAGAGCTTCCATCACTAACATATCTATCAATTAAATCAATATTTTCTACAGGAATCAGTAACTTATCATCCCCTGCATAAGTTACAACAACAAAATCTCTTTTTGCTCCCATAACTACAACTGGGTCTATTCCTCTATATTGACCTATTCCATGGGTTTCATGAACTACAAAATCTCCTACTTGAAGTTCATCAAGTACAAGTTTTACTTTCTTTTTTCTTCTTTTTTTAATCTCTTTATTAAGTGAAATGATTATCTCATCACTTCCAATAAGATTAATAATGTAGTTTTCAAAAACATAATTTATATTTGAATTAGAAAGCTCTAAGTCAAAGGATTTTACTTTTGCTTCAGAAGAAGAAATAATAGTTACCTTTTTATCTTCATGGAAAGTTAAAAACTCTTTTATATTTGCTGGTGCTATTTCTTGATAAGATTTTGAGTTAAATATCTGCGGTAGCGTTAAAAACTTATCTTTATTTACTCTTTTGTCTTCAAAAACATAAACCTCTTCCAACTCATCTAAAGCTTCATGTGTTATATATGAGTTTAGTTTTTGAGGTAAATATTCACCTAAGTCACCTAAGTACCAAAAACCTAAAGAGTGAATATCTTTAATAAAAGCATCACTTTCTACACTTTCTATTTGCTCATTTATTTCTCTTATTGAATCTTCATCAAGGGCTAAAAAAGCAGGAGTAATCTTAAAACTTTCAATCTCATCTTTTGATGATTTTTGGTCTTCAATATCAAACTCTCTGATACTTTCTACTTCATCATCAAAAAGTGATACTCTATATCCTGTTTCACTTCCTAAAGGACAGATATCTAAGATATCTCCTCTTATAGAAACTTCTGCTTCACTTGTAACAATATCTACAAAATAGTATCCCCAGTTATAAAGTTTTGTTTTTAACTCTTCTAAATTTAAAGTATCTGCAAAATTTATTTCAAAAGAATCAAAGCACTTATCTTTTGGCATTGGATAAGATACTGTTCTAATTGGAGAAATTAATATTTTATCTTGTTTTTTATATGAGTAATACTCATTTAAAACTTTTGTAATATCTTGAAGTTCTGTAGAAAAAGATAGTAAGTCATCTCCATAATTTGCTCTAAAATCTGCTAAGCAAAAAGGTTTAAAACCTAAGAAAGAGACAATATCACTTGCTATTTGAGCTTGTTTATCATCATTTACAATTAAAAGTTGACACTCTTTTAATCTTTTTTCATCCTTTAAGTTTTTCAGATATTCATATATATTTTTCACTATTTTTCTTCTTTTGCTTCTTCAAAGTCATTTGTTTGCTTATCATAGTAGTAAGCAGGATATGGTGTCTCATTAAGCAAGAAAATCAAGTTTGCATCTGTGAAGTTGTTTTTTTGAAGCCCTTTTCTAAATACTTCTAAGATGTACGCTTTTGTAGAAAATGTTGTTGTTGTCGATTTTGCGGTATAAACAAAGTTTTCACCTTCAACAGTAGAAAAGCCTTCTCTTTTTATATGTTTTTCAAACTTTTCTTTATCTTCAAGCCCTGCTACATCAAGTAATACTAAAACATCTAATTCTTCCATTTCTATCCTATTTAATTTTATAGTGATTTAAAAATGTATTGTATTTAAATTAGCTTTTCTATTACCTTACCTGATATAAGATTTATATTTTTATTTTATTTTTTAATATTAAATAGCAAAAAATATTTTTACATAAGCCTTTCATTTGAAACAATAATTCCATCTTCATCACAATATATATAATCATCTTCTTTGAAAGAGACATTTCCAAAGTATAAATCAATTCCTACTTGAGATGGTGTTTTATCAAAATTTCTTAAAGGACAAGTACCAAGGGCAAAAAGTCCAATATTAAATTTTTCTGTTTCCATTGTATCTCTAACATATCCATTTACTATTATGGCTTCATATTCATTTTTTTCTGCAAGATTAGATAATTTGTCTCCAATAATTCCATAATGAACTTCTTGTGCATCTACAACTAGAATTTTATTTTTACCTGATTCATTTTTTAATATATCAATTACTGCCCAATTACTTTTTTCAATTTTAACAGTTGTTATTTTTCCTTTAAACCTTTTTTTCCCTCCATAGTTTTTAAAACTAGAGGATAATACTTGGATTTTTTTATCTTGATTTTCATCACAAAGATCAGCTGTTCTATATTTTCTCATATTCGTCCTTTTTAATTTTTTCGAATGGTAGTTTATTTAGCTGGCATAAAACTGGCAATTATAGATTAAGAGTAAAAAAAGGAGTTTTACCTCCTTTTTTTTTGTTCGCGCGTATTTAGTTTCTGATTTAGAAGAAAAGGATTAGAATTTATAAATTAATTTAGCTCTTAATTCATCTTTCTCTTTCGCTTCATTACCTTGTCCATAGTCATAGATAGTGTATTCTGTTGATAAAGAAAGGTTTTTAAGTTCACCAGAGAATTTATATTTTAATCCTAAATATATTTGGTCTAAGTCATTCTTTTCTGCTACTGCATCACTACTTGTATATTTTGCTTTTGCTAATAAGTTTCCAAATTTCTTAGAAACTCCCACTTGCCATGTATCAGTTCCTGCTGTATAGTTTCCTGTAGTTGATGTTGCAGATGTAAATGATGCTGTTGCACCCTCACCTATACCTCTAGTTACATTTCCATCATTATCTGTTGAAGTATATGAAACATGTAAATTATATCCACCAAATGTTGCACCTACTTTATACCCTGTCATATGACTATCTTCAATTGCATTATCATCATAATTTGAGTTATAATATTGTGCTGCGATATATGGTTTAAAGTCACCACCAAAGCCATATTTAGCATCTACATAAAGGTCAACTACTTCATCAATAAAATCAACATAATGAGTTTGAATAGTTAAGTTATCAATTGATTTATTCTTAATATATAAAGAAACCGCCCCATCAGTTCCAATTTTATTAAACTCACCTACATCACCAATATTTGAATCTGAGTTTGTAAATGATGCTGCATTAGTTGTTGATGTAACTGCATCTGTTCTTGTTTGATATTTAGTAATTTTTCCTAAAGAAACAAGTGTATCAGGAATATCTGTGTTAGATAAGAAATATCCTTCAAAAGACTCTTTTACAAGTCTTGAACCAGAACCTTTTATTAAAGGTAAAGAGATAAATTGTCTACCACCTTTAAACTCTGTATTACTATATTTATAACTTACAAAAGCTTCTGATAAAACAGATCCTGAAGCATTCATTGTCTTTTTCTGTTTATCTTTTTCATCATCTATAGATGTAGTAGATGCTCCTTGAAATGTTGCTCCTAATTTAAAACCTAAATATCTATCAGTTTCATATCCTAACTTTATTCCATTTGCCCAAACATGATTGTCTGATGATTTAGCAGAATCATAAGATTCATCAAAATAGAATGATTTTAATTCACCTTTCGTTTTTCCATTTGCAAAAGCATCTACAATTGAATCAGATGCTAAAACTTGTGAACCTGTTGATACTATTAAAAATGCAGCAATAAGGCTTCTTTTTTGTAATTTCCCCATTTTTATTCCTTTTATGTATAGATTTTTTATCCAGCAGTAACTAAATAAAATTCATGGGGCATATTAACATTGGATTCTGTCAATAATCTTGCAAAAAAAGCCCTAAACATAGCAATAAAATAGCATTTCAAATCTCTATATAAAACTTGCAATTCTGCAAGGTTCATGCCAGAAACCAATGTTAATCTTCCACCATAAAACCAAATAAAGGATTTCACATGAAAATGGCAAAGACAATTTTAACTTCAACTTTAGCACTAGGGATGCTAGTAAATATTGCAACTGCAAAAGAAGTTAGTTTTAAAGGGAAAACTATTGAATGGATAGTTCCTTATAAAGCTGGAGGAGGAACTGATAAATGGAGTAGATTTTATGCTCCTTTAATTTCTAAAAACCTTCCAGGACAACCAACTGTAGTAATCAAGAATATGCCAGGTGGTGGATCAACTAAAGGTGCAAACTTTTTTGCAAAAAGAGCTTCAAAAGATGGTTTAACAATTTTTGCTTCATCTGCTTCAACTCAAATTCCATTTTTACTTGGAGATAAAAGAGTAAGATATGATTATAAAAACTGGAAAGCAGTAATCTCTTCACCTACAGGAGGAGTTGTTTATGTATCATCTAAACTTGGAGTTAATAGTATTGATGATTTAGATAAGCTTAAATCTCAAGAATTAAAGTTTGGATCACAAGGTGCAACATCTATGGATTTAGTTGCATTATTAGCATTTGATTTATTAGATATCGAAACTAAAGCTGTATTTGGTATGAAAGGTAAAAAATCAACAAGACTTGCATTTTTAAGAGGTGAAACTAATATTGATTTCCAAACAACTTCTTCTTATATTAAAAATGTATTACCAGCACAAAAAGAAGGTAGAGCTGTTCCTTTATTTGCATGGGGAACATTAGATGATAATGGTGATTTCCAAAGAGACCCAACTTTCCCAAATCTACCACATTTTGGTGAAGTATATGAAAAAGTACATGGTAAAAAACCATCAGGTGCGGCATTTAAAGCATGGAAAACATTATTTACAGCTTCATTCCCATCTCAAAAAATGATTATGTTACCAAAAGAAGTATCAAGTGATGTTATTGAAACTTACCAAAATGCTATGAAAAAGATTGTTTCAGACCCAAAATTTAAAGCAATGAGTGAGCAACAACTTGGTATTTATCCTCAAACAGTTGGAGAAAAAGCAGAAACTCTTAAATCAACTGCTACAAAGGTAAATAACGAAGATAGAAAATGGATTAGAAACTGGCTAACTGATAATTATAGAGTAAGATTCTAGTAAGTAACATATTATGTTTTATAATAAACTAATATTAACATTAAGCATCATTTTTTTGGCTACTCAAGTAAATGCAAAAGAGGATAATTATTCTTTTTTGCATTATAAAAGTGAAGTCTTTTATGTAGGTGGAAAATATATTAAACAAAGCAAAGATAAAACTTTGATGTCTGAGCAAATGTATGTTGAAAAATGGACACCAAAAGAGATAAAACATAAATACCCACTTGTTCTAATCCATGGAGCAGCCCAAACAGCAGTAAATTGGATTACAACACCAGATGGTAGACCAGGTTGGGCTAATTATTTTGTAAAAAATGGTTATGTTGTATATATGGTTGACCAACCTTCACGAGGTAGATCAGCTTGGCATCCTAAAATCAATAAAGAGTTTAGAATGTTTAATGCTGAAATTTTAGAAAAAAAGTTTACAGCGGCTGAACAGTTTAAAAACCAATGGCCTCAAGCTTATAAACATAATCAATGGCCAGGTACAGGAAGACAAGGTGATGAGACTTTTGACCAATTTTATGCAAGTCAAGTTGAATCTGTAAAATCACATGTAGAAAGTAGTAATTTAGTAAAAAATGCAGGAGTTGCATTACTAGATAAAATAGGACCAGCTATTTTAATTACCCACTCTCAATCGGGACCTTTTGGGTGGCTTATTACTGATGCAAGACCAGATCTTGTTAAAGGTATTGTAACTATAGAACCAAGTGGACCACCAATTAAGAATAAAAAAGGTAAAAAAAGTATGACATGGGGAGTATCAGTTGTACCTATGACATATGAACCAGCTATTGCTAGTGCAAAGCAGTTAGAAGTTGTACAAGAGACTAAAGCGCAAGGAACAAACTTAGTTAAATGTTGGAAACAAAAAGAACCTGCAAAACAACTTGTAAACTTGAAAGATAAAAACATATTGTTTTTAGTTAGTGAATCATCATACCATGCACCCTATGATCATTGTACTTCTAATTGGCTTACACAAGCAGGGGTAAAAAATGATTTAGTAAGACTTGAAGATGTAAATATAAAAGGTAATGGGCATATGCTTATGCTTGAAAAAAACAATCTAGAGATTGCTAAATTTATCGATAATTGGCTTAATAAAAATATAAAATAACTTTTCAATATTCTTCCATTAAAAAGCTGTCTTGTTCTGCAAGATAGCTTTTTTTATTTTCACAGATTTTTAATATAACTTTTACAAAAAATGCAAGTTTCGTGCCAGCGTAGAATGTTAATCTTCTTTCATAAAATGAGAAGTAATAGTACTTCGAGAAAGGATTTAAGATGGCTTTTGAAACACTTATGAGTGCATTTACTGAATTAATGCAAGTTCAGCATATGATCTATCTACTTGGTGGAGTGTTTTTAGGAATTTTAGTTGGTATTTTACCAGGATTAGGAGGTATTGTAGGTTTTTCTATAATGTTACCTTTTCTTTATGGTATGGATCAAACTTCAGCACTAGCAATGCTAATTGGTATGGTTGCAGTTATTCCAACTTCGGATACTTTTACTTCAGTTCTTATGGGAATTCCAGGTTCTTCTGCTTCTCAAGCAACAGTTCTTGATGGATACCCAATGTCAAAAAAAGGTGAGGCAGCAAGAGCACTTGGAGCTGCATTTTCTGCTTCATTAGTAGGAGGTCTTTTAGGCGCTTTAATTTTATCAGCATTCATAATTTTTGCAAGAGATTTAATTTTAAAACTTGGTTCTGCTGAGCTATTTATTTTAGGTATTTTTGGACTTAGTATGGTTGGAGTTTTAAGTGGTAAATCTTTATACAAAGGATTTATAGCTGCTGCAATTGGACTACTTTTAGGCTCTATTGGTTCAGCACCAGCAACTGGTGAATTTAGAATGACAATGGATAGTTACTATTTATACGATGGAATTAAACTTGTAATTTTAGGACTTGGGGTTTATGCAGTTCCTGAAATTATCTCTTTATTAGTTGAGAATAAAAAGATTTCAAAAGCTGAAAAGCTTGGAGGAAGTTTTGTTCAAGGTATAAAAGATATGTGGGTTTCAAGATGGATAGTAGCTCGTTGTGCTCCAATTGGGGCTATGATTGGGGCTATTCCTGGTCTTGGAGGAAGTGTTGTTGACTGGATTGCTTATGGTCATGTTGTACAAACTTCAAAAGACAAATCACAGTTTGGTAAAGGTGATGTAAGAGGAGTTATTGCTCCTGAATCAGCTAATAATGCAAAAGAAGGTGGAGGATTAGTTCCAACACTTTTATTTGGTATCCCTGGAAGTGGTTCTATGGCTGTATTCTTAGGAGGACTTGTAATTCTTGGAATTGAGCCTGGTCCTGGAATGATTAATGAAAACTTAGAAGTTTCATATATTATTATTTGGTCTTTAGCACTTGCAAATGTTGTTGGTACTGGAACGTGTATGCTTTTATCAAATAAGATTTCAAAAATCACAACTATTCCTTATGGATATGTTGCACCGTTTATGTTAATGATTATTTTCTTTGCAGCACTTCAAGCAACAAGATCTTTAGAAGATTTAATGCTTTTAATTGCAATTGGTGCACTAGGAACATTATTTAAATATTTTGATTGGCCAAGACCTGCATTACTTATTGGATTTGTATTAGCTGGAACTATTGAAACATATTATTATCAAGCAGTTCAATTTTACTCTTGGGAAATGATGGAAAGACCAGGGGTAATCATCTTATTAATATTCTTAGTTTCATCTATTTTAATTAGTGTTTATTTTAAAAATAAAGACTCTAAAAAACAGAAAGAAGAAAATCCACAAAAAGAAGAAGAAACAATAGATCATTCATATTCATTCTTTACAGGAGAATTACTATTTATTTGGCTTCTTATGGCATTTGGTCTATTTGCTTTAATTGACTCGTATGACCTGCAATTCTTAGGTGGAATTTTCCCTATGGTAATAAGTTCATTACTTCTAGTTTTTGGAGTGTTATTATCAATTCAAATTACATCTAAAAAGAAACAAAAAGATGTTTTAGCCGTTGCAGTTACTGAAAATGGACAGCTTACATCTACATGGGTTAGTATTTGGAAAAACTTTTTAATTCTTCCTATTTTCCTATTAGGAACTTGGATTTTAGGTTTTGTTCCTTCATTAGCAATTCTTTTTGTGATAATAATTAGAACAAAAATGAAAAGTTCTTGGTTGAAGATATTTATTATTACTTCTATAGCAATAGGTTTCCTACTATTCATAAGCCACATTATGACACTTCACCTTCCAACAGGTTTAATTTATGATGCAATAACAGGAGCATAAAATGATGAATGATTTAAAAAGAATTAACTGTATTTTATATAGATCAGGAACTTCAAAAGGGGCATATTTTTTAGATAATGATTTACCTAAAGATAAAGAAGAAAGACATGCTTTAATTTTAAAAATTATGGGAAGTCCTGATATTAGACAAATTGATGGGATAGGTGGCGCAACTTCTGTTACAACAAAAGTTGCAGTAATCTCAGTATCAAAAAGAGAAGGAATAGATTTAGATTATAAATTTATTCAACCAAGTATAGATGAAGCAACAGCTGATGATAAACCTACTTGCGGTAATATTCTTACTGCAGTAGGAGCTTTTGGTATTGAAAGAGGTTTAGTATCAGTTGAAGATGGTGAAACTACAGTAAATGTTTATGACGTAAATACTGGTGCAACTATCACTCAAGTAATCAAAACTCCAAATAGAACAGTTCAATATCATGGTGACTTTGAGATAGCTGGAGTTCCTGGAAAAGCTTCTCCTATAAAAATGTTTTTTAAAAATATAACTGGTGGGAAAACAGGACACTATCTTCCTACAGGAAACAAATATGATATTTTTGATGGTGTTAAAGCCACTTGTTTAGATATCTCTATGCCGGTTGTTTTTGTAAAAGCAAAGGATATGGGGTTAACAGGATATGAAACTCCAGCTGAACTTGATGCAAAAAAAGAACTTTTTGAAAAAATAGAATCAATTAGAGAAGAAGCTTCAAAAAAGATGGGATTAGGTAGTGCTAAAGGAAATGTAATTCCAAAATTTGCAGTTATTTCAGAGGCAAAAAATGATGGGGATATAAACATTAGATACTTTACTCCTAAATCTGCTCACCCAGCTCTTGCAGTTAGTGCAGGTTTTTGCGTAGCAGCTGCTTCTTTTGTAAAAGGAACTATTATACATGAACTAAATTCTAAAGAGTTAGAAATAGGAGAACATACTGTGAAAATAGAAACACCTTCAGGAACAATCGAAGTTGGAGTAAACTTTCCTACGACAAATATAAAAGATGTAGAAGGGAAAACAACAAGAACGGCCAGACTTTTAATGGCCGGTGAAGTTTTTGTATAACATGGACTTTTTTTATCTTCCTCTAGAACTTTTTGATATATCTATATTAATAATTTGTTGTTTTATTGGAGCAGCAATATCAACAACTGTTGGTTCTGGGGGAGGTCTTTTAGTAATTGGAGGAATGAGTATGATTCTTCCTCCTACGGCACTTCTTTCTATTCATGCACTTACGCAATCAGGCTCAGGGCTTTTACGAGCTTTTCTTTTCAGAAAATCTTATTTAGTAAGATTTTTTCTGCTTTTTATGGTAGGAAGTATTATTGGATATATTTTAAGTATCTACTTTTTAATATCTTTGCCAGATTATGTCCTGAAACTTTCTTTGGGAATAGGAATTATTGTATTAAACCTACTTCCTAATTTAAAATTTAAAAAAGTATCTGATTTTCTAATTGTGATTTTTGGTATAATAACTGGATTCCTAACAATGTTTGTTGGTGTTATGGGACCATTAATAGCAATTTTTTTATCTTCAATTTTAACAAAGAGACATCTAATAGTTGGTACTCTTGCTTGGTGTGTATCTTTTCAAAACCTTGGTAAAGCTGTAATTTTTGGTGGCTTAGGATTTGATTATACTCCTTGGATATTTTTAATTTTTCTATTAATCCTATTTTCATATCTAGGTACACTTGCAGGTAAAAAACTTCTTGATAAAAGTAGTAATAAACTATTTAAAAAGATTTTAAAAGTTGTTATACTTATACTAGGAAGTAAATTAATTTATGATGGAATTGTTTTAATGTAAGGTTTTAATATGAGATATATCTTTTTATTTTTTATTTTATTAAAGAGTTTACTTTTTTCACTTGATTATCCAAATAAACCAATTGAATTTGTAGTTGGACTAGGAGAAGGAGGAAGTGCTGATAGAATGGCAAGAAATATGGCAGCCCTCCTTCAAGCAGAACTAGGAGTATATACAAGTGTTAAAACTATAAAAACAAATGGCTCTTTAGATGCAGCTAATTATATTTTAAAAGAACCCCATGATGGGTATAAGGTTTTTTGTTCTACTTTTTCTCCATACCTAATAAATTTAATAATAAGTGAAAAAGCAGGTTTTTCACTAAATGATTTTGTAATAATAAATCTTCAATGGTTTGAACAAGATTTTATTGCAGTTAAAAAAGACTCCAAGTTTAACTCAGTAATTGAAGTTTTAAACTATATAAAAAAGAATCCAAAAAAGTTAAAAGTAGCATTAATAAATAGATCAAGTGGACATATCCTTTTTAAACTATTACTAGAAAAGTTTGATATCCCTTCTAAAGATGTTGATATAAGACTTTATAGTGGAGGAGGAAGTGCAAGAGAAGCACTACTTGAATCAAGAGTTGACCTTCTTATTATTGCAGCTCAAGGAAGTGAAAAGTATAGAGAAGATATAAAACCACTTGCTATAGTATCAAGTAAACCTTCTAAAAGATGGGATGCTCCAACCTTGAATGAAACAATAAAAGATACAGGCATTACAATGCCAATTATCCATGGACCAATAAGAGGAATTGCAGTTTCAAGAAAATTTAAAGAAGATTTTCCCCATAGATTTAAAACCCTAAAAAAAGCAATTCAAAAAACACTTGCAAAAAGATCTGTACATAGATATTTAAAAAGAAAAAATATTGGTTACACTTGGATAGGTACACAAAACTCTACAAGAATTTTAAAAAACTCATTTGAAGACTTTGAAAAATACAACTATTTAATAAAAGATTAGTTTTGATGTTTTGGGATATCAAAGATTAAAGATATTTTTAATCCATTTTCATTTATTGCTTGAACCTTTGCATTATGTAGTGTGGCAATTTGCTTTACAATACTAAGTCCTAGACCTGAACCACTTTTTTTAGAATCAACTCTATAGTATCTATCAAAGATGGTTTTTAAAAGCTTTTTATCTACTCCCTTTCCTTCATCTTTTACATTCAACCAAATAGCATTATTGTGTCTTTCTAAAGATATTGTAATTGTTCCCATAGGCTTACCATTTTCATCAACTGCATAGTGTAAAGCATTGTTTATTATATTATCTAGCATGCTTTCAAGAAGAATTTGATCACATTGAATAAAAACCTCTTCTTCAATATTTTCAAATGCAAACTCAAAACCTTTTTTATATACTCTTGGAGCTGCTTTTAAACTATAATCTTTGCAAATTGCATTTAGACTTTGTTTTTTAAATCGTTTTAGATTTATAGTATTTGGATTTGTTTTTGCATATAAAAGAAGCTGTTCAGTTATATGTGACATATTATTTAAAAGAGAGTTTAAAGCGATATAATTTTTATCATCTTTATCATATAAGAACTCTAGTTTTACTTTCATCTCTGCAAGAGGAGTTCTTAATTGATGAGATACATCAGAGTTAAATTGTTCTATATAATCAATAGTTTCCCTACTTCTTTCTAATAAAATATTGATACTTTTTACAATATCTTCAACCTCCTTAGGAGCATTAAAAAAGAGTGGTTCTAAATCCCTTTCATCTCTTTTTTTTATGATTCTTTTTAATCTATCAAGTGGTTTTAAACCTTCAGAGACTGCAACTAGAGTTATTAATACAGTTGAGACTATTACAATTACCATTATTATTAGAAGCAAACTTAATACATATTTTATATTTTCATCTCTTTCTTCTGTGGTTTCACCTAAAGTGATATAAGCATTATAGGCTTTTCCTGCACTATAAAGGGAAGTTTTGTAAGAAACAATTCTTAAATTATAGTCATTATATTCTGTATTATAAAATATAGCTTCTTCATCAACTAGTCTTCTTTTATTTAATAAAGATTCATATCCAACAAGAAGTCTATTTTCTTCATCAACTACAGAATAAAAAATCAAACCTTTATCATTTGAAGAGAGTAGTTCAATTGAAAAACTAGGTATATCAACAAAAAGTTTTGAGTTCTTTATTCCAATACTATATTCAATACTTTTAGCACTTGCTTTTAATCTATTGTCAAAAAAGTTAGTAACTTTTTTTTCTAAAACAAAATATATATAAACAAAAAGAATCATTGTAAAAATAATTAAGGGGAAAGTTAGCCAAGCTATAAGGTTAGATTTAATAGATTTAGTAGTTGCCTCCATGTTAACTCATCATGTAACCTAAGCCTCTAACTGTTTTTAAATTTATAGAATCTCCTAGTTTTTTTCTAAGTCTTGAGACATAAGTTTCAACAGCAGTTGGGTTAAATTCATCATCTATGGAAGTTATATGTTCTACTATATTATCTTTACTTACTATTGCATTTAGATTTAAAAGTAGATATTTAAATATTGTTAGTTCTCTTTTACTTAATTCGATTTTCTCTTCATCTCTTGTCAAAGTTAAAGTTTTAGAATTAAACTCTAAGTTATTATATTTTATGATATTTGAAGTTTGATTATGACTTCGTCTAAGAAGAGCTTGTACTCTTGCTACAACTTCATCAAGTTCAAAAGGCTTACAGATATAATCATCAGCACCAGTTTCTAAGCCTAAGATTCTTTGATCTAATCTATCCCTTGCAGATATAACTAAAATAGGAAGATTTTTTTTAGAATTACGTAGTTTTGTTATAATATCAATTCCATCAATTCCAGGAAGACCTAAATCTAAAATAAGAAGATCATAAGTAGATGTCTCTAAAGCGAAAAGTCCTTCTTCTCCCTCATAAAAAACATCTGCAATATAGCCCATCTCTTTTAGTTTTTTATAAATACCATCTGCTAAGGTTTCATTGTCTTCAAGGATTAATAGTTTCATAAGTAAATTCTACCATAAATTAATGAGACATAAATATAGGAAGTGTTGATTTCTCTAATAAATATCTTGTGGCACCACCAAACATAAGCTCTTTTAAGCCTCTATGTCCATAAGAACCAGCAACAATTAAATCAAAATTTCCATCTAATGCTGCATTTAGAAGAGCTTGTCCTGGAATTCTTGTTGTTTTAACAATCTCATAACTAGCATCAATTCCATGATATGAAAGATATTCTCTTAATCTATTCATTTTTTCTAAATCATCAGTGTACTCTTCTGAAGAGACTATATGTACTCTTTGAGCTTGTTTTAAAATTTCAATTGATGAAGTAACAGCACGAGATGCTTCAGGAGAATTGTTCCATCCAATAATGATTGAGTCCGTTTTAAAATTTCTCATTATTCTAGGAAACATAAGTACAGATTTTCCACTTTTTAATACTGCCGTTTCAAAAGTTGCAGTTGTAACACCAGAAGGAGGAGCTGCTGCTATAACCAAATCACAAAACTTTGACTCTTGTTCGACTAGGGAGCTTCGCAAACCTTCTTTTATATTTAAAAAAGTATTTGCTTCATTTTCAAGAGTTTTTTCGGAAACCTTAATACCAACCTCAGCTGCTATTTTTTCAAATAATTCATGCATCTGATGATTCTCATCATCTAGTTTCGTATCAACTACTTCATCAATCTTTTTCATAATATCTTTAGGTATTGATAGTGCTTTGTAGATACTCATATTTGTTTTTAGTCCACATTTTAAAACTTCAAGACTAACATTAAAATGTTTCGCAATCAAGAAAGCGGCAAAAAGTCTCTCTTCTAATTCATCTCCACCACCAATAGGGAAAAATAGTTTTTTGTATTTCATAAGTAATCCTTTTTAAAGATATATTCTGAAATTATAAAAAATAAGTCTGTCATGAAACTTGCATAAGTTTTAAATAGTAAACCAATTAAATACTTTAGAGACTCTAACTTTTTTGCTTTCTATAAAAATGTTGAAATAAAACCTATTAGTCCACCAAATACTGCACCCCAAATTACAAGCCAACCTAAATGTTCTTTTATCATATTTTGAACTAATTCTTTTACCATTTTTGGAGTTAATTCATCTAATCTAGCATTTACTATTTTACTTAACTTTTCATATACATCTTCACTTAAATCATCAGAAGTCAATGCTTCATTTAACACTGATTGAAAAGATTCTGTTTGAGAGATTTTTACAATAGAAGCTTTTAATTTTTTAACAAATGGTTCTTTTAATGGCTCTAAGGCTGCTTCCCCACCAAACATTCCAAGCATTCCACCAAAAGGTGATTCAACAACTGATTCTTTTAAAGAGTCATATGCTGGTGTAAAATCTGTTTTATTTAATAGTTTTTCAAAATCAATTGTACTTTTCGCACTTGAAACTTCTGCTTTAAAAAAGTTTGTTAAATTATCTTTTGTAAAAAACTCATTCATTAGTAAGTTATGAATTGCACTTTTAAAAGCTTCAAATTTTTTCTCAATAACACCACTCCCATATAAAAATGGTACCTTTTCAAAAAGCATATGAATAGCTAAAGTATTTGTAATTGATCCACTTAAAGCAAATAGCCCAATCATAAAAATAGTATTATTGTCATTTGAATAACCAAGTGCCACAATAAGCAAAGTAATTAAATTTGTAATATCAGTTTTACTCATAAACGCCTCCATATTTTATTTTGGATTTTATCATAATTTACGTAATTTATTTATTACCTCTTTTAAAAAATAGTAACCACTTAAATTAAACCATGTAACTCATTTGTAATGTATTTATTTTAAAATTTCCAAACTAAGGAGTAAAAATGATTGATGTTCAAAAAGAGATAGCAAAGAAGTTCCCAAATATAAATAAAAATCCAAACTTCTTGAAAAAATCTTTAATTAACATTGCTAAAAAAGTTGTACACGAAAACTCAATAAATGAATTTTTAGAAAAACACTCACACCTAAAAGGTTTTGAATTTGTTGATGCTGTATTAGACTATTTTAACTTTGACTATACAGTTTCAAGTAATGATTTGCAAAATATTCCAAGTACTGGAAAAGTAGTGATTATTGCTAATCACCCTCTTGGAGGACTTGATGCTTTATCTTTGTTAAAACTTGTTGGAACAATTAGAACTGATGTTAAGATTGTAGCAAATGACTTTCTAGTTGGAATAAATGCTTTAAAGTCACTTTTCATTCCTATAGATAACTACAAGATGAGACAATCTAAAAAAGATATTCAAGCTGTTTATAGTGCTTTAAACAATGATGAAGCAGTAATTATATTCCCAGCAGGAGAAGTTAGCCGTGCTGGTACAAAAGGAATTAAAGACCCTTCATGGAGCAAAGGTTTTTTAAACTTTGCAATAAATACAAATGCACCAATTTTACCGATATTTATTGGAGGCAAAAACTCTAAAACTTTTTACACAATGTCTGTTTTAAATAAAACATTTTCAACACTTCTTCTATCACATGAAATGTTTAAAAAGAAATCTACAAATATAAATATAAAGATTGGACAAATTATTCCAAATGAAAATGTTAAGCCAAAAGGAATTGATAAAAAGTATCTTCTTAACCTTTATAAAAAACATCTTTATGCTTTAAAAAAAGGTAAAAAATCTTTCTTTGAAACTCAAAAGGCTATTGCTCACCCTCAAAAGAAAGAGGACATTATAAAAGAGTTAAAAAAATCAAAGCTTATTGGGGAAACAAAAGATGGTAAAAAAATCTATCTTTATGATTATGAAGATGATTCTGTAGTTTTAAAAGAGTTAGGAAGATTAAGAGAGTTATCTTTTAGAAAAGTTGGTGAAGGAATTAATAAAAAAAGAGATACAGATAAGTATGATATTTATTACCAACATATTATTCTTTGGGATGATAATGACTTAGAAATAGTTGGTTCTTATAGAATTGGAAATGGTAAATTTATCAATGAAAACCTTGGGGTAAAAGGTTTTTACTCTAATACTTTGTTTAAATATAATAATAGATTTATTCCATATTTAAATGACTCTATTGAGCTTGGAAGAAGTTTTGTACAACCTAAATATTGGGGAACAAGAGCTTTAGATTATCTTTGGTATGGAATTGGAGCATATTTAAAAAACCATCCAGAAATAAAATATATGTTTGGTCCAGTATCTATTTCCGCTAACTTCCCAAGTGCAGCCAAAGATTTACTGGTATTTCACTACTCTTATTATTATTCAAGTGAAGAAGAGATGGTTGAAGCTAAAATACCATACCAATACTCTTCTCATAGTTTAGATTTAAGGTCTATTTATGAATACAAAAGTAGAAAAGAAGACTTCAAAATTTTAAAATCAAGTTTAAATGGTATTGGAGTTGCTGTACCAACACTTTTTAAACAATACGCAGATATTTGTGAAGAAGGTGGAGTTAAGTTTTTAGGCTTTAATGTTGACCCTGATTTTTCTGATTGTGTTGATGGTTTTATTTTAGTTGATGTACAAAAGATAAAAGATAGTGCAAGAAAAAGATATATAGGCTAAAGTCTATATATCTTCAACTTTTGCTTTTATAATAAATTTTGCCCCATCATCATAAATATAATCAATAGAACCAAAAAGCTGGAACCTAACAATAGTATTTATAAGTTTTAGCCCTAATGTTTTAGAATTAAGATTGTCAAACTCTCCTTCTAAGCCTTTTCCATTGTCTTTAACACTCATAATTAAATTTTCTTTATCTTTTATAATTTCAATATCCAATTTAGCATTATCATTTTTAAAAAATGCATATTTAAAAGAGTTTGTTATTAATTCATTTAAAATCAAACCACAAGGCATGGCTTTTTCTATATTTAAATTTATCTCTTCCATTTTAATTGAAACAGTTACTTTATTGTTTATATCATAAGAGTGGGCTATTGTAGATATTAAATCTTTTACATAGGTTTTAAAAGGTATATCATTTATACTTTCAGACTCATACAGTTTTCTATGTAAAAGCTCCATAGTAAAAATTCTCTCTTGAATATCTTTTAAAACCTTTCTTGTTTTTTCATCTTGGACATCTTCTTCTTGTAGTTCAATCAAGCCAATTGTTAAAGCAAGATTGTTTTTAACTCTATGATGTATCTCTTTTAAAAGTAATTCTTTTTCCTCTAATGATTTTGTTATCTCTTTTGTTTTCTCTTCAACTTTCTTATCTAATGTTTTAATATTATTCTCAAATAGGTCTAACATAGAATCAAAAGCATGACCTAAAATGCCAATATCATCATCACCATTAACCTTACTTCTTATATTTCTTTTACCTTGATTTACCTCTATGGCAGTCCTAGTAATTTTGTCAATATTTTTCAAAATTCTTCTAAATAAAAATAAAATCAATAAAAAACTAATTGCAATAGTAAGTAGAGTTTCATTTAATAAGACAATAATATCTTCACTACTTTTATCTATTATCTCTTCTTTATTTATGCTATGGATTAAAATAAAATATCTATTATTCTTTACTTTAGGACTTAAATTTACAACCCAAGTTAAAACTTCTTTCCCATTTATTTTATGAAAAATTGGCTTCTTTTCATCTGCTTCTAAAAGCTCTTTTAAACTTAAATCTCCTATTGGAAGATTTCTAACATTGGATAAATTACTTAAGATGTATCTACTTTTTCTTATATTTATGTCATTTGAGTATAAAGGAATATCATACTCTTTAAACTTAGGATTAAGCCAAAAGAGTGCTGTCTTTGCTTCATTTAAATTTGTTCCAAATACAAGTTTTTTATGAAAGTATTTTTTTAACTCTTTTTCAAAAGGAGAATGTCCAGGGTTTAAACTTCCACGGCTACAAGCAAAAGAGAGTCTTGTTTGGTTTTTTAAAAGAAAGTTATAATAATAAATCTTTATTCGTCTATATGCTTTTGAAGCGGTATCTTTTTCAGTAAGTATCCACTTTTCATAAGTATTTGACTCATCAAAACTTTTTATACGATTTATCTCTTCAAAAACAAAACTCTTAGCTTTTATTTGAAAGGAGCATTTTTTTATATACTCATTACTTTTTAGATATTTAACTACTTGTTCATTTTCTAAAGTATTTAAAAACTCTTCATTTTTTTTTAATTCGTAGGAAATTTTTTCTTGTAGAAGTTCTACTTCTAAATTTGCTTGCATTCGAATAGACTTACCAATAATCATAAATTGATTTTTTATAATCATTAAAGTTTTAGTAATATGTTCTATTACCTCTTTTTCATTTTCAGTATGGATTTTAGGAATTGTTAAAGCACTTCTTACTCCATATATAAATATAAGCATAAGAAAAAATGAGAAAATAACCTTCGTAGTAAAGGAGTAGTTTTTTAGTTTAAATATCCTTGCCAACTATTTTTACCCTATAACCTTCTTCATATAAATTCTCAAAAGGATTAAATTTTAGCTTTGTTTTAAGTCTATAAATCAAAGACCTTAATTTTGATAAATCATATACATCTTCTCTCCAAATAAAGCTAAAAATAGTATCGAAACTAACTACTTTACCTGGGTTTTTAGTTAAGATTTCAAATAATTTCTTCTCATTTCTTGTTAATTTAAAAATCTCGTCATTTACATATAATTCAGAAGTACTCCTATTATATTTAACACTACTTTCTAAGTATAAAAAATCATCTTTCATCTGTTTAAAACTTTTTTTGTTTTTAAAAAAGAATTGATGTTTATGCATTGCAGTATTTATTGCTACTTTTAGTTCTTCATTTCTACAAGGCTTTATTAAATATGCATATGGTTCAGATTCCATAGCTTGACTTAAGATATTATCGTTGTAGTATGAAGTTAAAAATATTATTGGTATATTAAAATTTTTCCATAAATAGTTTGCAACATCTATTCCTGTTTTTTTAGCATTTAGATTTATATCAATAATTGCTATATCTGGGAAATTGTTTTGTGCATGCAAAATTGCATGGTCTGGAGAAGTAGCAATTCCACTTACATTTAGTCCTAACTTTTTTAATTTTAGTTCCATTGACATAGCTAGTATTGGTTCATCTTCAACTACTAGAACATCAAAATTTCTATTTGCTAATAAATTACTTGACACTTTTAAGCCTTTACAATACTTATTATGATAATTAGACTCAATATTATATTAAAAAATAGATTAAAAATTACTTTTATTAATGATTTTGATACCAATTATCAAAATATCATTTTTACATCATTTTTTATCAATACAATACGCTTACTAACTTTTTACACAAGGATTAAAATGAATATAAAAAGAAAAAGTTTACTTTCATTAGTAGCAATTGCTTCATTAAGTAATCTATATGCAAATAAGTCAAATCTTGGAGACATCACTGTAACTAGTGCTAGTGGATTTGAACAAAAACTTGTAACAGCTCCTGCAAGTATTTCAGTAATCTCGCAAGAAGATTTACAAAAGAAACCATACACTAATCTTTTAGATGCTGTAAAAGATATTGAAGGTGTTGATATTGGAGAGAGCACAGACAAATCAGGTCAAGGTACAATTAGTATTAGAGGAATGGGTTCTGATTATACTCTTGTTCTAATTGATGGAAGAAAACAAAACAACAATGGAGATATCTATCCAAATAACTTTGGTGGTTTACAATTTGCTAATATTCCTCCTTTATCTATGATTGAAAGAATTGAAGTTGTAAGAGGACCAATGAGTACGCTTTATGGTGCAGATGCAATGGGTGGGGTTATTAATATCATTACTAAAAAAATTGCAAATGAATGGACTGGTTCTATCTCAAAAGGTCAAACATTCCAATCAAAAAGTTATTGGGGAAATGAATCAACAACTGATGTTGCAATCATGGGTCCAATTATCAAAGATAAATTAGGAATTAGTCTTAGAGGAAGTTACTACGATAAAGAAGAGTCTCAACCACAATGGGATAATGATACGTTTAATAACAATGGAACAATAGAAGACTCAAGTAAATCAAATGATAGTTTTGCAGCAAGTGGTAAAACTATGGATAATCAAAACTGGACTTTAGGTGCGGGATTAACATTTACTCCAAATGATAACCATACTATTAGAGCTGACTTTGATATTGCTAAACAAAAATATGACAATACAGAAGGTCAAGTAGGAACAATTGATACATATGAAACTTTATATAAAAGACAAAGAGTTGGATATGCTGAATACCAAAGAATGCAAAGAGAACAATACTCTTTATCTTGGGAAGCAGATTGGAAAGTTGGTAAAAGTACTGTAGGTGTTCATCATATTGAATCTGAAAACCTAGGAAGAAGTTTACCTTTAACAGCAGAACAAAGAAAATATATTGAAGATAATAAAGCAGGATGGGCAGACTTAGATGCTGCATTAGCTGACCCTACTTTTGCAGCTCTTATGCCAAGACCAGCTAGAACATTAGAATCTAAAAACACAACATTTAGTGCAAAATATGAACTTCCTTTAGATAACCATTATATAGTTGTTGGCACAGAATACCTAAAAGCACAAATGACAGATGGTGTTTTTGGAATGAGTGAAGGAAAAACAAATGGTGAAAAAGAGTATTACCAATATGCCCTATTTGCTGAGGATAGTTGGAACTTATCTGACTTATTAACATTTACTGTTGGTGCAAGATATGATAAACATGAGGACTTTGGAAGTCATGTTAGTCCAAGAGCTTACTTAACTTATATTTTAAATGATAACTGGACTGTTAAAGGTGGTGTTGCTACAGGATATAAAACTCCTAAAACATCTGACTTACAAGCAGGTGTGACAGGGTTTGGAGGACAAGGTACTTCCCCTTGGATTGGAAATCCTGATTTAAAACCAGAAGAGAGTTTAAGTAAAGAGATTGCTGTTTATTATGAACACCCTGATAGACACAACTTCAATATAACTTTATTCCAAAACAACTTTAAAGATAAAATTGAAAGTGATGATGCTGTTGGTGGTATTTCTCAAGCTTGGATTGATTTAGGTTATGACCCTAAGATGAAGCAAAATGTTGGAAAAGCAGAAATCTTAGGACTTGAATTAGCAGGTAAATATTTTATCTTAGATAACTTATCTATTAAAGCTAGTTGGACATATATGGATTCTGAAATTGAATCAAATGAAGACTCAACAAATGGAAGACCACTTACAAGTAGTCCAAAACATATGTATAGTGCAACTTTAGACTATCAAGCAACTCCTAAGTTTAATACTTATTTACAATATAAAGGAGAGAAAGATAGATTTAACACAAGATATGAAACTGCTAGTGGAGACTATAAAGATTTATACTACAAAGACTACTCAATATGGAATCTTGGAGCATCTTATAAAGTTGATAAAAACTTAACTATAAATGGAAGAGTTAACAACTTATTAGATAAAGACTTCTTAGAGTATTCAGCAGTGGAAAAAGGTTCAGGAAGAACTCCATATTACTATGACCAATACAGTAATATCACACCAAATAGAAACTTTTGGGTTAGTTTAAACTACACATTCTAAATTTTAAGGCCCAAGTCTTTTGCGAATTTTTGACTTGGGCATTAATAGTACTATTAAAATAATGGAATCAAAATGAATATACTTAGATTAATAACAGCATGTGTTGGAGGATACCTATTAGCCTCCTTGATTACAGTGACTTTAAGCCTTGCACTACCTTTTTCAAATAAAATTGAAGCAATCTCTTTTGCAACAATGATTTCCTTTCTTGTTTGGTTAGGATTTATTATCTACTCATATAGCAATGTCAAATTAAAAAGTCTAATTATACAACTTATCCTAATTAGTGCAAATCTTTATTTAATAAATATTTGTCTTACTGGAATAAAAGGATAGCCATGAAAGAGAACTTTAACGAAACAATGAGATGGCTTCATACTTACAGTGGTTTGATTGTAGGTTGGCTTTTTTTTGCTATTTTTGTAACAGGAACAAGTGCATACTATAAAAATGAAATCACATTATGGATGCAACCAGAGTTTCACAAATCAAAACAAAATGATAAGACTTTAGATATTGCAATTAACAAAGCTATTGAAAAGATTGAAAGAAATGATAAAGTAAGTGTAACTCTACCAAATAATAGAAGTAATTTAATAACAGTAAGATTTGAAAACTCAAACAATAAAAAACAAACTAACAAAAGAAAAAGAAGAGTTCCTCCTACTTATTATGATGCAAGTAATGGTAAAAAAATTAAAGAGACTACTAAAACAGCAGGTGGTAACTTTTTATATAGATTTCACTTTGAACTTTTTGAAGTCCCAAGAAGTGTAGGTAGATGGATTGTAGCCATTGCAACTATGTCAATGTTTGTTGCAATTATTACTGGAATCCTAATTCATAAAAAAATATTTAAAGACATCTTTACTTTTAGACCTAAAAACAATACAAGAGGTTGGATGGATGCACATATTCTTCCTGCTGTTGCTGCTTTACCATTTTTGATTATGATTACTTATTCAGGGTTGATTCTTTTAACTGGAACCATAATGCCATGGGGAATAAAAGCATACTTTGGGGACAACTTTAGAGCTTATAAGCAAGAGTACATCAAACTTTATAGTGTAGATAATAAAGAGCTTGAAGCCAAAAGAGTTATTCTTAAAAACAAAGAAGTAGAAAATAAAGCAAATATCTATAGTGCTGTAAACTCTAATTCCTTAAGACAAGCTAACTACATTAATAGCAATTCCAAAAGACTTGCTTTTATAAAGGCAAAAAGACAGCTACATAATTATGAATATATTGAGACTAAAAATATTATCACAAAAGAGACTCTTAACTTAATTATAAAAAAAGCTAATGAAATCTGGCCTAATAATATTGGTTCTTTTACAATTATAAAAGAGAAAAACAAAAACCCTATTATAGAAGTTAGTCCAAGGGTTGCAACGACACTATTTAACTACAAAATGCAAAGGGAAGTTGCTACTTATGATGCTAAAAGTTTGACTTTACTTGATAGTTCTATTTTGCCCTCTTTAGAAAGTAAAGTTTTAAATACTAGTACTACATTAAGAGCTTTACATGAAGCAAAATTTGCAGATTCTACACTTAGGTTTATTTTCTTTGTTTCAGGAATCTTAGGAATTATCCTTATAGGAACAGGTCTTGTGTTATGGACACAAAAAAGAAAAAAGAAAAATGCTCTTAAAAAAAGTTTTGGCTTTTGGCTTGTTGAGAAATTAAATCTTGGAACAATAGTTGGAATAATGCTTGCACTTACTATTTATTTTATAGCAAATAGAGTTATCTCTTTTGATGAAGTAAATAGAAAAGACTTAGAAATAAATGCTTTCTTTTTAGCTTGGCTTTTCTCGTATATTCATGCTTTTTTAAGAGATACAAACAAGGCGTGGAAAGAACAGCTTTTATTAACTGCTATTTTATTTTTATCTTTACCAATTATAAATGCAATCACAGTTTTAGAAACCTTTTTGGAAGTCTTTACTAGAGATTCAATCTTTATATATTTTGATATTTTCTTTATCTTTATGGCTTTAGTTTCTCTATTAATAAGATTTATTTTAATTAGAAAAGAAAGGAGAAAGGCATAATGTTTCTTGCTTCATTTTTTACTTATCTTGGAATGTTACTGTTCTCTTTTTCTTTAGAAAAGCATTATAAACAAGTAATAAAAAAAGCCGTAAATAAAAACACAAAACTTTTCATGAAAATACTAGGCAGTATCTTTTTGATTATCTCTTTTGTTGTTTTTATTAAAACTATTGGTATTTCACTAGGAATAACTTATTTTGTAGGTTTATTAAGTATTGTTGCAATTTTTATTGCCTTTATGTACACATATAAATCTCATCTAATCATCAAAATATCTGTTTTACTTTTTGTTTTAACATTGATATTAAATTTTTTATAAAAGGAAAAAAAAATGAAACTTTCAAAACTATTACTAGCAGGAGCAATTACAACTTCAACTGTTTTTGCTCACGGACTTTGGCTTAACTCATTTGAGGCATCATCTCATGGAGCTAAACTTGTAACTGTAGGATTAGGAACAGGACATAATCCAACAATTGAAGACTCTATATCTGATAGAGTTGAACTTAAATCTTTTGATTTAATTACACCTTCTGGAAAGGCAATTACTTTAAAAAAACCACAAAAAGGTTTAAAAGAGATTTATAATAAAGATAATCTAAATATTGTAGATAGTAACCTTGCAATGCAAAAAATATCTTTTAAAAAAGAATCAAAAGAAGGTACATACACTGCAAGTTTAGCTACTAAAACAAAAACATTAATTAGATATCTTGATAAAAATGACAATAAAAGATTTACTACAAAATCTAAAGATAAAATTAGAAATCTAAAAGAGGTATTAGAAACAATTCAAAATACAACATTTGCTAAAACATATTTTGTAAATAAATCTTGGTCTCAACCAAAAGCAGTAGGACATGACTTAGAACTAATTCCTACTAATGACATTTCTAAACTTCATATAGGCGATACTATTGCTTTTAAAGTTTTATATAAAGGAAAGCCTTTAGAAAGTGGATATATTACTGCTAAAAGTGCAATAGCAAAAAATGATAATGCTTTGTTTGCTAATGTTAGAAAAGGTAAAGCAAAGTTTGTATTAACTAACTTTGGTCAGTGGATGTTTACTGTTAAAAATAAAAAAGTAGTTGATAGTATCACTAT
Organism: Campylobacteraceae bacterium; assembly: GCA_013373175.1. Classification (GTDB taxonomy): domain Bacteria; phylum Campylobacterota; class Campylobacteria; order Campylobacterales; family Arcobacteraceae; genus Halarcobacter. Next base: position 39,252 of record JABXII010000009.1, on the reverse strand, counting down.
TTCAAATACAGCAAGTGCGACAATAAATATAAAGTAGGATTTTTCCTACTTTATTCTTCTTTATTCTCTTTTATAAAATCTATTCTACACTCTTTTGTTTCCTCAACAAGGGCACGTGCAACCACGTCATCTTCTACAATAATATGTTCTAAGTGTAAAGACTCTAACTCTTGTTTTTCTGTAAATCTAGTTACTTTAACAATAGTTTTTGTATTGTGTGTTAAGTCATTAATAACTTCACAAATAAGATGTAATTTTTCTGGGTTATCAATAGCAACAATAACAGCACAAGCATCTTTGATATTTACTGATGTTAAGATATGTTTATGGGCTGCATTTCCAAAGATAATAGGCTCATTATCATTATATCCCATCTCAAAATATTTTAAATTATGCTCAATGATTACATAAGTATGTCCATCTTCTCTTAGATTATGAGCAATCTCTTGTCCTAAGTGTCCAAAACCTAATACTACAATATGACCTTTTGTATCTTTATCTATATTGTATGTTTCTGGAAGTTTTAATGTATCTTCCGTTAAAAGTTTTGTAGCAATTGATGAAAGGTTTTTTAAGATAATTGGAGTTAAAATCATTGAAATAACAATTGTAACTATAAGTATCTGCGAATATGTTGGATCAATTAAACTTCTACTTCTAGCTAACTCTAAAATTGCTAATGAGAACTCTCCAATTTGAACTAAAGATAAAGCAGTTTTAAATGCAATTCTTTTTGTATCATCAATTCTAACAAGTAAGTAAATAATTGAATATTTTAACGAAACTAATAGTGGTAATAAAATTAGAATAATTACAATATTATCAGCAATTAACTGGAAGTTTATTTGCATACCAACAGTGATAAAGAATACACCTAATAATAAATTTCTAAAGGGTGTAAGGTCAGCTTCTACTTGATGTTTAAACTTTGTTTCACTAATCATCATACCTGCAACAAATGCTCCAAGTGAATATGTAAATCCAAAATAATGAGCTAAATAAGAAGCCCCAATTGCTACAAGTAAAACTGACCCCACAAATAGTTCATCAGATTTTGATTTTGATACATGCTCAAAAAATGGCTCTAATAAATATTTTCCAGAGATATAAAGCAATGCAAGTAAAATCCCAGCTGCAACTGTTGTTTCAAAAATTAATGAACTAACACTTTTACCATCATCACTTGCAAATAATGAAATCATAAGTAAAATAGGAATTACTGCAATATCTTGCATAATTAAAATTCCAAGAACTCTTTGTCCATGTCTTTTTTTAATCTCATTATTTTCATTATATGTTTTTAAAACAATTGCTGTTGAAGATAAAGACATTGCTGCACCAATAATAAGTGATGTTTTAAAATCAAAATTGAAAACAAGCATACAAATTGTAATTACAAATATTGTAGTTACTATTATTTGTAAAGAACCAGTAAAGAATACTTCTTTTCTCATTCTTTTTAAATGCTCTAAAGAGAACTCTAATCCAATTGTAAACATTAAAAATACAACACCAAACTCTGCAATCTCTTTTAAATCATGGTTATTTACAGCTGTATGCAAATCAAATACATATGCAATAATTGTACCTGTTAAAATATAACCAATAATTGTTGGTAAATGGAACTTTTTTAAAATAAGATTAACTACTATTGCTATAAATAGTGTCCAAACAATAATTCCTAACATATTTTCCTTCTTCTTATAAATAGTGCATTTGCTTATATCCTTCTAGCCTTTTTTTATAAGCTGAATTAAGCATCGCATTTTTGTTATCTAAAAAATCAATAGCTAAACACTCTTGATTTCCTCTACCTATTCTTCCTAAATACTGAATCAATCTTCCATAATAAGAAATTGGAGTTGCAAATATAATCGTATTTAAATGAGGGAAGTCTATTCCTTCACCAAAATAAGATGTAGTTGCTAAAATTAGACTTTTAGACTCTACAAGTTTAATCTTTTCACTTTGTTCTTTTTTACTCATACTTCCATGAATTGAAACATAATCCATTTCTTCATTTATTAATAATTTTTCTAAAGCATTAATATGCTCTATTCTGTCAGTTAAGATTAATATTTTTCTGTCTTGATGAAGCTTTATTTGTTCGATAATTAAAGCATTTCTTTTTTCATCTACACATAATTCATTAATTAATGCTGCATAATTATCTGCTTCACTTATAAAGTCTGTTGTTATTATCTCTAATTTATTATTAAAAGTTTTTTTCTTTTTAAATTCATAGGAAATATCTCCTAACTGTTGGAATAAAATTGGGTCTAATCCATCCTTTCTTTTAGGTGTGGCACTAAGCCCTAAAATATACTTTCCAAAAAACTGTTTAACTATCTGCTCAAAAGTAACTGCTGGTATATGGTGGCACTCATCTACTATCACAAAAGAGTAGTTATTTATTATTTCAGGAGAGTTTTTTAAGCTTTGCATAGTTGCAACATCAATTTTTCCATTTAATTTATTTTTACTCTTACCTAAGAAGCCAATCTCTGCTTTTTTATAATCAAAATACTCAACAAATCTATCTCTCCACTGATCAAGAAGCATATTTTTATTTACGATAATCAAAGTAGAACAAGCTCTTTGTTCGAACATCTTTGCACCTAATAATGTTTTACCAAAACCAGGAGGTGCAACACAAATAGAGAACCTTTTTTTAAGCATTTTATCTATTGCTTCTTGTTGTTCAGGTCGTAAGGTATATAAAACTTTTTTTGTCTCAATCTCTTCAGAATATGTTTTATCATCAATTCTAAAATCAACATTATTTGTATCCAAATATTTTGAAATTTGATAAATAAGACCCCTTGGAAGTTTCAAGTAGTTTTCATCTTCTTCAAAGTTTTTTATTACCCTTGGCGTATTGTAAAGTGGCTTTCTAAGGCTAAGTAATACTTTTACTTGTGGATTATCAAAAGAAGCAAAGGCTTTTAATTTGTTTATTAAACCCCTTGATAGATTTTGAGTTGGAACATACAAATAATCATATAACTTAATCTCTAGTTTAAATAAAGGAAACTCTATATCATCAAACATTAAATCAGTTTTGTCAATCTTTTCAAAATCGTGATATTTTAAAACTGTTTTTTCATCTACTTTAGAGATATTTTGTAAAAGTTTCCACTGGTCACTATAAATCTCTTTAGAGTTTGGCTCAAAAAACACTGTTTTATTTGTATCTCTAAACTTTAAATGAAGTGGTAACTCTATTGGTTCATCAAAGCTGGCATTAGAAACAAACTCTTTTGTAGGATAAACCTTTGCACTTATATTTGATTTTTTTAAAATATATTGAGCAAAAGTCTTAGCAAGTTTAGTTTCAATCTCTTTTTCAAAAAATACCCATACCAAAATTGAGTTATAAGAACTATATTCAAAAAGTGCTTCTATATTTATACTAGCAAAAGTTTTTAACAATTTAGAAATATCTTTTTCTAAAACCTCTAAAACTATGTATTTACTTTTGTTTGTTTGAGTTATTAAGTAAGAAGCTAGTTGAGCTTTCCCTCTTAAGTGAAGTTCAACATCATTGTTTGTTAAAGGTAAGTAATCATTTCCTCTAAAGGTTTGAGTTAAGGGGTAGAAGGCTTGTTTTGAGCCATCTTTACTAATCCATTTTTTAGCATATATATCTGTTCTAGCAAAAAATAGAGACTTGAAAAGTTCTACTTTTTCATCTTTTGATAGATTTTTATTTTCTTTTTGATTAACTATAGATTCAAGAGTTTCAATCTCTTTTTCTATAGTAATTTTTTGTTCATAAAGTTCTTTTAATCTTTCTTCTATTTTTTTATGCTTCATGCTCAATCTGGTGAGATGGTGTGATAATGATGTTGTTTAGTTTGTTTTCTATTTCATCATATCTACTTTTTAGTTTAGAACCTTTTCTAACACCTTGACCTTCAAATTTTCCATCTTCTTCAATACTCAGTTCGTTATATTTCATATTTCCTATAACTTTTCCTGTTGAAAGAATTTGTACTTCATTGCAATCAATTTTACCATCTAAAAGTCCACTAACTATTAAGTTATTTGCTTTTATATCACCTATTACTTCACCTGTTTTACCAATTGAAATAACATCAGCTTCTAATATAACACCTTCAAATTTTCCATCAATATGAACTGTACCTTCAGTCGTAATTCCACCAATTATACAAGTTCCGTGGGCAATTACTGTAGCACCATTTTGTGTTGTTCGCTTATTAGCCTTACCAAAGATTCCCACTTAACTCTCCTTTGTTTAGTAAAGATTTTATCATAATTTTTAAAATTCCATGTTATAAAGTCTTTTGGATTTAATATTTTTCCACCATATCTTACTTCATAGTGTAAATGTGCAGCACTACTTCGTCCACTATTTCCACTTAATCCAACAACTTGACCTTTTCTAATTACATCTCCAAGTTTCACTTCTGTCTTACTTAAGTGTGCATAAATAGTCATAAACCCAAAGCTATGTTGTAGTTTTACTACCCTACCAAAGTCACCATTGTCCCTTGACCTTACATAAACAACAACACCATTTGCAGTTGCTTTTACTGGTGTTCTCATTCTTGCTCTTAAATCAATCCCTCTATGAAATTTCTTTCTTTTCGTAATTGGATGGATTCTATAACCATAAGGAGAAGTTACTCTTGTACTTTTTAAAGGACTACCATTAGGAATTGTTAAAAGAGTAAAATACTTTGTATTATCACTAATTGAGTCTATAGTCTCTTTTGTAAGTTTCTCTATCTTTTCATCTTTAAGACCAATCATTGACTCTATTTCGTCAAGCTTTGAACTTAAAGCATCAATATCTTCTACTTTACTTTTAATCTGCAATGAATAAAATTTATTTTGAGCTTGTAGCTTTTGTTCTTTTTCATTTAAAGCCGTAATCTCTTTTTCTTTTTTATCAATTTCTACTTCTTTTTGCGCAAGTTCTCTTTGTTTTTGCTCTTTTAAAAACTCCATTTTATCACTTAAATTATTGATAAACCATGAGCCTCCACCTATAATAAGCAAAACAAATAGAACAATAAATACAATAAGTTTTTTTGCAATTTGGTGTACATTAAAGGCTTTTGTTCCATGTACATCAGAAACAGTAATTATTAATCTATTCTTCATTTAATCTCATATTTTCTAAAAATTTTTCCACAACTAAAAATGAACCGAATACTAAATATTCTTCCTTGGGCTCTATATTTTTTAAAGAAGTCACTATTATATTTAAATTATGGCAAATTTCCAATAAATTATTTTTATCTACGATTCTTTGGTCTTCTAAATCAATTATTGTTATCTTTGTAACAATGGGTTTTAAAATTTCAAGAACTTTTTTATAATCTTTGTCAGCATAAGAATTATATATTAAATGTACTTTTTTATTATTGAATTCTTTAGCTAAGAATGTAGCTGCTAAGGGATTATGTCCAACATCTATAGTTATGTTTTTTTTGATTTTTTCGCATCTTCCTGATAATTTAACATCATTAAAAATATCAAGATTTATATCTATATTTAATTCTTCTAGTGCTGCTATAACCAAATGTAGGTTAAGTCTTAAGTATGAAGCAAATTTTTTATCTAATGTGTACTTATCAAACTCTTTAACACTTTGTATGAGTATATCTCTTCCAAACTCTTGTTTTAGTTCATCTTTAACTTTTAAAGCTGTTTCATAAACTACATTTGAAGTTTGGTAACCAATTATCATTTTAGTATCCACTGAACGCATTTTAGTTCTTGCAATCTCTTCTATTGTGTTACCTAAAAAACTTTGGTGGTCAAGTCCAATTGTAGTAATAAGTGATAAATCATTTTTAACAACATTTGTTGCATCAAACTCTCCACCAAGCCCTGCTTCTAAAACTAAATAATCAAAACTTGAACTTAAAACAAAGGCTAAAAGAGTTGTGTATTCAAAATAAGTTAATTTTTCTAAAAGATGTAAAGGCAAGATTTCTTGAATTTTTGAGCTTGCCATTTGTAGTTCTATATCACTACTATCTCTTCCATTTATCCATATTCTTTCATTGAATTTTAAAATATGAGGAGAAGAATAATGAAGTACTCTAAAACCTTTTTTATGTAAGTAGTGAGATAAAAATCTTCCTGTACTACCTTTTCCATTTGTTCCAACAATATGAATAATAAAAGGAAGAGTTAGGTGTTGGGAAAGTATTTCCCATGAGTTTTGTACTATAGAGAAGTCTATCTTCTCATAGTACATCGTTTTGTGCTGTAATACTTCTTCTAAAGAAGCTTTCTTAAAATCAATAAGCATCTACTTCTTTTTTTCAAAAGATTGTACTGCTAATTTAGAAATAACTTCTTCTAAGGCTTTATTAGCTGCATTTCTAATTGCTTCAAATCTTTTTGAGTCTGTAATAGTTGCTCCACTATTAATAGAGAATTCATAATCTCCACTAACAGAGAAAGATTTTTTTCTTCCATCTTTTTCATATGCAACATTAATACTAACTACAGCTCTATAAAGATTGTTATAACCATCTTCGTCATCTTGTAATTCTTGCATTCCTACTGAGTTTAGTTTTACATCTAAAATCGTATCAGCTAAGCTTTTATCAAATACAAGTTTTGAATCTAGTCTATGTACTATTAGTTCATGCATTGCATCTTTGATAATTACTGCATTTCTTGGGTCTTCTAAGTTAATAATTAAATTAACATAAATAGAACCTTCTAATTGTCTTTTTGCATAATGGCTTGAAGGTTTATAACCACAAGCAGTAAATACAAAAACTATTAATAATACTAATAGACTATTTTTCATTTTATCCCTTAACAACCAAGTTAACTAATTTATTTGGTACTACAATTTCTTTGATTAACTCTTTACCATCAATCCATTTAGCTCCAACTTCTTTTGCTAGGGCTAAAATTTCATCTTTTGATGCACTTGGAGCCACTTCAACTTCAGCTCTTTTTTTACCATTAATTGTAACTGCTAAAATAATAGAATCTAAAGTAAATACTTCTTCTTTAATTTCAATTTTTGAAGAGAAGTTCTCTTTATCAAATAATTTATGAGCTAAATCCCAACAAGCATGAGGAATAACTGGCTCTAAAATATTTGTTAAGATATAGTAACCTTCTGCCCAAACAAGTTCATTGTTTTGTGCTTGAAGTGCATTCATTGCTTCCATAGATGCAGCAATTAAAGTATTGAATGTATATGTTTTATTAAATACATCATCGGCTTTTTGAACTGCTTCATATAGTTTTTTTCTAGCTTCTTTTTCTTCTTTTGTTAAAGAAGAGTGATCAATATTTTTGAAGTTTGCAATTGCATCTTCTGTAACATTTACTGATCTTTCATAGAATTTTTTAATAAATTTAAATGAACCTTCTACTGCTGAATCATTCCACTCTAACTCTTTTGTTGGAGGCGCAGCAAATAAAATAAACATTCTAGCTGTATCAGCTCCATACTTTTCTACAATAGAATCAGGGTCTACTACATTTCCTTTTGATTTAGACATTTTAGCACCATCTTTAAGTACCATACCTTGAGTAAGTAGGTTTTTAAATGGTTCTCTTGAGTTTGTATATCCTAAATCATTTAGTACTTTTGTAAAGAATCTTGCATAAAGTAAGTGTAAAATAGCGTGCTCAATACCACCAATGTATTGGTCAACATCCATCCAGTAATCACTATCTTTTTTAGAGATTCCTTCTTTTTCCCATTTTGCACTATTTGTCGCATATCTTAAGAAATACCAAGATGATTGAACAAAAGTATCTAAAGTATCTGTTTCTCTAACTGCTGGTTTACCACAACAAGGACAAGTAGTATGCTTCCAAGTAGGATGAGTATCAAGTGGGTTACCCTCACCTGTAATCTCAACATCTTCTGGAAGTGCAACTGGAAGATTTTCTAATTTTTCTGGAACTAATCCACAATCATCACAGTGAATAAATGGAATTGGTGCTCCCCAATATCTCTGTCTAGAAACTCCCCAATCTCTTAGTTTGAAATTGATTTGTTTTTTACCAAGTGAGTTTTGTTCAAAGTGATAAATAATTGCTTTTTTAGCTTTATTGTTTTTAAGTCCAGTGAAGCTTTCCGAGTTGATTAATTCACCCTCTTCTGTATATGCTTCTGTTTGGTTAGATAAAATTCCATCTTTTCCAACAATAACTTGTTTGATTGGTAAGTCATATTGTCTTGCAAACTCAAAGTCTCTTTGGTCATGGGCTGGAACTGCCATAACTGCTCCACCACCATAAGAAGCAAGTACAAAGTTTGCAACCCATACAGGAATAGATTCACCAGTAAGTGGATGAATAACATCAATCTCTAAAGAAACACCTTCTTTAGGCATAGTTGCTCTATCTCTTTCACTTACTTTTTGCATTGCTTTAATAGCATTGATTTTACTATCTGGAAGAAGTTTATTATCAACGATATATTTTACAATTGGATGTTCAGGTGCTAAAGCTGAATAAGAGATTCCATAAATTGTATCTGGTCTAGTAGTAAATACTTGATAAGATGAGAAGTGATTATCTAATTTATATTTTGCTTGTTTTGATAATAAGAAATTAAACTCTAAACCTTCACTTCTACCAATCCAGTTTTCTTGCATAGTTAAAACTTGTGATGGCCATTGACCTTCAAGGTCTTTTAAATCATCAAGTAATTCTTGTGCATATTTTGTAATTCCTAAATAGTACCCAGGCATCTCTTTTTGAACTACTGTAGTACCACATCTCCAACAGCAACCCTCTTCTAATTGTTCATTTGCTAATACTGTTAAGTCATGAGGACACCAGTTTACAGTTGTAGATTTTCTATATAAAAGTCCATCTTCAAACATTTTGATAATAAATTCTTGTTCCCATTTTGTATATAGTTCATCAGAAGTTGCAAACTCTCTTTCTTCTGAGAAAGAAAGACCTAAAGCTTTTAATTCATCTCTCATATAGTCAATATTTTCATAAGTCCATTTTTTAGGGTGAAGCTTATGTTTGATAGCTGCATTTTCTGCTGGCATACCAAAACTATCCCATCCAATTGGATGTAAAACATTAAAGTTAGCTTTTCTAAAAAATCTTGCGATTGCATCACCTAAACAGTAGTTTCTTACATGTCCCATGTGAATTCTACCACTTGGATATGGGAACATACTTAAAATATATTTTTTATCTTTTTTATAATCATTACTTGGCTCAAAAGACTTATTTTCAACCCAGTAATTTTGCCACTTTGTTTCAATACTCTTTGGACTATACTCCATTAATAATCTTCCTTATCTTGACTTTTTGTACTCTCAATTAAAGCTAAGGCAATTGAGAAAATATTTGCTACAATAGCTCCGATTGCTAAGGCTATTGCCATTGATTCATCACCCATAAAAGTTAATACCATGAACGCTGGAATAAGGTGTAAATCAGCAACTAAAGAACTTGCTAATAACTCTGCTGCTAAAAGGTTTTTAACACCTATTTTTAAAATTGTTGAGATAACATTAACACCTGCTGCTAAGAAGAGCGCTACTGCATTTGGCTCATAAATAAAGCCTGCTGTTGTTGTTAATGACATTAGTGAAAAGAATATATAGGTTACTTTACCCCAATCCATGAATTATCCTTTTATAGATTTTTACTTTTTAAAATTTAAGCAAATATAATATCTAAAAAAGGATAAAAAATGGCTTGCTAGCTATTTTTTAACTTTCTATATTTAAAACCTTGAAACATTTTAAAAATTAGATATAAAATAGTAAGTTTTAAAAACAACTGCACAACTGTATAAAACCCAAAACCATTGAATTCAAATTCAAAGGGATTTATAATATTGTGAAATAAAAGATTAAAAGTCATATCTTTTGTTAGATAAAAATATAAACCTAAAAGTCCATACATAATAAGAAAATAAAACTGATTTCTATGCATATTTACAATACTAAAAACAAAGTGCCAAATAAAGAAAGTCACGAATATTGCTATTAAAAACTCTTTTAGTACTCCCTCAGGAATGTCAATTACATAAGTTCTAGCGGCTGTTAAATAGTAGTATTCAATAATTGAAGAAATAATTTCAAAGACAAAAATCCATGTTAAAGCTAAAAACCAATCTTTTCCATCGTTTGATGTGATTCTATTAAAATAATATAACAAACCCTTTTGCGATGCACTTACTGTGTTTTCCATATTTTTCTCCATAAGGTTTAAATAATAATTTTATATTAAAAAGAATTAAACATATATTATTAGAAAACCTTTTTTATAGGAGTTTATTTTCGTCTTGTGTTTTGACGGATTGAAATGATTAGTTGGTAGATTAAATAGGCTATTATGATTTTATAAATTAATGTTCCAAAAGAAAGTTCTTCACCTTTTGTCATAATTGAGAAAGGATTAACAGAATTTGCAAAATCACTAAAATAAATATCATTAGTAAATATCAAATAAACAAGTAATATGATAAAAAAGCTTGATATATAATTATAATAGATTTTATGTTCAATAAGGGATAATAAAAAAACAAAAGTTGTTAAAGAAATTAATAGTCCTATAAAAATTTCTTTATATAAAATATCAGAATGATTCATGGTATAAAAATCTAATGGTTGAAAGTATGAATTTAATAGCCCTAAAAATATAATCCAAAAGATAGGAAGAAGCCAGTTTTGTGAGTGATTTGAAGCAAGTCCATGTGCTTTGAAAACTATCCAATCAAAAAAATCTTTTTTCCAATTAAGTTCTTTTTCTCTTTCTTTCATTTCTAATGCATAAAATTTATTTGCTTCAATTATGTTGTTTTGTTGTTCAAAAGAGTCTTTTATAATTCTTGCGGTTTCACGATTTTCTACTAATACTTCTTTTTTATAGTTTTTATTTAAATATATAAAATTGCTATTACCATTGAAATAAGTTGAATCAATTTTTACTTTTTCTTTAAATATTACTTCTTTAAAATTAACATTCCCATCAAAAGTTGTCTCTTCTAGTATTAACTTCTTTTCAAAAGTTGATTTTTCAAAACTTATATTTTTGCTAAACGTTGAATTTGAAAAATCTACATTTTCTTTAAATATGCAATTTATAAAATTTATTCTATTTTTAAAATCATACATAACTTTTTTTTGTTCTTCACAAAATACGCAATTTTCAAAATAAAGGTCATACTTTCGCATATTATCAAAAAAGAATAAAGCAATCTTCATTATTGGAAAATGAATATTATAAAAATCTAAACCCCAAGGAACATTAAAAGTAAAAGTTTCATCTTGTTCTATTTCTTTTTGTTGATCAATATTATCTCTAATTTGATAATCCATAAGTTTATTAAGTTCATCTATAAATAAACTATTTATTTCTATAGAAAAAGAGTCACTTTTATTACAATGGAGAATACATCTATTTTCATCTTTTGTTAACAAATATTCTTTTTCATCAATATCTCTGCCACAATCTTCTATTTTACATTTATTTATTTTCTTCTCTGACATCTTATTCCTAAATAAATTATTAGATTTATTATATTGTAATTGCCCTTTGGAGTCTTTTATTACTTTTTTTATAAAAAGTAAAACAAAAAATCGTATCGAAAGTTAGATTTTTAGGAATTTTATTCACGCAAAGCTAAAATTGTAAAACTCGACTTCGTCTCAAACAGTTACAATTTTTTAACGCTTTTTATTCATAAAATTTTTGCCCTAAAAATATAAATCGATACCTTTTGAAATGGTCTGTAAACTGTTAGAAAATTGAAGTTTTTTTAAGAAATCAAGGAAGAAAATAAAATTTAGAAGGGAGTTTACTGTAGTAAATGACCGACTAAATTTTATTATATGACGTAGAGTTATTGAAAAAGGAACTGTTTTATAACAGTTTACACAGTTCCTTTTTCATACATCGCACGTAGCTTTTCTTTTTCTTTTTGCCTCTTAACCTTCTCAGCCTCTTTAGCTCTAAAACTCTCAATAGAGAATTTAAGCTGTACTAAGAATGAAGCAGCAATAAAGATAGATGAATAAGTACCAACAATCACACCTACAAGTAATGTAAATGCAAATCCATTAATAATCTCTCCACCAAAGAAATATAAAGTTGCAACAACAAAGAATGTTGTTAATGAAGTAAGAGTTGTTCTTGATAATGTTCTTGAAACAGAAGTATTAACTACATTGTCAAGAACTGCTTCTTTAGAAGTTTGAACACCTTCTCTAATCCTATCAAATACAATAATCGTATCATTTAGCGAATACCCAAGGATTGTAAGAATTGCAGCAAGAATATCAAGGTTAACTTCAACCCCAACTAATGAAATAGCTCCAAGAGCAATAATAACATCATGTGCTAAGGCTAAAATAGAAGCAATGGCAAATCTCCACTCAAATCTATATGATACATAAATAAGTATCACAATAAGTGATAAAGATAAGGCCATAATACCTTTTTCTCTAAGTTCTCCACCAACCTTTGGTCCAACCATATCAACTCTTCTGATTTGGAATTTACCAGTTGAATCAAGTATCTTATGCATCTCATCACCAATATCATTTGTTAAGTTAGATGATACTCCTGAGATTCTAATAACTACTTCTTCTTCACTACCAAATTTTGTAATAGAAGAACCTTTGTAATCTGTTGCATTTAATACAGTTCTGATTTTATCAATTGGCGCTTTGTGCTCATATTGAACTTGAACTAAAGTACCACCTGCAAAATCAATACCAAGATTTAACCCTCTTGTAAAAAGTAGCACAAGTGAAACAATAACTAAAACAGCCGATAAACTTAAAAATGGGACTCTTTTACCCATAAAGTCATGAACTTTTGTACCTTTAAAAATTTCCATTATTTAATCCCAAACCATTTATTTAAGTTTTTGTCTTTTGCAATTTTTGATAATAATGCTTCATAAATACCATGAGTTCCTAAAATTGCCGTTAACATTGAAGCTAAAATACCAATAGAGATTGTTACTGCAAAACCTTTAATTGGTCCTGTTCCATATGCATATAAAATTACAGCAACAAGTAGTGTTGTAATATTTGCATCTAGAATTGCTCTCATTGCATTTGAATAACCATCTTCAACTGCTTTTGGTATAGATACACCTTGTCTTAGAAGTTCTCTAATTCTTTCAGTAATAATAACGTTTGCATCAACTGCCATACCAACTGTTAATACAATACCTGCCATACCTGGAAGTGTTAATGTTGCTCCAAACATTGCCATAACAGAGATGATAATAAAAATATTTGTAACAAGTGCAACATTTGCAATAACTCCTGCTCGTCTATAATAAACAATCATGAAGATAAATACAATTAAGAAACCAGAAACAAGTGCTATAGTTGAAGCTTTAATAGAATCTGCACCTAAACTTGGTCCTACACTTCTTTTTTCAAGTAGCTTAACAGAAGCTGGCAGTGCACCTGACCTTAAAGCAATTGCAACATTTCCTGCTTCTATAACAGTGAAGCCACCAGAAATCTGACCGCTTCCTCCACCAATTCTTTCTCTAATATTTGGTGCAGAGTAAACTTTACCATCTAATACAACTGCAAGTCTTTTCCCTACATTTTTAGCAGTGAAGTCTCCAAAGATTCTAGCACCTGCACTATTTAGTGTAAAGTTAATAATTGGTTGATTAGATTGGTCAAAAGCAACTTGTGCATCAACTACTTGAGAACCATTTAAAATAGGAATCTCTTTTACAAGATACTTAACCCCAGGGTTATCTGTAGCTTCTAAAATGATATCACCATATTGTGCTGCTTGAGCTTTTGACATAGTATAAACTTGGTCAGCTCTTTCTTCATCAACAGCCATAAGCTCTAAGTTAGCTGGTTTAGAGATAAGTTCTCTTGCAGCTTTTTCTTCAGCAGCTGTTTTAATACCTGGAAGTTGAACAACAATATCAGTTTCACCTTGTCTTACAACATTTGGTTCTGCAAGACCAAATTGGTCAAGCCTGTTTCTAATAGTTTCAACTGCTTGAGAAACTGCTTGGTCTTTAGTTTTAACCTCTTCAGCAGGTGTTAAAGTTAAAGAGTAATCAAGGTCATTTTTAGTGATTTGTAAACCACTAATTTGTTCAAGCATTTTGTCAACTTTTGGTAACTCATCTTGGTCTAATACTGTAAAAACAATTCTGTCATTGTCTTTGATACTTAAGCCATCAATTAAAATATCTTCATCATTTGCGAAGTATTTAACTGCTGTAGCTGTTGATTTTATTTTTGAAGTAACTGCTTCGTTAGTTTGAACACCAAGAAGCATATGTAACCCACCTTGTAAATCAAGTCCTAGTGAGATTTTTTTACCAGATTCTGTTTGTAAAAAAGATGGTACAGAGAATACAACTCCAAAAATTATACTTAATATAAATATAACGAGTCTGTAATTAAAGATTTTCAAGTCAATCCCTTAAAATAAGAAGTAAACATAGAATTTAAAACATGTAAGAAATTACATGTTTTAAAATAATTATTCTGAAAGCTTTGCAACGAATTCTTTTGCTAATTTCATTTGGCTATCATCGTGGTTTTTTACAATTAAGAAGTTCTCTTCTACTTTAGTAATTTCTACCATTAAGCCACCATTTGTTACAATTTTATCGCCTTTCTTTAGATCCGCAATCATTTCCTTATGCTGTTTAGCTTGTTTTTGTTGTGGTCTAATAATTAAGAAGTAAAAAATCGCAAATAATGCAACTAGGGGTAACAATGAGCTTATTAAGTCTGCACTTTGACCTTCCATCAAATTTCCTTTTAAAAAGTATTTTTCTATGTTTTTAATAAAACGGGCATATTCTAACAAAACTAATATAATAATAGGCTTGATAACTGCTATTTCTTTAAGCTCTTTCATTTACTTAGAACACTATGAAATATTCTCAAAACTTTTAAATACTTTTTTAGCACTTATATCTTTTTATTTGCTATTAACAATAAATAAGAAAAGTTTTGTAATAGCAGGTTTTTTCACTGGTATTTTATGGTTTTATTGGATTGGTAATAGCTTTCAGTATTATGACTTAGCCTATTTAAAGTACCTTGTTGTAATTGGTATAGGGCTAGGATACGCTTTATTATTTTATTTTATGACACTTATTAATAAAACTTGGTTTAGGGCTTTAACTATATTTCTTGTCTCTTTTGTTCATCCTATGGGCTTTAATTGGTTTGTTCCTGAACTTATATTAGTAAATAGTTATTTAGCTTTTTCAAAAGCACATTTTGCACTTGTATTAGCATCTATTTATATCTTCATTAAAGCAAATGGAATAAAAAAAGCTATTTCAATTGTTCCTTTAATATTTATCATTCATAATAGTGGTGTTTATATTGACTCAACAGGTCTTAAAATCTCTATGCCACAACTTAATACGTCACAAGACCAAAAATGGCAACAACAAAATCTAGCAAAGACTATTGATGAAAACTTGAATTTAATTGATAATGCTATAAAAGAAGAAAAAGACTTAATAATACTACCTGAAACTGTCTTCCCAATTGTGCTAAACAATGAAGAGTTTTTACTAGATAGCCTACTTAAAAGGTCTCAATATATTGATATTGTTGCGGGGGCTATATTTTCTGAAAACAATAATTATTACAATGCAACTTATCACTTCAAAAAGGGAAATCTTGATATTGCAAAAAAAGTTGTTTTAGTTCCTTTTGGAGAAGAAATACCTCTTCCAAAATTTTTAGTTGATTTTATAAATGAAAAGCTTTATGATGGAGCACAAGATTATAAAACAGCAGATAAACCAACTGATTTTGATATCCAAGGAATAAGTTTTAGAAATGCTATTTGTTATGAAGCAACAAATGAAAAGATATATCAAGATTTAGAAGATACAAAATATATGATAGTAACTTCTAATAATGCTTGGTTTACACCATCTATAGAACCAACTTTACAAAAGATTTTACTAAAGTATTATGCTAAAAAATATGGTATTACAATTTTTCACTCTACAAATGGAAGTAAAAACTATATAGTTAGACCATAAAATAGAAAAGAACTAAAGTTAAGTAACTTTAGTTCTTGAATTTATTCTACTCTCACTTTTCCACCACCTGTTCTTCTTCCTGAACAGTATTCCCCATAAATATTTTCTTTTATATTAAGTTTTATCTGACATCCACTTACACATTTCCCATATTTAAGTTTTTCATTAAATACATAAACTGAATCTTTTTTATCTTTAAAAACCAAAGAGCCTCCGCATTTTAATGAACGGAAATCTATACTTCCACACTCTTTATTTTTATCCAAACATTCTACTTTTATAATCGCTTGCCATTTATTATCTTCAACATATGTTTTTGAAATATCTAAAGAATTAAGGTTTTTTTGTTCTTTTGCAGAAGCTACAGACTTTTGTAACTTTTTTTGCATAACTTGTTCATTTATATTAGACTTTACATTACTATTTGATTTTTTATAAATCTCTTTTACACAAACATAATAAGGCCTTTGAAGATTATTTTTTTTCTTAACTATATAACCATTCTTTAGATTAATAGTATCATTCAAAGGTTTATTAAAATATGTAGCATATTTTCTTTCAGAAGACATATAATAAGTAGGTTTAAAATTCATAAACATTGGTTGTTTATTTTCAGCAATATATAAAAGCTCTTTTGTTGTAGGTAGTCTCCAGTTGCTTAAACCATGCAAATTAAAATTTTTACAATTTTTTACAGCTACTGAACTTCCACTAGGAGTTCCATAAGTTTTTTTATCATAAAGATTCCATGCTGCTTTTTTTTGTAAAATTGGATTTTCCCAGAAAAGCTTATTTACCTCGTCAATATAAATGCCTTTTGGATATTCGCCAAATCCATATTTTTTAGCAATTTTTTCTTTTTGTTCTATCTTTGTAGGTGTATCATGAACACATAAAAAGTATTTTGAAGCATAATTTTTATATGCAAAATAACTATGTTCTCCTCCATGCCATTTGTTATCCCTGTGATATTTACCTATTTTTGAAAGTTTTTTACTTTTTAATATAGAATCCATCTCTGTATGAGTAGGTAACCTCCACTCTTTCATTTGTGCAAATTCTAAGTTTTGGCAATAATTAATCATCTCTTTTTTTTGATTGTGAATTTTATAACTAATTTTATTTGGTTCTATATTTTGCCAAAAAACACCAGCATCCTCATCTTCAACAATCTCTTTAGAATTCCATAAACTAGCTAAATAAGCTTTTTTATCCGCTTCTTCTTTAGCAAGTCTATCCAATCTTTTTTGAGTAGGTTTTTTTTCAATCTTTTCAAACTCAACATAATTTATATTATCAGCTTTTATTTCAACACTTTTACTTGAAATATATTTCCACTCTTTATTTTTTGAATATTTTTCAACACTTATTTTATGCTCACCTGTTGGTAATGAAAAAGTTGAATATCCAATTCTTATTTGACCTAATTTTTTTCCATCAACTAAAACATCTGCTTTTTCTAAATCAGCAACAACTCTTACTTTACTTTCACTACTACAAGCTGAAAATAATAAAGTTATAAATACTATTGATAAAAAAGATTTTAAATAATTCATTAGTTATTTCCTTTTATCAAAGCAATTGCTTTATCAATCTCATCAAAAAGAAAATTTCTTTTTTCTTTGTTGTTATACTCTTTTATTAAAGAACTATATAATTCATGTAAAAAAAGAAGATGTTGTTTGTTTGTATCTGAAACTATTCCTGTTTTTTCTAAACCAAAACTTTCTTGAAATTTATTTATAGCCATTCTTGAATCGAGTGTGTTTAAATTTCCATCAAGTTTAGAATCATAAAATCCTAAGCCATATAAAGCTTGTTGAATTTTCATTCCTTCTGTCTGTCTATAATCTATACTTCTTTTAGACCCAGAACTTGATAAAGAGTTTGCTACAACTCCACCTGCTACACTACTCCAAAATCCTGCATAAGAGAATGAAGTAATTAAGCTAATTACTAATAACATTTTAAACATGAAGTGCCTTCTATACTATTTTTTAGTATAAAATTATATTACTTTTTATTTAAGTAAATATTAAATAAGTACTTTTATTATCTACAGGTATTCCAATTAAAAATGTGATTTTATTTTACTTATTATCTCTTCTTTATCTAAGTTTTCATCTATTTGAAGATTTAGTGCAAACTCTAAAATCTCTTTAAACTCTTTACTTGGTTTCATTCCAAGAGATATTAAATCTCTCCCTTGAACTAGTGGCTTTAACCCCTCTTCGGAGATATTCATTTGCCTTGCTTGTTTTAATACCCAAGAAATAGCTTTATCACATTTGTCTTTATCTGGGATTGTTCTTCCTTTACAGTCTGCAAGACAAACGATACAAAGGTCTTCAATAGAACATTTTAAAGAAAGCCTTTTTACAGCTTTTAAAC
Organism: Campylobacteraceae bacterium; assembly: GCA_013373175.1. GTDB lineage: Bacteria > Campylobacterota > Campylobacteria > Campylobacterales > Arcobacteraceae > Halarcobacter. The sequence continues at coordinate 20,855 of JABXII010000009.1, read as the reverse complement.
TAGACTCAGCTTTATAAAGTTGAAAAGGGGCAAGATGATTTTTTACTAAAGGAACTACTTTTTCAATAAACTTTTTTTCATCGGTTACTCTATTTAAAAAGCTAATAGTAGGCTCAACTCCTAAGGCTTCATGTTTATGAGAAGTTACCCTTCCTTCGTCAGTAGTTTGGGTACAAAAAGGTTTTCCTAAGTCATGGCAAAGAAGTGCATAGAATAGATATAAATCTCTATAGTCATCACCAGTTTTATATTTTGCCATTTCATCAAGTGTCATTAAAGTATGAACCCAAACATCACCTTCAGGATGATACTCTTTATCTTGAATACAACCATCTAAAGCTTCAAGTTCAGGAAAGTGTTTTAATGCCCCTAAGTCTTTTAGAAGATTAAATCCAAGTGATGGCTTATTTGCTTTTAAAAATAGTTTTTTAAACTCTTCATAAACTCTTTGCTTAGGTAGATACTTCAATTCATCATCTTCTACCATATCTTTACAAAGATTAAAAGTTTTTTCATCTATTTGTAATTCATATCTTGCTACAAATTGTATTGCCCTATAAACCCTTAAAGGATCTTCCACAAAGGTTTCATCTTTTATATGTCGTAAGGTTTTTTCTTCTAAATCTTTAAGTCCACCATTTGGGTCTAAATACTTATCTTCAAAATAGTCATAACCAATAGAATTAATAGTAAAGTCTCTTCTTAAACTTGCCTCTTCAAAAGTAAGTGTAGCTTTTGTTGTAACTTCAAAACTCTTGTGTCCATGGCCTACTTTTTTCTCTAATCTTGCAAGGGCAAAATCAAAATCATAGCCTGCAACATTTAAAATAAGTACACCAAAAGATTTTCCAACTTGTTTTACTGTTCCGTATTTTTCTAAGACAGTTTGAACTTCATCTAAAGTGTCAATATTAAACAATTCAATGTCAAAATCTTTATTTGGAATATTTAAAAGTGAGTCTCTAACGCAGCCACCTACAAGAATAGGTTTAGCCCCTACTTCTTGTAAGCTTTTTAATATATCAATTAATATTGATGGTAGATTATTTTTTATGTTTGAATACATGTACATCTGTTTGAGGATAAGGAATTGAGATACCCTCTTTATCAAATGTAAGTTTTACATTTTCTGTTAAATCAAATTTTACAGCCCAGTAATCAGGAGTATTAACCCAAGCTCTAACTACAAAGTTAACTGATGAGTCAGCTAATTCTGAAACTGCAACTGTAATACCTTTGTCTTGTAAAACTCTTTCATCAGCTTCAACAATTTTTGTTAAAGTCTCTTTTGCTTTTTTGATATCATCATCATAACCAATACCAACAACTAAATCTACTCTTCTTGTATCATGTGCATTTACATTTTTGATATTTCCACTTGTTATTGCTCCATTTGGTACAATAATTTTTTGATTATCAGGAGTTTTAAACTCTGTATTAAAAATACCAACTTCTACAATAGTACCAGCAGTTCCACCAGCTTCTACAAAATCCCCTACTCTAAAAGGTTTGAAGAAAATAATCATAACACCAGAAGCGAAGTTTCCTAAAGAATCTTTAAGAGCTAAACCAATAGCAAGACCAGCAGCACCTAAGATTGCGAAGAATGATGTTGTATCTATTCCTAACTGCTTTAAAGAAGTTAAAATAACAACAACCATTAAAATATAGTAAACAATATCATCTAAAAAAGAAAGAAGTGTTTGGTCAACACTTTGTTTTCTGTTCATTACTCTTACAAAAAAATCAGTCACTTTTCTAGCAACAAATTTACCAACAATAAAAATGATTATTGCAGTTGCAATATTTAATGCATATAATCCAATCATATCAGTAACAGCTTGTACACTATCTTCCATTATTAATCCTTGTTATTTAATTTTTTCAAAAAGAATTTGAGAAACTCTTGATACTTCAACTTCTTCTTTTTCTAAAGTTTTTCTATCAATAATCTCTACAAAACCATCTTGTAATTTTTTACCAACTACAACTGCATAAGGGAAACCAATAAGTTCAAAATCAGACATTTTGAAACCAAATCTCTCTTTTTTTCTATCATCAATAATTGTTTCAACACCTAAAGACTTTAAGTCTTCATAGATTTTAAGACCAGCTTCTAGTTCTTCTTCTTTTTTAGCATTTGAAACAATAACATCAACTAAGAATGGTGCCGTTTCTTTTGTCCAGATTGCACCTTTATCATCATGGTTTTGTTCAATTACAGCTGCAACAAGTCTACTAACACCTATTCCATAACAACCCATAATAAATGGTTGTTTTTTTCCATTGTTATCTAAGAAAGTTGCATCCATTGCTTCAGAATATTTTGTTCCAAGTTGGAAGATGTGACCTGCTTCAATACCTTTTGTGTATTGTAATTTTCCACCACAACAAGAACAAGTATCACCTTCTTGAACTGCTACTAAGTCAAAATATTTCACATCTTTTAAAGTTGATAAATCAGTTCCTGTAAAGTGATAATCTTCTTCATTTGCTCCACATACTAATCCAACTTCATCTTTTATTTCTTCATCTACAACAAAGTTGATATTTTCTGGTAATCCAAATGGTCCACAATATCCAGCTACTAAGCCAGCTTCTTTAACCTCTTCTTCACTTGCATCAACTAAGTCTAATGCATCTACTGCATTACAAGCTTTTGTCTCTTCAAGTTCATCATTTCCTCTTACAAAGAAAACAACAATCTGAGAACTTTCTTCATAGATAGCTTTTTTCATTACTGCTTTAATTGATTGAGCCTTTGAAGTACTTAAGAAGTTTGATACATCTTCAATAGTCTTCATACCTTCAGTTAAAACTTTTTCTTGAGTAATTGGAGTATTTGTAGTTTCTTGCCAATTTGGTACAACTTTTTTAGCTCTAGTTGCAGCTTCAATATTTGCTCCATATTCACAATCAGGACATACAACAATAGTATCTTCTCCACTATCTGCTAGTACCATAAACTCTTTTGAACCACTACCACCAATAGCTCCACTATCAGCAGCAACAACTCTATACTCTAATCCTAATCTTTCATAAATCTTTTTATATGCTTCTTCCATAACATGGAATTCTCTTACTAAATCTTCATGTGTATCATGGAAAGAGTAAGCATCTTTCATTAAAAATTCTCTACCTCTCATAAGTCCAAATCTAGGTCTTGCTTCATCTCTAAATTTTGTATTTATGTGATATAAGTTTATTGGTAAATCTTTGTATGAAGTAATTCTATTTTTTACTATATCAACTACAGTTTCTTCATTTGTAGGACTTAAAACAAAATCAGCATTTTTTCTATCTTTGAATCTTAAAAGCTCACTTCCCATTGTTGAAGCACGCCCTGATTGTTCCCAAAGTTCTAGTGGTGTAACAAAACTCATTAAAAGTTCATTTGCACCTGTGTTATCCATCTCTTCTTTAACTACTGCTCTTATTTTATCTAGAACAATTTTTCCAAGGGGTAAAAAGTTATATAACCCAGAACCTGTTTGAGTTATAAATCCACCTCTAATTAGATATTGATGAGATGCTAAAGTTGCATCATTTGGTGTCTCTTTTGTAGTTGGCATAAACATTTGAGAAAATTTCATTTAATAAATCCTATTCATTATTTTTTATTGCGTGTTCGCATTTAGTTAAAAAGTTTGTATCTTTTAGCCCAAAAATTGATTGAACTGTTCCTACAACAACATCACATTGGCTATCTTTTGATATTCCTTTTAATCTACTTGATGGTTCATGTAGATATTCTGTTAAAACTGTTTGACAAAGTTTTTTAATATTTTCTTGGTCTTCTTCTTTGATGAAACCTTTTTTAATAGCATTATTGATTTTTTTATCTATTACCTCATCACCTTTTTTGTACATATGTTTTATTACAGGTTCTACTTCAAGTGATTTAAGCCATTCAAAAAACTCCATAGACATTTTATTTACAATTGAATATGCTGTTTTTGCTTGTTTTGCTCTTAAGGTCATATTTTCATCAACAATGTCTTGTAAATCATCAACTGAATAGATATCTAAATTTGGAGACTCTATATCATCTATATCTCTAGGTACTGCTATATCAAACCAAAATCTATCAAAAGGACAGTCATTTACCATTTCTTGCGTGATAATGGGGTATGGAGCTGCTGTTGCAGTTATCATAACTGGAATATGATTTAGCATAGTCTCTAAAGTAGAATACTCTTTAACTTCAATATGTTGTTCAAAACTATCTGCTAACATAGTGGCTTTTTTAATATCTCTACTTGTTAAAACTACATCAAAACCAGAAGAGACTAAGTGCTTAATAGTAAGTTCACTCATTTCTCCTGCACCAATAACAAGTGCTTTAACTCCACTTGTATCTCCGATAATCTCTTTTGCTTTTGCAACTGCTGTAGAAGCAACAGAAACAGAACCTGTTCCTAAGCTTGTAGCATTTCTTACTGCTGCTGCACATTTAAAAGAGTAGTGAAGTGCTCTTGGAAGATTTTGTTCACAATATTTTTTAGCTAAAGAGAATCTAAACGCATCTTTTAGCTGACCAACAATTTGTGTTTCTCCAATAACTAATGAATCTAAAGCAGAAGCCACTGAGAAAAGATGGTGAATCGCTCCATCATTTTCATAGATATCTGCTCTATCAAAAAGATTTTCAAACTCAATCCCAGAATAATTAGCAAGTCTTTCTATTATAAATTTAGCTGCAAGTTTAGAATTATTTGCAGCAGAAATTATCTCTACTCTATTACAGGTAGAAAGTAAAATAGCTTCTTCAATATTACTATCAGTTAATACTTGCTTTAAAAATCTATCTTTGTTTTCTTCATTTGGGAAGGCTAATTTTTCTCTTGTTTGAATATCAGTATTTTTATGTGAGAAACTAATACATAAATAACTCATAAATTAAAACTCTCTTTCAATCATTGCACTCATAATTTGAACTAAAGACTCATTATTTTCATCTTTAACTGCTTCAATTGCTTCAACTCCAAGCTCTTTTGCTTTTGTAATAGAATCAGCAAGTGCATTTGTTTTTATCATTTCTTCTTTTATCCAAGAGCTTTCTTCTTTTGATAACTCTTTTTTATATAAGCTTTCTAATTTTGTTTTATCTTCAAGTCTTTCATGAAGTAGTAAGTATGGAATAGTTACTTTTCCTTCAACAAAATCAAGCATTGCAGGTTTTCCTAAAGTAGCACTATCTTGAGTAATATCTAAAATATCATCAATCATTTGAAATGCAAGACCAAGGTTTTTACCATAAAGTGCATACTTTTCTTTATCAAGTCCAGCTAAAATAGCAGCAGATTTTGCACTTGCTTCTATTAAAGAAGCAGTCTTTTTGTAAATCATATCAAGATATTTATCGTATGAAGAGTTAAACTCATTTGTTAAATTTACATCTAGCATCTCTCCAATACTTAAAAGAGTAACTGCATTTGAAACATTATATGCCACATCTTTGTTCATTTGAGAAAGTTCTGTAAAGGCTTTTGAATAAAGAACATCACCAAACATAATCGAAGTTTTATTGTCATATAAAGCATTGATTGATGGCTTTCCTCTTCTAGTATCAGCTTCATCAATAACATCATCATGTAAAAGTGATGCAGCATGAATCATTTCTACTACTGCACATAGTTTTATTGACTCTTCATTTACACCTGCAATTTTTAAAATAAGTTTAGACCTTAGCATCTTTCCTGTTGCAAGCTTTTCTAATAACTCTAAACTCTTTTCATCGTTACACTCTTCAATGAAACTTTTTATTTTGTTTTTAACTTCTTGTAACTCTTCCACTTTTAACCTTATGAATCTAATCTACAAATAATATCGCCTGTAAGCTCTAAGTACAGACCTTTTTTCATTCTTTCTATTTCTTCGCTATTTGTTAAAACTTGTGTTCTAACTTCATTGTTAATATCGAAATCTTCGCCTTTAATTTCTGTTAAAAGCTTCTCCATAACAGCAACTTTTTCTAGAAGTTTGTCAAATTCATCTTCAACTACTTCTTTGCTTGCTTGTCTTGTTACATCAAAATATTTAGACTTTGGTGTTCCTGTGAAGATGTCATCTTCATCTTCTAAAAGCCAATTTTTTTCCATGACTATTTATCTTCCAGTCTTACTCTAACTGATTTTGCGTGAGCTGTTAGCCCTTCTGTATCAGCAAGTAAGGCACAAGCTTCACCTAACTCATCAATTGCTTCTTTAGAGAAGTTAATAATTGAACTTTTCTTTAAGAAGTTCTCAACATTTAAAGGACTATAAAACTTAGCTGTACTTCCTGTAGGAAGTGTATGGTTTGGTCCAGCAATATAATCACCAATTGGTTCAGGAGTATTTTCACCTAAGAAAATTGCACCTGCATGTTTAATCTTTGGTAAAAGCTCAAAAGAGTTTGCAGTCATAACTTCTAAGTGTTCTGGTGCAATCTCATTCATAAGAGTAATTGCTTCATCCATAGAAGAAGCAACAATAATAGCTCCTCTATCTTCAATTGATTTTCTAGCAATTTCTTCTCTACTTAGAGTTTGTAAGTAATTTTCTACTTCTACACTTGTTTGTTTTGCAACTTCTTCATCAATAGTAATCATAATTGAACTTGCCATTTCATCATGCTCTGCTTGTGATAAAAGGTCAATTGCTAAGTATTTTGGTTTTGCTGTACTATCTGCTAAAATTCCAATTTCAGAAGGCCCTGCAATCATATCAATGTGAACTTCTCCAAATACTAACTTTTTAGCAGTTGCAACAAAAATATTACCAGGACCAGTTATTACATCAACCTTTGGAATAGTTTCAGTACCATAAGCCATAGCAGCAACAGCAGATGCTCCACCTACTTTAAAAGCTTTTTCAATACCACAAATATAACATGCAGCTAGTAATAACTCATTTACTTCATTATTTGGAGTTGGAGTACATACTACAATCTCTTCAACACCAGCAACAATTGCAGGAATTGCATTCATAAGTAAACTACTTGGATATGCAGCTTTTCCACCAGGAATATAAAGCCCTGCTCTATCTACAGGAGTTACTTTTTGTCCTAAGATAGTTCCATTTTTTTCAAAATCAATCCAAGATTTTGGTAATTGTTTTTCGTGGTAAGTTTTAATTCTGTCATATGCAATATGTAAAGCTTCTTTAAGTTTTTCATCAATATTTTCATAAGCTTTTTTCATATCATCTTTTGAAATTTGTAGTTCATTATCGCTTTTAACTTCCCACTTATCAAATTTTTCAATGTGTTTTTTTAAAGCTTCATTTCCATCTTCTACGATTTCATCAATAATTCCAGTTACAATTGATGATACCTCTTTAATATCAGTCTTTGCTCTTCCTAAGATGTTTTCAAACTCTTGTTTAAAGTTTGCATCATTTGTATTAATTATTTTCATTTACTTTTCCTAAAATTTCTTCTACTATTAAGTTCAAATCTTTGTTTTCAACATTTACTGTTATATCAGAAACTCTTTTGTAATCTTCAACTCTTTGATTATAAAGCTTTTTAGCTTCATCCAGATTACTTAAAAGTGGTCGTTTCTTAAGTTTTGATTTTGCATTAGGTGCAGAATGTATTCTATTTAAAATCCCATCAAAGCTTGATTCTAAATAGATTATTGTTCCTATTTTATGGATATTTTCTTGTTTAAAGAATCCTCCACCTGTTGAGATAATTGTATTATCAACATTTTTTTCAAGCCAAAGAGCACACTTCTTTTCTAAGTTTCTAAAATAAGGTTCACCCTCATCTTTAAATATTTTCTTTACTCTTTTATTCTCAACACTTTCAATTAAATCGTCAGTATCAATTGCAAAAAAATCACTTGACTTAACCAAGGCTCTCGCAACCGTTCCTTTCCCAACTCCCATAAAACCAATAAGAATAATATTATTTTTTTTACTCAACACTTCTTCCTGATAAACATTTACTTTTTATAAAATCTAGTGATTATACCCAAAATAAAGTAAAAAAATAAATGACTCAAGTTAAATTCTTTTTTACTTATTGAATTTTCTTTCATATCTAGGTTTCATGCTCTCATTTCCTAAGATTCCACCTTGGTGAATATACAAAACTTCATCACTATTTTCATTCATTTCTAAATAATTTTGCATACTTAAAAATCCTAAGGGGTCATAAAGTAAATCAAACTCAATTTTTGTTGTTTCAAGAAGTTCATTATATATTTCATAAAACTCTTTATAAAGTTTTCCAAAGTGATATTTTTTTGGCATTTCAACTATTTTTGGATGATATTTTTCTTCACTTTCAAGATGAAAAAACTGTTTTTTTAAATACTCACTTCCACCAACACAAGCTACAGTTAAAACTTCAAACTCTAAATTTTTTTGTAAAAAAAGTGCTGTTGTACCTGTACCACTTGGCAAAAATATTTTTAAATTTTTTATATCATTTTTCTTTGCCCAAGCATCTATTTCTTGGGCTAGAACTTTTATTCCAAACTGGGCTTCTTGAACCCTAGCACCCTCTTCTATTAAAATTTCATTTTTCTTTAACTCATATTTTTCAAAATCAAAATTTTCATCTTCAATAATATTTACACCATTTTCTAAGGCTGCTTTATAGTTTCCATGAGGATTTTCTTTTAGATATGAACTTATATGGTTTACATAAAAATCAATATCAAGGTTTCTAATTTTTCCAAGGACTGAAAGTGAATATAAAGAGTTTGCTTGGGCTGAACCAAAACTTATAATTTTTTCTATATTTTCTAAATCATTTATTAAATAGTAGTAAAATTTTCTTGCTTTATTACCGCTAAAGTCTTTATCTAGAAGGTCATCTCTTTTTAAATAGATATCCGTATTTCTAAATTTAATTTTTTCTATGGGAGAGTTTATATAATTCATTAAGAATATTATACTAGAATTACACAAAAAGAAAAATAGGAAATATAAATGAATATTATGGAATATATTGACAAAGGTGGTATTATTGTTTATATACTTATCTTTTTAAATATTATTGGTTTTACTATTATTATTTGGAAGTTTTTTACTATTCCTAGAAAAACAGCAATGGTTGATAAAATCAAAAGTAAAGTAAATGAGCAAAACTTAAAAACAATAGAAGTTCAAATAGAGTATGAAGTAAAAAGATTAGAAAGTGGATTAACTTATATAAAAAATATAGCTTCAGTAGCTCCACTTTTAGGTCTTTTAGGAACTGTTTATGGAGTATATAAAGCCTTTGAAGCTATTACACAAAAAGGTTTAGGTGATCCAACTGTTTTCTCAAGTGGAATTTCAGTTGCTCTTATTACAACGATTACTGGACTTATTGTTGCTATTCCTCACCATATAGCATATAACCATTTTATTTCACTTTTAGACTCAATTGAACTAAAAGCAAAAAAAGAGATTATTGGTAAGCTATGAAACGTAGAGAACAACTAGGAATAGATTTAACACCTGTTATTGATGTTGTATTTATTCTTTTAATCTTTTTTATTGTTACTTCTGTTTTCAAAAAAGACGAACTTGCACTTATGCTTGATTTACCAGAAGCAGATGCAAAAGCTGTTGAAATAGATGAAGACCAAGTTTTTATTGAATTAAATAAAACAAAATTGGCAATAAAAGGTATTGAAGTATCTTTTGAGTCTTTAGAAGACAATTTAAAAGAGATTAAGAATAAGAAAAAACCTATAATAGTAAAAATAGATAAAAAAGTGGAATATGAAAGAGTCGTAAAAGTACTTGACTTACTTCAAAAATATAGCCTAAATAACTTAGCTCTTGTAACAAAAGAGAATAAAAGTGAAGAAGATTAATCTTCTAAGCTTTTATACTCTTCATCTGTAAAGATTCTTGATTTTGTAATAAATTGATAGCCTAAATCTATCTCTAAAGAAAAAGAATTTCCAAAAGCACCTTGCTCTTTTTTTACATCTACTGTAATTTGAGAGTGTTTAAAATACTCAAATTGATCTTTATCTATAAAGAATTCACAACCACAAATTTCTCCAAGCTTTACATTTCTACTTGGGACATAAAAGTCACCTTTTTCATAGCACATAGGAGCTGTGCCATCACAACAACCGCCACTTTGATTAAAAACAAGTTCTCCATGCTCTTCTTTAAGCATTTCAATTACTTCTTCTGCCTCTTGTGTTACCTCTACTCTTTTTATACTCATTTTTAACCTTTAAAAAAGAGGCTTTTGCCTCTTTTTATTTTAGAAGAATCCTAAAGCATTTTTACTATAAGAAGTAAGAATATTTTTAGTATGTCTATAAGAGTTTAACATCATCATGTGAGTTTCTCTACCAATACCTGATTTTTTATATCCACCAAATGAAGCATGAGATGGGTACATATGGTAGCAGTTAACCCATACTCTACCTGCTTGAATTCCCCTTGACATTTTATGTAATTGGTGAGCATCTCTTGACCATACACCTGAACCTAATCCGTAGATTGTGTCATTTGCAATTTCTAATGCTTCTTCTTCATCTTTAAATGTAGTTACTGCAAGAACTGGTCCAAAAATCTCTTCTTGGAAGATTCTCATTTTATTATGACCTTTAAAGATTGTTGGTTGAATATAGAAACCATTTGGATGTTTTTCTGACTCATAAACATCACCACCAATTAGGCATTCTGCTCCCTCTTCTTTACCAATTTTAATATAATCTAAGATTTTTTCTTTTTGATTAAGTGAACACTGAGCACCCATCATATTTTCAGTATCTAAAGGGTCACCTAATTTAATAGCAGCAACTCTTTCTAATACTCTTTTCATAAATGGATCATAAATTGATTCTTGAATAAGTGCTCTTGATGGGCAAGTACAAACTTCACCAGAGTTAAATGCAAATAACACTAAACCTTCAATTGCTTTGTCAAAGAATTCATCATCTGCATCCATAATTGATTCAAAGAATACATTTGGTGATTTTCCACCAAGTTCTAATGTTGAAGGAATAATATTTTCAGTAGCATATTGCATGATTAACTGACCAGTTGTTGTCTCCCCTGTAAATCCTACTTTTTTAACATCTGGATGAGTTGAAAGAGCTTTACCAATTTTACCACCTGCACCATTGATAATATTAATTGCACCTTTTGGTAGTACATCTTGAATTGTTTCCATTAATAAAAGAATTGATTTTGGAGTAGCAGAAGCTGGCTTCATAACAATACAATTTCCAGCAGCAAGTGCAGGAGCAAGTTTCCAAGCAGCCATTAATAATGGGAAATTCCACGGAATAATTTGAGCTACAACACCATATGGCTCAAATACTTCTTGAGAAATAGTATCTGAATCAAGATCAGCAACAGTTCCAGACTCAGCTCTAATTACAGAAGCAAAGTATCTAAAATGGTCAACTACTAAAGGTAAGTCAGCATTTAATGTTTCTCTAACTGTTTTACCATTATCAAGCGTTTCTACAATTGCTAATTCTTCAAGGTTAGCTTCAATAGCATCTGCAATTTTATTTAAAAGAGTACTTCTTTCAATAACTGAAGTATTTTTATATGATTCAAAAGCTTTTTTAGCTGCTTGAACTGCAAGCTCAACATCTTCTTCGTTTGATCTTGGAATTCTAGTTAGAACATCACCATCAACAGGAGAAATATTATCAAAGTATTCACCACTTTTTGGAGCTACCCATTCTCCACCAATAAAGTTCTCATACTGTTCTTTAAATTTTGGCTTTTCATATACCATTTTGTTTTCCTTATTATTTTTTTGAAAAGAAACTTTTCCATTGAAAAATTCTAGACAATAAAAATAGCTTATATTTAGCGAAAGCATAGCATAGAGATAGCATTATGTTATTTTTTGACACAAAGCCCATTAAATAGTGCTTTTTAAAGATAAAAATCTTTTGATATTTTACTAATTAAACTTCTTTTTATGCTACAATTTTATTTATGAAAACATTTAATTTTATTATTAAAAATAATCAACTTCATGATTCAATCAATTTTAATGAGTTAAAGTCCCATAAAAACATACTTATTCAAGTTTTTTGTGGAGAAAACAGAAACAATTTACAAACTATACTAAATACTTTAAAAAAAGAGTTACCCCAAAGTGTGTGCATAGCTTCTTCAACAGATGGAGAAATTTTTGAAAATAGTGTTTCCACTTTAAATACCGTAATTAGCATATCGACCTTTGAAAATACTACTTTTGAAGCAAAATATTTTGATGAAAATACAAGTTTTGAAAATGGCATAAAAGTAGCGAAAACATTAATAAAAGAAGATACTAAACTTCTTATTTGCTTTACTGATGGAGAAAAAACAAATGGAGAAGAGTTTTTAAAAGGTATTGAAACAGTTAATAATAAGGTACCAATTTGTGGTGGAATGGCAGGAGATAATGCAAGTTTTACTCAAACCTTTATTGCAATAAATAATGAAATTTATTCAAGTGGTGCAATTGCAGTATCTTTAAACTCTAAAGTTTTAGATGTAAAGACTGCATTTAACTTCAATTGGTCTGCTATTGGAATTACACATGTGATTGATGAAGTAAAAGATAATCGAGTATACAAAATCTCTGGACTTAAGTCTTTAGATTTTTATGAAAAATATTTAGGGGATTATGTTGCTAAGTCTTTGCCTGCAACTGGAATTGAGTTTCCCTTGATTGTCAAAAGAAATGGTATTTCTCTTGCAAGGGCAGTTATAAAAAAGTATGATGATGGAAGTTTAAGTTTTGCAGGAAATCTTTTAAAAGGTGATAAGGTTAAATTAGGTTTTGGAAATATAGAACTTATCATGAATAATCCTTTAAAGTCTTTATTTAAAACAGATAATATGAATAAAACAGAAAGTTTTTTCATTTATTCTTGTATGGCCAGAAGAAGATATATGCCTAATATTATTGATTTAGAGATTGAACCTTTTTCTAAAATTGCTCCTACTGCTGGGTTCTTTACTTATGGGGAGTTTTATCATAACAAAGAAAAAAACTCAAATCAGTTTTTAAACCAAACACTTACAGTTGTAGCTTTAAGTGAAAAAGAACATAATGGTAAAACTAAGACTCTTCCTAAAAAAGAAGAAAACCAAATAAGCGAACACGCAAGAAGTTTGCAAGCATTAACACACTTAATTCAACAATCAGCAAAAGATTATAATGAACAATCAGAAAAACTAGAAGAGAAAACTTTATATTCAGAACAACTTTTAAACTTACAAAAACAGTTTTTAAAATACTCTGTACATGAGACAAACACTCCTTTGTCAGTGATTATGGGTAATATTGATATGTATAAAATGGAACATGGGAAAAACAAATATATCTCAAATATTGAAATAGCTATGAAAACACTTTTCAATATCTATGATGATTTAAGTTATCTAATAAGAAAAGACCATATTCATAGAGTTAAACATCAAATAAATCTTGTCGATTTTGTAAGAAGTAGAATTGAGTTTTTTTCTCTTATTGCAAAAAAAGCAAAGCTTGATTTTAATTTTAAAACTTCACAAGAAGAGATTTATGTTTTTTTTGATGAAACAAAGCTTCAAAGAATAGTTGATAATAATCTAACAAATGCAATTAAATATACTTTACCAAAAAACTTAATCGATATAACTATAGAAAAGATATCCTCAGATACTATTTTAAATATAACTAGTGTTTCTAAACAGATATTAGACAAAAGAAAAATATTTGAAGAATATTATAGAGAACAAACTACACAAAATGGTTTTGGATTAGGATTAAATTTAGTAAGAAGAATTTGCGAAGAAGAAGATGTAGAAATAGAGCTTGAGTCAAATGAAAAGTTCGCATCTTTTATCTATACTTTTAAGGATACAAAAAATGAAAATACTTCTACTTGAAGATGATTTTATGCTAAATGAAATGATAGATGAATACCTAACATCTACTGGACACTTAATAAAAAGTACTCGTACAGGAAGTGAGTGTTTAAATCTATTAAAAGCGCAGGAGTTTGATCTTTTAATTTTAGATATAAATGTTCCAGATATAGATGGATTTACTATTTTAGAGACTTTACATAAACAAAAAAGAGATATTCCTACTATTTATATCTCTGCACTTATAGATATAGAAGATATTTCAAGAGCTTTTGATATTGGATGTTATGATTATCTAAAAAAACCCTTTCATCTAAAAGAACTAACAATTAGAATTAATAGGCTTCTTAAAAATCAAATTACTCCAACACAACATAAAAGGTTATCAAAATCATATAGTTTTGATTGTGAAGGTTTAACTTTATATTTTAATAACGAACCTCATATCTTGCCTAGAAGACAGATAAAAATAATTGAAGTCTTAGCAAAAAATAGAAGTTTGATAGTTGATTATGATATGTTTAAAGAGTATGCTTATGCAGGAGATGAAGTAGATATTTCCACTATTAGGTCCGAAATTAATAGAATCAAAAAGGTCTTAAAAGAAGATTTTATTATAAATATTAGAGGAAGTGGTTATATGATAAAAATACCACAATAAAGATAGTTAAAAAGTGATAGTTAAAACTACCACTTTTTAAAATTAGTTTTTGTTAATAGAACAAAGGTCAGAGTATGCTGTTTCAAGTCTTGAAATCATAGACTCTTGTCCAGCTCTTAACCACTTTCTTGGGTCATAATAAGACTTATTTGGCTTATCTTCCCCATCTGGGTTACCAATTTGTCCTTGTAAGTAATCATGATTTTTAGCTTCAAATCCTCTTACACCATCCCAGAATGCCCATTGTGTATCAGTGTCAATATTCATTTTAATAACACCATACTCAATAGCTTCTCTAATCTCTTCAAGTGCAGAACCTGAACCACCATGGAATACAAAGTCAACTGGCTTAGTAGCAGTACCGTGTTTTTCTTCAATAAACTTCTGAGAGTTATCTAAGATTTTTGGACTTAGTACAACATTCCCTGGCTTATAAACACCATGAACGTTACCAAATGAAGCAGCAATTGTAAAGTTTTCAGAAACTTTTGATAACTCTTCATATGCATAACATACTTCTTCTGGTTGAGTATAAAGTAAGGCATTATCAACATCAGTGTTATCTACACCATCTTCTTCTCCACCAGTAATTCCAAGCTCAATTTCAATCATCATATCAAGCTCGTTCATTGTTTTAAAGTACTCAACACAAGTTCCAATATTCTCTTCTAAAGACTCTTCTGAAAGGTCTAACATATGAGAAGTATATAAAGGTTTTCCAGTTTTTTCAAAGTGTTTTTTACCAGCATCAAGTAAGCCATCAATCCATGGTAAAAGTTTTCTTGCAGCATGGTCAGTATGTAAAATAACTGGTATGCCGTAAGCTTCCGCCATTGTATGAACATGAATAGCTCCACTCACCCCTCCTAAAACTGCTGCATCAGCAGTTTTAAGGCCTTTACCTGCAAAATATTGTGCTCCACCATTTGAAAATTGTATAATTACTGGTGAGTTAACTTTTGCTGCAGCTTCTAAAACTGCATTTACAGAATCCGTTCCTACTACATTTACAGCAGGAATAGCAAATTTATTTTCCTTTGCATAGGCAAAAAGTTTTTTTGCCTCACTTCCACTTAATACACCAGGTTTTACAACATCTAATACAGCCACTAATTTTCTCCTTATAATTTTATAACTATTTTTGCTTTGTCTCTTAGTTTGTTAGCTTCAGACTCAAGGAAGTCTTTAAATTTTTCTTGTAATAAAACTTGCTTAATTCTATTTTTGATTTTATCAAACTCAAGAGGTTTTTCAGCTTGTTTGTCTTCTAAATAAATCACATGATACCCAAATTGAGTTTTAACTGGGCTTTTAGAATAAGTTCCAACTTTTAAAGCTTTCGCAGCTTTAGAGAATTCAGGAACCATTTTAGTTTCTGGGAATTTACCTAAATATCCACCTTGAGGACCACTTGGACCTACAGATTTTGTTTTTGCTAATTCAACAAATTTTTCTTTTTTGTTTGAAGATTTATTTAAAATTTGAATTAAATCTTTTGCTTCTTTTTCTGTTTTTGTTAAAATATGTCTTGCTTCTAAAGTAGCTGGTACTTTAAATTGAGCCTTATTTTTGTTGTAATAATCTTTAATGTCTTTATCAGATACTTTAACATTTTGAGACTCTTTTTTTAACCATACTCTTAAAGCTAAATCTCTTTTTAACTTTTCTAAACTCTCTTTGTACTCTTTATCTTTTTCAATACCACTTTTTACAGCTTTATCTGTTAAAAGTTTATTGTTGATAATTTGATCTAAAATTTGATTTTTATTCTTTTTTGGTAAAGAATTAAAATCAATATTTGGATTTCCTAATAAAATTGCTACATCTTGCTTTGTAATTTTATCACCGTTTACTGTTGCTAAAACATCAGAAGCGCTAACGCTACTTGTTGCTAATGTTATTGTTGCAATAAGGCTTGTCACTAATTTTTTACTTGTAATTTTAATCATTATTTTCCTTAATAATTTTAGTTTTAAGTATTTTATCTACATTTTATTAACATGAAGTTAATTAATACCCTATTTATAAATTTCGAAATTTACCTTAAAAAACCTTTAATTTTTACTATACTTATGATATAATACGCCAAATTTTAAACTTAACTTAAATTTAAGTTACAAACGTACTAAGGAAAATCTATATGAGAATATTAATTATTGAAGATGAGATTACATTAAATAGAACGCTGCAAGAAGGTCTTACTGACTTTGGATACCAAGTAGATGCAGCAGAAAACTACAAAGATGCAGAATACTTCATTGATATTAGAAATTATGATTTAGTTCTAACAGACTGGATGTTACCAGATGGTGATGGTATTGAACTGTGTAAAATTGTAAAAAACAGAAGTTCAAGAACTGCAGTTGTTATTTTATCTGCAAGAGATGACAAAGATTCAGAAATTGAAGCTTTAAAATCTGGTGCTGATGACTATATTAAAAAACCATTTGATTTTGATATCTTACTTGCAAGAATCGAAGCTAGATTAAGATTTGGTGGAACTAACGTAATTGAAATCGAAGACTTATCAATTAACCCTGATGAAGAAAAAATTGAATACAATGGTGAAGAGATTGAACTAAAAGGTAAACCTTTTGAAGTATTAACTCACCTTGCTAGACATAGAGATCAAATTGTATCTAAAGAGCAATTATTAGATGCAATCTGGGAAGAACCAGAATTAGTAACTCCAAACGTAATTGAAGTTGCAATTAACCAAATTAGACAAAAAATGGACAAACCATTAAATATTTCTACTATTGAAACAATCAGAAGAAGAGGTTACAGATTCTGTTACCCTGACACTGACGAAGAAGCATAAGAAAACACACCTAAAAGGTTAATAACGTATGGCACAAGCGAAGAGCATTTATAAACAGTTTTATCAAAAACTTATACTTGCTACTTCGCTTTTTATTATTATTTTATCTTTTATTTTTTATGGTTATACGAAATCAACTATCTATGAAGAGCTTAAAGAGTCTCTTCTTTCTGATGCAGAACTGATTTTTAAAATTAGTCAAAATGCAGATACAAGCTCAAGTAACTTTAATATAATTACTCATAATGGAATCAATGTAGATTTAATAACTTTACAACATACTCCTGAAGTTCCTTATTCTACATATGAAGTAAACAATAATCATTTTATGCAAATTTTATATCCATTTAACGATAAGAAAAATCAATATATTAAGATAGTTAAAAATATTAATAGCTCAATTAAGATGCTAACAAAAATTTTTAATAATATTTTATTGATATCTTTTGGTGGTTTAATTATGGTTGTACTTTATGCATTTACTGTTTCTAAAACACTTTTACGACCAATTATTCAAATTACTAAAAAACTATCTAATATGGATGAAAACTATTTAACGCAGATTAATAAAACTAATCTTCCAATAGAGTTTCATGCTTTAGCTGATTCTATCAACTCTTTAACAACTAGAATTGAAACAAATATTAAATTTAAAAAAGAGTTATTTATTGGAGTTGCCCACGAATTAAAAACTCCCTTAGCCGTTATGAAACTTAAAAATGAAGTAACTTTGATGAAAGATAGAGAAGCTCAAAAATATAAAGACACTTTAAAACTTACAGTTGAACAAATAAATGATATGAATAAAATGATTTCATCGATTTTAGATATTGGACGAGCTGAAGGTGCCCAATTTGAAAAATCTGAAGAGATAGATTTAGTTCAATATATGCAAAGAAAAACAAATGATTATAGAATGTTAAGTTCTAAGAAAAAGATTGTTCTTACATTTTTCTCTAATGTTAATCATCATAAAGTTACACTTCAACCTACTTTATTAAATCAAATTATTCAAAACTTTGTACAAAATGCAATTAAATTCACTCCTGACGATAAAGCAATTGCTATTAGACTTGAAAAAACTAAAGAGATTACTACTATTTCTATTATTGATGATGGAAGTGGTATTGATGAAAATATTGACCTTTTTGCACCTTTTAAAAGAATGGGTGAAGAAAGTGGAGCAGGTCTTGGATTATTCTTAGCAAAAAATGCTGCTGATGCACTTGGTGCAACTATTAGTTTAAAAAATAGAACTGATGGTAAAACAGGATGTATTGCTACTTTAGAGTTAAAGAACAAAACATCCCGAAAAAAGAGTAAATAAAACTACTATTACTTAAAATATATTATTGTGTTCTATCTTAGTACACTTATTTTGTACTACATTCATCCCTTTTTCTTTTGCTTTAGCTGCTGCCTCATTATTTACTAAACCTAATTGAGTCCATACAGTGTCAATATCACCTCTTTCAATACACTCATCAACAACCTGAGCAATTACATCTGGCTTTCTAAAGATATCAACCATATCTACTTTAAAAGGAATATCTTTTAGACTTCTATATACTTTTTCACCTAATATTTCATCTTCTTTAGGATAAACAGGAACCATTTTAAAACCTGCATTTTTTAAATAATTTGCAACTCTATTACTTGCTTTATCTTCTTTTGGAGAGCAGCCTATAACTGCAATAGTTTTTGTATTTTCAAAAATCTCTTTTAATTCTTCTGTATTACTATTAACTGTTGGAAATTCACACTCCATTATATATCCTTTTATTTTTCTTTAAATATTACCAAAAACATATTAAAAAAACTAATATAAATAAAATTAAAGAAAAGATCCTATAGACATAAAAAGTTTAATTATTGTCTATTAAATTATTTGAGTTAAAAATCGTATCTATTATTCTTTTGTATCTTTGTTTTTTATCACATTGAATTAGTAGTAAATCATTCTTTTCAAATATAGTTGACCCAGTTGGCAAGATATATTCCTTTTCCCTTTTTATAAGTAAAATTAGAAAATTTGAAGGAAGTTGTAATTCTGCAATACTTTGACCAATAACTCTTGATTTTTCAGTTATATAAAATTGTTTTAAACTCTGATTGAAAAGTGGTGAAGCCTTTGGCTTTTTTTCTAATACCTTTTCTTCTACTTTTAAAATTCTTGCAACCCAAGGAAGAGTTATACCTTGAATTAAGATTGATAATAAAACAATAAAAAAAACAGTATTAAATATTAAAGAAGCATTATCCAAGCCTTCTATAAAAGGATAAGTTGCAAGTACAATAGGTACTGCTCCTCTTAACCCAACCCAAGAAATAAATGTTTTTTCTCTAATAGAAAATTTACTAAAAACTAAACTTAAAAATATTCCTGCTGGTCTTGCAATAAGAATTAACCATAAAGCAATTAACATTCCATTCCAAGCAACTTCTGGTAACTCAGAAGGGAAAACTAATAGTCCTAGTGTTAAGAATACTGCAATTTGCATTATCCATGATAAGCCATCATGGAATCCAACTAAATTCTTTTTATGTACAAACTCTTTTCTATTTGCAAAAATACCTGCAACATAAACAGCAAGAAAACCATTTCCTTCAATAAAAGTTACAATACTAAATAAAAGTAAAACCCAAGCTATTGTAAAAACAGGATATAAACCATAAAATGTAAAATGTACTTTATTTAATATTTTGGGTAATAAAACACCAAAAATCAATCCTAAGAATAAACCTAAAAAGAACTGTAAAAAGAAGTATATAATCCAATTAATAAAAGAAGTACTTTCTGGTAGTAAAATAATTTGTAAAATAGCAACTGTTAAAAAAATTGCCATTGGGTCATTACTGCCTGATTCTAATTCTAAAAGAGGAGCTAAACCTTTTTTTAGAGAAATCCCTTTTGCCCGTAATATCGCAAAAACTGCCGCTGCATCTGTTGAAGAAACAATTGCACCAACTAAAAGTGATTCTAAAAAACTGAAATCTAAAATATAGTAAACAATTGCAGCAACAAATAAAGCTGTAAAAAAAACTCCAAATGTAGCTAATACTAAACCCTCTTTTAAAACAGGCTTTATAACTTTCCATTTGGTATCTAATCCACCACCAAAAAGAATATAAATCAATGCTACTGTACCTACTGTTTGGGCTAATTGTGCATTATCAAAATATATACCTATAAGTCCTTCTGACCCTGCTATCATTCCAAGGCCTAAAAAAATAAATAATACTGGTATTCCAAATTTGTCTGATAACTTACTAGATAATACACTTAGTAACATAAGAGAGGAAATAATTAATAAATAGATTTCTAAATTGTTCATATTTTATTCTAGCATATGATTATTACAATTTAATTAATAAAAATAGGTATAAAAAAAGCTCAAGTTCACAAAGAACTTGAGCTTTTAGATTATTAAGTGTTTGTGTTTTAAAAAATCGATAAAAGTACACCAGCAGCTACGGCAGAGCCAATAACACCAGCAACATTTGGACCCATCGCATGCATTAATAATACATTTGATTTGTCATATTCTTGTCCAACTTT
>JABXII010000008.1 GCA_013373175.1 Campylobacteraceae bacterium | reverse complement strand
TATGGGAAAAATCACAGAGAAAGATATAATCGATAGTATAGCAGATGCCTGTCAATACATCTCTTTTTACCATCCAGAAGATTTTGTAAAAGGAATGGTAGAAGCATACGAAAAAGAGGAGTCAGAAGCAGCAAAGAATGCAATAGGACAAATTTTAATAAACTCAAAAATGTGTGCCTTAGGACATAGACCATTATGTCAAGATACTGGGAGTGTAAATATTTTCATCAAAGTTGGATTAAAAGCCAATTTAGATATTTCAAGAGATTTAGAAGATGTATTAAATGAAGGTGTAGCAAAGGGTTATACAGACCCAGATAACACTTTAAGATACTCAGTTGTATCTGACCCAGCAGGTGAAAGAAAAAATACTAAGAATAATACTCCAGCAGTAATTCATTACTCAGTAGATGCGAATAGTGATAAAATAGATATCACAGTTGCAGCTAAAGGTGGAGGAAGTGAAAACAAATCTAAATTTACTGTATTAAATCCATCAGATAGTGTATATGATTGG
Organism: Campylobacteraceae bacterium; assembly: GCA_013373175.1. Classification (GTDB taxonomy): domain Bacteria; phylum Campylobacterota; class Campylobacteria; order Campylobacterales; family Arcobacteraceae; genus Halarcobacter. Next base: position 141,491 of record JABXII010000008.1, on the reverse strand, counting down.
GTTATGGAAAATGTAGCACAAATGGGAGCAGGATGGTGTCCTCCTGGTATTTTAGGTATTGGTATTGGTGGTAATCCAGAAAAATCAATGCTATTAGCTAAAGAAGCTTTAATGGGTCATGTTGATATTCATGAACTTAAAGCAAGAGGTCCAAAAAATGCTTTAGAAGAGTTAAGACTAAGATTGTATGAAGATATTAATAAAATTGGTATTGGTGCACAAGGTCTTGGTGGTATGACTACAGTTTTAGATGTTAAAATCTTAGACTATCCATGTCATGCAGCTTCACTTCCTGTTGCTATGATTCCTAACTGTGCTGCAACTAGACATATTCATTTTGAACTTGATGGAAATGGTGCAGCTAAATTTAATAAACCAGACTTAGATATTTGGCCAGACTTAGAACTGCCAATGGATACAGTTAAAAAAGTAAATATTGAAGATTTAACTAAAGAGAACTTATCTCAATATAAATCAGGTGATACTTTATTATTATCTGGAAAAATCTTAACAGCAAGAGATGCAGCTCATAAAAAAATAGTTGAATATAAAAATGCCAATAAACCTCTTCCAAATGGTGTAGATTTAAAAGATAGATTTATTTATTACGTTGGACCTGTTGATCCTGTAAGAGATGAGAAAGTTGGACCTGCTGGACCAACAACTTCTACAAGAATGGATAAATTTACAAAAGATATGATGGAAATTGGAATTATGGGAATGATTGGTAAAGCTGAAAGAAAGCAACCAACAATTGATTTAATTAAAGAGTATAAATCAATGTACCTAATTGCAACTGGTGGAGCAGCTTACTTAATTTCTCAATCTATTAAAGATGCAAAAGTTCTTGCATTTGAAGAGATGGGAATGGAAGCTATTTATGAGTTTGAAGTAAAAGACATGCCTGTTACTGTGGCTGTTGATACTGAAGGTACTTCTATTCATACTACTGGTCCTGCTAAATGGAGAACTATCTAAAACTTTTTACAAGGTGAAGGAAACTTCACTTTGTAACACTTCTATTTTTTTCATATCTTTTTGATATCAATTATTAAAATTATGTTTCAATCTATGATATAATACTCTATCTCTAAAAAGGATAGTAAATGAAAAATTATAGAATTGAAAAAGACACTATGGGAGAAATGCAAGTACCAAATGATAAATATTGGGCTGCACAAACTCAAAGAAGTATAGAGAATTTTCCAATTGGAAATGAAACAATGCCAAGTGAAGTTGTAGAAGGTTTTAGCTTTTTAAAAAAAGCTTGCGCAATAGTAAATAACAAACTTCAAAGACTTGATGATAAAAAATGTAAAGCAATAGAACAAGCTTGCGATGAAGTTATTAAAGGCAAACTAAAAGGAAACTTTCCCCTTGTAGTTTGGCAAACTGGTTCTGGAACTCAATCAAATATGAATATGAATGAAGTAGTTGCAAATAGAGCTACTGAAATATTAGGAAGTGATTTTAGAAAAGAAAAACTTGTACATCCAAATGACGATGTAAACAAGGGGCAAAGTTCAAATGACACCTACCCTACTGCAATGAGAATATCTTTTGTACTTGAATTACAAAAACAGTTAATCCCAGCTATTAAAACTTTAAAAAAGACATTCAAGAAAAAAAGTAAAGAGTTTGAAAATATAGTAAAAATAGGAAGAACTCACTTACAAGATGCAACTCCACTTACTTTAGGACAAGAATTAAGTGCCTACGTTGATATGCTTGATAAAGCTTTAGAGCAAATCGATGATAGCATGAAATATATTTGTGAACTTGCTATTGGTGGAACAGCTGTTGGAACAGGATTAAACTCTCATCCAGAATTTTCTCAAAAAGTTTGTAAAGTATTAAATAAACAAACAAATACAAAATATAAATTTAAATCTCACCCAAATAAATTTCATGCTCTAACAGCTCATGATGGAGAAGTTGTATTAAGTGGAGCATTAAATGCCCTTGCTTCAAACCTTATGAAAATAGCAAATGATATTAGATGGTTAGCTTCAGGTCCTAGATGCGGAATTGGTGAGCTTAATATTCCTGAAAATGAACCTGGAAGTTCTATCATGCCTGGAAAAGTAAATCCTACTCAAAGTGAAGCTATGACTATGGTTGCTGTTCAAGTTATGGGAAATCATACAACTGTTTCAGTTAGTGCATCACAAGGAAACTTTGAATTAAATGTATTTAAGCCTGTAATTGCATATAATATTTTACAATCAATCAAACTTCTAAGTGATACTATGCTTGCCTTTAATGACAAGTGTGCTGTAGGAATTGAGCCAAATAAGAAAAATATAAAAAAATATTTAAATGACTCATTGATGTTAGTAACTGCTCTTAATCCATATATTGGATATGAAAATGCTGCACTAATAGCTAAAACAGCTCATAAAAATGGAACAACACTTAAAGAGGAAGCTATTAAGTTAAAACTACTAAGTGAAGAAGATTTTGAAAGGTACGTTAAACCAGAAGAGATGACTTATCCTAAAAAATAATACTAAAATAAATATTTAAACTTTTAGTATTAATTTTTTTGTAGAATTAGTGAAAAGGAGTAAAAAATGAGAATATCAAGAATATTAATACTATTTTTATTTTCTTTTTTATTTCTAGAAGCTGATTCTATTAAAGAACAGAAACTAGCAATAAATAAAGAGAGTAATACTACTTTAAATATGTTGTATAAAACATATCCTAAATCAAAAAATGAGATTTCAAATGCATATGGATATGCAACCTTTAGTAATATAGGAATAAACCTAATTTTATTTTCAGCAGAAGGTGGAAATGGCGTTGCAGTAAATAATTCTACTAAAGAAAGAACTTACATGAAAATGGCATCTGCAGGAGTTGGTTTTGGGGCAGGAGTAAAAGATTTTAGAGCAATCTTTATCTTTGACACGAAAAAGACTTTTGATTCGTTTTTAAAATATGGCTGGGAAGCAAATGCACAAGCTGATGTAGCTGCAAAATCAGGTGAAAAAGGTGGTTCAATTGAAGGCTCTGCAACTGTACAACCAGGAGTTCATCTTTATAAACTTACTAAAAATGGTTTAGCACTACAAGCAACTATTCAAGGTACAAAATACTGGAAAGATAGTGATTTAAACTAAAAGGACATTATAAAGCATGAATAATAAATATACCTACAAAGGTAACAACTATTATGTTTTAGAAGATAAAGTTAAAATCCAAATTGATGATGTTTGGGTAGAAGGTGTTTTATACACAACTGATGATTGTGAATACAAATTTGTAAGAAGCAAAGAAGAGTTTTACTCAAAGTTTAAAAAAGTAAACGATAAATAATTAAACAAAAGATACAAAGAAACCCTTTGTATCTTTAACTTTTAGTGAGCTTTTGCACCCTTATGATTTTTTACTATAGTTAATAGTTCTTCTTCCGAGATTAATTTTAAATTATTGTTTTCAAAGTTTTCTACTACATCATTTGTAGTAACTTTATCATCTCCTGCATAAAGTACTTTTATATTCGTATTTTTTAACTTATTAAAGGGTTTTATTCCCATTTCTTTAATAACTATTTTATCTACACCTTTACTTAAAAACCAATCAATTATCATTGAACCTTTATTATAAGGGTTTGCTTCTATTGTCGTTTTCTCACCATCATAAAAAGCAAAATATTTTGCCTTTCCAAATAGTGGTGATACAGAAGAATTCTCTTTATTTGTTTTTACTGGAAATACAATCATTTTTTATCCTTGTTTTTTTGTATTAAATTTTTTTAGATTTATTAAAACTATTCTATATGAAGAGTAAATAACTACAGGCCATAAACAAAGCCATATTATCGAACTTAAATATTCCATTTTCTTTCCTTAATAATTATGTGCATGAGGATCTTCTATTTCCTCTTTAGTGATTTTCACCTTATCCATTTGATACCAAACATAAGTTATATATGCTATAACAAAAGGAACCATCAAAGATACATATGACATTGCAGTTAAGGTATAGTGACTTCCTGAACTATTTTGTATAGTAAGAGAACTTTGTAAATCAAAAGTTGAGGGATAGTAAGCTGTATTATTAAAACCAACATTTAAAAATAGTGCCATTACAGTTAAAACAATCCCTAGACCAGCTGTTTTAATACAACAAGTCATATTAAGATGAATTGTTGAAAATACTGCAATAATTACCATTAAAACACCAACAACAAACATACCTAAAACAAATGGCATATCTAAAAAGTTTTGAAGGTACTTATACTCTTGCATAAATATAACTGTATTTTCATCATAAGCAAAACCATTTTTAGTAAACAATAAATATAAAAATACTAAAAAGAAAAATAAGAATATCAGCATATCAATCTTTATACTTTTAATTGCTCTTTGTTTTATTGTTTCATTGTTAATATTATTTATAAAATAAAGTGCTCCAGAGATTCTTACTAAAAAGAACAAAGCAAAACCTAATGATAAATTAAAAATATCACCCAAAGCTTCTAACCCCCTAAAAGGTGTTTGCCAATGGGAAAAGTTATTATCATCTACAAAAAATGAAGAACCAGAAAAGAATGTTGCGATTGCAACTCCAAGTAAAATAACTCCTAAACTCCCATTTATAAACAAAAAGCTTTCATATACTTTTTGTCCTAAAAAGTTATCAGGCTTTTTTCTATATTCATAACTAACTGCTTGAATAATAAAACAAAAAAGTATTGACATCCAAACCCAATATGCTCCTCCAAAACTAGTAGAATAAAACAAAGGAAAGGCTGCAAATAATGCCCCACCAAATAAAACTAAAGTAGTAAATCCTAACTCCCATTTTCTACCAAGTGAGTTAATAAGCATAGTTTTTAAAACTTCATCCCCTTTTGAAAGTCTTCCTATTAAAGTTTGTCCACCTTGAACAAACATAATAAAAGCAAATAAACCTCCAAGTAAAGATATTATTATCCACCAATATTGTTGTAATTGTAAATGTGTTAATTCTTCAAACATCTTAATGACCTCCATTTGGACCAAGTTTTATCTGCTTTAACATAATTTTTATTTCTGCTACTAATAACGCAGTAAATAAAAAGGCAAATAAGAAAAAGGTAATTTGAACATTTGTTGTTGAAATATTTGTTACAGCAACACCAACTGGCATTAAATCTTGTATAGCCCAAGGTTGCCTTCCAACTTCAGCTACTATCCACCCTGCTTCACTTGCTATGTATCCTAGTGGAATTGAAAATACTGCACTTTTTAGTATTAAAGAGTACTTCATAATCTCTTTTTTTAGTGTTAAGAATAATAAAAGTACAAAAAGAATTAAAAACCAAGCACCAAGGGCAACCATTAAATGAAAAGTATAAAAAGTCATTGCAATAGGAGGAACTATATCTTCTGGCTTTTCTAAATGCCCATATCCAAAATATTGCATATTTTCTTCTAAAATTTTTTGATATTTTGATGCTTTTACTATATCATTACTCTTTTTAGCTTCTTTATACTCTTTTAAAGCCTTTACTGCTATTTTCCCTTTATCAATTTTTGATTGTGTAGATTCTATATTATATTTTTCATTTCCATAAACCAAATCATTAAGTCCTGGAACAAAGGCATCTATATCATGGTAACTTAAAAAAGATAGTGCATAAGGAGCTTCAATCTCAAAAAGGAAAGGCTCTTCATCATTTGTTAGAGTTTTTTTAGGATTTAGTACGCCTATTCCTACAATTCCTGCTTGTTCTTTTCCATCATAAAGACCTTCCATCGCTGCTAGTTTTACTGGTTGTTTAAGTGCTACTTGATGAGCGGACTCATCTCCTGTAAGAATAATAAATATAGAAGAAATCAAACCAAAAGTAGCTCCTATAATCATTGACTTTTTAGCAAAAAGAATTTCTCTTTTTTTAAGTAAATACCAAGCAGAAATCCCTACTACAAAAAGAGAAGCAACAATATATCCACTTGCAATTGTATGTAAAAATTTAGAAATAGCAACAGGAGAAAATAAAACATCCCAGAAGTTATTCATTTCATTTCTTACAGTATCTGGATTAAAAGTCATACCTACTGGATACTGCATCCATCCATTTGCAACTAAAATCCAAAGTGCACTTAGGTTTGAACCAATTGCAACTAACCAAGTTGATAAAAGGTGAAAACCTTTTGAAACTTTGTCCCAACCAAAAAACATCACTGCAAAAAATGTTGACTCCATAAAAAAGGCTAATATTCCTTCAACAGCAAGTGGTGCTCCAAAAATATCTCCAACGAACCAAGAGTAATTTGCCCAGTTTGTACCAAACTCAAACTCCATAATAATACCAGTTGCAACTCCTATTGCAAAGTTAATTGCAAAAAGTGTCATCCAAAACTTTGTAGTCTTTTTCCAAAACTCATCGCCTGTTTTTACATAAATTGTTTCCATAAAGGCAATGATAAATCCAAGTCCTAAAGTTAAGGGAACAAAAAGCCAATGATAAATTGCAGTTAATGCAAATTGTGCCCTTGACCAATCTACTAATTGCTCTTCCATTTTTATTCCTTTGTTATATTCTTATAAACAAAATCTATTTTTTCTTGTTCTGTTATATATTCAGTTTTTATATTTTTATCATGTATGAAGTATTTTAAGAAAATTAAAATAACTGCAAGTTTTATGAAAACAATTTTCCATAAGGTTTTACCTAAAGTCATATTTTTAAAGCCATCAATATACATAAATAAAAAATTTTTACATTTGTTCATCTTATAATCCTATTATAATATAGACTTATAATGTAATTATACAACTGTAATATTAATTTTTAGTTAATATTATTATAAGTTTAAATTATAATACTAAGAACTATTAAAATTATAGCTCTTAGTATAAAGTTTTATTTTCTAAGTAATTGTGTGTTTAATTTTAAGATATCATTTAATGAGTTAAAGACTTCTGTTGTAGCGTCTTCAATTTGGGCAGCTGCATTTTTAAGGGATTTATTATCAACTTTTGAAGCATTTAAGTTTATATAATCTTGTACTTTTGTATGAACAAGATCATGTTTTTTCTTTAAGATTTGCCATTCATTTGAGTGTACAAACTCTCTTTGCTCATTTTCACAAGTTAAAACCCATTTTCCTAAGTTACAAGATTTGCAATCAGTTACAGTACAAGTTTCAAACTTATCTAAATCATCAAAGAACTTTCTTTTAAAATTGATATGGTCATTTTTATATCTAGATACTTCTTGAATAAGATTAATATCATCTACCATATCATAATATTTATCATCTATTTGTGCTTGAGAAGTAATACCCAATAATCTTGTAGAAAGATTTTCAACTTCTTTTGAAAGATTATCAATATTTGAAGAAGTTGTTGCATTTTTCTGAGTCATTTGGTCAAGTAAGTTTACTGCATCATTAATCTGAACCATACCGGTTTCTTGCTCTTTAATAGCAGAGCTTACACTATCTATAATACCTCTTGTTTGAGATATCTTATTTGCTAGGGTATCATAACCTACTATCATTTCATTAGCAATTGTTTTACCTTCATTTGATTTTAAAGTTGCATCTTCTACAAGCTTTTTAATCTCATTTGCTGCTTCTGCTGATCTATTCGCTAAGTTTCTTACTTCTCCTGCAACAACAGCAAAACCTTTTCCAGCTTCACCAGCAGTAGCTGCTTCAACTGCTGCATTTAGTGAAAGGATATTTGTTTGGAAAGCTATTTGGTCAATTACTGAGATTGCTTCATTAATAGCACTTACCTTATCATTTATTTCATCCATAGAAAGTGAAGTTTTATTTGCTAGTTCATTTCCTTCTTTTGCACTATTATTAAGTTCTCCTGCAATATTTAACATCTTACTTACATCACTTGAACTTGACTTCATATTACTTGTTATCTCTTCTACCGCTGCTGCTGTTTGTTCTAAACTAGAGGCTTGTTCATTTGCACTACTTGAAAGCATTTGTGATGATTGAGTTAGGGTTCTAGTATTTTCTTGTAACTCTTGTCCTGCATTTGTAATCATTGCAATTAGTTGAGAAGTTGATTGACCTAAAAGAACTGAACCAGTAGAAAGAGTACCAAAATCACCATACATTCCAATTTTTTCTTCATCACTTAGTCTAAAATTATATTTCCCCATTGCGTAGTGGTCTAAAACTTTATTTATGTTATTTACTTTTTGTTTGGTATAAGTAATCATTTTATTAATAATTTGTTTTAAAGATTCTACTTCATTTGTAGAAGCTATTTCATGTACTTTATATTCAAAGAAACCATTTGAAACTTTACCCATTACATCAGTTATTTCACTTACTACTTTTTTATCTTGTTCTATAGAAGCTTCTATTCTTTTGATTTTTTCATTCATATCTTTTGTCATTAAAGCAAACTCATCACTTCCTTTTACTTCCATTGGATGAATATGTTCTTTCTCTCTAATAACATACATGAAGAAATCTTCAAGTCCTAGTTTAAACTCTTTTAATGACTTAACAATAACTTTAGTCATATAAATACAAATGATAAACACAATTACTAATATAATAATATTAAATGTAACCATCATAATAAAATCAGAATTTAAACTTGCATTTTTATTATCAATATATTTTTTGATATTTACAGCTAAACTATTTGATAAAGAGTTAAAATAATCAATTCTATTTGAAGAAGATAAAAACCATTTTTGTGAATCAACACCATACATATTTAAACGTAATAAATTAAGTGATTTTATTGCCTTGTCATCATCAATATTAATGCTTGCGTTTATTTCAGAGATTGGCTTATTTAAAGAGTGTGCTTCCATAATATCTAATGATGTTCCAAGATAGTTATCAAAAACTCTTTTAATAGTTTTCAATAGCTTTTTTTCCTCTTTAGTTATATTTGGAAGTCTTCTATATCTATTTATTTTTCTTGAAATTGAAGTGTGAAATTTTTGGATTTTATTCATCTTTTTTTCATCACCGCTTAAAACATAGTCTTTAAAGTTGTGTATTAAACCACCATAACCTAAGTAAGCTTCTATTTCTGAGATAAGTTTATCTTTTTGACTTTTATTATAAATTATATCTCTAAACTCATCTACTTTTTTACACTCTTTACAAGTAGACATTTTTTCTATTATCTTTAACTGCTCTTTTGTAGCAACTTTTTTAAACAGTTCTAAAAATGTATCTTGGGCAACAACTGAAGAAGTAAAAATAAAAAAATCTTCATTTGACAATTGTCCTTTTTCAAAAATTTCTCTTACTACTCTTCTTTCTAAAGTTGCTTTTTCAATAATATTTGCAATTGAGATATATGCTTGCAGTTTCTTTGATAACTCTCCATCATTACTATAACTTAAAATTTCATCCATAAAAGAAAGAATAGTATTAATAATTGAGCTATAGTAGGTTATTAAATCTTCATCACTAATAGAAATATTATCTACTTTATTTCTTATTTTTGAAATTGAACTTAACTGATTTTCTAACACCTTAATTTTCTGTGTTACTTCATTACCATATTTAGAAGAATCAAATTTTTGTATATACTCATTTAATATATTGATTTGTTTAGTAGTATCTTCCCTTAAAGAAATCAACTCATTTTTTTTGTTTTTACCATAACTTGACGTGAAAATTAAACTGATTTCTCTTTCTTCTTGAAGATTACTTAATACTTTATTTGAAAGAATTGTAAACTCTAAGTAGCTTTTAGTATTTGCCATAGAGTTTTTATCATCTAATTTATCAAGAAGAATATCAACACTTAAAAGTATTATGGTCAGAATCGGGAGTGTAAGAATAAGTAAAATCTTATTTTTTAAAGAGATATTATGCATCAAACTTTACCTTAAATATTATTTTTAAGGAGACATATTATCTCTTATTGGTTACATGGCGATTACATATATTATTTTAGTGCCAAAATGTAATAAATAATGGGTAAACAGTTTTATTATTTTTTATCCAAACTAATGGTGACTTTTTATGTTCTAAGAAAAATTCTATTTCTAGAAGTGCTTTTTCATATGGGATAAACTTTTTATCTTTTACTTCAAAATCAACCCAATCATATCTATGGGGAAGATAATAAGAAACTTCTTTAAAACTATTATCATTTTGAAACTCTTTAAAACCTATATAATAACCTCTAACACTATCTTGAAATTTTATTTGTAAATCTTTTTGATTGAAAGGTAAAAATATATTTGCCTTATAGCATACTTCTTGCTTGATATTAGTTAAATCAATTTCACATAAATACTCTTTAGTGGTATCTTTAAAAAGTAAGGGCAGTTGCTTATCTTTTAGTTTTGTTAGTTTTCTAACTAAGGTATCATTTTTATTTGGACCAATATATCTATCAAGCTCTTTTTCTAATCTTGTATCATAAAGGTAATATTTATATATTAATTCAATATGTTTAAAACAGTTTTCTACTTTATCAAAAACAATAAAATCTAACTCACCTAAAGTGTTTTTATCTTTGATTATTTGAATATTCTTTTTAAGTAACAGATATCTAGTAGTAAGATTTAAATAGTGTTCAAAAAAGTACTCTACTCTTTTTCCTAGTGAAAGTTTAGTATCAATATTTATATTTTCTATTTGTAAATTTGAAGTATTTATTTTCTCAAAAGAAAACTGTTTTAAAGTATAAAGTTCATCAAAAAGAACAGGAGTATTATAAAACCCTAAAAACTGTTCTTTTAAACTATTCATAAAATTCTTTACTTTATCCTATTTTTAGCTAATTCTATATCACTTCTATATTTATAAATCATATAATCAATTAGTGTGCTTCCTCTATTTTTAGAGAAAAATGACAACATCTCAAGAATTCTATATGTCATTCTAAAAAACGCAGTAAATGGAATTAAATAAGTAACTAATGTCTCATATCTTCTATATGGATAATATAAATCAAACTCCATTTTTAGTTCAGTTAAAATCTTATTTTCTTCTAACAATTGTTCCCGTGATTTTTGATTCATAGTTCTAATAGCAATAGCTAAATTTATAAAAAACATTAATAAGTTTAGGTTCCAACCTAAAATAAATATCTCTTCATATGACAATTTGATTTACTCCTAATATCTAATTTTAGTATTTTATCAAAATAGCAATATATTTATTCTTTTACATATGTTCTTTTTGTATAATACTCTTTTCAAAAAGGATTTACTTGAAACTATTAGAAAAAAATATTACTCAAACAATAAATGAATCATATTTAATAGAAACATTAAATTTAAATAATAAAAAAATATTAGAGCTTGGTTGTGGAAATGCAGCTATGACAAAGATGATTGCCAAAAATGGTTTTGATAGACAAATTATTGCTTGTGAAGTAGATGAAATTCAGCATAAAAAGAATCTAAAAGAAGAGATTGAAAATATAGAGTTTATTTTAGCACAAGCTCAAGATATTCCATTAGAAGATAATTCAATTGATTTTGTATTTATGTTTAAATCATTTCATCATGTTCCAAAAAACATGATGCAAAAAGCATTAAGTGAAATAAAAAGAGTTTTAAAACCAAACGCAATTGCATATATTTCTGAACCTCTTTTTCAAGGTGACCAAAATGAACTTATAAGACTATTTCATGATGAAGAACAAGAAAGAATTGATGCTTTTGAAGCTATAAAAGAAGCAGTGGAAAAAGAAGAGTTTAAACTATTTCAAGAAGTCTTTTTTCAAAGTGAAATTACTTATGATAACTTTGAAGATTTTGAAAATAAAATGATGAATGTAACCTATAATGATAACAATATAGATGAATCTTTACGAAATAAAGTAAAAGAAAAATACGAAAGCTTTGGTGGTGGGAAATTAACATTTTTAAAGCCATTTAGAGTAGATATATTACAAAAGGTATAAAATAGTATGGAAGAGATAATCACACAAGAAGAATATAATAATAGTATACAAACACTTATAACATGGGCACACGCTTATTATGTAGAAGACAATCCAATGGCAACAGATGAAGAGTACGATAAACTTTCACGTGCTTGTTTAGCTTATGAGCAAACTTATCCTCAAAATTCCCACCCAAACTCTCCAAATAAAAGAGTTGGAGGAATAGTTTTAGAAGGGTTTGAAAAAGCTTCTCACCTTTCAAGGATGTGGTCGCAAGAAGATGTATTTAATACGCAAGAATTAACTGATTGGATAAATAGAGCAAAAAAAGTAAATACAAATTTAGAGTTTATGTGTGAACCTAAATTTGATGGTGCTTCATTAAATCTTATTTATGAAAATGGTGTATTAAAGCAAGCTATTACAAGAGGTGATGGATCTGTGGGAGAAGATGTCACAAACAATGTTAAAACTATCCACTCTATTCCACTTCAAATAAAAGAAAAAGGCCTTTTAGAAATTAGAGGTGAAATTGTAATAAAAAAAGCAGACTTTGAAAAGATAAATGAACTTAGACTTTCAAATGAGGAACAACCATTTGCAAATCCAAGAAATGCAGCTTCAGGAAGTTTAAGACAACTAGACCCAAGTATCACGGCAGCTAGAAAACTATTTTTTAATGTTTGGGGAGTAGGAGAAAATAGTTTAGAGTTTAAAAGAATTTCTGAAAAAATGGACTATATCTATTCATTAGGCTTTGTAAAACCTCCTTTACAAATAATAGTAAAGGATGTGGAAGGTATTGAAAAAGTATATCACCAAATCATTGATTCTAGAAATGATATTCCTATGATGCTTGATGGAATGGTAATAAAAATTGATGATATAGAAACACAAGAAGAGTTAGGTTATACAGTTAAATTTCCTAGATGGTCTTGTGCATACAAATTTCCAGCAGTTGAAAAAACTACAAAAATAAAAGATATTATTCAACAAGTAGGACGAACTGGTGTTATTACTCCTGTTGCCGTAGTTGAACCAACACACATTGATGGAAGTATGGTAGAAAGAGCTTCTTTACATAATTATGATGAAATTCAAAGACTTGATTTAAGAATAAATGATGAAGTTATTATTATCAAAAGTGGAGATATTATTCCAAAGATTACAAAAGTATTCCATGATAGACGTGATGGAACACAAGAAGAAATATCAAGACCAACAAACTGCCCAAAATGTGACAGTCCGCTTCATGATGAAGGTACTTTAATCAAGTGTCAAAATCTTGATTGTCCAAGTATTGTTACAAACTCTATTATTTATTTTGCTAGTAAAAACTGTATGAATATTGATGGTTTAGGAAACAAAATTGTAGAACTTCTAGTTAATGAAAAAAAGATTAGTGATATTTTAGATTTATACTCTTTACAATATGAAGACTTACAAGACTTAGAAGGCTTTAAAGAAAAGAAAATATCTAATCTTTTAAATGCAATTGAGAAGACAAAAGGAACCCAGTTACATAGAGTTATAAATGCTTTAGGAATAGAACATATTGGAGAAGTAGCTTCAAAACAAATTTGTTTAGAGTTTGGATTAGAAGTTATAAATATTGACTTAGATTCACTTATTGCTCTTGATGGAATTGGAGAACAAATGGCTAAGTCATTTGTTGATTTTATGAGAGTAAATCATGACTTAGTAACAAAACTTATTGAAATAATCAATCCAAAAGTTGAAGAGAAAAAAGAAGTAAGTGAAAATGCTTTTAAAGGCACAACTGTTGTTTTAACAGGAACTATGAGTAAAAGTAGAGGTATTATAAAAAAAGACCTTGAAGCACTTGGAGCAAAAGTAAGTTCATCTGTATCAAAGAAAACTGACTATTTAATCTATGGAGAAGATGCTGGAAGTAAATATGACAAAGCAGTTGAGTTAGGTGTAACTACTCTTACGGAAGAACAGATGTTAGAGATGATTTAATTCATCTCTACTTTTTGTTGTTTTCAATATCTTTATCAACTAATTTTTGTAAATCATTTAAACAGTCATCTAAGTCCATAATATTTTTATAATTAGAATCTAACTCATCTATCATACTGTTTATTTTTACTTGCTCTTCATAAAGTTTATCTTTTTGTTCTAAATCTTTTTTATGTCTTTTATTCTCTGTAAATAGTTGTAGATATATATTTAATTTTGAGCAAAAAATTTCATCATCAATAGGTTTAGATATAAAATCAATAACTTTTGAAGAACTTGCATAAGCTTTTTTCTGATGTTCTATTTCATTGTATATACCAGTTATTAAAATAATAGGAATATCTTTTGTAGCTTCAAGTTCTGATAGGTATTTAACAAATTCAAAGCCATCTATTCCTGGCATTTGAATATCACTTAAAATCAAAGATATATCATTTTTCATAATATGCAACAACGCTTGAGGGACAGTTGTAGCTTCTAATATCTCAATATCATCAAAACTACTTTCTATTAAGAATCGTAATGAATAGATGTTATCTTGGATATCATCTAAAATTAAAATTTTGAATTTATCACTCATACCCTATCCTTTATTTGATTGATTACTTCTTTTGAATCTAATCTCTTATCTAAGATATTATATTCTATAAGTTTGTCTGTTAGATTATCTTTATCAATTAAAAGTAAAAGTTTTTCACTCTTTATTTCTTCTATTTTTTTCATATCCTCTTCTTCAAAATCAATAATACAAAGGTCATAATCTTTTTTATTTATAGCTTCCATAAACTCATCTATATTAATCACTTGTTCTATATTTAGATATTTATTAAGTTCAACAACTATTCTAAATAAATTCAATGGGTCTTTATTTAAAAATAAAACTTTTTTATCTTCTTTTTTTACATCTAAAATATTCTCTTCTAATATTTTATCTGAAGCTTCTATCTCTTGTTTATTTTTATTAATAAAAACTCTAAAAGTACTTCCTTTTCCAAAAATACTTTCAACTTTTATATCTCCACCTAATAAGATACTTAACTCTTTACAAATTGCAAGACCTAAGCCTGTACCACCATATCTTCTTGAAGTAGTCTCTTCTGCTTGTTTAAATCTATCAAAAATATGTTTTAATTTTTCTTCTTTGATTCCTATTCCATTATCTTTTACAATTATCTCAACAAAATTGTTTTTATCTCTTACAATTATTTCAATTTTGCCTTTTGAGGTAAACTTCAAGGCATTACTTAAAAGGTTTTCAATAATCTGTTTTATTCTTTGTTTATCACTATGTATAATTCCTATAGAATCTTTACAAATAAGATTAAGTTCTAAGTTTTTATTTATAACTTGTGGCTTAAATGTTTCAGATATTTCTTTAATCAATAACTCTATATTTATATCTTCTTTATTTAAGGTAATCTCTTTTGCTTCAAGTTTTGAAATATCTAACACGTCATTTATTAAATATAATAAATCATGTCCACATTTATTTATCATATTTAGATTATAAACATCTTTTTCAGTTAGATTATTACCTTTGTTTTTAGACATTACTGAACTTATAATATTTATAGAGTTTAAAGGAGTTTTTAATTCATGACTCATATTTGCTAAAAAATCGTCTTTTGCTTTATTTGCAAGGAGTAACTCTTCTTTTTGTTCCCCTAGGTTTTGTGTTAACTGCTTTAGTTTTTCTCGCCTATTTTTTAAATCATATTGCATTTTATTTAAAGAGTTTGCTAAAACCCCTATCTCATCTTTATTATTTCTATATGGTATTTCTGGAGTTTTTGTTTCTCCAATCTCTTTTGCTACATCAGAAAGGTTTGTTAGCATTCTTGTTAATCTAGACCCTATAAGATATGAAAGAAGAGTAGAAAAAAGTATTTCTACAAAAATGATACTAAGTGTATTTCTAATATTTTTTGAAATAAATTGTTTATTTTCAGAAGTGTCAAAAACTATATAAAGACTTCCTAATTGAGTCTCTCCTTCTTTAATCTCTTTATATCTTATCTCATAATTCTCATCATCTAATTCATGTTTAAAATCTTTTTGAAATTTAATTAACTCTTCTAAAGAAAAATGTTGAAAATTATATACTTCAGATAAAACTCTTTTATTTGAATCTAAAACTACAATAGAATTAATATGACTTAACTCTTCAGTTTTATACAAAAGATTATCTATAGTTGCCAAATCATAAATACTTAATGGAACTTTTAACATCTCTTCTAGAAAAGTTATATTAGACTCAATTTGCTCTTTTATTAGTTTATTAGAAGAATTATTTATTGCAATAAAGTTAACTGATACAATTAACATAATAAAGAATATTTCTAGCAATACAAAAGATAAAATGAATCTATATTTAAATGACATGACTTTCCTTTGTCAACTAATTTGACTTAACTTCTTTAATTACTTCATACTCTTTTGAATCAGTTTTAATAAACTTTTTTATACTTAAGATTTTTTTTAAATCATTAGGCATATTTAAAAATGCATCTTGTAACTTTTTTACTATCTCATTATTTACTCTTGGATGAGCAGCAATTGGATGACTTGGATAAGCATTTGTTTTATAAACAATAGATATTTTTTCTTTATCATTTTTATCTATAAAATTATTGTATGTTCTAACTATTCCACCACCTATGTCTCCAACTTCTCTTGCAACTCCTTTATAAACAGAATCATGGGAATTTACATATAAAACTTTTGCATCTTTATCCACATTAAAATTGTAAAGTTTTCTTAACTCATATTTTGTAAGTAAAGTTGCGGCAAAAGCATTTGGTGCAGGAAATAAAAATGTTTTATCTTTTAAATAATTTTTATCTACTTTGAAATTTTTATCTTTGCTAAGTAAAATACCTTCTATTTGTTTATTTGCCCTTGTAAATGCTTCATAATTTTGCTGTTTATTAGCAACTATAAAATGATAAGGATTCATATAAGCAATATCATACCCACCAGAGTATAAAACTTTCTCAAAACTAGGAATTGACCTTTGGGTTTTAAATATAACTTTAATTCCTGTTTCATCGTGCAAATATTGAGTTATTTTTTTCCATTTATTTGATAGTTTTAAAGGACTTTGTTGAGGAACAACACCTAAAGTAAGTTCTACCGCAAATGCACTTATACCAAAAATTAAAAATAGATAAAAAACTCGTTTCATATGATATCCTTTTAATATATTAAAATTATTATAACACTTAATAGTATTCAAATAGTATTAAAAGAATATGCTTTTTTAAAATTTTTATCAGAAATTAAAATGTTACTTTTTTATATAGTTTTTTATATCTAATAAGTTTTTTTTATAAATCAGTCTTTTATTTTTATTTTATTACATATAATAAGACTAGTAAATTATATAAGGCTATAAGATGAGTACAAGAAAAGACAAATCATTAACAATGACAATGCTAATGACACCAGATAAAGCAAATTTCACTGGAAATACAGTTCATGGTGGAGAGATTCTGAAAATGCTTGATCATGTAGCTTATGCTTGTGCTGCAAGATACTGTGGAACATATGTTGTAACACTTTCAGTTGATATGGTTTTATTTAAGGACCCTATCAAAATAGGTTCATTAGTAACATTTCATGCTTCAGTTAACTACTCAGGTAGAACTTCAATGGAAATTGGAATTAAAGTAATTTCAGAAGATATAAAAGACCATACTCTAAAAAACACAAATGTTTGTTATTTTACTATGGTTGCAGTTGATGAAGAAGGTACACCTGTTACTGTACCAAAATTAGAACCTGAAACAGAAGATGAAAAAAGAAGATATAACGATGCTCTAAAAAGAAGAGAGTTTAGAATGTCTTCAAAACACTCAAAAAATTAATATGTAAATTGAGAAAAGAAGCTTATTTAGCTTCTTTTGACTCAATATACTCTTCGTAAGTTCCTTTGAAATCAAGAATAGAACCATCTTCTTGAATTGCAATAATTCTATTTGCATAAGCGTCTAATAATTCCCTATCGTGAGAAACACAAATTACAGAGCCAGGATATTCTAACAATCCTTCTCCAAGTGCAATAATTGCTTCTAAGTCTAAGTGGTTTGTAGGCTCATCAAGTACCATAAAGTTTGGTTGTTCTAACATAATTTTAGATAACCACATTCTATGTTTTTCTCCCCCTGAACAAGACTCTACTTTTTTCTCTTGCTCTTGACCGTTGAATAACATTCTTCCTAGGCAGTTTCTAATTTCATTGATATCTGCATCTCTATCAAAGCTTCTTAACCAATCATATAAAGTCATATCACCTTTAATGATATCAGTTGCATTTTGAGGGAAATAACCATTTTGAATAGTAGCACCCCAATGAACTTCTCCAGAATCAGGTTTAACATTTCCTACTAGGATTTCACATAATGTTGTTTTACCAATACCATTTGGACCAATTAGTGCTATTTTATCACCTTTTTCAACTGAGAAAGAGATATCATTTAATACTTGCTCATCATATGATTTAGAGATGTTTTTAACAGTTAGTAACTCTTTACCAACTTCTCTTTTTTGTCTAAAGATAATTGAAGGGTCTCTTCTACTTGAAATTTCAATTTTCCCCATATCTAACTTGTCTAATTGTTTTTGTCTAGAAGTAGCTTGTTTTGCTTTTGAGGCATTTGCAGAGAATCTAGCAATGAATTTTTCAAGTTCTTCTTTCTCTTTTTGTTTTTTACTCATATCTGCTTGAGCTTGTTTTGCTAATACAGTTGAGGCAATATACCAATCATCATAAGTACCAGTAAACTCTCTAATTTGTTTGTAGTCAACATCTAAGATATGTGTACATACTGCATTTAAGAAGTGTCTATCGTGAGAGATAACAACCATTGTACCATCATGGTGTTGAAGTTGGTTTTCTAACCATCCAATTGTTTCAATATCTAAGTTATTCGTAGGCTCATCTAAGAATAATACATCAGGTTTTGGATATAAAACCTGTGCTAAAAGAATCTTGAATTTATCTCCACCTGTTAATGATGACATTAAATCAGTATGTTGAGATGAAGGGAAACCTAAATCTTCTAAAATCTTTGTAATTTTTACATCATACTCATAAGTTGGGTCTTCTTCAACGCAAACAATTTCTAACTCTGCAAGTCTGTTATTTACTTCATCAGTAAACTCAGGACTCATATATAATTCTTCTTTTTCTTTTATTGCGTCATATAATCTTTTGTTTCCTAATAAAACTGTATCAAATAAAGAATACTCTTCGTATGCAAATTGGTTTTGGCTTAATGTTCCAACTTTTTTACCATTTTGAACTTGTACTTCACCTTCTGTTGCTTCATCTTCACCAGAAAGAATCTTAAGAAAAGTAGATTTACCAGCACCATTTGCACCAATAAGACCGTATCTTTTCCCTTGATCTAGTTTTAAATTGATATCTTGAAATAACACTCTTGGACCAAATGCTTTTTTAAGATTTACTACTTGAACCATAAAATTAACCTTTTTGTTCTTGATTTTGGGCGATTATATCTAAAATAAACTATAAATACATTTAGAAATATACTTAGTTTAATAACTCTGGTTCATGATGATAAAATCCTTGGGAATAATCAATTTTTAAAGATTTAACTATATCATCAACCTCTTTATTATGAATGAATTCTGCTACTGTTTGAATATTTAAAACTTTTGCAAAATTTACAATTGTAGAAACAGTGAGTCTTAAGTTATCATTGATATGAATATTTTTAATTAAGGAACCATCAATTTTTAAAATATCTACTTTTAATTGAATAATGTATTCAAAGTTAGAGTATCCAGTACCAAAATCATCAATTGCAACTTTACAACCAAGTTTATGCATTTCTTTAATAAACTCTCCAACTTCCTCAAATTTTTCTATCTCTTCTGATTCAACTATTTCCAGAGTAAGTTTATGGGCAGTATTTGTCTCTTTTAATTTAGAAACAAGATAATCAATAGTTTTTCTATCTTTAATATCTTCAATCATTAGATTAATAGAAAACTCTTCATCTTTGTCTTTAAAATAATTACAAGCTTTATCTATGACAATTCTTGTCATCAAAGGATATAATCTTGCTTTTTTTGCATGATTTAAAAACTTAAAAGGTGAAACAATAGTCCCATCTTCTAGTTTTAATCTCATTAAAGTTTCATATTTATAATCACTTGATGTATTGCAAACAATCTTTTGACCATAGATTAAAATATTATCATTTTCAATTGCATTTTTTATCTGTTTTGTTAACTCTATATTTTCTCTTAACTCTTTATAGGCAGGCATATTTTCATCAAATAATACAATATCTTTATGTGTTTGTTTTGCCCATTGTAAAGCAACTTCAGCTTGAGTTAAAAGCTTATCTTCATGTCCAGCTATACCAGCAGTATAAGAGATATCAAATTCATAGTCACCTACTATATATTTTTGGAATAAAGGGTTATGAATAATACTATCTGTGGTTTTTAATAACTCTTTTTCTGAAATATTCCCATAAGCTAATAATCCAAAGACATCTCCAGAGAGCCTATAAACTTTTAAGTTTGTTGATTTATATTGAATTAATCTTATTGAAAGGGTTTTAAGTATTTTATCCCCTATTTCAAAACCATAAGCGTCATTAATATCCTTGAATCTATCTATATTAATTAAAGCTAATTTAGGATTTACAAGTTTCTTAATATCATCTAATAATCTTTGTCTATTTGGCAAAGAAGTTAAATCATCTGTAAACTGCTCATAGATTAATTTATCTTTTTCAAAAACTGCAGTTAAGTCATTTCTTATACCAATAAACTCTACTATTTCATCATTTTTATTTAAAATAGGGACAATTGTTGTGTCAACAAAATAAGAGTCACCATTTTTCTTTCTATTTTCGATTATACCTTTGAATACTTCTTTATTTGTAATTTTTTCCCAAAGGTTTTTAAAAAACTCTTTTTTTGTATTAGGGTGTCTAATTATATTATGACTTTGACCTAATAACTCTTCTCTTTCATATCCAGAAATTTTGCAAAAGTTATCATTTACATATGTAATAATACCTTTTCGATCAGTTTTGGAAACAATAGAACTTTCATCTAAAGCTTTTCTAAACTCTTCAAGTAAAAAAATCTTATCAATAAGTTGTTCCCATTGATGATCTGTTTTTAGTATCTTATTTATTTCAGCAAAATATTTATTCTTATTTTCTAACTTTTCATTTTTCTTTAGTAAATTTTTTTCATAATCTTTTTCTTTAGTAATATCTCTAAAAGTTGCATAAAACATTTGCTTTTGATTTATAATCACTGATTTTACAGTAACTTCAACTAAAAACTCTTTATTTTCTAAGTCTTTATGTAACCATTCAAATTGAATAAACCCTTGCTTTAAACATTTTGCAAGTAATTCGTCTGCTTTTTCTTCAGAAGTTTTGCCATCTGCTTGATATTTTGGTGATAATTGAGAGGGATGTAATTTATACATCTCTTCTTTTGATTTAACTTTAAAGACCTTTGCCATTGCATCATTTGCTTCTACGATTAATCCATCATCAATTATAAACATAGGAGTAGGTGCATTTTCAAATAAGTCTCTATAATAATCATCAGTAATAAAAGCCAAAATAATCCTTGCAAATAAAATATTAATAATTATTATACATGAAAAAAGTTAA
This sequence comes from Campylobacteraceae bacterium, assembly GCA_013373175.1. Classification (GTDB taxonomy): domain Bacteria; phylum Campylobacterota; class Campylobacteria; order Campylobacterales; family Arcobacteraceae; genus Halarcobacter. Next base: position 119,994 of record JABXII010000008.1, on the reverse strand, counting down.
AGCCTATTTAATAGTAATATTTGTATGTATTTTTCATATATGATGACAAAATAAACCTATTAAAAGTACACAATAAAATATATAATAAAATAAAAAAGAGGCTATTATGAAAAATTCAAATAAAAGAATCTGGTTAGTTGGAGGAAGCAGTGGTATAGGACTAGAATTAACAAAAATCTTTTTAGAAAATGAATTCAGAATAATAGTTAGTTCAAGAAGTGCTTCAAGTAGTGAAGAACTCTTAAAGTTAAAAGACTCTTACAAAGAAAACATTTATTTACTAGATTTTGATGTGGAAGATACTGAAAATATTGAAACTAAAATAAAAGAAGCTTGGCAAGTTTTTGATGGCTTAGACATTTGGTTTTACAATGCAGGGGCTTATGAAGTTATGGATATGAAATCATGGGATTATAAAAAGTTTGCTTTAATGAATAGTACAAACTATTTAGGTGTTATTAATATCATGACAAATATCTCAAAATATTTTATAAAACAAAAAAGTGGTAAATGGATTTGGAATTTAAGTCTTTCAACATACTTTGGACTTCCAAACGGTGGTGGTTATTCTGCACCTAAAACAGCTTTATTAAATCTTGCACAGTCAATTCATCCTGAATTACAACAAGAGAATATCGATTTACAAATTATAAATCATGGTTTTGTTAAAACTAGACTTACTAGTAAAAATAGTTTTGATATGCCTCAACTTATGGAACCAAAATATGCAGCAGAAGAGATTTTCAAAGGTATTACAAAAGATAACCGATTTGAAGTAAGATTTCCTACAAAACTAAGATTATTTTTACAATTTTTAAGTTTGATTCCATATAAATTTTCTCTAGCTATTACAAAAAGGTTGATAAAATGAAAGCACAAGACTATGCCTCATTCTTTGAATCTATAGACAAAGATACTCCCTTAAAAGAGTATGCAAAGTTTTTTGACTTAAATGCTAAATTTAAAGACCCTTTTCATGAAGTAAAAGGATTACAAAATATTTTTAGAGTTTTTTTGAATATGTATAAAAAACTTGATGAGCCTAAGTTTAAAGTAGATGAGATAGTTGAAAGTCGAAATATTGCTTATATAAAATGGACTTTCTCTTTTAAATTCAAAAAAGAAGAAAACCTACAAAGTTTTGAAGGAGTTAGTAGAGTTATTTTTAATTCTGATGAAAAAGTGATTTTACATGAAGACTTTTGGGATGCTGCTTCAAATCTATATGAAAAACTACCTGTGATATCATTTTTAATTAAATTTGTAAAAAGAAAAATCAATGGCTAAATCAAACTTACTCTATTATAGTCTTCTTGCAGTACCTTTAGCAATACTTGGATTACCTTTATATATTTATTTGCCAACATTTTACGCAAAAGATATTGGTATAGATATGGCTTTAGTAGGAGGAGTTCTTTTTTTAGCAAGATTTTTTGATGTATTTTTAGACCCTTATTTAGGATACTTAAGTGATAGAAGTAAACAAAAATACAATTCAAGAAAACCTTTAATAGCTATTGGTGCTATCTTATTAATAATAAGTTTTTATTTACTAATTAATCCAAATGAAGAGTATGCAAGTATTTGGTTATTTACTTTTTCCTTTTTAGTATATGTTGCATGGAGTATGGTAAATATTCCATATCTTACTTGGTCAGCTGAAATAACAAATGATTACTATTATAAAACAAAACTAAATAGTGTTAGAGAAATAGGAACAATAGTTGGTGTTCTTATTGCACTTTTACTTCCTTTTTTATTTTCTATTTCAAGTAATACAAAAGAAGTATTAGATTTATTATTTATCGTTTTCATAATACTTTTTACTTGTTTTACAATTATTTCATTATTAAAAATAAAAACAGTAACAAGTGAAAACATTGAAAATTTTAAATTTTCATATTTAAAAATTATTTATAAACAATTGCCAAAAATCAAATCTTTACAAATAGGATATTTTTTTAATAACCTTGCAAATGCTATTCCTGCAACTTTATTTTTACTTTTTGTTGAGTTTGTAATAAAAGAACCAAAATCAAGTGGTTTACTTCTTATTGTATATTTTCTTTCTGGGGTTTTAGCTCTTCCTGTGTGGACTGCTATTTCAAAAAAAACAAGTAAAAAAAGAGTCTGGATTTATTCTATTGTTTTAGCATCAGCTTCTTTTATTTTTGTTCCATTCTTAGGAGAAAATGATTTTATTCCTTTTCTAATAATTTGCATAATCTCAGGTTTTTCTTTAGGTGCAGATTTGGCTTTCCCTACTTCTATTCACTCTGATATAAGCCAAAAAGCAGAAGAGATTAAAAACAACTGCTCTGGATTACTTTTTGGACTTTGGGCTATGATTACAAAACTATCCCTTGCTTTAAGTGTTGCAATATCTTTTGGTATTTTAGGCTTAGTAGATTTTAATGAAAACAACCCAAGTGATAATTCTATTTTAACCCTTGCCCTACTTTATGGATTAGCACCTGTTATTTTAAAAATTATTGCAATTATTTTTATTAATAAATACAAAGAAGATAAATAATAGTTTATTAATTAACATTTTTTATATACAAAAATCCTTCATTAACCTATAAAATGTATGTTGAAAGGAGTTTGTTATGAAATCAATATTTTTAACACTATGTTTAGTTTCCCTACTACTCGCATCTCAAACTTCTTTTGAATATAAAGAACCAAAGCCCGTTAAATATGTCAGTCCTAAAAATTTTTCTGGGCTTTGGTATGAAATTGCAAGAACTTATAATAAATTTGAAGAAAACTGTGTAGCTGCAACAGTTGAATATAAACAATTAGAAGATAATAAATTAAAAGTTTTTAATAGATGTTTCCAATATGAAATCGGTGGAGAACTTATTTCTTACAATGGAATTGTTGAACCACAGTTAGAAGACAATTTAGCAGTACTTGATAAAACATATTATTGGATTTTTACAAAAGAGTATAGAATTATTTATTTAGATAAATCTTATGAAACAGCAATTATGAGTGATAAGAAGATGAAAAATCTATGGATTATGCATAGAACCCCATTTATGGAAGAAAAAAAATTAAATAAGCTTATTAAATTTATAGATAATTATATGGACACATCAAAATTAATATTTACAAAACAAGATAAAAATGGAAGATACAAATGAAAGAAAAAAGATTAAAAATAGCAGTTCTAGGAGCTGGAATTAGTGGCTTAGGCTCTGCATATTTATTAAGCAAAAAACATCACGTTGACCTTTATGAAAAAAGTTCAAGACTAGGTGGTCATGCAAGAACTACTTTTGTGAAGGAAGATAACAAAGAGTTTGGTGTTGATACTGGATTTTTAGTATTTAACCATGAAACTTACCCTTTATTAACAAAATTATTTGAAGAATTAGATGTAAAAATTGAGAACTCTGATATGAGTTTTGCATTTTGGGATACAAAATCTAATACAGCTTACAATGGTCAAGATTTAAAAGGGATGTTCTTCCAAAAGAAAAATCTATTTAACCCAAGTCATTACATTATGATTAAAGATATTTTGAAATTTAATAAAAAAGCAAATGAAGATTTACAAAACGATAGTGAAGACTTAGACTTAAGCTTAGGAGAGTATTTAAAGCCCTATTCAAAATATTTTAAAGACAGATATATTATTCCTATGGGAGCATCAATTTGGTCAACACCTACTAAAAAAATGAATGAATTTCCGGCAAGAGCTTTTTTAAACTTTTTTAAAAATCATGGCTTATTAGGAGTTGATACTCACCATCAATGGCTTACTGTAAGTGGTGGTTCAATAAATTATGTAAATAAAATTGCCAATGAGATTTCTGGGAAAATCTACACTAACTCTACTGTAAAATATATAAGAAGAGAAAAAGATAAAGTGATTTTAGTGCATAATGATTTAGGTGAATCAGTTTATGATAAAGTGATTTTAGCAATGCATGCCCCTGATGCATTTGCAATGTTAGAAAAACCAAGCAATGATGAAACAGATATTTTATTAAGTTTTAAATACAAAGATAACGATGCTGTTTTACATACTGATACAAAAGCTTTATTCCCTAATAAAAAAGCCTATGCAGCTTGGAATTACAAAACAGATGGAAAAGAAGACAATGTAACTCTTTCTTATTGGTTAAATACTTTACAAAATCTAAAAAAAGAAAAAGAGTATTTTGTTTCTTTAAATGAAACACAAAATTTAGATAATATAATTGAAAAGATTAACTATTCCCATCCTCAATTTGATTTAAAAGCCATAAAGGCACAAGAGAGAAGAGAGCTTATAAATGGGAAAAATAATACTTATTATGCAGGAGCATACTGGAGATATGGTTTCCATGAAGATGGATTATATAGTGCAAATACTATAGCAAAAGAGTTTGGGTGCCAATTATGAAACATTTAATTTTTGATGGAATGATTTATCATAAAAGATTTCTTCCTAAAGAGCATAGTTTTAAATATAAATTTTTTATGCTTGATATTGATTTATCATCTATTAAAGATATTAAAAATAAAGTTTTTTCATATAATAAATTTAACCTATTCTCATTTTATTCAAAAGACCACTTCGGAAACAAAGAAGACTTTTTAAAAAATATAGATTTCTTACTAAAAAGTTTTGCAATTAAACCAACACAAAAGATGAGATTCTTAACTCTTCCAAGAATTGCAGGTTTTGTTTTTAATCCAATTAGTGCATTAATTCTTTTTGAAGACAATAAACCAAGCTTTCTTATTGCAGAAGTGCATAATTACAATGGAGGAAGAGTAATCTACCCTGTAGAGCTTACAAGCTCAAATAACAAAATTTATAAAGGTAGAACTAAAAAAGATATGTATGTTTCTCCATTTTTCAAAAGAGATGGAGACTATGAATTTACATTAGTTTATAATGAAAAAGATTTAAATCTAGGTATAACTCTTTTTGAAGATGAAAAGAAAAAATTAACATCTAATTTCACAGCAAAAGCTAAAGAGTTTACAACTAAAAATTTAAGAAGTATATTCTTTAAACATACATTCTTAACTTTTTGGGTTGTTACAAGAACAATATATCAAAGTATAAAACTTAAATTATTAGGTTTAAAATGGAATAAACCAATTGAAAAAGATACAGTAAGGAGATACTGATGGAAACTTTATGGAACAAAATAGGAGATAAATTTCTATCTAAAATAAAAAGAGGTGACTTAGAAGTTCACTTTAGTAATGGTGAAGTTAAAACCTATGGAGACAAGACTTATCCAAAAGCAACATTAGTTTTAAACAATGGAAACCTTTTTAAAAGATTAACTTTCTATGGAGATATTGGTTTTGCAGAAAGCTATATGGACAAAGATTTTGATTGTGATGATTTAACTTCATTAATAAAAATTGCTCTTTTAAATTCAAGTGAACTTCAAACAAAAAGTGAAGATGAAAAGAGTTTTAGTTTATATAACCTATTTCCATTTTTTAATAAAATGAAACATCTTCTTAGAAAAAATTCTAAAACAAGAGCACAGAAAAATATTCAAGAACACTATGATTTATCAAATGATTTCTTTAAACTTATGCTTGATGATACGATGATGTACTCTGCTGCAGTTTTTCAAAATGAAAATGAAGATTTATTTGAAGCTCAAAATAGAAAACTAGATATTTTAGCAAAAAAACTAAATTTAAAAAAAGGTTCAAAGGTTCTAGAAATTGGTTCTGGTTGGGGAGCTATGGCTATGCATTTAGTAAAAAAATATGAATGTGAAGTAACTACTTTAACCCTTTCAAAAGAACAAAAAAAGCTTTGTGAAAATAGATTTAAAGAGCATAAAATAGAAGAGTCTATAAACATTATGCTTAAAGATTATAGAGATATGCAAGGGCAATTTGATGCAATTATTGCAGTTGAAATGTTTGAAGCTGTTGGGCGTGAGTATTTTGATGTTTTCTTTAAAAAATGCCAAAGTTTATTAAACCCAAGTGGTGTTTTAGTTATGCAAATAATTACAATGCCTGACCAAAGATATGATTCATATTCAAAAGGAACAGACTTTATTCAAAAGTATATTTTCCCAGGAGGACATCTTCCTAGTGTTGGAAAAATACTTGAAACAACAACTAAACATACAAAATTAAATTTACTTCATATGGAAGAGTTCACTGAACATTATGCAAAAACACTAAATGTTTGGCATAAAAACTTTTTAGACAATCTTGATGAAGTTCAAAAGTTAGGTTTTGATGAATACTTTATCAGAATGTGGAAGATGTATCTTTGTTATTGTGAAGCTGGATTCTTAACAAGAAATATCAATCTTGTTCAACTAGTATTTACAAGATATGAAAACATAAATTTAAATAAAGGACTAGTGGCATGAAAAATTTAAATAGATTTTTTAGCATATTTTTAATTGCTTTAGCAATTTTATTTTTTACAGGATGTAGCAAAATGCAAATAGAAGATTTTAAAAACAAAAGCCCAGAGTTTGTACCTCAAGAGTATTTTAACGGTAAACTAACTGCTTATGGATTAGTTAAAAACAGATCTGGAAAGATTATTAGAACTTTTAAGGGAACTCTTATTGGTTCTTGGGATGAAAATGGTGTTGGAACTTTAAATGAAGAGTTTCTTTATGATGATGGAGAGGAGCTTACAAGAGTTTGGAAGTTAGTACCTACAGGTGAAAAAACTTTTGATGCAACAGCTGGAGATATAGTAGGAACTGCTAAAATGCAAGCTTTAGGGAATACAGTTATGATGGATTATGTAATGAGAGTTCCTTATAATGATAGCACTATAGATATTAGTGTAAAAGACTGGCTTCATTTACAAGAAGATGGTGTAATTATAAACCACTCAAAAATGAAAAAGTTTGGCTTTACAGTTGGAGAACTAGTTATTACAATAATAAAAGATTTCCCTAAAAAATAATTTTTAATAAATATTTTAAATAGCTTTAAAGTCAAACTTCAAGACAATATGCAAAAAAATGAAGGATTTTTATGAAAGTAGTACTTTCAATTGCTGGAAGTGATAGTAGTGGTGGAGCTGGAATTCAAGCTGATTTGAAGACTTTTGAAGCCTTTGACACTTTTGGATGTAGTGCAATTACTGTTTTAACAGCTCAAAATACTCAAGGAGTTACAAATATTCAAGAGATTTCTCCTTCATTTGTGCAAGAACAAATACAAAGAGTTTTAGAGGATTTTGAAGTAAGCGCTATAAAAATAGGAATGCTTTTTTCAAACGAGATTATTGATACAGTAAGAGAAACTATAAAAGATTTAGATATTCCGATTGTATTTGACCCAGTTTTTATTTCAAAAGCTGGTTCAAAACTTTTAAATGATGATGCAATTGAAAATCTAAAAACTCTATTTGCTTATGTAGATATTATTACTCCTAATTTATATGAAGCAAAGGCACTATTTAATTATGATGTTTTAAATGAAAAAGCTATTGAAAACATTTCTAAACTACCTTGTAAAGTAGTTATAAAAAATGACATTGTAAAAAAAGATGAAGAAGATTTAAGTATGGATACTTTCATTGATAATAAAGAAAAAAAAGTTTTTTATACAAAGTTTATTGAAACTTCAAGTAATCACGGTACAGGTTGCAGTTTTTCAAGTGCAATTGCTGCAAATATAGCTTTAGGTAAATCATTAGAAGAAGCAATTAAAATCTCAAAAGAGTTTATATATCAAGCAATTTTAAATGCACCAAATATAGGTCATGGAAAAGGACCAATTGCACATAAAAAAGGTAAAGAATGTCTATAAATTTAAATGGTTTATATGTAATTAGTGATGATAATTTAACACCTAAAAATACTATTTTAACGCAAATTGAAGAAGCCTTAAAAGGTGGAGCAACAATAATTCAACTAAGAGATAAGATTTCACAAGATAAAGAGATAGAAGAGTTAATTTTAAATCTACAAGAACTTTGTAGAAAATATAATGCTTTATTTGTTTTAAATGATAGAGTTAAACTCGCAATAAAACTAAATTGTGATGGACTGCATGTTGGAAGAAGTGATCATCATAGAGTAGAAGAAATAAGAAAAGAGTACAAAGGCATTTTAGGTGTTTCTTGTTATGGAGACTTACAATTAGCAAAAAGTATGGAAGACAAAGGTGCTAACTATGTTGCTTTTGGGTCATTCTTCCCTTCTTCTACAAAACCAAATGCAGCAGTCGTAAATAAAGAAGTAATAAAAGAAGCAAAAGAAAAGCTTAGCATTCCAGTTTGTGTTATAGGTGGCATTACAAGTAAAAATGCTAATATACTTATAAATGAAGGTGCTAATATGGTTGCAGTTATAAGTGATATCTTTAAAAGTAAAGATATTAAACAAAAGTGCATAGAATATAATAATATTTTTAAAGGCAAAAAATGAGAGCAATAATTTTTGTAGCCCATGGTAGTAAAAAAGAAGAATCAAACCAAGAGTTTATACAATTAGTTGAAGAAATTTCACATAAAGATAATAAATATGGATTAAAAAAAGCTGCCTTTTTAGAACTTGCAAGTCCAGATATAAAAAGTGTTGTTACAGAGTTTATAATAAATGGAGCAAGAGAGATTGTTTTGTATCCTTATTTTTTAAATTCGGGGAAACATGTAACAAGTGATATTCCAAATCTTATTGAAGAGTTAAGAGAAGAACACAAAAATATAATGTTTAAACTATTACCACATTTTGGGAAGTCTGAAAAGATAGAAGAGATTGTTCTTCATGATATAAATCGCCCTTTTGTTATAAACTAACATTTTTTTACTACAAAGATTCTACTTTATCTAATAAAATCCATTATAATATATAATCTAAGTATAAAAATTTAAAGGAGCTATAATGTTTAAAGAATTAATTTACTCTGGTCTTGGTGCTGCTGTAATAGTTAGACAAAAAGTAGAAGATGAAATAAAAACTTTAGAAAAAAATGGAAAAATCAAAAAATCTGATGCCAAAGAGTTTTTAAAGTCATTAGAGAAAAAAGGTAAAGTAGAAGATAAAAGAGTTAAAAAACAAATCAAATCTTTAATAAAAGAAGTAATTGAAGATTTAGACTTAGCTACAAAAAAAGACTTAAAAAAGTTAAAAGAAGAGCTTAGAAAATAAAGGATTTTTATGCCTGATATCTCAAAAATGAGACAAGAATATGTTTCAAAAGGATTGCATAAAGAAGACTTAGAAGAGACTCCTTTTAAACAATTCGAAAAATGGTTTAATCAAGCTTTAGATGCTGAACTTATAGAACCAAATGCATTTACACTAAGTACAGTTGGAATTGACTTAAAACCAACACAAAGAACAGTATTACTTAAAATGTATGACGAAAATGGGTTTGTGTTTTTTTCAAACTATAAAAGTAGAAAATCACAACATATTGATGAAAACCCAAATATCTCTGCACACTTTGCTTGGCTAGGACTTGAAAGACAAGTAAGAATAGAAGGTACAATCAAAAAGATTTCAAAAAGTGCTTCAATGAAATATTTTTTATCAAGACCAAAAGGAAGTCAACTTGGAGCTTGGGTTTCACACCAAAGCCAAGTAGTAAACTCAAGAAGTGTATTAGAATCAAAGTTTGATGAAATGAGAAAGAAGTTTTCTAAAGGGGAGATACCTTTTCCCTCATTTTGGGGTGGTTATCAAATAGTTCCAACATACTTTGAGTTTTGGCAAGGTGGATTAAATAGGCTTCATGATAGATTCGTATATGAATTAAATGAAAATCAAGAATGGGATATTTATAGATTAGAACCATAAAGGAAAAATATGCCTTGTAATAGATGTAATATAAAATATGAATTTAGTAAAAACCCTTCAAAAATTTATTTTATAAGTGAATTTGATGAACTTATTTCAAAAGTAAAAATATTTTTGAAAAAACTAAATTTAAACTTTGAAAAGATTGAAGATATAGTCTATATTGAAGTTGCAGATACAAAAGAGTTCTTTTATGAAAATATTGATGCCATTGAAACGACATTTAACTCTTTAGAAACAGAAGATATAAAACTTTTTATTGATTATAACAATGAAGGTTTATCTTATAAATCAGTACTAAATGCAAAACCACTTCAAAGATATATAAATATGATTGAAGATGAAGAGTTTTTTGATGTAATAAAAAATCAATCTTTAACTTCACATTTTCAAGCAATAATAGATATAAAGACAGACCAAATATATGGATATGAAAGTTTAGTTAGAGGGGTTAGACCTGATGGAAGTTTAATCTATCCAAATGAGTTATTTGAAAAATCTACTAGAAATGATATGAACTTTAACCTTGATAGACTTTGTAGAGAAAGTGCTTTAAAAACAGCAGCTACTAAAAAAATACAGCAAAAAGTATTTATAAACTTTCTTCCTACTTCTATTTATGACCCAGAGTTTTGTCTTAATTCAACAGTTAAATGGGCAAAACAATTGGAGTTTGATACTTCTAATATTGTATTTGAAGTTGTAGAAACTGAAAGCATAAAAGATCAAAAACATCTAAAAAAAATATTAGAATTTTATAGAGCTCAAGGTTTTAAAATAGCTCTTGATGATGTGGGAGAAGGTTATTCTAGTTTAAATATGATTATAGAATTAAAGCCGGATATCATAAAAGTAGATAGAAACATCATCTCAAATATAAATAATGATGAATTAAAACGTTCTGTTTACAAGGCTTTGTTTAACCTTGCTAGAGAAAATGGTATTGAGATATTAGCAGAAGGCGTTGAAACACCATATGAGCTAAATACTATAAAAGAGATTGGCGTTGATTATGTGCAAGGATACTATTTTAATAAACCAATGCCAGAACCAGTAAGAATGATATATTTTTAAAAGGATTGATTATAAAATTTTATTCACCACTTAGAGTTTACAGGGTTTTTATATTTTTATTAACAGTTTATTTAGTAATAAAAAGAAAAGATAGCTTTTTATTTATAAAACCACTTAAACCTAAAAAATTAAAACATACAATTATTAAACTAGGAGCTTCTTTTATAAAGCTTGCACAAGTTCTTGCTACTAGGTCTGATTTTTTCAATGAAGAGTATCTAGAAGAATTAAAAAATCTTCATGACCAAATTCCTCCTATGAAGCAAAAAGATTTTGAAGAGATTTATAATATTGCCTTTGAAGAAAGACAAGTCTTTAAAGAGTTTGACAAAGAACCAATTGCTTCAGCTTCTATTGGACAAGTTCATAAAGCAATACTTCAAAATGATAAAAAAGTTGCAGTAAAACTAAGAAGAAAAGGTATTAAACAACAGGTTTTAGCAGATATTAAAATCATAAATATTTTTAATTCACTATTTAAACCACTTTTTTCTAGTTACACTAAAAACTCTATTGAAGCAGTTATCTCTGAATTTTCAAAAATGATTGTTGAAGAAGTTAGTTTAAATCAAGAGTTTAAAAATTTAAAGAACTTCAAAAAAGTATATAAAAAACAAAAAGTGAAATTCCCAAAGGCTTATAAAAAGTACTCTTGTGATGATGCTTTAGTTATGAGTTTTGAAGAAGGTTTTAGATTTGATGATAAAGAAAATATTTTTAAACATAAAATTGATTTTAAAAAGATTATCTCAAATTTAGTAGACTTTTACACAACACAAATGCTTATAAATGGATATTTCCATGCAGACCCACATCCAGGAAATCTACTTGTAAATAAAAAAGGCGAACTTATTTTACTTGATTTTGGTATGGTTAAAACAGTTCCAAATGATAAAAGAATTGCAATAATTGAGCTTATAAAAGCTGCCAATGATCAAGACTATGAAACATATATCAATGCAAGTAAAAAACTTGGAACAATTGCATATGAAGCACCTACTGCTGAATTAACAGAATTTACTTCAAAAATGTTTGATATTTTCTCAAATGATAATCTTGATAGTGAATCAATGCAAAAATTAGCATTTGAAGTCTTAGAAAGTACTAGAGATTTACCATTTAAACTTCCTAGTGATGCAATTTATATACTTAGAGTTAGTGCTATTATTGAGGGATTAGGAACTACTTATATTGAAAACTTCAATGGAGTAAAGGATATCTTGCCTATTTTACAAAAGAATCTTCCAAAAGCCTTAGGTGCAAAAGAGTCTATAAGTGAAACTATTATTGAAGAAGTAAAAGATTTACCTTTTATAGTAAAAGATTTTAAAACAATGATAAAAAGAGCAAGTGAAGGAAATCTTGAAGTTGAGCTTTCAAGAAATCAACTTGAGTATTTACAAGAGTCTAGTAAAAAACAAGTTAAATCTTATGGCGTTTCTTTTGCTTTCTTTTTTGCTGCAATATTTTATTTACTTTATGGTTTTGAACCAAAAGAAGTTTCCCTTGCGCTTTTTGCATTTGGTTTTATTAGGATTTTATACAAATGAGAAAAGTAGCTTTAAACATAGAAGATAAAAACCGTTTAATTCAAATGGCTTGGCAAGACAGAACTACTTTTGATGGAATAAAAAAAGAGTTTAATCTCACAGAAAATCAAGTAAAAAATCTTATGCGTGAACTTATTTCACCACAAGCTTATAAAAGGTGGAGAAAAAGAGTTCAAGGAAGAACTACAAAACATGAAAAGAAAGTAGATTTCAAACCAATTAGATTTAAAGGACCATGGTAATGTATAGATTTGGATTTTTTTGTTCAATGAGTGATAATAGCTTATCAACAAATAGAACTATGAATTTAAACAACTTAAACTATGAAAACGTTGAAAAAAAAGTAAAACAAAATGCAAAAGAACTAATTTGTTTACTTGAATATTCTAAATCTCAAAACTACCCTATTTTTAGACTTGGCAACTCTTTTGTACCTTTTATCTCCCACAAACTTTTTGATATGGCTTGGCTTGATAAATTAGCACCAATTTTTGATGAAACAAAAGAGAGATTAAAAGATTTTGATATAAGAATTACAATACACCCTGGGCAATATACAGTTTTAAACTCTCCAAAAGAGAATGTTATAGAAAACTCTTTAAGGGAGTTAGAAATGTTTTTTTGGCTTTTTGATAGACTTGGAATTAATGATAATGGAACAGTACTAATTCATGGTGGAGGAGCTTATGGAGATAAAGTTTCTGCTATGGAAAGACTTATTGAAACTATCGAAAAAGAAGATTGGTTAAAACAAAGACTAGCCTTAGAAAATGATGAGAGAGTTTATACAGCAGATGAGATTCTTGATGTATGCCAAGCTACGAAAATACCAATGGTTTTTGATATATATCATCATAGCTTAAATTTAAGTGAATTTGACCCAAAAGATATACTTAAAACGTGGGGAAATAAAAGACCTAAAGTTCATCTTTCTTCTAAAGGTGATGGAAAGTTTGGAAATCATGCTGAATATATCGAAGCAAAAGACTTTTTTGAACTAGAAAAAATGTTTGGTGAAGATACTAAAAATATAGATATTATGGTTGAAGCAAAGAAAAAAGAGCTTGCAATAAAAGAACTTAAAACTCATATAAAACACTAATATTAAAACTCAAATAGTAGTTAAAAAAATTATTGCCAAGAAAATGTCAAGAAAAAATGTATAAATTTCTTGACATTTAATTTGTATAATTTGACACTTTACAAATAAAAATAGTTAAAAATTTACTAGGAGTTTGAATGAAACTATACGCACCTTGGGAAAAAGCTTTTAAAAAAGTATCAACACCTTTTGAAGATTTTTTACACGCCCAAACAACTACAGGTTTAATTTTAATAATAACAACTGTATTGGCATTAGTCTTAGCCAATAGTCCTTTATATGATATGTATGCACACTTTTTTCATACTTATATTGATTTAAATGTAGGTTCATGGGAACTTTCTCATTCACTTCATCACTGGATTAATGATGGACTTATGGCAATATTCTTCTTTTTGATTGGACTTGAAATAAAAAGAGAGATTACAGCAGGAGAATTATCAAATATAAAAGTAGCAATGCTTCCTATTCTAGCAGCAATTGGTGGTATGATTTTTCCTGCACTTATTTATACAAGTTTAAATTATGGTACACAAGGAGTTACTGGTTGGGGAATTCCAATGGCAACAGATATTGCTTTTGCAATTAGTGCTTTAGTTTTATTAGGGAAAAGAGTTCCTACAACCCTTGTAACATTTTTAGTTGCCCTTGCTATTGTTGATGACTTAGGAGCTGTTTTAGTTATTGCTATTTTCTACACTGAAACTATAAATATGCTTGCACTTAGTTTAGCAGGAATTATGTTTGCTTTAATGATTGCCTTTAATAGATTTGGTATTCATATGATTCTACCTTACTTTGTTGTAGGTTTGGTAATGTGGTTTTTCATGTTAGAATCTGGTGTACATGCTACAATTGCAGGGGTTTTAGCTGCACTAGCAATACCTTCAACGCCTAAAAGAGCTCCTGAAACCTTTACCCAAGATACAAAACGTTTATTAGATGAATATGATAACTATCCAGTCCAAGAAAATCACATGATGCATGAAAAACAAAAAAAGATTCTTACAAATATAAAAGATAAAATCAATGAAGTAGGAACACCTGCTGCAAGATTAGAATATAATCTTCATTTACCAGTTGCATTATTAATTATTCCTATCTTTGCTTTAGCAAATGCAGGAGTTAAAATTGACTTTAGTTCAATTGGTACTACAATCTTAGAACCTGTTTCGTTAGGTATTATTTTAGGACTTATTTTAGGAAAAGTTATTGGTATATTTGGGGTTTCTTTCCTAGCAGTAAAACTAAAAATTGCAGAGCTTCCAAAAGGAAGTAATATGAGCCAAGTATTTGGAGTAGCATTTTTAGGTGGAATAGGATTTACAATGTCTATATTTGTTGCAGATTTAGCTTTTGTTGGAAACCCTGAACTTATTTTCCAAGCAAAAATAGGAATCTTAAGTGCTTCATTATTTTCAGGTTTATTTGGATATTTTTGGTTAAAATCAGTATCATCGAAAAACAAAATTCAAGATGATAATACAAAATAGTAAAGGTTAAAAGTGAAAAGTAAAAGTGTTCTATTGATTGAAGACAATATCGAACTACAAGAACTTATAAGCACATTTCTAAAAGATTATAATTATAATTGTATTGTATATTCAGAACCTTTTGAAGCATTAAAAGAGTTTGAAGAAAATCACGCAAAATACTCTATTGTTATTTTAGATTTATCCCTTCCGAGAATGGATGGCTTTGACCTTTTCAAGAAAATAAAGAAAATTAAAAATATACCTATTATCATCTCAACTGCAAGGGATGATATAGGAAATAAAATCTATGGCTTTGAATTAGGAGCCGATGATTACTTATCTAAACCTTATGAACCAAGAGAGTTAGTTCTAAGAATTGATGCAACACTTAAAAGATATAAAGATAGTGAAGAACTTCAAATAAATGATTTAAGAATTGATTTAAATAAAAGAAGTGTCTTCTTAGAAAATCAACAAATTGAATTTACAAAAATAGAAGCAGAAATCTTTTTTATGTTTATTGAAAATATAAACAAAGTTGTATCAAGGGAAGATATCATAAATCAAACTTCATTAAAAGAAGATACAAAAAATAGAACTATCGATATGCATGTTAGTAATATTAGATTTAAAATAAATGATGATTCAAAGGAATCAATATATATCAAATCAATTTGGGGTATAGGGTATAAATTTTGTGATAACAATTAGACAAAGACTTTTTATATCATTTTCTCTGATACTACTTATTATGCTATCAATAATAGGAGTATTTTTTTATACAATTTTTAATCTAAGTGAAATACATAAAAATCAAATACACAGATATGACCAAATAAGAAGAGTTGAAAAACTAAAAGAGTATAACAACTCTTTTTCTTGGATTGTTTTGGATATTGTAACTGATTATGAAAAAATTGAAGTAGTAAAAAAACGTCTAAAAAAATCTGATGAACTTTTTAAAAAGTTGATTATTAAGAAGAAAGAGACAATAGATAACTCTGAATCAACAATTGAAAAACAAAACATACAGCAAATATTTAAATATTTTGAAGAGATTGAAAATCTAATAAAATACCAATTATATAAGCTTATTTTAGTAAGCAAAAATGAAAAAATAGCTTTTGATAATTTTAATAAAAAATTTGAAAGTATAAGTCTAAAGATAGATAAACTTATAAAAGAAGAGATAGATTATCTTCAAACTAAATTAGATAAAACAGAAAAGAAACGAAATCAATTTATAGATACAATAAAAGTTGAAGTAGTTATACTTTTTATTATTGCATTTCTTTTATCATCTATCATCTCATCACGTATTACAAAACAGATAAAAGACAAGCTTGACAAACTAAACAAAGGTATTTTACAGCTTTTTAAAGATGATGAAACTACTATTAAAATAGACATTGGTAAGAACAATGAATTAAGTGAAATAACACATAATCTAAATTCATACCTTGAAAAGCAAAGTGATATTATTCATTCAAGGGAAGAGCTTTTAAGAAATATAAGTCATGAATTAAAAACACCAATTTCAAAAGCTAAATTTGTACTTGAAAATTTAAGACAAAACAAAGATGATAAACAAATAGATAGCCTAAATAAAGTTTTCATAGACATAGAAGAACTTACAAGCAAACTATTACAAAGAGAGAAATTAAACTTTGCAAAAATCAACTCTTCAAAGTTTAAAACTAGTAGCTTAATTCTTGAATCATTATCTAAACTCTCTATTGATGATGAATCAAAGGTAGAAGTTATTATAAAAGAGGACTTTAACATACTTGCAGATAAATATTATTTAACAATTGCACTTAAAAACTTAATTGACAATGCAATGAAATATGCGCAGGAATACCCAATTATAATTGAAGCTTTTGAAAATAAGATTGAGGTTAAAAATATTGCAAAAAAACTTACAAGTGATCTTATTTATTATACCCAACCTTTTACAAGGGAACCAAATCAACAATTAGGTCATGGATTAGGATTAAATATTGTAAATAAGATAATTCAAATGCATGAGTTTAAACTTGATTATACTTATGAAAAACCATACAACATTTTCTGTATTACTTTTAAAAACTAAAAATTTGTCAAGACTTTGTCAAGTAAAAGTGTATTTGTAAATTGACACTTATTGTATAAAATTTAATTAGCTTTATAGAAGGAGATAATATGAATTTTCTAAGAAATCTAATTGTTTTAATAGCTGTATCTTTTGCAGCTATTGGTTTTATTAGTGCAAGCTTTTAAAACAGTATAATTCCTAATAAGTAAAACTACCAAAATCCCTTGTGGTTGTTTTACTTTAACTTCTAATCCTCTTTCATTAATATATTACAAACTGCAATAAAATGGTTTAAAAAAAATATTTCAAGGTAAAATATCTTTATGAGAAAAGATATCTATGAGAAAATGCAAATTTTAGCAGATAGTGCAAAATATGATGTAAGTTGCAGTTCTAGTGGAAGTGATAACAATCATAAAACAGGAGAATTAGGAGCAACACATAATAGTGGTATTTGTCACACCTTTACAGCTGATGGAAGATGTGTATCTTTACTAAAAGTTCTTCTTACAAACTATTGTATCTATGATTGTGCTTATTGTATAAATAAAAAAAGCAATGATATAAAAAGAGCTGCTTTTTCTCCAAGGGAACTTGCTGATATCACAATCAATTTTTACAAAAGAAACTATATCGAAGGTCTTTTTTTAAGTTCTGGAATAATTGATAGTGAAGACCATACTTCAAACTTGATATTAAGAGCACTTAGAATATTAAGAAAAGAATACCATTTTAATGGCTATATTCATGTAAAATTAATACCTGGTACTGATGAGAAGATAATAGAACAAATAGTTGCCCTAGCAAATAGAGTAAGCTCAAATATAGAACTTCCAAGTGATAAGTCTTTAAAACTTTTGGCACCAAACAAAACAAAAGAGAGTGTTCTTCAACCCTTGAAGTATGCTAGAGATATTAGCTTGGAAAAAGATACAAAACCTATAGGAATGAGTACTCAACTAATAGTTGGAGCAACACCTGAAAGTGACAAAGACATTTTAAAACTTAGTTCTGTTTTATATGATAAAGCCTTGTTAAAAAGAGTCTATTATAGTGCTTATATTCCAGTAAATGATGATAAAAATCTTCCTGCAATAATAAATAAACCACCACTTTTAAGGGAACATAGACTTTATCAAGCTGATTGGCTTTTGAGATTTTATGACTTTTCTTATGATGAAATAGTAAGTGATGAGTTCCCAGATTTAGATGAAGAAGTAGACCCAAAAACCTCTTGGGCTCTTTTAAACTTACAATATTTCCCAATGGAAATAAACAAAGCTAGTAAAGATGAACTTCTTAGAATTCCAGGAATTGGAGTAAGGGGTGTATTTAAAATTTTAAAAGCTAGAAGATTTAAATCCTTAGATTTTGAGGATTTAAAGAAGTTAAAGATATCCCTAAAAAGAGCAAAATATTTTATAACTTGTAAGGGAAAGTACAATAGTAAAACTGCTTTTTATAAAGAAGATATTAAACAAGCAATAATTGCACCACCTAAAAAGAAGATAATACAACCCTCACTATTTGATATAAACTACAGTCATATTACAGGTGAATTATGATTTTAGTATATGACAAAACCTTTGAAGGATTTTTAACTTTAGTTTATGAGGTATATTATGAAAAACTACAACCAAAAGAAATTGTAAGTAAAGTTCCAGACACCCTACTTTTAGATGAGATAGTAGAAATAAAAGAAGACAAAGAAAAAAGCTTAAAAGTCTTAGAAGCTATTAAAAAAAAGTTTCCTAAAAAATGTTTTGAACTAATACTTAATATTTTTATGTGTGATACAAAAGAGTTTGAATTAGAGCTTCTAAAATATATTATTTTGGGCTTTAAAGATAGTAATGAACTTTTTAATATAAACCAAAAGGAAGTTTTCTATTTACAAAACTTAGAAAAAGAACTATTTAGGCATGTTCATAAAATGTATGGTTTTACTAGATTTGAAGAGCTTGAGGATGGAACTTTATATGCAAAAATAGAAACAAAGTTTAATGTAGTCTATTTTTTAGGCAAACATTTTTTAAAAAGATTAAACAATCAAAACTATATTATCCATGATATAAATAGAAAACTTGCTTTTATAAAAAGTAGTGACTTTTTAGGAGTTCAAAATGTTGCATCTTTTGAAGAACCAAAACTATCACAAAAGGAAGAAAAGTTTAAAAAACTTTGGACTACTTTTTTTGAAAGTATTGCTATTGAAACAAGAGAGAACAAGAAGTGCCAACAAAACTTTGTTCCTCTTTTATATAGAACATATATGACTGAGTTTTTATAAACTTCTATAAAATACCTACTAAAAAACACTATTTTTATATATACTAAAAGAAAAAAGGGAAACTAAAATGAAATATATATTTCTTAGTATAATTACAATATTTTTATTTACTGCTTGTTCACATAAAGATCCAAACATCAAAAGTGTACCAAGTGTAGATTTAGATAGATATCTTGGTTCGTGGTATGAAATAGCAAGATATGAACACAAGTTTGAAAAAGATTGTAAAAACGTTACTGCAACGTATAGTATAAAAGAAGATGATGAAATCAAAGTTATCAATAGATGTACTAAAATAACTACTGGTGAAAAAACTGAAGCAGTAGGAGAAGCTTATGCTGTTGATGATACAAACTCTAAATTAAAAGTTTCATTCTTCTGGCCTTTTTTTGGAGACTATTGGATTATAATGCTTGATAAAAACTATTCTTATGCTGTAATTAGTGAACCAAGCAAAGAGTATTTATGGATTTTATCAAGAACTAAAAAACTAGATGAAGATACAAAAGAAAAGATTTTAAAAAGATTAGAGTCTTTAGATTATGATTTATCTAAACTTATTTGGACAATTCAAGAATAATAAAAAAGTATAGACCACTATGGTCTATACACTTTAATATTTTTATATCCCTTTGAATCAATTAAATATTGAGCATGTAATTGACTTAAAATACCTTTGTCACAATAGAAAAGATACTCTTTGTCTTGAGGAAGTTTTTCAAACTGTGATTTTAGTTTAAAAAATGGTATTTTTATAGTTTCACAAGAAGTTTCTATACAATCATCACTTTGTCTAATATCAATAATTGTATATTTTCCACTTGAAATATCATTTACAACATCAACCTGCCCTATATCATTAACATCCGCATCAATTTCATCTACATTGATTGTGATTGCATCTTCTACAGCTTTATCTAAAACTTCATAATTGAATTTTTCTGCTTCTTTTTCCATTCTAGAAAAAGAACCATGAGTAATTGGATTTTGTGAAATTACACCACAATATTCTGGCATAGATTCTGCGAATCTTCTAGTTCCAATTTTATTAGCCATTTCCATAATTTCAGGTTTATTCATAGTTGCTAATGGTCTTAATACAAGTTTATTTGTAACTTGGTCAATTAAAGCAAGGTTTCTTAAGGTTTGACTTGATACTTGAGCAACACTTTCTCCTGTAAGAAGTGCTTCAATTCCCATTTTATCAGCAATTTTCTCAGAAGCTATAAGCATTAATCTTTTTAATGTAACACCCATATATGATTGGCTAGTTGAGTTAAAAATTTCTGTTACTACATCTTCAAAAGGAACTGAGGTAAAAGTTATTCTATGTGAACTTCCATATTTATTCCAAAGATAATAAGCAACTTGCTTAACTCCAATTTCGTGAGCTATTCCACCAAGATTAAAGAAAACAAAGTGTGTTTTAATTCCTCTTTTCATAGTCAAATATGAAGCTATAGTTGAATCAAAACCACCTGACATAAGGGATAAAATATCACCTTGTGTTCCAATAGGAAAACCTGATAAACCTTGGTATTTTTGAGTAATAATATTTAATTGTTTATGAATAAGTTCTATATTAATAGTAACTTCTGCATTTCTTAAATCAACACCTTTTGAGTTTGGATTTTGTGCTAGCATATAGCCACCAATATTTCTTTCCATATCAGTTGATTTAAACTCTTGTTGTCCTGTTCTTTTTGCTCTTACAACAAAAGTCTTACCTTGTACTTCTTTTGCTGTATACTTATTTACAATCTCTTTCATTTCATCAATTGTTGAAATATTATCAAACTGTAAAGCTTCTAGAACAAGTTCTATTCCAGAAGTATTTAGTAAGCTTTCTCTAACTTCTACTACTACTTCAATTGGACATACAATTTCAATCTTATCAAAAAACTTTTTATACTCAATATCTTTGCTAATTCGCTCTAGTATTGTTCTTATATTACTGTAAAGCTGGTCAATCATTTGCCTTTTTGCTTTACTTCCTTTTACCATTACTTCTGGAAAAAACTTAACAATAAACTTTTGCGTCTTTGCTTTTGGTTCACTCATTATTCAAATACCTTATTATTTTATAAAGGCGCGATTATACCATAAAATATTGATATTTCTAAATTATATAACCATCACTGGACATTTGGCTAATCCTGTAACCTTATGTGAAACTCCACCTAATAAATATCCAGAAAGTTCGCCCTGTCCTTTTGAACCAATTATAATCAAATCAATATTATTATCTTTACTAAACTTTAAAATCTCTTTTGCTGCTGCTCCCGTTTTCACAAAAGCTCTTACTTTTGTTACTTCATTATTCTTTAATATCTCTTTTCCTTCTGATACTATTTCCTTTGAAGATTCTCTTAAAGCATCTTCTAAATTATCTTTATCAATACCACTATTTAAAGAAGCAAAAGAACCTTCCATAAAACTATATTTTCTAAATACAGAGAGTAAGAATACTTCTGCATCATATTTTTTTGCAATATTACTTGCAAAATCTAAAGCCTCAAAAGACTTATCTGAACCATCTAATGGAACTAGTATTTTTGTAAACATTCCTCGTCCTTAATATTAACTCAATATTTTATCTAAAAGCAATATCCCTTAAAAATAGTGCAATTTGTGGGAAAAATATTAATGCCACAGAAACACTTAAAAGGATAAAAATAAATGGTGGTGTACCTTTTATAACTTCAATATATGGTCTTTTAAATACTGCAATTGCTGTAAATATATCACAACCAAATGGCGGAGTTGCAGAACCAATTGCAACTTGTAGTGTAATAATTGTACCAACAAGTACTGGGTCTAAGCCAACTGCATTAACTACAGGGGCAAAAATTGGTACTAAAACTAAAATAACAACAATTGGGTCAACAAACATACAACCAACAAAGAATGCTATTGAAATAACAGCAAGAACTCCATAAGGTCCCATCTCACTAATTCCAATTGAGCTTAATATCTCTTGTGGAACTTGTGCATAAGATAAAACCCACGCAAAACCAGCTCCTGCACCAACTAAAATAAATACAACTGCTGTTACTAAACCTGTAGATTTTGCAGTTGCATAAAAATCTTTTAATTTCATTGTTTTAAAAATAAAACCTTCTAAGAATATTGCATAAGCAACACTTACAGCAGCAGCTTCCGTTGGACTAAAGATTCCACCAAAAATACCACCTACAATAATTGCAGGAAAACCTAAAGGCCAAAGAGCTTTATATAAAGCTGTAAATCGTTCACGCCATGAAGCTTTTGGTTCTGTTGGAATATTATGTCGATAGGCATAAATAATACTATATATAGAAAATAATAATAGTATTAAAAGTCCAGGACCAATTCCTGCAATAAATAGTTCAGGAATAGAAGTCTTTGCAACAATTCCATAGATAATCATTCCAATACTTGGTGGAATTAAAAATGCGATATCACTAGAGTTTACAATAAGTGCTAAAATAAATGAATCTTTATATCCACCTTTTTTAAGTCTTGGTCTTAAAGGCGAACCTATTGCAACAACTGTAGCTTGCGTTGAACCTGAAACAGCACCAAACATTGTACAAGCTCCAGCTGTACTAATTGCAAGTCCACCTTTTATATGTCTTACAAAGGCCATTACTAAATCAATTAGTTTCTCAGCTGAATGCCCTCTTGTCATAATATCAGCGGAAAGTATAAACATTGGTACTGCAATTAATGCAGCTGGCCTAATCCCTGCCATCATTTGCTGTACTACAAATTGCATTTTTGAAAAATCAGAATCAAAAAGTAAATATATACCAAAAGTTGTCCCTGCTATTAATGGTATTTTCATAGGAAAACCTAAAAGAAGTAAAACAACCATTAATACAAAAATAGAAGTTGCTATGTTATTCTTTAGAAATTCATATAAACTAAAACTTGTATCTTTTATTTCAGTTGAAGTTGTAGTACCTAAAATATCTCCATACTCATCAACCATTGTTGCTTCTATGGAAATTTCACCATCAGATAAAGAAGTAATATCTGCATCAATAATTTCCCACATCCCTCTTTTATCTGTCTCTGTTTCTAATAAGATGCTATTAAAACTTTGATCTCTAAAAACTACTTCTACTAATTGCCATTTATGACTACTAAAATCTTCTGCTTCTGAGTATCCATATACAGTAGTTAAAAAAGTGCTCTCTTTTTTTAAGGGCTGAATCTCTTCTATCATTAAAGAAACTTTATCTTGTGCAAATGTATTTGAAGCAATACTAAACAGAAATAAAGATAGAAGTAATAGTTTTTTTAATATATTTGTTTTCATGATTAAGCCTTACACTTCAATATTTGTTTCTTTATAGCCATCTTGTACCTTTGTAGAAAGAAAAACATCTTTTTTCCTTAGGTTTTTGATAACTGTAAAACTATATTGTAAACCTGTGATAGCAAAACCAATAGGAACCCATAAATATATATAAAATACAGGAATTCCTAAAGCAGGAAGAATTCTTCCACTTTCATAAACTTCTACAATATAACTATATGAATAATATGTTAGTACAAACATAAAAAAAGCTGTGACTGAGGAAATAAATATTATTACAATTTTCCTTGCTGGTTTTGATAAAGCATCATAAATAGCTGACATTCTAATGTGTCTTGCATTTCTTGCTGCATAACTAAGTCCTGCAAAAGTAACTACAATTATAAATATCATATTTAATTCATCAGTAACAGTTAAAGCGTCATTAAAAATAAATCTTGTAACAACCGAAACAATTGTTACTACTGCCATTGCAATAACACCAATAGCTAACATAAATTCTTCAAATCGACTAAGCATTAAATCTAAGAAATCTACTGCTTTATAAAATGGATTTTTAGTCTTTGAATTTTCAGGCAAGTTCTCATTTTTATTTTTGAACATATCTTCCCCTTTGTAAAATACCTAGCTAAAAGCTAGATATTTTATGTATTACTTTGTATTTTTTTCTGCTTCTGTTAAATCTCTTTTGATTTGATCCATAATCTTTTTATTAGAAGCACTTTTTGAAGCAAATGAATCTTGCACTTTTTGGGCTGCTTTTTTAAATACAGCTCTTTCTTCTTTTGTTAACATATTGATTTTATAACTAGGATTTGTTTTTACAATTCTTCCAATCCCAATTGCATCTAGTTTTTGAGCTTCTTCTAAAATAACTTTTTGAGCATATTTAGCTGCTTCTTGAACTAATCTTTTGTCTCTTTTTCCTAATCCATCAAAGAATTTTTTATTTGCACTTACTGAAGCATTAAAGTGACCGTGTCCAGTATAAGTAAGTACTTTAGTTAACTCATCTAATCCATAAGCTTCAATCCATACTGTTGGGTTTTCTTGACCATCAACCATTCCAGTTTTAAGAGCACCAACTAAGTCACCCCAAGTCATAGGTTGAGGAGAAGCACCAAATGCCTCATAAGTTTCTACTAAAATAGGAGAACCTGGCATTACTCTCATTTTTTTACCCTTTAAATCTGCTGGGCTTCTAAACTCTTCCATAGTTGTAACTGCCATTTCACCTTCTGGGAAAATAGCTAAAAGTTCTAAACCATGTTTATTAAAGATTTTTGGTAGCATTTCATTAACTACTTTAGAATTTTTGAAAAAGTAGTCAAGTTCTTTTGTATCTGTTGGAAGAACATATGGTACAGTGAAAACATCCATTTGAGGAATTGTTCCACCCATATATCCTGTTGATTGACCAATAAATTGTAATAAACCAGCTTTTGCTTGTTCCATCATATCTGCTTCTTCACCTAAAGAACCAACTTTATAAAGTTCAATCTTATGTCTTGAGTTATCTTCAATGAAATCTTTAAATGCTGTTGCATATATTCCCTGAGGATCACTTACACCTTCCCCAAAAGCGTACTTCCACGTAGCTGCACTTAAACTTGTAGCTGCAAGCATACCCGCTAAAACCAGTCCTTTAAATTTTGTTAATTTCATTTTATCCCCTTTTTGCGTTTAAATTACACCACTAGTATGACAAAATTTTACTTATGTTGCACAATTAATATGGTTATTTTCTGTAATATTTTGTATTTATTATTCTATAGAAAATTCAATATTTTAATACATTTATTTCACATTTTACGATTTTAGGATGCTTAATAAATCCTTATTTTATTTATCTTTAAAACTACTAATATTGTTGTGCTATAATTGTGCAAAATAAAAGAGTCGTCATAAGAATATTAATAAAGGAAGGAAATAATAAATTGAGTAATAAGGTTTATATTACAGATAAGGTAATAAATCCAGATATAGAATTGGATATTTTAGGTGATGAATTATCAAAAGAGTTACATGAAGATATTGAGGTTTTATTAGTTTGGCATCATCAAATTACAAATGAATTTATTGATAAATTACCAAAGCTAAAAGCACTTGTTAGATATGGTGTAGGTTATGATGTATTTCAAGATTTAGAATATATAAAACAAAAAGGCATTTACGCATCAAATACACCTGATTATGGTACTGATGAAGTAAGTGATACTGCAATTGCAATGATTATGAATATTGCAAGGGGAATTAGTAGATATAATTATCAAGCTAAAGATTATAAAGATGGTTCATGGCAGGCGAATACTTTAAAAAACATAAAAAGAACAAGTGATTATAAATTAGGTGTTATTGGAGCAGGAAGAATTGGTGGAAGTGTTTTATTAAAAGCAAATGCCCTAAGATTCCAAACTTCATTTTATGACCCATATTTGAGTGCAGGTACTGAAAAAATGCTTGGTGCTAAGAGATTTGAAAGCCTTGATGAATTATTAAAAACTAGTGATATAATTTCTATTAATTGCCCTTTAAATGAAGAGACTAATGCAATGATAGATGAAGAGTTTATTTCAAAAATGAAAAAAGGTGCATCTATTGTAAATACTGCAAGGGGTGCAATAGTAAAAGATTTAGATGTTTTATATGATGCTTTAAAATCTGGACATTTAAATTGTGTAAACCTTGATGTTCTTCCAAGTGAACCACCTAAAAGTGGTAAATTAATTGATGCTTGGAAAGCAAGAGAAGAGTGGCTTGATGGTAGGCTTATTATAAATCCTCATTCTGCTTATTATAGTGATAAAGCTCAGTTTGAGATGAGACAAAAAGCAGCATTAAATGCAAAAAGAGTATTAGAAGGGAAAAAACCTATTAACATAGTAAATGGTTTAGTATAGCCCTAAATATTTTACTTATAACTTTTTTCTTTTGAAAGGCTTATTTACTTAAGTAAATAAGCCTTTGTTTAGCTAGGGTAATATTAGCTTTTATAAATATGCTCTAAGATAAGAGTTATCTATTAACTCTTTTTCATTAAACTCTTTTGCAAATTTAAATACTAAATTTGAATCTCTTAAAAGTTCTCTTCCGTAAGCTACGAAATCACAAACTTTTTCTTCTAAAAGAGTTTCACCTTGTTTTGCAGTTGTTATTAGTCCTACTGCGATTACAGGGATATTTATATTTTCTTTTATTTTTTTTGCATAATCGCATTGATATAAAGCAGTAAGTTCTGGCATTAGATCTTGCTCTTTTTGATTTCCACCTGCTGAAACATGAATAGAATCTACACCAATGTTTTCTAACTCTTTTGATAAATAAATAGAATCTTCAATATCCCACCCATTTTCTTTCCATTCACTTGCAGAAATACGAACAATTAAAGGTAAATCTATCTGTTCTTTTAAAAGCTTAGCAATCTCTAAAGTTAATCTACATCTA
The DNA here is from genome assembly GCA_013373175.1 of Campylobacteraceae bacterium. Taxonomy (GTDB): domain Bacteria; phylum Campylobacterota; class Campylobacteria; order Campylobacterales; family Arcobacteraceae; genus Halarcobacter. Next base: position 92,924 of record JABXII010000008.1, on the reverse strand, counting down.
TTTTCTAAACTTCCACCATAGATATCTTCTCTTTCGTTTGTTAAAGGGGATAAAAATTCACAAAGTAAATATCCATGTGCTGCATGAAGTTCTAAAATATCATAACCAGCTTCTTTTGCTCTTTTTGCAGAATCTAAAAATAACTGTTTTACTAAAGCTATTTTTTCTAAATCTAAAGACTGGGGTGTTTTAAAACTACCATTTGTGTCAAAAGGAATTGAAGAAGGAGCAAGGGGAGTTGTCTGCTTTACTAAACTCTTTCTTCCTGCGTGGGCTAGTTGAATAGCTATTTTTGAACCAAATTCATGAACTTGCTCTACCACTTGTTTATGTCCAGCAATTTGAGAGTCTTCCCAAAGTCCTAAATCATTATTAGAAATTCTACCTCGGGGTTCTATTGCTGTTGCTTCAACCATAATCAAACCAACATTCCCAATTGCACGTGAAGTATAATGAAAAGAGTGAAAAGGTTTAATCTTAGCACTATTATCACTTTTGTACATACACATTGGAGGCATTACTACTTTATTTTTTAGTTCACAATTTCCAATATTATTAGAACTTAAAAGTAAACTCATTATTGTTCCTTTTGATAGTTAGTTGATATACTCTACAATATCTTCTAATTTTTCTCTTTGTTGAGATGATTGTTCATTAATTCTATACCCAAATGGTAATACTAAAGATAATTGGTATTTAGTTGTATCTAATTCTAAAACTTTTTCTACATTCTCTTTTTCAAAACCTTCTATAGGACAAGAATCAATACCTCTAACAGCTGCTGCTGTCATCATATTTCCTGCTGCAATATATGTTTGTTTTGAAGTCCAATCATAAATATTTTCATCAGTAGAAAGAGTTTGCTGTAAATGAGTAGCATAAAGATTTAAATAGAAATCTAATTTTTCTTGAGGCATTTCTCTTCTTCCAAATTTTCTAGCTACAACACCTGATTCAGGCTTAACATCTTCAATTGCTGCAAGAATAATTACAAGATGAGAACAAGTAGTTAATTGAGGTTGATTCCAACATACTTTTTTTAATTCTTCTTTTAATTCATCATTAGTAATAACTAAAAACTTCCAAGGTTCCATACCAAATGAAGAAGGTGATTTTCTACCTACTTCTAAAATATATTCTAAATCTTCATCTGAAATCTTTTTTGTTTCATCAAATATCTTACAAGCATGTCTAAAATCCATTGCTTCCATAAATGTTTTTTCCATAATTATCCTTTTAATTTAATTTTATACATCAAAAAAACCTACTCAATTCCTAGCTTGGCTTCTTTGAGTTTTAGTTTTTCTAATTTACTTTTTTTGTTGAATAGTATAACAGCTACTAGTGCTAATAAACAACCAATTACTGTAGAAGATACTATTTTCTCATTATATGCAAAATAACTTGATATTATCGCACCTACTGGAACTATAAACATAAATACACCTGTATTATGAGCACCAATTCTACTTGCACTTGCAAAAAATATTGCCATTGCAAAAGTTCCAGAAAACAATCCTACGAATAAGATATTTAACCAAAATACTGAATCATATAATCCTATTTCAAAAGGATGATATGGTAAGGCAACAATCATATTTGTAAAAGCAGTTACACCAAAGATTACTAAAGTATAAAACATAGGGTCAACTCTTTTTGAAGCCTTTTGTGTTAGTACTGTAACAAATGACCAAACAATAGCACACACTAAGAAATATATACTATCAAGATTTAAAAAGCCTAATCCCTCCATTGGAATACGAAGTAAAACAATAGCTCCAAATACACCAATTCCTAAAGCTAGTACTTGTTTTGCTGATACTTTTGTTCCAAAAAGCAAAATAGATAAAAAATATGTAAGTAAAGGAACCAATGATGTAACCATAGTTCCACCGTATCCAGCGTTTCCATGGGCAAGACCTGCAAAAAATAAGTAACTAAAAGCTGCACTTAATAATCCAGCTAAAATCATATAAAAATATCCTAAAAAATCAGTTTTTAAAGTTCTTTTCATATAAATTATAACTGGTATCATTCCTATAAAAGAAATAGTATATCTCCAAAATGAAGCTACTTGTATATTTGAGTGTTCAACTGCTGCTTTTCCAGAAGTCCAAGCAATTCCCCAAAGTAACATAGCTATTAGCATACCAATAAAATATTTGGTTTTATTTTCTTCTTTTTTCATTTATATTTATACTTTTATATTTTTAAAAAAGAGATATCATCACTTTTTATAAATTGAACATCAAATGTTTCATCAACTACACATTCTCTTAATTTTGGTACATACTTTTTAACATGTTCAGCTTCAAGGTGTAAATCAAGTAAGTCCTGAGAACTCCATCTTTCAATAGTAATAAAAGTATCACCATCAATAAATGATTCATACTGTTCACAACCTTTTTCATCTACTGCATATTCATACTGTAAAATATTTGCTATTTTTCTTAGATCATCGTGTTTATTATTTTTTATTTTTGCTTTTACAATTGCTACTATGTTACTCATAATATTTCCTTTTAGTCTTTAAATACAAAACCTTGTTTTGTATAGTTCTCTTCAATTTTCCTAAAATAGATATTTTTATAATAACTTGCAGTTTGTTCACAATATGATTGTAAATAGTCCATGTTATTATCAACTCTAAACTTTTTCATCTGTTTTTCATATAATAAAACACCATCTTTTACTTTTTTATCATCATACTTTTCTTCAAAGGCAAAGCTCTCAATTGGAATTCTAGGTTTTAAAGGTGCATCTTTTGCTTCTTTTGTAGGTACTCCAATAGTAGTTCCTACAATTGGAAATGTTTTTTGTGGTAATCCTAATAACTCAATTATAGCTGCAGGTTGGTTTCTAACAGCACCAATTGCAGTTGTTCCATAACCAAGAGATTCTGCACTTATTTGTATTGCATTTAGCATAATTCCAGCATCAACAGCACCTACAAGTACACCTTCAGCTGATTTATCAATTTGGTGTTCTTCTCCTGTTTGTTCTACTGCAAAAATAGTTCTGTTGAAATCAACACATATAAAAACAAATACATCAGCAATTGCCACTTGTTGTTGTCCCGCGCAAAATTCTGCTATTTGTTTTATTTTTTCTTTATCCCTTGTATATACTAAAGATATTTGTTGTCCATTTATAGAAGTTGGACATCTTTGTGCTGTTTTTATAATGAGTTCTAAATCTTCTTCTTTTACACTTTCACCTGTAAATTGTCTTATAGATTTTCTAGTACTTAATTGTTTTATAATTTCATTCATAATTACTCCAATATTTTATAAAAAATTTTTAGTTAAAGTTTTTTCAAATTTTGTTAATTCTTTTTCTAAATCTAAATCACCTTTAAAAATATCATGCACAGCATAACTTTCTAAGGCTTGCATTCCACAAAATTGGAAGATTTTATGTACTGCAACATGAGAATCATCTAATGATAAGCCATCAAAAAAACCTTTTTCATTATCAAACTCAGATTCTGGACAATTATATGTTAAAGATAACATATACTTACCTTTTAATAATCCACCACTTCCATAAGTTTTAGATGAATCTTCTCTACTTCTTCCATCACCTGAATAATGAACTCCTTGAGTTAAAACTTCATCAAAATATTTTTTAGCAATCCATGGCATACTCATCCAATAAACTGGATATTGAAAAATCACATAATCAGCCCAAACTAATTTTTCAGACTCTTCTTTAATATCATAACCTTTTTCCATATGAGTAGTTTTTACTGTAAAGCCTTTATCTTCTAAAAACTTCGTTGCTGTATTAATATAATTGTTTGTTAATTCACCCTTAGCAACAACATCATAATATTGGTGTCCATTTAAAATCAAAACATTTTTCATAAAAAATCCTTGTTTATTTTTGAAAATTATATAGCTTGTTAACTTAATCTTACCTTACTTTACTTTAGGTAAGTAATGGAGTTTAATAATCCTTATGTTATAATAATCACAATATTGAAAGGATTTAAATGTATTATATTAATAATAAAGAGTTTAGATGCTCTATCAACGTAACACTCGATATTTTTAATGACAGATGGAAATTATCTATTATTTGGCATTTATTAGAAAGTGACAAAAGATTTAAAGACTTACATGAAGAAATTTCAGAAATAACACAAAAAACTTTAACTGTTAAGTTAAAAGAATTAGAAGAAAAGAATATTATAAATAGAGAGGTTTTTCCAGAAGTTCCACCTAAAGTTGTTTACTCTTTAACTGATGCAGGTAAAAGATTAAAACCAGTATTACATGAAATGTTCGATTGGGGTGTAGAGTACGTAAATGAATACGGCAAAATCACAAAAGACAATATGTGTCATACAGAATTAAATAGAAAAAAATAGATGGAAAATTTTGCACTAATTGCCATTGCAATTATAGTAGGTTATGGTCTTCAAAAGTTTAAAATCTTCCCTGAAGAGACTTCAATAATTTTAAATAAATATATTATTTATATTTCATTGCCTGCTATTATTTTATTACAAGTTCCAAAGCTAACATTCTCATTTGATGTCCTTATTCCAACAATTATTGCTTGGCTTGTAATGGCAGTTTCTGCTGTTATTGTTTTATTTTTTTCTAAAATATTTTCGTGGTCAAAAAGTATAACTGGAAGTTTACTTCTTGTATCTATTTTAACAAACAGTTCTATTATGGGTATTCCTATTATTGAATTATATTTAGGAGAAGAGGCTTTACCTTATGTTTTAATCTATGACCAACTTGGAACCTTTTTAGCCCTAGCAGCTTATGGTACTTTTATCACTGCATATTACAGTACTACAGGGAATATTAAACCTAGAGTTATTGTTCAAAAAATACTAACTTTCCCTTCTTTTATAGCTTTGGTTATAGCCTTACTTCTTTTAGGACAAACTTTTCCTCCTATAATTACAGATGTCTTAACAAAGTTTGCAAATACTTTAGTTCCAGTTGCACTTGTTGCAGTTGGTTTACAACTACAATTTAAACTTCCAAAAGATGATTTACTCCCTCTTAGTATTGGGCTTTTAATAAAACTAATTATTGCCCCACTTATTGCTTTTGGAGTATGTATTATGTTTGATTGGTATAATCTTGCTGGAAAAACTTCTATCTTTGAGGCTGGTATGGCACCTATGATTACAGCAGGGGCAGTTGCTTCTATGGCAAATTTAGCTCCAAGACTTAGTAGTGCAATTGTAGGATATGGGATTATTTTTTCATTTATAACAACTTATATCTTATCTTTAATAATTATATAACTATAAGTAAAAATTATCTACACAAATAAAAACTACATGTAAACTAAACATTAATATTGTATTATCATTAAAATTTTTATATAGGAAATTAAATGATAAAAACAGCTAGAAATATTTTATTAGCACTATCACTAACTACAGGATTAAGTGCAGCAGATAAATTATCACAAAAAGAGTTAAAAGAGATTCAAGCTTTACCATTAATCAATATGGCACAAGTTGAAGTAAAAGGTGGAAATGATTTTGGAAGCCTTTATGGATTAAATGTAAAAGTAAAAGGAAGAATGGACACAATCTTCTTAACAAAAGATAAAAAATATTTACTTCCAGGAGATGCTATCAACACTCAAAATGGTCAACAACTACAATTACCAGTTGATATCTCATCAACACTAGGAAATGAAGCTTTTACTTATGGAACAGGAAGTGATGAGTATGTACTTTTTACAGACCCAGAATGTCCTTATTGTAAAAAGTTTGAATCTTATTTCTCTCAAATAGAAGATAAAGTTAAAATCAGAGTATTCTTTTTCCCATTATCATTCCATAAAAATGCGAGAGACATTTCACTTTATATCATGAGTCAAGACTCTTATAAAGATAAAAAAGAAGCAATGTTAAATACTACAAAAAATACAGAAGCATTTAAAAATAGAAAAATTGATGAAAAAGAATTAGCTAAACTTGAAAAAGATTTAGATAAACAAATGAAAATTGCAAGAGAGCTTGGGATAAGTGGAACTCCAACTTTATTTGATAAAGATGGTAATAGAATAATTTGGGCGCAAATGCTACAAAATTATGGAATTACTGTAAATTAATAAATAAAACTATAGAAGAGTTTTCTTCTATAGTTTTACTTCCTTTGAAGTGTCATATACTAACTCATAGTATTGATTATTGTTAAACTCAAACTCTTGAATTACTTCTAATCCTAACTTTCTAGTATGGGCTTCATAAGACCTTGGATTTATTTTATTTATAAAAGTCACTAATATTGGATATCTTTTTGCCATGCATACTCTTGCATATTCAAAAATTCTTTCTAATACTTGTTTTCCCCTTACACTTTTATCAATACATACAGGTCCATATTGATATGAATTTTCTACGCTTAATGTTTGTCCTAAATAGTTTAATTTAGGCAACTCTTCAATCATAAATCTAAACATAGGCCAAGAAGACCAAAACTGCCATGAAGCACACATAACATAAGCTACAACTTTTCCATCAAGTCTTGCAATAAATAAACCTTGTTCTTGCTCAATTAAACTTGTAAGTTGTTCTTTTGTAAAAGGCGTTGTAACAAAACCGTCTTTTTTATCTTCTTCTTTGATTGAATCCACTTGATACTTATAGTGTAATTCTAAAACATCATCTATATCACTTAATTCTGCGACTTTTAATACCATATTATTTTCTTCTTTTACTACTGTTTTTTTCATCTATTTTCTTTCATATTTGTAATTGTTTCTTTATCTATATTATAACCTCTTTTTCCAAGGTAATCTAAAACCATATTGAATCTAGCTTGAGGTAAATTTTGCCCTACTTTTAGTTTTCCAGTCATATCTTCAATATCAAATCTAAAAACTTCTGTTGCATTAATCATTTTAATATAAACTTCTTCATTCAATGACTTATATTTACCTTCTGGCTGAAGTTTTTTCATCAAAAGAGACAAGGCTTTTACTTTTTCATCATAATCTTCTACAATAACCACTTGTCCACTTGCACAAACTGATCTAAAAAACTGTGTTGCAGGACAAGCCATTTCATCATTACTACTAAAATATGATTGAATTAAAGAGTAAGGTAAAGCAACACTAAAAGCAGCATAAGAGTTTGATTGAATAAACTCTTTTTTCTTACCTTTTTTTGCTCCATGAAAGTATACAACATTTCCATCATGGACAAAATTTACAGGTACACTGTAAGGTTTATTATCACAAGATAGTGCTAAAGTTGCATATTCACTGCTATTTAATATCTCTTCTATAATCTCTTTGTTATTTATTTCAAATTCACTTTTTCTCATTTTATTCCTCCTTCTTTACCTCTAATCTGCTGCTTATAGCCAAAATATTTAAAGCATTTATAACAAGCGCTAACCATTGGACTGCTAATATCTCTTTTTCATTTAAAACTTTTTTTGCTCTTTCATACACATCATCAGGTATATGAGAATCTCTTATATAACAAATTGACTCAACTAACTGTAAACTAGCTCTTTCTTTTTCATCAAAATAAGCTGTTTCTCTCCATGCTGGAAGCACACTTATTCTTTCTATACTTTCATTAGTATCTAAAGCATCTTTAGTATGAAGTCTTACACAAAAAGCACAACCATTTATCTGTGAAGCACGAAGTAATAACAGATGACTAAAGCCTTCATTAATATTTGCATCTTTTATTAATGCTTGCATATCATGTTTTAAAGATATTAATTTGTCATACATATGTGGTGCATTTTTACCTAAATTTATTCTTTCATTCATCTTATATCCTTTACTAAATATTAAGTTACTTTCATATAATATCATTAAAGTGTCATTACTTAAAGATACAAATTATAATTTTTTTATGGAGACAGTTTTGTATAATATAGATCCAAAATTAGATAAACCAATATATCTTCAACTTTATGAAGAGATAAAAAAAGATATACAAACAAATCTAAAAGCAGGAGAAAAACTCTCTTCAATTAGAAAAATGACAACGGATTATAAAATAAGTAAAAATACTGTGCAAAATGCTTATAATCAACTCTATGCTGAAGGATATATTGATAGTATCCCTCAAAGTGGATATTTTGTTAGTGAAAATCTTTATGATAATTTTAAAAAAGAAAATGAAATTGAATTAGAAGATAAAACAACAGATGATATTGTCAAATATGACTTTTATCCAGCTTGCTTAAGTGCTGATACTTTTCCAAAAAAAACTTGGTTGAGACTTTATAATAAAGTTTTAAAAAGCTCTTTAAATCTTGGGATATATCACAACAATCAAGGAGATATTGAACTTAGAGAACAAATTGTAAAATATTTAAAGAGTTCTAGAAGTGTAAATTGTACTATTGAGAATATTGTTCTTACAAGTGGTTTTGCTGATTCCATGTTTATAATTTCAAAGATATTAAAAGATGAAACAAAAAGAATTGCTTTTGAAACTCCTAGTTATAGAGTTGCTAAAAAAGTTTTTGAACAACATAACTTTGAAATTGAAGAAATATATGTAAAACAAAATGGAATAGATATTAAACAATTAAAAAAATCAAAATCAAAACTTTTGTATCTAACCCCATCACACCAATACTTTTTTGGAGTTACGACCCCTATTGCAAATAGAATAGAAATAATAAATTGGGCAAAAGAAAATAACTCTTATATCATTGAAGATGATTATGATAGTGAATTAAGTTATAACAATAGACCAATTCCAGCTATGCAAGGAATTAACAATAATGAACAAGTAATATATACAGGAACTTTTTCTAAATCCCTTTCTCCTTCAATTAGAGTTGCATATTTAGTTTTACCTGTTAATCTATTAAAAGAATACAAAAAAGAGTTTGATTACCCTTTTTCTACTATTCCAATTGATATACAAAAAACCCTTGCAACCTTTATAAAAGAAGGTTTTTGGGAAAGACACTTAAGGAAAGTACGAACTCAAAATAAAAAGAAACACGATATTATGAAAAGTTTTTTATATTCTAATCTAAAAAATGACATAGAAATTTTAAGAGAAGGAAGTGGACTAAATATTTTAATAAAACCCAAAATTGATATTGATTTAAAAATATTAATTAAAGAAGCACAAAAAAAGTATGTAAAACTATATTTAAGAAATTTAGATGAAAAAACAGAAGTTTTATCTATGGGATTTGGTAATTTTAAAGAGAGTAAATTAAAAGTTGCATTAGAACAATTTTATATTATTTGGGAAGAAGTAAAGAATAAACAAGACTAAGTTTATTCAACTTCACAAATATCAATTGCAAGCCTTAAAAAAGCAGTTAAACAGATATTTTCTTCTGATAAATTTTTAGGTACATTTTTTTTAATTTCATCTAAAGCTTTTTTAAATCCCTTATAAAATTCAAAACTTGGTTTTGGTTTATATTGTAAATCTTTGATTTCTAAATAGTTTATTATATTTTTAGCCGTTGTTGGTTTTACAAAGTACTCTTTCTTTCTATTCATATAATAAGGAACTAAAGAGACTAAAGTCCACTTTGCAAGATTATATTCACTAAGTATTTCTACAAAAGAGTTATAGCCATCTTTTTTATTTCCATGTAATAAATCATATAAAGCTATACTAAACATATCCTTTTGGTACATTCCCATATCTTTTATTGCATCTTTTAACTTCATTTTGTCATAAAAAGAGACAACTACAGATTTAGAAACTATTTTAATAAAATTTTCACAAACTATCTCTGGTTGTGAAAAATTATCTTTATGAAAATACTCTTTTGAAAGCTCTTCAAGTTTTGAAGGATTAAACTTTTTCATTAGCTTTAATAGTCTTTCATCTTCAAAAGCCTTTGGATATTCTTCAAAAAACTCTGCTTCTAAATCTTTTAATTTTTCTATATTCATAAATTTCCCATAATTTTTTTATTTACATAAACTTTGATTACTAAAGCTTTTGATACAATTGCAACATTATAAATTCTATCAAATAATTTATAAAATATTTGATTTTCTAGGAGAAAATACAATGAGGACGTTAGAAAACTTTTTAGCTAGAGTTTTAAGTGATGATATGGGAAAACTAATTCTAAGATTGAATCTTGGTATTTTAATGCTTTTTCATGGAATAAGTAAACTTGAAAAAGGAATTGAAGGCATTAAATTTTTAGTTACAAAAAATGGATTTCCTGAATTTTTAGCTTACGGTGTTTATATTGGAGAATTAATAGTTCCAATTCTAATAATCATTGGACTATATACAAGAATTAGTAGTTTTATATTTGCAGCAACAATGGCTTTTGCAATTTATTTAGCTCATGTTTCAGATATTTTTGTAATAAGCTCAAAAACAGGTGGTCTTTTAATTGAAACTCCCCTTTTATTTATGTTAGGAGCTATTGCTTTAATGTTCTTAGGTGCTGGGAAAATTAGCGTAGATAAAAGATAATATTTATTAAAGTACCATTTTATATTAAATGGTACTTTTAAAATCTGGCATATTATTAATCATCTGCTTATAACTATTATTTACTTTTAATGCTTCAATAACTATGTCTAAAGGATGAGAGTAATAAACCCCTAAATCAAACTCATTTTCTTTTAATTCAAAAGCCAATTTCTCTTTTGGAGGAATAAATTGTGCATCAACTCCTTTTTTATTTCCCCTTGCATCTACTTTCAACCAACCAAAATTTTCTAAATAAACTGCATTTAAGCCATGTAAAGAGAATAAATTTTCTTTATATTCCTCACATGAAAGTCTTTGATAACAAAAAGCTGTAGGAATTTCATTTGCTCTTAATAGTGCAGCAAGCAAATGAGACTTTGCAAAGCACCAACCAGTTTTTGTTTCTAAAACTTCACTTGCAGTGCAGGTGATGATATCAGTTTTATAATCACCACTATGTTTAATTTCATCTCTTACATATTCAAAACAGTTTTTAACTATCTCTTCATTTGAAGAAGCATTTAAAGATAACTCTTTTGCTAATTTTTTAATATTTTCATTTTTAAAATCAATTATCTTAGTCTCTTCTAAATAACCTTTTTTATTAATAATCATCTTCTCACCTAATATTTTATTTATAATATCTTCCAACATAATCAAGAATGTCTATTTTTATTACAGCAGTTCCTTTGACCATCTTTTCAGGTAGTTCTTTTCCTGTTAAGTGTGGAGTAAACTTTTCTACAATCTTTAATAAAGCAGTATGTTTTTCATCAAATTCTTTAACTAAACTTGCTGTTCCTCTAAGAATAATACTATTAAACTCAGTATTAACATCACAAGGATTTTCAACTCCTTCGTAGAGTAAAGAAAGCATTTCATCTATTTCAAAACAAACATTGGAATTAAATTTTATATTATCAATTTTCTTTCCTTTTGGTAGACCATGCATATATATTTTATTATCAAAATGTACAAAATGCATAGGTAAAACATAAGGATAACCATCTTCACTATATGTTCCTAATCGTCCAACATGTGAACGAGTAAACAAATCATCTATTTGTTCTTCTGTTAATAAATGTGTTTTAGTTCTATTTCTCATCTTTATCCTTTTATTTTATTAATTGCTTTTTGAAGTTTTGAAAATCCCTCTTTTATCTCTTTTTTAGAGATATTTAATGAAGGTAAAAACCGAACAATATCTTTCCCAGATCTTAAAACTAAAAGTTTTTCATCTAAACATTTTTCAATTAAAATCCCTAAATCTTCTTCATTTTTAAGTTTTAATCCTAACATCAAACCTATTCCTACTTTTGAGACAAAGAATTCTTTGTTTTCTTTAAGACATTTATCTAAGTTCTTTTGAAAATATAAAATTCTATTTTCTAACTTTTTTGATTTTTCTTGCTCTTGCAAAATATTTAATACTTCTAAAGCAACACTTGTACATAAAGGATTTCCACCAAAGGTTGTACCATGATTTCCTAAGATAAAAATATCTTTTACATCACTCATCATAACTCCAATTGGCAAGCCACCTGCTAATCCCTTTGCCAAAGTAATTACATCAGGTTTTATTTCATAATAGTTTGAAGCTAAAAATTTACCTGTTCTATAAACACCACTTTGTACCTCATCAATTACAAGTAATATTTTCTTCTTCTTTAACTCTTTTGCTAATATCTGTATCTTTTTTTTATCAAAGGCATTAATACCACCCTCACCTTGGATAAGTTCAAGCATAACTGCTACTGTACTTTTATCTATTTTATTTTTTATATCTTCAATATCTTTTGCATAAATAAACTCATCAGTAAATGGTCCAAAACCTTTTTGCTTATCTTCCTGTGCTGTTGCTTTTAAGGTAGTTAATGTTCTTCCATGAAAAGAGTTATTTATGGTTATGATTTTATGGTTTTTAATCTTTTTTAAATAAGCATACTTTCTTACAAACTTTATAGCTGCTTCATTTGCTTCTGCTCCACTATTACAAAAGAAGCAATTCATATTTTTATATGTACTTAACTGTACTAGCTTCTTCGCACATTTTTTTTGAGCTTCTACAGGATAGATATTTGATATATGAATTAGTTTGTTTGCTTGTTTATTTATTGCTTTAATTAAACTTTTATTTCCATGACCTAGACTATTTACTCCAATGCCAGAAGTAAAGTCTATATACTCATTTTTATACTTGTCATATAATTTTGAACCTTTTCCTTTTTTAAACTCAATGTTTACTTGCTTATATATGGGGAATAAATATTTACTCATCACTAATCCTTAACTATGATAAACTTCAAACTGAGTATCTTTTTCTTTTGCTTGAACTCTTTTATTTAATGAGTTTTGAAAAGGTTTTCCTAGATATTCTGAGTTTATAGCTTTTTTTGATAAATCAATATCTATACTTGGATTTACAATAAGCTTATTTAGTACACTAATAGTTAAGTCTTTCTCTACTCTTTCTATAAGTTCAAACATATCATTCTTACAAATTACACCTTCTTTTATAACCTTTGCATACCAACCTGTTAAACCACTGTCAAAAATAAATTTTGTCATCTCTTTTTTATTTGTATTAGCACTTAGTTTCCAACATGGTTGTCTTGGTTGAGTTATTTGTATTATTGTCTCACCTACTTTATAAACATCACCAATACAAATATCTTCTTCTTTTATATTTGATAAAATAATATTTTCACCAAAATGTGATACCTCATCTATTTTATAGTTTGTACTGCATTGCTTATTTATTTCTTCATAAGAAGAGCTTGAAAATAAGAATAAAGCTTTATTTTCTCCACCATGATGTTTTAAGTCTGCTTGTTCATCTTCTAAAAACCCTGTTCTTGTTAAGTATGCTTTTTGTACTGGATATTTTTTTATTCCTGAGACTAGCTCTTTTCTTTTTTTATTTTCTAATTTTGTTGTAGTTACTTTCCCTACTTTTAGGAAAAGTACCTTTGGCTTATTTTCCATAGAATAATCCTTTAATAAGTTTTCATGAGTATAATATCACTAAATTGTACTTTTTTAAAGAGACAAATTTATATTTTTTAACAAGGTCAGTTATGTATAAACTAGAAAAGTCAGGCTCTCCTTTATATATGCAACTATATATGCAAATAAAAGAAGATATTGTAAATAATATTTTAAAAGCTAATACTAAACTTCCTTCTATAAGAAAGATGTCAAGTGATTATAAAATCAGTAAAACTACAGTGGAATCAGCATATAGTCAATTATATGCAGAAGGGTATATAGAAAGCCATCCCCAAAGTGGTTATTTTGTAAGTAAAGATATTGTACAAAACTTTACAAGTCTTCCTATAGAAAAAAGTAATCAACAAATAGAAAAACAGTATAAATATGATTTTTATCAAGCAAAGCATAGTGAAGATGTCTTCCCAAAAAAACTTTGGTCTAAACTTCATAACAAAGTTATCTCCTCTATAGACTTTGGTTCTTATCCTAATAAACAAGGTGATTTAAATCTTAGAAAAGAACTTTCAGCTTATCTATCAGAATCAAGAGCAGTAATTTGTGATGAAGAACAAATTGTAATATGTAGTGGTTTTTCAGACTCTATGTTTATTATTTCAACCATGTTAAAAAAGTTTACTTCTTCTATTGCTATTGAGTATCCAGGTTATAATGTTGTACAAGAGGTTTTTTCTCTACAAAACTATAAAATTACAAATATACCTCTTTTAAAAAATGGTATAGATTTAAAAATATTAAAAAATAGTAAGGACAAACTTCTATATGTAACTCCTTCTCATCAATACCCAACAGGAAAAACTATTCCTATTTCAAAGAGAATGGAACTTATTAATTGGGCTTGTGAAAATGATGCTTATATTATAGAGGATGATTATGATAGTGAACTTAGTTACAACAATAGACCAATTCCTTCTTTACAAGGAATAAATGATAATCAAAGAGTTATTTACTCAGGGACCTTTTCAAAAGCTTTATCCCCTGCTATTAGAGTGAGTTATATAGTTTTACCTAAAAAGCTTGTGCCTATATATAAGAAGATATTCAATTTCTCTTTTTCTGGAGTACCTATTGATATACAAAAAAGTTTAGAACTATTTATAAAAGAAGGTCATTGGGATAAACATATAAGAAAAATGAGAACCTTAAATAAAAAGAAACATGACTTAATGAAAAAAGCTATAAAAGAGTATCTAAAAGATAGTGTAAGTATATTAAGGGAAGGAAGTGGTTTAACTATACTTATAAAAGCAAAAATAGATATGGATTGGGAAAAGTTATTTACTTTACTAGAAGAAAACTCTATAAAAGTTTATTCTACTACTTGTGACTCTAATTTAAAGGACAATACAATTTATCTAGGTTTTGGTGGATTTAAAGAAGATAAGATTTCAATTGCTGTAGAATCATTTTCAAAACAATGGTTTAAAGCTGCTAAAAATACTAACTAAAAGGATTTTCACATGAATATTATAGATTTTGAAAATATTAATGTAGGATATGATGAGAAAATTGTACTAAAAGATATAAATTTAAAAATAAAACAGAAAGAACATTGGGCTATTTTAGGTGCAAATGGTTCTGGAAAATCTACACTTATGAAACTTATTCAATCTGAGATTCATCCAAGAAGAACTTCAAAGTTTAAAAAAGAGATTTTGGGTAAGTCAATTTATTCTGTTTTTGAACTAAGAAAAAGTCTAGGTATTATCACTAATGATTTACATAACTACTTTGCAAAAGAAGGAAGTTTTTTAATAGGATATAATGTTGTATTAAGTGGTCACTATAGTTCTATAGGAGTTTATACTTTCCAAGACTTTTCACAAGAACAATTAAATAAAGCAAAAGAGGTTATGAGTTTTCTTGAAATTGAACATTTAAAAGATAAAAAAGTAAATGAGATGTCAACAGGAGAACTTAGAAAGTGTATTGTAGGACGAGCTTTAATTCATAGTCCAAAGGCATTTATTCTTGATGAGCCAACAGTTGGCTTAGATATAAAAGCACAAATAAACTTTATTAAAATGCTTAAAAAACTTTCAAAAGAAGCCAGTATTATTTTAGTAACTCACCATTTAGAAGAGATATTTGAAGAGATAGATAATATTGCACTAATTCATAATAATACAATCTATAAACAAGGTAAAAAAGAAGAGTTACTTACAAGTGAAAACTTATCTACAATATTTGATACAAAAATCCAAGTAAATGAAAAAAACAATAGATACTTTATAGAAGAGATTTTATAATCTCCTCTATTTATTAGTTTTTATTTCTTAATAAAACTAAAGTAGCAAAAGAAGAAATTAAAATCCCTACTATCATCCAAATATTTATAAGCTTGAATTCAAACACTAATAAAAGTACTGCAATAGCTGCTGGGTTTAGATACACATAGGACATCACTTTTTTAGGTCCTAAAACTATTGTTCCTTTTTGATAAAGATATGAGGTTACTAAAGTAGCAGCAATACTTAAATAAGCCATTGATAAAAACTGAGAACTATTTATTTTATTCCATTCTAAAGGGATATTAAAAGCTATTAAAGCAATACTCATCCATATACATCCTCCTACAAGTGTTAAAAACACTAGCACTACTAACTTATCATCTTCTTTATGAAAATATTTTGCACATACAGAGTATAAAGCCATACATAAAATAGAAGCTAAAAATAATATATCACCTTGATTTAATGCAAGTGATAAAAACATTTGTAAACTTCCTTTAAAAACAACAATACAAGTTCCAACTATCCCTAAAAAGTAAACTAAATATTGCTTCGATGGAATCTTTTGTTTAAATACAAAAATAGAGATTATAGCTGTAAGTAAAGGAACAAGTGTAAATAGTGTACCTGTATTAAGTGCTGTTGTATATTCTAAAGACTTAAATAGTCCAATAAAGTATAAAGAGTAAAAAAGACTAATAATCATAGCCCTTTTAAATGTTGTATTTATTCTTTCTCTAAATTGTTTTTTTAATAATACTATTGGAGCTAGAACAATAGAAGCTATTACAAATCTAAGAAGTGTGATTGAGATTGGGTCGATTATTCCTGATAACTTTTGAGAAACTATAAATGAACCTGCTACTAAAAAAGTAGCAAATAAAATAATAAGATGAGAGTTTAACTCTTTTGACATATTCTTCCTTTTTTTATGGAAGATTATTAGAATAATTTCTTCTTGTCATTTACATATGTTGATTTTTTAATAAATATATACTATTCTTTGCAAAAAAATATGAGACAATATGAATATAAATAAAAATGAAATTTTTGACTTATTAAAAAATACCATGGATTCTTATACTAAAATTTCTGATACAACTTGGAATGACTTTAAAAATATATGTACTATAAAAGAAATCAAAAAAAATGACTATGCCTTTGAGCTATATGATAAAGTTGATGCAATCTCTTTTGTTTATAAAGGTCTCTTTAGAACTTTTGCTACAAATGAACATGGAGAAGAATACACTAAAAACTTCTTTTGGGAAACTAGATTTTATGGTCCAATGGTTGCACTTCTTTCAAATACTGAAAATACCTCATCGGTTCAAGCTATTGAAGACTCTATAGTTATAGATATAAATCATACAAAATATAGAGAGCTTTTAGTAAAGTATGAAGATTTGAAGATGTATCATATTTTATATATAGAAAAACACTGGATAATTCAAAAAGACCATAATACTTATGCTTTAGTATTAGAAGATGCCCAAGTTAGATATGAAAGGTTTTTAAAAGAGTTTGAACATATCTTACCAAGATTATCACAACACCATATAGCTTCATACTTAGGTATCTCACCTACACATCTTAGTAGAATAAGAAAATCCTTAAAGAGTAAATAATGATTAAACACTCTATTATGAAAGAGATTGCTTTCAATAAACACAAACTTATTTTTAAGCATATTAATAAAAAGCACTCCTTTGCTAAACATATACATGAAGATAATTATATGGTTGGACTTTGTATTGAAGGCAAAGGTGTATTTTCTATGGATAATAAAGAGAATGAAGTAAAAGAAAAAATGCTATTTATTATACCACCTAATACAGTTCATTCTTGTACTTCTTATAATATCGAAGGGAAATGGAGTTTTTTAACTTGTTTTATTCCAAAGGAGTTTTTTGAAAGTATTGCTAGTAGTATTTGTTCTAAAAGTAACTATACTTTTAAAGAGTATTTCATAAAAGATGAGATGTTATTTGACTACTTAGAAGAGCTTATAAAAACAACTTTACATTCAGAAAAATTAATTTCAGAAGAGATAATAAACTTTATAACTTTACTTTGTGAAAAATACATGACATACAAAGAAAAAATCAAAACAATAGAAAATGAAAAATTTGAACTACTTTTTAAATACCTAAAAGAAGAAGACTATGAATTAAAAGAGTTGAACTTTTACAAAATGGCTGAGGTTATGAAGATGAATCCATATTATTTTCATAGAACCTTCTCAAAAACAATAGGTCTTACACCACAAAGTTTTATAAACTTTTTAAGAGTTTCAAAGGCGACAACACTTTTAAAAGAGTATGAATCTTTAAGTTCTATTGCACAAGAATGTGGTTTTTATGACCAATCACACTTTACAAAAGAGTTTAAAAAATATCATGGAATCACACCAACAAATTTTAAAAATATTTCATAATTGTACAAAATATTACAATACAGAAATTCTTATCTTAGATAAAATCCTACAAAAACAAAAGGAAAACTCTTATGTTAAAAAATATTGTTTTTATTTGTATTCCTATATTTCTATATTTTATTTTAAATAACTTTATTAATGAAACAAAAGATCTAATACTAATTACTTTGATTCTTTCTACTATTGCTTATTGGGCAACAAATATAATACCTCTATATTTTTCATCACTAATATTTTTATTTACTTGTTTGATATTTGCACTAAGCCCTAAAGAGATAATCTTTTCTGGTTTCTCTTCTTCTGCTTTTTGGTTAGTTTTCTCTGGTATGTTAATTGCAACTGCTATTAAAAATGTAAATCTAAACAATAGATTTTCTAATTTCTTTTCTATAATCAATAATATTAGCTATTTAAAGCTTTTAATTTTTATTTCTGTATTCTGTATGGCATTTAGCTTTTTAATGCCTTCTAGTGTAGTTAGAGTTGTTTTATTAGTACCTTTAGCTATAACAATTGCAAAAGCTTTTGGTTTTGAGGAAAAAGACAAAGGTTATATTGGTATTTTACTAAGCTTTATACTTTGTACTTCGATTCCAGCTTTTACTGTTTTGCCTGCAAATGTTCCAAACATGATATTAAGTGGACTTACAAAAGAAATATATGATTTTGAGCTTTTATTTTCTCATTACCTTTTATCAAACTTCTTTGTTTTAGGTTTGTTAAAAAACATTATAATCGTTTCTTTAATATACTTATTTTTTAAAGATAATATAAAACATAACAAACTAGAAAAAGAGAATAGTTCTTTTAGTAAAAATGAAAAAATAGTTATGATAACTTTATCTATCATGCTTCTATTTTGGTTAACAGACTTTATTCATAAAATCTCACCTAGTGTAATTGCTATGGTTGGAGTTCTATTTTTAGCATATCCAAGTATAAATATCATAAAAAGTAAAGATATAAATAGTATCAACTTCTCTTCCTTGATTTTTGTAGCTGCTATTATTAGTCTTGGAAGTATTGTTGCAAATAATGAGTTTATAAAAGAAAGCCTACTTAGTATCACAAATCTATACGAGCCTTCAAAGTATGAACTACTTGATTATATAAAAATCACTACTTTGATGTCTTTAAATGGAATTATTATCACCCAACCAACTATTCCAGCTATTTTTACACCAATGGCAGAACACCTAAGCAATATAAGTGGTTTTTCATTAAATGAAATCTTTATGATGCAAGTTGCTGCTTTTTCTAATGTTTATTTTCCTTTTCAAGCTCCTCCTTTAGCAGTAGGACTTGCTTTATCAGGAATGAAACAAAAACATATGTTAAAAGTAGTATTACTATTAGCTATTATAACTATAGTCTTTTTATATCCTTTAGAATTTTATTGGATGAAATATATAGGATAATAGTTTTAGTAGCTTTTAAAAGGTTTTTAACTAAAGTTCAATTTAGTAATGATA
This sequence comes from Campylobacteraceae bacterium, assembly GCA_013373175.1. GTDB lineage: Bacteria > Campylobacterota > Campylobacteria > Campylobacterales > Arcobacteraceae > Halarcobacter. Next base: position 73,352 of record JABXII010000008.1, on the reverse strand, counting down.
TTCAATACTAATAATAAAATCTTTTGGAGTTACTTTGGGTTTAGAGTTTGCAATATATTTTTTAGCAGCATTTTTTGAAATATTAGGATGCTATAGTTTTTGGATGGTTTTTAAACTTGATAAATCATCTCTTTGGCTTTTTACAGGAGTTTTGTCTTTAATTTTATTTGCTTACTTACTTACAAGAGTAAATTTAGAGTTTGCAGGACGAGCTTATGCTATATATGGAGGTATTTATATTATCTCTTCTTTGGCTTGGCTATTTTTAGTAGAAAAACAAGCTTTTAATAAATGGGATATTATAGGTTCACTTGTAGTATTTGCAGGAATTTGTATTATTCTTTTGGGAAATCAAAAAGCTATAAGTAGTATATAAATGAGAGTAATTAAACTCTCATTTTATTAATTTGATTTTTTAACAAACTCTTGTTTTAGTTTGATTGCTCCAACACCAGAAATTTTACAGTCAATATTATGACCGTCATTTCCATCTACAAGTCTGATACCTTTTACTTTTGTACCAACTTTAATTCCAGAAGAGCTTCCTTTTACTTTAAGATCTTTGATAACTGTTACATCATCTCCATCTTGTAAAATCGTACCATTTGCATCTTTTACTACTAGTGTATCTTCATCTTCAGTTTCAACTGCATCTTTAGACCATTCGTGCGCACACTCAGGACAAATTAATAAACTTCCGTCTTCATAAGTATATTCACTATTACACTTAGGACAATTTGGTAATTGCTCCATTTATTTCCTTTAACTTTTATTTAAAAGCGTATTATACAATAAAACGCCTTTTGTGATAAATTTGTCAAAAAGCCATCTTATATTTAACTTTTTATTAAAAGTATTATTGTGGCAAAAGTAGATATTAATATCCCCATAATTACCCAATAACTTAAAACTTGTGATGACACTACAAACATAAGTATTGCAATAGAAGCAGGAGTTAAATAAGTATAAGCCATGATTTTCTTAGGTCCTAAAATCACTGTACATTTTTGATATAAATAAGCAGTAACCAATGTTGCAGGGATACTAAGGTATCCTAGGGAAACAAAATCCTTTGTATCGATTCTATCCCATTGTAAAGGTATATTGAATATAATTAAAGCAAGTGACATCCAAATGCAACCACCAAGTAAGGTCAGGAAAACTAAAACAAATAACTCATCATCTTCTTTATAAAAATATTTTGCACAAATTGAATACATAGATATAAACAAAATAGATATAAGAAAAAATATATCTCCTTTATTTAAAGTAAGAGATAAAAGAAGTTGTAAATTTGCTTTAAATACCACAATACAAGTTCCAATAATTCCAAAGAGATATACTATATATTGTTTTTTGGGAATTTTTTGTTTAAAAAATATTATTGATAATAATGCCGTAAGTAAAGGAACAAGGGTAAATATTGCTCCTGTATTTAAAGCCGTTGTATACTCTAAAGAGATAAACATTCCTATTAAAAATGATGTGTAAAAAAAACTTATTATAAATGCTCTTTTAAAAGTTGAAATAAGTTTTACTCTATACTCTTTTTTTAAAAATATAAAAGGAAGTAAAGTTAAGGTTGCTATTAAAAATCTTAATAAATTAATAGAAATAGGATTAATTATTCCTGATAATTTTTGAGCTACTAAAAATGATCCTCCTGATATAAACGTTGCAATTAAAATTAAAATGTGTGCATATAATGTTTTTGACATAAAATATCCTTTTTGATACAGATTATCAAAATTATATTATTTTGTCATTTACATAGGTTGATTTTTTAATGAATTTATAATATCCTTTTTAAAATATTAAAGATACCTAATGAATACAAATACAGAACAAATATTTAACTCTCTTAAAAAAACTTTAGATTCTTATTATCCAATTTCTGAAAAAACCTGGGAAGAGTTTAAAAGTATATGCACAATAAAAGAAATAAAAAAAAATAAATATGCCTTTGAACTTTATGATAAAGTAGATGCCTTTTCTTATGTATATAAAGGTTTATTTAGAACATTTTCTTTTAATGAAAAAGCAGAAGAATATACAAGAAAGTTTTTTTGGGAAACTAAATTTTATGGACCAATGGTTGCACTATTATATAAAAAACCTATAAATGCAATTGTTCAAGCAATAGAAGATTCAATAGTTATAGATATTAAACATGATAAATATAGAAAACTCTTAGAAAAATATGATGATTTAAAATTTTTCCATATTTTTTATTTAGAAAAACATTGGGTATTAGAAAAGGATGATATAAGTTCTTCCCTTGTTCTTGATAATGCCAAACAAAGATATATAAAATTTAATAAAGACTTTGAAAACATTATAAAAAGAATTCCTAAGTATTATATAGCTTCATATTTAGGTATTTCACCTACTCATTTAAGTCGGATTAGAAAAGATTTAAAAAACCAAAATATTATAATTTCTTCATAGCTTTCTTTACTTATATATATCGAAGTATTGAGTTTACTTCATCCTCTTCTAGAGAAAAACTTTTTATATCTAAATCTTCTATCATATGAGTTTTAGAAGTAGTTCCATTAAGAGGAGTTACTCCAATATGATTTAAGAACTTATAAAAAATTTGAGGAACTGTTCTTTTATAGTTTTTTGCTAATGTTTGTATCTCATCAAGTTTTAGTAAATGTGGATTTGCAGTAAGAGACCAAAAACCTTGATACATAATACCTTTTTGTCTTGCAAACTCTCTTATTTCTTTATCATAATCAGACTCAGAATAAAATCTATTTTGTATAACTTTTGGTTTCACCTTTGCTATATCATAAAGATATGCAAGTAAGTTTAAATCATAGCAGTTGGAAATACCTATTTGACCAACTTCACCAGAGATTACAAACTCTTCCATAGTTTTATATACTTTAATTAAATCTTCTAATGGAGCAAAAGGTGAATGAATAAGATAAGAGTCTATAAAATCTACATTTAGATTTTGTTTTGAGGTATAAAAAGATTTTTCTAGTTGAGTTAAAATATCATCACTAGCTTCATATGGCATATTTGTTCTATCTTGTCCTGCTATTGGAGTAAACTTTGTTTGAATAAAAATATCTTTTCTTTCAATACCTTTTTTTATGGCATTTTCTAATCCTACACCAACTAAGTCTTCTCTATAGTGTTTTGGTTGACAAGCAGTATCTATAGCTTTGAAACCACATAAAAGTGCTTCTTCTACTAAAGAAGCAGTATTCTCTTTTTTCCATGCTGTTCCATAAATCATATTTGGCATAATCAATCCTTTTAATTAAGAGCTTTTTTTACAGCCTCAATTGCATGTATATATGTTGTATCAAATAGTTTAGTTTTAGTATCCTCTTGAGATACTAACATCCCTATTTCAGTACAACCTAAAATAACACCTTGTGCACCTTCATCTTCTAGTGAGTTTATTATTCGTAAGTACTCTTTCTTTGATGACTCTTTTATAATTCCTAAGCACAATTCTTCATATATAATACTATGTACTATTTTTATATCCTCTTTACTAGGAATAATAACTTCAATACCAAAGTTATTAGTAATAGTATCTTTATAAAAATCTTGTTCCATAGTAAAAGCAGTACCTAAAAGTCCTACTTTTTTAATTCCTTTTTCTTGTAGTTTTTTTCCTGTAGCATTTGCAATATGTAAAATAGGAATATCAATATTTTCTTGTATGATAGGAGCTACTTTATGCATAGTGTTTGTACAAATAACTATAAAATCAGCACTTGCATTTTGAATATTTTTAGCAGCCTTGCTTAAAATATTTGCTGTTTCATCCCACTTTCCCTCGTGTTGAAGTTTTTCTATTTCATCAAAATCTACACTATAAATGACTACTTTAGCACTATGCAATCCACCTAGTTGTTTTTTCACTTCTTCATTGATTTGTTTGTAGTATAAAGCTGTACTCTCCCAACTCATTCCACCAAGTAGTCCTATAGTTTTCATTTAATGCCTTATCAATCTGTTAAGTAATACTCAACAGTTGAAACAACTCTAATTTTTTTAATTTGAGGGTTATTTTTATCTCTTTGTGAGATTGAAAATTGACCTTGAGAAGCTTTTTTTATTTTTCCTAATTTACTTTTTGAATCTATTGCAAATTTTTGAGCAACTTCCCTAGCCTTTTTTGTAGCTTCTTCTATCATCTTAGGTTTTACTTCATTTAATTTTGTAAAAATATATTCTGTTCTATTTGTGTAGTTATTACTTGAAAATACTATGCCTTGTTTACCAAGTTTTGATATAGATTTTTTAACATCTCTTACAGTATCAATATTTTTTGAATACACAGTAATTGTTTGAAATGCATTGTATCTATAGTTTATCTTTTCATTTCCATATTGTTGTGCAACTTTATCAGTGATTATTGGTGCAGAAAAGCTTATTTCACTTTTATCTATACCATTTGAAGTTAAGAAATTATAAATTTTTTCATTGTTCTTGTCTATTGAAACATACATTTTTTCAAGGTTATTATTAATTTCTGTATATGAAATAGGCCAAATTACAATATCTGCTTTGTATTCTCTTTGGGATAAACCTTTTACTTTTACACTTCTATCGTATTGCTTATAAGTAACAACTGCACTTTGAAAAAAATACCCTAAAGTACTTAAACCTAAAAATATAAATATTCCTAAGATAAAAAAACTACTCTTACTTTTTTGTTGCATTATATTTTCCTTATTTTATAGAGATATAAATTTCTATCTCATTCTCTTTTGCATACTTTTCAAAATCATAGTTATATGCTCTTTCATACTCGCAAGTCTCTGAGGCAAAATAATCCCATACATCTTTCCAAGTCTCAATTACTACATCTGGAAATTCACCCTCTTTTGTAAATACTAAATATCTATCTTTTTCTATTGTAATAGCATTTTTAGGTTTTGTAACCTCTACTGCAATAGTATAATCATAATCAGAGTTTACATCACTTTCATACTTATTATAAACTCCATACATAGCCATAGATTTTGCTTTATTAAAAGTTTTACCTTCTATATTTTCATCTACATATTTTTGCCACAATGCTGGTATCTTAGGATTTTCGTCATTTAATTCTGTTTCATTATTTGTTCTAGTTGTAATACCTGATACATAAAATTTTTCTAAATATTTTACTTTCATTTGTCTCTTTCATTTTTATTTTTATTATATTAGCAAAAGAAGATAAAAGCAATAAGATAAATATAATATAATCTTTGAAATTTACTTATTGTTTTAGATAAATAAAGCTATTTTAACCTTCATAAAATATCTCTTTATGTAAAATGAATATTACTATTTTATACATAAAGGTTATTTATGGTTTCAAAAAATATTCATAATATTATTGCATTTTTACTTGTTACTTTATCTGTTTTGCTAACGATTTTAGTTCCAGGTGGTCCAATAGAAACAAGAGATTTTTCTCACTATAGTGAAACAACTCTTACTTTATTTAATGTTTTTCTTACTGTATTGGGGCTGTTAAGCTTTGCCGTTGCATTTTTAATTGCTAAAAAGAAAAAATACTCTATTGTCTTAAGTGCTGTTTTTGCACTTCTTTATATTTTTGTATATATTCTTGATTTATTTGAAATTTTTCCAACTAGTCCAGAAGCTATGTCAACAACACTATTTTCTATAGAATTCATAAGTACTTTAATAGGTCTTATTTTACTATATTTATGTATGAAATTTAATGATATTGAAGTTGAAAATAATGAAAATGTAAAAATCAACCTAACCTTTTATAAAATTATTTCTTTTTTAATTGTTTTATTATTTGCAATAGGAATTGTAATTTTTGCAACTAAATCTGCAATGGGACAATGATTAATAGTAATAACAGATTGTAATATTTTTAGTTAACTTAATATTATTTTATTTTAATAATTCATATGGTTCAATATTAAAAAATTTTGCTATTTTATAAATATGTCCTAAATTAAAATGTTTTCCGTATTTGCAGTTTTCACAATTTGAATAAAAAGCTACTGAATTAATGCCTATCTCCAAGGCAACATCTATCTGTTTTAAATTTCTCTCTAATCTTCTCCTCTTAATATTTCGTGATATTTTTCGATGAAATATATCAACCTCAGATTGGGTTGAATTAGTAAAAATATTCATTATTCTATTTATCCTATAAAACTTTGTTAAACTGCAGAGAATTAGATTACAGATATATCTAAACCAATATTACTATTATATACTTAGAGCTTTTTTTTATGTTTATCCTATAGGATAAATCACCTATTAAAAAATATAATATGCAGATTATTTTACATTATAAAATTTTTTTATGTGAAAATTATTTTTACATATCTTATACATTTCTAATCTTTTAATAGTACAAATAATAACTTATAATAATTTAAATAATTTATCCTATAGGATATAGATATTAAGCCTAGTTGTAAGCTATAATCATTATCAATTATAAAATAATATTTAAAAAGATATGTATGAATAAAAAAGATTTATTTACGAAAAAAGATTATAGAATTTTACAATTAGCCGATGAAATGACACATGCAATAAATAAATGGAAAACTCAATTAAATAAAATATATACTATGTCATCAGGGGTTTTAGTTAATAGTGAATATGGTTCAGTAACAGAAAATGTGTACAATGAAACTTTAGTTTTAATAAATGAAGATATCAAATCAATGCTAAATACTATTTCCTCTTTTGATAATTTTTTATCTGATAGAAAAGAAATTAAACTATTTAATATTAATAATACTTTGCAAAATATAGTATCTTCACACAATTATGTTTATGAAAAACATAATATATCCGTTGAGACTGATTATTTAAGCAGTAATTATTTTGTTGGTTATGAGGGTGAACTGTCACAAATATTTTTATATATTTTCACCTCAATAATAAATGTCATAAAAAATAAAGCAAAAACTAAATTTATAGTAATTACTACTAAGACAAACAACGACAAAACTATCATTACAATCAAAAGTACAAATCTCACAATTGAAGAAATCCCCCTAGATATTACGCTACTTATATCAAAAAAAATTATTGAAGAATATTATAAAGGAGAAATAAAAATCATAGATAATAAATTTGAATTTAAAGGTAAAAGTGTCTATGGAATAAAATTTTGTATTCACTTAAACAGTATTGATAACTAAAGGATAAAGAAAGGGAAAACATGTTTAAAAATATGACAATAAAAATGAAACTAATCTATTCATTTATTTTAATTGTTGGTCTAATCATCTGTTTAGCAGGTTATAGTATTTATTCAACTAATAAAGCAGGTGATGGATTTAATTCATACAGAGAAATGGCAAAAGATACTGTTCTAGCTTCACGTATTCAGGCAAATATGTTAGAGGCAAGAATTAGTGTTATTAAATATTTAAGCGCACCTACACAAAAAAGTATAGATAGCTTTGAAGATTCTTACAAAAAAACAAAGAAATTTCTTGATATAGCCAAAAAAGAGATTCAAAATCCAACTAGAGCTCCAAATATATTAAAAATTGATAATGATTTGGTTGAGTACAAAAATAGCTTTTATGAAATAGTAAAATATACAAAAGACAAAGATAAAATATTAAATACTATATTAAATGTAAATGGTAAAAAAATTGAAAATATCTTGTCTTCTGTTTTTAAAGCTACAAAAGATGAGAAAAACCATGAAGCTTCATATCTTACTGGTACAGCAATTAAAAATCTACTATTAGCACGACTTTATACAATGAAGTTTTTGCAAACTGAATCTAAAGATAACTACAATAAAGTTGAAGATGAATTTGGCATTTTATCTAAAAATATAACTACAATAAAAAAGACTGTTCAAAATAGTAGAAGAACAACTCAACTTAATGAAGCAATTGATTTAATAGAAAAATATACAAAAGCAGTTACTTTGATATATGATGATACGCTTAAAAGAAGAGAGTTAGTTGAAAAAAAACTTGATGTAATTGGACCTATTATTGCAGATTTAAGTGAAGAAGTAAAACTATCAATTAAAGAAGAACAAGATTTAATTGGACCAGCAGTTAAGCAATTAAACTCAAATATAAAGTCTCTAATTATTACAATATCTATTGTAATCTTGGCTCTAGCAATCTTCTTAGCAGTAGCCTTACCTAGAAATATATCTAATTTAATAGATACTTTCCAAACAGGATTAATAAACTTCTTTAAATACTTAAATAGAGAGATACCAGAAGTAGAATTAATAAATATTGATTCAAATGATGAATTTGGGAATATGACAAAAATAATAAATATGAATATAGAAAAGACAAAAAAAGGTATAGAAGAAGATAGAAAATTAATTGATGAAACTATTACAGTATTAGGAGAGTTTGAACAAGGTGATTTAATACAAAGATTGGATATAAATGTATCAAACCCTGCATTAATGCAATTAAAAGATGTATTAAATAAAATGGCAGATACTTTAGAAAATAATATTAATAATGTGCTAGATATTGTAGAAGAGTATTCTTCATATAATTATTTAAACAAAATATCCACAAAAGGGTTAAAAGAACATCTTTTAAAATTAGCTTCAGGAGTAAATAGCTTAGGTGATTCAATAACTGAAATGTTAGTGGAAAATAAATCAAATGGTTTAACACTAGAAAAGAGTTCAAATAGCTTATTGAATAATGTAGATAAATTAAATGAAAGCTCTAATGAAGCAGCAAGTTCACTTGAAGAAACAGCAGCAGCCTTAGAAGAGATAACAAGTAATATTAGAAGTAATACCGAAAATATAGCAAAAATGTCTCGACTTTCAGCAGGTGTAACTGAATCAGCAAACAAAGGTGAAAAACTAGCAAATGATACAACAGTAGCTATGGAAGATATCAATATGCAAGTTACTGCAATAAGTGAAGCAATAACGGTAATAGACCAAATAGCCTTCCAAACAAATATTCTGTCTCTTAATGCAGCAGTAGAAGCAGCAACTGCTGGTGAAGCAGGAAAAGGTTTTGCAGTCGTTGCAGGAGAAGTAAGAAACTTAGCTTCAAGAAGTGCAGAAGCTGCAAGTGAGATAAAATCATTAGTAGAAAATGCCACAAATAAAGCAAATGATGGAAAAGATATTGCAGGTGAAATGATAAAAGGATATAAAGTATTAAATGAAGATATCCAAGAATCAACAAACCTAATCTCTGATGTTGAAAGTGCTTCAAAAGAACAACTTTCAGGAATAGAACAAATTAATGTTGCAGTAAATCAATTGGATCAACAAACACAAGAGAATGCAATGATTGCATCTGAAACCCAAGATATTGCAAGTTTAACAGACCAAATAGCTAAATATATTGTAAGTGATGCAAATAATAAAGAGTTTAAAGGAAAGGACTCTGTTGTCGCAAAAAAAAGTGAAAAAAAAGAAAAAGATAATACCTCAATAAAAGAAGAGATTAAAGAAAAGTCACAACATAAAACAAAAGAAGGAGTTATCAAAGCAAATAATGATAACGATGATTGGGAAAGTTTTTAAATTTCAAATACAATCTTTAAAATTGTGATAGGAGTAAGCCCTCTCACAATTTTAAACGAAAAGATAAAATATAAGAAGAAAGTATATCTATTACAGCTGTATAGTCTTGAACATTTCCTGTTGCTTTTGCTGAAAGTATAGCACCTTCTAAAGTTGAAGCTATATAAAGTGCTAAGTTTGATGTATCACAGGGTTGCATCTCTTTTTTTTCTATTGCCTTATCCAAAATATCTTTTATATTTTTTCTAAAAGATAAATAAATATCTTTCATCAAAACTTTAAAATCACTATCAAGATTTGACATCTCTTGTACTATATTTGCTATAGGACAACCTTTATTAAAATCTCTTTGACTAGTATCTTTTATATTAGAGATAAAAGCTTCTAAATAGTTTGATTCTAATTCTAAAATTGTATTATATCTTTGAGCAAATCTCTCATATATCTTCTCTTTTATTGATACTAAAGCCAACTCTTTTTTGTTTGCAAAGAAATGATACATTGAGCCTTTATGTACTTTTGCATTTTTTAATATAACAGTTAAAGAAGCACCTTGATAGCCATTTTCAAATATTTCATCAAATGCTGAATTTATTAAATTATCTCTTGTATTTTTTTCCATAATTTAATTATATCATTTTATACTTGACTTACAGGTCAAGTTATTGTATTATTTTACTTGACCTACAAGTCAACTAATAAAAGGAGCTATAATGCCACTAATTAAAACATATGAAAAAGACGAAGCCACAGGTGAGTTATTAGAAATATATGAAGAGATAATGAAACTAAGAGGAGAAGTGGGAAACAACGCAAAGCTTTTTAGTTCAAGTCCCCAGTTATTAAAGCAACAACTTGAATTTATCAAATATTATGCAACTCATGAAACATTATCAATGCCACTACTTGCAAGTATAAGAGTATGTGTATCAAATCAAGAAAAATGCAACTTTTGTATTGATTTCAACACTGCACTTTTAGTAAATAATGCAAAATGGACGATAGAAGAAGTAGATAATTTAAAAGATAAAATATATTCTGAAAAATTAAAAAAAGAAGAAAATACTCTTTTAAAGTTTGTAATTGATTCAGTTAAAAATCCTCACGCAGTAAGTGAAAATACGATAAGTGAATTAAAGCTTCAAAATTGGAGTGATAAAGATATATTAGATGCCTTAAATCATGGTGCAAGAATGTATGCAACAGACATACTTTTTAATAGCTTCAAAATAAAAGATTACAAAGGATAATGAGTATAAATACTCATTATCCTAACATTTTATAGTATCTTTTTTTCCATACTAAAATTTACTAACTCTATATTATTTCTTTCAACTTTATTCTTTTTTACTTCTATAAAACCAAACTTCTCAAAAAATGGTTTTGCAGTGATACTTGCATCTACTCTTAATAAAGTTTGTTCATTCTGTTTTGCTATTTTAAAAATATTATTTAAAAGCATTTTTCCTACATCACAACCTTGATATTCATGGTGTACATAAAAACAATCAATATAATCCTCATAAAACTCAGCAAAACCAACTAACTTTTTATCACATATTGTCAAATATGGTTTTGTTTTATTTAATCTTTTTTCCCAAACTTCATAATTGATATGCAAATTTGCCCAAGCATTTAATTGCTCTTTTGTATAATCTTTATTGCATGTTTTATGAATAGTATTTGTAAATAGTTCTGGTATTTGTTTTGAATAGTTTTTGTTATAAGTTATTATTTTCATTTTTGCAACACATAAAATATAATTTATTGTTCATTTTTTTCCTAACTTTTTTATTCTCTATTTTAGCCTCTAATAATAAATCTATTAATCTTTACAAAACCTGCCCTTATCTTTTAATTTTGCTTTTTTTTCTTGTTTTTGTGCTTTTTCTATAAGTTTAAGCTCTCGTTTTAGACGTTGAAAATTCCTTTGATTATAATCTACACTTAAGGCTTTTTCAAAAAATTCTTTTGCTTTCTCACATGATTTTTTTTGTTTATATGTAAAAGCCATATTATTATATACAGTTGCAGTATCAGGATGATTTTCCCCTAATACTTGTTCTCTTATTTTTAATGATTTTTCATACCACTCTAAAGATAAATCATATTTCCCTTTTGAATCATATACTGTTGCTATATTATTATATGTAGTTGCAGTATCAGGATGATTTTTTCCTAATACTTGTTCTCTTATTTTTAATGATTTTTCATACCACACTAAAGATAAATCATATTTCCCTTTTGAATCATATACTGCTGCTATATTATTGTATATAGTTGCAGTATTAGGATGATTTTTCCCTAATACTTGTTCTCTTATTTTTAATGATTTTTCATACCACTCTAAAGATAAATCATATTTTCCTTTGGAGTAGTAAACTGCAGCTATATTATTGTATATAGTTGCAGTATCAGGATGATTTTTCCCTAATACTTGTTCTCTTATTTTTAATGATTTTTCATACCACTCTAAAGCTAAATCATATTTCCCTTTTGAAGAATGTATGACCCCTAATAAACTAAAACTTTTAGCTAAATAAGTTAAATCATCCTCTTTTAAATTTTCTTTTATTACACAGGATTTTTCTTGAATTTCTAAAGATTTATTATAGTTTCCAATAGAAAAATATAAATAAGTTAACGAATCTAAAAGACCTGAAATATAAATATCTTTTTTATTTTCATAGTAAACTAAAAAAGACTCTATTATTGGAATATAATTATTTAACAAACTTGCTACTATAGTTGAATCATCTGGGTCTATAAATTTTGACAAGTTCTCAAAGATATAAGTTAAATCGTTGTAATTAGGTTTATATGAAGAAAATATAAATGTTTTTATAATTTGATGTAATTTATACTCATCTTCCTTTTGTATTAACCAGCCCTTATCAACTAAGCCTTGCAAGTCTTGTCTTTTAATATTTAATATTTTTTCATAAACATCAAAACTTACCTCTATGGAAGGGAAAATAGAAAGCTTTTGTAAAAGTAACTTTAAGTCTTTATCTTTTTCATTTTGAAATTGTTTATTGAATATTTTTTCTAAATGCTCTTGAAAAGTTTTTGCATCTTTTGATTTAATTTTATAAATATTATTGTTTTTTATATCATTTCTTAGTTCATCTAAACTTATATAGTTTCTAAGTAATGATTTTGCACATAAATTTATAAATAAGGGATGGTTATCAAGATACTCTAAGATATCTTTGATGTCTTCCTTTGTATCAAAAATTCCTAAAAATAGCTTTTCTGCATCTTCTGGGGAGAGTGTTTCTAAGTTGAGTTGATGATTTGTATCTATATCTGTAAGCCGACTAGTTATTAGTAAATCAAAGTTTGTATTTAAAGCTTTTAATTTCTCAAAATCTTCTCTTCTCTCTAGGTTATCTATTAAAAAAAGATTTTTTTCAGGAAACTCTTGAAGTCTATTTATAATAGCATCAAAATTATCTAATTGAAATTTATCTTTAAATTTAATAACAAAAACTTCTTCTAAGCTAAGTTCATCACTTGAAAGCTCAATAAAAGCACATTTTTTATACTTACTTTTATGCTGATGGAAGTATTCATAAGAAAGTTCACTTTTCCCTACCCCACCTATACCATTAACTATATAAATAAGTTTATTTTCATTTAGATTCTTTTTAATTTCTTTAAGTTCATCAATTCTCCCAATAAAATCTGGATTTATTGGTGGAATTGTAGTTAAATATTTTTCATCTTTTTCTTCTTCTTTTTTTAATACTTTTTTCTTTATTTTTTTATATTCAAATAATGGACTCCATGGAAAAGCTCTATTCTCTACTTCATTATTTTCTCCATTTGCCCAAATAATTGGTAAAGTATTATTTGGACATTGATGAGAATATGCAATTAAAAGACCAGAATCTTTATATCCTAAAGCTCCCTTAGAATAAACATCATTACCAAGTTGTCTTAAAAGTTCTAAATCAAAAGTAGTTAAACTATTTTCATCAATATGTTTTTTTATATTCTTAGTTGATTGAAAGGTTGGCTGAATTAACCCTATATTTGGAAATTCTTCATTAAATCTTTTAAGTGCTATATCTGTCATTGTAATACTAATAATTGCACAGTTTTCTTCACCTATTGAATTTATTATATCATTAAACTCATTTACAAATTGATTACCAGTGCCATGGGTATCGTTAAAGAATATGAAGAAATTATTTTTATCATTTATAATTTCCTCATTTAGTTCTGATTTTCTAAATATATTAGATTCTAATAATTTCCAATTCTTTGCAATATCATAAATAAAACGATTAGAACTATCTCCATGCTCATCTGAACTGACTAATATTATATTATTACGTTTAGTTTTATACATGGATTGGTCAATTTGTTTTTTATATATTTTGATTGTATCTATTGATTTTTTATTTGTACGATAGTCAATTAAATTAAATATTTTCAATGCTAAATTAAATTGTTTTTCATCTGAAAAATTTGAAAACCAATCAACTACAATGTTTGGTGTTAATTCGTATTCAGTAATTTTATTTGATAATAGTTCTAAAGTTGAAGTTTCCTGCTGAGATAACCATGGATGTGATTTTAAAGTTTCAATCATATAATATTCTTTCAAAAGTTTAATGAGCAATTATACTAAAAAATACTATATAATGATATTAATGTCTTAATAAACAAAAAAACTCTTGAGGTATTAACCCCAAGAGTTAAAGGTTTTAAAAATTTTTAATCAAATCCACATAAACATCAGCTAAACCTTCTACTTCTTTAACTGTTGTTCTTTCCCCTACACTATGGATAGTATCATTTATAACACCAAACTCGATAGCTTCTATTCCAAATGCTCCGAAATATCTAGCATCAGAAGTTCCACCAGCAGTTGAGTGTTTTGTAGTTACTCCAAGTACCTTTTGTATTGAAGTTTCCATTGCTTTTACTACTTTTGATTCTTTGTTTGTAACAAAAGGAAAAGAGCCTTGTGTGCTCACAAAGTCATACTCTAAACCTACAAGATTTTTATGGATAAACTCTTCTACTGATTCTCTTGTAGTATTTGTTGAATTTCTTACATTGAACATAAGTTTTAACTCATTTGGAGTTACGTTTGTAACTTGCATACCACCTCTTATATCAGTGATTACCATTTTACTAGGTGCAAAATACTCATCTCCATCATCAAGATTATGACCAGCTATTTTAGGAAGTACATGGGCAAAGTTATGTACTGGGTTTATACACTTCTCAGGATAAGCAGCATGACCTTGCTTTCCTTTGATAGTGATATATCCATTGATACTTCCTCTTCGCCCTACTTTGATTGCATCTCCAAAAATATCTTCACACGTTGGTTCTGCTACAACTGCGTATTGTGGAATAAAATCAATCTCTTTTAAGTGTTCTAAAGCCTTGATAGTTCCATAAGTTCCTTCACCCTCTTCATCACTTGTCATTAAAATTGAAAGTGTTCCATCAAAGTTTTGTGCATGTTTACAAGCATATAAAAAAGCAGCATCACCACTTTTCATATCTTGAGTTCCACGTGCAGTTATCACACCATCAATGATATCAGCTGCAAATGGGTCAACCTCCCAACCCTCACCTGGAGGTACTACATCAATATGTCCAGCAAAACATAAGTGCTGTGGATTGTCATTAAACTTTTTATAATAAAATCTATTTTTTGTATCTTCTCTATCGATATTTATGCAAGTCCATTCCTCACCTAAATACTCTTCTATAAAATCAAATGCTCCATCATCATCAGGAGTAACAGATTTAAACCTTAATAATTTTTGAAATAATTCTATAACTGTCATTTTGTTCCTTTATTGTAAACGGATTGTAGCTAATATTTAGTTATAATAATATTGAATACATAAAAAGGCTATTCCATGAAAAAGAATAAATTAGCTTTAATACTATCATCTATATTAATCATCTATTCAATCTTAGGTTTTGTTGCAGTTCCCAAAATAGTAAAACCTATTATTCTTGATAATATAAATGCAAATATCACACAAAAAGCAAGCTTAGGTAAAGTATCTTTCAATCCATTTTTACTTACAGTTACTTTAGAAAAATTAAAAATTCAAGACAAGGAAGACACAACATTTTCTATTGATTCTTTAATTGTTGACTTTAATCTTTTTAGAACTATTAGTGAGAAACACTTAGCTTTTCAAGACTTACAACTAATCAATCCATATGTTCATATTATTGAAAATGAGGACAATAGTTTTAATCTAGAAAAACTAATTAAGCCAAGTGAAAAAACAGCTTCAAAAGAAGAAACAAAAACAGATAAAAAATCAGAGCCAATAAAATTTCAGATTTACAAAACTGCTATACAAAAAGCAAAAATCAAATTTACAAAACTGCAAAAAGATAAAAAACCTTTTGAAGCAAATATCAATGAATTTAACTATATCTTTTATGATATGGGTACCTTTAGAAATATCTTAGCTTCTCATAGTTTAAATATTTTGTTAAATAAGCATACAAGATTAGATATAAATGGTGGACTTAGAATTTACCCTTTCCATATGTATGGTAATGTAAAACTTTCAAATCTAAGACCAAGTGAATTGTTACCTTATAAAGAAGAATTATTTAATTTCAAGCTAACAGATGAAACAAATATTGATTTAGATTTTGGATATAACGTAGATACTAAAAAAGAGTTAGATATAAAAGTCAATAACTTAAACTTTGCACTTTCAAATTTAAATATTATGCAAAATAAACACTCAACTGTATATCTAAAAAGTTTAAAGATAGATGATTTAAACCTTAGTTACCCAGAAAACAATCTGAATATTCAAGCTTTTACTTTAGACCAATTAAATACAAAAATCATAAAAGATGAAAAAGAAGTTATAAATCTTACAAAACTTGTAAATCTAGATGAAGAAAAAGTTGTAGAAAAAGAAGAGAAAACAAAAGCAGAAGAAAAAGCTTCTAAGCCGTGGAAAGTAAATTTAAATAAAATATATGTTGATAATACAAAAGTATCTTTTGATGACAAGAAAGCTTTATTCTCAACTATACTTAAAGATATAAATCTTCAAGGAAAAAGTTTAAAAGTTAAGAACAAAGATATTACCCTAAAAGAATTTTCTTTAAAAAATAGCTTAGATTTTAAAGATAGTAAAAACAATCTTGAAATAACTACCTTAAACAATAGTTTCCTTGCAAAAAATATCTCAAGTGACACTATAAACAATCAAGTAAACTATCTTGACTTAAAATCACAAGAAATAAAAGTAAGTGACAAAAAATCAAAGACAGATATCACAGCAAATAATATTAATCTAAATGTTAATGAATTAAAAAATGAAAATGAAGATTTAGATGTAACAAAAATAAGTCTAAATAGACCAACTATTTTTATAAATGATAAAAAAACAAATAGAGAGATCTCTATTAATGAAATTCTTATTGATATTAACAACATCAAGAAAGTTGCAAGTAAAATAACTGTTGATAATGTAAAAGTAAATGAGCCAGATTTTAGTTTTAAAGATAACAAAGAAAAAACTAATATAAAAGCAAAAGATATCGATATATTAGTGAATAAAGTTACCTACAACAATAATGAATTAGAAATTATTTCTTCTTCTATTAACAAGCCTTTTGTAGCTGTAACTTTAGAAAAACAAGCTAAAAAGAAAGAAGATGAGAAAAAAGTAGTAGCTAAAAAGAAAAATACAAAAAAAGAAGAGAGTGACTTCTCTTTTAATATAGGTCCAGTAAAAATCAAAAATGCACAAATGGCATTTCAAGATAAGAATCTGCCAATACCATTTAAAGCAAATATATCTAAACTAAATGGAGATTTTTCAAGGCTTAATTCAAGTTCATCAAAACCTACAAAACTTCAACTTGAAGGAAAAGTTAATAAATATGGATATACAAAAATCACAGGAACTGTAGATATAACTGATATAAAACTATTAACTGATACAACGATTTTATTTAAAAATATTGCTATTAAAGATTTTAGTCCATATTCTGGAAAATTTTTAGGTAGAGAAATAGATAGTGGAAAATTAAACCTAGATTTAAAATATAATATTAGAAAATCAGACCTAAAAGCAAAAAACTCTATTATCATCAGTGATATAAGATTAGGAGAGAAAGTACAAAGTGAAGAAGCAGCAAACTTGCCACTTGATTTAGCTATTGCTCTTTTAGAAAATAGTGATGGTGTAATTGAGTTAGAAATACCAATTAGTGGAAATGTAGATGACCCACAATTTGCCATAGCCCCAATTGTATGGAAAGTATTTAGAAACATAATTGCTAAGGCAATTTCTTCGCCATTTACTCTTTTAGCATCTGTACTTGGAATAGAAGCAGATAAAATAAAAAGTATTGATTTTAAATATGGAGATACTGCAATTATAGAATCTGAAAAAGAAGCTTTAGATAATATTGCCAAAATTCTTCAAAAGAAAAGAAGACTTGCAATTAATGTAACTCCATCGTATCACCAAATTTATGATACAAGTGCAATACAAGATAAAAAGTTTGAGGCATTCTTAGAAAAAAGAATGAAAAAAATAGTAAAAGGTGATGAATATAAAAAAGCCTTAGAAGAGCTCTTTGAAGAAACCTTTAAAGATAAAGATTTAGATGCAATAGAAAAAAGTTTTGAAAAAACAGATAAAGAAGGCAAAAAATACTTCGATGACAAAGGCTATGTTCAAAACTTAAGAAAAACTCTAGCTAGTCTACAAGAAGTTTCTACAGAAGAGTTAGAGAACTTAGCCAAAGAAAGAACACAAAATATTTTAGATTACTTAATAAAAGAGAAAAAAATAGATAAAAATGCAGTTGTAATTGATGAAAAAATCAAAGTACAAACAGACAAAAAAGATAAATGGGCAAAATCTAAATTAAATGTATCAGTAAAAAGATAAGTTTTACTTATAAACTAATTATTTTATTTACTTATAATTATTATAATAGTAATATTTCTTTAATATATTAT
Organism: Campylobacteraceae bacterium; assembly: GCA_013373175.1. Taxonomy (GTDB): domain Bacteria; phylum Campylobacterota; class Campylobacteria; order Campylobacterales; family Arcobacteraceae; genus Halarcobacter. The sequence continues at coordinate 54,852 of JABXII010000008.1, read as the reverse complement.
TTAAAGGAATATTATTATGAAAAAACTACTATTACTTATCTTTGTTATTGCTCTATTTTTTGGTTATGGAATATATGAACAAGTAAATAAAAAAACTATCAAATCTAAAAGATTAACTTGCCAAGAAAAAACAACTACATTTGAAAAAATAGCAAATAAAAATAAAATCAAAGAAGCTATAAACTTATTGAAAACACAAAATATAGATTTGAAATCAGATATTGAATACTCTAAAATTATGCCATCTGTTTTAATAAAGTATTACTCAAAAGAAGATTTACAACAAGAAGTAAAAGAAGTTTTAAATTCATATTTCAATACAAGTAATCAATTAAAAAACAAACTTGAAATAAACTACTACATTTATGAAAATGATAAAGAAGATAAGGGTAAAAAAAATAAAAAAGCTAAGCTTTACGCAGGATATTTAGTATTTGAGTTTAAAATAGATAAAGAACTAATTTATAAGATTCAAACTGATTATATGAAACAAGATGGAAGTGATATTAAACAAAGAATAAAATGTGTATTTAAATCATTTATGAGCATAAAATAAAAAATCTATTTTATGCTTTTTTTTCATGAATAAAAACATCTCTAATAGGAAAAGGTATCTCTATTGAGTTTTTCTTTAAAGTCTCAAAAATAGCAAAGTTTACTTTGTATTGAGTCTCAAAGTAGTTATTTGTTTTTGCCCAATATCTATATTCAATATTAACAGAAGAGTCACCAAACTCTTTTATCCCAACTTGAGGTTTAGCCTCTTTAGAGATAAACTCATCAAACTTATTTAACTCATTTAAAATCAAAGAAATAGTTTTATCCATATCACTATCATAGGCAACACCAATAGTTGCTTCTACTATTCTATAATCAAAAGAGTTAACAATAACTTCCCCAATAATATATTTGTTTGGTACAGTTATTTGTTCACCATCTTCAGTTAAAAGTACTGTATATCCTAGTTTTATCTCTTCTACAACTCCAAATACATCTTGCACTGTAATTGTATTTCCTACTATAAAAGGTCTTGTGATAATTATAGAAAGTCCTGCACCATAGTTTGATAGTGTTCCTTGTAAAGCAAGTCCTGCACCAAGTGAAGCAGCACCAATACCAGCTATAAATGGAGTTAAAGTAATTCCTAATTTACCAACTGCAATTATTACTGCACCAATTATAATGGCAAACTTTACTGTATTTACAATAAACTTTGTAAGAGTAACATCTAAATTGTTTTTATCACAAAGTTTTTGAACAGCCCCAGCAACTTTTTTACCTACAAAAAAACCAAGTATTAAGATGATTATAGCACCAAGAATTTGGAAACTATAATTCATAAAAAACTCTATTAGAAGATTATATACCTTTTGTATTGACTGTATTTCTTGTTGCATTTGTTCCATACTTTTCCCTTATAGTTTTATAACTTTTGCACCAAAGCCACCACTACTTGGGTGAGCATCTTCATATGCTTTTACTTTTGGATGTTTATCAAGATACTTTTTAGTTGCTGCTGCTAGTTTACCTGTTCCTATTCCATGGTAAACTAAAACTTCATCAAATCCAGCTATTAAAGAATCAGAAATAAACTTATCTAAGTTTTCTAACGCTTCTTCTACTCTTTGTCCATGTAAGTCTAATTTTACATGTCCTGAATCTGGTTTTTGAACTGTTACCGTTGCATTTGGTTTTTGTTTTATTTTTGGAGGATTTCCACTTCTAGAAAGATCAACCAATGGAACTTGAAGTCTCATACCCATCTCATTTTCAATAAATGCACGTTTTCCTTTAATTGAAACAATAACACCTTTTGAGTTTCTATATTTAACTCTATCACCCTCTTTTAAGTTTTCCTCAACATCTTTTACTTTTTGGGTTTTAATTTGTGAAGCTTTTTCATGGGCTGTATTTAAATGCCTATGTCCCTCTTTAGAGATTTTTGCTTTAATTGCTTTTTTAGCTTCATTTCTTGCATCGCTATACTCTTTGTGAAGTTTTGATTTTTCCATGAAAATATGATTATCTAAACTCTCTTTTGTATCTTTTAGATTTCTATTTAATCTTTCATGCTCTTTTATCTCTTCATCAAGTTTTACAATCTTTTGTTTTAACTCAATTTCTAAAGCAGAACTTCTTTCGATAAGTTCATTTAATCTATCTTTATCTTCACCATAAACTTCTTTTGCTCTTTTGATTACATTATGAGGAATTCCATATCTACTAGCTGTTTCAAAGGCATATGATTTACCAATTGTTCCTTGTAAAAACTCATAAGTTGGTTTTTGATTTGCTTCATCATAAAGAGCTGCTATTAATTCAACATCTTCATTTGAAGCCATAAGCGCCGCAAGTCTCTTGTGGTGAGTTGTAATAATAATCTTCATGTCTTTTTGAATTAAGTCTTCAATTATCACTTTAAACAGACTTGCTGCTTCATCAGAATCTGTACCAAGCTCGATTTCATCAACTCCAACTATTGCACTTTTGCTTGAAAATAGTTTAGAGAACTCTACCATTCTTCCAGCAAAAGTTGAGATATCATTTTTTACACTTTGTGGGTCATCAAGAACTGCTTGAATTGACTTAAAGTTACTAATTTCAGTCTCGTGGTGAGCATTATATGGAAGTAAATATTTAGATAAAAATACTGCACTTAAAATTGATTTTAACATCATAGTTTTACCACCAGCATTTACACCAGTAATCATAATAACAGATTTAGAAAAGTCAATAGAAATAGGTTTTGGTTCATGAAGTGCAGGATGTTTAAATTCTACAAGTCTATTTTTACCTTTTTTATTTGGTAAGATAAAGTTTTTATCTCCTATTTTTGCAAAATGCAATCTTGCTTGATAATGGTCAAATCTATCAAACTCTTTATTTATAAACTTTAAAAATAGTAAATGCTTTTCAAATGTTGAAGTAATTTGTTTACAAAGCTTTAATAAAATCTCTTCTTGTTTATTTTGTAAATCATTTTGTTTTTGTTTTAAAGTACTAACGCTATGAGGTAATACATAAAAGAATCCAGAATTAGACCTATCTAAAACTTGTGCTTTTAAAACGTGGTTAAATCCACCTCTTACAAGTAAACACTCTTCTCCATTTATATAATGAACCTGAGAATCAACCATATAAGATCTAATTTTACTAGAATTAATTGTCTTATAAAGATTTTGTTTTATCTCTTGTTTATTCTGTTTTATTGCTTCAACAACTCTATCGTAATCTTCATCAACACCATGTTTTAATTTTGCTTTTTCATCAAAATAATCACAAACTTTTATAAGCTCATCTGGAATAATAATTTTTTCTATCCACTCTTCTAACTTACCTTCGAAAGAGAATTTTTTTAGATATAAAAAGTAATTAATGATTTTTATAAATTCATATATTTCATAAGATTTTAAAATACCTTGTTTTTGAATATGAATTATTTGTGTATCTAAATTTTCTACAGTTTTTGGTTGTTTTATTTCAAAATTTGAAAGTTCATTTATTAATCTATAGTGAAGATTAATATCACCCTCTAGCACTACAGGCTTCTGCCTTGCGAAATGTTTTGAAAAAGAGTCTACATACTCTGATAAATCTAATTTTTTTAATATTTCGTTCATGGGCGCATTATATCTTAAAAGCATTGATTATTTTATAAATAATATTTTATTGCAATTATTTATAATTAGAAAAACTAATAATTGTACATAATGAAAGTAACAGACTTGTTATTATATAATCCTGCCCTTAATTATTGGTAGGAAACAACAAATGGGACAAGAAATAACTTTAGATAAGGATACAATGATTGTATCTGAGACTGATGAAAAAGGCATAGTAATTTATGCTAATGCAGACTTTTGTAAAATTGCAGGATATACAAAAGATGAATTAATAGGTCAACCTCACAACTATGTTAGGCACAATGATATGCCAAAAGCTGCTTTTGAAGATATGTGGAAAACAATCCAAAATGGTAAAGTATGGAAAGGTATTGTAAAAAACAAAACCAAAGATGGTGGTTTTTATTGGGTTAATGCTACGGCTTTTCCATCAAAAACTTCAAAGGGAAAAACAAGATATGTATCTGTAAGAGTTAAACCAACTTCTGATGAGATAAAAAAGGCCGAAGCCTTATATAAAAGTTTAAGATAAGGGAAGTTGATGTTTTTTAAATCAAACAATACAGAAAATATAATTAATGCACTAGACCAAATAGAAGAGTTTGTTAAAGGAAATACAAATACTATTGAACTTGAAGCATTAAAAAAAGATGATGTTATCTTAAAAAAGATTCACTCTCTTGCAAACTTAATAGAACACAAACAAGAAGAAGATTTAACTATTTATGGTGAGATTATGATTTGTGCAGAGAAACTATCTGATGGTTTTATAGATGATAGAATCACAAAAACTACATCAAATGCAAAGTTAAATTATATTGCAAAAACATTTAATAAAATGTCTAATAAACTAGAAGAGTCTTTAATAGAAATTGATAATGTATTAGAGGAATACTCTAAACAAAACTTTCTAACAAGTATAAATGAAGATTTATTTAGAGGTGGAGAATTAAAAAACTTATCCGTTGGAGTAAACTATTTAAAAAATGAGATTACTAAAAATCTTATGTCAACATATAGAACAAGTTTAGTAATGCAAAAAGAATCAAAGGTTTTATTTGAAAATAGTACCAATCTTTCACAAGCTACATCTTCACAAGCGGCTTCTTTAGAAGAGACTTCTGCAGCTATTGAAGAGATAACAAATAGAATAGTAACTACTTCACAAACAGCAAAAGAGATGTCTATTTATGGTAAAAATGTAAAAAATGAAATTAAAGAAGGTATGAATTTATCTTCTCAAACAGTTCAAGCAATGAATGAAATAAATAACTCTACTAATGCTGTACATGAAGCAGTTGAGATGATTGACCAAATTGCATTTCAAACAAATATTCTATCACTAAATGCTGCCGTTGAAGCAGCAACTGCTGGTGAAGCTGGAAAAGGTTTTGCAGTTGTTGCAGCAGAGGTTAGAAATTTAGCAAATAGATCCGCTGAAGCTGCAAAACAAATAAAAGATTTAGTAGAAAATGCCACAAGTAAAGCAAATGAAGGCAAAACAATTGCTGATAAAATGATTGAAGGTTATGGAATTTTAAATGAAAATATAAATGAAACTACAAAGCTTATTCAAGATGTAGTTGAAGCTTCAATTGAGCAAGAAAGAGGAATATCACAAATCAATTCAACAGTTTCAGATATTGATGTTTTAACCCAAAAGAATGCAGATATCGCTGAAAACGTAAAACATATTTCTCATAGTCTAAGTAAGATTGCAGATAAAAATGTAGAAAGTACTAGTCATATGCAATTTGAAGGCAAAGATAAGTTAAAAATAAGAGACTCTATGTCACCAAAACGTTATCAAGGGCAAGAAAGACGTGAATTTTAAGACTCCTTAATAATTTTTTTTATAACTTTAAGGTATTATATTTTTCACATTTAATTATTAAAAATAGGGATAGATTATGTTAGAAAGAAAAGGTTCTATACTTTCGGTTAGAAAAGACGTAAAAGTTTTTGACTGTACAATAAGAGATGGTGGATTAGTTAATAACTACCACTTTACTGATGAATTTGTAAAAGCTCACTATGAAATGTGTGTTGCTGCTGGAATTGATTATATGGAAATCGGTAAAAATGTATCTCCAACTGTTATGAGTGAAGATGAGTATGGACCATGGAACTTCTGTAAAGAAGAGGATATTAGAAGAATTGTAGGTGAGAACGACACTAATATGAAAATTGCTACAATGGCAGATGTTGGAAGAACTATTAAAGAAGAAATTCCACCAAAATCTGAATCAGTAGTTGATATGATTAGAATAGCTACATATATTCACCAACTACCAGAAGCAATTGAGTTAATTGAAGATTTCCATGCAAAAGGTTATGAAACTACATGTAATATCATGGCTATTTCAAAATCATTTGATGATGAATTAACAGAAGTATTAACACAACTTGCTGAAACAAATGTAGATGTAATCTATATTGCAGATAGCTTTGGTTCTTTTTATCCAGAACAAATTAATAAACTAACAGATAAATATTTATCATTTGCAAAACCAGCTAGTAAAAAAGTTGGTATCCATGCACACAATAACTTAACACTTGCATATGCAAATACTTTAGAAGCTATGATTTATGGAACTAGTTACTTAGATGTAACAGTTAGTGGATTAGGTAGAGGAGCTGGAAACTGTGCTATGGAATTATTACTTGGGTTCTTAAAAAATCCAAAATATAAATTAGCTCCAGTATTAAAATTCATTGAAGAGCATATGGTTGCGTTAGAAAAGGAGTTAGACTGGGGACCAAGCGTACCGTACATCATTACAGGTCACTTAAACGAACATCCAAGACCAGCTATGAAAGCTAGAGATGAAGGTGATACTGAATATGTTAAATTTTATGACAAATTAACTGAAGAGTATAGTTAAGATTTTAAAAGGTTAGTATCTTTACTAGCCTTTTTTTATGCTCAAAACTCTTTATAAAACTAATATTATTTTTCTATAAAATCTTTAAAAATCTCATCAAATTTTTTTTGTGCAAACTTTTTGATATCGTGTTGATAGATTTGATAGGTTTGTAAAACCATCCTAGCTTCAGGAGTTAAAACATAAGAGGCTTTAGAATCTTTTTTTAAACCTTGTATTTTTAATACCATTTCACTTGTATTATTATCTTCTAAGATTCTTAAGTGCTTTAAGATATTATCTTCAGACATAGAAAGTTTATTTGCTGTTTCACTAATAGAACCAGTAGAGTCAATATACTGCAAGATTAAATTTTTACCATCCCCAAAAATAAGATTTCTATTTTTGTTTTCAATCCACAACTTGACTTTTAAATTCATTTTTACACTAACCCTTTATATCTTCAAATACTTTAGTAAATAAGTAAAGTTTATTTTACTTAAGTTTCCTTATTCTAATATAATAATATATATTATCTTCAGTTTTTTTAACTTTTTTTTATAGTCTTTTTTTTGTTTTTAAGTACTTTTTTTGCATGATGTAATTTACTTATATCCAACAAACTTGGTTTGTATCAATATTTACATAAACTCTATCAGAGGGTAAAAACCTTTGTTCTTTCATTATTTTTCTATCTATTTTACAGTTAAATGATATTCCACCTATTGTAAATTCTACCATTAATAGTTCATCTAAATTTTGTTGAGAAATCGAGCTAATTGTTCCAATTAAAGTAGACTCAGTAATTAACTCTTTGCACTCTAATCGACATATACTAATTGCATTAGACTCAATCATTACAACTGAGTCTCTTTTTTTAGATTCACTATTGTGTATTTTTAATACTTGCCCATCAGGAAAAAGTTTAATAAGATTTCCATCTTCTGCTTTTTCCCAAGGTGCAAAAAGTAAATTAAGATTACCACTATCTACTAAATGACCATTAAAAAGAGCAATTTTTCTATCACAAATATGATTAAGCCAGTTATTATCGTGACTTGAAATAAGTATTGTGGTATTCCATTTTTGTTTTGTACTTAAAATAGCTTCTTTTATAAGTTGAGCTGAATTTGTATCAACTCCTGTTGTAGGTTCATCTAAAATTAAAACCTTTGGTTTTAATATAAGTCTAGCAGCAAGGGCAACCCTTTGAGCTTCTCCCCCTGAGAGTTGACTCCATTTTCTATTTGCAAAACTTCTATCTAATCCAACTAAAGACAAAGCTTCATTTACTTTTTCTTCAATATTACTTGTTTCATTTCTTAGCTTCAGACCATATGAAATATTTTCAAATACTGTTCTTTTTAGTAAATAAGGATTTTGAGGAACCATTACTACTGATTGTTTTAACTCTTGTTGTAAATGCTTATTATCTACACCATTAAAAAGTAGTTCCCCATTTGTTTGTTTATTTATAAATGATAAAAGAGAAAAAAGGGTTGATTTCCCACTTCCATTTGGACCAAAAAAACCTATTATTTGACTTTCTTGTAAAGAGAGTTTTTCAATATTTAATACTCTTCTTCCATCATAATATTGTTCTATGTTTTTTAACTCATAAATATTACTCATTGGTTCCATTTCCTTTTTAACATAGATAAAGCAATATTTACAGATAAAGCAACTACAAACAATACTAATCCAAGTGCAATTCCTGTAACAAACTCACCCTTCCCTGTTTCTAATGCAATTGCAGTAGTAACAGTTCTTGTGTGATACTTAATATTTCCACCAACCATCATTGAAATACCAATTTCAGTAATAATTCTTCCATAAGCTGTCATTGCTGCTGTCATAAGACCAAATCTCGCTTCAATCAAAGTGGCAATCAAAATTTGCTTAGAACTAGCGCCTAAACCTTTTAATGAAATATAAAGTCTTTTATCTACAGCTTCAACTTGTGTTGCAGTTAAAGCGATAATAATAGGCAAGCCTAAAACTATTTGCCCCATTATTATTGCTTCTTGAGAGAAAAGTAAACCTAAACTTCCAAGTGGACCTACTTGAGATAACATTGTATATGCAATTAAACCTATTACAACAGTTGGCAAAGCTAAGAGTGTATCAACAATAGTTCTTACTACAGCCTTACCAGGGAAATTATAATACCCCAGTAAGAAGCCTAGTGGAAGACCCAATATTAAACTAATTAATAAAGACCAAGAAGATACAGTTATAGTAGTTGTAATTGCTGAATAAACAGACTCATTACCTGATGTTAATAATTGTATTGCTTCTTGAAAGCCATCCGTAAAAAGATTCATCTATTTAATACCTTATTTATCTGCATTAGGAATAAATAGTGCTTGACCTAATAATCTAAAGTCAGCAATTGTTTTTTGAGTTTTAGGACTTACAACCCAGTTAGTGAATTTTTTAGCTAATTCAGGTTTTACATTTGAACATTTCTCTTTATTGATTGATACAACAGAATATTGATTGAATAATGATTTATCACCTTCAACTACTACTTTCATTGTATTGTCTTCACCTTTTTGAGACATATACTTAATCCAAGTACCTCTATCAGTCATTGTATAACCATTTTTCTCAGCAGCCATATTAATAGTTCTTAACATACCTTGACCTGTTTGAACATACCAAGAAGAAGCTTCTTTTGTATCAACTTTAGCATTGTTCCATAAAGAAAGTTCTTTTTTATTTGTTCCTGAATTATCTCCTCTTGAGAAGAATTTAGCACTTTTATCTTTGATTGTTTGTAGTGCTTTACTTGGAGTCATACCAGAAACAGAAGCTGGGTCTTTTTTAGGTCCAATTACGATAAAATCATTATACATAACTTGTTGTCTATCAACACCAAATCCAGTTGCAATAAACTTTTTCTCAGACGCTGGTGCGTGTACAAATAAAATATCTACGTCACAATTTCCACCCATTTTTAAAGCTTTTCCAGTTCCAGTTGCAACCCATTTTAAAGTAACACCTGTGTCTTTTTCAAACTTTGGAGCTAGATAGTCTAATAATCCTGTATTATCTGTACTTGTTGTTGTAGCCATCATTAAAGCATCTTTTGCCATAAGTGATGATGCTAATATTGCTGATAAACCTAAAGTTAATAATGTTTTTTTCATGTTTTTTCCTTTTGAATTATTAATTAATTAAAAATATTTACTTGTTCTTTTAAATATAAACAAGAAAACTTAATCACTTTAACGTCCCTACTTTCTTCTATACTAGAAGTTGACTCATCAGTGACAACTATACTGTTACTCTCATCAAGTACAGTAATCATTCCCGAACCATATTTATTCTGTTTTGTTACTTTATATTCTCCTTTTTCACAAGTTCCAAGTACTACATTTACTCGTCCTGTTTTTGTTTTAAACTCTTCTTGGTTTTTTGCTATTGTTACATCATGATAAATAAAACTACTCCCTTGAATCTTATTTAAAACTGGAATAGCAAAAAGATGCATATTTACTAAAGCAGTAAGAGGATTTCCAGGAAGGCACATTACAAAAGTGTTTTTCATTTTTCCCATCATAATTGGTCTTCCTGGTTTAATATTTACTCCATGAAAAATCGTTTCTAAACCATTTTCTAAAAAGGCTTTTCCAATAAAGTCTGCATCACCCATAGAGATACCGCCTGTTGTAATAACAACATCATAAGTTGATAAATCTTTTACAAAATCAATTGACTCTTCTAAGTTATCTGGAACTAATCCTGAATAAATTGCTTTAAAACCTTTTTCTTGTAAGAAAGAAATAAGAGCATAAGAGTTGCAGTTATAAATTTCATCTTCACTTGCTTCTTCCCAAGGTTCTTTTAATTCATTTCCAGTTGAAACAACTGCTATTGTTAGTTTTTTGAATACTTCTACTTTTACAATTCCTTGAGAAGCTAATACTGCAACTTTACTAGAAGTTACTGTTTCCCCTTTTTCAAAAAGTAGTTCACCTAAAGCTTTTTCTTCACCTTTAAGTCTTAAAGAAGAACCTTTTTTAACCTCTTCTTTAATAGTTACTATATCTTCTTCAAAAGATACTACATCTTCAATAGGAATAATTGTGTCCACATCATCTGGAACTTTAGCTCCTGTCATGATTTTATAGCATTCTCCTTCTTCTAAACAAGCTTCAACTGACTGGCCTGCAAATATCACTTTTTTTACTTTTAAAGCTTTTCCTGCATCACTTGCTTTTATTGCAAAACCATCCATTGCTGAGTTATTAAAAGATGGTAAATTTTTAACACAAGTTATATCTTTTGCAAGAACTCTTCCTAAAGCTTCATCAATACTAATTACTTCAGTAAACTTTGTTACTGTCGCATTTTCTAATGCTTTTTCTATTGCTATATTAAAATCTAAAAATGTTTTCTTCATTAGCCTAACCTTTTTATTTGTCTATATTTTTTGCCTATTGCTTTTACTATTAAATTAATATCATCACTTGATAATTTTTCTTTAAAACTTAGACTTAGTGCCCATCTAGTTTCAAGCTCTTCATAACCCATTTCACTTAAAACCCGTGATGGTTTTGATAAACCTAAAGAACACCCTTCTCCATTTGTTACTAAGATTCCACCTAAAGCTAAAGAACGAATTATCTCCCTTGCTTTAATACCTTTTAATCCAAAATGAAGTGTATATTCTAAAGTTTCATTTGGGTCAACAAAGAAATAGATATCTTCTTTTAGTTCTTCTTCTAAAGCTATTTTAAACTCTTGTTTATAATCTATATTCTTTGTAAAGTTTTCAACTGCTTTTAAAATAGTTACTACAGATGTAATATCAATAAGAGCTAAATACTGTTCTTCTAAAATTTCATTATGTAAAAGAATTGAAGAAAAAGAGAAACCAGTAAGTTTATAGGCGTCAAATATTGCTATATCACAAGAACTTACATCTAATGTTGCACTTACATTTGAAATTAGTTTTGCACCTGATAACTCTTTTACTTTTTGTAAGTCTACTTTTACATAAGTGTCCATGATATAAGACGAGATAAAAGCAAAATCACAACTTTTAATTTCATCATAATTTAACTGACCATTTCTATTTAATGAAATAAACTCCAGATCAAAACCTAAGTCTTTGTATCTATTTGCTGCATCAATTATTGCTTGGCTTTCACCCTTTGATACAATAATTTTTCCACCAAGTTTTATCATCAAACTTAAGAATCCATCTTCTGAAAAAGAGAATGAATTTAAAGAGTTAAAATTAAATCTTGTTTTAAAACTCTCTATAACAGCTTCTGCTTCATCATTATCTTTTAATGCTTGTAAAGAAAGAGTCTCATTAACTTCTATCTTTTCTACCTTTGGATATTGAATAAAATTTAATTTATACATTTTCATTATCTTTTGAACATTGAATAATGTTTTCACTTTTTAAGAAAAGTTCTTTGAATCTATTTTCTGAGAATTTACTAACTTCTTCATTAAGCTTTTTAAAGTTTTCTACTAACTCTTTTGCTTTAGGGGTCAATGTTGTTCCTCCAGAATTTCTTCCTTTAGTTACAATTACTAATTCATCATCTATGTACTCTTGTAAAACTTTTATATGAGACCAAGCTTTTTTATAGTTCATACCTGCTCTTTTAGAAGCTTCAGAAATTGAACCTGTTTCATCTATTAGCTCTAGAATTTGAGTTTTACCACCACCAAAAATAAGATTATTTTCACTATCTTCTATCCAGATTTTAACTTTTGATTTCACGATGCCCCTTTCTTTTTCTAAAACATCCTAATTGGCAATTTGTTACTTCTACATCACTGTTTTTCACTGTATTGCCCACTCTTCTTAAACTACTTTCTTGTGCTATATACCATAAGGTTTTACAAGAAACATCACTATCCTGTGTAAAGTTTTGTTTTATTTTGCTATAAATTGCACTCTCTGCATTTTGAAATTTAATTTTTCCAAAAACTCCAAGTTCACAATTTGTAATCTTTACATTTATACTTTTACAAGCATCTGACATTTCAATTGGTTTTACCCCAATTAGTCTTGCCACTTTAAAAGCCTTTAGACAAGATAGTCTTCCATTATCATCTAAATTTGATAAGATAAGTTCTTTTTGTGTTTCATCAAGATTGATTATATTTTGAAGTTTACCCATACTACACTCCTAGTACTCTACCAGAGTGTGTATAGATATTCATTTTCTTACCTCTTGCAAAACCAATAAGAGTAATTCCATGTTTATGTGCTGTTTGAACGCCTAAATATGTAGGAGCTGTTCTTGAAACAATTATTGGGATTCTATGCATAACTGCTTTTGTAACCATTTCTGAACTTAATCTTCCAGATACAAAAAGTACAGATTTTTTAGTTTCTAATCCTTGAAGTTTACATCTACCAATAGCTTTATCTATTGCATTATGTCTTCCAATATCTTCTGCTGTAACTGTTGTTCCATCAAGTAAATAAATCATTGCTTTATGTACACAACCAGTTAAATTATAAAGTTCGCTCTCTCTATAAAATATTTTAATCTCATCTAAAATTGTTTGGGGTTTGATATTAAAAGCTGTTTGATTAAAAGGGATTTCAAGGTTGCCATCAGCAGTTCCAGTAACTCCACCTCCACAACCACTTGTAAGTGTTTTTTCTTTGTAAAGGTTTTGTAAAGAAGCTTCATCGATTTTAGCCTCAACATCAACTCTTAATCCATCTTCGCTAACTTCTAAACTTTTAATATCTTCAATTGATGAGATTACATTTTCACTCATTAAAAAACCAATAGCATGGGCATCTTGGTCTTTTGGAATACACATCATAGATATGGTTTTCTCTCCATTTAAATACAAATTAAGACGTGACTCATCTATTGTCACGTCTTCAAATTCAGTTGCTTCATTTTCTATAAGTTTGTCTATTACTACTGTTTTTAAATATTTTGTGTTGTCCATATCTTTCTCTTTTTAATATGCTAATTTTGCATATTTATAATTCTAAAAAAAGTCTGCTTATATTTAAAGTAAACTCTTCTTATTTGTACTAAATAATATGCTAATCTTGCATATTATAAATAAAACAGAAAAAGCAACCTAGTTCCCCTAAAGGAAACTTAGATGCTAATTCTATTTTCTTAAATCCTCTTCTTCTAGAACATCAGGTCTTAATTGTTCTAGATACTCAACTGGTAATTTTCCTGTTATTACTCCAGGAATATATCCTTTTACAGATACAAAGTAAGAATAAACTGTTTCAAACGTAAAGAATGAAATAATTGCACTCCCCATAAAATGGAAGAAAAGAATAAATCTTTTAAGCTGAATAGTCTCCGCATGAGTTGCAGCATCTGGAAATAACCACCAAATGATAAATCCACTTACAACTAATGTTGAACCAAATGCTACATACATGTAGTAATTGATTCTATCCATATGCTTATATTTTCCTCTTAGGAAAATTTTATTCCAAATCTTAGAACTTGGTCTTACAAAAAATTTGTGGTCTTTAAATGCGATAATAGTCATTATTGCCCATACAGGAATCCAACCAACTCCTACTATCTCATGTGTTGCCCTCATTAATCTTGCAAGTTCTCCACCACCAGTCCAGTTTCCAAATGTAATTGAAAAACCAGTGATAAATAAATAAATCATAATTACGATGTTAAGTAAGATAACTACTCTTTGAAAAACAGAGTAGACTCTTACTTTATCACTTTCTCTTGTGATTTTCGCTTGTTTTCTTCCCTTTGCAACTATAAACATAGTTAGAAAAATAAAGAATTCTACAGTAAATACTATAGGAAGTAAATGCTGTCTTTCTTCAAAAGCTCTAATTACTTCAGGTGCAATTGCATCGTATTCTGGTCCAAACAGTGCTACTTCCATTTGCTCATATCTAGTTAAAGAGTCAAAAGGAACAACCTGCCCAGTAAAATTACCTTGTGCTACTTGTAACAAGAAATTGTAAACATAACTAATGTCTGCAATTGTTGCTAACCAAAAATACCAATATGTTAAAAGGACGAATAACAAGCCTATTAATAAATAGGCTTTGTATTCGCTAAGAAAACTTTTATTTTCCATATGCTTTATCCCATCCGTAAGGCATAGATTGTGCACCATGACCGAATGATAGAACTCTTTCTCTATAAATATTAGATACAGACTCTGAGTCTCCTACTAATAAGGCCTTAGTTGAACACATCGCAGCACACACTGGAACTTTTCCTTCTGATATTCTATTTTGACCATATAGTTCTCTTTCATGTTCACTATTAGTCTCATCAGGTCCACCTGCACACATTGTACATTTGTCCATTACACCTTTTGTTCCAAATGCTCCATCTTTAGGGAACTGAGGCGCTCCAAATGGACAAGCATATAAACAATATGAACAACCGATACATTTATTTTTATCATGTAAAACAATTCCGTCTTCTCTGATATAGAAACAATCAACTGGACATACTTGTTCACAAGGTGCATCAGTACAGTGCATACAAGCTACAGAAAGAGAAAATTCCTCCCCTAGCTTACCTTCGTTTACTGTTATTACTTTTCTTCTAGAAATTTCTACTGGTAACTCGTGAGCTTCGGCACAAGCAACAGAACAACCATCACAATGAATACATCTGTGTTCATCGCAGTAAAATTTCATTCTTGCATAATCTACATTATTACTCATGTTGCTTCTCCTACGCTCTTTCTATTCTACATAATCCACCTTTTGTCTCAGGGATTTGAGTAACAATATCATAACCATAGTTAGTTACAGTATTCGCACTTTCTCCCCATGCAAAAGGTTTTGTACCTTCTGGGAAATTATGAGTATAATCAACACCTTCCATTACACCTGCGAAGTGGAATGGTAAGAATACTCTATCCTCAGATACACTAAATGAATATTTAGCTTTAACTTTAATCTTAGTTCCTTGAGGTGAATGAATCCACATCATTGAACCATCTCTAATTCCATGTCTTCCAGCAAGTTCTGGGTTTATATCACAGAACATTTCTGGAGTTAACTTAGCAAGATATTTAGATGCTCTATTCTCAATACCAGCACCATTCATATTTACAAGTCTTCCTGTAACTAAGTTAATTGGGAAGTCTTTTGCCCAATCTTGTTCAGTTTGTTCACTTATATATCTTGTATCAACTCTATAATGGTCTTTTTTATCTGCAAAGTTTGGATACTTTTTAGTTAAATCTGTTCTTGGAGAGTGTAATGGCTCTCTATGTACTGGGATTTTATCCGCAAATGTCCATACAACAGCTCTTGCTCTAGCATTTCCATAAGGAGCGATTCCTCTTTCAATACTTTTTTCAGCAATAATATCTGAAGTATCAACTTTCCAGTTTTTACCTATTCTTTTCTTCTCATCTTCAGTTAATTTTATTCCAAGTATCTCTTCGATGTTATCTTTAGTAATCTCTGGATAACCATCTTTGAAGAATGAATCTCTTGGAGCAGAACCTTTTCCTGCAAGTTGAGAAACACCATTGTATTCAAGTCCAAATCTATTTCTGAATCCCATACCACCATCTCTAACACTTCTATTAATGTTATAAAGAATAGGAGATCCACCGTGACTTTTTGTCCAACAAGGCCATGGTAAACCATAGTACTCACCAGCCATTTCACCGTATCCTCTAAGACTAATTTCATCAAACATATGCCAATTTTTTTGATGTTTTTTAAGTCTTTCGGCAGTCCAACCTGTAAGACCAATAGTCTTAATAGTTCTAGCAATTTCATCTGTAGCATCTTCTGGCCAAGTGAAGTTTTCACCTTTACCCATACCTGCAACAAACTCTTTATAGAACCCAAGTCTTTTTGCTAATTCAAACATAATATCATGGTCAGTTTTAGACTCATACATTGGTTCAACTATTTTATCTCTCCACTGTGCACTTCTATTTGTAGCAGTTACAGAACCACTAGTTTCAAACTGAGTTGCACCTGGTAAAATATAAACGTCATCTTGTTTATCAGTAACAATTGCACCTTCATTTACAAATGGGTCAACAAATACTGCAAGTTCTAAGTTGTCTAAAGCTTCTTTTACTTTCTTTTGTTGTGCAATTGATGTAATACCATTTGCCATAACAAATAAAGCTTTTAAGTTTGTTCCTGCATTGTGAATTGCATCTTCACCAGGATTTCCACCTAATACTCCAGCCCACCATCTAGCAAGAGTGAAACCTTTTTTACCCATCCATTCAGGACTTTTAAATCTACCTTGTAGCCAATCAAAATCAACATTCCAAGATGAAGCGAAATATTTCCATGAACCTTCACTTAATCCATAATAACCTGGAAGTGAATGTGATAAACAACACATATCCGTAGCACCTTGAACATTATCATGTCCTCTTAGGATATTACATCCTCCACCTTCTTCACCCATGTTTCCAAGAGCAAGTTGTAAGATAGGAGCCATTCTTGTGTTTGATGATCCATTTGTATGTTGAGTAAGTCCCATTGCCCAAATAAGTGTACCTGGAGTATTTTGAGCATAAACTTTCGTAATTTGCTCAATAAGCTCTGCTTTTACACCTGTAACATCAGCAACTTTTTCAATCGGCCATTTTGCAGCCTCTTTTTTTATCTCTTCCATACCAAACACTCTAGATTTAACAAACTCTAGATTATCCCATCCATTTTTAAAGATAAGATTTAACATTCCATACATAAATGGAATATCAGTTCCTGGTCTAATTTGTGCGAAGTAATCAGCTTTTGCAGCTGTTTTTGTATATCTTGGGTCTATAACTATAATTTGTGCATTATTTCTTTCTTTTGCTTTTAAGAAATGTTGGAATCCTACAGGGTGATTAACCGCTGGATTCGCACCAAATATAATTATTGCTTTAGAATTTTGAATATCTCCTAAAGAATTTGTCATAGCACCATAACCCCATGTATTTGCCACACCGGCAACTGTTGAGCTATGTCAAATTCTAGCTTGGTGATCTATATTATTCGTTCCAAACATTGCAGCGAATTTTCTGAAATAGTAAGATTGCTCTGTACCAAATTTCGCTGATCCCAAAAACATTGCAGAATCTGGACCATCTGTTTTTCTTAAAGATTCAAGCTTGTTAGCAATATTATCTAACGCTTCATCCCAAGAAATTCTTTGCCATTTTCCTGCTCTTTTCACCATTGGGTGTTTAAGTCTAACTTCTGATCTAACCATATCAATCATATCAGCACCTTTACAACAGTGCCCTCCAAGTGATACAGGGTGATCTTGAGCTACTTCTTGTCTTACCCAAACACCATTTTGTACTTCTGCCATAATACCACAACCAACAGAACAAGCAGTACAAATAGATTTAACCATTTTTGAACCAGGGAAAGGATTCTTAATCTCTTCCTCAGTAGCTTGTCTTGTAGCAGTAGTACTAGCAAAAGATGACGTAACACCAAATGCAGTAGCTACAGCAGCCATTTTCATAAATGACCGTCTACCAACTTTTGCATTCAGAGTTTCATATGTGTTAGCTGACATATGCTTCTCCTACTATCATTTGATTTATTTTGCGTTCTTGTAATACTCTTCCCAAGTCGCAGTTTTTTTATAAAGGATCTCTTTTTTTCTAGAATTTCCCTTTACAACACCATTATTTGAATCATCTTGATACGATGAATTACCAGTAGCAGCCAATACGCTAGTTCCTGCAGCTACTGCAGCTCCAGCTGTAACAATTGCAGTTTTCTTAGCGAAATCTCTTCTGCTTTGTTGCATGACTGACCTCCTTATAGAAATTAAGCCCCCGATTAAGAGACTTTATAAAAAAAGCAAAGCTTTCTTTATAAAATCCCTTAGCAAAAGGCAAAGCCTTTTGCTAAATATTATTTTCCACATCATAAGCAACATCAATAGGACAAGCTTCATCTTCTTTTTTTGGACCTTGTGCTTTTAATGCTTTATTTCTTGCTCTTCTTTCTTTTTCTTCTTCTGAGATATCTTCATCTTTATCTGCAGTTGGAGTTTTTTCAACTTTCTCTTTTGGAATAGGTTTTGAAATTTCAAGATAAAGTCTTTCAAACTCAACAAAAGAGTGAAGAACTACCATTAATTCTCTATATGAAACTGCTTTATTATGTTCATAAAGTTCTTTTGCAAATTCATCAATAAAGTCATTTAAAATTTGATCAAAAATACAATGAACTGTATTCTCATACTCTTTTTCACCTTGTGCAATTAAATCAGTAAGTTGAGCCATTAAAGAGAAAATAAAACCAACAGAATCTTCATATTCATGGTATTTTTTTTCATCTCTTCTTAACTTTGTTTTTCCAACAAAATTAATCATTTCAACTCTTTTTTTACCAGATTCTACACCTTCATCATAGTATGAAGCAGTTGTTCTAATATTCTTAGATGTTGGACTATGGAATATTTCATCATACTCTTGAAGAAGTGTTACATTTGAAGTTGAATCAAGTAACTCACTAATTTGTTCTAAAGCTTTCCCTGAATTTGCATCAAGAGGACTTTTCTTTAAAATATCAACTAATTTAACTAACTCTAAATAGTTTTCTACATCAGATGCAGGAACAAAAAAGTTTGCAAATAAGTTGTAGTATAAAGCTCTTGCTTTATTTATTGCTTGATTATCTTGCATTTGCCATTCCTTCTTTTTTTTGATCATAATAGTTTTGCATCATGATTTTTGGTTTACAATCTGCACAGCAGTATAAAGATCTTTTCTTTACTGGGTCACTTTCAAAAATAGGTCCCATCATAGTGGCTATTTTTTCAATAGATTTTGTTGTGGCAAACTCTTTTCCACACTCTACACATGCAAATAATTCATCTTGAGCTAAAATATTTTCTTTAAACCAAGATGGAGTTAATTTAATAACATCTCTTTCAATAGTTAAACAATCTGATTCTGGACATGAAACTTCACAATAACCACATGAAGTACATAATGAAGGATTTAATCTTAATGTATTGTCGGATGCATCAGCTTGTAATGCATCCACGTTACAGGCTCCAACACAAACTAAACAAAGAGTACATTTATCTTCATTTACTTTTACAAGTCCATAATGTACATGCTCACCAGTTTTAACTTCACCTAAATCCTCTTCACCAACAATTTTTTGAACTCTATGAGAGAAAACTTCTCTTTTTTTAAGTCCATCTTGATTGAAGTTGAAATGTGAATCTTCTATAAATGATACTTCTTCTAATGCAGTTTTTAACTCTTCTTCATTCATTGCAACTAAAATTGCATCTTTACCATATTTACTTTGATAAATATCATTTACGATTCTAATTGCATCTCCACTTCCTTTTGATATAAAATCAGTATAGAAAACAAGTTGAGAGCCAGAGATTTGAGCAATTGTTAATAAAGTAGACTCATCTAAAAATTTTTCTCCATCAATTGCAAATGGTAAAACATTTTCTTTTATTTCAATATCTAAATTTGCAATATGCATTTTTTGAGGAACTATTAAAGGATGAGTATCTTCATAAAGTTCTGCCATTTCAAAAATAGAGTCTCTAGAAGTTGGTGCGTAATCAATTGCACCACTAGGACAAACAGAAACACATCCACCACAACCATGACAATCTACTTGAGAAAACTCTAAATGTTTATTTGTATCATCTTTTACAATTGCAACTGTAGGACATACTTCCTCACACTTAGAACAGATTTCTTCTCTTCTTTCATGGTATTGACAGATTGTTTTATCATATGTAGTAAATTTTCTATATTCGTAGTTAGTTATATTTTCTCTTACTGTTGCTAATACATCATCAATTGAGCTTTTTAAAGGGTCAAAACAACCACTTTGTTTTAAACCTAGTTCTTTTTCATCAAACCAAATAATTTGGTCTACTCTTAACTCAATATCATCACCATCATCTTCTACAACAACAGTTAAGTTACCAATATGACCATTAATATCTTTGATAATATCTTCGTTTACATGAAATAGATTAAATTCATCAGGAACCATAGATTTTAAAACTTGTTTCTTTTGCTCATCATCACATACTAATAATATACCATTTGATACTTCTTGTGTAAATGTGATATCTTTTGCATTATCAAATCTAATTGCATTTACTTCATAAAGTTTTTCTACATTTTTAATTTTGTCTGCTAAAGAGTCTTGAGAGTTTTTAATATAAAAATCAATTTCATCAGCTACAAGCTCCGCTTGAGTACCTATTGCATTAGATACAATATACTCACTTTGAGGTATATCTGATAAACTTTGAGTTACAAAAATTGTTTCAGGTAATGGAAAATCTATTCCATCTTTGTTATAATATATAAATTCCTGCATAACCTATGCCTTTTGGTAAAAAATATTTTACTTTATTCTATTAGTTTAAAACTTACATGAAACTTAAAAAGTTAAATATACTTTACCTATTATTTTGAAACTGTTACCTTTTGGTAAAAATTGTTTGACTGTTATGCTATAATCTTTAAAAAATATAGGACTTTATTTGATAAAATATATTTTAATATTTATACTAATATTTATTTTAAGCTATTTTAAATTAAATAGAAATGAATTTAATGAAGACACTTTATACTTAGGAACGTCTCTTCCTAAAACAGGAATTATGAAAGCTGTAGGACATAATGTATATGTTGGAGCTAATGCTTATTTTAACTATGCAAATGAGATGGGTCTTCTTCCTGATAATAAAAAAATAAAACTTCTTTGGTATGATGATAAATACGAACCAGAACTTACAAAAGAAAATCTTGAAAAACTTGTTGATAACAATAGACTTTTTGCTCTTTTTGGTTTTGTTGGAACACCTACAATCAAAAATATCTTGCCAGAACTTACTAAACTTGAAATTCCTTTTATAGCACCTTTTTCAGGAGCCTCATTTTTAAGAAATAAAAAACTTGATAACTTCATTAATTTTAGAAGTTCTTATCAAGAAGAGATAGACAAAATTGTTGACTATTTATATAAAACAAAAGGCATAAATAAGTTTGCAGTTTTTTATCAAAATGACACCTTTGGAGAAGAAGGTTATGTGGCTTTAATAAAATCTCTAAAGAAAAAAAACCTAAGCATTCAAGGGGAAGGAATGTATAAAAGAAATACTCTTTCTATTAGACATGCTTTCTTAGAAATCAAATCTCACAATCCACAAGCAATAATTATGGTTGGGGCATATGAAGCAAATGCTCACTTTATAAAAAAAGCAAAAGAAGATAAAAGCTTCAAAGATACTATTTTTTGTAATATCTCTTTTGGAGATGCAAATGAGATGGTAAATGAACTTAATAACTCAACTTCTAATGTTCTATTTTCACAAGTTGTTCCGCCATATTATGACAATAGAATAAGAATAGTTGCAGAGTATAGAAATATTATGAAAAAGTATTTTCCTAAAGAACCTTTAGGGTTCATTTCACTAGAAGCTTTTCTTGCTGCTAAAACTACTGTTGAAGCACTAAGTACAATAAACGGAAGTATAACACAAGCAAAATTTTTAAAAGCAATTAAAACTATTCCTAACAATGTAATAAAAGGAATAAAAATTGAATATAAAAATCATCAATTGTTAAATAATGTATATTTATTTAAATATAAAAATAATTCCTTTGAAGAGATAAAATATGATTAAAAAAATTTGGTCTTACTTTGATGATTTACCCTTTTCTTATAAAACTTCTATTTTAATATTTATTATTACAGGGGGAATGATTTCTATCATCATACTTTCTCAAATATCAATTTATACTTTAAAAAATGACTTTGATATTCTTTTTGAAAAAAGAACAAAACCTATTATCAAATTAGAAAAAATCAAAGATACTTATAAGATAAATATTTACGACACTCTTTACGATATACAAAAGAACAATATCTCTATAAAACAATCAAAAGAGATAATTCTTTTAGGACAACAACTTATTAATAAGAACTGGGATAGCTATTTAAAAACCTCAAAAAATGCAAACTTTAAAAAATCCTATGTAACAAGAAAAATAAATGAACTTTTTGGAGTAAGTTATCAATCTACGAGTCAAATTTTACAAGATAGTATTATTTCCAATATTGATGACAAGATTTTAGAACTTCATAGAAAAATACAAAGAGTTGTAAAACTTTTAGAGAATAATGAATCAATAGAATCATCAGATTTAATTAATGAAATTTACTTTGAAATAAACTCTATTAATATCTATATTACAAACCTTTCTAACTATGACTTAACTTTAGCAATTAGCGAAAGAAGAGAGACTTTAAAAACTTTTAGTACCTTAACAACTGTTTTAAATATCTCAATTGTATTTGTGTTTTTATTCTCAATTGTTTTATCAATTTTATTAATCAATAACTTTAGAAAACTTCACTTTAGACTTGAAGATGCCGTTGATGAAAAAACAAAAG
Source organism: Campylobacteraceae bacterium (assembly GCA_013373175.1). Taxonomy (GTDB): domain Bacteria; phylum Campylobacterota; class Campylobacteria; order Campylobacterales; family Arcobacteraceae; genus Halarcobacter. The sequence continues at coordinate 31,972 of JABXII010000008.1, read as the reverse complement.
AGTTACAAGAGCTTAATGACTATCTTGAAATCAAAATCCAAAAAGAAGTTGCTAACTCTAGAAAAAAAGATTTAATAATGTTCCAGCAATCAAAGCTTGCTTCTTTAGGTGAAATGCTTGGAAACATAGCTCATCAATGGAGACAACCTTTAGGTTCACTGATGATGATTATTCAATCTTTCCAAACAAAAATGCAGTTAGGAAAACTATCCTTTGAATTTGTTGAGCAAAAAACAGAAGATGCGATACTTCTTGCAGAAAATATGTCAAATACCTTAGAAGACTTTCAAAACTTCTTTAGCCCAAACAAAGATAAATCTTCTTTTAGTCTAAAAGAGTGTTTAGAACACTCTATTGAACTTTCTAAATATATTTTAGAAAAAGAGAATATAAACTTAAGATTGATTGTAGAGAAAGATTTAAAGATTTATGGTTTTTATAATGAATTATCTCATGTATTTTTAAATATAATTTCTAACTCAAAAGATGCTTTAAAGAATTTAAATAAAGATAGATATATTAAAATTGTTGTTAAAGAGCACAAAGATTGTGCAAGAGTAAATATATATGATAATGGCGAAGGGATAGATGAAACTATTCTCTCACAAATTTTTGAACCATACTACACAACTAAATATAAAAGTGCAGGAACAGGAATTGGTCTTTATATGTCTAAGCAAATTATTGAAAGGCATATGAATGGAAATATAAAATGTAAGAATGTTTTTAATAAAATAGACGGATACAATTTAGAACATGGCGCACTATTTATTATAGACATACCACTTGATACAAAAATAGAAGGGAAAGAATAATGTCAGAAAGAGACCTTAATATTCTAAATAAGTTTAATATTCTTTATTTAGAAGATGATAAATCATTATTAACACATACAAAAGATATACTTGATGATTTTGTTGCAAATGTTTATGCAGTAAATACTTCAAAGGAAGCTTTGGAAATACTTGAATGTAAAAAAGTAGACCTTATTATTTCTGATATACTTTTAGAAAATGAAAACGGAATTGATTTTTTAAGAAGTTTAAAAGAGGAAGAAAGAATAATTCCAACTATTTTAACAACAGCACACACTGATACAAAGTATCTTTTAGATGCAATTAAATTAAAAGTTGAAAACTATATTGTAAAACCTATAAATATAAAAGAGCTTCTAAATACTTTACATGATGTTCTTTTCCCTATTGTTCAAACTCAAGAAAATGAGAAGAATTCAAACATTATTAAAACAATCTCTGCTATAACAGATAGTAAACAAGTTGATGTAGTAAAATACATTATTAGTAATTTAGATAAAAAGAATCAACTTCATGCTTCTTATAGTGATATAATGAATGAGATTTGTATTTCTAAACCAACACTAATTAAGCTTTTTAAAGATTTAGCTGCAAAAGATATTCTTACAAAAGTTGCACATAAAACCTACACGTTTAATGAAAAAGCATTAGACTTAATATAAAAGGAAAAAATTGAAAATTGATATTACAAAAATTGCTAATGCAATTTTATATATGTTAGAAAAAGATGTAAAACATCTAAATGATAGAAAAGTAGCTATTTTACTTTTTTTAATGGATTTTGAACACCAAAAGAAAACTGGTGAAAAAATATTTAATGAAGAGTATATAAAGGATAAAAGAAATCCAGAACCTGCTGTTATAGGTGAAATATTTGAAATTATTGCAAATAGTGAAGATTTAGATGAAGAAGATGAAAGACTGTATATTATTCAAGAATTACTTGATTATTTAGATATTGAAGTTCTTACAAAAGATAAATTTATAGAACTAAAATTTATAAAAATGGAAGAAGAGTTTGATAAGTCACTTTTTTCAAGAAAAGAGATAAATAGTATTGAAGCAGTTATTGAAAAATATAGTGAAGATACTGCAAGAAAAGTTGCAAATGCAACATTTAAAATTCAAAAAGTTAGAGATACTGCTTTAAATGAAGTAATTATCTAAAAATAAAAGAAGATAATTCTTCTTTTATTTTCTTATTTTAAATCACATCCACAAGAAGTAATGCTTTTTTCTACTTTTAAATAATCCCTACTCTTTTTAGAAATCAAATCAATACAAATATTTAAAATAGCAGTTATGATTAATAATAACATCATCTTATCAAGTCTAAAGTCTGCAATTGCAGAATCAATAAAGAAACCTAAAGTAGCAACACCAAGTATTCCTAAAATAGCTGATTCTCTCATAATAATTTCCCATCTATAAAAAAGGAAAGCTAAAAACTGAGAATAAATTCTTGGTAAAACTTCATATAAATATAGTTCATTTTTCTTTCTTGTTACGTCAAGTCTAAAATCTATCTCATCTGTTTGTTGACCCATTAAAAAGCCGATTATTGCTCCATTATGAAGCATTAAAGCAAGTGCTGCTGGAAGCATTGATGGTCCAAAAATCTGTAAAAATAGATATGCTAAGATATATTCAGGAGTTGATCTTAAAACTACTAAAAACACATGGGAAAGGGTTCTTGCAAATTTATTTGTAAACCTTTTTGAAACAAGAGGAAAAGTAGCAAGTGCTAAAAGGGCTGTTAAGACTAATGAAATTTGAGTTACTAAAATAGTATTAAAAACTCCAATTAGAATTTCATCTTTAAAAATAGCCTCAAACCAAGCAATCACTTCTGAAAAAGGTTTATCTGTTCTTATTGGATAAGGGATAATATCACTTGTAATAAATCTAATAAAATTATCAAAATTAACTGTACCAAAATCATCTAAATAAAATAAAGAGGCTACGACAACAGGAATAACTGTGTATTTATTTAACCACCATCTAATCGTTGCAATTATTATATAAAACATGATTAGAAGTAACCATACATCATTATAATACCCTTGCATAAAAGAAGAAGACAAATAATAACCTAAAGTTGTAATTCCTACAAAACCTAAAATTGCAGTTGACCTTAAAGCACACTCAAACCTATAATAAGTGTATGCAATAAGATGAGGAAAAGCATCTGGTATTTTTGTATAAAAATAATAAGAAACTCTTGATTTACCTTTTAGTTCATTTGGGAAAGTGTCATGTTCTTGTAGTATCTCAGCATAAACCTTTGCTAAAATAGCACTATAAGGTAAAATAATTGCTAATAGCGCAGTTAAAGTATTTAAGCCAAATATTTGTAAAAAAATCAATGCCCAAAAAAGTTCATGAATTGCTCTTGTAAAAGCTAAAGTAGTTCTTACAAAAAAGTTTTCAAAAATAAGTGCAAGAAAAAAACCTATAATTGAAGATACAAGCATTGCAACTACTGCAATAGAAATTGTAGTAAAAAGTGCTGGCATTAACTTTGGAACTTCTAAAAGATTTATTTCAAATATAGCTAGTGAAAACTTTTTTAACTCTAAAAAAGGCTCTAAAGTTGAAACTGTAAAGTCACCAAATATAAATGAAATAATTGCAACAACTAAAAATATAGCTGATACATTTAAACTTTTACTTTGTAACATGATATAGTCTATTTCTATCTTCGTCTGTTAGTTCTGAAGAGTGTTTATCTACTAAAACAATTCCATCTTTTAAACCAATGATTCTGTCAAAATTTTCAATTGCTAAATCAACATTGTGCATTGTACAAATTACAGTTTCAAAAGAGTTATTTAGTTTTTCAATAACTTTTTTTGATAAAAACTCATCTAAAGCTGAAACTGGCTCATCAGCAAGTAAAATAGAGTTTTGTCCATATATTGCTCTTGCAATTGCAACTCTTTGTCTTTGACCACCTGAAAGACTTAAAGATTTAGTAAATAGCTTGTCTTCAAGCATTAAATCTTTTAAAACATTAGAAATCCCATTAACTTGTTTTTTACAGGGAACAATAAAATTTCTAATATTATAAAATAAAGAGTTTGAATCTAGTTTTGAAATATAAACATTATGAAAAACAGATAAATTATTTACTAAACCTAATTCTTGAGGAATATAAGAAGAATAATCTTTTTGAAGTTCAAACATTCTTTTTAAAAGTGTTGACTTTCCACTTCCACTTTTACCCAAAAGAGCTACTTTTTCGCCCTTTTGGATACTTAGTGTTAAAGAGTCAATTGCTTTGAAATCATCATAGAATATTGATTCATTAACAAGATTAAATGCCATATTAGTCAATAATCCCTATTTTTCTACCAGTTTCTAAGATTGGTTCAAAGTCTTTATTCTCAGCTTTGATAAATCCACTTCTTGGAAATGCTTTTAAGATTTTTTCATCTTTAATTGCAATTAATGCTTCTTGTAATTTTTTTGTAAAACCTTTTCCATAAGTTTTATCTAAATCACCTCTTGCAGTGAATTGATAATCTGGATATGCAGGAGTTTTATAAAGTACTTTTACTTTAGAAGTATCAATCTTACCCTCTTTTAATTCTCTATCCCAAACTTTAAAGTTAACAGCACCAACTTCATATGCACCACTTTGTACTAATGCAATTGTTTTAGAGTGGTTTCCTGAAAATCCTACTTTTTCAAAAATATCATTAGGAGATTTATTAAAAGCTTGTCTAATAAAATATTCTGGCATTAATCTTCCAGATGTAGAACCTTTAGAACCAAAAGTAAATGTTTTACCTTTAATTCCAGCAGGAATAGAATCAGATTTTTCTAAACCAGTTGAAGCATTAGCAATGATATATGAGTGAAATTGTGTATCTTCTATACCTTGTGCAATTGCTACTGCATTTGGAACAATAAGTCTTGCTCTAACACCAGATAATCCACCAAACCATGCTAATTGAACTTGGTTGTTTCTAAAAGCTGCAATTGATGCAGAGTATGATTTAACAGGTATAAATTTAGCATTAACACCTAACTCTTTTGATAAATAATCAGCTAATAAAGAAAATCTTTCTTTTAATTGAGTTTCATCCTGATCAGGAATTGCCGTAAATGCAAAATCTTTTGCAAAAAGTGAACTTACACATAAAAGTGCAATAAACAGTAGTTTTTTCATTTGTACTCCAAAATTTTTAATTGTTTTGAAGCATATGTAGTCATAAATTAATTTGCATGCATAGTTAATTTTTATGTCCAACCTAAACCTTAGGTTATGCTTTTTGATGATGTAACTATATTCAAGTGCAAATAAATTTTAACTTAAATAGTAAAAAAATTTTTACCTTACTTAAACAAGCTTTAAATAATAAGAAAGTAAAATCTTTAAATATAACCTATGGAATAGGTATACATAAATATATTGAACCTACTTTTAACGACTATTTATCTATACTATCTCCATACAAAAATACAGGAATATTTTATGAGTGACGAATATAAATTAACCAAATTCGTACAAGCTGCTGGTTGAGCTGCAAAAATGGGTCCGGGTGACCTTAAACAAACAATTTGTAGTTTAGTACCTAGTGATGACAAAGTGCTTGTTGGATTTGAAAATAATGATGATGCATCTGTATATAAATTAAATGATGAAGAAGGTCTAGTGCAAACATTAGACTTTATTACACCAGTTGTAGATGATCCATATATTTATGGAAAAATTGCTGCTGCAAACTCTTTATCAGATGCTTTTGCAATGGGAGCAGAAGTAAAAACTGCTTTAAACATTGTAGGCTTTGATAGAAAAAATCATGGTACAGATGTACTAAGAGAAATGTTAAGAGGTGGAAATGAAAAGATTCAAGAATGTGGTGGATTACTTATGGGTGGACACACAATTGAATCACCTGAAATGTATTATGGATTATCAGTTTCAGGATTAGTACATCCAGATAAAATACTAAGAAATAATACTGCAAAAATTGGACATGTATTAGTTCTTACAAAACCTTTAGGTATGGGTATTTTAACAACAGCTATTAAAAGAGATTTAATAAGTGATAGTGCAAAAGAAGAAGCTATAAAAGTTATGGAAACATTAAACTATCTGCCTGCAAAACTTTTAAGAGATTATGATGTAAGTGCTTGTACTGATATTACAGGTTTTGGATTATTAGGTCATGCTTTAGAAGCAACTGGTCCATTTAACTCTTTTGCTATTCATTGTGGAGTTGTTCCTGTTGCTCCTGAAGCACAAGAGCTTGGTGAGCAAGGTGTTGTTCCAGGTGGAACAAAAAGAAATATGAAATACCTTGAAGATAAAACAACAATTATGTGTCCTACAGACAAATGTTATCAACTATATTGTGATGCACAAACTTCTGGTGGACTATTAATTGCAATGGACCCTGAAGATGCTAAAGAGTATGTAAAAAGAGTAGAAGACTTAACATATGGATATGCAACAATTATGGGTGAAGTTATTCCTAGAGGTGCAACACCAATTATAATTTATTAATTTTGATTTGAAAAATGATTATTGTTTGGCGAGAAGGTGTAGGAATCGAACCTACCGCGGCGTTTACACAAAAACCGCCGATCAGGGTTGAAGCCTGCGGTGCCCACCAGGGTCACATACCCCCCAAACTTTAGTTAGATTGAAATTCTACAATAAAAAGATTAAAAATTTCTAAAAGGGTAAAAATGACTTTACTAAAATCTATTCCTAAGATTGATAAACTAGCTTCTAATGAAGCATTTAAAGATTTATCAAACTCTTTAGTTACATCAATTACAAAAAAAGAAATTGAAGCTTTAAGACAAAATATTTTAGATGAAAAAATTGATTCTATAGATGAAAAGCAACTAATATCTAATATTTTAAAAGAGTATGAAAATACAATTAAACCCTCACTACAAAAAGTTATAAATGCAACAGGAGTAATTGTTCATACAAACTTAGGAAGAAGTCTTATAGATAAAAATATTTTTGAAAAAGCAAAAGATATTGCAACTTCATACAACAATTTAGAATATGATTTAGAAAAAGGTAAAAGAGGTGAAAGATACTCTCATATTTCTAAAGTTTTTTGTGAACTACTTGGGTGTGAAGATGTTTTAATTGTAAATAACAATGCAAGTGCAGTTTTCTTAATCCTTAATACTTTTGCAAAAGCAAAAGAAGTAGCAGTAAGTAGAGGCGAACTTGTAGAGATAGGTGGGAGTTTTAGAGTTCCTGATGTTATGAGTAATAGTGGAGCTATTTTAAAAGAGATAGGAACTACAAATAAAACTCACTTAAAAGATTATGAAAACGCCATAAATGAAAATACTTCAATGTTAATGAAAGTACATAAGTCAAACTACTCAATTGAAGGTTTTTCTCAAGAAGTATCTTTTAAAGATATTATTAAAGTAGCCCAAAAAAATGAAATTATAGACTATTATGATATGGGAAGCGGTCACTTAGTTGATTTACCTTATGGACTTAATGAAAGTGAACCTTCAGTATTAGACTATATGAAAGAAAATCCAAGTTTACTTAGCTTTTCAGGGGATAAACTTTTAGGTTCAGTTCAAGCTGGAATTATAGTTGGAAAGAAAAAATATATTGATAAACTAAAGAAAAACCAACTTTTAAGAATGTTAAGAGTTGATAAATTAACCCTTGCTATTTTAGAAGAGAATGTAAAATCAATCCTTTTAAAAGAGTATGATTCTATTCCTACACTTAAAATGCTTTTTAAAACACTTGAAGAGTTAGAAGTAAATGCAAAAAATGTAAAAGAAAGTATTTCTACTATTTGTACTTGTGAGGTTTTCGAAACTAAAACTGTAATTGGAGGAGGAACAACTCCAAATAAAAAAATTCCAACAATAGCTCTTAGCATTGAATTTAAAAATTACAAACCAAACAAGATTGAAAAATTATTTAGAAAAAACAACATCATCGGAAGAATTGAAAATGAAAAATTCTTATTAGATTTTAGAACAATTTTAGAAGATGATTTAGATATTTTAATTGAAAAAATAGGACAACTTATAAATGAATAACTATATTATTGGAACTTGTGGACATATTGACCATGGTAAAACTGCTTTAATAAAAGCTTTAAATGGTTATGAAGGTGACTCAACAAAAGAAGAGAAACAAAGAAGAATTACTATTGATTTAAGTTTTTCAAATCTTAGTAATGATAATAAAAATGTTGCTTTTATTGATGTTCCAGGTCATGAAAAACTAGTTAAAAATATGATTGCAGGAGCCTTTTCTTTTGATTGTGTGATGATTGTTGTAAGTGCAGTAGAAAAGATTATGCCACAAACAATTGAACACCTTGAAATTTTAAATCTTCTTGGAGTTAAAAATGCTATTTTAACAATTACTAAAAAAGATTTAGTAGATGAAGATACCTTAGAACAAAACAAAAAAGAAATAGAAGAGTTTATTGAAAAAGAGTATGACTTCCATATACTATTTTCAAAAGCAGTTTCTATTTATGATGAAACTTCAATTAAACAACTAAAAGAGAAACTATTTACTTTAGATGCAAGTACAAAAATAGAAGAAAACTTCTTTAGATACTATGTTGATAGAGTTTTTTCTTCATCTGGAACAGGTACTATTGTAACTGGAACAGTTTTAGGGAAACCTCTAAAAAAAGATGAAAAAGTTTTTATCTGCGATATAAAAAAAGAAGCAAAAGTTAAAAATCTTCAAGTACATGGAGAAGATAGTGAAGTTTCAAATATTTCAAATAGAACTGCAATAAATCTTAGTAATGTGCATACAAAAGATATTAAAAAAGGTTTTTTGATATCTAAAAAAGGTTTTTTAAGAGGTTTTGATAAAATAGATATCTCTTTTAAATGTTTAAAAAATAAAACAATAAATCATAATCAAATGTACTCTATATTCATTGGTACAAAAAAAGTTGAAGCTAGAGTTTTACTATTTAATTCTACAGAAGAGCTAGAAGTTTCACAAGGCTTTGCTCAAATCTCATTATCTGAACCTATTTTTTCAATATATAAAGAGAAAATTATTATTAGACAATCAAACGATACTATTGCAGGAGCAACTGTATTAAATCCAATTATAGACCCAATGAAGAAAAGTCAGAAATTACAACTACTAGAAGCTTTAGAAAAAGAAGATATTGAAAAAGCCTATAGAGTTTTACTTGAAGCACATAAAAAAGGTTTAGGATTAGTTTCATCTGCACAAAGATTTGCATTAAGTCATGAAAAGGCTTTAGAGTTTGCTAGAAGTTTAGACAATGTATTTATTGATGAGAATTCACTTATTTTATATCCAATAGAAACAAAAGAGATTATAAAAGAGATTATCGTTTCAATTTACAAAAAGAATCAGTATGCCCTACTTTCTGTTGCCTCTATTGCATTAAGACTTAAATGGGCTAGCGAAAGTTTTATACAAACAGTAATGACTGAATTAGTAAATGAAAAGTTTTTAATACAAGATGGAAAATTATATAAAAGCTCAAATGTAAAAGAAGATTTCAAAAAAAGTCTTGAAAATATCATCTTAAAAAGATTAGAAGAAGAGGATATTGCTCCTACTGCTCCATATAATATTTATGATGAGCTTGATATTGATAGAAAAGTTGGAGATGATATTCTAAAATCTTTATGTGCTAAAAAAAGTGTAGTAAGACTTCAACACAATATTTTTATTCATGCACAAAGCTTAAGTAAAATCATTCTTGAAATGAAGAATATAATTAAAAACGAAGGATTTATTGATATTTCTAATTTTAAAGAAAGATTTCCAATTAGTAGAAAATATCTAATTAGCTACTTAGATTACCTAGATAACTTTTCTGAAATAAAAAAAGAAGAAAATAAAAGAATATTAATCTCATAGTTTTCTGTTTTAATCATATTACAATATAAATTTCAAGTAAAATGTAATTCAATTGTTATATAATTGTAACAAATTGGTAACTAGGAGAAAAAGTGCTAAAAAAATTTACTATTAAAACTAAGATTATTGTCTTAATAGTCTTTTCATTAAGTTTTTTAACTATTATTCTTACTTCTTTTTCTGTAAGAGAAGCTAAAGAGAGTTTATTAAACCAAAACTATTCAATGTTAACTGCTGCAAGAGATTCAAAATCAAATCAAATCTCAAGATTTTTTAAAGAAAGAATTGGAGATATAAATGTACTTTCAAGAAACTATAATGTAGTTGAATTAATTTATGACTTAAAAAATACATATGATTTACTTGATATTGAAGAAAAAGGAAAGTTTCCTGTTGATTCAGTTATTGTAAAAGATGCAACAAAAAAACATGAAGAGTTTTTACAATATTACTTAAAAGAGTATGGATATTACGATATCTTCTTAATTGATGCACAAACTTCACATGTAATTTATACTGCTGCAAAAGAGTCTGATTATGGAGCTAACTTAAAATATGGTAAGCTTAAAAATAGTGGACTTGGAAAAGTTTATAAACAAACCATGGAAAATAAAAGACCTACTTTTATAGATATGCAACCTTATGCTCCAAGTAACAATGCCCCTGCAATGTTCTTAGGAAATCCTATTATAGATGAAGGTGAAGTAATTGCTGTTTTAGTATTTCAAATTAGTGATAGAGCAATAAATACTATCATGCAGTTTAGAGAAGGATATGGTAAATCACAAGAAGATTATCTAGTAGGTGAAGATTTACTTATGAGAAGTGATAGTTACTTAAACCCAAAAGAGTATTCACTTAAAGCATCATTTGCAAATAAATCAAAAGTTAATACAGTTGCAGCTAAAAACGCCCTTGAAGGAAAAGTGAATACTGAAATTGTAGTGGACTATAATAACAATCCCGTTTTATCTGCATATTCTGAAGTCAAAATTGGACAAGACTTTAATTGGGCGATTCTTTCAGAGATTGATGAAGCAGAAGTTTTAATTACTCCAAATGCAATTAGAAATTTAATCATTGCAATATCTCTTGGTGTTTTAGGTTTTGTAATTGTTGGTACAATCTTAATTATTAATAATATAATTGTAAAGAGATTAAAATCTTTTCAAGAAGGACTACTTGGATTTTTTAATTATATAAACAGAGAAGCAAGTAGTGTAGAAGAGCTTGAAAGTGATAGTTTTGATGAAATAGGACTTATGTCTAAAGCTGTTAATGAAAATATCAAAAAAGCTCAAAAAGGTATAGAAGAAGACCGTGCAATTATTGATGAAGCTATTAAAGTTTTAGGAGAGTTTGAACAAGGAGATTTAACTCAAAGAATCACTACACAAGTAAACAACCCTGCTTTAAATGAACTAAGAGATGTTTTAAATAAAATGGCTGATAATTTAGAAAAAAACATTGATAATATTTTAACAGTATTTTCACAATACTCTAACTACAACTATAAAAATAGAGTAAATACTTCAGGAATCAAAGAACACTTAGAAAAATTAGCCCAAGGAGTTAATAATTTAGGTGACTCTATTACTGAAATGCTAGTTGAAAACAAAAAAAATGGTCTTATTGTAAATGAATCTTCAACTATACTTTTAAGAAATGTAGATACTCTAAATCAAGCTTCAAATGAAGCTGCTGCATCATTAGAGGAAACAGCTGCTGCACTAGAAGAGATTACAGGTAATGTTAAATCAACAAGTTTAAAAGTTGCAGAGATGTCAGAGTTTGCTACACAAGTTACAAACTCTGCAAGTGAAGGTCAAGAATTAGCAACAAAAACAACTTCTGCAATGGATGATATTAATGAACAAGTAACATCTATAAATGAAGCTATTACTGTAATTGACCAAATTGCATTCCAAACAAATATTCTTTCATTAAATGCTGCAGTAGAAGCAGCAACAGCAGGTGAAGCAGGAAAAGGTTTCGCAGTTGTTGCCCAAGAAGTAAGAAACCTAGCTTCAAGGTCTGCTGAAGCAGCTAAAGAGATTAAAGAGTTAGTTGAAACTGCAAATATTAAAGCTAATGAAGGTAAAAATATAGCAGGAAATATGATTAAAGGATATGCAAGTTTAAATACAAATATTGACAAAACTATTGAACTTATTTCTGATGTTTCTAATGCTTCAAAAGAACAAGAGACAGGAATAATCCAAATCAATGATGCTATTAACTCACTAGATCAACAAACTCAAAAAAATGCAGCTGTAGCAACACAAACTCAAGATATTGCTACAAATACAGCTTCTTTAGCTAAAGAGATAGTTTCAGAAGTAGATAAAAAAGAGTTTGAAGGAAAAGATAATATTGATATTTCAAAAGAGATAAAAACAGACTCTAAAGAAAATGTTCAAACTATGCCTAGACAAACTAAACAAGTTGAAACAAAAAGTACCTACTCTAAAGTAGATAAAAACCAATCATTTAAAGATACATCTTCAAATGATGAATGGGAATCATTTTAAAAGAAAGACTCTTTTTGAGTCTTCTTTTAAATCATAAACTGCCAATAAACTAAAGCAACAATTGTTATAGATAAAATTCCTAATAAATTAAATACAAAACCATACTTTGCCATATCTTTTACTTTTACAGCTCCACTACTCATTGCAATAGCATTTGGAGGAGTTGCAATAGGAAGCATAAAGGCATATGAAGCACAAATTGTAGCTACAAAAAGAATTAATTGAATATCAATTTGAGCTGCTTCACCTAATGAGTAAATTATCGGTAAAGCAATAGAGATTAAAGCTGTATTTGAAGTTACTTCTGTTGTAAAGGTTACAAGTGCAGCTACTAATAAAATAAGCAACATAACAGGTAGAGAAGTTAAGGCTAGTAAATAACTTGCAATTTGTTCTGCTAAGCCTGTTGAAGAAAAAGCCATTGCAATAGAAAAACCTGCACCAAATAAAAAAATGATTTCATATGGAATTTTTCTAGCATCTTCCCACTCTAAAAAACCAATTTTTGGGAAAAACATTAAAAGTCCATATCCTAATAATATTCCTTTTTCATTTATTCCAAGTCCAGAATAAAATGGCTCAATCTTTGAGTTTACAAAAAGTAAAACTATCAAAGTAAGTAAAATTGTTCCCAACCTTTTTTGTTCACTTGTTAAAGCAATCGCTTTTCCAATATCTTTATCTAATACAATATCTTTTGCACCTAGTGATAGAATAAAAGGTATGATAATAAGCATTATTACTGCCAATGGAGCTGTTAAGAAAATCCAGTTAACAAAAGAGATTGTTTCAATATTATGTTGTTCTAGGAAACCTAAAAGAATAAGATTTGGAGGTGTTCCAATTGGAGTTACTATTCCTCCTATACTTGCTCCATATGCAATAGCAAGAACAAATCTTAATTTTAAGCTTGATTCATTTGTTAAAAACATTGCAATTGGTATAAGTAAAAGTGCCGTTGTAGTATTTGAAATAAGTGAACTTAAAAAAGCTGATGTTACAGCTAATGAAAAGATTATTCCCCTTGTTGTACTTGGGAAGATACTTAAAAGTTTATTTGCTATGTATTTATGCAATTCAGTCTTTTGAGTTGCAATTGCAATCATAAAACCACCTAAAAACAAGAATATAATTGATTTCGAATAATTAGACACTGTTTCATTTGTACTCAAAATATCAAAAGATGGGAACAAGATTATTGGTAATAATGAAACTACACCTAAAGGTAAACCTTCATTTGTCCACAGTGTAACTAATAAAACTAGTATCCCAACCAAGATAGAATGTTGTAAATTAAAAGATACAGAGGCTAAAGCAAAGGCGATTATTGAAATAGCCACTGAAAATAGTATTTTCTTCATTGATATTACTCCTAAATGTTCAATAATTATACAAAAATGTACTTAAGATAATTTTGCATAACTTATTATTTTTTTTGTTACTAATTAATAATACAATTAGTTTTTTTCTATAACCTTGGTTTAAAATCAATAAATATACAATTTAATTACAATCCAATACAAAGGATAAGCTATGCGTGAAGTTGAACTCGACAAAAAAACAATGATTGTCTCGGAAACTGATGAAAAAGGTATCATTATTTATGCAAATGATGATTTCTGTTCAATAGCAGGGTACACAAAGGAGGAATTAATAGGTCAACCCCACAATATTGTAAGACATCCAGATATGCCAAGTGCTGCATTTAAAGATCTTTGGTCAACAATCCAAGCTGGAAAGATTTGGAAAGGCATTGTAAAAAATAGAACAAAAGATGGGAATTACTATTGGGTAAATGCAACAGCTTACCCCTCTACTTCCACAAATGGCAAAAAGAGATATATTTCCGTAAGAATTAAGCCTACAAGAAAAGAAATAGAAAAAGCTGAAGAACTCTACAAGACTCTTAAATAAAGGATTAATAATGTTATCTTTCCTCAAAAAAAACAAAAACCAAGGAGTAATTGATTCAATTAAAGTTATTGAACAATACATAAAGGATGAAATAAACTCTATTGAAAAAATAGACCACAAATGCAAAGGTGAAACAAGAGAGGTAATTGAGACTATTATGGAGTTATCTCACTTGATAGAATCAAAGCAAACTGAAGACTTAACTCTATTTGGTGAGATAATGCTCTCAACTGAAAAACTTTCTGATGGATATACAACAGATAGAATCTCAATAAAAACATCCAATGAAAAGTTGAACTATATTGCAAAATCTATAAATGTAATGACTGAAAAGTTAGACCAAAGTCTTACTGAAATTTCAGATACTTTAAAAGAGTATGGTAATGAAAACTATATTAAAGATATCGATGAGAGTTTATTCAAAGGTGGTAAACTTCAAGAACTTGCAAAAGGTATCAACTTTTTAAAAGGAGAGATTACTAATAATCTTAGAACAAAGTATAAGACAAGTATTTCATTAAAAGATAAGTCTCATGGTTTATTGGAGGATGCAAACTCTTTATTTGAAGCTACTAGTTCTCAAGTATCAGCAATAGAAGAAACATCTGCTGCAATTGAAGAAATTACAAATACAACAAGAGGTAATACTCAAACTGCCAAAACTATGTCATTACAAGGTGAAAATGTTAAAACTTCTATTACAGGAGGATTAAAACTTGCATCAGAAACAGTTACGGCAATGAATGAGATAAATGACTCTACAAATGCTGTTCATGAAGCTATTAATTTAATAGACCAAATTGCATTTCAAACAAATATTCTTTCACTAAATGCTGCTGTTGAAGCTGCTACAGCTGGTGAAGCAGGAAAAGGTTTCTCTGTAGTTGCAGGAGAAGTTAGAAATCTTGCAAGTAGATCTGCTGAAGCTGCAAAAGAGATAAAAAACTTAGTTGAATCTGCTACTGTTAAGGCTAATGAAGGTAAAACAATTGCAGATAAAATGATTGTAGGATACCAAGAGCTTGATGAAAATATTTCAAAAACAACTAAACTAATTGAGGAAGTTGTAGAGGCTTCTCAAGAACAAGAGAAAAGTATCACTCTTATAAATGATTCTGTTGGACAAATTGATTCTTTAACACAACAAAATGCTAATGTTGCTCAACATGTAAGAGAAACATCACTAGAGATTAAAGGTATTGCAAATAAAAATGTGGAGCATATAAATAAAGCTGAATTTATAGGTAAGCATTAAAAGCTTTCAAAGACACATAAAGTATGTGTCTATTGAAAGATATTATTATTTTTTCTTTGGTCTAAAAGGTTTCATAACCTCTTCATTACATTCTAAAAATGGACCTTCCATTAAGTCAATACAATATGGAACTGCAGGGAAAACTGCATCTAAACACTCTCTAATTGATTTTGGTTTACCAGGTAGATTTATAATTAATGAACTTCCTCTAAGACCTGCTGTTTGTCTTGAAAGAATAGCAGTTGGTACAAACTTTAAAGACTCTGCTCTCATAAGTTCTCCAAAGCCTGGCATCATTCTATCACACACTGCTTCTGTAGCTTCTGGTGTCACATCTCTTTTTGCTGGTCCTGTTCCACCAGTTGTTACAACTAAACAACACTCTTCTTGATCAACTAACTCTTTTAAAGTAGTTTCTATTGTTTCTTGATCATCTTCAATACATCTGTAAACTGGTTCCCAAGGTGAAGTTAAATAATCATTCATAGTCTCTTCAATTGCACGTCCAGAAATATCTTCATAAATACCTTTACTTGCTCTATCTGAAGTTGTAATAATTCCAATTTTTGCTATTTCTTTACTCATTTTAAAATATGTCCTTTCTCTTTTATATAATATACTGTAGCAAATTTTTCAAAAAACTCTTTTGCCTTTGTAGTATTAACAATTTTATCTTTTTGACCTAAATATACTTCTATTTTAGTTTCTTTATTTAAAAGTTTTTCTAAATCTTTTTCATTCCATTTATAATAAAGTAACTCTTCTAACTCTTGAGAAGTTCCTTCTTTATAATACTCTTTCATATTTACTTTTGAAGGGAAAGATACATTTTGCAAAAAAGTATTACAATAAGTTTGTTCATCTTTTTTGTAATACATTAGTTGAGTTCTTTTAAACTTTTCATCATTTACTTCAAAAAAAGCTGGTGAAAATAGTTGTAATAAATCAACTCTTCTTTTTGTAGTTAAAACATATTCAAAAGCTTTTATCGCCCCATAAGAAAATCCTGCAACAGTTAAATCATTTTCAACTAAATAATCTTCAAAAAGCTCTTTTTCATTTTCTAAAGAAAAACCTGAAAAATATTTAAATGTCATCTTTTAAAATTACCTCATTTTCTAAAATAAGCGTTTTTAATCTATTTATCTCAGTTACATTTTGAGAAATAGTTGACCTAAGAGAGTTTGAAACTTCATCAATAATATTTTGAGAGCTTTTTACCATCTTATACTCTTCTTTCATATCTTCTGCTAAGTCATATGCTTTTTTGATATCTTCTTTATTTATTGCATATTTTTCATTTTTGATAACTTCTACTGCAATTGAACCGCAAAGATATCTTTTTATATTCTCTAATAATTCATTGTAAGAAGGATAAATAGAGTCTAAGATAGAAACTTTTTCATCAAAAAGTGAAACTTTTGATTTTGTAATATAAGCTTTGCTTGCTTGATAAATAGCTAAAATCTCTTTTTGTTTATCATCTAAAAGAACTGTTTGTTTTTTACCAAACTCTATTTTAGTTTTTGCAGTATCTATATCAACTTGCTCTACTACTTTTGATTCTCTTTTTATCATATTTAATAAAGCTTCGTTAATCAGTGTAGAAAGTGCAGCCGAAGAGAAACCTGAAGTTTCGTGGGCTAAATTATCTAAATCAAATTCATAATGTTTTTTATTTAAATATAATTCTAAAATCTTTTTTCTATCTTCGATATTAGGTAAGTTTACAAAAACTCTTCTATCAAATCTTCCTGCTCTTAAAAGTGCATCATCTAAAACTTCAATTTTATTAGTTGCAGCAATTACAATTACACCTGAATCACCTTCGAAACCATCCATTTGAGTTAGAAGTTCATTTAATGTTGATTCTCTTTCGTCATTTGATTTTCCACTTCTTTGTTTACCAATTGCATCAATTTCATCTATAAATACTATAGAAGGAGCATTTAGTTTTGCTTGCATAAAAAGTTCTCTAACCTTTTTAGCTCCCATTCCTACATAGATTTGAACAAAACTTGCACCACTTTGATAAAAGAAAGGAACATCAGCTTCACCTGCAACAGCTCTTGCGATTAAAGTTTTTCCAACACCTGGAGGTCCTACAAGTAAAACACCTTTAGGTAGTTTAACTCCATGCTTTAAGTATTTACTTGGTTTATTTAAAAAGTCAACTATTTCTTCAAGTTCTGCTTTTACTTCAGAAATACCTGCAACATCATTGAAGCTAACATCTGAACTTACAGCTTTAATTGAAGAACTCTCTTCTTGTTCTTCTTTTACTACTGATGTTTGCTTTGCTTGTTTTAGTTCAGTAGAAAAACTGTTTTCATTCTCTTTTCTATTTTTATTTAAAAATGCTTGTATTTTGTCTTGTTTCATTCTTGCAAACACTGCAAATACTAAAAGGAAAATTAAAAAAATTATTCCAAAATAGTATGAACCTGACTCTATATGAGAACTACTTTTATATAAAGTATATAAAAATAGAACTATTAATACAACAGCAGAGATTACCATCAATTTAATATTTTTATCTAGTAAATTGTTTTGTTTTTTGTTATTAGAATTTTGCCACATTTTTTTCTTCTTTTGCTTCATAGTTTTCAATTGTTATCCAATCACCAACTAAATCTGCACTACTTTCAACCTCTATTTGATTGAAGTGTTGATCAAGTCCATGATACTTACCATCTTTGTATGATTCGATTAACACATCTAAGGGATTTGTATTGTTTTGTCTAAACTCTAAATTCTTTTGTTTAATAATTGAAGTTAGCTCGTTATATCTAATTTTTGCGATATCACCTCTTACTTCTTCTTTCATTGTTGCACTAGGAGTTCCATCTCTTTTTGAATAAGTAAATGCATGAACATGAGTTAGAGGAAATCTATGTAGATTTTCTACTGCTTCTTTCCATAACTCATCAGTTTCACCTGGGTGTCCTACAATAAAGTCTGTTCCTAAAGCATAACCATTATCTTTTAAGAACTCAAAAAGTTCTAAATCAGACAACACTTTATTTCTTCTATTCATAATTTTTAACATTGTTTTAGAAGTATGTTGTAAGGCAATATGTAAATGTTTTGCCATAAAAGGTTCATTGATGATCTCTTTAAACTCATCATCAATTTGAATAGGTTCTATACTTCCCATTCTAATTCTTCTAACACCTTTTATTTGTGACATTTTCTTTAGAAGTTTTGCTAAAGAGGTATGTTGTTTCTTTCCATATGAACCAACGTTTGTTCCAGTTAAAATAAACTCACCAAAACCATTGGCTGCTAAAGTAGTTACTTGTTCTAAGATTTTATCTTCTTTATAACTTCTTGCATCTCCTCTTACATAAGGAATAATACAATAAGAACATCTAAAGTCACAGCCTTCTTGTATCTTAATAAATGCCCTACTTTTCCCAACAAACTCTTCAACTATAGTCTCATCAATATGTTCTAAATCACCTGCATCAAAAAATCTCTCTTCTTTTTTTAGAAGTTCATTGATATTTTCTTTTTCACTATGTCCAAATAGTGCATCTATTTTATTATCTTTAAAAAGATTTTCACCCTTTGTCCAAACTCCACAACCTGTGAAGATAACTCTTGGTGGTTTTGTTTGCTTTTGTAGTGAATTTATATAACCTCTTGCAGTACTATCTGCACTATTTGTCACAGTACATGAGTTTATTACAACAATATCTGCTTGCTTTTCATCAGTAGTAACTTCAAAATCTTTTAGATTACTCATCATAACTTGAGTATCAAAAACATTTGTTCTACAACCAAAAGTTTTAAAATATACTTTTTGTTTATTTGTACTAAATTGCATAATTATACACTCTCCAAATCAAGTGGTGGAGTTCTAACACCAGTAGTTGAATTAACAGTTTGAGTTGGGTATGCGATATGAATATCATCCTCTTTCATAAAGGCTTCAAGTATCTCAGGAGACATAGTACTTCTAAGTACTAGTGCTGCATAAGAGTTTGTTAAATACCAAGAAGAGATTACAATACCATAAGATTCTACAAAAGTATAAACTCTTGGTTCAACACCTGTTGCTCTTAATTGATATTTACTTCTCATTTTTGATAACTGTTTTCTTGTAATATCAGTATATCCTTTTGAGTAGTGTTTTAAAATCTCTTTTGCAATATGTTGAGCTTTTTTGTGGTTTGAATCAAATGTGATTGTAATATCAATACCATCCCAAACAGTTCTAAGCCCTGAGTGAGTATAGTTTGCTATCATCTCTGAAAAAATATAGTTATTTGGAATAAAGAAAATTCTTCCTGTTCTTCTATTTACAGTATATGAGGTTAAAGTAATATCTTCTCTAACTGTTAATTTAAATAATGAAATATCAAGTACATCACCAACTACTTCAAGACCATTTCTAGTAACTTTTATTCTATCTCCTACATGAATAGAACCAGAAGTAACAATAACCATCCATCCAAATAAAGACATAAACCAATCTTTAAGGGCAATAGCAATACCAGCAGATGCAAACCCTAGGATTGTTACTACATAAGATACATTGTCAATATATGAGAATAAAATAATCATCATGATAAAGAAAACAACAAAGAAGTTAATCACTTTGTTTGTCATATAATAATTTTCATTTTGAGAAAAATACTTTTTAAGTGCAAGTTTGATTAAAAATGCAATTAAAAATAAAGAAAAAATAATCATCGCAATGTTAAATATCTTTTCAACTTGGTTAGAAATTTGTGATTTTGTTTCTAAAATTACTTGCTCAATTTTTCTTGTATAAACCTCTTCTGTAGTAGATACAATTTCAAGAACCATATGAAAATCTTTTTTCTCTTTATCTAAGAAATTTATCTCTTCTTTATACTCAGGTTTTGGGTCAGTATTGTAAAGTTCAACATATGCAAATAACTTTTCATCAAGTAAGTTTGTGATTTCTGAAATTCTCTCCTCAATAGAGGAAAACTGTTTTTTATTGTTTTCTAATTTTTTAATATACGAAAGTGCATTTATTATTCCAAAAGGATTTGAAATAGCTTCATAACTTTCTATTTCAGGAGGATTAATAAGTCCTCCAATAGGTGAACCTTTATATTCTGAAATTAACTCTAACTCATTTTCTTTAATTCTAATTTTGTTGTTTAGTTGAAAAATCTTGTCTTCATTTTTTGGATTTACATCTTCAAGTGTATCTTTTAAATCATCTAGTTCTTGAGAAATTCTTCTATAGGCATCATAATTGCTATATCTTTTTAATAAAATATTATTCTTTAGTTCAGCATCAATAGCATTTATCTCACTTTTTAGTGCAAGAACCTTTGCTTTTTTCTCTTCTTCTTTTTTTTGCTTTAGCTTCTCTTCTTCAATCTCTTTTAATCTTTTTACCTCTATTGCTTCTATATCAGAAAGTTTATTAGATACCGTTTCTTTTATATTTTCTTGTGCAAAAGAAAAAGATATAAATAGAGTTAGTAATAATATTTTGAAAATATTTTTCAATTTGTGAACCCTTTTAGAACTTGCATTACATCATCTTTTGAAATCTCATCTGTGATTTCACAATCTCCAATACCTTTAGGAACTATAAATTTTATTTTATTGTCTAATGATTTTTTATCTAAGAAAAAATGCTCATAAAAATCTTCTACATCTGTTATCTTATAATCAGTTGGAATTTCATATTTTTCTAATAATTTTTTAACTCTTAAAGCTTCATCTTCATTCATATAGCCTATTTTACATGCAAGAGCATTAGCCATAACCATACCAATACCAACAGCTTCTCCATGTAAATAAGTATTATAGTTTGTTTCATTTTCAATTACATGTCCAAAAGTATGACCATAGTTAAGTGCAGCTCTTAAGCCTTTTTCTTTTTCATCTTGGCAAACAACCCAAGCTTTAGTTTCAACTGATTTTGCAATAGCTGTTTTAACATTTTTTTTATCATTTAAATCATTCTCTTCAAGCCACGAAAAGAACTCTTTGTTAAAAGTTACTGCCATTTTAACTATTTCAGCAATACCTGCACCAAACTCTCTTTTTGGTAAAGTTGTTAAAAAATGAGGGTCAATATTTACAGCAATTGGCTGATGAAATGCACCAATTAAATTTTTACCAAATTTATTGTTTACACCTGTTTTACCTCCAACACTTGCATCAACTTGAGAAAGTAAAGTTGTTGGAACTTGGATAAAATCAATTCCTCTTTGGTAAATCGAAGCAGCAAAACCTGTCATGTCTCCAATAACACCACCACCAAAAGCAATAAGAAGTGAGTTTCTATTTAGCTTTTGTTCAAAACAGTGTTCTAAAATATCTTCAATAGTTTTCATATGTTTATACTGTTCACCATCTGGTATTGTAACAACAGACAACTCTTTTGCAGAAATTTTTTCTTTTAAATACTCTAAGTGTAAGCCACTAACAGTTGGGTTAGTAACTATGACAACTTTTCTGTCAAAATATTGTTTTGCTAAAGTATCAATAGTGATATCATATTTAGTATTATCTGGTAAGGAAATATTTACAATCATTAAAAATCCATAGTTTATAGTTTTTTAAATATATTATCCAAAATTTATTGAAAATGGGTTAAAAAGGCGAAGATATAAGAGTTTTCTAAATACTTTATGAAAAATCATAAAGTATTTAAAATAAGATTTAAAGTTCAGAATTAATAAGTTTTTTTAGGTTTTCTAATCCAAACTCTTGTAAAGGTTTTCCATTTACAAAATAAGATGGTGTTTTATCAGCTTTTAAAGCTTCTGCATCTTTTAAGTCTTGTGCAATTCTTTCATCTGCTGTTTTATTATTATTCATAAATTCAGCCATTTTTTCCATGTCTAAACCTTTTACATTTGTTAATAATGCCCACAATTGTTTAGGCTGAACAGTATGATTTTTTATCCAATAAGTTTGAGTAGCAAACATGAACTCTAAAGTATCCATAAACATACCTTGTTCTCTTGCTCCTTCAAGCATCTTTACTGCATAATTTGAATTTTGATGAAATGGTGCATATCTTAAAACTAATTTGATTTTACCTTCGTGCTCTTTCATAATCTCTTTTACATGAGGATGAAAATATGCGCAAGTACCACAAGCTGGGTCAAAGAATTCTACTAACTGAAGCTTGGCATCCTTATTCCCAATTACTATTGAGTAAGGTCTTTGAAAAACTAAAGCTTGATTTTTTGAAATATTTTTATATTCTTCAGATTGCTTATTTTTGTAAACATATCCCGCAACAAAAAATAGTGCTAACAAAGCAACTATTGAAACTAAAACTACTTTTTTATTTTGCATTAAAAAAACTCCGATTTTATAATTTTGATTATTTTAACATAGTTTTGTGTAGAGTTTATGGAGGAGGAATTTATTAAAATCTAATTTTGTTAAAGATTATTAAAAATAGATTGAAGTTCTGAAAAATCAAAGGGCTTTCTAAAGTAACCTATTACTCCTAATTCTTTCGCTTCTAAATAGTAGCTATCATCATTGTCTGCAGTTATTAATACAATTTTTGCATCTTTATTAAGTTTACGAATTTCTTTTACCAAGTTAATTCCATTCATTCTAGGCATTAATATATCACTAATAACTAATTCAGGATTATATTTCTTGTAAAACTCTAAACCTTCTATTCCATCTTTTGCAACAAAAACTTCATCAAAAAATGATTCAAGCATATCTTTCATTATTTCAGAAACGTCATTGTTATCTTCTACATAAAGTACTTTAGCCATGATAATCACTTCCTATAAAATATATTATTTCTATTATATATTTATATTACTTTTAAAAAACTTTAGATATATGGAATAGTTATTTTAAAAGTGGCTCCAACTTTATCGTTTTGTGCAACGATAGAACCTTTCATATTCTCTTCAATAACCATTTTACACATATATAGCCCTATTCCTATTCCATGTGATTTAAATTTTGTTGTAAAATATGGCTCAAAAATTCTTTCTAGGATTTCTTCTTTTATTCCCAATCCATAGTCTTTAACTAAGATATATAAATTCTTTTCATCTTCTTCTAAAATTAGGTCTATTTTACACTCATCAATATCTTTCATACTATCAGAAGCATTACTTAGTAGATTTAAAACAACTTGAATAAGACCATTTTTAGAACCTCTTAATTTATTATTTGAAGTTAAATTATTAGAAATACTCAATTTACAAAGATTATTTCTAGCATGGAAAAGATTTAATGTCTTTTCTAAAATATCATCTATATCAAATAGTTCATCATTTTGTTTTGGATTAAAGAAGTTCATAAAATCTTCAATTGTTTCAGACATATTATTTGTAAGAAGTTTACTTTTATCAACTATTTCATTTAATGTCTTTTCATCTAAACTATTTGTCTGATATTTAATCTCTATTTTTTGAATTAAAAGACTTAATATATTTAAAGGTTGTCTCCATTGATGAGCAATATTTCCTATCATCTCACCCATAGAAGCTAACTTTGATTGTTGGAAAAGAAGTTTATCTTTTTCCCTAAGAGTAGTTACTGCTTCATTTACTTTATTTTCAAGCTCTCTATTGTAAGTTTGTAAAAGTCTTTGATTTCTAAAAATTAAGAATAATACAATGAATACGAAAATAGAAAGAATTAAATTATAATAAAAAATTGTAGTTTTACCCTCTTGTATTAAAGTTCTTTTATTTTGTGTAATTAAAGACATAGAATAGTTATTTTTATCATCATAGATTTGAATAGTATTTTCTAAACAAGAGCATGTTTCATTTACACTTATTTTTACTTTTACATTTTTTAAGTATTGAGACTGCAAGGTAATATCGTTATTTAAATAAGTATCTTCATTGATTTTTACTTCACTAAAAACATTTTTTATACTATTAAAAGTGGAATCAGAGATTAGTTTTCCAGCATAAATATATCCATTTGTTTTTGCGCTATTATCACTATTTGAAATGGCTCGTTTTACTAAATAAAACTTGTTTTTACTTAAATCTTTGTTGTCTTTGACATTCTCTTTATAGATAGTTACAAAATCTTTACTCTGTGAATATTCATCTAAAATATTTTCTACAAGATGATTATTTTCTTTATAATATTTATTATCTATTGTTGAAGTAAAGATTATTTCATTTTTTAAATTGGTAAAAATGATAAATTCTATTTTTAAGTCTTCTAGAGTATTTGTTCCTTCTCTAAAGTTTTCATATATGTAATCGTCACTTTTATTATTTATAAAGTTATACGTATCATCCCACTTAGCATAATCATTAATAATTGCATCAATATAAGATAGCTTTTTATTCATAATGTCTAAAATTGAAGAGAGATTTTTTCTATTTTGTTGGCTTTCTAAATCTTCAAAGCTTTTAATAAAAAACTTATAACTAGTTATAACTAACACTAATACAATCAATATAGAAACTATTATTGTAATAAAGGGATTGAGGTTTATATACTTTTCTTTCATATAAAAATATTAGCTTAAATAGTATTTACTTAATATAAATATGAAAACAATTCTCATATGATATTAAACTCATATATTTATTGTGTAATAAAGTAAAAAAAGACAGAAAAAATTAAATTAACAATTTATATTACTTTAATAATAAATAGTTTAAAATACAATAAACTTTCTCATAAGAAAAAAATTATCCATTAAGGAATTATTTAATGTTAAATAATCTATCAATATCTAAAAAACTTTACCTAGGCTTCTCAATAATGATTATAATTATTATAATAGTAACTACAATAGGAATATTAAAAGTAAAATTTATAGATGAAACGCTTAACAAAGTTGTTGAAATAAATTCTGTAAAACAAAGATATGCTATTAACTTTAGAGGAAGTGTTCATGACAGAGCAATTGCAATAAGAGATGTGGTACTTGCAAAAGATAGCGATAGTGAGCTATTTAAAACAAATATTGAAAATATAAAAAGATTAGAAAATTATTATGTAAAATCTGCTGTTCCTCTTGATGAAATCATTCAAAAAGGTTTAAATGTAGATGAGGAAGAAAAAGAGATTCTTTCAAAAATCAAAGAGATTGAAAATAAAACATTACCTTTGGTAAATAAGCTTATCACATTAAAAAGTAATAATATGGATGAAGAAGCAAAAGAATTATTAGTTGAAAAAGTTGGTCCAAATTTTACAATTTGGTTGAAAGTTATTAATCAATTTATTGATTATGAAGAAGAAAAGAACCAAGTAGAAACACCAAAAGCAAGGGAAGTAGCGAGTAGTTTTACTTTTACAATGTTGATTATTTTATTTATTTCTTTACTTGTTGCTTTAATAGTATCTTTTCTAATCTCAAATCAGTTAGTTAAGTCTGTAAATTTAGTGCAAGAAGGATTATTAGGATTTTTTGATTTTTTAAATAAAAAAACAAACAAAGCTTCTATTATAAATGTAAAGGGAAATGATGAGTTTGCACAAATGGCAAAAGATATAAACTCAAATATCAAAAATATAGAAAATACAATTATTCAAGATGAAGAGTTTGTACAAGAGATTGCTTCATTTGCAAAAGAGATTGGTGCAGGAAATATGCAAGTTAAAATACAAAAAGAAACAAATACAAAATCACTAATTGAGTTAAAAGAGATTTTAACAAAAATGCAAGATGATCTTGAAAAAAGTGTTACAAGTAGTATTCCTAAGTTATTAAATATTTTAAAAAGTTTTAAAGAGCATGATTTTACACCAAGATTTGAGAACTCTGATGCAAAAGTGACTGTAGCTATAAATGAACTAGGAGATGTAATATCAAGTCTTTTAAGTGATTCATATGAAGTTGGAAAAAAATTAGAGAATTCATCTAAACTATTAATAAAAAATGTAAATGAATTAGATATAAGTTCAAATGAAGCTGCTTCATCATTAGAGCAAACAACTGCTTCTTTAACTAGTATAATGAAAAATGTAAAAACTAATTCTAATCATGTAGATGAGATGTCAGAATATGCAAAAGAGGTAAATAATTTTGCAATAGAGGGTCAAAAATATGCAAAAAATACAAGCGTTGCAATGACTGAATTATCTCAACAAGTTACAACAATCAATGATGCAATTACAGTAATTGATCAAATTGCATTTCAGACAAATATCTTAAGCTTAAATGCAGCAGTAGAAGCAGCAACAGCAGGAGAAGCAGGAAAAGGTTTTGCGGTAGTTGCACAGGAAGTACGAAACTTAGCAAATAGAAGTGCCCAAGCAGCAAGTCAGATAAAATCGATTGTGGAACAAGCAACAAATAAAGCAACTTTTGGAAAACAAACAAGTGATAAGATGATAAATGGATATGATTTATTAATTGATAGTATTGATAAAACAACAAGTATAATTAGTAATATCGAAACTTCTTCAAAAGAACAAGAAAACGGCATTTCTCAAATAAATGAAGCTATTTTATTATTGGAAGAACAAACACAAAAAAATGCAATAATTGCAAACCAAACAAAAGAAATAGCTATTGAAAATGATGAAATAGCAAAAGAGATTGTTAGTGAATTAAGCAATAAAAAATTTGAAACAAAAGTATAGAAATACTTAAAATATATTTTCATTTTTACAGTTATAAAATATGTGAAGATAGTTGGCGACCCCAGGATGATTCGAACATCCGTCTTCAGGAGGAAATCCTGACGTCCTTGGCCACTAGACGACGGGGTCAAAAAAGAAAGGAATTATATATAAAAAGTCTTTAAAAACCTTTTAATTATAGTTTATTTAATTCCAAGAAATTTTTTGACCTTTGATGTCCATTATCAGCAGCTTTTTTCATCCATAACTTAGCCTTACCAAGGTCTTTTAAGACACCATAGCCTTTGTAATAGAATAACCCAAGATAGTACATAGCTTTTAGATTATTTTGTTTTGCAGCTTGTTCATACAAAGAAAAAGCTTTTTTATAATCTTGACTTACTATGCTACCTATTCTATATATATCTGCAAGCTTTAAAATTGCAACTTTATAATCTTTTTTTACAGACTTTTCTAGTAAAGAAACTGCCACTTCATAATCTCTTTTAACATATTCACCAGTTAAATACATCATTGATAAATTATAAGAGGCTACTTCATTATTTGCATTTGAAGCTTTTGTATACCAATAAAAAGCTTTCTCTATATCTTTTTTTACACCTTTACCATAATAGTACATTGAAGCAAGATTATTTTGAGCCATTATAACTCCTTGCTTTGCAGACATTTCATAATAAATAAATGCTTTTTTTAGATTTTCTTTTGTTGGATTTTTTTCATAAAACATTGCAGTATTTAATTGAGCTAAAGCATAACCTTCATCAGCTGCTTCTTCATATAATTCTCTTGCTTTTTTTATATTTTTTTCTACAACTTCACCAATAGAATACATATAAGCTAAATTATTTTTTGCTTCTAAACTTCCATTATTTGAAGCTTGTTCGTACCAAAAAAAAGCTAACTCTTTATTTTCTTTAGTACCTAGTCCTTTATAGTTCATAACTCCAAGATTATATTGAGCTTTTGCATTTTCTTCATGCAAAGCTAAATCAGTAAATAGTTCTATTGCCTTTGAATATTTTTTTTCATTTAAACTCTTTTGTGCCTCTTCAAAAGTATTTGCATTTAAAGAGATACAAAAAATAAAAATAAGTAAAAGTTTATTTAGTGCTCTCATTTGTTTCTTCTTTATTTTCAAGACTCTCATCTATTTTATCTAAAGTCTTATCTAAATTACTATTAACTTTTCTATCTAGTTCTAAAATCTCTGCATCAAATTCTCTTGTCTCAGAATTTGTATCAATATTATCTTCTTGAGATAAAATATCTTCTGATTGTTCATCAACTGTAAAAGAGATATCCTCAAGTAAAATATCTTTTGTATCAATTAGCTTTTTACTAGGTTTTCTTTGTGAGATATAAATATTCTTTAAAACATTTTCTTTTGTAGGACTTGAATAGAACTTTAAATCAATAATATCACATAAAGCATCATCTAAAGAAAAATCAACTAAACAACTACTCCAACTATTCTTTAAGCCCAAATAGAAGTCTATTCTATCAAATAGTAGTTCATGTAAGCTACTGCTTAAATATATAGGATTTTTATCATCAAAATTATCTATTCTTTTTGCTAATATTTTTACATAAGATGAATTATCTTTTTCTTCAATAGAAATTTGCCATCTATCTTCTGAAACATTTGTATAAAAAGGATAATGAGAAAGTTTTGTTTTTGAAACAATTATAGAGTCTCTGTATGAATCTATTCTAAATTCTAAACCACCAGTTAAAATAAATACTCTTTTTGCAGCTTCAAAAATTGCATCTTTTGAGATATCTTTATAAACTCTTTTTGTACTATTTTTATTATCTTTTTTTTCTACATCAACAGAAAGATTTTTATTGCTAAAACATCCAGCGAAAAAAATTAAAACAAAAACTAATAAATATTTATACATGGCTCTTCCTATCTACTTGTAGCATATGTTCCTAATCGTTCTAATAAATCATAATCAGACTCTAATTTAACACTATCTGCAATTACATTTATACCATTTAACTCTGCAAAAATTAAAATATTTTTAACTTTGTGTTTCTTAACCATATCATTGGCAAAATTTGCAGTATAATCTTGATGCATTCTTATATAATCTATTTGTAAACCTTCTAACTCTTCTAAAGGATACTCGTCAGTTTTATATCTTTTAAGAATTATATTTGCTCCAATATCATGGATATTTCTTACAAACATAACAAAAGTTTCCTTATTTAGATATGCAGTGTATGAAGTTATACTAAATACAATTTTGTCAAGAATATCTTTATTTGCTTGAAGTACAGTTTCTAGCCAAGTCATAAAACTTTGGTCATTTATTGAACTCATTGAAAGATTGATTGCAACTGCATGTTCTAAATCATTTCCTCTAATATGTGCAATTGTTTTTACAATAACTAACTTATCAAATTTATGAGCTATTTGAAGCTTTTCAGCAACTGAGATAAATGAACCAATTGGTAGCTTCTCATTTTCACGGGTATATAATTGTGGAGCCGCTTCATTCATAATTACTTTATCTGGTTGGTCAAATGAATATGAATCTAAAACAAAATCTAAATTAAATTCTGCTCTTTCTATAATATCAACAACACTTGAATCTAGTTCTGTAAAGTTCTTTTCTAATTCTTCCTCTGCAATTATGTGATAAGAGTTTTTACCTTTTTTCTTAGATATTTCATAAGCTTTATCTGTAGATTTTAATAAAGAATCAACACTGCCATAAATATCAAAAAAAGTACCTGCAATTTGAACTAAGTCATCTGGTATTTCATAAATATCTTTTAGATTTATATGAAGTTCTTTAATTATATCTTCACATAGTTTATTAGATTGTTCCATATCAATATTCTTTGCAATAATTGCAAACTTTGAACCATAAAATCTATATAAACTAATATTTGTTTTATGAATACTTGCCATAACTCTTTTTACAACACTTACATAACTTTGAATAAAATTATTAATATAGCTTGAATCATATTTTTCACTAATTTGAGTTAATTTTTCAATTCTTAAAATAAATACATAACCAGATATACCTGAAACATACATACTTTTAATATCAAAATCAAAAATATTCTTATTTGGCAATCCTGTTAAAGTATCAGTAGATGCTTTTAATTCTAAAGTCTCTTTATTGATATTTAACTCATTTTTTAAAGAGGCTATTTTCCCAGATATTTTAGATACTTTTTTGCTTAGTTCTTGCACTTCTTTTGTACCTTCATACTCTTTTTTATCAAGCATCGAGAACTTATCATCTAATACACTATCTAAGTATTTATTTAAATTATTAACGGGATTTGTAACATGTTTTTTAAATAAAAATCTATGATAAAAACCTATTACAAATAAGATTGGTAAAAACATAACTACATTAAAAATAATAAGATTAAAAAGGAAATCTTTTATTTCAAGATGTAAATCTTTTAAGTTAAATTTATAAGTTATAGTTGCTATTGTTTGATTTTCAACTTTTATTTCATGTTTAATTGTTTTATCTTCAATGGGTAGTTTAAAATCTAAACTTACAAAAGAACTCTTAGGCTTATAATTTTTTTCAATATCAAAGTTAGAAAAATTTAATTCTGTAACAAAACTTCTTATTTGTCTATTTTTATAAAGTTGATATCTAATCTTTACAGATTGTTCAATATCAAATCTAGCAGAAGGATAAAATCTATATAAAGAAGTATTTTCTATTCTTCTTATTGTCCCATTTCTTATATCCACTATAACATCAGCTAAATTCCATGATTTATCATCAAAATCAGGAGTATTGTTTATTAAAGTGTTTTTATTAAAAACATATATTTTATTTTGAAGAACCATTGATTCAAATAAACCAGTTTTATATAGACTTTGTAGTTCTTTTTCAATTTGAGAAACATTATGGTTTAATATATTTTCTTCAAGTTTTGAGTTAAGATAATTTATATTTAGATGATAAGCAGTAACTTTTTGTTCTAAGAGTTTTGCTTTATGTTCTTTAAAAAACAAATATGAAGTTATAAAAAAAACAAGTGCAAAAAACCCTAAAATAATAGTTGTATTAGATGAACCAGTATCAATAAACTTACCAAAGTTCTTAATTTTTTCTGTTTCAAACTTATCTAAAATCTTTTTCATCTAACACTTCCTATTAATATAGGAGTAGGATTTGATTCAAATATTTTAGGATGTAAATATTCAACTTCTTTTAAAGCATCTTGTTTTGTATCAAAAATACCAAAATAGAGTTTAGTTTTATTTCCTTGTGTTTTTGCAATATGAGATGGTGCTAAAGCAAATCTTTTTCTATACCACGATAACTCTTCTGGTTTTATTGTTGTTAAGTATAAAGTATATTTATCATTACTTGCACTTGAAAATCTTTTTTCAAAGTTTTCTACTCTTTTTTTATAAGGAATAATTTCTCTTATTTCTTTCTTTTCACCAGATAAGTCAACCTCTTTTATAGGAGACTTATTTTCAATGCTGTTTTCTGATCTAGTCTTTTCTTCTACAAGTCTTTTCTCTTGGGCTAATCTTTGAGCTTCTAGCTTAGCTTTTTGCTCTGCTTCTAGTTTAGCTTTTTCTTCTGCAAGTCTTTTCTTTTCGGCTAATTTTCTTTCTTTTTCTAAAAGCTCTTGTTCTATTCTTTGTCTTTCAAGTTCTTCTTTTTCTAATCTTTGCGCTTCTTCTTTTGCAATTCTTTTTTCTTCAGCTAATCTTTGTACTTCTTCTTTAGCTTTTTGCTCTACTTCTAATTTTGCTTCTTCTTCTGCAAGTCTTTTCTTTTGGGCTAATTTTCTTTCTTTTTCTAAAAGCTCTTGCTCTATTCTTTGTCTTTCAAGTTCTTCTTTTTCTAATCTTTGTGCTTCCACTTCTGCTTTAGCTTTCTCTTCGGCTAATCTTTGTGCTTCTTCTTTAGCTTTTTGCTCTGCTTCAATTCTTGCTTTTTCTTCTGCAAGTCTTTTCTTTTGGGCTAATTTTCTTTCTTTTTCTAAAAGCTCTTGCTCTATTCTTTGTCTTTCAAGTTCT
>JABXII010000035.1 GCA_013373175.1 Campylobacteraceae bacterium | reverse complement strand
GAATATTTCCAATTTGAACACTATTATTAGCTGAATATGCTAAAAGTGATGGCAACTCATAGTTACTAGCTAGTCCACCGTTTGTTCCATCTTGTAAAGTTATCTCTTTTATAAAGTTATCTGATACAGGAGTACTTGAATTAGCTTTTGCACCTGTATAGTCTAGTGTCTCAGCTCCTACAAGATTTCCAAAGTTTACAAAGCCTGTGAGGTTATCTGTTCCATCATAATCTTTTTTTGCTTCTAAACTTAAGGCTCTTTTATTGATATCTAAACTACCATCTACAAAAGTTAAATTGTAGTTTTCATCTGTACCACTTAGGTTTGTATTATAAGTCCCCGCATTTTTACCACTTACACTATCTCCTGTAACTCCATCAAGTACAGCAACAGTTTCTCCACCTACTAAACCACTTGCAGTAAATCCACTAGTATTTTGTACCGTTCCATCATAAGTGGTAGTATTTGAGTTTGCAGTTACTGTTATATCTTTTTTATTTGTAGTTAAAGTTCCTGTATCATAGTTTATAATATACCCTTGTTGAGAAGAGTATAAACCATCTACATTTATTGTAGCTGTTCCTGCATTTTTCAAATCACCACTTGAAGTATAAGCTAGAGTACCATTTACTAAAGAGTTATCGTAAGTTGGATT
The DNA here is from genome assembly GCA_013373175.1 of Campylobacteraceae bacterium. Taxonomy (GTDB): domain Bacteria; phylum Campylobacterota; class Campylobacteria; order Campylobacterales; family Arcobacteraceae; genus Halarcobacter. The sequence goes on along the minus strand of JABXII010000035.1, from coordinate 2,002 downwards.
TGAGTAAGTTACACCTGCGCTTCCATTATAAGTTGTTCCATCATAAGTTCTTGTAGCATCATTTGCTTTTACAGTAATTTCTGTCATAAATGCTCTTAAAAGAGGTCTTGTATGACCTTCATAGATTATCCAATCATTTGTAAAATCAAAGCCTGCATAAGTATCTTTACTAAAAGCATTTACTGTGTTGGTTGAGCTGTAGATTCCTGTAGCTCCAGCTGAACTTCCAAGTCCTACTCCATTTGTTTGACCTGTGGTGTCTATATCCCAGTATGAGTTTGTGATGGTTGAGTCAAAAGTATATCCAACTAATCCTCCAACATTATCATTACCACTTACAGCTCCTGAAAAGTAGGAGTTATTTATTGTGGAAGTATCTCTCTGGTGTCCAACTAAACCACCTATATTATTTCCACTTCCAAATACAGAAGCTGTTGAGTAAGAGTTACTTATAGAGCTAGAATTTGCCAACCCCATTAATCCTCCAACACTATTATTTCCATTTATAGTACCTGTAGTATATGAATTACTTATGGAAAAAATACTACGGCTATGAGCTTCACCCAATAAGCCACCTACACCATAATTTCCAGTAATATCCACAGAAGTATAGGAGTTTGTTATAAAATTATTATTATATCCATATCCAATTAACCCCCCAACACTATTATATCCATTTATTGTTCCTGTGACATAGGAATTGTTAATTGTTAAACCAAGTGCATCTCCTACTAGTCCTCCAACATAATTCTTCCCAGTAATATCTACATTAGTAAGTCCTAAATTGGAGATACTTTTTAAAGACCAATTTTGCCCAAATAACCCTACCTCATTTTCGCTACCTCTATTGATATAAAGACCATCTATCACATGCCCTTTACCATCAAAGCTTCCTTGAAAGTATATAATACTATCTCCTATAGAATCAAACCCTTTATCACTCCACATATCGCCTGTGTATTTTATATCATTGGCTAAAGTATAGTCTGCACCTAAGTTCATAGCCATAAGTTGGAGTTGATGGTCATTTGTGATAGTAGTAGAGTATTCACTTCTTAAAAAAGGTCTTGTTTCACCTTCAATCATAAACCAAGTGTTTGTAAAATCAAAGCCTGCATAAGTTGCTTCATCAAAAGCATTTTTCGTATTTGTTGAGCTGTAGATTCCTGTAGTCCCAGCTGAACTTCCAAGTCCTACTCCATTTGTTCTTTCTGTGGTGTCTATATCCCAATATGAGTTTGTGATGGTTGAAGAACTATAGTCTCCAACTAATCCTCCAACATTGTTATTTCCACTTACTTTTCCTGTAGCATATGAGTTTGTAATTGACGAATTAGTATTATTATCCCCTCCAACTAATCCTCCAACATTGTTATTTCCAGTTACTGTAGCTGTTGAATATGAATTTGTGATGGTAGAAGAAGCATGCCCTCCAACTAATCCTCCAACAAAAGTATCTCCACTTACCTTTCCTGTAGCATATGAGTTTGTGATGGTAGAAGAATCATTGTATCCAACTAATCCACCAACAACATCCCTTCCTGTAATATCCACATTGGTAAGTCCTACATTTGATATAGTTGCTGCATTACTTGTCATACCAAACAACCCTACATAATTTTCACCACCTCTATTGATATAAAGACCATCAATGATATAACCCTTACCATCAAAGATTCCTGTAAATCTTGTATCTATATTATTTGTAGAGTTGTCTCCTAATTGTTTAAATCCAGCTCCACTATTCCAATTTCTCGTATCACTAGCATCTATGTTTGAACCTAATTCATATCTACCATTTAAAGCTTGAGTTATCCATTGGAGTTGATTGATATTATTTATGATTACTTTTCCCGTTGTTGGGTCAAACTTTATTGCTGCATTTCTATTAACTGCATTAAAGTAAACTCCACCATAAGTGTTGTTAGTATTTTCAATAATAGCATTTACATATATATCATTACATTAATTTAAAGTAAGCTTTGTAGCTTCACACAAATTG
>JABXII010000036.1 GCA_013373175.1 Campylobacteraceae bacterium | reverse complement strand
TCACAATTTGGATTGATTTCTAAATACTCTTTAATCCAGTCAGAAACAGTATAACAACTAGAAGTAGTCCATTTTTCATAAGAACCAAGTTTTGAGTAAACATCATCTTTTAATCCAAGAACATTTACTTTAAGTTTAGCAGTATCATAAACTAAGTCTACATTACATACTTCCTCTCTTGCTTCTTGTAGGAAACTAGCTCTTGAAGCAGCAGTTACTAAAGAGTTAGACATATCTGCAATATTTCCAGACATTTTAGAAATCTGGTCAGCCACTTGAGCATTTTCTTGTGTTGCTCTATCTAATAAGTTAACTGCATCATTTATTTGAACAATTCCTGCTTCTTGCTCTTTAGAAGCATTTGCAACTTGTTCAATTTTTTCAATAGTTAAATTAATATTTTGATTTAACTCTTCATAACCTGTAATCATTTTATCAGAGATTTGTTTTCCAGTATTTGTTTTTTCTGTTGCTTTTTCTACAAGCTCTTTAATCTCTTTTGCTGCTTCAGCTGATCTAGAAGCTAGGTTTCTAACTTCCCCTGCAACAACAGCAAAACCTTTTCCAGCTTCACCAGCAGTTGCCGCTTCAACAGCTGCATTTAGAGATAGAATATTTGTTTGGAAAGCAATTTGGTCAATAACTTCAATTGCTTCATTAATAGAACTAACTTGTGAATTAATATCATCCATTGCAACAGCAGTTTCATTTGCAAGGCTATGACCATTTTGAGCAGATTTTGTTACATATACTGATAAAGAGCTCATCTCATTTGAAGCTTCAGTATTACCTCTAATATTTGCAGTAATCTCTTCTAATGCAGCAGCAGTTTCTTCTAAAGAAGCAGCTTGTTGATTAGATGAAGTTGAAAGTTGATTTGATGCTTTTGATAAAGTATGAGTACTCTCTTTTAATGAATCACCTGTATTCATAATCATTGCTAAGATTTCAGATGTATTATTCCCTACAAGTTTGATTCCAGCAGCTAGTGAACCTAAATCACCATAAATACCATTATCATCAATTTTATAATCAAACTTAGACTCTGAGTAATTTTTTAATGTGTCATTAATTCTATCAAGAGTCTCTTTCGTATGATTAATCATTGAATTTAGTTTGTTTTTTAAATCTTCCACATATGGGTTAGAAGCAGTTGAGTTTACTTGATATACAAAGAAACCATTTCCAGTTTTTTCTAAAATATCATTTGCTTCTTCAATAACTTTTTCATCTTGTTTAAGACCTGCTCGTACTTTGTCCATGTAGGAATTAAACAATGTGGCTACTTCTCCTATTTCATCTTTTGATTGAACATCAAGTTTAATACTAGGGTCATTTGATTTAAGTAGGTTTTCAAAACCACTTTTAAGTGTTCCAATAGGTTTTGTTGCTCTTTTTACGATAATAAAAATTAGACCTATAGTAATCCATCCAAATACAGTTGATACTGTAAGAATTTCAATAACTAAGTCACCAATTTCTTTATCAGATTCTGAAAGAGAGAAAGTAAGGTCCATAATACCAATTACATCTCCTTCTTTTTGATTTGCATGACACATTAAACATTCTTGTGTTGCAATCATAGGCTTAATCATTCTTAAGGCATGACCTTCTTCATCGTTAGTTTCTAAAAGTTGATTTTCTTTTGTTTTAAATGATTTTAAAATATCTGGGTCTTTAGTAAATTTTGCACCCGGGTCATACATATCTATAAGAGGTTGACTTTTTGCGATTACAAGTTCTTTAACACCATGAATAGTTCTAGCTTCATCTTCTGCTTTTTTTATTTGTGCAGGATCTCCTGTATTCATTGCATTTCTAAGACTTTGGAACATAGCTGAATTTAACATGTCTAAGTTCTTTTTAGTATTTGCAATGGAGTCTTCTCTTACTTGTTCTGTAGTCATATATGTTACAATTAAACTCGAAAGAGACATCAAAATAAAGAGTGAAACTATTATTTTGTTACTTATTTTTTTGGTAATTAATTCAATCATCAAAACAACCTTGATATTAAGCTTCGTTATTATATAATGAAAATTATTTATTGTATATAAAAAGTAATAGGAATTTTAAAATTTTGAAAGAAAAGAAATGATTGTAGGTATTGAAGGAAGCATTGAAAAAAAGGAACCAACGCACTTACATCTTAATGTAAATGGTCTAATTTATGAGGTTTTTGTTTCTGTAAACTGTAGTTCAAAAGTAACAGACAAACGTGTTAAACTTCACACTACTTATATTATTAGAGAAGATTCTCAAACCCTATATGGTTTTTTAGATCCCAACGAAAAAAAATTATTTGATACAGTTATTAAGATAAATGGAGTAGGTCCCAAAGTAGCTCTTGCTATTTGTTCTACTTTTACGCCAAGCTCTTTTGCACAAATTGTTAGTGAAAATGATGTATCTATGCTAAAAAGAGTTCCAGGTATTGGTCCAAAAGGTGCAAGTAGAATTTTAGTAGAATTATCAGGCTTTATTGTTGAAGATGATGATGAAAACTCAATTAGTGGTTCAAATGCAACACTTGAAGCTGCACTTGCTTTAGAGTCTTTAGGATTTAAAAAAGATGTTGTCTCAAAAGCACTTAAAGCTTGTACTGGTACGAATACAAGTGATTTAGTAAGACAAGCACTTAAACAATTACAGAAATAGTATTATGAAATAGATCCCTTTTTATGGGACATTTACAAGGAGAAAGAGTTTGAAAATAGGAATAGTTTTTGGTGGTAAATCATATGAGCATGAAATATCAATTGTTTCTGCTATTGCTATGAAAGATGTTTTAAAAGAAGAGTTAGTATATATATTTTGTGATACTAATAGGGATTTTTATCATATTCCAACTGATAAGATAAAATCAAAACTATTTAGTAGTGGCGAATATAAAAAGTGCGATATTTTAAATTTCTCAAAAGATGGCTTTTCAAAAAAAGCAATGTTTAGTTCAAAACCCTTTGAAATTGATGTTATTTTAAATATAACTCACGGTGGCGATGGTGAAGATGGCTTATTTGCTTCTTTATTTGAGTTTGCAAATATTCCTTTTATTGGTCCTAGAAAATGTGCTTGTAGTGTAAGTTTCAATAAGTTTTTAACAAAAGGCTATGCAAACAGTGTTGGTGTAAAAGCTATTGATTATAAATATTACACAAAAAATGAGAAAGTAGAAATCCACTCTTTCCCTGTAATTATCAAACCAGTTACTTTAGGTAGTTCTATTGGAGTATCAATTGTAAAATCTAAAGAAGAGTTAGATTATGCACTTGATGTAGCTTTTGAATTTGATGAAGCAGTTATTGTAGAACCATTTATTTCTGGAATCAAAGAGTATAACTTAGCAGGTACAAAAGTAAATGGTGAGTTTATTTTCTCAATTATTGAAGAACCTCAAAAAGCTGAATTCTTAGATTTTGATAAAAAATATTTAGACTTTGCAAGAACTTCTGCTGCTTTAGAAGCCAATATCTCTGAAGAACTTAAAGATAGAATCAAAGAGTCTTTTAAAGCAATATATAACAATACTTTTGATGGTTCACTTATTAGATGTGACTTCTTTGTTCAAGAAGATGAAGTATATTTAAATGAGATAAATCCAATTCCAGGTTCTATGGCAAACTACTTATTTAAAGACTTCAATAAGGTACTAACTTCTCTTGCTAAATCTTTACCAAAACAAAAAGATATTAAAATTACATACGAATATGTAAATAAAATACAAGCATCAAAAGGTAAATAGATTTGGCTTTAAAAAGCATCGAAGTACAAGATAGAAAATTTAATATCTCATATGAGATAGTTAATCCAAGCCAAAAGAAGGATATAGTTATTCTTCATGGTTGGGGTTCAAACAAAGAGATTATGAAACAAGCCTTTGGTAATCTTTTGCAAGAGTTTAGGCATATATATGTAGATATGCCAGGTTTTGGAAAAAGCTCAAATGACTATGTTCTAACTACAAAAGATTATTCATTTATTATAAAAAACTTTCTAGAAGTATTAAATACAAATGTCGTAGCAATAGCTGGGCACTCTTTTGGTGGAAAAGTTGCAACACTAATTAATCCTGATAATCTTATACTTTTAAGTACAGCTGGAATTTTAGAAGAAAAAAGCACATCAGTTAAAACAAAAATCTTTTTTGCAAAAATCTTTAATAAACTAGGTCTTAGAAAACTTACAAAATCTTTTAGAAGTGATGATGTAAAGCAGATGAGTCATGAAATGTATGAGACTTTTAAAAATGTAGTTGATGAAGATTTTTCTTTTATCTTTTCTTCTTTTGAAAAAAATGCTATGATTTTTTGGGGGAAAGCAGATACTGCAACAACACTTCCTTCTGGAGAAAAAATTCACAAGCTCATAAAAAATAGTAGTTTTACAGCCTATGAAGGTGATCACTACTTCTTTTTAAAACATGCAAAAGATATTTGTGAAAAAATTGAAAATGGATTAATATAATGGAAATACTAGAATACTTTTATATATTTACACATGTTTTACTAATCATGTCTTTGGGTTGGTATTTAATCACAAACTTACAATGGTATAACTATAAGCTAGAAAGAGTAGTTTTAAAACACCACAAATGGCAGTGGCATATTACATATTTTGTCTCTCCAATTGTTCTGTTTCATCTTCTACCTGATTTATATTTTACTATTTATTTTTACTTGATATATATGACAAGTTTTGTTCTATGGAATAAAAAACTAGATAGAGCTTTAGTTTTAACTTCTAGGGTTAAAAGATTTTTAGCAGTATTGTTGTTTATAACTTTTGCACTTCATTTACTATGTATTTTAAGTGAGTCTTGTCATGCAACGGCTATTTTTGTACCTATTATCTTAACTCTTGCCATTACATACTTAATGGAAAAAATGTTTTTTATCACTTTTAAGAACAGAGGAAAAGAGAGATTAGAAACTATTCCTCAACTTAGAACTATAGCTATTACAGCTTCATATGGGAAAACTTCTATTAAAAACTATTTATATCATGTATTAAAAAGAAAATACAAAGTATATAAAACTCCAAGGTCTGTAAATACAATTGCAGGAATTGTGCTTGATGTAAATAGAGACTTACCACTTGATACACAAATATATATTGCAGAAGCAGGGGCTAGACAAGAAGGTGATATCGAAGAAATTACGATGTATTTAGAACCTCAATATTGTATTTTAGGAAGTGTTGGTGAACAACACATAGAGTACTTCAAAACAATAGAAAATATAATTCATACAAAAATGGAAATACTAAAATCTCCAAAGATGGTAAAAGGTTTTGTACATGAATCAGTTCCTTTAAAACAAGACTATGAAGAGATTACAAAATTCCCTGATAATTTAAATGTGACTATGTCAAATCTTGATGGTATTTGGTTTGATATTTTAATCGACGGGGAACAACAACATTTCCATGCACCAGTTCTTGGAAGCTTTAATGCAATAAACCTTACAGCAGTTATTTTAGTAGCTTATGAACTTGGTATGACTATTGATGAAATCAAACTTGCGCTAAAAGATTTACCACAAGTAGAACATAGACTTCAAAAAATAGAAGCTGGTGGAAAGATTATCATTGATGATAGTTTCAATGGAAATCTTGAAGGTATGCTTGAAGCTATAAATATTTGTACTAACCATGAAGGAAGAAAAGTTATTATCACTCCAGGATTAGTTGAATCAACTTCTGAAGCAAATATCTTACTTGCAAAAGAGATAAATGAGAAGTTTGATTTAGCAATAGTTACAGGGGAATTAAACTCACATTTACTTAGTTCTAATATTGATGAAGATAAAGTATTTGTATTAAAAGATAAATCAAAATTAGAAGATACTTTAGCATCTGTGACAAAAGAGGGTGATTTAATCCTTTTTGCAAATGATGCACCTAATTTTATATAAAAACAACTCGTTGTTTTCTTTAGAGTTTGCTACTTTAAGGATTTTTTACAAATCCTGCTAAAAGTAGATGACAAAATAAATGTCCCTTAAAAACTGGGACAGTTTTTAAGGAGAAATATAATGGAACATTTATACGCACCTTGGCGATACGCTTATGTTAGTGAAGAAAAAATAAAAGGTTGTGTGTTCTGTCATATAGCAAAAAATATAGCTGATGAAAAGTATCAAGTTCTTTTCCACGATGAACTTTGCTATGTAGTTATGAATAAGTTTCCTTATTCTCCTGGACATATGATGGTAATCCCATATTTTCATACTGACAAAATAGAAGAACTAGAAGAAGAGATTTGGTTAAGAGTTTCTAAAAGAGCTAGGCAAGCAGTGAAGCTATTAAAAGAAGTTATGCCTTGTGAAGGTGTAAATCTTGGTATGAACTTAGGTAAAGCTGCTGGTGCTGGTATAGAACAGCACGTACACTATCATGTACTTCCTAGATGGATAGGTGATACAAACTTTATCTCAACTGTAGCAGGTGCAAGAGTTTATCCTGCGCAGTTTGATGAGATATTCAATAAACTAAAAGAAAATTCACTTAAGTACTTTATATAAATGTTTTTCAAAAATAAAGAATGCCCAATAGCAAAACTTGGTGAGAAAGTTTTAAGACAAAAAGCCAAAGAAGTAGAAGATATAAAATCTAAAGAGATATTAAATATTATAAAGAAAATGCTTGATTGTGTAAAATCAAGTAGGGGAGTTGGTCTTGCTGCTCCTCAAATCTTTGAAAGCTATCAAATACTTATAATCTCTTCGCATCCAAATGATAGATATCCAAATGCTCCTCTTATGGAAGATGAGATACTTATAAATCCTAAAATAATAAATAAATCAGAAGCTATAGAAAAAGATTGGGAAGGGTGTTTAAGTATTCCAGGAATAAGAGCCTTAGTTCCTAGACATAAAAGCATAGAAGTAGAATATACAACATTAGATGGAACAAAGACACAAGTTGTATTTGAGGATTTTGTTGCTAGGATATTTCAACATGAGTATGACCATTTATTAGGGAAAGTATATTTAGATAGAGTAGAAACTCCTAAAGATATAATATCAGAAGAAGTCTATTTTAAAACTATATAAAGTAGTAAGAGTTAAACTCTTAACTTCTTTAGTGTTCACTATGTTCAGCAATCATAGTTTGTATTTTTTCTAAAATCTCTTTTGCTTGTTCTTCACTCATTTTTTCTTCATCTATTGCTAAAAGAATATTTTGAAGCTCTACTAAAAAAGATTCCATATCCCTTACTTCTTCTAGTGTATCATCTGTTTGTTCATTATTTTCAATAACTTTATGTAAATCTTCAACATAACTTTCAACTTCTGGTATCATCGTATCATGAACAAGTGAATATAATTCTTTTTCTATTTCTGACATTTTGTCCCTTTTTAATTTTGTGTATTATAACTTTATATATACAATACTTAGGTTAACTTTATCATAGGATGATATACTTTTAAACAAAACTTTCAAGGTATAAAATGATTACTAGAAAAATAATAAATGAAAAAATGAGCAGAATAGTAGAACACAATGGAACTATCTATTTTGCAGGAATTGTATCAGATGATAAAGAGTTAGATATCAAGGTTCAAGCTAAAAGAGCTTTAGAAATAGCAGAAGAAAGATTCAAAGAAGCAGGAACTGATAAACATCATTTACTTAGAGCAGAAATATGTCTAAAAGATATCTACAGAGATTTTGAAGCTTTCAATGAAGTTTGGAAGAGTTGGGTTTCAGATGAAAAACCAGCAAGAGCTTGTGTAGAAGCAAATATGGCAAGTCATAATACACTTGTAGAAATCATCTTCACAGCAGCAAAAAAATAACTCTATATGTTTGAAGTTATCTACAAGTATTTGACTATCATTTTTTTGATAGTACTTATGTTTATACTTTTTTTTACTGCATATGAATTTTATAATGGTTCAATTACAGTTAATAATATATTTTTACATAAAATAGCAGGAATATTTTTACTTGTAGTAACTTTTATACATATCTTAATAAGAAGAAAAAAACTAAGAAAACTAACAAAAGAGTTTTTCAATATCTTTTCATCAAACAAAGAAGTTACTTTAGATAGTGATATGGATAGATTAATATACTCTTTGGAATCAAAAAGTCTAGAAGAGCTATGCACAATTTTTAATATCACTTTCAATGAACTTAATGAAATCTTTACTCAAAATAGTATCTTTTATGAAAACCCTCAACAAACATTGATAGCCGTTTCAAAACAAAACTCATATAAAATCTTTGCAATAATAGTAAAAATAATAGAACACAAATCTTGTTAATCAAAAGATTATTCTATGTTTAATAAAATAAACTATATATAAATTTTTTTCAAATATATACATTTATTTAGTATGATTTCATCATATGTATTTAAAAGGATACTTCTATGAAAAAAGATGTAATAGTTATTGGTGGTGGTATAGTTGGACTTATGTGTGCTTACAATCTTCACAAAAGAGGAAGACAAGTTACTGTAATAGATGAAGGTACTATTGAAAATGCAACATCATTTGGTAATGCAGGATTATTATCCTCTTTTGATAAAACACCTTTAAGTTATCCAGGTGTAGTATCAAACACTTTAAAACTGATGTTAAAAGGAGAATCTCCTGCAATCTTCCATCCAAGTTTAGATTTAAAACTTTATAAGTGGTTATATAGATTTGTACAAAGTGCAAATGAAGTGCGTACAAAAAAGACAATGATGTTATTTGAAAAGTATGGTCAAATTTCAATTGATATTTATAAAGACTTAGTTTATAAAGAAGGTATCGACTTTGACTTTCACCACGATGGGATGTTATCTGTATTTACTCAAAAACATACATACCAAGAAAAACTTGAAAAATATAACTATATAGATGAAGAAGATAGATTTGAAATATTTGATAGAGAAAAAATAAAAGAGTATCTTCCTTTTGCAAATAATAAAATAGAAGGAGCAATTTTATTCAAAAAAAATGCTCACATTGATCCTAAAAAATTAATGCTAGGACTTAAAAAGCATTTAGAAAAAGAGGGAGTAGAGTTTATATTAAATGAAAAGATTACAGATATAAAGTATGAAAACAACAAAGTAAAATATATCTATTCTCAAAATAAGAATTTCTATGAAGCTGAAACTTTTGTTATGTCAACAGGATATAAAACTGACTTAGCAAAAAAAGTAAATAAAGAGTTAATGTTAACTCCTGCAAAAGGCTATAGTATAACTTTTACAATGCCAAAAGAACTAAAACCAAAAACATCAACTATCTTTAATGACCTATTTATAGTGATGACTCCAAGATACAAGGATGTAAGACTAACTTCAAAACTAGAATTAGGAAGTGATGACCCAGAAGTAGTTCAAAAACAAATAGAGAGCATAAAGAAAAACTTCAAAGAATACAGTATTCCTTTTGAAATGAAAGATGAAGTTACTTGGAGTGGATTTAGACCTCTTACTCCAAATGATGTTCCTTTAATAGGAAGAGATGAGAATTATTCAAATCTTGTTTATGCTATGGGATTAGGTTGGCTTGGTATGACATTTGCCCCTGCAATTGGAAATATTATTGGGGATTTAGTAGAGTTTGACCAATCAAATGCAAAGAATGATGACATTCTTTTATTTTCAGGATTTTATCAGTATTAAGTTTTAATAATACCTTTTCGATACCATTTTTTATTATACTTTTTTTATCAAGAGGTGTAATTATGAGTGGAAATAATATAAATTTAATGTACGTAGAAGATGATGTAATAGTAAATGATACTATAACAAGTCTGTTGCAAAAACTTGGATATACAGTATATAATTTTTTTAATGGAGAAGATGCCTATAACTATTTTAAAGAGAATAGAATAGATATTGTAATCTCTGATATTGATATGCCAAAGATGAATGGTATTGAATTGGTAGAAAAAATAAAAACAGTAAATACAAAAACACCTATAATATTTACTACAGCTATAAGTGATGAAAAATACTTTCTTGATTCAATAAATCTTGGTATTGACTTATTTATGAAGAAGCCAATTGATTGTGCTGAATTAAAACAAAATATTGAAAAGCTTTTAAAACCATACTTCTTAGAACTTGAAAATGAAGCTAAAGAAGAAAAGATAAAACAACAAGCAAAAGAGATACTAATAGCAAAAACTGTTTCTATGATTTCACATCAATGGAGACAACCTCTATCAAAAATAGGTTCTATCACTAGTAAAATAAGAGTTTATTCTCAAATGAATAAACTTACCGATGAGATTTTAATTGCAAACTTAGAAAAAATAGAAAAAGAGAATATCTATCTTTCTTCAACAATAAATAAATTTAATAACCTTTTAGAGAAAAAAGATATAAGAGGCTTTTCATTAAAAGAGTTGTTGCAAACTATAGAAAAAGATGAAATATTTATTGACATGCAAAACAATGTTTTTATTAAAAGTGATTATGAAGAGTTTAAAAATATTGTTGAAAGTATATTGAAAAATTCATATGAACAGTTTGATAAAACAGGAATAGAAAATAAAAAAATAGATATAACGACATTTCAAGATGATGAGTTCTTTTATATAAAGATTTGTGACAATGCAGGTGGAATAGATGAAGATATCTTAAGCAATGTATTTGACTTGTATCATTCTGACAAGTCTTTAAATGGTAGAGGCTTAGGGCTTTATTTATCTAAAGTATCATTAACACTTTTAACAAATGGCGAGATTAGTTTAGAGAATATTGAAAATCAAGGGGAAAAGGGAGTCTGTGTTAAAATAAAAATACCAACTATGTATGTAAGTTAAACTTACACACTAGCTTTGTAGAATAAAACTGCTGCAATAGCCATAAAAAATATACCAAGAAGTATTAGGTTTGTAGCTTTCTCTTTTCTTACTTTTTCTTCATCTACTTCAAATATAGCAACAGACTTTAAAGCTCCATTATCAATGTAGTGAATAAAGGTATAACCTTTTTTTGAGTATTTAGCTCTAATCTTTTCTAACTCTTTTTCTCTTTGTTCTTTAGAGAATCCACCAACAACAATCTGTTTTTTCATAGTAAACATATTCCTTAAAAGTTTTTTGAGATTATACAATAAGTTATATGACAGATAAGATATTTTCTTATTGTAGTTAGAGAACTGTATAAAAGCTTTAATATAAGACCTACAAAATAGATAAGTTATACACTTGGAGATATTATGTCAAACAAAATTGAAAACTATTTAATCTCATTTGGAGAAGAACTTGGTAAAGAAGGTTACAAAGCTGGAGTAAATACTTTTTGTAAAGCCAAAGGAGAAATGGCAGCATATACAATAGATAATTATATGAATGCCAGATTTGAAATAAGACTTGAGGATTTCGCAATGTATAGTGGATAAGGATATGTATTTAATCTTGAAAGAAATCTTAGGGGATTAAAATAAGTATAAATAGTATATTAGAAAAACTAAAAGATATACTCTCAAAAGAACTTAGTAATTAAAAGAAACTGCCCAAGAAAAATATAGAAAGAGTCTTATCCAAAAAATACAAGTAAATAAATCAAATGTATTTTATGATGAAGATGAAAGAAGAGAGTTTATGCTCTCAAGGTTTGGAGTTGAAAGTACTACAAAGATGAGTATAGACCAATTAAATCTTTTCTTAGATTTTTGTCAAAGAAAAGTGAATGATATACCTATGCTTCATACAGTAGAAGGAAAAGCTTTAATAACTCAAGCTCAAGTTGAAAAGATAAGAACAGTCTGGAAAGAAAAAGCAAAAGATAAAAGTGAGAAAGCCTTGCTTGTATTTGCTTCAAGAGTATCTAGACATAAACTTGAAAGACTAGAAGACCTACTTAAAGGCAAAGCTACTAAAGTTATTGTAGCTTTGGAAAAATTTAGAGTCTAGCAATAGCTTTTGCAAATTTATCATTTTTTCCAAAAGCTTTATTAGGATAATCTTTATCAAACTTTAGAGCTTCATTTTTATAAAGTTGTAAATCTTTATTGCAAAATCTTTTATTATAATTTAGATGTTCTAAAAATTCATATTTAATAATAAATCTAAGCATTTTTATTCCTTTTATACTTACGCTATTGTAAAAAAGCAATCCTAGCTCATCTTGGTTAAGTTGCGCTCTTAAAATATTAGAATAAAATTTTTTATCTTTAACAGAACTATTATCAATAAATTTTAATATTTGATAAATATTTCTAAAATAGTGTCCTGTATGTCTATCAAAAGATTCATTCCATTCATTATATATAAAGTAACTGCTATTTAATTGATTATAAAATTCTCCTTTTAAAAAGTTCTTTCTCATCTCTAGTTTTTCTTCTTCATTTAAACTCTTTAAACTATTTGCAGTATGAACTGTTTTTATATTTTTAATATTATTATCTTTAAAAATAAGATAGTTTTTATATTTGTAAGAGTAATCAAAAGAATTACACTCATTTAACTCTTTTAGTAAAGAAGAATAAATAGAGCTAAAAGAGTTGTTTGCAGTAATTAGTCTTTTCATTGAAAGATTATCAATAAATTTGAAATTATATTCACCTCTGATTTCTATTTTACCATCAAATCGTGAAGCAATTTTATTATGAAGTTCTAACATATTAAAAAATGTATTTTCAAAGTTTTGTAGTTTAATAGATTCACTTTGTGCTTCTAAAGCAGTTGCCGAGTCTCGTGTAGCCTTTTGAGTTTCAGCAAGTTCTTTTCTTGATAAGGATAACTCTTTTTGTTGTAATATTATTGTTATTAGCAATGCTAAAAAAGTAAAGAATGTTAAGATGGGGTTTAAAACTCCACCAAAAAAGTCTCCTATTTTTCCTATATCCATATTACTTGATAACAGAAGTAACTCTAGTCCTAAAACAGCCATAATAAAATATACTACAATAATAAAAATAGAGAAAAGTCTTTTTTCTATTTTATTTTTATTTTTTCCATTTCCCATTAATTTGTAAAATAGTTTATAAATAGTTATTAAGTATTTGTTACATCTATTATTAGCCACGTGAATTCCTATAGATTTTTTGAATTTTATTTTATCTATATATTAAGATTTTAATTATTTTATCCAAAATATACTCAGTAGCCTTTTAATTGCTAAATGCAATAAAATAACATTATATTGCATATTGCAATTAAATTTGATATACTTTCAAAAAAGAAATGAAAGGGGATAGAAGTGTCAGCAGTTAATAACTATGACTTATTTGTAAAGTTTTTTAAGTTTATAAAAAAAGATGATACTGATTTAGAAGCTGCAATCAAAGAGTTTGGTGGCACTACTTATTATATCCCTTCATATAAAACTACTCTTAGAAATGAAAAAATTATAGAAGAATATAAAAAGCACTACGGAGAGGTAGGTCTTGCTAAAAGACTTGCTAAAGAGTATAATTTAACAGAGAGACAAATTCAAGAGATAACTAAGGAGTGTAGAACTCCTCCTAGTTTATTTTAAATCGTCAAAATATTTTTTAATTTTATTGTAGTATTTGTTTTTTATTGCATTAGTTTTTTCCATCATCTCTAATATATAATCTTCAGATGGAATATCATCTTTTTCAAGAGCAATATTGTTTCTTATTTTTAATATGATTTTATCATACTCTATAACTATATCACGAGTTTCTTTTAACCCTATCATATTAAGTTGTGCAAATGCATATTGAACATCTTTCGTATTTTGTAAGTATAAGGCATCTATTTCAATATATTCGTCCAATGCTTTTTCTTTAAGTTGATTTTTCCTTTTAATTCCTTTTGTTGCATATCCATACCATTTATCCATTAGTTTAAATGTACATGTAAAGTAGTTTTCTAGTTTTCCTGTAGCTTCATTTAGCATTTCAATTTTTCTATTAAATTTTTCTTTACTTATCTCATGTTTATGATTTGATTTAGTTGTGATGTAAGTAAATAATCCACCAATAAAAGCACCTAAACCTATTTTCAATGCAGTATCTGCTAAATCATACCAACTTTTTGTATTGTCAATAATTGTTTTAACTTCTTCCAAAATATAACCTTATTTTTTATTTTGATTATATCAAACTTTTAAATACTCTTCAATTATCTCAATCAACTCTTCTTCTACTCCATTGTATAACTTTCCGTTTTCATCAATAGGTAAATAAGGTCTTGCGACTATTGTTCTATCTTCTGAACCAAAATTGATGAACCAAACCATAAGGAAAACCATTTGCAACTGCATTTAGTCCGATTCCTGCTTTATCTTTAGAACTAAATGCACTTAAACTATCTTGCATAGTTCCTTCATCTCTTAGTATTTTATCAGGAGTCTGGTCTGCTTTTCTTGGCTTGATTGGATTCCAACTTATACCATCAGGCGATTTTTCATTTTCAAAAGAGTCTGAAGTGATATTATATAGATGGTTTGCAAGTTCTGCCATAAGTGGTTCAGTAGAGCTTACTTTGTTTTCTAAACCTTTTAATGTCTCAATAATAGTTCAAATTTGCTTTTAAAATATTAATACAATTATACAATAAATTTTTGTAACCAATCTGTAGCCTATATCTTTGAGTTTACTTAAAGTATATAGCAAAAGATATACACTTATCCTTCTAAGAAGGAAATGAAATCTACTAAAAAAAGATGAAAACCCCATAATACTTGACATCTAATGAAAAAAAAGTTATAATCCGCGTCCATAAAAATGGTTAGAGTGCCTTTTTTGGTATATCTAACGAGTTCTTTAAAGGAAAATACATGGAAAAAATAAGATTAAAGCTTAAAGCTTATGATCATAGAGTTTTAGACAGAAGTGTTGCTTCAATTGTTGAAGCTGTTAAAAGAACTGGTGCTGAGTTAAGAGGTCCAATACCTCTTCCAACGAAGATCAGAAAATACACTGTTCTTAAAGGTCCTCACGTAAATAAGGATTCTAGAGAGCAATTCGAAATCAGAGTACACTCAAGAATGATTGATATCATTGCAGCAACTCCTGATACAGTAGATTCATTAATGAAACTTGACTTAGCTCCTGAAGTTGATGTTGAAGTTAGATCAATGGGTCAAGAATAATAAAGAAAGGGTAATAAATGGAATTTATCGTAGAAAAAATCGGTATGAGTAGAACTGTTACAGTTCCTGCAACACCAGTTACACTTTTAAAAGTTCTTGATACTAAAGTATGTGACGTTAATGAAGGTGTAGCACTTGTTTCATATAGCAAAGGGAAGAAATTCAACAAAGCTATTGAAGGTCAACAAAAAAAATATGGTTTAAGCAAAGAGTTTAATAGATTTGCAACAATTAGTGTAGCAAATACTGAAGCTGGTGACTTAGATGTTTCTGGATTAACTGAAGGTTCTGTTTTAAAAACAACTTTTAAAACAAAAGGTAGAGGTTTTCAAGGTGGAGTTAAAAGATGGAACTTCGCTGGTGGTAGAGCATCACATGGACACAGAATGGGTAGAAGAGTAGGTTCTATCGGTAATGCTGAATGGCCAGGTAGAGTTCAACCAGGTAAGAAAATGCCAGGACAATACGGAAATACAAATGTAACTGTTAAAAATGAAGTTGTTTCATTCGACGCAGAAACTGGTATATTAGTTGTAAAAGGTTCAGTATCTGGACCAAATGGTGGATTAGGAAAAGTAAGGATTGCTAAATGAGTAACGCAGTTGCAGTAAAGACAAACGAGTTACCAGAGTCTTTCAAAGATATTAACTCACACAATTTATATTTATATGTAAAATCTTACTTAGCAGCACAAAGAGCAAACACTGCTAGAGTTAAGAACAGATCTGAAGTAAGCGGTGGTGGTAAAAAACCTAAAGCTCAAAAAGGTTCTGGTGGAGCTAGATGGGGTTCTAAAAGATCACCATTATTCGTTGGTGGGGGTCAAGTATTTGGACCTACTAAAAGAAACTACAACCAAAAAATCAATAAGAAGCAAAAAGCTTTAGCATTAAATTATGCTATTAACGCTCATGCTGAAAATGGTTCTTTATTTGTAGCTGATTCTATCAAAGTTGAATCAGGTAAAACTAAAGATGCGGTTTCAATCATTAATGGATTAAATCAAAGAGATACAGTAGTAATCGTTGATTCAATTGATGAAAAAACATACTTAGCGTTTAGAAACGTTAAAAACTGTTACATGATTGAAAAACAAGAAATTAATGCATATTTAATTTCTGCATATCACTCAGTACTAATTGAAAAATCAGTACTTGAATCATTAACAAAAGAGGCGTAAGATGGCAGATATTACAGATATTAAAGCAATATTATATACAGAAAAAACAATCGAGCTTCAAGAAAATGGTGTAATCGTTGTACAAACTAGTCCAAGAATGACTAAAAACGGTTTAAAAGAGGTTTTTAAAGAGTATTTTGGAGTAACTCCAGCAAAAGTTAACTCTTTAAGACAAGACGGTAAAGTTAAAAGATTTAGAGGAAGACCTGGAAAAAGACCAGACTTCAAAAAATTCTATGTTACATTACCTGAAGGCGCTGAAATAGCGAACCTATCAGCTTAAGGAGTATAGAAGATGGCAATTAAAAAATTTAGACCAATAACTCCTGCAAGAAGATTCATGTCTGTTATGGATACTTCTGATATTACTTCTAAACCAACAGTTAAATCTTTACTTGTAAGAGTAAAAGCTTCAGCTGGTAGAAATAATAACGGTAGAATTACATCAAGACACAAAGAAGCAGGTGCTAAAAAATTATATAGAATTATTGATTTTAAAAGAAATAAATTCGGTGTTGAGGGAACTGTATCAACTATTGAGTACGACCCATACAGAAACTGTAGAATTTGTTTAGTAACTTATGCTGATGGTGATAAAAGATATATCTTACAACCATCTGGATTAAAAGTAGGTGACAAAGTTGCTGCTGCTGAATCTGGATTAGATATCGTTACTGGTAATGCAATGAGACTTCAAAGTATTCCTGTAGGTACTATGGTTCATAATATTGAATTAAAACCTGGTAAAGGTGGACAACTTGCAAGATCTGCTGGTGCTTATGCTCAAATCATGGGTAGAGAAGGTAAATATGTTATCTTAAGATTACCATCTGGTGAAATGAGAAAAATTCTTGGTGTTTGTATTGCAACAATTGGTGTTGTAGGAAACGAAGATTTCACTAATATGGTTGTAGGTAAAGCTGGTAGAACTAGACACCTTGGTATTAGACCTCAAACAAGAGGTTCTGCAATGAACCCAATTGATCACCCACACGGTGGTGGTGAAGG
>JABXII010000006.1 GCA_013373175.1 Campylobacteraceae bacterium | reverse complement strand
GACTTTAGTGAATCAGATGTATTTAAAGATACAGATACAATTCCAAAAGCAACAGATTTAGCAGCTTCAGATTCAGATGGGGCAAGTAACTATGAGCAATTAACATTAGTAAATAACTCAAAAGATGAAACAGTAGTAGATACAATTGACAAAGTAAAAGTAGTATTAACAGCAACATCAACAGTAGATGAAGGTGACGGATCAGATGCAATTACATATACTGCAACAATTTATAAAACTGATGCTAATGGAAACCCAACAAGTGAAACTGTTAATGCAAAAAATGATGTAACAGTAACACTAGATAATGGAGAAACTATTACAATACCTGCAAATAGTGCAACAGGAAGTGTAAGTGTAGATGCAGAGAGTGATGATGTTTATGTAGATGCAACAGATTTATCAGTAAAAATCACAGATGCTATTGAAGATGCAAATGGAACTGGAGATAAATTTGAAGATTTAGACTTCGATACAACTGCAGCAACAACAGATGTAAAAGATACAATTGATACAACAACAGTAGATTTAAGTGCCGAAGTAAAAACTGAAGTTGTAAATGTTAATGAATTAACAAAAGGTATATCTCATGTAAATTATACTTTATCAGATGGAACTAGAATTAAAGTAGAGTATAGTGGGGATATTAAAGACCCAACTGATCCAACTAAGTATATTGAAGCTATTGAGTCTTCAACTGGTCAAAAGGTTACGGGATATGAAATAAAAGGTGGCCAATATATTTTTGATGAGTATGGAGAACAGTTAAGAGAAGCCGACAATGATTATGATAACAAAGTTCCTGAATATAATGGTTCTTTATCAGAAAATGATACATATATCTTCGATTCAGCAAAAAGTGTTACATTAACAGTAGAGCTATCAAACCCAACTGATACAAATTCTCCTGCAGTTGTTACTATATTAGTAGATGGTAAGGAAGAAACTATAACTATTCCAGCAGGTGAAACTACAGGTACATTTACTTTTACACCTGAAAATGACACTTTTAATGCTAAAGTTACAAATGTTACTGGTGGAAACTATGAAGATGTTGACTTTGATGATGCTACAGTAAATATTGATGTTGATTCTCCTTCTTCTTCTTTAAAAGTAGGTATAACAGGTGAATATACAAATGTTTATTATGGTAGTGATCATGCTGGATATAGTAATAGTTTATTAACATATGAATTAGATGAAAATGGAAATCCTACAAATCCAAAACTGATTATGTTAAATTCAGATGATGGCTTAAGTGTAGGTGATATATTAGCATCATATGGAAATCCAAATATCAAGTTCTTATTAATTGCAGATGGAGCAGATAGAATTAGCAGTTTAGAAGATGCAGAGTTATCTTTTGACAATAGTACTGGACATCCAAAATTAATTGTAGATGGTAAAGAAATAGATCAAAAAATCACTATATACCAAGATAAAGACTTTAATGTAGATGGAAAAGAACACTTTATTATAGAAGATAATGATGATGGAACTCAAACAATAAAAATCGAAGACCTTCCTAATAATGGAGATAAGGATTTTGACGATTTAATTATTACTACACAAAGAGTTACTGGTGATGATATTGATGTTACAGAAGGTTATGATGGTTACTATGTAATTGATTTAAAAGATGAGAATGGAAATATAGTAATTGCCCAAGAAGATATAACTGTTACATTAACATATACTGGAACAGCAGTAGATGGACAAGATTATACTAAAGAGATAACAGTAACTATTCCTAAAGGTAGTGGACATATTAATCTTGATGTATCAACAATCGATGATAACTTCTATGAAAATAAAGAGAATTATGAAATACAAATTACATCGATATCTCCAGATATAGATACTATCTCAATTGATGAAAATAGAGACACAGTAAATACAGATATTATAGATGATGACTCAAATAATAAAGATGTAGTGATTACACTAGATTCTCCAGATAATGTAGATGAAAATGCTACAAAAGCCACATATACAATAAGCGTAACTAATGCTCCTCAAAGTGATTTAAAAGTAGTAGTTAATATAAATGATGAGCCTAGAGAAGTAACTATCAAAGCAGGAGAAACTTCTGCTACTTTTGATTTAGAAGTAAGAGAAGATGATAAGTATAAAGATGATGATGATACTTTCAATGCTGAAATAATAAGTCACTCAGGAGGTAGCTATGAAGGAAATGTTTCATATAACAATGATGATAATACTTTTAAAGTAACAGACGATGTAGACCCTGTTGATGTAACAGTTACAGCAGTTGCTACTTCTCCAAAAGTAATTGATGTAGATACTGAATTTGGAGATGCAACTGGAGTAAATATTGCAGTTTATGATAAAAATGGAAATCCTGGAACTTTATCTGTTGTAAAAGGAACAAATCATGATGGATTTGGTGTTGATGGGAATACCTCTGGAGGAGGAGCAAAATCTGAATTAGGTTATGGTTCTAATGGAACAAGTGAAAAAATAGTTTTTGATTTTACTAATGATGTAGATTCTCTTGATGTTGCTTTTGCTTGGAGAAACAATCATGAAACTGCAAAAATCACATTCTCTAATGATGGGCAAGATATAGGATATGCTACAGTTGCAGGTGGTGGAAAAAACACTGATGCAACTGTTAAATATTATGATATGGATGGCAACTTAATAAAAGAAGTTTCTGCACAAGGTGGAACAGATAGAGTTGATTTATCATATACTTTTGAATTCCCAGATGAAAATGGCAATCCTATGGCATTTGATAAAGCTGAATTCTCAGCACCAGGACATGATGATGATTATTTAATTCATAAAGTTTCATATACAGAAGTAATTGACCCTGAAATTACAAATATAAATACATCTGAAGGTAAAATTACATTTAATATTCAAGTTGACGAAGACTATCCTCCTCAAGGAAGTGCAAAAGCAATCGTTGAAGTAAATGGTACGGAATATGAAGTAGAGTTAAATGCAACTGGAAGAGGAACTTTAACTTTAGATGCTAAAGATTTCAATGATTTATCAAATGTAGAAATTAAAGTAAAAGACATAATTGGAGGAAACTATGAAGATGTAAAACCTTCTACTGATTCTTTTGATTTAAGTGGTTCTTTTACAGATGATTTTAGTTCAACAGATGATTCTATAACAATAAATGAAGATGAAACTTATGTTTTAACTGAAACAGATTTTGGAGAATATGGAGAGGCTGTAAAACAGTTTAAAATCACAGAACTTCCAAGTGAAGGAACTTTATATTTAACTGTTCATAAAGGTGAAATACTAATTGATAAAGAAGGAAACACTTATACTGCCACAGAAGATACAAAAATTGAAATTACTGAAGGACAAATAATATCTTTAGCAAATATTGCAGCTGGTAATGTAACTTATGAACCAGAAGCTAATAGTGATGCTGATACAAGTTTCAAATTCCAAATAGGTGATGAAGATGGTAACTTTAAAGATGTTGATTATACAACTGATATAGAGGTAATTGCAGTTGCAGACGCACCTACTGCTAGTATTGATGTTAGTGGTGGTATTGAAAAAACAGTGGTTATTGATAACAAAGGTGGAAACAATGGATTTGGAAATGGAGATCAAAATGCTCCTGGAAATTCAGAACACAATAATAATGCAGAAAATGCAGGTGGAAACCAACAAAATATAACTTTCGATTTAGTGAAAATTGGCGAAACAACATTCTCTATTGAAAATGCTTTACAAAATGTAAATACTCATGGTACAAATGGCGATGACGTAATAACATACAATGATATTGCAGGTGGTTCAAATATAAATAGTAATGGTGGTAATGATATCATAGCAATCACTGGTGATATAAATGGAGGAGCTGTTGCAGGTGGTACTGGGGTTGACCTTCTTTATTTAGCAAAAGCTGCTTCAAAATATGAAATACTAAATTATAATGGTCCAGAACAAGGTCATGATAATATAGATTGTCAAATTAAAGATTTAGATACAGGTGAAATCTTAACTGTTAATAATATAGAAGGTATTGTTTTTGGTGATGGTACAACAAAAGGTGATGCTGAAGTTCCAGATACAGGTGAAACAGTTATTGAATATGATGTTGATTTTAGTGCAGAGTTATCTGATTTAGATGGAAGTGAAAGTTTAACAGTAACAATTACTAATGTTCCAACAAATGCAGAACTTACATCAACAAACTCTTCATATACATTGACAAATAATAATGATGGAACATGGACTGTTAATCTACCTGAAGGCACAAAAGATGTTGATGGTAGTATTAAAATGACAGTTCCAAAAGGAACAGAAAATATTGATTTAGGAATCACTGCAAGAGCTACAGAGACAAGAGATAATGATGATGGTACAAACTATAAAGAAGCAAATGATAGTGATGCATTAGTTTATGTAGATGATGAGTCAAAAACATTAGATTTTGAAGCAAATACTGTAAAAGGTAGTGAAAATATTATCATTGTGTTAGATATTTCTGGAAGTATGAACGATAATGTAAAACTTGAAGATGGAACATGGACAACTAGATTAGCACTTGCAAAAGAAGCTTTAGAAAACATGATTGATACTTATGAGCAATATTCTAATATTAAAGTGAATCTAACAAAATTCTCAGCAACTGCAGATGACTTAGATGGAAGTGGTTCAGAAAATGGTTGGTATAGTGCAGAAGATGCCTTAAATATTATCAATAATATGAGTGCAGGTGGACAAACAAACTATGAAGATGCCTTAGAAGAAACGTATACAGACTATGTTGCACCTGAAAATGGAGAAAAAGCTACTATCTACTTTATTTCAGATGGTAAACCAAATGTAGAGAATGACGATAGCCAATCAGGCTTAGGTGAAGCTGGAATAATAGATAGCAGATATTTAAATAAATGGAAAGATTTCTTAGAGGAAAATGCCAAAGAGTTAAATGTAATAGGAATAGGCAAAGGAATTACTAATAGTACATATTTAGATATGGTTGCACAAAATGTTGGTAATGTAAAAACTAATGTAACGATTATTGAAAATGAAAATGATTTAAAAGATAAACTTGTAGAAAATGTTTATAAAAAAGTTGATGGGAATATTCTTGACAACATTTCAGGTGGAGATGGCGAGAAAACAATTGATTCAATTGTAGTAGATGGTGTTACATATACAATAGCTGATTCTTCAAATAATATTCTTAGTGTAGAAACTAGCTCTGGTGGAGTATTAGAATTTAACTTTGAAACAGGTGATTACTCATTTGGTGGATTACGAAGTAATATAGTTGAAGAAAGTGAAAGTTTCATTGTAAATGTAAGTGATGAAAATGGAGATACTGCAAACTTTGATGTAAATATTGATATTACAAATACAGTTGATACAGTTGCTAGTGCGCCTACACTAAGCTTTAGCGTAGAAGCAAATGGAGAAGTTGAGATTCCAGGTTCTTCTTCAATGGACTTAACTTTTGATGAGTGGGATGGAAGTAATACTTCAAGTAACTCAATAGTATTAAATAACTTAGGTACATTCGATGATCTCAAAGGTGATTATCATAATGATAAAGTATTAATCAATAATAACATAGATGGTGATATATATACATATTCAGGTAAAGATGAAGTAGTTATAGATGGTAATGTTTATTCTAATAGTAAGATAGAAACATCTAGTGGAGAAGATAATATAACAGTAAAAGGAAATATCTCAGGTGATATAGATACAGGTTCACAGAATGATAAAGTACAAATAGAAGGTAATGTTAATTCTTATTCAGACATAGTGACAGCATCAGGAAATGATGAAGTATATGTAGGTGGCAATGTCTCAGGTGATATAGACACAGGTTCACAGGCTGATAAAGTGCAAATAGAAGGCAATGTTACTTCTTCTTCAGATATAGTGACAGAAGCAGGAGATGATGAAGTATATGTAGGTGGTAATATCTCAGGTGATATAGATACAGGTTCACAGAATGATAAAGTACATATTAAAGGTAATGTAAATTCGTACAGTGAAATTTCTTTAGGTTCAGGTAATGATATGTTACAAATAGATGGAAGAGTTTATAGTAACAATATATCAGGAGGATGGGGAAATGACTCTATAATTTTAAATGGTTATACAAAAGAAGAATATGATAATAATGTAGGTTGTATTCAAGATAAAGTAAAAGATTTTGAAAACATTAAAGTAGGAGATACTGTAGTAAAAGGTAATTCTGATGTATTTAATTCTTTACCTACAGCTACTACAACAGTATATAGTTATACAATTACTTTAGCTGCAATATTAGGTGACCTTGATGGTAGTGAGAGCCTATCTCAAATTACACTTGATAATATTCCTTCTTCTGTATCATCTATAAAAGATAGTGATGGAACAGAGTATACTGTTTCTAATGGTACAGTTACTTTACCAAATGATGAAGGAAATGAACACACGTATACATTTATATCTTCTGATAATTTAACATCATCACAAATCAACTCTATGAGTGCAAGTGTGACTTCAACTGAAAAAGAGAATGGCGATACAAATACAATTACTGAAAATGCAAAATTAGAAATTGAACCTTCATCTAATATGACTGGAACTGATGCCGATGAAAAATTTGATTCACAAGGAAATTCTGCAACTATAAATGCAGGTGCAGGGGATGATGAAATTATTTATAATATTGGTGATACAGTAGATGGCGGTGAAGGTGAAGATACACTGAAAATTTTAGAAAATGATGATATTGATTTATCAGATATTAAATCAAATGTTAACAACATAGAAGAAATTGATTTAACAAATGACTTTATAAATGAATTAATTGTTGATGAACAAAGCATTGAGGATTTAACAGATGATGAAAATATTTTAAAGATCTTTGGAGATAGTGGTGATAAAGTTATGTTAGAAGGTGGAGCTGATAACTGGGTAAATAAAGGTACTGAAACTGATTCAGATGGAAATACATTTAATGTATATCAAGGTACAAGCTCAGCAACAGCAAATGTAACTGTGCTTATAGATGATGATGTTTCAATAGAATCAGACATCTAAAAAAGAAAAGGAATCTTCCTTTTCTTTTAAGCTTTTTTTACTTCAAATATCATTTAACTATTTTTAGGTATAATCGCACAAAATTAATCAACAAAACACACAATAATTAGGATAATTATGTCAAAACAACTACTTCAAAAACAAGCAGATACGATTAGGTTCTTAGCGGCTGATATGGTTCAAAAAGCAAACTCAGGACACCCAGGTGCACCAATGGGTATGGCTGATATTGCTACAGTTTTAAGTTCTCACTTAAACTTAAACCCATCAAATGACAAATGGCTAAACAGAGATAGATTAGTTTTCTCAGGTGGTCATGCTACAGGTTTAGTTTACTCTTTATTACATCTATGGGGATTTGATGTAAGTTTATCAGATATGAAAGAGTTTAGACAACACAACTCTAAAACTCCAGGTCATCCAGAATATGGACATACTCATGGTGTTGAAATTACAACTGGTCCTTTAGGACAAGGTATTGCAAATGCAGTTGGTTTTGCAATGGCTTCAAAATATGCACAAAATGTTTTAGGTAAAGATATTATCAATCACAACGTTTATTGTTTATGTGGTGATGGAGATTTACAAGAAGGTATTTCTTATGAAGCGTGTGCAACAGCAGGACACCTGAATTTAGATAATTTAGTTGTTATCTATGATTCAAATGAAATCACAATTGAAGGTGATACATCAATTGCTTGGTCTGAAAATGTTAAGAAAAGATTCCAAGCTATTAATTTTGAAGTACTTGAAATAGATGGTCACAATTTTGACCAAATTGATAAAGCAATAGTTGCAGCTAAAGCTTCTGATAAGCCAACACTTATTATTGCAAATACTGCAATTGGTAAAGGTGCAGCAACTTTAGAAGGAAGCCATCATACGCATGGTGCTCCATTAGGTGAAGATGAGATTAAAGCTTCTAAAGTAAAAGCTGGATTTGATCCAGAAGAGACTTTTGTTGTTCCATATGATATTAAAGGTGCATTTGATAAATTAATCAAAGGTGTTGAAGCTGAAAATGCTTGGACTGAATCTTTATCTGAAGAAGCAAAAGAAAAAATTAAACAATTACAAAACCCTGATTTTGATGCAATTAAATATCCAGAATTTGAAGCAGGTACTTCTGTTGCAACAAGAGGTTCAAATCATAAAATTTTAAATGCAATTGCAGAAACAATTCCAGGTTTCTTAGGTGGTTCAGCTGACCTTGCTCCATCAAATAAAACAGAACTAGCAAATATGGGTGACTTTCCAAATGGAAGAAATATTCACTTTGGAATTAGAGAACATGCAATGGCAGCTATGACAAATGCAATGAATCTATATGGATTATTTAGAGTGTTCTCTGCTACATTCTTTGTATTCTCTGATTACTTAAAACCAAGTGCAAGAATTGCAGCTTTAGCTTCAATTCCACAACACTTTGTATGGACTCATGATTCTATTGGTGTTGGAGAAGATGGACCAACTCACCAACCAATTGAACACTTATCACAATTTAGAGCTTTACCAAATTTCTATACATTTAGACCAGCAGATGCAACAGAAAATGTTGACTCTTGGAAAGTTGCTTTAAAAATGAATGCACCAACAGCATTTGTTTGTTCAAGACAAAATCTAGAAGTTCTTAAAAAAGAAAAAGCTTATGGTGATGTATCAAATGGTGGATACTTATTAAAAGAAAGAGAAGATGCTACTGTTACTATTATGGCTTCAGGTTCAGAAGTTTCTTTAGCACTTAAAGCAGCTTGTCAATTAGATAAAGAAGGTATAAAAGCAAATATTGTTTCTGTTCCTTGTTTTGACCTTTTAATTGAACAAGATAAAGAATATATCTCTAAAATTATTAAGCCTTCTACAAAAGTATTTGCAGTTGAAGCAGCAAGAGGTATGGAATATTATAGATTTGCTGATGAAGTATTTGGAATGGATTCATTTGGTGCTTCAGGACCAGCTGATGAACTATTTAAAGAGTTTGGATTTACAGTTGAGTCTTTAGTTGAGAGAATTAAAAACGAATTATAATAAATAATAAAAGGTAGGAAAAATCCTACTTTTTATAAATCTTCACGCAATTTCTATTTGCTTCTTTTGCTTTATATAAAGCTTTGTCTACATTATTTAAGCATTTATTGCTATGTATATTTTCACATTGAGTAACACCAAAACTTGCAGTTACTTTTATATTCTCATAAAATTTACCTGCTTCTATAATCTTTCTTAGTTTTTCTGCAAGTGTATATGCATTTTTTTCATTTGTATTTGGAAGGATGATAAGAAACTCTTCTCCTCCCCATCTTCCAAAATGGTCTGTTTCTCTTAAGTTTTTTTCTATTGTTTTAGTAAAGTCTTGAAGAATTCTATCTCCTGCTAAATGTCCGTAAACATCATTGATTTTTTTGAAAAAATCTATATCAATAAGTATAATACTCAAATCTTGATTGTATCTTTTTTTTCTATTAAGTTCTTCTTCCATTAGTGAATCAAGTTTAAAACGATTATATACATTTGTTAACTTATCTGTTTGAGATAGTTTTCTTAATTTCTTATTGGAATTATAGATAATATAAAAGATAATTAATGCAAAAACAATCACAAGAGCAGTGATTATTTGAATAAATAACTTTGTATTTAAACCTTCTTTTTTAATAATAGTAAGCCATTTATCTAATACTTGTTCTTTTTCTTCCTTTTTTACAGAGTTTATAGCTTTATTTAAAATACTTTGTAAAATAGGTTCGTCATTTCTTATTGCAATTTTTGCATCTATGTTAATGGAAGCTTTTCCTGTAATTTTTACATTCTGAATATTGTTTTTTTGAAGAGTTTGTGCAACTACGGGGAAAAGCCCGACAAATGCAAAAACTTCTCCTTTATTTACTTTTTTTAATCCTATTAAAGTATTATCCACTTCTATAATCTTCATATTTGAATATTTTCTTTTTATTAACTCTTTAGTAGCATAATCTTTTACGACTGCAATCTCTTTGTCTTTGATGTCAGCTAGTGAATTAATAAATATTTCAGAATCTTTTGTTGCAATTACATTTGAGAAAGTAAAATATTTCTTTGTAAAGTTTAGATGTTCAGTTCTTTTTATCGTTTGAACAGAAAAAGGTAAGATATCACATATATGGTTTTTAACTGCATCTATAGATGAACTCCATGACTCTTTTGCTAATACTTCAAATTTTATTCCAGTATTTTTTGACATAGTTTCCATAAAGTTTGCAATAATCCCAGAATAAGTACCCTTTTTTGTTAAAAACTCAAAGGGTGCAGCATTTGGGTCAATACACATAGAAATAGTACCTTTTTTATTTAAATAAGATATTTCTTTTTTAGTAAAAAGGTAGTCTCTACTTTTTTTCTTTGTCTCTTTAAATTTTTTGAACCATTTTTTATCTAATTCTTCAATATCTTTTTTAGAAATTAATTTTTCTGCTTTTTGTATGATACTTTTTAAAATAAGATTATCTTTGTTATA
Organism: Campylobacteraceae bacterium; assembly: GCA_013373175.1. Taxonomy (GTDB): domain Bacteria; phylum Campylobacterota; class Campylobacteria; order Campylobacterales; family Arcobacteraceae; genus Halarcobacter. The sequence goes on along the minus strand of JABXII010000006.1, from coordinate 166,275 downwards.
TGCAAAATAAAACCCAAATTCATCATCATCTGTGTTTCTCATGGTTTTTAGATTTGATAGAAAATATTTATTAATATTGTAATCTAATACTGACTTTAACCCATAAGCTCCATCAGCTTTTCCTTGTGAAACTGCTTTCATCATAGAAATTGTGTCAGGTGTAGGATAAATATTAATCTTAGGGTAATCTCTTTTTACCCTATCATAACTATGGTAACCTTCTACTAAAGCCATAGTCTCACCTTCCATCTCTTTGAAAGTGTGAACATTTTTATGTTCAATCTGTGTTAACATTGCAAGGGGAGAAGTTACAAAAGGTTTATTTGAAAAAAGAAATCTCTCTTCTCTTTGTTTTGACTTTAAAACGTTAATCATTAAATCAAGTTCTTTATTCTCTAACTTATTCATAAAGTCATCCCATTTACCTTGTACAAACTCCAATTCTAAAGCTAACTCATTTACAATTAGTTCTAGATAATCTATTGCATAACCTGTAGGAATTCCATTTTCATTGAAGTTATATGGAGGTAAACTTGCATCATTTTGTACTCTTAGCACTTTTTTATTTTGTAAGTATTCAAGTTCTTGTTTTGAAAAATTAATTGTCTTTTTAAAATATACTACCAAAGAAGCAATTTTTTGTCCCTTTAGATTTAGTATCTCTTTTTCATAGTATTCATTTGTTTTATCAAAGTTTAAAGACAAAGCAACATTTTTATGTAGAGTCATTGACTCATCATCTCTATAAGAACTATAAATAGTTTTATATTTATTTTTTATTTCAAAAGCAGCTATTTTGTCATAGTTTTCATAATATACTTTAAATAAATTAGAAATATAGACTTCTCTTTTTGCTGTATTTGTTTGAAAGTATAATTCAACTTGATTTGCTAAAATATCAATATTAGATTTTAAATTATTAGATAGTCTTAAAGAGTTATTTGCATAGGAGCAAGTTAATAGTATTATAAAAGTAAAAAGTATCTTAATTGCATTTACTGCCATATATTGGTTCCTCTGTGGATTATAATAGTAGTATATAATAAGTTTAAATAGATGTATATTAATGTAAAGTAATTATACTGTAATATTTCATTTTTAAAGGAAACAAATGCATTTTGAAATAAAAAATCTCTTTATAGGAAAATCAAAAGAGTATAAATTAAGTCATAGAGTACTAAATAGCGCTTATGAAAAAGAAGTACAAAATGAAATCTATGTTTCTAAACTTGGTGTAAAAAATGATGAGCAAGTTGATAAAAAAAATCATGGAGGATTAGATAGAGCTGTTTGTATTTATTCTCAAGGTTCATATGATTTTTTAGAAGAAAAGTTTAATATCAATTTAAAAAAGTGCTCTTTTGGTGAAAATATTACATTAGAAAATTGTTCTGATAGTGATATTTGTATTGGTGATATATTTTCTTGTGGTGAAACTTTGTTAGAAGTTTCCCAACCTAGAACACCTTGTTTTGTTATTTCAAAGGTTACTGGAATAAAAGATTTAACAAGAATTTTAGTAGAAGAGTGTAAAACAGGATTTTTACTAAGAACTATAAAAGAGGGTAAGATTTCAAAAAGTGATAGTTTCAATTTAGAAAAAAGAGTTAACAAGGAATATTCTATTGAATTTATTAGTAAGTGTTATCTAAATCCTGTAAAATATGAAAAAGAGGTATTAGAGCTTTTAAAAATAGACTCTTTAGCCCAAGATTATAAAGTTAGTTTAAAAAGTAGACTAGAAAAAAAAATTGTTGGTATTGAAGAGTTTCAAAAAGATGTAATCTAATATATCAAGATATATTGATATATTAAGTTTTTTTTGATATAGTTTTAAAATCAAAGAGTTAGATTATTAAAAGGAACACTTTTATGGATATTTTTTTAAAGTCTGCATCAGCATTGAATGATGAGACAAGAGTGAAATTATTAAAGTTTTTAAATATTCATGGAAAATGTTGCGTATGCGATTTAGAAAACTCTTTTGATATGATTCAATCAAGATTATCAAGACACTTAAAAATACTAAAAGAAGCGGGATTTTTAAGAGTAGATAGACAAGGGCGATGGGCTTACTATTCAGTAAGAAGTCCACTTGATGAATTTAGGCAAGCTTCAATAAAAGAGATTATGACTTTAGATATTGAGCTTCCAATTTTAACAAAGGCTTGTAATTTATAATGACTGAAACACTATTTGTTTATGGAACACTGATGCCAAACTGTCCAAATGGACATGTTTTGGAAAATATTGTAGGTAAATTTGTACCTGCAACGGTAAAAGGAAGACTTATTGATGCTGGATGGTCAGCTTCGATGGGATATCCAGGGATTAGACTTGATGCAGGAGAAGATACAATTCATGGATATCTATTTTATTCATCAAATTTAATAGATAACTGGGATTATTTAGATGAGTTTGAAGGTCAAGAGTTTCAAAGAACTCCTGTAACAGTTGAGAGATATGATGAATTAGAAGTAGATACTTTTATTTATACTCTTAAACAAGAAGTATTAGATATGGAAGAGGACTCTTAGGAGTTCTTTTTTTTAAAGTTTATATCAAGGTATCTTGATATATTGATTTTAAAATAGGAAAAATTTTATGATATTAGCAAGTTCAATTTTTTTGGTTACTTTGATATTTGTTATTTGGCAACCAAAAGGGTTACAAATAGGAACTACAGCAGTACTTGGAGCAATAGTTGCTCTAATTGCAGGAGTTGTAAGTTTTGAGGATGTATTAGTTGTAAGTGATATTGTTTGGGATGCAACATTAGCCTTTATTGGAATTATTCTTCTTTCTATGGTTCTAGATGAGATTGGTTTCTTTGAATGGTGCGCTATTAAAATGGCAAAACTCTCACGTGGAAATGGTCATTTGATGTTTGTATATGCACTACTACTTGGAAGCTTTGTTTCAGCACTATTTGCAAATGATGGAGCAGCATTAATTTTAACACCAATTTTATTAGCAAAAATGAGAATACTAAAACTAAATGCAAAGACAATTTTAGCTTTTTTACTTGCAGGTGGTTTTATTAGTGATTCTGCTTCTTTACCATTTGTTTTTTCAAACCTTACAAATATAGTAACAGCTAACTATTTTGATATAGGTTTCTTAGAGTATTTATCTCGTATGTTTGTTCCTTATGTTGTAAGTACAGTAGTTACTATCTCTTTTTTATGGGCATTTTTACGAAAAGATATTCCAAATAAAATAGATGTAAGTTTATTAAAAAATCCAGATGAGGTTTTAAAAAATAAAACACTATTTAAATTTTCTTGGGTTTTTCTAGCCTTACTTTTAGTAGGATATTTTGTTGGTGACAACTATGACTTACCTGTTTCTGTATTTGCTTTAGGTGGTGGATTAATCTTTTTAGCCATTGCTAGTTACACAAAAAGTGCGAGAGCTTGGCTTACTATTAAAACTGCACCTTGGCAAGTTGTATGGTTTAGTATTGGTTTATATATTGTAGTTTATGGTTTAAAAAATGCAGGGCTTACTGATTATTTAGCAACTATTTTACAAGACTTAGTTCAAAGAGGTGATGTTATTGCAATTTTAGGAACAGGATTCATCTCTGCATTTTTAAGTGCCATTATGAATAACATGCCAACGGTTATGATTATGGATATTGCTTTAACTGATATTCCAAATGAGACATTAGCTTATGCAAATATCATTGGATGTAACTTAGGGCCTAAGATGACACCATTTGGTTCTTTAGCAACTTTACTATGGCTTCATGTTTTATCACAAAAGGGTGTTAAGATTGGTTTTTGGCAATATAGCAAATTTGGTTTAATAGTAACTCCACCTATTTTATTTGTGGTGTTGTTAACTTTAGTATAGACAAGTTTAGAACAATTAAATAAAAGGAAGAAAAATGGATAAAAGAGTATTGATTTTATGTACAGGAAATTCTTGTAGAAGTATCATAGCTGAAGCACTTATAAATGCAAAATTAGATGGTGTAAGTTCAGATTCATCTGGTGTAAAAGCAAGTGGAAGAGTTAATCTAAATGCACAAAAACTATTAGAGCAAAAAGGCATTTGGAAAGAGGAATACCATTCAAAAACTATTGATAAAGTAATTGACAATAATTATGATTTAGTAGTAACTGTTTGTGACCATGCAAATGAGACTTGTCCAATGTTCCCTAATGCAACTAAAATTATTCATGTTGGTTTTGAAGACCCAGATGGAAAAGATTTTTCTGCATTTATTAAGACATATGAAGAGATTGAATCTGAATTATTACCAAAAGTTAAAGAGGCTTTAGGTTTATAAGATGTTTTTCTATTGGGAAAAATTTGTAGACTTTTTGGTTTATGATTCATTAGGCCTTACAAAGGGTGAGCATTTAGCTGATGCACTTCATTTTTTTATTTATGATACAGTTAAGATATTTATTCTTCTAGTGACTATTATCTATATAGTTAGCTTTCTAAGAAGTTATTTCCCTGTTGAGAAAATAAGAGATTATCTAAGTGGAAAACATAAACTAATAGGTCATGTTTTTGCTTCATTTTTTGGAATGTTAACTCCTTTTTGTTCTTGTAGTGCCATACCACTTTTTTTAGGCTTTTTGCAAGCAAGAATTCCCCTTGGAGTAACTTTCTCATATTTAATTTCAGCACCACTTAGTGATGCAGTTGTTATTGCACTTCTGTTTTCTCTTTTTGGAGTTAAAATTACTCTTCTTTATATTGGTACAGTAATTCTTTTAGCAATAATAGCAGGACTTGTAATAGGAAGTCTGAATCTAGAAAAAGAGGTTTTAATAGAAGTAAAACCAATTGCTTCTTGTTGTGGAAATGAGAATGAAGAGAGTCAAAGTTTACAAAATAGAGCAAAAGATGCTTGGGCATCTAGCATGGATATCTTTAAAAAGATTTACATTTATGTAATAATTGGTATAGGAATTGGAGCAGTTATTCATGGATATGTTCCAGCCCAAACTATTGTAAAGTATGCAGGTGGAGATGCTTGGTGGGCGCCACTAATGGGTGTAATTATGGGAATCCCTATGTACTCTAGTGCAGCTGGAATGTTACCACTTATTGAAGTTCTTACTTCAAAGGGAATGTTACTTGGAACAGCTCTTTCATTTATGATGGCAGTTGTTGCACTTAGTCTTCCAGAAGCATTGATTTTAAAAAGAGTATTGTCTATGAAGCTTATTTCAATATTTTTTGGAACTGTAGGTGTGGCAATATTTATAGTTGGAGTTGTTTTCAACTCTATTTTATAAGAAAGGTTACTTTAAAAAGGAGAAAATATGAAAATTGAGATTTTAGGTACAGGTTGTACAAAATGTGAAGCATTACTTCAAAATGTAAAACAAGCAGTTGCTGATGAAAAAATATTTGCACAAATAGAAAAAGTAGATGACCCAATTAAAATTATGGAATACCAAGTTTTATCAACACCAGCATTAGTAGTAAATGGAATTGTTAAAAGTAGTGGAAAACTACTTAATAAAGAGGAAGTAAAAGAGTTTTTAAAATAGTAATTGTAACTTTCACTAGAATTTAGATATAGTTTCACAAAAATTATAAAGATAGTATATTGAGTGAAACGAGATTAGGGCAAATTTATGCCATATTAGCATTTTTATTTTGGGGTGGTTTAGCCCCAATATATTTTAAACAAGTATCAAATGTAGATGCCTTTGAAATTCTTATTTATAGAATACTTTTTTCTTGCATTACACTTTTACCATTTTTTCTTTTCAAAAAAGAACTACAGTCTTTACTTACGGCAATAAAAGATTTTAGGACAATAAAATATTTATTTTTTTCAACTTTTGTAATCTCTTTAAACTGGTTAACTTTTATTTGGGCAATTACAAATGATAGGATATTAGAGGCTTCATTGGGATATTATATTAATCCTTTAGTAAATGTTGGACTTGGTTTTTTAATTTTTAATGAAAGAATCACAAGAAAACAATCCATTGCAATTATGATTGCAGTTATAGCCGTTTTATATCAGCTTTTCTCTCTTGGATATTTACCAATTGTTTCCTTGATATTAGCCTTTTCTTTTAGTTTTTATGGGGTGCTTAGAAAAAAAGTAGATGTTGGGTCTATTACAGGACTTTTTATTGAAGTAGTTATTCTTTTACCTTTTGCTTTAGGATATCTATTTTATTTATATTACTATGACGTAGTGGCGTTTTTTGAGTCAACTTCTTTATATACTTCATTTATGCTTGCACTTAGTGGTTTAGTTACAGTTATTCCTCTTTTACTATTTAATGGAGCAGCTAGAAGAATGAAACTTATTACCTTAGGTTTTTTCCAGTATTTAGCACCTACAGTTTCATTTTTTATTGCAATTTTCATTTATAATGAAGAGTTCAATTTTGATAAGTTAGTGACATTTGTATTAATTTGGGTAGCTTTAATCATTTTTTCATCTAATTCTATAAAAAAGGTCTTATTTAATAGATAATTAACACTTCTTTTATAAAGTCTCAGGTTATTTTGTAGTAGGAAGATTCATGAGATTAAAAAAAGAAAAAGTAGTAGAAAATAAAAAAGATATTTTTTATAAAGCAGTTTGGAGATGGCATTTTTATGCAGGAATATTTGTAATACCATTTATATTAATATTGGCAATTACTGGTATTATGATGATGTATATTGGTTTTTTTGATGGAAGAGATGGGGAAAAGATTACAGTACCTGTTCTTAAAGATAATACAACGATTAGTTTACAAAAACAATCAGAAGTTGCAAAATCTTCTATTAAAGGTTCAAATATTGTGGAATTAATCACAGCTCCTAGTGAAGATAGAGTAAATGTTTTTAGGTTAAAGTTAAAAAATGGCTCTCAAACAATGGTTGCAATAAACCCCTATACAGGAAATATTATTGAAAATTGGCAAAGAAGACAAGGTTGGTATGATTTAGCTGATGAAATTCATAGTGATTTATTAATAGGAAAACCTGGTGATAGAATTTTAGAGATAGTTGCAGGTTTTGGTATTATGCTAATTATTACAGGCTTATATCTTTGGTGGCCTAGAAATAGAAAGTTTTCAAAGGTTTTAGCTTTTGATTTCTCTTTAAAAGGTAGAGAATTTTTTAAAAACTTTCATGTTACTTTAGGAGTATATGTTTCCTTATTCTTTTTTCTTTTTTTACTTTCAGGAATGTCTTGGACAGGAGTTTGGGGTGCTAAGATAGTTCAAGCTTGGAGTACTTTTCCTGCTGAAAAATGGGATAAAATCCCATTATCTAATAAAACACATGCCTCTTTAAACCATGGGCCAAGTGAAGGTATGCCATGGGCAATAGAACATACAAAATTGCCAGCATCGGGCTCAAATATGGGAGAAGCTGGAACTTTAAAAGGTGAAAAAGTAAATATTGATAGTATCAAAAACTTAGCTTCTAGAATAGGTTTTGATGGAAGATATAGAATTTCATTTCCAAAAGGTGAAACTGGAGTTTGGACTATAAACCAAGATACAATGAATAGTGATGCAAAAAATCCATTTGAAGACAAAACTGTACATGTAGATAGATATACGGGAAAAGTTTTAGCAAAAGTCACCTTTGATGATTATTCCCTTGCTGGAAAAACAATGGCATTGGGAATTCCTATTCATATGGGACTTGTAACTATTTGGAATCTACTAATAAACACTTTAATTTGCCTTTGCGTAATAGTTTTATGTATTACAGGAATTGTAATGTGGTGGAAAAGAAGACCTTCTTCTGCTGGTTTTACCTTAAGTGCTCCACCAATGCCAAAAAATTTACCACATTGGAAAAATGCCATACTTATAATGCTAATACTATCACTGGTTTTTCCTTTAGTAGGAATTACCTTGATTAGTGTATTAATCTTAGATATTTTAGTTTTATCGAAGATCCCTGTATTGAAGAAATTATTTAATTAAATTCAAAAGTAAAGAGTACAACTCTTGACTTTTTATTTATTTTTTTCTATACTTTCAAAAGTGAAGAGTTCAACTCTTTACTTTTAGGAGTTAAACATGAAACTAATAGATGAAAAAATATTCTATAAAATGAGTGAATTAGTAGAACAAACAGGACTATCTAATCACACTATCTCATTTTATAGTAAAAAAGGCTTATTGCCAAATACATACAATACTTCAAAAAATATGAAATATTACCCTGAAATTACAGTTGCAGTTTTAAATTTAATTAAATATTTCAAAGATAACCTAAACTTTTCTATTGATTATATAAAAGAGTTATTTGATTATTATGGAATTGATTTTGAGGATAGAGCTGAGCTTATTTTACAATCTATTCAAATGTTATCTGGTGAAATTAAGAATCCAATTTCAAAAAAAGATTTAGATAAAGAGATTGTAAAAGAAGCTATCGAACTTGACTTAGTTGATGACAAAGATATTTACTTTAAGACAGAAGTTGAGGTTTTAAAGGTTTATGAAGAACTTAGAGGTTATGAAGTTGCAAGTGAGCTTATAAATGAATATGTAACTACAAGTAAAAAATTAGCTTTACTTGAAAGAGAATTAAGTTCTAAAGTTTTAGAAAAAACAGGTTTTTTACCTGAGGTTTTAGTTCTTAATATCTTAAATTCTTTTAAACCATATATTTTTAATAGACACACAATCATTGAGTTTAAAAAGGCTTAAGTATGAACAAGTTATTGCTTATAAAACTATCATTTTTATGCGTTGTTTTTTGTAATGTTATTGTTGATGTAGCACATAAAGTGCTTTTGCAAAATATAGCATTTAAGGTTTTTGATGGAAGTCTTCAAGTTGTTTGGATATCTATTATTAATGCCATGATAATTATTCCTTTCTTACTGCTTTTTACTCTTAGTGGTTATTTATCGGATAAGTATAATAAAAAGAATATCTTAATTTATGGGGCTATTTCATCTTTTAGTTTATCTATTCTTATGGTATTTTCTTATCTTAGTGGAAGTTTTTATTTGGCTATGTTTAATCTAATATTATTAGCTATTCAAAGTGCAATTTATTCTCCTGCAAAGTTTGGGCTTATTATTGATATTTGGGGGAAGAAAAATCTAGCAAAGGGAAATGCTAGTTTACAAGCAGTATCTATAATAGCAATTTTATTTTCTCTTGCTAGTGGTTCTTTTATTTTTGAGTCTTTTTATAGTTCAAATAATTTAAGTGTATTAACAACAAAAGAATCCTTACTTAATGCAATTTTACCTTTAACTTATTATATTGTGCCAGTTGCATTTTTAGAAATGCTTTTATCTTTACTGGTTTTAAAAAGAGTAAAAACTATTTATGTAAAAAATGATGAGTTAGAACTAAATAGAAAAGAGTTATTTCAATGTAAACTTTTAAAGAAAAATATCAAAACAATTTATGAAAACAATATTATATTTTTATCTGTAGTAGGATTATCGGTTTTTTGGGGAGTTTCTCAAGGATTAATGGCTGTTTTCCCTTCTTTTGCAAAAGAGTATTTACAAATAGATGATGTGTTTGTGATAAATGCAGTTATTGCTTCTTCTGGAATAGGAATAGCTATTGGTTCAATTTTTTATTCAAAAATATCTAAACATTATATAGAAATTGGAACTATTCCTTTATCTGCAATTGGAATGGCTCTTATGATTTATTTATCAACAGAAGTTTCAAGTGTTTTCTTATTGGGAGTTTGTTTTCTAATTTTTGGTATTTTTGGTGGATTATTTGTAGTTCCCTTAAACTCTTTAATACAATTTAATGCAAAGAAAAAAAATCTTGGAACAATTTTAGCTGGAAACAATTGGTTTCACTCTTTAGCTATGTTTTCAATTTTATGTCTTACAACTTTTGTATCATTGAATCAATTAGACCCTTTAAATACAATATATTTAATTTTAATAATTACAATAGTTGGAATGGTTTATACTATTTTTAAACTTCCCCAATCTCTTATATTACTTTTTATGAAGTTTATTGTTGGTTTAAAATATAAACTGGAAGTTCAAGGAGTCAAAAATATTCCATCTTCTGGGGGAGCACTTCTTTTAGGAAATCATGTATCTTGGATAGATTGGGCAATCATTTTAATGAGTAGTCCAAGACAAGTCAAATTTGTAATGCATAAACCAATTTATGAAAAATGGTATTTAAATTGGATTTTGAGATTATTCAAAGCAATACCTATTTCAAATGCATCAAGTAAAGATACAATAAAAACAATTGCAAAAGAGCTTGATTCTGGAAATATTGTTGTTCTTTTCCCTGAAGGGAGTATTACAAGAAATGGACATTTAGGAGAGTTTAAAAGAGGTTTTGAACTTATTTTGAAACAAACAAAAGAAGATATTCCTGTAATTGCCTTTTATATTAGAGGTTTATGGGAGTCTTTATTTAGTAGGGCAAATGAAAGCTACAAAAGAAGTAAAAGAACAAATTGTGTTACGGTCTCTTTTTCTAAAGCTATTAAAAAACAAAATGCAAATGCTGTTTCTGTAAAACAAGAAGTAAAGACTTTGTCAACAATTTCTTGGAAAGTTCACACAGAAGAATTAGATACTATTCCTGAACTTGTTTTTGATAGATTAAAACAAATAAAGGGGAGTATGATTTATGCAGATACCACAGGAGTAGAGTTATCTGGGTACAAGTTTTTAACAGCTTCGATTCTTTTTAAAAGTTTGTTAAAAGATAAAATCAAAGGAGATAATATTGGTCTTTTATTCCCTTCAAGTACAGCAGGAGCTTTTCTTAATACTTCAGTTTTGATGTTAGGGAAAACTGCCGTAAACTTAAACTTTACAGCATCCCTTGAAGCTTTAATAGAAAGTGCAAAAAAAGCTGAGATAAAAACAATTATAACCTCTAAAAAATTTATCAAAAAGTTAAAAGAAAAAGGTATAGCTATTGATGAGGTTCTAAATACTTCTGCTATTTTATATGTGGAAGATTTAAAAGCACAAATTTCTAAGCCAAAAGGTTTAATAACTTTATTAAGTGTTATTCTACTTCCTTCTTTTGTCTTAAAAAAGTTACATATTAAAAAACAAAGTAAAGATTCAACAGCTGTAATATTATTTAGTAGTGGGAGTGAAGGTATTCCAAAAGGAATAGAACTTAGTCATAAAAATGTAGTTGGAAATTGCCAACAAATAGCAGCAATAATTAATGTAAATGAAGATGATATTTTTGTAGGTTCCTTGCCATTTTTCCATGCTTTTGGAACAGTAGTTACTCTATTTATGCCTATAATTGAAGGAATTAGATGTGTCTCTCATCCTGATCCAACGGATGGTTATGCAATAGGTAAATTAGTTGAAAAATATAAAGCAACTATTATGCTTGGAACATCAACATTTTTTAGATTATATACTAAAAATCCTAAAGTACAGAAAAAGATGTTTGAGAGTTTAAGATTGGTTGTTGCAGGAGCAGAAAAACTATCTTCTAAAGTTAGAGAAGATTTCAAAGCTAAATTCGATAAAGAAATTTTAGAAGGATATGGAGTAACCGAAACAACTCCTGTAGCTTGTTGTAATTTACCTAATATAAAAACTCCTGAAGGAGTTCAAATAGGAAATAAAATAGGTAGTGTTGGAATGCCAATACCTGGAACTAAAATTAAAATTGTAGAGCCTAATACTTTTACAGAATTAAAAGTAGGGGAAGAAGGAATGGTTTTAGTTTCAGGTGTTCAAGTGATGAAAGGTTATTTAAAAGATGAAAAGAAAACTAAAGAAGTTTTAATAACTTTAGATGCAGAGAAATATTATATAACAGGAGATAAAGGAAAAGTTGACGAAGATGGTTTCTTAACTATAGTTGATAGATACTCTAGGTTTGCAAAACTTGGTGGTGAGATGATTAGTCTTGGTGCTGTTGAACAAAATATTGAAAAATTAATAACAAATGATGAGATAGAGTTTATAGCAACAACTAAAGCAGATGAAAAAAAAGGTGAGAAGATTATTCTTTTAATTTCAAATATAAAAGAAGAAGAGTTAGCAAAACTAAAAAAAGACGTAATAGAAAAATCTGACAATAATCTTATGATTCCATCACTTTATAAAATAGTTGATGAAATTCCAAAACTTGGAAGTGGAAAATTAGATTTTAAAAAAGCAAAAAATATAGTAGAAGAGTTGTAGTAAAGAGAGTATTTCTCTTTACTCTTTACTATGATGACATAACTCTTTTATAATATCATCTTGCTTACCACAGAAGTTTCCATTTTTCTCAATTAGGAATAAATCCTTTGCCATACCTTTGATTGAACTAAGTTTTGCTGTTTCAATCTCTATGCCAAACTCATCAAAGATATTTGCAATATATGCAAATAAACCTTTTTGGTCTTTTGCTGTAACTTGCATAGAAGCTAAGTAGGTTGTGTGATTACAGTTAATATTTATACCTTTTTCTTCGATTTTAGGTGTTAATAGTTTAGTCTTTTTACTCATATCAAATGAGTTTTCAATCATTTGCTCAATAAATGGAATATCTTCATCATCAACTCTTTCAGAAAAGTTTATTTCAAAAAACTTCTTTTCATCAAAAAGCTTAAAAATATTCATAGTAGAGATATTTAAAAACTCTAATTTACCAAGTAAGAAACCAAGATTTAGAGGAATAGCTCTAATAATTTTAATAGATAGTTGGTCTTCATTTATAACTTTATATGAAAACTCTTTTACATCATATGCTCTAAGGGCAATATCAATTATCTCATTAGCTTTGCATTTTAAGAAGATTTGGTTTGAAGAGATATAAGTTATCTTTTTCTTCATAATATTAGAAAGATCTTTATATCTTTGAAGCTTTTTAATTCTATTTTGTTTTGCATTTCTTCTTGCATTTTCACTTAATAATGAAGTATTGTTAAATGCAGGTAAAGATTGTAAATAAAGCTGTTTTAAAAGTGATGCCGTAGAACTTTTATAAACAGACTCTCCAACTGCTGAAATATCAGCATAAGTTATTACATAAAGCATTTTTAGTGCCAATTGTGTTTGTAATAAAGCAGTAAAAGATAGAATAATTTTTTCTGAATAAATGTCTTCACTTGAAGCAACTTTACTCATCATATTGTGATTTTTAACTAAAAGAGCACCTAATTGAATATGTTCTTTATCTAAGTCAAAAGCTGACATCATATTTTTAAAGAGTTTTTCTCCTGAAATATGATGGTCTGTAATTCTTCCTTTTCCTACATCATGGAATAAACAAACAAGCCTAACTAAAGTTTTCTCTTTTGAATCAAAACTGTTAAAGATATCTTTTACATAGTCATCTTTTATATTTGTTAGTTTTTTAAGAGTTTTAATTGAATGAATATCAACAGGGTGTTGATGGTATCCATCAAACTGTGGTTGATGTACAATTTTTTTTGTTACAGGTAAAACTGATTGGAAAAGTCTTGCATTATATAATAGTTTTATTATTGGATAAAGGTTTTGTTTATAAAGAAGTTGTTTAATAGTTTTTTTCAACTCTTTAGTTTGTTTATTTGGCAACTTAGTTCTACTTGCATACTCTACATATGACCTATCAAAATGTTTTACATGCCGTGGAAGTGAAATTAACTCTTTTAATAAATTGTTTAGAGTTTTTGGTTTTGCATTAAAAGAAGTAAATAGTTTGTTGTCAATAATATAAAGATTCTTTTTTATTCTAAACTCTTTTAATCTTGAAATATTTTTTGCTTGGAATAAAACTTTTCTAGTGAATTTTTTTACCATGATAGTTGAAAAGAAGTGAACATTATGCAAACACTCAAGAAGTTTAGACATACATTGTCTCTCTTTTGTAAGTCTAGGTTTATTTTTAAATCCCATTTTAGAACTTAGTTCAGGTAAAACATCAAAATTTACAACATCAAGTTTTTTCTTTGAAATACTATGTAAATAGTTTCTTACTCTAAATATATATTCCAGTGAACTTCTATATCTTTTATACTCTTCTTCTGAGAACTCTTTTCCCATAAGTTGTTTGATATCACTAACTCCATAAGCAATAGTAGCAGTCCAGAAAATCATATTAGATTCTCTCATTCCTCCATATCCATCTTTAATATTTGGTTCCATTTTTAAAGGGTGTTTTAGAAGTCTTTTTTTATGTTCATCAAGTTTTTCTAAGACAAAATCTCTTTGATTTGTATTCCTAATTTTATTTAAAATATTTTGGTATGAGTACCAAAGATGCTTAGAACCATAAATCATTCTTGATTCTAAAATAGATGATTTGATTGTAATATCTTCTTGAACTGATAATTCTATTTCTTTAATCTCATGAACTCTAGAACCTAGTTTAAGTCCACAGTCCCAAGCTAAAGTTACTAGTTCTTCCATGATAGCTTTTAAGTTATAACCTTTTATATCTTCGTAAAGAATCATTAAATCAACATCAGAGTAAATACACAGTTGTTCTCTTCCATAACTTCCTAAAGCAATTAAAGAAATAGGAATAGCCGTACTCATTGGTTGATAATCACCAAAATGTTTTCTTAGGATATATTTATATAAAAGAATGATGAATTTGTCAGTATGTTTAGTGTGTTTAACAAAGAAGTCTTTTCCTCCTGTTGTTTCTAAAACTTCATCAATAGAGCTTACATAAGATTTGAAGTGTGTTCTAAATACCTTTGAAATTTCAAAGTCTTCAGCACCTTTTGTTATAAGCTCTTCAACTTGTATGTTTAATTCAGTCATCTAAAAAACCTTTGTGTATGTCAAGTTTTTTTCTTAGAGTTATTCTATTTAAACCTAGATGTTTAGCCATTTGAACTTGTGATTTGTATTTCTTTTTTGCAGCTTTAAGTAAAGGAACTTCAAAAAGATAAACAAACTCTTTATACGAATTATCCCCTTGTAAATTAGAGAACATATAGTTTTCCATAAACATCAAAATCTCATCTTCTCCTATTGTTTCAAAAAGATAAGAAAAATAAATAGACTTTCTAAGACTATGTGCATTATTTGACAAGTTTATCATAAGTTTAGATGGAAGTACAGGTTCTAAATCTAAAGTCTTACTTGCCTCTTTTGAAAACTTAGTAATAAGCTGTTTTACATCTTCTTCTCTATCTTTTAAAGCAGGAAGTTCAATTGTAATTGAGAATAAATCAGATAACTTAGAGTTTAATTCATGTTTTAAGGTTGTTGCAATTACTCTTATATTGTTATCATTTATCCAGTTTATTACTAAATCTATATTTGTGATATTCTCTATTTTATCTAGGATTATCGCTTCATTTTGTAGTGTAATGATGTTATCACTAATATCTTGCTGTAAAGTTTTAGCTTTATAGATTTTTACGTTAGGCAATATATATTTAGCTAAAGACTTTTTACCAACACCTGCTTCTCCTGTAATTAAAGCATTAACTTCAACACTTTGAAGCAGCTGGGCTGAGTTTAGTATCTCTTTTGAATTTTTTGATTTTGCTATATATTCTTCCATTTTTAAATCCTAGTTCTTTTTCTTTGTTAAAAATATAAATATTGATAATGCAATTAATATCATAGAAATACCAGTTATTAGATATAAAGCATTAATCATTTTATCATAGTCTGTTAGTGCTATTTTAAACACAACCATAAGTGCCTCAATAGATAAAGCTATTGTAATTGCAATTAAGAATTTTGTTATAATTTTTGTTTCTACTTTAGAGTTTTTAGAATAACTTTTAAAATATACTTCTTGTTCTAAGATTGTTTTAGCAAGGTCGAATATTGCAATACCTAAGGTCAAGGCAATGACAGGCTTGAATATTGCATCTAAATCAAAGATTCCTTTAACTAAAAAAGCGTGAGCAAAGTCATAAATTGAATAAGAGACTATAAATAGTGCCAATAAAAACATTGAATACCCAGCTATTAAATAAAAAGATTTAGTTAGGGTATGAAATGGTTTATTTAATTCAATTAGGTTTAGCCTTTCAAGAAGTGTTTCTATTTTAAAATCAAAAAAGACAATATCTTCACCTTCTTTTACTGATACTGTAATACAGTTATGTCTAGTTGCACTACTTATATAAGGTGAACTAAACGCAATTTTACAGTTTTCTTTAAAGTGAAGTTTTGAGATTAGATACTCCCTTGAAATATCTTTTTCTTTTTTGTCTTCTCTAAATCTATGGTAGTTAGGAGAGGTTTGCGTCTTAGTATCTTTGTTTACAATATAAACAAGTTCTAAAGATGGAAAAATTTTAAACAGAGTTTTAAATTTACTTGACTTATGCCTCTTTAC
This sequence comes from Campylobacteraceae bacterium, assembly GCA_013373175.1. Lineage (GTDB taxonomy): Bacteria > Campylobacterota > Campylobacteria > Campylobacterales > Arcobacteraceae > Halarcobacter. The sequence goes on along the minus strand of JABXII010000006.1, from coordinate 150,061 downwards.
TTCACCAAATTTATTTAAACTCTCTTCTATAAACTCTTCAATTTTGTCTTGATTTTGAATATATACTTCAAAGTACTCTTTCATCAAAAACTCCTAATATGGGTATATGCATTAAATTATAACATATTAAGAAAAAAGTATATGTATAAAAAATAAACAATTATTTAAAAACTATTTATTTGTAAAAAATATTAATTTTTTGTAAATTTTTTAAATATCTGTAAGCTACCAAAAAATAGGAATATTTTCAATAAAAACAACAAAATGGCTCAATTGCATGTATAAAATATATACAATAAAAATGTTTAATTGCTTTTTGAAATCTGTTACAATTTCTGCATATTTACTTTGAAAAGGAAGAGTATGGAAAATTTTAACGACTTAAAATACATATTAGATGGTTTTCTATTTGTATTTTCAGGTGTATTAGTAATGTGGATGGCTGCAGGTTTTGCAATGCTAGAATCTGGTTTAACAAGATCAAAAAATAATGCTACAGTATTAACAAAGAATATTGCACTATTTGCAATCTCTTGTATTATGTATTATTTTATAGGATATGACTTAATGTATGGAGAAGGTTCTTCTTTCATGGGAAGTTTCTCAACAATTAGTATGGAAAATGCTGCTGATTCTGCTTATCCAGCTGCAGCAGACTTCTTCTTCCAAGTTATGTTCGTAGCAACTGCTGCATCTGTTATTTCAGGAACTATTGCTGAAAGAATGAAATTATGGCCATTCTTAATCTTTGTTGTTGTTTTAAGTGGTGTAATTTATCCAATTCAAGGTCACTGGACATGGGGTGGAACTGAGCTTGGTGGTTTAATTGCTGGGTTCTCTGACTTCGCTGGTTCAACAATTGTTCACTCTGTTGGTGGATGGGCTGCATTAGCAGGTGTATTAATCCTTGGTGCTAGAAAAGGAAAATATGGTAAAGATGGTAAAGTAAGACCAATCCCTGGTTCAAACTTAACTCTTGCTACATTAGGTACATTTATTTTATGGATGGGATGGTTTGGATTTAATGGTGGTTCTCAATTAGCATTAGGTTCAAAAGCAGACATTGATGGTATTGCTTTAGTTGTTGCAGATACAAATATGGCAGCAGCAGCTGGTGCTATTATGGCAGCGCTTTTAACTCAACTTCTATACAAAAAAGTTGATTTAACTATGGTATTAAATGGTGCTTTAGCTGGTCTTGTTTCTTGTACAGCTGGTCCTGATTTAGGAATGATGGTTGCATTTATTGAAGGTATTGTTGGTGGTGCATTAGTTGTATTTGCAGTTCCATTCTTTGATAAGTTAAGAATTGATGATCCTGTTGGTGCTTTATCTGTTCACTTAGTTGCAGGTATCTGGGGAACAATTGCTGTTGGTATTTTCAATCCAGAAGTTACAATCCTAGCACAAATTAAAGGTATTGTAGTAATTGGAGCATTTGTATTCATTGTTTCATTTATTGTTTGGAAAATCTTAGACTTAGTTATTGGACTAAGAGTAGATGAAGAGACTGAAATTACAGGTTTAGATATTCATGAGACTGGTCTTGAATGTTATCCTGAATTCAAAAAAGCTTAATATATAAAAGGAATAGGCAATGAAAAAAGTTGAAGCAATTATTAAACCTTTTAAACTAGAAGATGTAAAAGAAGCATTAGTTGAAAATGGTATCTCTGGTATGACTGTATCTGATGTAAAAGGATACGGAAGACAACAAGGACATTCAGAACTTTACAGAGGTGCTGAGTATGTTGTTGACTTCTTAGCAAAAATTAAAATAGAAGTTATTGTAAATGATGAAGATGTAGATTCAACAATAGGAGTTATTGTTGAAGCAGCAAAAACTGGAAAAATTGGTGATGGAAAAATCTTCGTTACTTCTATTGATGAGGTAGTAAGAATTAGAACAGAACAACGAGGTAGTGAAGCTGTTTAAAATATTAAATCAAAGAAGAGCTTTTCTTCTTTGATTTAAATCCTATACTACCTGTATATTTTTTATACACATATTATCTATATAAACTTACTAAAAAAATATATAATGCTTCCTACGAAAACTTAGGAAGGGTTAAATATGGACTTACAATCAGTTAGTTATGTAATTGATACATTCTTTGCAATCTTTGCAATGACACTTATTATCTTTATGGTTCCAGGTTTTGCTATGCTTGAAGCAGGACTAGTAAGAACCAAAAACGTTTCAGCAGTATTAATGGTAAATACAATGATTTATGCAGTTGCATCATTGGCATTTTTACTTGTTGGTTACTCAATTGCTTTTGGCGACTTTGGAAGTGATTCAATGTCAAAATGGGCAGCATTTTTATTTCAAATGGCATTTGTTGGTAAAGTAATAAATATCATGTCTGGTGGAGTTAGTGAAAGGGCAAAAGTTTTACCTTTAGCTTTATTTACTGTAATCATGGGAGGATTTATTTATCCAACAGTAGTTAATTGGTCATGGGGAAGTGACATGTTAGCTGGAACATTTTTAGATATTTCTATGTATGACTTAGCAGGTTCAACTGTTATTCACTCAACTGGGGGTTGGGCTTTATTAGCAGCTATTTTAATTATTGGAGCTAGACGTGGAAGATATCCAAAAGAAGGTGGAGTTAGAGTAATCCCTGCTTCAAATATTCCACTTGTAACTTTGGGGGCATTTCTTTTATGGATTGGTTGGTTTGGATTTAATGGTGGAAGTGTTGGCTCAATTGCTTCAAGAGAGAGTGCTGATGCAGTTGCTTTAACTATTATGAATACAAATACAGCAGGTTTATCAGGTGCTATCATTGTTGGTGCATTTATGTTCTTTAGATATAGAAAGCTTGATATTACTATGGTATTAAATGGTGCTTTAGGTGGATTAGTTGCAATCACGGCTGGACCTGATCTTTATGATATCCATACTCCAATTTTAATTGGTGCTATTGGTGGTGCTTTAGTTGTATTTGGTGTATCTTTCTTTGATAAGTTAAAACTTGATGACCCAGTTGGTGCTTTATCAGTTCACTTATTAAATGGTATTTGGGGAACATTAGCAGTTGGTATTTTTGCAAGCAATGGTGATGATATTACATTTTTAGGTCAATTAAAAGGTGTAATAGTAGTTGCAATATTTGCCTTTGTAGTTTCATATATTGTATTATTTATTATTAACAAAGTAGCACCATTAAGAGCTCACAATGATGAAGAAATGCAAGGTTTAGATGTTGAAGAATGTGGTCTAGAAGCTTATCCTGAGTTTAAAAGAGCATTTTAAGATATAATTTGATTTTAAAAATATTTTGTTAAAATATAAAGATTAATAAAAAGGATTAATAGTGAAAAAAATTGAAGCAGTGATTAAGCCGTTTAAATTAGAGGATGTAAAAGATGCTTTAACTGAAGCAGGTATTACTGGTATGACTGTATCTGATGTAAAAGGATACGGAAGACAACAAGGGCATTCTGAGTTATATAGAGGTGCTGAGTATGTTGTTGATTTCTTACCAAAAATTAAAATCGAACTAATTGTTGCAGAAGATAGTGTTGATAGTACAATTGATATTATCATTAATGCAGCTAAAACTGGTAAAATCGGTGATGGTAAAATCTTTATTTCACCTATTGAAAAAACAATTAGAATAAGAACAGGTGAAGAAGACGAGGACGCTCTTTAGTATGGAAACATTTGAAATAGATTCTGCTTTAGACATGCACCTTCACTTACGTGATGGTGAAATGTTGAAACTTGTTGGTCCTTTAACATCTGAAACTTTTAGTGGTGCATTAGTTATGCCTAATTTAGTTCCTCCTGTAACAACTAAAGAGGCAATGCAAGCATATAAACAAAGAATTAATGAAGCGTGTAGTGAAGATAAGTTTGAACCATATTTAACACTATTTTTTCAAAATAATTACTCATATGAGTTTTTAGAAGATATCAAAGATGATATTATTGGTATCAAACTTTATCCTGCAGGTATTACAACTAATTCTGAAACAGGTGTTGCTTCAATGGATGTTGAAGTATTAAGACCAACATTAGAGTCTATGAGTAAATTAGGTATTCCTTTATGTATCCATGGTGAAACAAATGGTTTTGTTATGGATAGAGAAAAAGAGTTTATGCCTATATACGAGTCAATAGCTCAAGCCTTTCCTGATTTAAAAATTATTATGGAACATATTACTACAAAAGATGCAGTTGAGCTTCTTGATAAATATGATAACCTTTATGCAACGGTAACATTACATCATTTATTAATTACACTTGATGATGTTGCTGGTGGGATGTTAAATCCACACCTTTTCTGTAAACCAATTGCAAAAAGACCTGAAGATAGAGATGCTTTATTAGATGCAGCTTTAAAAGGACATCCAAAGTTAATGTTTGGAAGTGATTCAGCGCCTCATCCAAAACACAAAAAAGAGTGTTGTGGTTGTGCAGCAGGTGTATTTACATCTCCTATTGCATTACAAGTATTGACGCAATTATTTGAAGAAAATGACTCTTTAGATAATTTAAATGCTTTTATAAGTTTAAATGCAAGAAAAATTTATAAGTTAAATCCTATAAAGAAAACTGTTAAGTTAGTGAAGAAAAACTTTGTTGTTCCAGCTTCATATAATTATAAGGGTGAAAATGTTGTTCCAATGTATGCTGGTGAAGTATTAAATTGGTCAATTCAATCAATTGAAGACTAAGGGAAATTAATATCTCCCGTGTCTTTCTTCTAAAAGACGTTTTATATTTTCAGAAGACTCTTTTGCTTTTTTGATTCTTTCTTCTCTCATTTCTCTTAATGTATCAAGTGTTTCTTGTTTTTCATGGTCAATATTAGACTCAATTTGAATAGCTTTTCTATTATTTTGAATACCTGATACAGCTGCAAATTTTTCTGTACTATTGATATATACTTTTGCCGACGGAGAAGTTGCATTTTTATTAAATACAATTACATCTTCTGCTTTTAATCCAAGTAACTCAGATACTGTCATCTCTGTTTCTGCCATAATTGCTTCGATATTCATTCTTGCACCAGAAATAAGTGTTGTAATATCTCTTTTTCTGCTGGCTTTTTTATTTCTTCCTTCTGAGAAGATTTTTTCAACAATTTTATTTAATAGGGTTTCAATATATGAGATTGGATAACAAATTGATAAGAACCCTGATTCTTCATCAATTGTAATTTCAAGTACAACTAATAAAACAATTTCGTGGTCAGAGATAATTTGAATTGCATTTGCATTTGTATCCCTTGACTCAATTTTAAAGTTTAAAGTTGTAACTTCATCCCATGCTTTATACATATGTTTAACAAACATTTTATAGAAGTGTTCAAAAATATTTACCTCAATTTCTGTAAGTTCTCTATCTAAATTATCACTTGCTGCAACTGCACCACTTCCTAGCAGTTCAGCAATAATCTTATGAGAAATTCCAGGGTTACACTCAATTACAATTCTTCCTTCTAAAGGTTTGATTGAAAGTGTATTTAAAGAAGTAAGTTGAGGAATAGAAAGAATAAACTCTCCATATGTCATTTGTTCAATAGAGTATAACTTAATATCTACAATCTTTCTAAGCATTGCAGAAAGATCAGTAATTAAGTCTCTTAGCATTTTATCATGTAAAGTAGAGAAAGCTTTAAATTGCTCATTTGAGATTCTGTTTGGCTTTTTAAAATCATAAATAGAGTAATTTTTTTCTTTTGATACAATTTGCTCTTCCGCTGCCGTTTCAATCTCTTCACCGGCATCAGCAATATCTAAAAGTGCATCAATTTCATCTTGACTTAAAAATTCAGCCATATTATCCTCTTATCTCTAATTCGACGTCTAAAGCACCAAGGTCTTTGATCATTTTTAAAGTATCAATTATTTCTGTAATCGGTAACTTCATAACTTTCATTGCTCTTACTAAATCAGAAACTGTAGGTTGTTTTTTTGTATTCATGAGTGTATTATCAATATTCACAGCAACTGGCTTATTGTCTAATCTTACATCATCACCTATATCTTGACCTTTATTTACTTTTTTATCATCCCATTGTGCATCACTAAGTTCAGATTTTTTGATTCTAATAGTAAAATCATTTTTAGCAACTGTTACAGGACCTATTGGAATATCAAGTCCAGCAATGATAGTCTCTCTTGCAACATCAATAATGATTTTCTTTTTAAATGTCGAATCTAATTGAATGCTTTGTACATCAGATAAAAATTTAACAATAGAACTATTCGCTGGTTTTTTAACAAAAATAGTTCTTGTATCAAGTGCTATTGCAAGAGGTTTTTTAAAAAAATCATTAATTTTTTCTTCTACTAAGTATGCTTGTTTAGCATCATTTTTTAGTAAACTTAATTTTATGCTATTTTCATTTTTTAAAGAGTATTCAACTTCATTTTCAACTGTTGCACCTTCATAAATAAAACCTGTAGTTTCATTGTCATTATCTGCAACAATAGAACCTTGTGCAAGTGCGTAAACTTGACCATCAACTGCTTTTAATTGTGTTAATAGTAATTCACCATTGTCAATAGATTTTGCATCTCCAATGGCTGAAATTTTTACTTTTATCTTATCCCCTTGTCTTGCAAAAGGAGGTAATTCAGCTGTTACCATAACAGCTGCAATATTTTTTGATTTAATTGATGAAGCGGGTATTTTTATATATGAGTTTCGCAGAAGATTTTGTAGACTTTGCATAGTGAATTGTGATTTGTCTCCAGAGCCTGCAAGCCCCACAACAAGACCATATCCAATAAGTTGGTTATCTCTAATTCCTACAACATTTGAAATATCTTTAATAGTTACAGCATAAATACTTTGTAAAAAAAATAATAAAACTATAAAAAACTTCAACACTACACCTCTTTGATAATTGAAAATATTTTATCTAAAATTTTATAAAAACAAGGTATAATTTTCTTTAAAAATAATTTTAGGGCAATCTTTTGACTATATACATCTACGGTAGTGAAAGTTTTAAAAATGAAATAAATGGTGTTTTAAGACATTCAAACATAAAATTTAGGCTCGATGACAAGGGTGAAGTAAAAGAGCTAAAGAGTTTGGATGAACTAAAAGCAGCAATAGAAGAAAACCCTAATAATATATACCTTATTGATGACTCAAAAATTATAAAAAAGAATATCCTAACAGAAAAAATAAAATTTTTAAAACCCAAAGATGGAATAGAACAAGAATATCTTTTAGACCATGGAATTGGTGATGTTTCTGTTGATTCAATAGATGAATTATCTAAACATATAATAAGAAGACTAGATTCAATAATTGAAAAAGAAGATAATATCGAAGATATTCAAGACTCTATTATTGAAATTGTGGAAGATGCATATCATGATTCTGATAAAGAAGATGACTTTTTATTAAATCAAGTACAAGAAGTGGATTCTAATGAAGACATTTCAAGCGATGAAGATATAGAAGAAGTGACTTTAGATGATGAATTAAGTGCTTTACTCTCTTCTTCAAAAGATGAAGACTCATTTTTTGAAGAAGGGGAAGAAAAAGAATCAGAAATGAGTGATGAAGATGCACTTGCTGATATTTTAAGTCAAGTAGAAGAAGTAGAAATACCAAAAACAGAAGAGTCAGATTTTGATCCAGCTTCAAACTTAGATGATTTGTTAGTACAATTAGAAGAGAGTCATAAGGAACAAGCAGATGAGGATTCTGAAATAGATACTAATAAGAATAATTCAGAAGATTTTGACGATTTACAAGATGTTTTGTCTCAAATAGAAGAAAGTTCTATTCCCTCAAATGAAGAAGAGGAACCTAGTGACCCTTTGATAAATTTGAGTTTTGATGATAATTTAGATAATATTAATATTAATGAATCGAGTATTGATAATAAAGATGATAGTAATACTCAAGGAGAAAATATGTCAGATGACTTTTCAGAGTTTGATACTCTGAGTGAGAATGATATTCTTGCTGCTTTAAATAATGTAGATAATGTAACTGTTACAAAAGAAGATGAAGATAAAAAAAGTGTTCAATCTGATAGTCCATCAAGTTCCCTTGATGTTAGTTCAGCTAATACAGATGATATTGCTAAATTAATTACACAATTATTAAATAACAAGACTTTAGAAATAACAATTAAAGTTAAAGAGTAGCATGGATCTAATAGCTATTGCAGAAAATACGGTAAAAATAATTCTTATATTGGGATTACCGTCTTTGATTGTAAGTATGGTAATTGGGCTAGTAATCTCAATTTTCCAGGCAGTAACACAAGTTTCAGATGCTTCTTTAACTTTTGTACCTAAAGTTATTGTTGTATCAATTTTTGTTTTAATAACATTACCTTGGGTTGGTGATCATATCACTACATATACAAAAGACCTTTGGGATTTAATGTTGATTTTTGGAGAGTGATTTATGATTGATCAATTGTATAATTTAAAAAAACTTCAATCTGATCAGAAATTTATGGAAAGAGCTCAATTACAATCAAAAATAAATCAATTAGATGCAGAAATCATGTTAACTCACAATCAAATCAGTAGCGCATGTGTTCAAAAATTTGGGGCAATTTCAGATTTTGCAGTTTTAGAAATGCACAAAAATACAATGAAAGAACATGTAAAAAAATTAGAAGCTGAGAAACTTGGTGTTGCTACAAAAATGCAAAAAGTTATTGAAGAAATAGTTGAATTGCAAAAAGAGACTGAACAATATGAGTATATTCTTGATGAAATGAAACAAGAAAAACAGTTAAAAATACTTAAAGCAGAGATGGAAGCTTCAGAAGAGTATGTCCAAAGTAAATATATAAATAGATAAGGAGCGTATTTGTTAAAAATTGTAATTTTATTTTTGATTTCAACTACTATAGTTTTAAATGCTCAAGAAGAAAGAGTAACTAGTGCTGCTTTAATTAAACAAAAAATTGAAGTAAAAGAATTAAAAAAAGAGCTTAATATTTTTTATAATAAAAAAGAAAAAGAGTATCAAGAAAGAAAAAAAGAGTTACTTGACTTAATAAAAAAAGTAGAAAATGAGAAAAAAGCTATTGCTAAAATAAGAGATGAAAATCTTCAACTTTTAAAAGATATAAATGGAGAAGTTGAAGGGAAAACTTCAAAAATTTACAATAAGATGAAACCAAAAGTAGCAGCATCAATTTTTAATGAAATGATTAATAGTGGAAAAGTTGAAGATGTTTTTGATATAATCTTAAGATTAAAAGAGAACAATGTTACATCATTAATGAAATTTTTAAGTCCAAAAAATGCAGCAATGTTAACATTAATGCTAAAAGACTATAGGGCAAAAAATCAGGACGAAGGATAATTATGGCAGAAGAAAATGGCGAAACTAAAGCTGGTGGTGGAAAAGGTTTAATGATAGTGCTAATCGCACTGATTGTTATTTTATTGCTTGCAGTAGGTGTTGGTGGTTATTTACTTGTTAGTAGTGGAGCATTAAATGGTCAACAAACAGAACAACAAGTACAAAAAACAGAAGCAGGCGATTCAAATGAAATGTATAAAACAGCAATCAATGATTTAGTTCTTAATATTACTAATGCAAAAGGTAGAGAAAAATTAATGAAACTATCTTTTCATATAAAAAGTACAGAGCCTACAATTGAAAAAATTGTTGAAGAATATAAACCAGAAATAGTAGATGCTGTTATTGCACAAATTAGTTCAAGAAGTTCAGAAGAATTACTAACAGTTGGTGGTAAAGCACTTTTAAAAGAAGAGTTGATGGAAGATATTAATAACATTATAAATGAAGTAACATCAAATAATGAAGATGTAAAAAGAAATAATGTTAAAAATATTTTATTTACAACTTTTGTAATTAAATAAAATGATAGTTGCAGTTAAAACTAATAATAAAAAAAGACTTTTAATAAAAGTTGCTTCTGCTATTGCAGTTGTAGTAATGTTTATTGCTTATTATTTTCACATGAGTAATGAATTTGCTATGCAACAGAAAAAAGAGCAAGAACAAAAGTTAAAAGCAATTGAGATAGATAATCAAAAAGCTATGCAAAAAAAGTTAGAAAGAATTATTTATAGAGAAGTTGAAACTGCAGTTGATTTAATCGGTCAAAGAAATATTCAAGATGTTAAAATTATCTCTGATAAAGTTTTAATTTTAGCAGATGTTGGAACTAACTTAGATGCTTTAAAAGTTAGATATGGAAGTACAGCTTTAATAAAAAAAGATTTAAAAAATATAAAAATTGCGATTGATTTAAAATATGTAATTGAGAGTAAAATGAATGAGATTAAGTAAATATATATTATTAACTATTTTACCCTTCTTATTGTCAGGGTGTGTTGAACAACCTGAAATAAAGTTTGAAAAACCAGTTTTACAAGTTCCTAAAAAAAAGCCAGTAGTACAGAAGAAAAAAGGTTCATTATATTCAATGAGAGGTCCTTCTTTATTTGCAGATAAAAAAGATTTACAAATTGGAGACATAATTCAAGTTAAGATTAGTGAATCCCTAAATTCAAAGACAAATACTAAAAGAGAAATAAGTTCAGATAGGAACTCTAAATTAGGTGGAGGACTTATGTCTCAAATGGATGCAAATATTCCTTTATCCTCAACAGTACAAAAAGCAGCAGATAAATTTAACTCTTATGCAGGTGTTAATTTTGGTACAGAAAGTACTAGTGAAAATAAGGGAGAAGTAAAAACTAATCTTAGTGAAACATTTAGTACGAGCGTTTCTGCTATAATTGAAGAGACATATGAAAATGGTAATTATTTAATTCGAGCACAAAAAGAGATGTTGATTGATGGACAGAAACAAGGATTAGTTTTAACAGGAGTAATAAGACCTTATGATATTACTCCTGAAAACTCGGTAACTTCATCACAAGTTGCCAATCTAAAAATATTGTATATGAAAAATGGTGAAGAACAAGATGTAATGAGAACTCCTTGGGGAATCAGGCTTATACAAACTTTCTGGCCATTTTAATCTAATTTTAAGAAATGTAATGTGATAATAGTGAAAGTTATCGCAAAAAGGAGTAATTATGCTAAAGTCATTAAATGTGGCTCAAAGTGGGCTTTATGCCTCAAAAGTGGCCATTGAAAACATCTCAAATAATCTAGCTAATGAAAATACTCCTGGGTATAAAAAAAGAGTTGTACAGTTAAGTGAATTAGAATTAATTGATTCTAGATTTACAGGACGTGGGGTAAAAGCTGATGCAGCTTATAGAATTACTTCACAATATATGTATGATAATTTGATGAATGAAAATACAAAAACAAATTACTACGATAGAATTTCAAGTATAACTGGGAATATAGAAGTTATGTTTGAAGAAACGGATGAAAGTGGTTTCTCTAATGACTTAGATAGATTCTTTCAATCTGTTGAAAATTTAAGAACAAATCCTAATTCAGAAATATATAGAACTACTTTAAAAACTCAAGGAAGTGTTCTTGTTGAATCATTACAAAACTTATACAAAAATATTGAAAAAGAAGAAGCCTTAACAAAGTTATCACTTGAAGCTAATGTTCAAAAAGTAAATGGATTAATAAATGAAATAGGTGATGTTAATCAGCAACTTGGACAACATATTGAAGCTTCAAATGATTTATTAGATAAAAGAGATCAACTTGAAAGAGAATTATCTAAATACGTTGATATTGAAGTAGATAGAAGCAACAATGAGTATACACTAAAAGTTGGTGGTGAAATTGCAGTTAGATACAATACGAATATTCGTGAGATTAATTTAGTAGAAGAGTTTGAACCTCAAATTGATAGATTTTCAACAAATCCTCCTAAAGGTAAAGCTGGCGATGCAATAGCAGAAAATTATGATATAGGCCCTGGTGATAAAATATCATATAAATTTAACAATGAGTTTGAAGTATCTGTTGAATTAGGTAGTAATACTTATAAAGATGTTGATGGAAATGAATATGAAATTGATTTTGACCAAGATGGTGTAGCAGATACAGTAGATGAAACAAACTACATTCGAGCTTTATCTTTTGCAATTAACAGTAATAAAGATATATCTGCACAAGTGACTGCTTATAATGGTGATTATTCTATTGACGAGCAAGGTAATATTGTTGATAATATTGGTGAGGATGAATTCTTAAGAATAGAAGCAAATGTTGCTGGGGAAGAGGGGAAGTTTCAAGGAAGAATTGTTGTTGAAGAAGGTTATAATCCCACATTTGAAGCAGAAAATGTAATTTCTCCAAATGATGTAGTAGATAGTGACTTATCTATTGAGGTAGATAAAAAAGAATATATATATATTGATGGTCAGCAATTTTCAACAGTAGGTGAAACATTTGTAAATTTAGCCGCAGAAATCAATGCAGTTCCAGCTTTTAATCCAACTACTTATGATCCAGGTTTAGAGGAACTAAATATAAATGGAACTATTTTTTCTACAACTAATAAAACATATGATGATCTTATTGCAGATATAAATGCAGATGGGACTTATTCTGCAATTGAAGGTAAATCAATAACTCTAAATGGAGTTGAATTCGTTACTGAAGGTGAAGATTTCGCTGCTTTAGCTAGTCAAATTGATACAAGCACATTATTTAATGCATCATTTGATCCAGTTTTAGAAGAATTAACTATTAATGGTGAAATTTTTTCTACTTCGGGTCCAGCAACATATAGAGATGTTGCTAATTCAATTAATGCTTCAAGTAATTTTTCTTCTTTCACGGAAGAGAGAGGAACTATTACTATTAATGCTGGAACGGCAGATAAGACTTTTACTATTACAGATACTACGACATATCAAGATTTAGTTGATGAAATTAATCTTGACCCAGAATTAAATGCATTAGTGTCAGCTGATGGAAAATTGGTAATAAGTAATTTAAATGATATGAATGAACCTGTTGTTATAACTGAAGATTTACCAACACCTTTAAATTTTACAGAAGTAGAAAAAAATATAGGTTCAATCTTTAAGAATGAACAACAAAGTGTGGATGCCGAAGATAAAGTATATTTAGCAGTATATGATAAAGAAATTAAACTAAAATCAGGGATTGTAAAAGCAGAGTTAGAAAATTTAACAACTAAATCACCTAATAATAAGATTATTGATTATAAAGAAAAACTGGATGATTTTGCAAGATCCCTAAGTGATATTTATGATAAGTTTGTTAAAACTGATGTGGATGGTGATTATGTTTATGGTCATGTAGCGACTGATAGTTATAATGGAGATAGAGAAGTTAAGAATCTAAATTTATTTACGGGGATGGATGTAATGTCTCTTAAATTTAAAGAAGATTCTGTTAATGATTTAAATCAAGTTGATTTAGATTATATGGCAACTATGCAGTGGAAAAAAGATGTAGAGTTTGATGGTTTCGCACAAGATGGTTCAAGTCTTAACAATACATCTTTTGCAGAATATTTTCAAGAAATAAGAGTAAATATTTCATCTGATAAAGAGAATAATGACTTTTTACTTGAAACACAAGAAACTGTATTTCAATCATTACAGTTTAAGTTTGAACAATTAACAAAAGTTGATCCAGATGAAGAAATGATCAATTTAATGCAATACCAAGCAGCATATACAGCAAATGCAAAAATCATCACTGCTGTAGATGAAATGATTCAAACTCTTCTTGGAATGTAAAGGAGGAAATTATGGCTGAAGGAATTTTAGGATTAGGAAGCTCTACTTTAAATCAAGAGCTTTTAGATAAGTTAAAAGATGCAGAAAGAGCGGCAAGAGTCCAACCTATTGAAAATAGATTAGAAGATATTACTAAAGAAGATGGAGAAAGTGATACTCTAAAGGCTATTATAGAACAAGTAAATCAGTTTTTAGAAAGTACAAAACCTTTTGACCTTTTTGTTAAAGGTGGAATAAATGCTTTTAATCAGAAATCTGCAAATGTTGTAGGTACTTCAGCTGTTTTTGATGCAGTTAATGTTGGAAATATTAGTGAAGGTACAACAGAGGTTTTTATAGAACAGTTAGCAAAAAAAGATGTTTTTCAATCTAATACTTTTACTGACAAAGATGCAAAGATACCTACAGAAAATAGTATTGTAATCAATGGAAAAACTTTTACTACTGAAAGTGAAGATTATGAAGCTTTAGCACAAGCAATTAATGATGAGGGTACAATGACTGCATCATATGATGCTGCTGCAAATACTTTAACTATTAATGATAATGCTGGGAGTGGAGATACTGTCTTTTCAACTGTTGATAAATCATATAAAAATTTAGCTTCTGAAATTAATGAAGAAGATAGTTTTACTTCTTTTGTTACTAAACCTATATCTGAAGATATTTTAACACTATCTCAACCAGGTAAACCTGTTTATCAAAGTGATATTATGGTATCTAGTAAAGATATAGTTGATGCTAATGGTGGAACCATAACAGTTACTGTAGATGGTGTAGATAAAGAGTTTACTGTTGGTGCAGAGACTACATATGATGATTTAATCAAAGAAATAAATTTAGATGAAGATCTTGATGCAAGATTAACTTCTGAAGGTAGGTTATCAATATCTCATCACGATAAAGAAACAGAAATAACTGTAACTGAATCTTTAACTTCAGAAACCTTAGGAATGTCATTAGGTGAGAAATTTTCTACTGCTAATATTACATATGAGCAACTAGCAAAAAAAATAAGTAGTAATAGTAGTTATAATGCAAATATAGAAAAAGTTGGAGTTGATTCAAATAGATTAGTTATTAAAAGTGTTGAGTCTGGCCTTGAAAATGCAATTACTATTACTCAAACAGGAATAGAAGATTTAGGTTTCAATATCCCTGAAAACCATACCGTAGAGGCACAAAATTTAAAAGCAACTATAGATGGAATTGATTATAATGTTTCTTCAAATGTTATAGTTGTAGATGGTGGATTAAAAATAACTGCTGTAGAAGAAAATGAACCAGGAGAGTTTTCAGCAATTTCAATTGAAAAAGATGTTTCTACAGTTGCACCTATGGTACAAGAATTTGTTACACAATACAATGCTTTAATATCTAAAATTGATGATGAATTATATTCTGCAGAAGGTAAACTACAAGATAAATCGGTTCTTAGAACTATGGTTGAAGGAATTAAAGAAAAAATATTTGATACATATGGTGAAGATGACTTAAGTATTTTCAATTTTGGTTTTGAAGTTGATAAAAATGGAGTTCTTAAATTAGATAGTGAAAAGTTTAATGAAGCACTAGAAGATGATATTGATTCTTTAAAAGAATTATTTATTGGTTCTGCAGAAAGCCCTGGATTAGGAACTGACCTAAAAGAATATGTTGATTCTTTAGACTCTTTTGAAGGTTTACTAAGTAAATATGAAGAGAATATGAACACAAGAAAAGAATCTTTAGAAGAAGAGGTTGAGTTAGCCCAAGAATCTTTAGATAGTAGATATGCTGCCTTGGCTCAACAATTTGCATCTTATGGTGCAATTATAGCTCAATTTGAAAGTCAGTTTGCAGGATTAAAGCTTATGATTGAACAGTCAACAGCAGGTAACTAGAATTAGTTCAACTTAAGTAAAATTATAATATACTTTTCGAATATTAATTGGAGAATTTAATGGGAATTGAAGCATATCAGCAACAAGGCGCAGTATCAAACGACCCTTACATGCTTGTACTAAAGTTATATGAAGGAACTTTAAAATATTTATCTTTTGTAAAGCATGCAATGGAGACAGGTGACGTAGAATCTAAGTTCACTAATATTAATAAAACCGTAGCTATTTTTGATGAGCTAAGAAATGTACTTGACTTTGATAGTGGTGGAGATGTTTCTTATTATTTAGATGGCTTATATTTATATCAAATAGAAACGCTGTTCTCTGCAGGTGTTGATGATAATATTAACGCAGTAGAACAAGTAATGAAAGTTGTTCAAGGTTTAATTGACGCATGGAAAGAAGAGACAGGTCTTTAAAGGCATTAGATGAGTTAATATATATTGACTCTTTAGACTCTTACCAAAGGGCAGATGCTCTTGTAAAATGGTATGAGAAGTATTTAGGTGATGGAGACATCACTAAATTTGATTTAGAACTTGAAGACTTAAAAAAACTTCAAGAACTTTTTTATAAAAGTGTAGACTTCTTAAAAACTCACAAAGAAACTACAAGAAAAGAGATTGTCGAAAATAGAAAAGTAAGAAAATTTACTTAGGCTATTTTCTCTAATAATTCTTTAATATCCAAATATTTAAAAATATAAAATCTAGTATTTTTTGGGATTTTATTTATTCTACAAATTTCTTTAAACTCTTTTGGTAAAACAATATTTTTAATATAAGGGCAAAGATAAATATACTCCTCTAAAATAGTTACAACAATTTTATGAGAAACGACTAACTCTTTTTGAAACAATATTTCTTCTCTTTGTTTTTTTGTAAGAAGTATTCCCCTTTGTTTCAAACTTTCATCAATAATTTTAATATTTAGATTATCATCTTTTGTGTTTTCAAATATTTCTAAATATTTTTCTTTATAAATCAAAGAAGTTGTTTTTTTTAATGATTTTAAATCCTCTTCAAGATAGTTAAAACTATTGTTTATACCTTTTTCAAACTCTTCTATAAGTCTATTTGAAAAGTTCTTTCTAAAGTAGTTTCTTTTAAACTTTTCATTATCATTTGAACTATCAATAAAGTATTTAATACTATTTTCTTTTAGATAGTTTTCAAGAGTTTGTCTTGGAGTATTTACAAGGGGTTTAAAAACTTTATAATTTTTTCTCGTTGATTGTAATTCAAAAGATAACAACTCATTTAAGCCAGCACCTTTAGTAAACTGCATTAAAAACCACTCTAGCTTATCATTTAATTGATGAGCAGTAATTAATGCCTCATAAGTATTCTCTTGAATTATTTCATCAAAGAAGTTATATCTAATATCTCTAGCTTTTTTTTCAAAGTTTGAAGTTGTCTTTAAAAAGACTTCTTTAAGATAAATTTTTTTATTGTATTTCTTAGCTAGTTCTTTTGCATAGGCGACTTCTTTTTTAGATTCTTCTCTAAAATTATAATCAACAATTGCAATGTCAAAGGGAATATTTTTTTTTAATAAAAGGAAGAAAAGAGCAGAAGAATCAACACCTCCTGAAAACCCAAGTAGGTTTCTTTTTGTGTTGATTACTTCAAAATTTTTAATTTGCATATTCTTTTGTAACAGTTCCTAGTAGTTTATCTCCTACTAATTCTGTAATTTTAACTCTATATTTACCACCAAATTCAATTTGTTTTCCTTCACCATCTTCATTTAGTAGTTGGTTATCATTGATATATACTTCTCCATCAATCTCAGGAGCCCAAGCTGTTTTTCTTGCACTTAATAAGTATTCATGTTCATCACTTTCTCCATCAACATAAACATCAAATTCATTTCCAATTTCTTGTGCTAGTGATTCAAGTGTTGTTTCTTTTATTATCTCACCTAAAACTTCAGCTCTTTCGTCAATAATTTCTTGAGGAACTTTATCTAACATATCATATGCACTTGTTCCTTCTTCATCAGAGTATGAGAATACATTTGCTCTATCAAATTTATACTCTCTTACAAATTCACATAACTCTTCAAAATCTTCTTGTGATTCTCCAGGGTGACCAACAATAAATGTAGTTCTTACAAAAGAGTTTGGCACAGCTCTCATTGAATTCATTAACTCTTTTAGTTTTTCAACACCTTTTCCTCTTTTCATTATTTTTAAAATACTAGGAGTAATATGTTGTAAAGGCATATCAAAATAGTTTTCAAAAACAGATGAGTTTTTAATCTTTTCAATTAAGTTTAGAGTAGTTGTACTTGGGTATAAATATAGAATTCTTGCACTTTGAACTCCTTCAATTTTTTCAACTTCTTCAATAAGTTTTTCAAGTCCATCTTTTATATTTAAATCTCTTAAATATGAAGAAGAATCTTGTGAAACAAATGAAAAGTCTTTATATCCATTAGAAACAAGATTCTTAACCTCTTTTACAAGTGATTCTAAAGTTCTAGAATGAAGTTTACCTTTAAAGCTAGGAATTGCACAGAATGAACAGGTTTGATTACATCCTTCGCTTAGTTTGATATATGCATGATAAGAAGAACCAGTAATAACTCTGTCATCTGATTCATCTAGTAAGAATACTTCATCTGTAAAAGCAGATCTTTTTTCATTTACAAGTTTGTCTATTTTGTCATAGTCTCCAACCCCTGTAAAAATATCAATTTCAGGAAGCTCTTTTTGTAACTCTTCTTGATATCTTTGAGTTAAGCATCCAGCCATTACTAAAACAGACTCTTCTTTTCTTTCATCATGTAAGTTTAGTATTGTATTGATACTCTCTTCTTTTGCACTATCAATAAATCCACAGGTATTTACTATAATTACATCTGCAATAGTTGGGTCATTGATTATCTCATACTCTTTAAGTTTTCCTAGCATGATTTCTGAATCAACAAGGTTTTTTGTACATCCAAGACTAACTAAATGTAAAGTTTTTGTAGGTTTTGTTTCGCTAAATCTCATTCTTTTTTTATCTTTTTAAGTTTTTTGCGAATTTTAGCATAATATAAAAATTTTGTAAATTATATTAGCTGAAAGTTTTATATTAATTTTATATCATAAATCATAAAGATGAAAGAGAAGTTTTAAGATGTACTATTTAATAGTACATCTTATTTTTATAGCCAAAGATTATCAAGTAGTCTTGTATTTCCAAATCTAGCAACTACAAGTATAATTGAATTCTTTAATTCAAGCTTTTCAATTTGATTAAAATTTCTATCTACAATAGCAATATACTCTACATCTAAAGTTTGCATTACTTCTTGCATCTTTTCTTTTAATTTACTTGCTTTTAACTCACCTTTCCCTACAAGTGAAGCAGCCCCATATAAAGCTTTAGAGATTAAAAGAGCATCTTTTCTTTGAGTTTCATCTAAGTAAACATTTCTAGAACTAAGGGCTAAGCCATCTTTTTCTCTAACTATTTCACAAGGAACTATTTCAATTGGTAAAAATAGATTTTTAACCATTTGTTGAATAAGAGTTAATTGTTGTGCATCTTTTTTGCCAAAATAAGCACGTGTAGGTTGAACTAAATTAAACAGTTTAAGTACTACTTGTAAAACCCCATCAAAATGACCTGGTCTAGATTTTCCTTCTAGTACATAACTATTATTAGGGGCTTTTATTAGTACTTCTTCTTCTGTATACATTGTAGAAATATCAGGCATAAATAGATAATCAACCTTACACATTTCACATATTTTTTTATCTGCTTCGTCACGTCTTGGATAAGCATCTAAATCTTCCCCTGGAAGAAATTGTGTTGGATTTACAAAGATAGAAACTACAACTACTTCATTTTCATTTCTTGCTTGTTTTATTAAAGAGATATGTCCATCATGTAGTGCTCCCATTGTTGGAACAAAACCTGTAGTTTTAGTTTTATTAGAAGAAGTCACTTCTTGAAGTTCTTCTATCGTTTTTAAAATTTTCAAGACTTTCCTTATCAAGTTTCTTTTGCGAAAGTGTATAAAAAAATTGCTAAATACCTAAGAAATTCTAACTATTTTGCATCATAATTTGGATTTAGCTTTAGTAAGATTAAATCAGCAATCATATTTCCTAAAAGTGTAAGTAAAGCTCCAATGATAAGTATTCCCATAATAACAGGGTAATCATGACTTAAAGCACTTTGGAAAAATAGTAAACCCATTCCATTTATAGAAAAAATCGATTCTAAGATAACACTTCCTCCTATTATCCCTGGAAGTGATAATCCAAGTAAGGTTATAACTGGTGGATAAAGGTTTGGCAAAATATAGTATCTAAGAATCTGATTTTTTGTAAGACCTCTTGCCTTTGCAAAGAAGATATAATCAGATTTTAAAATCTCAATTACAAGTGAGCGAACATAAAGGGTTAAACTTCCAATTCCTGCGAAGGTCATAATAGCAATTGGTAAAATTAAGTGCCACGCATAGTCTAAATAGTAATTTAAACTTCCATCATCTGCAACTGAATGAAGCCCAGCAATAGGAAGTATTTCTAAATAAATTGAGAAAATCATGATAGCAATTAATGCTAAATAAAATGAAGGCATAGAAAAACTTACAAGTGAAAGTTGACTAGCAAACTTATCAAATAAAGAGTTTTTATTTAATGCTGCTTTTACTCCTAAGTAAAGTGAAATAATAAAGATTAAAAACATTGAAATAATATTTAATGTTAATGTTACAGGAAGTCTTTGTAAAATCTCATTTTTCACAAGCTCTCCACTTGCAAAAGAGATTCCAAAATCAAGATGTAAAATTGCCCAAATCCAAGAGAAAAACTGCACATAAAGAGGTTTGTCTAAACCATAAATAGCTTTTAGTTGCTCAATAGACTCTTTTGTAATATTTGGGTTTAGTTCTCCACTTGCAAAAAAAGAGTTTGGAGCTAAGTTTATAGCAATAAAGGAAATAAGACTTATAATAAAAAGCATAATAATAAGGTAAAATATTTTTTGTAAAAAGAGTTTCATTTTGCTTCAAGCCTTGTTTCTATTTAAATGAAATAATATCAAAAAAATTGTTATATAAAAACAATAATTAAAAAATTTATATAGATATTAAAAATTACAAGGTAAAATATATCCATTAAAGCTCAAGGATTTATATGTCAAAAGACGATTTAGTAGTTGTTGGAATTGGTTCAAGTGCAGGGGGTTTGGAAGCTTTACAAACTATGCTTTCAAATTTAAGTGAAGTTGATAATTGTGCTTTTGTGATTGCACAACACTTAAGTCCTACTCACAAAAGTATGATGGTTGATTTACTATCAAGAACTACAAATATTCCCGTAATTGAAGTAAAAAATGGTCTTAAAATCAAAGCAAAAACTATTTATATGACTCCTGAAAACACTGATATATATGTAAAAAATGGTAAATTGTTTTTAAAAACACTTGAACAATCCTTTGGTCCTAAACCTTCAGTAAACTATTTCTTTTCATCTTTAGCAAGAGATTTTAAAGAGAATGCAATAGGAATTATTCTTTCTGGAACAGGTAGTGATGGAGCCCATGGAATTAGAGCTATAAAAGCAGAAGGTGGAATAACAATAGCCCAAGCTCCAGCAACTGCAAAATATGATGGCATGCCTTTTTCTGCAATTAATACAGGAAAAGTTGACCTTGTCGTTTCTATTGAAAAATTAGGTTCAGAGATAAGTGATATAGTAGCATCTTTAGATGAAAAACTAGAGTTATCAGTAAATGATAGAATTTTACAGCAAATTTATAGACTACTTTTTAATGAATTTGGTGTTGACTTCTCTTTATATAAAAAGAATACTTTAGTAAGAAGAATAGAAAGAAGATTAGCAGCTTTAAAGCTTAAATCTTTACAAGAGTATATTAAAATATTATCTGATTCAAATGATGAACTAAACAATCTTTATCATGATATCTTAATTGGAGTAACTGCATTTTTTAGAGATAATGAAGCATTTGAAAAATTAGAAGCGCAGATTAAAACAATTATCTCTAAAAAAGAGCAAGGTGAAGAAGTAAGATTTTGGTCAATTGGTTGCTCAACAGGAGAAGAAGCATATTCTGTAGCTATTCTTTTATCAGAAATTCTAAAAGAAAAAATATCTAAGTACAAAATTAAAATCTTTGCAACGGATATAGATGATGAATCTTTAAAAATAGCAAGAACTGGTATTTATCCAGAAACTTCATTTGAAGGTGTTGATAAAGAGATAATAAAAAAATATTTTACTGTACAAAAGAATCATTTTGAGATAAAAAAATCACTTCGAGAATTAGTAATATTTTCTAAACACAATATTATTAGTGACTCACCTTTTTTAAGACTTGATTTAATAACCTGTAGAAATATGCTTATATATTTTAGTAATGATTTGCAAAACAAATTCTTCCCAATTATTCATTATGCACTTCGTGACAATGGAATATTATTTTTAGGAAAATCAGAATCAATTGGACAACATATTGATTTATTTAGTCTAATAGATAAAACTGCAAAGATTTTTAAATCACAGTTTACTGGAATAAAAGAACCTCCAAAACTATATAACTATTCTTCTGGCTATAAAAAAGCAGAATTAATTGAAAGCAATAGTTTAAAAATAAGAAATGAAGAAGAGTTTTTAGAAAGTGTTGTTACTGATGCTTTAAAAGAAGTTTTATTAAAAAGTTGTGTAGTAGTAAACTCTTCAAATGATATTGTTTATATAAAAGGTGATATTCCTTATATAAAACCAAGAGAAGGAAAGATAAGTAATAATATTTTCAAATTGTTAAATGATGATATTTCCTTAGATTTAAGAAATGCCTTAAACAAATCTTCAAAGGAAAAAACTGTACAAACCACACAGTTTAGGTCAGTTACTATTTTTGAAGATATTGTTAGATACGTAAGACTTATAGTAACTCCTGTAAAAGATGAAAAGAGTGATGATTGGTTATATACTATATTTTTTCAGTCAGAAGAGTCTCACCAGATAAAGGGAAATATTGTTTATGAAGGTGATGAAAATGAGTTAATTCAAAAATTAAATCAAGAATTAGATAGTACAAAATCTCATTTACAAAATGTTATAGAAGAGTTAGAAACTTCATATGAAGAGATGCAAAGTTTAAATGAAGAACTTCAAAGTTCAAATGAAGAGTTGCAAAGTTCAAATGAAGAATTAGAAACAACAAATGAAGAGCTTCAAAGTACAAATGAAGAGCTTCAAACTGCTTATTCTGAGTTAAGAGTTTTATATGAAGATAAGGACAAAAGAGCAAAACAACTTGAAGAGTTAACTTCTAAATTAGGAAATAAAACAGAAGAGTATAGAAAACAAAAAGAGATTAAAGAAGCAGTTTTAAACACAGCTCCAATTGCCATAACAATGGTAGATAGCCATGGAAAATTAACTTTTGCTAATAACTTTGCTTTAGATTTATTTGAGATAAACAGAAATGAAATTCTAAAGAGAACTTATGATAGTAAAGAATGGAATATAAAAACTTTTTCAGGGGAAGATTTTTTAGAAGAAGAGCTTCCTTTTTATATAATCAAAAGAACATTTGAACCAGTCTATAATATAAACCAATCAATAAAAAGAGGAAATAAAAGAATTTTCTTATCTGTAAGTGGTTCTCCTCAATTTGATTTTGATGGAAACTTTCAAGGGGCAGTATTCTGTATAGAAAATTTAACAGAAAACCACACTCTACAAAACAATATTAGCCAATATGAACAAAGATTAAGTCATAAAAATAAAAATCTATTTGAAAATAGTAGTTTAAGTCTTTTTGAGACATCTTTATTGGATATTAATTCTAATATTAGAAATCTTTTAGGTGAACTTTCTTTACATCTAAATAGTATAGAAGGAAATGAAAAAGAACTTACTCAAGGTAATAAGAAGATTAACCTTATCTCTTCAATATTAGAAGAAAAAATAAATTTTTATACTAATGATATACACTTTAAAGAAGAGTCTTTATATAGTAGTATAAATAGTTTTTTAAATAGTTTTGATAATGAAATAATTTATTGTAAAAATAGAGTTAAAAATGATGAAAGAAAAATAGTTGGTGTTAAAAAGCTTTATGAAAACATGTATAGTGTTTTTGATTTTTATGTAAAATTATCAAAGGGACTTGATTTAGAAACTATATCTTTAGAATTAAGTGAAAAAGAGATTAAAGGTGAAGAATATTTAGTTTTAAAATCAGATATAAAAATAAATACAAAAGAGCAAGTATCCTTTTTAAATAAACTTCTTGAAGTCTTTTCTTTTAAATTTGATTATACCTATAAAGAACAATTAACTGTTTCAATTCAGATTTAAGGTCAAAAATGAATCTAATTAATTTAATAATACAGAATAAAAACAGTAAAGATAGTTATAAAAAGTTATTGAAACTAAGAGATTATGAGATTGATAAAATAGTTTTATTAGGAACTGAATCTTGTACCTTAAATGGTAAACTTACCATAATTGATATTGAAGATAAAAATGGGGTGTTAAACTTATCAAAGATTAGTTTTAAAGAAGAAGGATTTTTAGTAGTTATTTCTCCTTTTTTCAATAAGCAACTAAAACTACCTAAAGAGCATTTAGAACAAAAAATCTTTTATTTAACAAAGCCAATTGATATAAATAAATTTGATAATATCTTAAAAGATTCCTCAAATCAAATACTAAAAAGTAAATATTTACAAAGTAAACAAAAAACAATTATTGATGCAATAGATAGTGCTTCTTTAAATATTGCAATATACAACAAAAAAGGTTTTTTGGTTTATGCAAACACTCTTTATTCAAGGTTTAATGAAATTGAAAAAAGAAGTGAATTTCATTTTGATGATATAAAAAATTGTGAAGCAGACTTTACTTCAATTGTTCAAAATCTAAAAACAAGAGAAGTTTATACTATTGAAAAAAAGATAAATAATAAATGGTTTAAATCTCTTTTTTATGAATCATCTGAAAATAGTATTGTACAGGTGTGTTTAGAAGAGACTAAAGAAAAAGAGAAAATAGAAACTCTTAGAAAGTCAGCAAAGTTTTTTGAACATAGTAATGAAGGTGTTCTAATAACAGATGACAAAGGAAAAATATTTACTATTAATGATGCCTTTTGTAAAATCACAGGATACACTAAAGATGAGGTTATTGGAAAATCCCCAAAGATATTAAGATCAGGGGTCCATGACAAATATTTTTATGAAAATTTGTGGGATTCATTAAAACATATTGGCTCATGGCAAGGAGAAATATGGAATAGAAGAAAAAATGGGGAAGTTTATCCTGAGTGGTTATCTATTACAACTGTTGTAGATAAATATACAAAAGAGTTAAACTATATGGCAATTTTCACTGATATATCATCTTTAAAAGAGACAGATAAAAAACTTTACTTTTATGCCAATCATGACCACTTAACAGGACTTTTAAACAAGTCACAGTTTGAAAATATGCTAAAAAAAACAATAGAAAAAGCAATTAGAAACACTAGAAAATTTGCTTTATTATTTATTGACTTAGATAATTTCAAACAAGTAAATGATACAGCTGGTCATGATATAGGAGATTTAGTATTAAAAGAGGTTGCAAAGCGCTTTTTAAAAGTCTTAAGAAAAGAAGATATTATTGCAAGAATAGGTGGAGATGAATTCAATGTAATAATTGATAATATCAAAGAGTTAAGCGATATTGTTTTAATTTCTAAAAAATTAAATGATGAGATAAATAAACCATTTAACATAGATGGCAAAATATTTTACCTTTCTTTATCTATTGGAATCTCAATTTTTCCAACCCATGGATTAAGTGCAAAAGAATTATCAAAAAATGCAGATGCTGCAATGTATGAAGTTAAGAAAAATGGAAGAAACTCTGTAATGGTTTATAATAAAACTATGACAGAAGACTTGATGGAAAAAGTTTCTTTATATACAGATTTAAAAGAGGCTATAAAACAAAAAAGCTTTGAAGTATATTATCAATTAGTAGTTGACACAAAAAAAGAGAATGTAATAGGTGCTGAAGCACTTATAAGATGGGAACACCCTGAAAAAGGTTTTATTTCTCCTGAGATTTTTATTGAATCTGCAGAACATCATGGTTTCATTGAAGAGATTGATGAGTTCGTATTAAAAAAAGCTTGTGAGACACTTCCTCTTTTATTAAATAAATTTGGTAAAAATTTTGTATTAAGTGTAAATGTTTCTTCTCAAGAATTAACTAAAAAAAACTATTATCAAAAAGTAAGAAATATATTAAATGAATTTAATATTTCTTCTAAAAATATAGAATTAGAGGTTACAGAAACATCAATAATGCAAGATAGCAAAAAAGCAATTGAGGTGCTAAAAAAACTTAGAAAAGAAGGTTTAAGTATTGCTATAGATGACTTTGGTACAGGTTATTCTTCTTTGAGTTATTTAAAAAAACTTCCAGTTAATAAAATTAAAATTGATAAATCATTTATTTTAGATATGATAAGTGATAATGATGATAATGATATGGTTAAAGCAATAGTTAACATTGCAAATATTTTCAAATATGAAATACAAGCAGAAGGTGTTGAAACTTTAGAACATACAAAAATATTAAGAGAACTTAATGTTGATGTCGCACAAGGTTATTATTACTGTAAACCTAGTCCAATCAAATCTATTATCCAAAATGATTGGAGTTTTAAAAATGAAGATTAATGAAAGAAAAAAAGTTTATGAAGCCTTGCAACGACACTCTTTTGAAATAACATTGGATTTAGAAGAGCAAATAAGAAATTCGACTTTGCCAATAGTTATAGATACTTTACAAATAATACATGAAAATGAGATACATTACATAATAAAGTATCACTTTAAAATGATTCTTGTAGCCTTTTATTTCCAAAAGGCTAGTTTCTTTTTGGAGTACCAACTTTGGCTGTATAGAGTCTATTTTTTTAAAAAAGTAGATTTAGATTTTTTTATTTTGTTAAATAGACTTTTTGAAGAAGTTTGTAAAAAACATATGTTAAAACTAGATTGTATTGAAATTGAATCCTTGGCAAATGAACTTGAAGATAAACATGAAGACCTAAAGAAAGAAGCTTCATATAAAAGATATATTTTGGATGATGTTGAAGCTGTTGATTTTGCAAAAAATTTAATAATTGGAAACAGTCCTTATATAACTGAATACTTTACTAATAATGTATCTAATATAAAAGAGTTTTTAGAAACTTATAACACTACAATATCAAATGCTATGAAATATGTTGGTTTTAGATGGGAATCAAATGAAATTTCAGTAGCAAAAGAGCATATAGCAACAAATACTTTAGAAGCAGTTATTTTAAATATTATTGAAAATTTAGAAGAGAATAAAAGTAAAGATAAGCATATTTTTTTGACAGTAGCACCCCATGAATATCATGGTCTTGCAATAAAAATAGCAGCATTAGTATATAGAAAACTAGGGTATAAAGTTACTTCTTTAGGTACTAGTATGCCTACAAAAGAGATAAAAAAAGCAATAATGGAATTTAGACCTGATTATGTGATTTTTTCCGCTACTTTAAAAGCTAGTTTGATTGATGTAGCTTTAATTGTTGAAGAAATAAGAAAAGATAAAAAGATATTTCCACAAAATTTAGAAATAGGAATTGCAGGAGCTGCTTTTGAAAATATAGTTAATCCTTCAAAGCTTTTCAAAACAGATTTTTATTTAAGTAAGCTAGAAGAGATATAAAACTTCTTACTTTGGAAATTTTATTGTGAAACATACTCCATCTTCATAATTGCAAACTTCTATCCCACACGTAAATTTTTTAATTATCTGTTCACAAAGATAAAGACCTATCCCTGTACCTTTTCCACTGCTTTTAGTTGTAAAATTCAAATCAAACAGTTTAGGCAAGTTATCTTCATGTATTCCACCTGCATTGTCGAAATATTTTAAAATATGATAGCTCTCTTCTTCTTCAAGCTTTATATTTATCTTTTTTTCTTTTATATTATTTTCATTGAATGCATCTCTTGTATTTGTAAAAAGATTTATAAGTACATGCTTAAATTGGTTTTCAATAACTTTAACTTTAAAATCTTTTTCATACTCTATATTTATAGTTATTCTATTTTTTCTTAATTCATCTTTTATTAAAACAAGAACGGAATCAATAATGACTTTCATAGAAATTAATTCAGAGTTTTTATCAGGTCTAAAAAACGATCTAAATTCATTTAAAGTATTCACTAAATGTTTTGTTTGCCTTTCAATTTCTCCTAAGTCATAAGCTATATCATCCAATTGTTCAATTTTATGTTCAAGCTCTCTTATTGCAGTACTACTATTTTGGGCATAAAGGCTTATTATAGTTAAAGGATTTAGCCATTGATGAGCAATTACATCAATCATTTCACCCATAGATGCAAGTTTTGCTTGCTTTTCTATATACTTTTCGTGACTAATTCTTTTATCTAACTCTTCTTGTACCTTCTCTTCAAGGTTACTTTTTATTTCATACTCTTCTTGAATATCTATAAGAGATAACATTAATAAAGAATTATCTAACATATACTCTTTTGCACTGAATTTAAATCTTCTTTTATTTCCATACTTACAAAGAACATCAATTTCCATTGCAAATTTATTATAATCTTTATTAGTTATCCAAGAGATTATTTTTTGAATATTGTCTCTTTTTATATAAAAAAACAGTGATTTAATCATTAGTTTAGAGTTTGAAATTCCTAAATATTCATCTGCAAGGTGATTAAATCTTTTAATCTCTAAATTGGAGTCAATAAGTAAATAAGGAATTGGGGCATCTAAAAATAAAGAAGAGAACTCTTCATTTAATGCTTGTAGACTTTTATCTTTTTGAACTAATTCATCATTTTGTGCTAATAGTTCTGCTTGATAAATATTTAATTCTTGAATTAGTGAATCAGAATCAATCTTCGATGCACTTTGTGCAAACTCTTTAAGTATCTTATCTGTAACTTGGTCTTCATAGATTGATTTTGTATTTGGTCTATAAGAACTTTTTGTTATATCTTTTTGAATTCCTAAAAAAAACTTTAACTCCCCTGTATTTTTATCAAAGATTGGACTTACTTTTACTTCGTTATATACAAGTTCTCCATCTTTTGTGTAGTTTCTTAATACAGTTTGAACTTCAGATTCAGTTTTAATTGCATCTCTAATTACTTCAAGGTTTGCTTGGTCTCTATCTGTCCCTTGTAAAAATCTACAGTTTTTGCCAACTGACTCATCAAAAGTATATCCGAAAGTTTCGGTGAAAGCTTTATTTACATAAATTAATGGGTTATCTTCTTGGTTAGGGTCACATATTGTGATTCCATTTCTTGCTTGATCTATTATTTCAAAAAAGTGTTCTTCTAGTTTATTCTTAATTTTATCTTTATTTTCCATACTAATGTCCTAAATATACTTATATTTTATATAAGTCCTTGTTAAAGATAACTTAAAATTACATTTATTTATTAGTGTAAAAACTACTTTAGAAACCAAAAAAAAGCTTATTTGGAAAACTAACATATAAAAAAGTATAATTTCAAAATAAAGGTAAGCAATGGTAGGAATAGATATAACTTCAATTGATAGAATTAAAAATATGTATGAAAAGTTTGGGCGAAAAGCCTATGAAAGATTTTTAAGTGATGAAGAGATTGAATTAATAAAAAGATTTGAAACAGCAGCAGGTTTTTGGGCAGCAAAAGAAGCTGCGAGTAAAGCAATTGGTACAGGTATAGGAAAAGAGTGCTCTTTTCATGATTTAAAAATAAAAAAAGACAAAAAAGGTGCCCCTAAATTAAAATACTCTAAGGCTTTACGAAAGAAATATAAGATTAAAAAAACATCACTTTCAATAACACATGATAAAGGTGTTGCAATAGCTGTGGTACACAATCTAAATAAATAAAGAGATTAGTTTTTACTAAGATATCTTTCAAGTATAATTTTAGCTGCAAGGGAATCAACTCTACCATCTCTTTTATATTTGATATCGCCTTTCATCAAATCTTCTGCTTCAATTGAGCTCATATTCTCCTCTTGAAAAATAACTTCCTTTTTAAAATCAAGTAGATTTACAAAATGCTTAATTCTTTTTTGCATATCAAGACTTGCACTTGGATATCCAACTATTAATGTATCAATTTCCCACTCATCTAAAACTTTTAAAACATCATTTGAAGCTTGGTTTCTATTCTTTCTTAAGATAGCAGGAAGAGGCGTGACAATATCACCTTGCAGACAAATTGCAAGTCCTATTCTTTTAAGTCCAATATCAATGCAAGCTAACTTCAATCAGTTTCCTTTAGTAAAATTTGGATAATATTATAACCTTAAAAGAATAAAACTAGGAAAATATATATGAAGTTAGCTGTATTTGATTTCGATTCAACTTTAATGGATGGAGAAACAATAGACTTTTTAGCTAAGCCTTTGGGACTAGAAGAAAAAGTTGCAAGTATTACTGAAAAAGCAATGGCAGGGGAGCTTGACTTTTTTGAATCTTTAGTTGAAAGAGTATCTTTACTAAAAGGTTTAGAATATGCAAAAGCTGTAGAAATTTGCAAAGATTTACCTCTTATGCCAGGTGCTTTTGAATTAATTTCTGAACTTAAAAAACAAGGCTACAAAGTAGTTTGTTTCTCAGGAGGTTTTAGAATAGGAACAGGTCCAGCAAAAGAAAAACTAGGAATAGATGCAGACTTTTCTAATATCTTACATGAAAAAGATGGAATTTTAACAGGTCTTGTTGGTGGAGATATGATGTTTGGTTTTTCTAAAGGTGATATGATTCAAAGAGTTCAAGCCATGCTTGGAGTATCACAAGAAAATACTTTAGTAGCAGGGGATGGAGCAAATGATGTTTCAATGTTCCCTTATGCAGCAAAAAAAGTTGCATTTTGTGCAAAAGATATATTAAAAAAAGAAGCTAATATTATTGTTGATGAGAAAGATTTAACAAAAATATTAGACTACATATAACAAAGCGTTTTACGCAAAAAAAAAGGATAATGAATGAGTTTAAAAGAAGATATTAATTACTCTTTATGGTGTGATTTTATAGAAAGAGACTTTTTAGAGAATAGATTTCAAGATATTATTAAAGATGAAGTAATACATGGAGCTACTTCTAACCCAGCAATTTTTGAATCTTCTATTACGAATTCAGCAGCATATGATCAACAACTTCAAATGCTAAAAGCAAATGAAGCAAAAACTATTTATGAAGAGTTAGCAGTTTCAGATATTAGAAGAGCAGCTGAACTTTTATATGATTTACATTTAGAAGACAATAATGATGGGTTTATTTCAATTGAAGTTGACCCAACACTTTGTGATGATACAAAGGGAACTGTAGAAGAAGGAATGAGATTAAATTCACTTATTGGTGAAGACAATGTTATGATTAAAGTTCCTGCAACAGAAGCTGGATATGAAGCAATGAAAGAGCTTACAAGTGCAGGTATTCATGTAAATGCAACTTTAATTTTTTCACCAGAACAAGCTATAAAATGTGCACAAGCACTTGATGAGGGAATAAAAGCTTCAAATAAAGATATTAAAGCAGTTATCTCTGTGTTTGTTTCAAGACTTGATAGAATGTGTGATAATAAAATGGTTTCAAAAGGTTTAGAGACTGCTAAACTTGGAATTGTAAATGCAACTAAATGTTACCATGAAGTTGAAAAGTTTGAAAACAAAAACATTAGAACACTTTTTGCAAGTACAGGAGTAAAAGGTGATGAGTTAAGAGCAAGTTATTATATTGATACTTTAATTTATCCTCATTCTGTAAATACTGCGCCATTAGCTACTATTGAAGATTGGTTAGAAAATGGACAAAAAACACCTTCAAAAATAATAAGCGAAGAAGAGTGTAACAAGTATTTTAAACTATTAGAATCAAAAGATATTGATATAAAAGAAGTATATACTAAGCTATTAAATGATGGTTTAGATGCATTCAAAGAGTCATTTGCTGACCTTCTAAATAAGCTTGCAAGAAAAGCAGATTAAAGTAGTTTAACTACTTTAATCCCTCTTAATTTCCAGTTAACTTAAAGTTCTTTTTGGATAAAATTTTTCCAATTTCAATAGTAAAAAAGGTTATAGAATGAAAGCTTGGAGTCCAAATAGCTGGAGAGATTTCCCTATTAAGCAACAACCAACATATAAAGATTTAGAAAAATTAAAAAAAGTAGAGAATGAATTAGCTTCTTACCCTCCTTTAATTTTTGCAGAGGAAGCTAGAAACTTAAAATCTCAATTAGCTGATGTAGTAAATGGAAAATCATTTTTATTACAAGGTGGAGACTGTGCTGAATCATTTAATGCTTTCAATGCAAATAATATAAAAGATTTATTTAAAGTAATGATGCAAATGGCAATTGTTTTAACTTTTTCAGGTGGATGTCCAGTTGTAAAAGTAGGAAGAATTGCAGGTCAATTTGCAAAACCAAGATCTGCAGATTTTGAAGAAGTAAATGGAATAGCTTTACCTTCATATAGAGGTGATATTGTAAATAATATGGGCTTCAATGAAAAAGATAGAGCACCAAAAGCTAAAAAGTTATTAAAAGCATATAATCAAAGTGCAGCAACTCTTAACCTTTTAAGAGCATTTGCAAGAGGTGGTATGGCTGATTTAAATAAAGTTCATTCATGGAACCTTGATTTTGTAAAAGATAATAGACTTGGTGAAATGTATGAAAACTTAGCAAATAAGATTTCAGAAACACTAGACTTTATGCAATCATGTGGAATTACAGCTGAAAATACAGCTCAATTAAAAGAAACAGTTCTTTATACTTCTCATGAAGCATTACTTTTAAACTATGAAGAAGCTCTTACAAGACAAGACTCTTTAACTGGTGATTGGTATGATTGTTCTGCTCACATGTTATGGATTGGAGATAGAACAAGAGATTTAGATGGAGCACATTTAGAATACTTTAGAGGTATTAAAAACCCTATTGGATGTAAAGTTGGTCCTACAATGCAAGAAGATGAACTTATTAAACTAATAGATGCTTTAAATCCAGAAAATGAAGCTGGAAGATTAAATCTTATTGTTAGAATGGGTAATGAAAAAATTGCAGATAAATTCCCTACTTTACTAAAAAGAGTAAAAGAAGAAGGTAAAAATGTATTATGGTCATCTGACCCAATGCATGGAAATACTATTAAAACTGATAATGGATACAAAACAAGAGATTTTGAATCTATTTTAGGTGAAGTAAAACAGTTCTTTCAAATTCATAAAGCTGAAGGTACACACGCAGGTGGTATTCATTTAGAAATGACAGGGCAAAATGTAACTGAATGTACAGGAAGTTCAAGTTCTGCTATTACTGCTGAAGGTCTTTCTAGCAGATACCATACTCAATGTGATCCAAGACTAAATGCTGATCAAGCTTTAGAATTATCATTTATGATTGCTGAAACTTTAAAAGAAGCAAGAGCTTAACATCCTTATAAAGAAGAGCAAAGGCTCTTTTTTATAAATAGACTGTAGTTTAATATTCTTTTTAATATAATCGCACTGATTATTTTAAAGGATAATATATGTATAAAGAGATATTTAAAAGAACATTAGATTTATTAGTTGCAAAGAAAAATATTTTAATAAAAGCTTTGATTGTTCCTTTTATTATTTTAACAATAATTGAGAACTATTTACCTACTGATATACGAAGTATTACTTTAGGTGTAGATAATAATATTAGTAATAGTTTACCTCTTCTTTTAATTTTACTTTCTTTTTTGATAAGTGTTCTTATGTCAATTACAGTTCATAGAATACTTTTACTGCCTGAAGATAAAACTCCCACTTTTGGAATCCTTACTTTATCAAAAAGAGAACTTACTTTTATGTTAAAAGTAATTTATATGACAATCTTTTTAGTGCTATTTGCTTTGATATTATATGTAGGATTACTATTTCTAGCAAAAGCTATTTTTGATGCACTATTTGGTTCTTTTATAGCAAATATTTTTGCTACAGCAAGTATTGTTTTTATTGGAATTTCTGTATTAGTCTTATTTTCAAGAATGTCTTTAACTTTTCCTACAATTGCAGTTGATAAGCCAATAGGACTTTTTGATTCTTTAAATTTAACAAAAAATCATAAGACTTTAGTTTTCTTTACTGTTGTAGTTATACCTTTAATATTAGCTACATTGCTAGGGTTTGTTTATGGGTTAGCAATTGAATTTTTAATGGCCTTAATCTCACAAAAGCTTTCTGTTTTATACTCTTTATTAAATGTTTTTATAACAGTTTTAATAATAGCATTTATATCTGTTACCTATGAATATTTAATTAACCATCAACCTATAAAAGAAGAAAAACCAATTAATGAACCTGAAATTACAAAAACTGATAATAGTTTTAAAATTAGTATTGATGAAAGATATGATTTAACTTTTGAGAGTTTAAAAGAAGAGTTATTTAATCAATATAGTAAGATAGGTTTTGAAAATATCACAATAGATAAACCTAGTTCATGGATGATTAAAAGTTCTGAATCTAATGAGTCTTATATTTTATTGTCACACAAAGATAATTTTTATGAAGTAGAAACTTTTAATGTAGAGGAAGAACCTATTTTAGATATAAAGAGACTATAAAAAAGTCTCTTTATAAAGCTCTTCTTTAAAACCTATTAATACATCATCATTGTATTCAATAACAGGTCTTTTTAAAAGCATTGGCTCTTTTATTAGCCATTCAAGTTTTCCAGAATCATCTAAATTTAATTCTTTTAATTTTAGTGTTCTGTATTTTGTTCCTTTTGAATTAAAAGCAACATCTATTCCACCTTTTTTGGCCCAAGTAGTAATTGATTGAGCAGAAGGTGGATCTTTTCTTATATCAGAAAATTCTACTTCTATGTCATTGTCTTTAAAAAACTTTAGTGCATTTCTTACTGAATTACAAGTTTTTATTCCATAAACTTTTATCATATATCTGTTCCTGTATTATTCAATGATTTTTGGTACTATAAAGTATCCATCTTCACTTTTTGGAGCATTGTCTAAAATATGTTTAGATAATTCTAAGTCTTGCTTTGCTTCATCTTCTCTTAGTGGAGTTCCACCCTCAACAGTGTTGAATGTAGCTTCAATATTTGATACATCAATTTCATTTAGGTTTTCAACAAAGTTAATAATGTCAGCTAGTTCCGACTTTAGGTTCTCTTTTCTTGAATCTTCGATTTCTAAGCTTGATAATTTTGATAATTTTTCAATTAATTTATCATCTACAGTCATAATTTTCCTTAACTTGTAAAGTGGTCAAATTATAACTAAAAAGAGTTTTAGAATAATTAAATAGAAAAAAGAGATTATCTTCCTTAGTTTTAGTAAACTCTTTTGTGCTTATAAAAAAGTGAATTTTAAAAGAAAACATCATTTACTAAGTATGTTGATGATAAACTTAAATAAGTTATAAAAGATATTGAAAAAGGAATGAACAGTGATGAAGATAAAAAAGAAAAAACAATTGAAAAAAGCATCAATTGATAAAACTTTAATTGTATTAATTGTTTTAGTATTATTCTTTTCTTACTTAGTTGTTAAAAACTTTATGATGTAAAAGAGGAATTATTTTCCTCTTTTCGCATAGAATTCTTTTTTAAATTCTACCCAATTATCAGCTAAAATAGCTTCTCTAGCTTGTGTCATAAGATTTAAATAGTATCTAATATTGTGCATTGATGCAAGTCTAAAGTATGTAATTTCATTTGCACGGAATAGGTGATTTAAATATGCTTTAGTAAAGTTTTGGCAAGTATAACAATCACACTCTTCATCAATAGGACTTGGATCTTCTTTATACATTGCTTTTTTGATATTTACTCTACCTGTACTTGCAAATAAAGTTCCATTTCTAGCATTTCTTGTTGGCATAACACAATCAAACATATCAACACCACGTTCAATATTTTCAATTAAGTCCTCAGGTGTACCAACTCCCATAAGATATCTTGGTTTGTCAAGTGGCATAAAATCAGTTGTCCACTCAACTGTATCATACATATCTTGATTTGGTTCACCAACACTTAGTCCACCAATTGCAAAACCATCAAAATCAGTCATAGCACAAAGTTGTTGTGCACTCATTTTTCTAAACTCTTTGTCTGTACCACCTTGGATAATTGCAAAGATATTTTGATTTACTCCAATACCTTTTGCTTGCTGTTCTTTGTGATAAGTGATAGCTTTTTCTGCCCATGCAGTAGTTCTTTCAATAGACTTTTGAATTCTTTCTTTTGTATTAGGAAGGGCAACTAAATCATCTAAAATCATCATAATATCACTATTTAAATCGTACTGTGTATCAAGTACACTTTGAGGTGTAAAGTAGTGTTTACTTCCATCAATATGTGATTTAAATGTAATTCCATTTTCATCAGGTTTTGAGTTGTCACTTAAAGAGAAAGCTTGAAAGCCTCCTGAATCTGTTAAAAAAGAGTTTGGAAACTTTGAAAATCCATGAAGTCCACCAAACTTTTTAACAAGTTTACTCCCTGGTCTTAAATATAAATGGTATGTGTTTCCTAATATAATTTTAGCACCCATTGATAATAAATCATTTGCATCTAGTGCTTTTACTGTTGCTTGAGTTCCTACTGGCATAAAAACAGGAGTTTTTATCTCACTATGTGCTGTTTTTATTGTACATGCTCTTGCTTTATGATGTGAAGTTGCATCAATTTTAAATTCCATAAAAAATATTCCTTTTATTATTAAAAATATGATTATATCTAAACAAAAGTAAATGATTAGAGATAAAAAGATATAATCTTGTCATGAAAAAGATATTAGTTATTCTTGATGGTATTGTTGCAAAAAAATTAATGAAAAGAATTGTTGAGTCAAATACGACAGAAAACAATTATGATGTAGTTTATATGAATGATGCAATATTACCTGAACAAAAGCCTTCAAACTTTACATTTTATAAGTTTGACCCAACATCAGAATCTAAGTTAGCTATGGTACTAGATAAGGATATTCATATCCAAGCATTAGTAGCTCTTAACTCAAAAGATGAGATGTTAAATGTAATTAAAAATATTAAAGCTAGAAAAAATACTTTACATATTTCTATTTTAGATTATTGGGGAATTGAAATTGAAGACCCCTACTTAAATATCTACAAGGGAATTGAAGTATTAGCAAATGGTATGGTTGAAAGACTACCAAACATCCCTGTAATGGCTCAAAATATTGGGTTAAAACAAGGTGAAATTATGGAAATTAAAATTCCATTTGGTAGTTCATATGCCTATAGATATATTGGCTCAATTGAACAAAATGAATGGAAGATATTTGGTTTATATAGAAATGAAAGATTAATAAATATTAAGCCTTCACTTATTTTAAAACCAAATGACATAATCTTAGTAATTGGAAAACCAAGAGTTTTAATGCAAGTATATAATGCAATAGGAAAATCACAAGGACAGTTTCCTATGCCATTTGGTCATCACTTATATTTTTACTTGGATATGTATATTGAGTCAAAGCAAAGAATACTCGATGTAATCAAAGAGGTAAGGTACTTAAACAATATGTTTAAAAGTACA
The DNA here is from genome assembly GCA_013373175.1 of Campylobacteraceae bacterium. Taxonomy (GTDB): domain Bacteria; phylum Campylobacterota; class Campylobacteria; order Campylobacterales; family Arcobacteraceae; genus Halarcobacter. The sequence goes on along the minus strand of JABXII010000006.1, from coordinate 112,925 downwards.
AAAATGATTATTAGAATAACTAGACCAACAAATGTTGGAATACTTGATTTAATCAAAGAAAGTTTCAAAAATGATGATTCTGTTTTAATTAGAATGGATTACCATTATGAACCTATGAAGAAACAACTTAAAAGTGATATGAAAAAGTATGATATTGGTATGGTTATTCTTACTAATGAAATGTTCAAGATAAAAGAGTATGCAAGGGAAATAAAGACTCTGACAGTACCAATTTATAAATTAGGAACAGAGTTAACAGGAAGTATTAAAAAAACAACAGTTTTAGTTAATGATATAAACTCTTATGAGCAAATATCTCCTGTAATTTTTGATGTTGCAAGTCAATTAAAAACAAAAACAAAGATTTTTGATATGGACCCAATTGGTGAAGAAATAGATAAAACTACTTTATTAAACCATTTTGAAAATCTAGCAAAGATATTTAATCAAAAAGTTGAAATTATTTCAAATGATAACAATCCAATTAGAGAGCTTAAGAAGCAAACAAATACTTTACAGATTTTGCCTCTAAAAAATGAGATGTTTAAACAAAGATTTTCATGGAAATTTTTATATACAAACCCTGATTTAATATCTTTTGATATGAAAAAATATAGTCAATTATTAATACCAGTTATTGAGGAATAAGGAAAAAAATGAAATTTGAAAAATACCCTTTTGAAAAGTTAACTGAACTTTTAAAAGATATTACACCAAATGAAAACTATGAGCTATCAGCTTTAACAATTGGTGAACCAAAATTTGAAACACCAAAATTTATTCAAGATGAGTTAAAAAATACAACATCATTTTTACAAAAATATCCAGCAAGTGCAGGTTTACCAGAGCTTAAAGAAGCAATGCTTTCTTTTGTAAAAAATAGATTTAATGTTGAATTACAAATGAGTGAAATAATACCAACTTTTGGTACGAGAGAAGTTTTATTTAACTTTCCTCAATTTGCTCTTTTTGATAAAAAAGACCCAGTAATTGCATTTACTAATCCTTTCTATCAAATCTATGAAGGTGCTGCTGTAGCTAGTAGGGCGCAAGTTATTCATATTGATTTAACAAAAGAAAATGATTTTAAAGCAACACTTAGTGATGAAGAGTTAAAGAAGTGTGATTTAGTAATTTTAAACTATCCAAATAATCCTACATCAGCAGAGATGACAAAAGAAGAGTTAGGAGATTGGGTTAAAAAAGCATTAGAATTTGATTTTATTTTAGTTAATGATGAGTGTTATTCTGAAATATACTTTGACGAAAAAGATAAACCTGTATCACTGCTTGAAGCAAGTGTTGAGGTTGGAAATACATCTTTTAAAAATGTACTTGTAATGAACTCTATTTCAAAAAGAAGTTCTGCACCAGGTCTTAGAAGTGGATTTATTGCAGGGGATAAAGAGATATTAGAAGAGTACATGCAATATAGAACATATGTTGGATGTGCAAGTCCAGTTCCTTTACAAAAAACAGCAGCCTTAGCTTGGAGTGAAACTTCTCATGTAAATGGGTTTAGAAAAATATATAAAAGAAACTTTGAATTAGCACAAGAGATTTTAGGAATAAAACCTCCAAAAGCAACTTTCTATATTTGGCTTGAGGTTGAAGATGAATTAGAGTTTACAAGAAATCTTTATAAAGAGAAACATATTAAAGTATTACCTGGAAGTTTCCTTGGAAGAAATGGTATTGGAAAAGGTTATGTAAGAATTGCTTTAGTTGAAAATGAAGAAAGAACAAAAGAAGTATTAAAAAGGTTAAAGGATTTTATTGATGGATAAACAAGAGTTACAAGAAGCTAGAACTAATCCAGAGTTCTTGGATTATTTAGAAACAACAAGAATCAATGCAGTTGCAGCAAAAGATATTGCAGCACTTTATGAAGTTTTAGATTCAATGTTGATTTTAGATTTAGATGAAGAAAAAATAAACTCTGTTTACCAAACAATCTTAGAAACATCATTTGAAAAAGTTGAAGTTATTGTAAATAATAATCAAAAACTATCTTTAGAAAATGATCAACTTTTTTATGTAAGAGCACTTTATGAACATGGTATTGAAAAGTGGAGTTATGATAACTTTGATGGTGCAAAGGATTTATTATTTGTATTATCAAATATTGTTGAAGATGAAACTTTAAAAGAGTCTTTACTAGTTCATATTATAGCTTTAGCAAATAAAGTTTCATTAGATGATTTCTATGAAAAAGAAGTAAATATGAATGCTTGCAATAGTGAAGAAAAGTATGGATATTTTATAACTAGTTTTAACAATGATATTAAAACTTTATTAGAAGATAATAGTGAACTTCTAAAAAAAGAGTTTGAAAACTTAAAACATTTACTGGAATCTTAATGAAAGTACATTTTATTGGTATTGGTGGAATAGGGCTATCAGCCCTTGCAAGATTTTTAAAAAATGATGGGCATGAAGTTTGTGGTTCTGATATAAAAAGTTCTCCTATAACTAAAGCTTTAGAACAAGAGGGTATTAAAGTTTTTTGTCCACAAGATGCAAAAAATATTAGTGATGATTTAGATATTGTTATTTATTCTGCTGCTGTAACAGATGAAAACCCAGAGTTAATAGAAGCTAGATTAAAACAAATAAGAACTATTTCTAGAAAAGAAGCTTTACCTATTATTTTAGGTGACAAGAAAAACTATTGTGTTGCAGGAGCTCATGGTAAATCTACTACAACAGCTATCTTAGCTTCTATTTTAGAAAGTTCTGCTTTAATTGGAGCTATCTCTAAAGATTTTGGTTCTAATTTTAGATATGTAAATGATTTAGTATCTTTTGAGGCTGATGAATCAGACGCAAGCTTTTTACTTTCAAATCCTTATTGCTCAATTGTTACAAATGCTGAACCAGAACATATGGAATATTACCAATATGATTATGAAAAGTTTTTTGAAGCCTATAAAAAGTTTATTAATTTAGGTAAAAAAAGAGTTTTAAATGGTGAAGATGAGTATATAAAAAAGCTTGATATAAAAGAAGCAATATATCTTTACCCAAGTAATGATATTAAAAATCTATCATACCTTTTAAAAGATGGTGAGCCACATACTAGATTTGATTTAAAAGAGCTTGGTTCTTTTGAGGTTTGGGGTTTTGGATATCATATTGCAATAGATGCTTCATTAGCTATTTTAGCTGCTTTAGATGAGCTTGATATAGAAGAGATTAGAAAAAATCTTTTAAACTATAAGGGTATTAAAAAGAGATTTGATATTGTTCAAAAAAACAAAGAGCTTGTAGTGGTTGATGATTATGCACATCACCCAACAGAAATTGAAGCAACTATGAAATCAGTAGAAGTATATGACAATTTAACAAATATTGATAAAAGAGTTGTAATTTGGCAACCACACAAATATAGTAGAACTAATGACAATTTAGAAGGCTTTAAAAAGTGTTTTAGAAGATGTGATGAATTAGTTATCTTACCAATTTGGACTATTCCAGGTGAACAAAAAATCGATATAGACTTTGAAAAAGAGTTTTCAATGTATAATCCTACCTTTGCAGATAGTTTAAAAACAAGTGAAGGTAAAGTAGAACTTGTAAAAGATGGGAAAATTATTAAAGAGATTACAGATGGTATAGTTTTAGGAGTGGGAGCAGGTGATATAACTTATCAATTAAGACATAATTAGTAATCTAAAAAAGATAATAATTTAATTTTGTGTAAAGTTTTTAATAATAAAATATAGTTATTATCATAAAGATTAAGGCAAAAAAATGAAAATATTAGTTAAAAAATTTATGAAAAGTGAGTCTACTTCCGGACTTATTTTGATATTTGTAACAATTATAGCTTTAGCCTTACGAAACTCTGATTATTCAGGGTTTTATACTACTTTTTTACATACTAATATAACTTTTAAAATTGAAAGTATTTTAGATATTGATAAACCATTGATTTTATGGATAAATGATGGTTTAATGGCTATTTTCTTTTTGCTTATTGGTTTAGAAATAAAAAGAGAACTAATAGCAGGACATCTTTCAAGCCCCTCCAAAATAGCACTTCCAGCAATAGCCGCTCTTGGTGGAATGGTAGTACCAGCTGTTATATTTGTTATGTTTAATTATGGAGATGATTTTGCCTTACGAGGCTGGGCAATACCAACCGCAACGGATATTGCCTTTGCCTTAGGGATTTTATCTCTTTTAGGAAAAAGAGTTCCTACTACTTTAAAAATCTTTTTAATGGCACTTGCTATTTTTGATGATTTAGGTGCTATATTAATTATTGCGATGTTTTATACTTCAGATTTATCTTTTCATGCCATATCAATGGCTGCAATATGTATTTTACTTCTTATTATATTAAATAGATTTCATGTAACCAAATTAGGTTTTTATTGGATTATAGGTGCAATACTTTGGATTTTTGTATTAAAATCAGGTGTACATGCCACTTTAGCAGGGATTATTGTTGCATTTACAATTCCACTAAATGCTATAAATGAAAATAGAAAAAGGGTTTCTCCTGCAAAAACAGTAGAGCACCAATTACACTATTGGGTTGCTTTTTATATTTTACCTCTATTTGCTTTTGTAAATGCAGGGGTTGATTTAAGAGATATGTCCATAGAAAAAATTACAACAGGGGTTTCTTTAGGGGTTATTATTGGTCTTTTTGTAGGTAAACAACTTGGGGTATTTTTATTTACTTTCCTAGCTGTAAAATATAAATTAGCAAATCTGCCTAAATGTGCAACTTGGCAACAAATATATGGAGTTTCAGTTTTAACAGGTATTGGATTTACCATGAGTTTATTTATTAATTCTTTAGCTTATAATGAATCTGATATATTCTTTTATACTGATAAGTTAGCCATTTTAATTGGTTCTTTTTTATCTGGTATTTTAGGATATTTAATTATTAGGTTTTCAAAACCTAAAAAAATGTGTAGTACCTAAATTAGAAAGTGGGCTTAATAAGTCCATTTTCAACTATAATACTTCCTTCAAGTTCTAACTCAAATATTCTACTAGCATACTTTGATATAGCTTCCTCGTATCTTGGAAAAGTTCTTAAATAGCTTGTTAGTTCATCTTCGTCTTTTTTAATATTATTAAAAGAGTTTAAAAAGGTTTCAATACAATAAATAGGTTCAATTAAACCTTTTTCTAAAAGTTTTTGAGTTCCCAAACTTTCATCTAATCTATGGGGAATAGTATATACTTTTTTGCCCATTTTAAGTGCATAATCTATTGAAGTTAAGGTTCCACTTTTTTCATCTGCATAAGTTACAATCAGAACTTCTCCAAGGGATACAACTATCTCATTTCTTTAGAATTCTCGGTGTTGAATATTAATTGAATATTGATAGAAAACCATAAATAAAGGTATTTCAATATTCATATTATTGAATATTGAGCATTTAAATTGAATATTAAAGGAAAAGAAATGATAGTTACAAAAGAGTGGGATGATATAGTTGAAAAAATTTATAATTTAATTGGTATTGGAGATATTAGAGATTTAGAATTAATTATCCCTGAATCATTATTTATAGAATATAAATTGAATTACCAGAAAAAGCACAATAAAAAATTGAGTTATAAATATATTGAATTAAAAGCTTCTAATTATTGTAGTGGTCCAAAAGTTACAAGTATAATTAAAATTAAATTTGGACCTAAAGAAAAAGTTGATAAAGAAAAGAAAGAGATTATTGTTGAATTTAAATATGCTAGTAAAATTGTTGTTTATTTGGTAGCTTTATTTGAGCCTAGTGTACTTAAGGTTAATACAATTGATTTAGAAGAAAGAAAAGACTCTTTTTCTTCCTCTTTAAGTACATTGGATAATGATTATGCATATTAAAGAAATGTTCCAATCAGATATCCTAATACAAATGACAATAGAATTAAAAATATAATTTTGTATTTTGATTTACATGATGATTTATTTTTATTATAAAAGAAATTATATATATCTTTATCTGTTTCAAAATACTCTGTATTATAGCTATGGAAAGTTTGTACTTTTTCACAACCTTTTGTATATTTTCCTCTTATTCTGCTTAATAAATTTTGTCTACATTCACTCCAGATCTTTATATTTTGAGTATTTTCAATTTCATATAACAAATTTGAGTTTGTATATAGAATCCAGTTTATGTTGATATGGTTATCCATGCAAAATGGTATTAGATATTTATATGGAATTCTTTTTTCTTTTTTATATCTTGAAAAATGTTCAGGCGACATTCCCATGGCTTTTGCTATATCTTTTTCATTAACTTTTGTTAACCCATCACGTGCATATATGGATTCTAATTTATATAATAATTCTTTATTAAATTTATATTCTTCCATTTTTTCCCAATCCTGTAATTAAATATTATATTCATAATTTTTTAGTGATTAACTTAAATTAATTTAAAGGGGTTAACGAATTGTTAAGTTTTTTGTCAAGTGCTTTTAAAATAAATAAAATTTCAAATCAAGGAGATAAATGAAAATAAATATTGGTAATGATTATACACTTGCTTTTTTATATAACAATGAATTAGTTGAATTGTATAAATCAAAAGAGTGGTCAAATTGGATGAGAAATCTACGAAATTTATCGTTGGGTACAATCTCTTCTTATATGAAAAGTATGGAAAGGTTCTGGATTTGGAGTTTATACAATAATGTTAAAGATAATGAAGCTTTCCCTTTTTATCAAGCTCGATATAGAGAAGATCTAAAAACGGGTTTTAGAATTAATGAAGAAATACTAATTAATAATCAAATGGTTTCAATTGAAATATATTTATCTAAATCAATGACGAGAGAAACAATTGATAAGGAAATGGCAGGAATTAAATCTTATTTTTTCTTTGTTGAAGATTTACATTTAATGCATGACAGTAATTCAATTAATAAGGCATATGAAAATAGAAAAGCTCAATATTCTTTTTTGTCTTCTGTTAATATGAAGAAAGCACAAATTAACTATGAACTAACTACTTTCAAACGAGAATTTGTTAAACCATATAAAAAAAGAATCAGGAGTAGCCAAAGCCTAAAGAGTTTCCCCTTAGATTTATTTGATAATCTATTAGAGTTATCAAATCCAAGAGAAAGACTAATTTATTTATTATGTGGCGCTTGTAGTGCAAGAATAGGACAGGCATTAAACCTAACAATTTATGATGTGGATTATGAAAAACAAGAAGTATGGCTTATTGATCCTAAAAGTGATGATAAAGATATATATGGAAACAAACGAGTTAAATGGTTAAAAGAAGAATATAATATTGATGTACATTTTGATAAACCACATAATGTTCTTGATCTACAATTCAAATATCCAATTCCTTATGAGTATGAACCTCTTCATTGGATAAATCCAAAATATAAAACTATATTTTTTTCAACACTTGTTGAATATGTCAGTACAAAGTATTATTTGCCTGAAGCATCTAGAATTCCAAGACATCCATTTCTATTTGTCACAAAAAGTGGAAATAGATTACGAACAAGAGAAGTTAATAAGTCATTTAAAAGTTTATTACAAAAGTTAAAAAGACTTGAACTTAGTGAAGATAGTTTGGAACATTATAGTTTACATTCGTTACGCCATATGTTTGGTTTTATGGCTGCTAAACTTTATGGACATACGGGGAATGATGCTTTAATAAGTTGGACAAAAAATGCAATGGGACATAGCTCATTAGAATCAACTATGATTTACTTTAATATGAGTTTTGAGATGAAAAAAGAGTTACTTAAAAAAGCAATAGAAAATAGTCAAAAGAGGATTTAGCATGAAAGTTAAAAAAGATAATTTAAAAGAATTTAGGGATAAGCGTGTGGAAATAAATGTGATGTTAGTACAAAAAACTATAGATAAAATAGTTGCATTAAATGGTGAATTATCAGCAAACAATGTTTCAAAGACTTCATATTTAATTGCAGACTCCGTTTTAGGAGAAAAAGGTATTTCTGCATCAGCAATTAGTAAAAACATTATATATAAACAAATGATTCAAAAAGCTCAACAAGAAATGGGCTCTAATGAAGGACCTAAGGGTTTTAAAACTGATGGAGATATCAGAATTGAGTTATTTTCTATAAAAATTGAAATGGAAAAGATCAAAAAAGAGAACAAACTACTAAGAGAAGTGTTAAAAAAATATGGTGGTAATTTAAACTCTTTTGATATGTCAAGTTACGAAGAAATAGAAAAAAATCAGTTGATACAACAGGCATCAAAGGGTCTTATTCAAAGGCTTTATGAATTAGGATTAGCCGAATATGATATGAAAAAAGAAGCTTTAGTTTTGGTTCAACTTGGAGATATATTGTTACATAGAAATGGATATAAATTAATTATGGAGGATTCATAATGTATAAATTTGTAGATGTATTACCTTGCGTAAATTTAACAGATGATATCTTGATATTAAATACTGCAAAAAATAGTATCAAGAAAGACTGGTTTGCTTTTTGTGATCATTTTATATCGCATGAACTTAAACATACTTCATTAAATAAGAAACCAGAAATACGAAACTATAAAGAGGGGAGTAATAACTTTGTTAGCTTTTCTGGAACCTTAAAAAATCTATTTGGTTTTGGAAATGGTTTGGATATATTAGACTTTAAGTATACAGATGGAATTTATTCTATTCTCGTTACAACAGATTATGAAAAGATGATATCAATGTATAATGATTCATCTAGTATTCGAATCAATGGAAAGTTTTTTACTCCAATAAGTATCTTAACAAGATTTTTTGTTTATCAAAGATATCATAAAAAACTGCTATTTCCAATTACTACAAAAGCAATATCTCACTTTAAATATGATTTTAGTAAATTGTTTAAAACAAATAAACTATATTTAGAATTACATGAGTTAATACTTAAATCAAAAGATAAAAAATATGCACGTTCAGAATTAAAAACACTTGATGGAATAATATCCTGTTGTCTTTGGAGTACAAAAGAGGACATAATGAATGAGGATATAAATCAATTTCAAACATATTGTTTCAAGAATAAAGATAATATAGTTAGTTTTCCTCGAAAGATTTCAGTGCTAAATAAAATTCGGTTATATCTATTAGAATCGGGGGTATCAAATATCGATACTCCAAATATTTTTACTAATTCTATTAGAACAAATCCACAAACAATAGTTTATGATATGAAAAAAGATCCCTTTGAGTGGCTGAGTATTGATAAAACACACAAACTATTTTCTTTAAAAACAGATGCAAATTTATATCTACAACGGCTTTATATAGATGGTATAAAAACAGCTACAAGAAAAAAGTACATGGTAGCAATCAATCATATGTTTAAATATATTATAAAAGAGCAAGAGGATCTTGATACCTTTGATGAGAATACTGTGAATAGTATGTTTGATGTAAACAATAAAAATACTTTTTTTAAATATTTACAATTACAAAATATTGCTGAGGGAAGTCAATATGAGGCACTTAGTGTCGTGAACAAGTTTTTGCAGTTTTGTGGTTTAATAACACCATTTGCAAAAAGAAATATACCTAAAAGAAAAAAGAAGAGACGAACTATTACTTCAAGAAATGCAATGCCTCAAGAGATGCTTAATGAATTAAAAAAAATACTTACAACAAACCCACCTAAACCCAGTACAGTATGGGAGCCTTCAAAAGCAAATTTAGATTGGTGGGAATTTAAAGATATTTATCCTGTCCAACCACTTATGATGTTAATGCATTTAAATATACCAATAAGAGGTGGACAATTAAGACATTTATGTAGGAATAAATCTTTAGTGTTTAACCATGATGGAAACCTAGAAAGATTTATTATAAATACAGATAAAAATGTAAATAGAGATATGTTACAAGAGATACCTAATGTTTGGGAAGAACTTAATATCTTAAAAGATTATTTGCAGTGGAATAAAGAGTATTATCCAACCCTACCACAATATAAATACAATAATGAGGAGAATACACCTTGGGAAGATATTGAACCATTATTTTTAATACCAAATTCACTTCAACCAATCACCCCTTTTCAACATAAAGTATATCTAATCAAGCTTCTATGTACTTATCAAATAAAAATAAATAATGCTTATCAGTCTGGATATATAAAATATAAATCAAATGTAGCATGGAAAAAAGATAGTAAAGAGTTTTTTAGAACCATAGAGGAATTAAACCAAGCAAATGATACATATCTAATAAAAAAAATACAAGTTGCTTATAACATACATGCTATAAGAGTTACAGGAATCACTAGATACCTTTATGCAGGGGTAAACTTAAATGTATTACTAATGCTAACTGGCCATGTAGATTACAATATGATTGTTAATGTATATACTAAATTCACTCAAGAGGAGAAAAAAGAGATTTTACAAAGTGCTGTACAAAAGTTAAGGTTTGATCAGCCAGAAGAACTAGTTAATAATGTAGAGAGTTTTATTTTTAATGAAATACCTTGCCATTATGATACTTCAAATCCAAAAGATATAAAAAAGGCTTTTAGAGAAAATGGATTGTTCTCTATGAAAAGAAAGGCTTCAACTTTACAAGATTCTCTTGATATTGATTCAGGGATTAATATAGCATCTATTAAACATCCTACTTCATGGTTTCCAATGATTAGTGGTATTTGTCCTGGAGTTCAATGTCCCGAAGGAAGAGAACGTAAGTGTTCCTTGTGCAGTTACTTTATTACTGGAAGGTTATTTTTAGATGGAATTATTCATATGGCAAATTTAGCCATGACATCATTTGTTAGATTATCAAAAGAACATGAGCAAGAGAAGAAAGTGGGCACTAGATATTCAGATACAAAAGCAACTAAATTGGAATTACTAGTTGAAGAGATTATGGGCTGGCATGAGATACTTGATAAAATTGAAAGTGATATCACAAAAAGTATAGAAGATAATTCTCTTATGTTATATGTACAGAATAAAGTAATAGAAGCAAGAGAAGTAAACAGTAGTTTAGCATACTTAGAAAATTGCTATCAGGCAAAACTTATGGGTGTTGAACAAGATGATTATGGGCTCAAATTATTAACTATTAAAGCTATTCAATTTGCTCAAAGTATGAATGAAGAAGAAAAGGTAGTAGAGTTGATTAATGATAATGTAGATGCAATAGATTATTTGATGGAATATTATATTGATGCAAAGAAGAAGGGTCTATTAACGTCTTTTATTAAAGAAATTTCTGAGAAAAAGTAAAAAAGGGAGTTATATGAAAAGTCGATTGAAAAATGTAATGTATTTGGTACTAATTGATACTGTTATTAATCTGTTAAGTGGAGTTGTATTAAGTCATATAGATACAATTTTTAATAAGAATATCTTTTGAATATGATTTATAAATATCATCTAAGACCATGCCATGAAGTTGAGCTTTTAATCCACTAGATGGTTTGGTAATAAGATTTACATAGATATATTTGAATTGTTTGTTTGGTTAGTTTGCAATTAGTAGGGACGATAAAATATTGTGGATATTATAACTTTTTTCAAAATATTCCTTTAAAGTATTAAAGATTAGATTATAGAGTTTTTATGATTATATAAATACTGTAATACAAGTTTTTTATAATTATTTTACTTAAAAGGTGTTCATTAAAACAGATTATATTTATGATGATATTGTTTAGATTTATAATTTAAACAAGTCAATCTTGTTGTTCAAAAAATCCTAAGGATTTGTGAGAATCTCTAAATTCTACTTTTTGAACACTTTGTGGAACACGGAAAACTCACTTGAGTACTTCGTGTTCCAAATATAAGAGGTTTAGAAAAAGATTATCCTGAATTGTGTGTTCTATTTCCTATTGATAGATCACATCAAGTTAAGTATACGAAAAATTACAAATTTTATTTCATTTTTATATCTAATTAAATAAAATTTATAATATTAATAGCCACAACAATAAATAATTTAAAGAGTTACAATGAATAATCCATTAATCGAACATCTCAAATACAAATGTACAGTTAGAATTGAAGCTAGTGGCAAAATTGGAACAGGTTTTTTTATTGCTAAAGATAAAATTTTAACTTGTTATCATGTAGTAAAAAAATCTGATAATATAAAAATTTATTGGAATAATAAAGAGTTTATTTTAAATAAAGATAATATTCAAAAACATCAAAACTCTGATATAGATTTAGCTCTAATAGAATATGAATTTAATAATAAGGATTCAGTTGCTCTAGATGATACAATAAAAATAAATGATACTTGCTTCAGTTATGGTTTTCCTCAAAACTTTAAAGAAAATGGTGATACTTTAACTTACCTCTATGAAGAGTGCAATGATGATCTATTAAAATTTAAAGATGGTCATTTTATTGGAGGATTTAGTGGTTCTGCTATACTCAATACTCAAAATTCAAAAGTGTGTGGTATTGTGAGTAGGTCCCGCAATAAAGACTTTCACCTAGGTGGTCGTGGCATTTCCACATCAAAAATTATCTTTAATAATTTAAATCTTGATGTAAAAGATCAAATTAGTAAATGGCAAGAATTATCTGAATCCTTAGAATATAAGTTACAATCTAAATATCTAAATAAATTTAATACAATCTCTTTTTTAATCGATAAAAATAAAAGAAACATTGAAGATATTTATATTAATCTAGCAATTATATTAGAAGATAAAAAAGAAGATAAAAAAGAAGATGAAAAATATTTTCATAGAGATTCAATAATTAATAATTATGAAGAGATACAAAAACCAAAAAAAATAATAAATATTGAAGATATAGTTAATAAATCTAGCGTAGATAACAAAACAAGAGCAATGATTTATGGAAAAGCAGGTGTTGGTAAAACAACTCTTTGTCAATATATCGTATATAACTGGGCTAAAGGTAAGTTATATCAAGAATTTAAGTATGTGATTTATGTAAAACTTAGAAACTTAAAAAAAGATGGAGTTTTTAATTTAATCAGACGAACATACATAGACCTGTACTCAAGTAAAAATATACATGATGAACTAAAACCACACTTATCTAAAACTCTATTTTTATTTGATGGTTACGATGAATTAAATTCTGAATTAGCAAATTATTTTAAAGGTGAAATTGAAAATATACCTAATTATATTTTAACTTCTAGACCTTACGGTTATCATAAAAGTAATTTTGAGATAAATCAATACTTTGAAACAATTGGATTTACAAATAAAAATGTTGTAAATTATGTAAATAAATTTTATAACCATAAAAAAGACTTGTCTGAAAGTTTGAATAATTATTTAGATACTAATTTAGACATTAAACAAATATCATATATACCACTTATGCTTGAAATGATATCTTCTTTATGGGATAACCCAAAGTATAAGGATATTTTTACTAATAATAGTACTATGACTGATCTATATTCAAATATTATAGATTATATATTTTACGAATACACTAAGATAAATGATACAAAGTATCTTCAAAATAAGAAAACTGATATTTTTAATCTATTAGGAGAATTGGCATATGAAGGTTTAATTCAACAAACAATTATTATAAATAAAAAAATGGTAAAAAAAACTGTTGGTGATAAGATAACTTTATTTAGTGATTTTGTACTAAAATCAGGATTCTTAAAAAGTAATTTAGAATCTGTTAGTGAAGTATTAAATAACTATGAATTTTTGCATCTTAGTTTTCAAGAATATTTTGCAGCTTTATATGTTTCAAAACTTGAGGAATCAAAACTTAAAGAAATTATTTACACATATAAGTACTTCCCGCATATGCAACTTTTTTTCTACTTTTTAGGTGGTGTAATTGAGCAAAAAGAGTTTTTTTTAGATTCTTTGGGCGATGAGCCTAAAGATTTAACAAAAGTATATCAGCCATTATTGATCTTTAATTGTTTAAAAGAGATTAAAGAAGATCAAATACAATCTACATATATTTCTAAAGCTAATCAAGATATTATTAATATAATTTATTTATTTATTAGAAAAGATATTCCTTTACGTGATTTATTTTCGAATGTTAATTATGTTAAAAATGATGAACTTTTAGAAGAACTTATATCAATTATTAAAAATGAAAAGATAAAGGGAGATACTAGAGTAACTATTCTAGAAGCTTTAGTTAGACACAATATTCAAGATAAGGATATATTAAAAAGCCTTACCTCCACACTTAAAGATAAAAGTATAGAAATAGCTGTAAGAAAAGCTATTACAAAAGTTTTAGCTAAGCAAAGCATTCAAAATAATGATTTATTAAAAAATCTTATTGATATGCTCCGCGATGAAAGTATAAATATAGTTGTAAGAGTAGCTATTGTAGAAGCTTTATGTGATCAAAATATAAATGATGATTTATTAAAGAATCTTATTGATATGCTTAACAATGAAAATATAAATATAGATGCAAGAGTAGCTATTGTAAGAGCTTTAGGTGATCAAAATATACAAGATGATGATTTATTAAAGAATCTTATTGATATGCTTAAAGATCAAACTCTAAGTGGATATGATAGAATATACATTGAAAACACTTTTGAAAAACAAAATATACAAGATAATAATGTATTAAAAAGTCTTATTTTTATGCTTAAGGATAAAAATATAGATGGATATGCAAGAAAATATACTATACAAATTTTAACTAGACACAATATACAAGATAAGAATGTATTAAAAAATCTTATTGATACAATTAAGGATGAAAGTATAAATCAATATATACGAGGAGATATTGCAAAAGTTTTATCTAGACAGAAAATTCAAAATAATAATTTAGTCAAAAGTCTTATTGATATACTTAAAGATGAAAGAATATATGAATTTACAAGAGGTGATATTGCAAAATCTTTAGCTAGACACAATATTCAAGATAAGAAAGTATTAAAAAGTCTTATTGATATACTTAAAGATGAAAGAATATATGAATTTACAAGAAGAGATATTGCAAAATCTTTAGCTAGACACAATATTCAAGATAAGAAAGTATTTAAAAGTTTTATTGCCATAATTAAAAATAAAAGTATATATGAATATTCAAGAGGAGATATTGCAAAAACTTTAGCTAAACAAAGTATTCAAAATAAGGATTTGTTAAGGAATCTTCTTGATATGATTAAAGATGAAAGTATAAATGAAGATACAAGAGGAGATATTGCAAAAACTTTAGCTAAAAATAAGGATTTGTTAAAAAATCTTATTAATATGATTAAAGATGAAAGTATAAATATATATACAAGAAGAGATATTGCAGAAGCTTTAGCTAAACAAAGTATTCAAAATAAGGATTTATTAAAAAGTTTTATTGCCATAATTAAAAGTGAAAGTATATCAAAATTTGTAAGAGTATATATTTCCAAAGCTTTAGCTAAACAAAATATTCAAGATAAGGACTTATTAAAAAGTTTTATTGATATAGTTAAAGATGAAAATGTAGATCAATTTGAAAGAGTACATATTTCCAAAGCTTTAGCAAGGCAAAATATTCAAGATAAAAATTTATTAAGAAGTCTTGTTAATATAACTAAAGATGAAAGTATATCTAGATATGAAAGAGTAGATATTGAAAGAGCTTTAACTAAATATAATCTTCATAATAAGGATGTATTTAAAAGTTTTATTGCCATAATTAAAAATGAACGTATTCATAACTTTACAAGTAAAGAGATTACAGACGCTTTATCTCATCAAAACATTCAAAATAATGATTTATTAGAAAGTCTTATTTCCATAATTAAAAATGAGAATATTGATAGCTATACAAGAAGTGATATTGTAAAAGCTTTAGCTAAACAAAATATTCAAGATAATAATGTATTAAAAAGTCTTATTATTATACTTAAAGATGAGAGCATATTTCACCTTACAAGAAGAGATATTGCAAAAGATTTAGCTAAACAAAATATTCTAAATGATGAACATTTAGAAACTCTTTTTTCTATAATTCAAGATGAAAATATACATGAATGTGTAAGAGATACTATTGCAGACATTGTAAAGATAGATATTAATGGCTATTTAAATAAAATCCCTAATATTTTGTTAGAAAAGATTTCTCATGATCAGCACCCACTTTTTATTAAAGATGAAAAACTAAACATAATTATAGATGGAAAATTAATCTCTTCAAAAGAAAAAGCTACAAAGCAATTTTTTGATGATATTGAAAATTTTTTTAATGAAAAAAAATTTAATATCTAAATTAAATTAGAATTACAACTTTATTAGTTGTTATAAAAAACAAAGGAGTAACAATGAAGAAAAAAAATAAGCCTGTTAATATAGAATTAGATGATGGCACTATTATTAAAATGGAAGCTACAGATTTTGGTGGTGAGATTGATATTGCAGATGAAAATATGATAATGAAAATGGAAGATTTCAATAAAACCATTATAAAAATAGCTGCTTCAACAATTGAACCATTAAAGGAAACAACAGCAAAAAAAATATCATTAAAAATGGGATTATCACTTGGAATAGAATCTGGAGAATTAACTGCCTTATTAGTAAAAGGTACTGGTACTGCAAATTTTGAAGTTACATTAGAATGGGAAAATGAATAATTCCTTGATAGAACATCTCAAATGCAAATGTACAGTTAAAATTGAAGATAAAGTAAAAGATATTTTTATGCTCTTTAAAAAAGAAGAAGTCATTATAGTTTGATTTGTCAAGAAGAAATAAAACAAAAAAGATGATGTACAAATTGTTATAAAGATAAGTTATAAAAATATTTATAAACTGTTTAACAACCTGTACCTTATGAAAAATAGATATAAAATAAAATCTTAATCTAAAATTTGAATACAAATAAAGTATGTCGATAGTATATAATTGATAATATAATTTGATTTTTTACTGATAGGCGGTGAGCTGAAGCTAATTTTTTGGTAATTTATTTTTTAACTTCATTTGAGATTATATGCTAATAAGCTTTTTAGTAGAATAAAAGAGATATCTAGAAGATAACATAAATGTAACCGCTGAAATAAAAATTGGTAAAGGACAAATTCTAGAGTTTTTATTTATCCTATCATCAAATATCTTGATGAAGGGTTAAGTGATAGGTAATTAAAATTAATCAATAAATTTTAATATAAGGGATATAAATGATTGAAAAAAAACCGATTGAAAAACTTAGAGAAGCTGTATTAAATAGTAATAATGAACTTCTTGAGGAACAGGTAGTTAATAGTTCTGATATAAATTTTATATTAGATAAATTTACTATATATACTGAAAATGAAGACTATTATGATGATGTTTCTATTTATAATATAGTTGCATTGAGCAGAAGTGATAAATGGATTGAGGATGTAAGAACTTGGAGAGAACTAGTTAATGAATGGATAACTGGAGAGGGATGGACTAATCAAGTATTTGATTATTTTGAAAGTGATATTAAGTTACAAAATTTTCCAGCAGATAATGCTACAAATACATTGAGATTTATAGACTATGATGGACTTTTAACTTGTTCTAATGGAAATCATAGGTTAGTTGGTGCATGTTGTTGGATTAGTGCTAATAATAAAACAAAATTAAAACAAGTTCTTATTCGAGATAGATATGATTTAGACCCAAATATTAAGTCATTTTTTAAAAAATTAAAAAACGATCAAGGGGTATTTGTATCAAGAAAAGAAAAAACTATTAGAATCGTATGTGAAAAGTATGAAATCGAGTATTTCTATGAAAAAGGTGAGGAACCAAAAAAAATATCTACTAAAAGAAAATATATAATAATAGAATGGGTTTTAAAAAAGTTTAATTTATTTCAAAATAATAATTTTGTAAGAGTACCTAGTAAATATATTAATATTTGGAAGACAAGATGAAGTAATATGTCAGCAAAATTTAGGATACAAAAATGAGAAATAATAATTCTAAAAATTAGTTATAAAGATATTTATAACTTGTTTAATAACCTATAGAATGAGACAAAGAAAAGAGTTATAATAACAAATTCAACAACCTGTAGACAGTGTTACATCCTTTGTCTAGTATTACTAGGGTCATACTTTAAAATGTCATCATAATCGATTTTATTAAAATCAATTATTTTAAGAGGAGATTTTAATTTGATTTTTATTGATTCATAGAGTTCATAAAAGAATTTATTTTCTCCAATAAGATATTGGTCCTCAAACAAAAATTCATTTATTTCATTTCGTTTTATATTAAGTTCATCTTTTTTAATTCTTTTTTTATATAGTTCTTCCATTTTATACAAATTATCTACTACGAATGTCATTTCAGAAGTGTACATCTCTGCAATTTCTTCAAAATAAAAATATATTAAATTATATGTTTCATTATAAATTTTCAAAAAATCACTTCTTGCTTTTTGTCCCTCTTTAAAGTTATTTTCTACAAAGAAGTTATAAGATTTAGTGTATTTAAATTGAAGTGTTCTCATATTGTTAGCAATTTGAAATAAATATTTACGTATCTCATTTTCTCGTTCTCTTTTTTTCACATAAAAATGATTTATTATAGAAACTAAAACACCTCCTACAAGCATAAAAAAAGCTTTTTCATAAATGCTCAATTAATATTCCTTCTCTTTTAAGTTTATAAATTATATTTAAATAATAATTCTAAATATATTAATTGTTTCTTGTAAAATCATTCAACATAAATACATCATTTTCAAAATGTGCAATATTAGATATCTCATCAAAATTATTAAAGTACAAATGATTTTGTTTCATAGGAATATTTTGAAATTTTATGAATAACTTTCCATTTAAAACTATTTTATACTTAAAGTTATCAATTTGTTTTTTATCTTTTGAGTGTTCACTCTTTGAAATATCTGATATTGAACCACACTCAACTTTTTTACCTAAAAAGTTTATTCTATATATTTTGTGTATTATACCTTTGTTATCTTCTCTAATTTTCTTTCGTTTTTGTATTGATAGAGCTATTGAGACTTTAAAGTTTGTATTGTCAATTCTATAATCATATCTTTTAAAACCATATGCAGTAACTAAAAGTAAAGAGTTATCAGTTTTTTTAATGATTGCAATCGCACCATTGTGAGCTATTTTATATGTGTTATTATCTTTTTTTGAGATGCGATACTTTTCATTAATTTGCTTTACTAGATTAATTAAAATATCTTTGTCTATTGGAGTATAGTGTTTTCTTCTTTTAATTGCGTGTTTTGAGATAGATATATTCATATTATCATTAAATTGTAGATCCTTCATTAATTCCTCTGATAATTCATTACTCAAATTATTTCCATAGCCTTGAACTATATGGACCTTTTAAAAATTCTTTTTCAGTTCTAACAATCATTCTTTTAATTGCCATAGATTCTAAGCCTAGTTCTTCTAAAGATGAAGTGTCTTGTACCATTGATACAACTCTAATTGCTTTAGACCTAGCTCTATCTTTTCTTAATTGGTTGACAGATTTAATCTCTTTCCCATAAGAGTTAAGACCTAATATTTGAGTTGTTTTTTCAATTGAATTTTTTGAAGTAAATTCAGAATTTAAAAGTCTTATAACATCTTTTTTATCTAAGTTGGCTACTTTGTATAAATTCTGTAAGTCTATACCAACTTTATTAGCTCTTCTCTTTATTTTGTATTTCAATGATGGATTTATTCTTATTTTACTTTTACTCATTACAGTACTCTTATGATTTTTTATATCATAACACATTTAAATATAATGCTCAAAAAAATAAATACATTAACTAGATTACAAAATAAAATACTTATCATGATACTATTAAGAAGTATGTATAATTATTATATTAATTAATTATAGAGGAATACCATGACTAGAACTACTGGATTTTTACTTGGAGCAGGAGCTTCTTATGAATTAGGATTACCTCTAGTTGATGAATTAACTATTGAATTTAAAAGGTCAATTTTAAGAAACTGGAATGCACCTTATTATAAAGTCTCTAGAAAGATTGAAGAAGTTTTATATCCCTTGTTAAATGATAATTCTATGAACTATGAAGATATTATTGGAAGAATAGAAGTGGAGATAAATCGTACTAGAGGAAATAATCAACTTTATCAAGAATGGTATGCAGTATTGGGAAAGTATTTAGAAGCAGTTTTTATCCTTCTATTAGAAAGACACACTAATAATGAACAATTTATCAATGAAAGATTATATCTGCTAGAAGAAATTAAAAACTTTTGCTCAGAAAAACCACTTTGGATTTTTAGTTTAAACCATGATCTAATAATTGAAATGATTGCAAAACATTATCAAATACCACTAAAGTGTGGTTTTAATACATATAAAGAAATTTCTGGAATTAAGTTTGAAGAGTTATCTAGAGAGGATATGGAAAAGAATAGATTTAAATTTATTTATAATGAAGCAGGAATTAATCTTGTTAAACTACATGGTTCTTTAGATATATTTACTTACTTAGATGGAAAAAGTTATTTAAAATTAGCACACAATATTGGGAATGATAGTACCCTAATAAAAGGTATAAATCAACTTATTTCTAATGATCCTACTATAAAACAAGGTGTTAAATGTACAAATGAAATTACATATTATGATGAAAATAATGTTTTACAGTTTTTAAGAATGACAATTATGTCGGGAAAACATAAATACTCATCAAAAGTATCTCATAATATGGATGATTGGTTTTTTAAAATTTTTAAAGGACATATAAATTATGTTAATGAGTTGTATTGTATTGGGTACAGCTTTCAAGATAAACACATAAACAGTGTAGTTTATGATTGGCTAGCATTTTCTACTGAGAGAAAGATAATCATTGTTAATCCATATATTAAAGAAATTCCAAATGATTTTAAACATATTTCAGATCAAGTAGAAATACAAAACAAAGGTTTTTTAAATTTTTTAAACAAAAAAAATAAAAAGATGGATATAAAATTTAATCAAACTTTTCGAGATTTATCTAGAAAGAGACTTATTAAAAACAATGTATGAATATGATAGTATAATAATATTAATTAATATTATAAATTATTAGTAAGTGGATGAATGAAGTTAAAAGAAATAGAATCAATAAAAGAAAAAATAGAAGATTTTTTTCAAAATGACAAGTATAAAAGCTTGAGACTTTTTGGATATGTTCTAATTGGTTTGTATGTAATAGATAAGATATGGAATAAAGGAGATGAATTGTTAGAATCGAAAGAAGACTATTTACAAAGGGTGTTAGACTCACATAGAATGGCACATATTGATGAGTTGTTATCTAAATATCAAGATAAAAGAAAAGAAGTAAAAGAGTTAATTGAAAGTAACTATAAAGGGAAAATATATAATCCTCTAAATTCAGGTTCTTATGCAAAATCTACTGCAATTAATTGTAAGTTTGATTTAGATGTTGTAGTGCCATTCAAAAGAAGCTCTTTTAATACACTTGAAGAACTATTTGATGATGTATATGAACTTCTTTATGAAAAGTATTATGATGTTGCAACAGTTAGAAAACAAAAAGTTTCAATAGGTATTGAATTTTATTCAGATGAAGATGGAGATGTTATTAATTTGGATATAGTTCCAGGAAGAGAACTAAATGAAGATAAATATATAGAAGACAAAAAGTTAAATTTATATGTTAACTCACAATTTGGTCTACTTGCTAAAAACACTTATATTCAAACAAATATTGATGCTCAAATTCAACATATTAAAGCTAAACAGAATGAAAGAAAGATTATTAGATTATTAAAAATATGGAAATATAGAAATTCAGAAAAGTATAAGTCTTTTTTAATTGAATTAATAACTATAAAAGCTTTTGATAAATCATATATTAATGGCAATTTATGGGAACAATTAAAAAGTGTAATGGAGTATATAGAAAATAATGTAAATCAAGAAAACTTCACATTAAAAGATCCTGGTAATTCAAATAATAATGTTATTGAAACACTTACTGAATATGAAAGAGAAGAATTCTCAAATGATATGAGAAGAATTATTAAAAATATTGAAGATGATGAAAATGATATAAAAATATATTTTCCGATGAATGAAGAATTTGAAGAAGATAATTCAGAAAATAGATATGGAGTAAAAGAAGGAAGTGCTTCATTAGCTTCAGTTCCACCAGATACTAGGTTTGGTTGAAAATAGTTTATGATCAATAAAGAATTAATTGGAAAAACAATATCTTCAATAGATTTTGTATCTGAACTTTATTATTTAGAAGAGTATGAACTATTTTTAAAAGGAAAAGTCCAAATTAAATTTGATGAATTACCCAAAGGGTTAGATTTTGAATTTATAATAACTGCACAGTACCCATTTAAAGATAGAGATAATGAATCAATTAAGTTTATTAATGAAGATTTATTAAATTGTAATCATGTAATGGAAGGTGGAAATATATGTATTCATACATCTCATAATACAAATATAGAAAAAAAGTTAATTATTGACTTTAATTCTTTAAAGGCTTGGATTCTAAAATATTATATAAATAAAGATCATGATTTCAATTATGAACATATTATTGTCCCTGAATACTTGTTGGATAGAAGGTATATCACTTTTCTATTTACAAAGGTAGAGTACTCTTTCCAAAAAGGTGACTTTGGTGATGTCTCTTTAATTAAAATTAATGAAGCAATTTATAAAAAAGAAGTTAATGAAAATTTTTTAGTTAAAAGTTTTAAAATAAATAATATAGAACCTTTTTGTCAATTTAACAAACATTATATAGATTCTGAAGATACTGCAAAGGGTTTATTCTACTTTATAAAAGAACAACCTGTAAAATATGACAGATTTATTCTAAAGAATTGGAAGGATTTTCAAGGTTTATTTTCACAAGAATTTTTAAGATTTCTATATGATTTAAAAAAAAAGAATTTAAATATTCCTTTATTTATTGGTTATAAAACAGTTGAAAATCAGATTCATTGGCAAGTTGCTATTATAAATCTTATTAAAATACCTGTAAAGAGAACGAGTTTAACTATTACAGTATCAAAAAAATTGAATTATGAATTGAAAAATGAAGAAATAACTTGGGCCATAACTAGAGATATCTCATATAACTATTTTTTTGGAAGAGGAGCATTTTCTAATAAAATTACAAATAGTAAAATATTAATAATAGGTATAGGGGCAATAGGTAGTAATGTTGCAAAAACATTAACAAGGGGAGGTTGTAAAAATATTGATATTGCTGATTTTGATGTTAAAGAAATTGAAAATGTATGTAGATCAGAATACTTTTTTCAACATGGTCTTACTGATAAAACATTAGAATTAGAGAGTATTTTAAATGCAATTTCACCTTTTGTTAATGTAAACGTTATAAAAGATGAATATTTTGAATGGGTAATGAAATCTTTTTATAATGATAATGATGCAAAAGAAAGTTTGATTCAAAATATAAATGATTATGATATTGTATTTGATTGTAGTACTGATAATGATTTAATGTATATATTTAACTCGTTAAAACTAGACTGTGAAATTATAAACTTATCCATTACAAACCATGCTAAAGAGTTAGTTTGTGCTTTTTATCCTAATATCTATGACTTTGTAATCAAACAATTCTCTAATATATTAAATAATGATACAAAAAATTTATATGAGCCAACTGGCTGTTGGAGTCCAACATTTAAAGCTTCATATAATGATATTAATGCCTTAATTCAAATAGCATTAAAACAAATAAACTTAATTTTTAATGAGCAAATAGAAAAAAGAAATTTTGTAATTAAATCAGATTCAACTTCAGCAAATCTAAAAATAAAAGAGTATTAATGGATTTTATAAATAAAAATAATAAGCTTTTTTTATCTATAGAAGATGAATTATTAAATAAACTTACTAATATAGCAATTAAGAACTTTCCTAATGAATCAGGAGGTATATTAATAGGTAACTATTCATCAGATTTTAGAACACTCTATATAAGAGATTTTATAACTCCCAAAATACAAAAAAAATCGCTTTTCTTTTATAAAAGAAGTGTAAGTAATCTATCAGAAACATTAAAAAAACTATATGAAGAAAAAGAACAATATTATATTGGAGAATGGCATTCTCATCCAAATGGAAATTCAATGTATAGTAGTACAGACTTAAATGCTATGATTTCAATAGCAGAAAGTGACACTGTTAATATAAAAAATCCAATACTTTTAATTTTAGGAATAAAGAAAAATAAGGTGGAAGAGTTTTCAATTTATTTTTATAACAATAAAGGATTACATAGATATGAATAAAGTTAGTTTAGAATCATTATTTGAAGGTTTGCAGAAACAAATGACTGCACAGTTAAATACGAATAGAGAATTTATAGAGCACCCAGGCTCAAAAGGTGATGCTCTTGAAAATGCATGGATTGAATGGCTACAAAAATATCTTCCAAATAGGTATAGTGTAGACAAAGCGATAGTTATTGATCATGAGGGAAATACAAGTGATCAAATAGATATAGTAATTTATGATAATTGGTATACGCCATTTATTTTTTCTCAAAATGGGTTTCATTATATTCCTGCAGAGGGAGTATTTGCTATTTTTGAAGTTAAACCAGAGATAAATAAAGACTATATTAAATATGCAGCAGATAAAATCAAAAGTGTTAGGCAACTAAAAAGAACATCAACTAATATGATTAATTCTGGTGTAAAAATGCCTCCAAGACCTTTTACAAAAATACTAGGAGGTATTTTAGCTACATCAAATAGTTTTACTCATGAGAATAATACTACATTGGAAAAACATTTAAAAGCTCAATCTGGTTTAGGTGCTTTAGATATTGGTTGTATAGCAGATTATGGAAGTTTTTATATTGATTATAATGGAGAAGAAAATACTGATTTAAAAGATAAAAAACAGTTTGAAGAAAGATACCTCAATTACTATAATACAAGAACTGCAAACAAGATAATTTTTAGTTCTACTGAAAATTCTTTAGTTACTTTTTTTCTTCAATTAACAAGATACCTTCAACAAGCAATAGGAACAGTTTCTGCTATTGATTTAAATGCATATTCTTCTTCAATTGGTTTTCCAATAGATCAAGAGTTATAATTGAATAATGAAAGGCTTAATTATGAAAAAACAATTATTATTCATCTTACTGCTTTTAACAAGTATTTCTTATGCAGCATCTTTAGAAGATTATGTTGATGCAAAACAATGTGACCAAATAGTTGATAAACAACTATATAAAATCTGTTATAGCTATAAATATAAAGGTGCTCTATCTGGCTGGGTAACTCTTTATGGAGATAGAGTTAATACTAAAGATGATATTAAAAAAAGACCTAGATTTTACAATGAAAAAACTATCCCTATGAAATATAGGACTAAATATAAAGATTATACAGGATATGGCAAAGATTGGAACAGAGGTCATTTTATAGTTGCAGATGCAGATTTTGATTATAATAAAAAAGCATTAAATAAAGCCTATACAATGGCAAATATAATACCTCAAAGTGCAAAGGTTAATCAAAGAACTTGGACTAAAGTAGAAAGATATGGAAGAACACTAGCTCAAAAGTTAGGCTATATAAATTCTATATCAATAGCTAAGTATGATAACCTTAATAACAAAATAGGAAATGATATAGTAATACCAACAACTTTGTATAGAATATATTATAACAATGATGCAAAATTTGAGAGATGTTTTAAATATGAAAATATTTTAGATATTGATTATAAAAGTGATAAATTAAGAGATCATGAAATTGATTGTAAAGTATTGAGAAGATAAAAATGGATGAGATGATATATAAATTAATTGAAAAATATAAAAGTATTGAAGAAAAAAAAGAATATATGGAATATATTTATGATGATATTGAGATATTAAAACAAACAGGAATAGATCTATTAACAGAAGTTCCAATACTTCCTGCATTATGTGCATTGATGAGTGCAAGGTGGGCATATATATTGAATGAAAATTATTCAATTCCTGCCATTGTTGTAGCAGGTGACTTAAAACTTTTTGGCAATACTATATTTAGCTGCAATAGTAATTTACCTACTGATATAAATTCAGATACATATATTAAAGATATATGGGATGGTCATTGTTGGATTGAAATTAACGGTATTGTTGCAGATATCTCAATTTTTAGAACAGCAGGAGAACAAGATGAATCTCATATTTTAAATAAATATTTTTCATCAAGTTTTGGAAAAAATAAAGGTGCATTTATAGCTAAAAGAGATCACATACCACAGGAATTAGAGTATATCCCAAAATATATTCTGTCAAATACACAAATTGAAGCATTAAATAATGGATTAAAAGAATTAATAAAAAAATGTAAAGTCAAAGGATAGGTATAATAAATGTAAATGAATTGTTTATTAGAAGTTCTAATGCTCAAAGTTTAATAAATCACTTAATTGATTCTTGTAAAACTCATATTAATTATAATAAAACATTATTAGATTTTCATTGTAGTAAATTTGGAGACTTGACAATTAATGAATTAATAGAGAAATATGAAGTTAAAAAAATCACTCACGAGAATTACAATTTAAAGCCATTAAATGTTATTGCAACTGTGCATGAACCATATTATTGTAGTGCTATAAATTCTTTTGATATTATATTAAAAGAAAAAAGTAATATAAAAAAAATCATAGATACTTCTATTAAAAAAGATCCTGAGTATTTTTTTAATGGTTTTAACGAAAATAGAACTGATAAGCCAACATATTATGTATTTAATGATATTTATAATAGAAAATTTGCTGCTATATTGGAAGGGCATCATAGAACAATTATTGGTAGTTTTTTACAGATGTATGATGCAACATATTTTATGAAGGATGTGCGTGTTATTGAATATTATATTGATTGGAGAAAAATACAAACAAGACAAACTCTTTATAATAGAATTATAAAAAGTAATCCTGTATTTGATTATAAAATATTTTGCAAATTAATAGGAGAAATTAGTGCATAAGAGTAATATTTATAGTGATAATAGTGTAGAACAGTATATAAAACAAATATGGTTTTTACCTTTCATATATATTGTATATTGTGGTAAAACAATTAAAGAGATTATAAAACATTCACTAAGTACAAGATGCACCTTATCTGATATATGGTTACAGTTTGCATATACTTTAGTAGGGATATTAACTATTAACTTTTATGTTTATTTAGGTGTGGAGTTCGAGGTTTTACATTATGATTTTAATCGTATGATAAATGAATTTTATTTTATACCTTTTTATTTGAAAAATTTTTCTATATTATTAATTTATTCAATAGTAATATGTTTCTTTTTTCTTTTAAAAAAAGGTATTAATTTTGAGTATTTTAAATCAATTATAATTTTAAATATAAAACTCTTTAATATTTTTATGCCGTTAATTTTTTTATGTTTAATACTTTCTGTAGACTTAAGCCTTTATTATATAAGTGTTAATAAAAAAGAATATTTTGGCTTAATTCTAATAATATCTATGTCATTCATTTTTTTATTATTGTTAATACTTTATGTAATTTTACTTTTTAAATCGAGAAAGTTTTTAATTGAAATATTTACAAAAAAAAGAATTGCATATTTGAATCTTTTTATTACTATTATTTTAAGTACTTTAATATATATAACGTCTTTTGAAAAGTTAACAAATTATATTGAAGTGAACAATATGCTTCATAGTAATGAAGTTTGTGACGAGTTATATTCTTTTATCGTTTTTAAAAATGGTATAGAACCAAAAAAGGATTATACTTTCTATAATTACAGGAAAAATATACAAGAATGTCAAAAAATGTTTAAACTGTCAAATTCAGAATTTTTAAAATCAATTATTGAGTAAGATATATTTAAAAAAGAGAAAATAGTTTAACTTTAACTACAATTATAAGAGCCTGAAATTAGAAAGCTCATATAAGATTAGTATTTTAAGATATCTTTAATGATTAAATCTTTCCTTTAATAGAAAAAATAATTGTAGCCAGTAATGGTTTTTATAGTATAAATTTACATATTTCTAATATTCAATACTACTTAGTAGAAACATTATTAGTTAGGAGTTATAATAAAAGCTATATAATATTACTGATTTGATATTTATATTCAACTATTCAATATTACTTAGAATTGTACAAAGCTATAGTTTCTAGCTTTTTCACCTTCTTTATATGAACTAAGCATTAAGCCTTTAGTTTCAATCTCTTCAATTAGTCTTTTATTAATAGCTGGATATTTTATATCTAAACCATTTGCAACTACTGCAATTGTATTTTGTGCTTTTGCTGCTTTGTGAGCTATACTGTCAACGCCAATAGCTGCACCACTTACAACTACTATATCTCTTTGTGCTAAACCTTGTGAAAGTAAGTGGGTCATTTTTTGTGAATATAAATTAGGTTTTCTAGAACCAACAATTGAAACTTTTCTTTTTTGTAAAATATTTTTATTACCTATATAAAAAAGTTCTTTAGGATATTTCTTCATTGAGTCTAATTCTTTTATATGAAAATCAATTTTATCTATCATTTTAAAAACCTTTGATTTTAAAAATGATATAAGAATTAAACTTTAAAAATAATAAATAAAATTATAAAATAGGTAGTTGATTTATATAGATAAGTTCTAAGTCTTTTAGTAAAGGTTTTGACTCTTTTAATACTTTTAAGGTGATATCATGTGGATGACCAATAGCAATGGCATAACCTCTTTTTTTGGCAATTCTTATTGCTTTTTTTAGTTGATTTTGTATGTAGCCGAACTTTTGTTCATTGTCTAAGAATATATTTCTTGCAATGTATGGCATCTTATACTTTTTTGCCATAATTTTACCCTTACTTTTACTAGTAGTTCTACTATCTACAAAAGTGAAGTTATATTTTGTTAAAGCTTTAAATAGTTTATCCATGGCTTGTGTGTCTTGAGTGAATTTACTTCCCGTATGATTATTTGTAAATTTTGCAGTTGGATACCAATTTCTAATTTGTGCAACTCTTTTTTCAATCTTTTCATAAGAGTCTTTTATATGAAGTGTTCCTTGTTCTTCACCTTTGAAGAATTTTGCTTCCATTGGAAAATGTATCATATAAAAAGGTAAGCTATTTACCATTTCAATTGTACTTCCATTTCTTGAAGTAGGAGGAAGTATTGACATAGTAGCTTTATAACCAATACTATTAATCCTATTTATTTGATATTGTGTTGTAACATCATCAATAACAATTGCTAATTTAGGTTTATTAGTTTTAAAAGGAAGTGTTTTATGAAATACTGGAATTTCTTCTGTTTGTATATCATCTTCTTTTTTAGTTTCTTTATTAAGTTTTTTGTCTTCTGTTTTTTTAGTTGTATCTTTTGTTTTTTCATGAATATACTCTTTATATAAATCTTCAGTATATTCCTCAAATTTGTCTTTTTTTACTTCAATATTTTTTACATATTTATTTAATTTATCTTCGCTTGTTTCTTGTATCTTAGTTATATCTTTTTTGATTTTCTTTTCAATATTTGAAATCTCTTTTTTAGATTCTTCAATTTTATTATTGTCGATTAAATATATTAAAACTGCAATTGCAATAATTAGGGCAAGAATTATTAATAGTAGTATATTAATCAGTTTGAAATTAATATTTTGTGATTTAGTATGTTTTGTTTTAGTAGATTTTCGTCTAGTTTTTCTTTTTGCCATGTAAAAAAAGAAGCAAGAGAGTTAAACTCTCTTACTTAAATAATTAGTTTTTGTCTTGATCTACGATTTTGTTAGATGCAATCCAAGGCATCATTGATCTTAACTGAGAACCAGTTTGCTCAAGTAAAGAAGCTCTAGAGTTCTTTCTTTCAGCATTCATTCTTGGGTATCCAGCTTGACCTTCTAAGATAAAGTCTTTAGCGAATCTTCCGTCTTGAATCTCTTTTAATAATTCTTTCATAGCTAGCTTAGACTCATCATTGATAACTCTTTTACCTGCAATATAATCACCATATTCAGCAGTATTTGAAATAGAATATCTCATATCTGCAATACCACCTTCATACATTAAGTCAACGATTAATTTTAATTCGTGTAAACACTCAAAGTATGCCATCATTGGATCATATCCAGCTTCTGTTAATGTTTCGAAACCAGCTTGAACTAATGCAGTAGCTCCACCACATAATACAGCTTGCTCTCCAAATAAATCAGTTTCTGTTTCATCTTTGAAAGTAGTTTCAATAATTCCAGTTCTACCACCACCGATTGCTGAAGCATATGCTAAAGCTACATCTTTAGTGTCACCAGAAGCATCTTGGTGAATAGCGATTAAGTCAGGAATTCCCCCACCTTTAACAAACTCAGATCTTACAGTGTGACCTGGAGCTTTAGGTGCAACCATCATTACATTGATGTTAGCTGCTGGAGCAATTCTTCCATAGTGGATGTTGAAACCGTGTCCGAATGATACATAAGCACCTTCTTTTAGGTTATCTTTGATTTCATTTTCCCAGATATCAGATTGATTTTCATCTGGTAATAAAATTACAACAACGTCAGCCGCTGCAGTTGCGTCTGCTACAGTTTTAACTTCGAAACCTTTAGCTTCTGCTTTAGCCCATGATGAACCATCTTTTCTTAAACCAACAATAACTTCAACACCAGAATCTCTTAAGTTTTCTGCGTGTGCGTGACCTTGTGAACCAAAACCAATCATTGCAACTTTTTTAGATTTAATTAATTCAATATTACAATCTTTATCGTAGTAAACGTTTAATGCCATTACTGTGTACCTCTTCTCAAAATTTTGAGGGATTATACCTAAAGAAAACTAAAGTTTGGGTAATTCTATTTTAAAGCAAGCACCAAAATAATGATATTGTTCAATAAAAAAGTCTGAATTCATGGCTGTTAAAGAGCCATTCATATGTTTTTCAATAATATCTTTACTCATATAAAGTCCGATACCTGTACCTTGGGATTTATGTTTTGTAGTAAAATAAGGGTCAAATACTTTGTCTTTTATATGTGCTGGGATTCCTCCTGCGCTATCGAAGATATCAATAACATTGTTTTGGTTTGTACTATAAGCTTTTATATAAACATGCCTTTTTTCAAACTTTTTATCTTTTAAAACATCTTTTGCATTATTTAGTATATTTAAAAATACTTGTGAAAGCTCATTTGGAAAGCCTTTTGAAATTAGTTGTTCTTCTTTTATATCAAGGGTTAAAACTATTTCATAGTCTTTGAAAACAGCACTTGTAATTGTTATAGAGTTATTTAAAACCTCTATTATATTAAATTTGATTTGTTCTTTGTCTTTTCTAAAGAAGCTTCTAAAGTCTTCAATTGTTTGGTTTAAAAATTGAACATATTTCATAATAGAAACATAGGATTCATCTATATCTTTATCCGTTGCAATTCCAAGTTCCCTTTGAACTTGTACAGCTGAAGCTGTAGATGAGATTGCAGATAAAGGTTGCCTCCATTGGTGAGCAATGTTTCCTATCATCTCTCCTAAAGCAGCAAATCTTCCTTGTTGGATTAAAGTTTTATCTTTTTCTCTATTTTTTTCAACTTCTTCTTTGATTTTTAACTCTAGATTTTCATTTAAATCTTTTAACTCTTTTGTTTTGTCATTTACCATATTTTCAAGATTATCATTTAGAGCTTTTAGTTCCTTTTGTGTCTCAATTTCTTTGGTAATATTATTAAGTGCAACAATAACAATAAACTCTTTTGAATCTAATATTTTCTTTGTAGCAGTGATAGTAAAATAGTTTAATTCTTTTTCTTTATACATTGCTACTTTGTGAAGTTTATTTGGATTGTCTAAGATATATTCGAACCACATCCTTCCCTCATAATCTTTATCAATAACATAATCATCATCTTCTATATCAATAAAAAAATCACAAATACAAATATGCTCTTTTTTGAAGTCATCAAAGCTGTCATAATCATCAAAAAAGTCAATTAGTGCTTGGTTTGCATCAATCATATAATCACCATTGCTAACAACTACAATGTTTTTTTGTGCATCCAAAATACCTCTTGTTGAACGCTCTTGTATCTGAAGTTTTTTACTATTTTTATTTATCTGAATGGCAATTAGTAAACCTAATATTAATACTGTTAAGATAATCATTAAAATTAAAAGAAGTTCTAATTGAATATATTGTTTTTTTTGTTTTTTTATTTCAGCTTGTAGTTTTGTTAATTCAATAGCTCCTTCATACAGAAGCCTATTTGCATTTTCTGTAACTCTTACAAAAAAAGCAGGAGTACTTTTATAAAATCTTTTTATGGTTTTATTTTGTTCTAAAAAACCTTGGAAATCATTTTCTCTTCTTAGTGTAAATTGTTTTTCTAAAAGTTCATTTAAAGTTTGAAGCATCTCTTCAAATTGGATAATTTTGGGACTTAAGTCAATAACTTCTAGGGAGATATTATTGCTTTCTTTTTTATAAATGATTACTTTTTTAGTATCGTTGTGTCCTACAATATTTAGTCTAATAGTTCTTTGCAGTGTTCCACCATTTTCTAGAATATTTAAACTATCTTCTATCTCTTCTACTTTATTTTCAATTCTTTGATTTATAAGTTTCATACCTTTTACATTTGTAGTAGAGGTTGCTAATTCATAAAAATCAGAACGTATTTTATGTAGGTCATTTACAATTAATTCCCCAATTTCCATTTTTGCTTTTAGGTTTTCAGTCTTTTTATCTAGATTTTCAATAAGATTAAGAAAAAATAGATGTAAAAGAATTAAAAATGAGAGACCAAAGACAAAAACTAGTAGTAGTAAGATTAGATTTTTTAGAGTGTAAGAGAAGTTTTTAAACAAAAATCACCCTACAAAAAACCATATTTTTTCATAATTGCTTGTCCTTCTTTAGAAATTGCAAACTCCATAAAAGTTCTTGCAATATCTTTGTTTTGTGAAAATTTTAGTAATGATATTTTAAGTTCCTCTTTTTTAGCGAACTTTTCATCTATTTCTATTATATCTATATATTCATTATTTTCTTGCCAAAAAGCTGTAGAACGCCAATTTATAGTTATGTCAGCTCTATTCTCAATAAGTGCTTTATTTAAGTTTCTTGAATCTGTTCCTATTTCAACAGAATTATCATAAGCCTCATAAAAAAACTCTTTGCCTTTGTACTTCTCAAATATTACCTTTGTTTCTCTTCCAATGCTTCCTGATTTAGGATTACACAAAATTGAAGATAAAGATGTTTTTACAAAATCTTCTAAATCAATTTTTTGTTTATTTTTATCTTTTCTTACAAATATAGCAGCTTGGTTATATCCAACTTTAACTGCTTCAAGTAGATATCCATCTTTTAAATTATTTGTTCTATATGAGTTACTTCCTGGAAGAAATAAATCACCTACTTTTGAGTACTTTAAAGAGTCATATAAGTCTTTTGAAGCACCTTGAGAAATCTTGATAGTACAGTTATATTTATCTTCAATAAATTTTGCCATCTCTTTAATAGGTTTAACCATTGTAATTCCACAATAGAATATAAGTGTAGGTTTGATACTATTTGCTAAAGAAGAAGAATTTAATAATAGAATAAGAGAAATAATTATTTTATAAAACATTCAAAGCCCTTTGAATAAACTTAAAAATAAAATTATATCAAATATATAACAAAATATTAATTAAAGGATAAATCTTGTTAAAGAAGATTTTTACAAAAATTGAAAAAGGAATAAACGATTTTTCAAATAATGAATTAGAAGTACTAAAGCCTTTTATAGATGAAGAAGTGATTATAACAAAAGAGAATAATACCTTTGAAATAAACTCAAAATACAAAGTAGCCATTGTAAAGATTAATAAAAATACTGCAACCTTAAAAGATTTATCAAATGAATACAAAGATATTAGAATTGATTTTGAAAATCTAGAAGGAGCTTATGATAATGATTTAGTTCTAGCAAAAAGAGTTTTTAATCCTAGAAGTAAAACTAAAGCAAAAATCATAAGGGTTTTACAAGGAACAAAAAAAGAAGTTTTAGTTTATAAAAGAGATAACAAGTTTTATACTTTAAAAGAGAATATTGAACTTCAAGTAAAAAAAGAGCTTGAAGCAAATGAAGAAGATATTTTGTTAATTGATGATAAAAATTTTGAAGTGATAAAAAAACTTGGGAATATAAGTGATGCAAAAATAGATGAACAAATATCACTTTATCTATATAATGAAGAGTTTAGATTACAAAAGCCATTGAGTGTAGAAGCAAAAATGGACGATTCAAATGAGAGAGTTGATTTAACTCATTTAGCTTTTACTACAATTGACCCTGCTAGTGCAAAAGACCATGATGATGCAATTTATTATGATGAAGAAGAGAAAGTTCTATATGTAGCAATTGCTGATGTTTCATATTTTGTAAAAGAGGGAAGTGAACTTGATAAACTAGCTTTTAAAAAAAGTACTTCTGCATATCTTCCAGGAAAAGTTTTGCCAATGCTTCCAAATGAGCTTAGTGAAGATATGTGTTCTTTAAAAGAAGGAGTTGAGAGATACTCTTATGTATTTAAAATCTATTTAGATATTGAAAACAAAGCAGTCTTAAAATCAGAAGTTTTTGAAGCAATTATAAAATCAAGAAGAAAATTCTCATATGGAAGAATTGATAGGGTACTTGATGGTAAATTTGATACTCATACAAAAGAAGAAAAAGCTATTTTTGATACTTTAGTATCTTTATATGAAGTTACAAAGTCTTATAGACAAGAGAGACTTAAAAAAGGTTACGATTTTAGAAGTGTAGAGTATAGATTAAAATTAAATAGACAATATGAATTAGAGGGTATTGATGTTGAAACTTCTTCACCCTCTCACCAGTTAGTTGAAGAGTGTATGCTTTTAGCAAATATTGAAGCAAGTAAAAAAGTAAATACAGTTGGCATTTTTAGAATACATGAGGAACCACCTTTTAAAGCTATTTCAAAATTAGTTGATGATGTAAATGCCTTAGGAATAAATGCAAAACTGCAAAATGATGTACATGATACAATTACACATATTCAAAAGAAAGCTAAACATTCAGTAATAAAAGATGAAATTGATGAGCTGATTATTCATGCGCAAACACAAGCTAAATACTCTTCTAAAAACTTAGGACACTTTGGTTTAGGTTTTTCTTCTTATTCTCACTTTACAAGTCCAATTAGAAGATACTCTGATTTAGTTCTTCACAGAATGTTAAAAAGTAAAAAAACTCCAAAGAACATAGATGAAATATGTGAACATATCTCTATTCAAGAAAGAAAGATAGACCAAATGGTTTGGGACTTTGAAGATAGAAAATATGCAAGATGGGCTGCTAAGAATTTAGGGGCTGAGGTAAAAGTTAAGATTACTGATAATGAAAAAGGGACGTGCGTGGCTTATGGTTTAGTTCCAGGGATGAAGATTCATTTAGATAACTATAAAGGACAAGTACTATTTTCTAAACAAAAAGTAGTGATAAAATCAAGTGATATTATTACTAAAAAAGTTTTTGGTTCCTTAAAGTACTAAATAAAAAGACAAGAGATTTTTGTTTTCTCTTGTCTTTAAACTAACTACATTTTTCCATCAAGTCTTTTAATTCAAGATTTAAGGCATTTGAAGAGATATAAACTTCCCAAATAGAAATACCAAGGGATAAACACATAAAAATCAAACTTAATCCAAAGATTTGTTTACCAAAGATATAAAACCCTAAAAAAAGACAAAACATAGAGATTGTACACATCAAAAGTGATAAAACCCCAAAAAATTGCATCCACTTTGTTAATTCAAGTCTTTTTTTCAAATTATCAATTTGTCCTTTATATTCACCTATTTCACCTTTTCTTGCTTGCGAGCTTAAGGCTCTAATTAATTGTCCTGTTGTAAGAAATCTATTTGTATAAGCAAGTAATAGTAAAGATACAGCTGGAAATAATAATGCTGGGGTAGAAATTTCAATATCCATAAATATAACCTTTCGTTTTTGACATTGTAACAAATTGTTTTCATAAAAAAAGAAAAGTACAAAAAAAGCAAGTTTTAGCTATTATTTCAAAATGTATAGAAACGAATTTGATAATAAGTTAAGACAAAATGAAACCTTTAATGCCTACATGTTTTATGGGCAGTCATCTTTTTTAATAGATTATTACACTAATTTAGTGTCTAATAGTTTAGGTAGTAAAGATGAAATAGAAAAATTATATTATGATGATTATAATTTTAAATATGCAAAAGATAAATTACTTCAATCATCTTTATTTGCATCAAACAATATACTTATTATTAAAATTGAAAAAAAACTT
Source organism: Campylobacteraceae bacterium (assembly GCA_013373175.1). GTDB lineage: Bacteria > Campylobacterota > Campylobacteria > Campylobacterales > Arcobacteraceae > Halarcobacter. The sequence continues at coordinate 76,684 of JABXII010000006.1, read as the reverse complement.
CCTAAAAAAGAAGTAAGCGAATTAATAGAAGCTTGCAATATAAATCCTGATTCAAAAGTTATCTTTGCTTGCATGGGTGATAGTGATTTTAAAGCTATGGGTGGATATTTCACTGCTAAAACAAAATCTGTAAGTGTTAGACTTTTTTCTCCTTTTGCAAATGAAGCTGTAAAACTTATAGAAAACCATGCTAGAAGTCTAAATTTAAATTATGAAATGTCTGCATTAAATCATCTTTATTTTATGCATAGACAAGATCTATCTTTATGCATTAATGATTTAGAAAAACTTGCAATTTTGAATGAAAAAATTTCAACAGACAAAGTGAATGCTCACTGCTTTGGTATAGGAGCTGTAAACTTTGAAGACTTCTTACATAATTTATTATCTTCTGCTGATATAAGTGAAGAGTTATCAATCTTACTAGAAGAGGGTATGAATGAAATTTATTTATTAACACAAGTAACTTCATTTGTGCAACAATTATTTATGATTAGCTCATATGCAAGAGTATTTGGTGAACCAAATGCAAAAGAAATATTAGGTTTTGTTCCCCCTAAAAATGTTTGGGAAAAGAAAACAAGACTTGCAATAAATATCAAACCAGAAAAGTTCTTAGAAATACTTACATATCTTTTAAATATTGAATTAGAGCTAAAATCTTCAAAAATTTCCGATTCAAATCTTTATTTACAAGCTTGTCTTAGAAAAATTTCAGTTTTAATTAGATAAAATCAGCAACTTTACAAAAAAAGTCCTTGCTGATATTTGTAAAGATACCGGCACAAACTAAAAGGAGATATTAGATGTCAAAATTAAAACATTATGAAACAATGTTTATTGTTAAGCCAACTCTTACTGAAGAAGAGACTGCGGCACAAATCGAAGCTGTGAAAACTTTAATCACTAAAAATGGTGGAGAAATCGTTGCTTGTGATGATATGGGTTCAAGACCATTAGCATATGAAATTGAAAAGCATAAAAGAGGTTACTACTTTGTTGCATATTTCAAAGGTGAACCAGCTTCATTAAAAGAAATCGAAAGAAACTATAGAATTAACGAAAATATTATTAGATTTATTTTCATTAAATACGAAAGCAAAAAAGAAATCGCTGCATGGACTAAAATGAGCGATGAAGCAGCAAAAAAAGCTAACTAATCAAAGCAAAATAGGACAATCTTATGTATAATAAAGTAGTAATGGTAGGAAATCTAACAAGAGATATTGAGTTAAGATATATGCCTAATGGAGCAGCACTAGCAAAAGGTGCAATTGCTACAAGTCATAGATATAAAACTCAAACTGGTGAACAAAAAGATGAAGTTTGTTTCTTAGATTTTAATATCTTTGGAAGATCTGCAGAAGTTGCTAATCAGTACTTAAGAAAAGGTTCTAAAGTTTTATTAGAAGGTAGATTAGTTTTTGAACAGTGGACTGCACAAGATGGTTCTAACAGAAGTAAACATGCTCTAAGAGTTGATACTATGAAAATGTTAGATACTAAATCAGATTCACAAAATATGGGGCAAGATAACCAAGTAGGATATAACAATCCTCAAAATAGTTATAATCAACCACAACAAAATCAATACAATCAACCACAGCAAAATGCTGGGCAAAATAGTTATGGTGGTATGAATAGTCAGGCAATGCAAAAAGCACCTGAGCAAAACATACCTGAGATCGATATCGATGACGATGAAATACCATTCTAGGAATAAGGAATAAAAATGGCTGAAAGAAGAAAATACGGAAAAAAATTTTGTAAATATACTGAGATGAAAATTGATTTCATTGATTATAAAAACACTGATTTATTAAAACTATCTATGAGTGAGAGAGGTAAGATTATGCCAAGAAGACTTACTGGTAACTCTAAAAATGCTCAAGAAATGGTAGAAAAAGCAATTAAAAGAGCTAGACACATGGCACTAGTTCCTTATATTGTAAATACTCAAGATGTTACTGACGCAGCATACGCAAAGTAATTAAAAAGTAATCTGAGTAAAAGGGGAAGAAGCTTTGTGCTTTTTCCCTTTTTTTATGTCTAAATTATATTATGATAATCGTTCTTAATATTAAGGTAGAACTAAGAGTTAATTCAATAGTATTTCAATAACTATTATCATTAATAAAAAGGACAGGTATGTTAAAGAAATTAGCCTTAGGAACACTTGTATTAGCAAGCTCACTATTTGCTGCAAATGAAGTAAATGTTTACTCTCATAGGCATTATGATACAGATAAACAATTATTTAAAATGTTTGAAGAAAAAACTGGAATTAAAGTAAATGTTGTAAAAGCAAAAGCAAGTGCTTTAATTAAAAGAATTGAGAGTGAAGGTGAAAATTCACCTGCAGATGTTTTAATTACTGTAGATGCAGGAAGATTATATCAAGCAAAACAAAAAGATATTTTACAATCAATTAATTCAGATTATTTAACAAAAAATATCCCATCACAACTAAGAGACAAAGATAATAAATGGTTTGCTCTTACAAAAAGATCAAGAGTTGCAGTATATAGAATTGGAACTGGAATTGAAAAAGAGTTATCAACTTATGAAGACTTAGCTGACCCTAAATTTAAGGGGAAAATCATGGTTAGATCTTCAAATAATATTTATAACCAATCATTATTAGCAGCAATGATTGCTCATCATGGAGAAGCAAAAGCTTTAGAGTGGGCAAAAGGTATTGTTGCAAATATGGCTAGAAAACCAAAAGGAAATGATAGATATCAAGTTAAAGCAATAGCTAATGGAATAGGTGAAATAGCAATTGCAAATACTTATTATATTGGTAAAATGGTAGATAACAAAGAACTTGCACAAGCAGAAGCTGTAAAAAAAGTTAAAATTTTCTTCCCTACGTTTGAAAATGGTGGAACTCATATTAATGTTTCAGGTGCAGGTGTAGCTAAATATGCTCCAAATAAAGAAAATGCAATTAAATTTATTGAATTCTTAGCAAGCCCAGATGCACAAGAATTATTTGCTAAAGGTAACTTTGAATACCCAATATTAAAAAGTGTTAAACCATCTAAGCTAGTTGCTTCATGGGGAACATTTGAAGATGACAAAATCTCTATTAATACTTTAGGTGAAAATAATGCTAAAGCTGTTAAAATCTTCGACCAAGCAGGTTGGAGATAAGAGGCTTTAGACAAATTTGAAACATTTAAACAAACTTACAATAAGTAGTGTTTTTATAACACTACTTATTTCAATACCAGCAATTATTTTATTTACAAATATATTTATAGGCGGTGAAAACTGGAAACATCTAGTGGATACTGTACTATTTGAATATATTTTTAATTCATTATATATTATGGTAGGTGTAGCAGTATTAACTGCTATTCTAGGCTTTACAACAGCATATCTAACTTCACTTTTTACCTTTACTGGTTCTTCATTTTTTCATTATGCATTGATTTTACCCTTTGCAATTCCTACATATATAGTTGCATACATTTATGGTGGAATGTTTGATATTACAGGGAGTGTGACAACTTTTATTTTAGATTTACTAGGAAAAGATTTATCTGAAGTTTATTTCTTTGATATTATGTCTATTGAAGGTGCTATTATTGTAATGTCTTTGGTTTTATATCCATATGTTTATCTAATCTGTAAAACATACTTAAGAGCAGAATCTTCATCAATTATAGATGCTTCAAAAACTATGGGATTAAGTAATTTCCAAATTTTTTATAAAGTAGTAATTCCTATTTCAAGACCAGCAATAGTTGCAGGTGTAATTTTAGCAGTAATGGAAGCAGTTGCAGATTTTGGAGTTATGGATTACTATGGAGTTGCAACTTTTGTAACTGGTATTTTTAGAACTTGGTTTGGTATGGGAAGTGTTGAAGATGCTTCAAAACTAGCTTCTATGTTAATGTTATTTATTTTTACTTTAATTTTTTTAGAGAAGTTTCAAAGAAGAAATAAAAGATATAAAAGTAGTGGAAAGGATTTTAAACCAATTGCAAAACAAAGATTAACAGGATTTAGTAATGTTTTTGCATTTATTGCTTGTTTTCTTCCTTTTTTCTTTGGTTTTTTATTACCATTTTCACAAATGTCAGTATGGTTTTATAGATCATACAAAGAAGTAATTGATGAAGATTTTTTAGTAATACTTTATCAAACATTGTCCCTTGGAATTTTCTCTGCAATATTTATTACTATTTTAGCCCTAGTTATAGTTTATAATGTAAGACTTCATAAAAGTAAATTAACAGATAGTTTAATGCAAATTTCTAAGTTAGGATATTCTATTCCAGGTGCGGTTGTTGCAGTTGGAATACTTAGTTTCTTTTCAATTATAGATAGAAGTCTTGATATTTTAATTAGTGGTACAGTAATAGCAGTAATTTTTGGTTATGCCGTTAGATTTATTGCAATTTCTATAAATAATTATGAGTCAGGTTTTGCAAAAATTCCTCAAAGCTATGATGATGCTTGTAAAACAATGGGTACTGGAACTTTTCAAACTTTTTACAAAGTAATGTTTCCTTTACTAAAAAACTCTACTATGGCAAGTTTTATTGTTATATTTATTGAGGTAATTAAAGAGTTACCTCTTACAATGATTTTAAGACCATTTAACTATGATACATTAGCAGTATTATCCCATGAACTTGTAATGCAAGCTCAAGTAGTTGAATCAAGTGTTCCAGCGATGTTTATTGTAGCTTTAGGAATAATCTCAGTTTTAATATTACTTAAAAATATGATTAAGGATTGATAATTCATGATAGGAATTAGTGTAAAAGATTTAGCAGTTTCTTTTGGCGAAACAAAGATTTTAGAGGATATCTCTTTTAGTGTTGAAGCAGGTGAAATTGTAACTATTTTAGGTCCTAGTGGATGTGGTAAAAGTACAATTCTTAGATGTATTGCTTCTTTGCATGATGATTATAAAGGAGAGATATTTTTAAATGAGACTTGTTTAGTTAATAATGGTAAAAACCAATGCAATAAAGACATTGGATATATCTTTCAAGATTATGCTTTATTCCCCCATTTAAATGTTAGAGAAAATATTGAGTTTGCACTTTATAAATTAAAACAAGATGAAAAACAAAGAAGAGTAGATGCTTTATTAAAGCAGTTTGATTTATTTGACCATAGACATAAGCAAATACATGAGTTAAGTGGTGGACAGCAGCAAAGGGTTTCAATAGCAAGAGTTTTGGCTTATGAGCCTAAAGTATTGCTTTTAGATGAGCCTTTTTCAAACCTTGATACAATTTTAAGAAATAAAACAAAAGTTTGGTTAAAAAAGATGATAAAAGAGTTAGGTCTTAGTGCAATTTTAGTTACACACGACCAAAAAGAAGCTTTAAGTATGTCTGATAAAATTGCAATAATAAATGACAAAAAAATAGAGCAATTTGGCACAGCTAAAGAGCTTTTTGAAAAACCAAAATCATACTACATTGCAAACTTTTTAAATAGAATTAATAAACTTCCTACTAAGCTTATAGAGGATTTAGGTTCAAGTATCTCTTCTGAGAACTTAGCTGTTATTCCTATAGATAAAATTGAAGTAACGGCAGATAGTTCTAAAATTGAAGCTTCTATTTTAGATATTTCTTATTGTGGTGATTATTATGAGCTTGAAGTATCTTTAGTAAATTATGACAACTTAGAATTAACGGTAAAATCTTTTTGTATTGATTGCTTAAATAGCAAAGAGAAGTGTTATTTAGATATTGATTTAAAAGATATTCAAATAGTTAGAAAAAAGCTATAAATAAATTTATATTTTAAAATGAACTATAAAGGCAGTTAAGCCTTTATAGTTACTTCATTAATGGATCTGCTAATCCTAGCACATACATTCCAACTAAACCTAAGATACCAGCTACTAAACAATAGTAAAGTGTAGGAATAATTGTTCTTCTTAATGTTTCACCCTCTTGGTCAAGTAGCCCAACAGTAGCACTTGCTGCAACAACATTGTGAATTGCAATCATATTACCAGCTGCTGCTCCAACTGCTTGTAGTGCAATCATAAATGCAGTTGAAACTCCAAGTGCATCGGCAACACCAAATTGAAACTGTGATAACATCATATTTGAAACTGTATTACTTCCAGCGATAAATGCACCTAATGCACCAACCATAGGAGCAAATAATGGATAAATATCACCAACTGAAGTAGCAACAAAATTTGCCATAGCAACAGGCATAGAATCAAACCCTGATTCATTAACTCCTGAGTTAATTAAAATTCTAACTAATGGAATAGTAAATATAAGAACAAATCCAGCTCCAAGCATAACTTTTGAAGATTCACCAATTGCAGCTTTCATCTCTTTAAATTCCATTTTATGTAAAAAGTAAGTTACAAGTGCAACAAATACTAAGATACCACCTGGTAAATATAATGGAGTAATTGCATATCCTAAACCTTCACCCATAATATCTTTGAATGGAATAATCCACGCTTTTACAAAGGCTTTAGCTTCATCTGAAACTCTTGTAATTACAAGAATCACAGCAACTAATACATATGGAATCCAAGCTTTAGTTAATGACATATCTGCTTTTACACTCATTGCATCAAGTTTTAATTCTAGTTTACTTACCCAATGAATAGGCCACTCTTCTTTTGGTGCAAAATCCCAACTTGTTTTTGGTAAAAGGAAACCTTTTTTTGCAGCAATTACAACAATAGGTAAACCAATTAAAGCACCAACTAATGATGGGAATTCAGCTCCTAAGAATACACCTGTTAATGCATAAGGAATAGTAAATGCTAAACCACCAAAAATAGCAAATGGAATAATATTTAAACCTTCAGTCCAAGACTTATTTCTACCAAAGAATCTTGTTAGCATCATTACCATAAATAGTGGAATAAGTGTTCCCGTAATTGCATGAACGATAGCAACTTCACTTGTAATTACTTGTAAGTAAGCTTCCCAGTTTGAACCTAAGCTTTGAAGAGTTGCTCCAATAGATTCACTATCTAAACCTTTATTTACACCAATTAAAATTGGAGTTCCTACTGCTCCAAATGATACTGGTGTACTTTGAATCATCATCCCAACCATTACAGCCGCCATAGCTGGGAAACCAATTGCAACTAAAAGTGGTGCTGCAATTGCTGCTGGTGTACCAAATCCTGATGCACCTTCAATAAATGAACCAAATAACCAAGCAATAATAACTACTTGAACTCTTCTATCTGGGCTAATGTTATTAAACCCTTGTCTAATTACTGCAATTGCCCCTGAATGCTTTAGTGTATTTAGTAATAAAATTGCACCAAAAATAATCCATAAAACAGCAACTGTAATAAGTAAACCTTGAATAGTGGAAGCTAAAACTCTATTAAATGTAACTTCCCAAACTGTGTATGCAACCGCAGCAGTCGCAAGATAAACAATAGGCATTGCTTTTTTAGCAGGCATTCTAAGACCAACTAAAAGTATTGCAGCAATGAATATTGGTAAAGCAGCAAAAAGTGCTTGTAATCCAATTCCCATATCAACTCCTTCTAAAATGTAAAGTTAATTCTAGATGGAATTTGTGACATTTGTATGATATTCATTAATAGCAATAAAATAGCAATATAAAGATGTTTAGTTTTGTAGCAGTAGTATAATTTTAAGTTTATGGAAAAAGCTTAATGCTTTTCCCATACTGTACCATTAAGAGTATCCATGATAGACACATCTAATGAAGAAATCTCTTCTCTGATTTTATCAGCAGTTTCAAAATCTTTGTTTTTTTTAGCTTCTGTTCTTTTTAAGATTAGTTGTTCAATTTTTTCAATATCTTCATGTGACACACCAAATTGGAAATATGTGAAGGCATCATTAAATCCAATTCCTAGTACCTCATTTATAAATTCAAAACTTGAAACTAATTCTTTTTTGATATTTTTATTTTTTGGTTCTTTATCTAAAGTTTCATTTGCTTTAGTTATGTATTCATCAATTATAGAGATTGCTTTTGGAGTATTTAAATCATCATTTAAAGCTTTTAGAATATTCTCTTTAAGCTCTTTATTTACAGCTGATTTTCCTAAACCATAAACTCTTTTCTTAACTCTATAGAACTTATCAAGTCTTTTTTTAGAAGCTATTAAATCCTCTTCATTAAAGTTGAAATTTGTTCTATATTGAGCTGTTAAAAGATAAAATCTTATAACTTCTCCTGAGTATGACTTTACAATATCTTTTAAGAAAAATGAGTTCCCTAAAGATTTACTCATTTTCTCTCCATCAATTGTCACAAAGCCATTATGCATCCAATATTTAGCTAAAGAAGCTTTTGAAGAACATCTTGTTTGTGCAGCTTCATTTTCATGGTGAGGAAATAAAAGGTCAGCTCCTCCACCATGAATATCAATTTGGAAAGGCTCATCTTTGTATGCAAGATGTTTATTAATCATAGCAGAACACTCAATGTGCCAACCTGGTCTTCCTTTACCAAAAGAAGACTCAAAACTTACATCATTTTCTTTTTCAAATTTCCAAAGGGCAAAATCACTTGAATTTCTTTTTTCAGTATTTGCTTCAACTCTTGCTTGTGAGTTTTCATCACTTGCTCTTTTTGAAAGACTTCCATAGTTTTCATCTTTAGAAACATCAAAATATATACCATCACTTGTGGCATAGGCTATATCTTTTGAGATTAAATCTTCAATCATTTCAATCATCACATCAAGATTTTGTGTTGCTTTTGGTTCTAAAGTATTATCTAAGATATTTAAAATATGCATATCATTTTTATATGCATCAATATAGTGGTTTGTAACTTCTTCCAATGATTTATTTGTATCATTCATTTTTTTGATAATTTTATCATCAATATCTGTGAAGTTTTTAGTCATAGTAACATTGTAGTTATTTGCTTTAAGTGTTCTGTGTAGTATATCAAAGGCAATTGCAGATCTTGCGTGACCTAAGTGCGAATCATCGTACACTGTAGGTCCACAAACATAAACTTTTACATCATTATTTTTTATTGGTTGAAACTCAATCTTCTCTTTTTTAACTGAGTCATAAACAAATAGTGCCATTACTTAAATAGTGCCTCTAAGCTTGCAGTATCTGTTGTTTTTTCAACATCTTGGTTATCAGAACCTGCTGTTGAAGAAGATGAACCGCCAACTTCTACAAGTTCAATTTCATATCTAGTTAACATTGATGCAAGTCTGATATTTAATCCAGCTTTACCAATTGCCTTTGATTTTTGATCACTTGGAATAGTAACTACTGCTTTACCTTTATCATTTCCTTCTGCTGGTTTTTCAATTTTAACTGTTTGAATAATAGCAGGAGATAAAGCTCTTGAAATAAACATTTCAGGAATTGATGAATACTCAACACAATCAATGTTTTCTCCATGAAGTTGCGCTGAAACAGCAGAAATTCTAACACCTTTTACACCTACGATTGAACCAATTGGGTCAACAGATGGATCAGTTGTAGTTAAAGCAATCTTAGCTCTACTTCCTGGGATTCTAGCACTTGCTTCAATAGAAATGATTTCATCTTTTAATTCAGGAACTTCTGCTCTTAAAAGAGATTCTAAGAATTTAGGTGCAGTTCTTGATAACTCAATAATTAAACCATTAGCTTTATCAATATTTACAGCTTTTACTACAGCTTTGACTGTATCTCCAACTTTAAAGAACTCACCTTTGATTCTAGATTTTCTTGGAAGCATACCTTTTACTTCACCAATTTCAACAAAAGTGTTTTCTTGTCTGTCAACTCTAGTTACTGTACCGTTAATAGTTTTTCCAATTTTATTTTTATATTTACTAACTAAAGTTTCTTCTAAATATCTTTGTACTCTATATTCAAAGTTGCTATGTAAGATTGTTGCAGCATTTCTTCCCATGTTTTCAAACTCTAGGTCATAATCAACTGTATCTCCAACTTCTAAGTCAGGATCAATCTCTTGTGCTTCACTTAACTCAATAAAGTTTTCAGGATTAATATTGTTCCCTTCTTTATCAAGCCCTAAAGATCTACTATCTCCATCTGGCACAACTTCTACTTTTTGTGAAAGCTCTAATTTTTTATTTACTCTATCTATATTTGCATCAAATGTTAATGTTTCATCTACCATTTTTTCGGCAGTTTTTATTAATGCTTCTTTTAAAGCTGTTTCAACTTCTTCTACTTTTAGGCCTTTTTCATAGGCAATAGAATCCAGTATATCAATAATTTTATCCATTAAATTACCTTCTTTTTTTAACATTGAAATGTAATGTTTTTTGATTTTCAATGTGGAATAGAACAATATTATATCAAAAACTTCTTTTATACAAATTAAAGCAACTTTAAGATAAACTATTTAGCTAATTAAAAACAAAAAGGTAATTAAATGGAATTATTATTTGCAAGAAATGAACTTACTGAAAAACCAAAAAAAGTTCAACTTGATAAGATTAAAGAAGAGTTAAATAAAAGCGGTGAAAAAATATTCTATTTTGATAGAGACAACTCTCATAAAGATATGATGTCTTTAGTTGATGCGTTAGAAGATGAGGGATATAACGTATATTTCAGAGAAGTTAAATACGGACTTGCTGATGAAGAGTACATGTATGAGGTACATGCTTTATAATAATAAAGTGAATGAAAATAAATGAGTAAAGAAGAAAAAAAACTATTTATACAAACGCTAGGGTGTCAAATGAATGACACTGATAGCCAACATATAATTGCTGAACTAAAAGAACATAAAAATTATACAACAACAGATCAGATGGAAGATGCTGATTTAATTATTATTAATACTTGTTCAGTAAGAGAAAAACCTGTTCAAAAACTGTTTTCAGAGATTGGACAATTTAATATTAAAAAGAAAAAAGACGCTAAGATTGGAGTGTGTGGTTGCACGGCTTCACACTTAGGTCAAGATATTATAAAAAGAGCTCCATATGTAGATTTTGTAATTGGGGCTAGAAATATTTCAAAAATCAAAGATGTAGTTGATAAAAAAGGTTCTGTTGAGATTGATATTGACTATGATGACTCAACTTACCAATTTGCACAAAATTCTAATTCCTTATATAAAACATCTGTGAATATTTCTATTGGATGTGATAAAGAGTGTACTTATTGTATTGTTCCTGCAACAAGAGGGGATGAGATATCTATTCCTCCTGAAATGATTGTAGAACAAGTTGAAAAAGATGTAGCAAAAGGTGCTAAAGAAGTAACTTTACTAGGTCAAAATGTAAATTCTTATGGAAGAAGATTCTCTGATGGAAGAAAAAAAACAAACTTTACTAAACTTTTACAAGAAGTATCTAAAGTAGAAGGTTTAGAAAGAATTAGATTTACTTCTCCACATCCATTACATATGGATGATGAGTTTATTGAAGAGTTTGCAAAAAATCCAAAAATATCTAAATGTATCCATATGCCTTTACAAAGTGGTTCTACAAAAGTATTAAAAGCTATGAAAAGAGGATATACAAAAGAGTGGTTTTTAAATAGAGCTAAGAAGATTAGAGATTTAGTTCCAAATGTAAGAATTACTACTGATATTATTGTAGCTTTCCCTGGTGAATCTCAAGAAGATTTTGAAGATACAATTGATGTAATCAAACAAGTTAAATTTGACCAAATTTTTAACTTTAAATATTCTCCAAGACCAAATACTAAAGCTTTAGAGTTTAAAGACTTAGAGATTGAAGATAAAATTGGAAGTGAAAGACTTACAGAAGTAATTGAACTTCATAAATTACATCAAAGTGAATTAATGGATTCAAATGTTGGAAAAACTGTAGAAGTTTTATTTGAGTCTTTAAAACCAAATGGTGAGATTGCTGGTTTTACAGATAACTATTGTCAAGTTTTTGTAAAAGGTAGTGATGAGCTATTAGGTGAAATAGTAAAAGTAAAAATAACTGGCGCAACAAGAACTGCACTAAAAGGTGAAATTATAAGCTAATGAAAGCATTCTTAATAACAAGAGTAGTGCCTTTTATTTTACAATTATTTGTAAGGTTTATTTACCTTACAAGTAAAAAAGTTTTTCACCATCCGCAAATAGATGAAAATGAATCTTTTGTCATTGCCTTTTGGCATGGTGAACTTTTAATGCAACCATATAATTACAAAAAATTAAAACCCACTGGAAAAGTAAGTGCAATGATAAGCCAACACAAAGATGGTGAAGCAATTACAAGAACAGTTGAGTATTTAGGTATTCATTCTATAAGAGGTTCAAGCAGTAAAGGTGGAGCAAAAGCATTAATTGCTGCTATTAAAGAAATAAAAGCTAAAAATGATATTGCTATTACACCAGATGGACCAAGAGGACCTAGACATTCTGTTGCAGATGGAATAGTAGCTATTTCAAAGAAGACTAATGCTAAAATCTTAGTGTTTAATTGTAAAGCTACAAAATATTGGCAGTTTAACTCTTGGGATAAATTTATAGTGCCTAAACCTTTTGGGAGATTAGAGTTTTTTATAGAAGAACCAATTGATATTTCACAAATGGAAATGGATGAAGCAAAAGCATTTATAAAAGAAAAAATGTTAGTTAATGCGATGGATTAAAGGAAAAGTTCAAAATGTTTTCTAAAGAATCATTATATATAAATGCAATAAAATACACTAACCAGTTAAAAATCAATTATAAAAAACTTAATAATAATGATATAGTAGAAACTAATAGTTCTACATTTATTGCAAAAGATGATATCTTAGGAAGAGATATTGCTACTAAACTTAATCATCATGCTTCAGAGATAAATAATACATATATTTCAAGTTTGTTAATTGCAGATGATACAATACTTTTAAAAAAGAAAAGTCCAAGACCTAAGGACTATGAAATCACAGTATTAAATGATGATTATAATATTGCTGTTTCTAAAAACAATCTTTTTGAAACTAGAAACTATTTTGAAAAATGTGGAGTAGATTATATTTTCTCTGCTTATCATGTTTTAAATCTTCATATAGAACAAAACCCTTGCAATAATAATTTAGTTGCATTGCTTTTTAATGACCAAGCATTTTTTGTAGTTTTAAACGAAAAAAATGAGATTATATTTAATAAAAAGATTAACTTAACGGCTTTTGATGATATTAAAAAGAGTAAATTTTATGAAAATGAAGTATTAGGACAAAAACTTTTTGATGAAGTGTATGTTTTAGAATTAAATGAAGCTATTCAAAATACAATCGAAGAGTTTTATTCAAAAAGCAAAAATATATTTATAGAAAGAATTTCTCTACTTTATAATATTAAAATCCTTACAAATGAACAAATACAACAAATGAGTGATGAGTTTATGATTGATACAACTTATCATCCTATTTCAGTTGATGAAGAGTTATTTGAATTATCAAAAGATAAACATGCCTATAAGAGTTTTATAAAACCAAGACCTAAACCTACAAATAATCTTAGAAACTTTATTATAGCCTTAGCTATATTTGCTGTAGTTTTCTCTGCAAGTGCTTTTGTATTGCCATATAAAAAATGGCTAGGATTTGAAAATAAAAAAACAGTTTCAAAAACAGTATCAAAACCTGTTGAAGTAGTGAATAAACCTATTAAAAGAAAGGTTATTCTTCCAAATCATATAGAGATAAATTCAAAGCTTGAATTTAAAGTACTAAAAGCTTTAGAAGTAATTCCTTATGATATGGTTTTAACTGAATTAACAGTTGACAATGATAGATTACTACTTGATGTTAATATGTTAAATAAAGATACCTTCATAAAAGTAATTAAACCAGAATTACAAAAAGAGTATGAAGAAGTTAATATAACTTTTAAAGAGAGTAAAAAACCTGTTTTAAAAGCAACTATTGATGTACAAGGCTTCAAAGATAAAAATCAAATAGGAACTAAAGAGTATAAAGATGTTTACTTAAAGAATGAGTTTATGTCTATTATAACAGTAACAGAGCAAATAAAAATGCTATTTCCTAAAGAAGCTAGAGTAAACTTTAAATCTAGTTCTAAAGAAACAAATGTAAGCTTTGATTATCTTGTAAATATATTAATTCAATCTCCATTAGAATTCTTTAAAATAATAGAAGTTCTAAATAATGAAATGTACTCTATAAATATTAATTATCCTGTTAATTTTGTTAAAACTGAAGCAGGTATTGAAGTAGAGTTTATACTACAGTTTAATCAACCAAAATAGTTGATTAAAACTGAATAATAAACCTAACTCCATTTTCAAAGTTTTCTATTTTTAGGTTACCATTGTAACTATTTTTAATTACTAATTTAACCATATATAACCCAACACCTGTACCTTCTTCTTTTGTTGTATAGTATGGGTCAAATATCTTTTCTAGATTTTCTTCTTCTATTCCACCTGCATTATCACTTATAATAAGATAATGTTTTTCATCTTTTGAAAAAGTAATAATTTCAATTTTTCTATTTTCAATTTTCTTTTCTTCAAAGGCTTGTATTGAGTTTGTAATTAGATTAATTAAAACCTGAGATAACTCCATATCAATACCACTTAAAGTGTAATTAGAGAGCATTTGAGTTTCTAAGGCTACATTTGCTTTTTTTATTTGAGAACCAAGTAACTCTTGTGTACTTTCAATAACTTTTTTAATTTCAAATTTATTTTTATTTTTATCTGGATTAAAAAAACTAAGAAAACCATCAATTGTATCTCTCATGTAGTGAATTTGTTTTTTAGTATTTTGAGAAAATTCATCAACCATTTCATCGTTTAACTCATTGTATTGGTAAGCAAACTTTATGTCATCACAATAAATTGATAAGACATTTAAAGGTTGTTTTAGTTGGTGTGAAATCACTCCTATCATTTCTCCAATACTAGCCATTTTTGTATTGTGAACAGCAAGTTTATTTGCTTTTTCTAGTGATGTTCTTATTTGTTTATTTTTATTAAAAAGGTCAATATAAGATTTTAATTTTGAAGTTAAAAGAACATCATCAATTGGTTTTGAGATATATTCAATAGCTCCTAAATCATAACCTTTCTTTTGATATAAATCTTTATCATAAATACCTGTAATAAAAATAACTGGGATATCTTTTAATTTATCTATTCTTTTAATATATTCTACAAACTGAAAACCATCAATATCTGGCATTTGAATATCACAAAGTATTAAATCAATACTCTCTTGCATAAGAATATTAATAGCAGCATTTGCATTTAATGCAGAGTGAATATTTATATCTAAATCTTCAATTAATAGTTCTAATGAGTATATATTATCTTGAACATCATCTAAAATTAAAACAGAAAATTTATTTTCCATAATATATCCTTTTTTTCATATTATCTAAAATTATATTCTAAAATGATACTATAATAGTATTTTTTAAATATATAATAACTTTATTAATATTTCAAAGGAGTTGAACTTTATGTTCTTAAGAAGATGCTAAACATTATTGACAAATTTAGAAATAGTATTGGTTCAAATTTATTTAATAGAGTATATCTTACATACTTTGTTTTTGTATTTATATTTGTACTTTTTCAAATTTTTACTGAGTATAAAAATGAGAAAAAGAAAATTGAAAAAGTATTTACAAAAATTGAAACTGTATATAAAAGTATTTTGATAAAAAATATTAAAGAAAAAAATATTAAAGAATTAAATAATATTTCTAATGCCATAGAAGAAACAACAGATGTTGCAGGTATCTCAATTATCGAAAGCAAACAAAGATTTATCTATCTTCATGGGATAGTTTCTTCTGATATAGAAAATATAAAATCTATAATTAGAATACCTAATTTAGAATACACTTTCTCTGATGATTTATTAACACATGGTATTGGATTTAATATAAATAATAGAGAATATTTTATCTTTTTATTTATAGAAGAGAATGAGATTTATAAAAATATGGAAGAGTCTATATTCTTAATTCTTTTAAATATTTTAGCAAGTATGATTGTACTTGGAATTTTATTTTTAATCTTTTCAACAAAACATTTAATTAAACCTCTTAATAAAATTATTGATGCAACTAAAAAATTTGATGTTGTTGAGCATGAAGTAATTGAAATAAAGCTAGAAAGTACAGAAAAAAATGAGTTACATACATTAGCTAGAACATTTAACAAAATGTCAAAAAGAATCAATGAAGCATATATTAATATGCAACAGCTAACAATGATTAGAGAGATTCAAAAAAATAAACTAGAAGAACAGAAAAAAGAACTAGTAGATGCAAATAAATCAAAAGATGATTTTATGGCAAATATGAGTCATGAATTAAAAACACCTCTAAACTCTATTAATGTAATTAGTAATGTAATGATGAAAAATAAAAGAGGTGTTCTAAACGAAAAAGATATTAAAAACTTAGAGATTATAAATAAGTGTGGTAAAGACTTACTATTTTTAATAAATGACGTTTTAGACCTTTCTAAACTTGAAGCTGGTGAAATTATTTTAAATAATGACAAACTTGATATAAGAGAATTATCTGATAGCATATATGATATGTTTAATCTACAAGTGAAAGAAAGAAACATTGAATTTACATACCATATAGATGACTCATTAGATTACATCTTTAGTGATAAAGATAGAATCAGTCAAATTGTAAAAAATCTTCTAAGTAATGCCGTTAAATTTACAGAAAAAGGGCAGGTGAAATTTTTAGTTTTAGATGAAGACCCAAATATAAAAGTTGTTATTGAAGATGATGGTATAGGAATATCAAAAGATAAATTAGAACATATTTTTGATAGATTTAAACAAGTAGATGGAAGTACAACTAGAAAATATGGTGGTACTGGATTAGGATTAGCTATTTGTAAAGAATTAAGTAAACTATTAGAAGGTGATGTATTTGTTGAAAGTGAAGTTGATAAAGGTTCAAGATTTACTTTAGTATTACCAAAAAATAAACACCTTTTAGAGGGAATGAATCTTTTAGAAATTACTGCAAATAATGAAAAGTCACATGATGCAAATCAAGCGAAAGAAGATATTATTGTCTTAAATAATGACCCTATAGTTTTCTTTAATTTAGTAATTGAGTTAAATAAAAATTATAAAGTTTTACAGGCTTTCTCTTTTGATGAATTAAAAACTTTTATAGAAAGAAAAGAGAAAATGATTGTTGATATAGATAGTTTACCAAAAGATGAAATTGAGTTCTTAGTAGCAAACTTTGAAGGTAAATTGATATTTATTTCTGAAAATGAGTTAGAAGAAAAGTATAAAACAGAAGTATTTGATTTTGTTAAGAAGCCATTAACTGAAGAGTTAATTGCAAAGATATAACAAAATCTTTTAAAAAGGATTTATTATGATTGAAAATAGAGAAGAAATGAGAAGTTTAAAAATTCTATATGTTGAAGATGAAGATTTAGCAAGGGAAAAGCTAGGAAAATTTTTACAAAGAAAATTTGATAATGTAGAATTATGTGCAAATGGACTAGATGGTTTTTTAGCTTTCCAAAGTGCATATAACAATGAACAAAAGTTTGATTTAGTGATTAGTGATATAAACATGCCAAAGATGGATGGTCTTGAAATGTTTGAAAAAATAAAAGAAATAGATAACAATATTCCTTCAATGCTAATTACTGCAAGAACTGAAACGGAACAATTATTAAAAGCCATCTCTTTGCATATTGATAGTTATATTCTAAAACCAATAGATTTAACTGTAATTGATGAGAAACTAAATAGATTATGTAGTGATGTTTTTTATAAAAAGAATTATGAAAATCAAAAGAAAGAGCTACAAACTTATTTAGATATTTTAAATCAAGAAGCAATTGTTTCTAAAACAGATTTAGAAGGGAACATAAAATATGTAAATGATGGTTTTTGTGTTGTTACAGGATATGAAGAGAGTGAACTACTTGAAAACTCTTATAAACTAATAAGACATCCTCAAGTTCCAAAAGAGTTTTATGCAAATCTATGGGAAACTATACAAGCAGGTAAAATCTGGAGTGGAACTTTAAAAAACCAAGCAAAAGATGGTAGTACTTTTTTTGTAAATACAAAAATAATTCCTATTTTTGATTCTTCAAGTAAGGAGATTTTAGAGTATATAGGCGTTAGTTTTTTAGTTACAGAAGATGAGCTTAAAAAAAGAGAGAGTTTTAAAAAATATTTAGAACAAGTAACTCAATACAAAAGAGCAATTGCTGGCTTAAATAAAGAAAAAGAAGAGCTTGCAAGAAGAGTTATTGACCTTACTACTGCTAACTCTACTTTAGAATCAAAAGCACAGCAAATAGAGGCAAAAAGAAAACAGTTATTAAGTCAATTAGAAGCTTATGAAAAAAATAATTTAGAGTATGACAAAGTAAATCTTATGACAAGACAAGATAAGAGTAAACAGTTTGATCAAATGTATAAAGCTTTAAATACTATAAAAAGTGTAAACAAAAAACAAGAAAAAGCTATGAAAGCTATGGAAGAGATGTTACAATCTAAAAAAGATGAGTTAGATGATTTCATAAAAAAAGATTTAGATAATAAAAAAAGAATAAATGATTTAAGAGATTTAGTAACAAATTTACAAGAAGAGAATGAAGCGTTAAAAACTAATCATAAAAAAACTATATTTTAATGAAATAAAAGTTACCAAACTTTTATCTCATTATAAAGAGAATCCCTTTCAACTGGTGTAAAGCCAGAGTTTTTGATTAAATCTACAAACTCTTCAATTGGCATACCATTTGCACTTTTTGCACCTGCAGCACTTTGAATTGATTCTTTTTCAATAGTTCCATCTAAATCATTTGCTCCAAACTCTTGAGCTAAAAGAGCTAGTTTTACAGTTGATGTTACCCAATAAGCTTTAATATGAGGAATATTATCAAGTAAGATTCTAGCAATAGCCATTGTCTTTAAAATCTCTTGACCTGTTAAAAACTCTTTTACTTTTAGATAGTTATTCTCTTTTTGATAAACAAGGGGAATAAAAGCATTAAAACCATTTGTTTCATCTTGTAAGTCTCTAAGTCTTAACATATGATCAATTCTATGTTCCCTTGATTCAACATGTCCAAATAACATTGTTGCATTACTTTCATGTCCTGCTTTATGCCAAAGTCTGTGAATATCAAGCCATTGTTGTGAAGTAACCTTTCCACCACAGATTCTTTTTCTAACCTTTTCATCAAAGATTTCAGCTCCACCACCTGGCATTGAATCAACACCACTTTCAATCATTTTTTCAATAATTTGCTCATAACTTAAGTCATACTCTTGTGCTAGAAAGTGTATTTCTGCTGCTGTTAATGCTTTTACATGAATATCTGGAAAATCTTTTTTTATCTTTTTAAAGATATCTAAATACCACTCTAATCCTGTATCAGGGTTATGTGCAGATACAATATGTACTTCTTTAATACCATTTTTAGATGAGTTTTTAACTGTCTGTAAAATTTCTTCATGTTGCATTGTGTATGGATTAGGATTTTTTCTACTAGCACTATATGCACAGAATTGACATACATCTTTACAAATATTTGTTGGATTTATATGCCTATTTATATTAAAGTAGGTTTTATCTCCATGTTTTTCTCTTCTTATATCGTTTGCTATTGATGCTAATTCAAAAAGGTCTAAATCATATAGTTTTATCGCATCTTCATATTCAAGTCTTTGTTTATTTTTAATCTTCTCTAAAACACTCATAATCTCTTCTTAGTTTAATTTATTTGCAGTCTATATCTTTACTATATTTTCCATGGTTGCTTCTATGTACAAAACCAATACACTCTTTATTTAAAGTCTTATCAAAAAAAGTAACTTTGTAAACAGTACTTTTAATTTTAGTTTCTTTATCTTCAACACTCATTCTGTTTACTACTTGTATATCTGAAATATTTTTGTGACCAAGAGTACTTAATACTTCTTCCATTTTTAGGTTTTTTGTAAATGTTATAAATGCAAAACCTATAATAGTAACAATAGACATGATTGCAATTATAACAATAGTTTTTTTAGGAAGTCTTCTAACTTCTACATTATGGCTCATATGTAAACTCACTTAAAGGTTTAAACTCATCATCTTCACTATCATAGTAATCGATTTTTGCAGTTTGGATATCATAATACCATCCATGAACTTTAATTCCACCTTCATTTAATAATCTTTTTACATCTGGATAAGTTAAAAGATTTTCTAGTTGATATCTAATAGAGTTTCTTTCCGTTGCTCTATACATCTCTTCTTCTGTATCAAATTTTTTATTTTTTAATGTTCTTTCTTTTGCTTTAGAACCAAGTTTTAACCATGTTCTAACATGAATTAGTGAATCAGTAATTGGAATATCTTCATATAAAGATTTGCATGCTCCACAGTGTGAGTGTCCGCACACTATAATATGTTTTACTTTTAAAACAGCAACTGCATACTCAATAGCAGCAGCACTTCCGTGATAGTCTTCGTCATGTTTATATGGAGGTACAAAGTTTCCTACATTTCTTAAAATAAACATATCCCCAGGTTTTGAATTTAACATTAAATCCGGAGTAACTCTACTATCAGAACAACCAATAAATAAAACTTCTGGCTTTTGTCCATTTACGACTAAATCTTTTATCCCGTCCTCTAACTCCAAATATTGAGAATTTCTGAACTTTTCATTCCCTTTAATTAATTCGTTTAAAATCATTCTACCTTCCTAAGTTTTTAATAACAACTTGATTTTCTTTAGTTACAACAGTAACTCTTTTTACAGGGTCTTTTTCTTCATCATCTACAACTCTATATTCAACAAGATAATCTACTTGATGACAAGATACAATAGACGTTAGTTTTGAAAGCTTTATACTTTCACAGTTTTTCATATTTACAAAATTATTATCATTTGCAAAAGTTACAACACATAATGCAAAAGTTAAAAGTAGTTTTTTCATTTTGCTTCCTTTAAAAAATTACAAACATATTCTAAATCGTTTTTTTCAATATCAGTCTTTGCAATAAGTCTGATTATTGCACTTTTTACCGTTGGCTGTCTAATAGCTCCAACAAGATAACCTTTTTGTTCTAGCTGTTTTTGCAGGTCTAAAACTTTTTTGTTATCTGCAATTTCCACTGGAATAATTAAACTTTGAGAGTTTAAATTCAAAATACTATTTACAGTATTAAGGTTTAAAGAAATCTTCTTTTTTATGTTAACCTTGTTTTTTTGTATGTATTTTAAGGATTCATGACCTGAAACTATATCAAATAATGATGGAGCAGTTGTGTAAATTATAGCTTTAGCTCTATTAACAAGAAAATCAATTATTGTATTAGAAGCTAAAATATAAGCTCCATAACTTCCATATGCCTTCCCTAGTGTACCCATTTTTATATGATTTTCTCTAGGTGAAATACCATATAAATCGAATATCCCTAAAAGATTATTCCCTAATACACCAGAAGAGTGTGCTTCATCAACTATTAATAAAGCATTTTTTTCATTTGCAAAATCAAAAATTTCTTTAGGAGCTAAATCACCTTCCATAGAATAAACACCCTCTATAGCAATAATTTTACGCCCTTTTACATCTTTATTTTCAAACTTTTCTTTTAGGTCTTGACAATCATTGTGTTTGAAAATAATAACTTGGTTTTTATTTAAAAGTCTTGTTGCTAACATACCACTTGCATGATAGTTTTCATCAATAAATAAAACATCACCTTTTCTAACAAGTGCTTCAATCATAGAAATATTGGCTAAAAAACCACTTCCTACAACAACAGCATCTTCAAAGTTATTATACTTTTTTAAATCGTCTTCAAAATCTTTATGAAGTTGAGAATATCCAGTTACAACAATTGAAGCTTTTGGAGAAGTGAATTTTTCTTTATGAAGTTTTTTGTATGTATTTTCAAAAATTTCTTTTTGTGAGGCAAGACCTAAGTAATCATTTGAAGCTAAATCGATTAGATTTGTATTGAAAATCTTTCTAGTACGATATCTATTGGCTTTTTTTATTGAGTTCAACTCTTTTTCGTACAATAATTACTCCTAATAATTTCACAATTATATACAAAAATTTTTTAAAAATTGTTAAATTTTTTCATAATGCTATTGTTTTGCTACAGTGAGTAGTTATAATTTCTTCACCTACTAATTAAACGTCCTTCATAGTAGATAAGAAGAGTGGAGATTTGTCTCTCACTCTTTTTTTATTTACTATAAAATTAAATCGTAATTTCCAAACTTTTTTTGACAATTAAATTTGCAGTTTCTTGTTGAGCATGAATAAAGTTTCTAATACTTAGATTTTTTAAATATTTCTTTTCTCTTATTGAATCAATTTTTACTATTAAATTTACATCTTCATCATATTTTAAAAGGGCCTCACAAATTAAGGCTTTTTTAGTGAGATTTGATAATGTAATTATAACACTTGAAGCATTTTCTATTTGTAAAGATTCAATTACAGGAACTTTTTCAAGGTGTCCAAAATATGCCATATATCCTTTTTTTCTTGCAAGTAATACATGTTTTAAGTTATCAGAGATAATTACAAACTCTCTGTACTCTTTTTCTAAATCTCTTGCAATGATTCTACCTAAAGTTTCATATCCACAAATTACGATATGGTTATTTTTATTAATTGGTGCAATTTTATCTGATTCATAGAACTCAGTAATTACAAAAGAAGAGAGCTTATAAATATTATTTACAATAAATGGAGTTATTATCATAGATAAGACAGTAACTAAAATAAGGAAATTACTTAAGTCTTCTTCTAGTAAACCATTTGATGCTGCAAGGGCAAATACTGCAAAAGAGAATTCACCAATTTGACATAAAGCTAAACCAGATTTAATTGAATCACTTTTGTTTGAATCCATTTTAATAATGTAGTAAATAACTATGCCTTTAATAGCCATTACTAAAATTAAAACAGCAAGTATGTATAGAATGTTTTCTATAAAATATGAAATATTAATTTTAGTACCAATTGAGAAGAAAAAAGTTCCTAAAAGTAAGTCTTTATAACTAGCAATATCTGATTCTACTTTTATGTGATATTTTGTTTCAGCAATAATCATCCCCGCAATAAATGCACCTAATGAGTAAGTAAAACCTAATTCATGGGCTAATAATGAAGCTCCTAAAACTATTGATAAAACAGAAGCTAAAAAAAGTTCTTCAATTTTAGTGTTTGTTGATAGTTGCAATAAGTAACCCATAAGTTTTTTACCAATTGTAAACATAAAAAGAATAATTAGTAAGGCAGAAATAAAGGTTTTTAATAAAATAATTTCAATTGAACTTCCATTTGTTGATAAAAAGGTAATTAGAAGTAAAATAGGAATAACAGCTAAATCTTGAAAAACCAAAATCGCAGTTGATTTTTCTCCATAGGGAGTATAAATATCTTTTGATTGTTTTAAATAACTTAAGACAATAGCAGTAGAAGATAAAGAAAAAGCTAAGGCAATAACCAAAGATGAGGTAGTATCAAGACCAAAGGCAAATTTAGTGATAGCAAATATTATAAGAGCACTAATTGATACTTGAAAGAAACCATTTGCGAAAAGAAGTTTTTTCATTCTTTTGATTTTTTCTAAAGGCATCTCAAGACCAATTGTAAACATTAAAAAGACAATACCAAACTCTGCAACTAACTCCAATGTATGTAAAGTGCTTTTTTCATCTAAATTAAATAGTGTAGCAACAATTGTACCTGTTAAAATATAGCCAATTATGTGTGAAACAGATAGTTTTTTCAGTACTAAGTTTAAAACCGTTGCCAAGGCAAGGGATACAAATAAAATAAATAGTGTATTTTCCATGGTTGAATTTTATCTTAAAAAGATGATAATTTTAATTAACAGGTGTATATTAAATATTTCAATTGCATTATTATTAATAAAAATATTACAATTGTATATATTTTTTAATAAAAAAAGTACTCTAAGTGGCTATAATAAGCTTTTATTAGAATAAGGAAAATGATGTTAAAGAAATATTTCGCCCATGGAAAAGACCATATAGTTAGAGTTATATTAAAGGGACTTTTTTGGTTAGCTCCCATTGCAGCAATTACAATAATCTTAATTTGGATTTATGAAAAAATAAATGAATTAACTGGAAGTATGTTTGAATTATTAGGGTTTGAGCCAGAAAAATTCCCTTTTTTATGGACAATCTTTGGTGTAGTAATCATGGTTTTAGTTGCATACATTATGGGTGTATTTGCAGAAACAAAATTAGTTGATATTATTCAAAGAGTATATTCTAAGATACCAGGTTTTTCTACAATAAAAGAGTTAGTAAATATTTTCAATACTTCAAAATCTGGAGAGAAGAAAGTTTTAGTAGTTTTAATCTCTGGATTTTCAAAGGATGATTATAATATTGGATTGATGTATTCAACTAAAGAGTCTGTAGTAAAAGATCATTATACAGTTGTTTTATCTATGACTCCTATTCCAAATGGAGGTTTTATGTTTGAAGTACATAAAGATAAAATCAAAGTAATAGAAGAGGCAACTTTTGATTCAAATTTACAATATCTTTTATCAATGGGTGTTAAGTCTTTAGCTGATATAGTAAATATTGAACCTAAAAATATAGAAGAGTTTAAATCATTATCTGAAATTTTAGAAGAAAATAAACAAAAGGAACTATAGTTTGGATTCGGTGAATATTAGACACTATTTTTTTTATTTAGCTACATTAGTAGTAATAATTGCAGGTTTAAAAGTTGCTAGTGAAATCGTAGTTATACTCTTTTTAGCAATATTTATTTCTTCGATTTTCTCTACACTTTTAAGATATTTAGAAAGAAAACATATCCCAAGAGCTATCTCATATGTTTTAGTTATCTCAATATTTGTACTTCTATCTTTGCTTTTAGCATATATAGTAAATATTTCACTAAAGAATTTTATTTTAAATCTTCCTCAATATGAAAAGCAATTACAAGGTTTAGTTGTTCAAATAATAGCTTTAGGGGAAAGTTATGGTGTAGTAGTTGATAAAAATATGATTTTAGATGCATTAAACTTTAGCTCATTTTTTGGTTTTACAACAAATATTATTGGAAGTATAGGAACTTTCCTTTCTAAATTTTTACTTATTGTGATAGGAATTGCCTTTATTCTTGCAGAGTCCAAATCCTTTGAAAAGAAGTTAAAAGTAATTTTTAAACAAAAAAGAAAAGAGTTAGAACATTTTAAAGAGTTTTCTCATAATATTCAAAAATATTTTTTAGTAAAAACTACAACAAGTTTTCTAACAGGTTTTATTATTGCTATTTGTCTTATATTTTTCCAAGTAGATTATCCCGTACTTTGGGGTGTAATAGCTATGTTATTTAATTTTGTTCCAGTTGTTGGTTCTATTATAGCAGCAATTCCAGCAGTGCTTTTATCCCTTGTTAGTTTAGATTTAAATACAACAATTGCATTAATTGTTTTTTATGTTGTTATCAATATTTCAATTAGTAATATTATTGAACCAAAACTTATGGGAAAAGAGTTAGGCTTATCTCCTTTAGTTATCTTCTTCTCTCTTATTCTTTGGGGATGGGTTTTAGGAATAGTTGGAATGTTCTTAGCTGTTCCAATTACAATGACATTAAAAATAGCATTTAGTACAAATACAAGTACTCAATGGATAGCAGTTTTAATGTCTGATATTTCTCACAAAAGAGAAAGAAAGGTTTAAAATGGCAATTGCAATATTAACTTCAGGTGGAGACTGTGCAGGAATGAACCCTGCTATTAAGCAGTTTGTAGATTATTGTCTTAGCAAAAAGCTAAAACCTTTTTTGATTTTTGATGGTTTAGAAGGTTTAATTGATGGAAGTATCAAAGAAGCTACTTTTGAAGACGTTGCAGGAATTATGCACGAAGGTGGAACAAAAATAAGGTCGTCAAGATCAAAAAGATTTTTTGAATACGAGTATAGAAAACAAGCCTTTGAAAACTTACAAAAACATGGAATTGATAAACTTATTATTTTAGGTGGAGATGGCTCTTTTAGAGCCTTAAATCAATTCTATGATGACTTTGGAATAAAGTTTGTAGGAATACCTGCAACTATTGATAATGATATTTTTGGAACAGAATATTGCTTAGGTGTGGATACTGCTTTAAATATTATAAGAGAAGCAACTGATGCAATTAGAGATACTTCTGCTTCATTTAAAAGAGCTTGTGTAATTGAAACAATGGGAAGAGATTGTG
This sequence comes from Campylobacteraceae bacterium, assembly GCA_013373175.1. GTDB lineage: Bacteria > Campylobacterota > Campylobacteria > Campylobacterales > Arcobacteraceae > Halarcobacter. Next base: position 50,536 of record JABXII010000006.1, on the reverse strand, counting down.
GATATTTAGCTCTTGTTTCAGCTATCACTTGTGGAGCTGAGGTTTGTATGATTCCAGAGCTTGATTATGATTTAGATGTAATAGGTAAAAGATTAAAAGAAGAGCTTAAAAATGGAAGAAAATATATAGTTTGTGTTGTTGCAGAGGGTTGCTCTAAAAACAAATGTACAACAACAAATGAGCTTGTAAGATGGCTTGAAGAAGATGTAGGTATTGAAACAAGAGCAACTATTTTAGGTCACATTCAAAGGGGTGGAAACCCAACAGTATATGATAGGCTTATGGCCTCAGAATTTGTCAGTTTTGCAATTGATGAAATTTTTAAAGAAGATTTTACAAGTAGTGTAATTGTTTATAATAAAGGTGAGTTTGAGTTTGTATCTATTGATTATGTAAACTCTTCAAAGTACGAAATAAAAGAAGAGCTACTTAATCTAGCAAAGAGATTAGTGAACTAGACTTATAGGGCTTTAACCAATTACTTGATATTATATATACTAATTTATAAAAATAAAAGAGGCTAAATTTTATGATTGCAGTTTTTAATGCCATTACAAATATTGCAGAAGATATAGAAAAAAACGTATTTGTTGATTGTGATAAATTTTTATCAAGCGGACTAAATGACCAACAAGTGCATGATAGTGTTCATGATTACTGTTCTAAGATTATTGAAAGAGAATTCAAAAGAGTAAAATCAGTTCATGGATTTATTGGAAAAGATAATAAAGAGTACACAACAATAAATGAAAATGGAAAATATAAGATCTCTTATGTAGCGATTGATAATGTAGATTTATTAGATGTAGATTTTTCATTAGGAACTATTTTTGGAATCTATGAACATCAAATGGATGCATTTCACTTAAAAGCAGCTATGTATATTACTTATGGACCAACATTCCAATTAGTATTTGCTTCAAAATCTGAAGGTGTAATTTATTTCTCCTATGAAGATGGGGAGTTTATAGAACAAGACCCTTTAACATTAGAGAAAAAAGGAAAAATCAATTCTACAGGTGGAATTGCTAGTGAGTGGACAAAGGAACATAAAGAGTTAATTGAAAGCTTTTTTAATGAAGGTTATAGATTAAGATATTCTGATTCTCTAGCTTTAGATACACACCAGATTTTATTTAAAAGAGGAGGCTTATACTCTTCTCCTGCAACAAAATCTTTCCCAGATGGAAAACTAGAAGTACTATTTGAAGCTTTCCCTATCTCATATATTATTGAGCAAGCTGGGGGAAGAGCAATAAACTCAAAAGGTCGTATTTTAGATATGACAAATATTGACTTACATGATAAAACACCTATTTATTTTGGTTCATCTTCTGAAGTACAAAAAGTAGAAGACGCTTTATCTAACTAAAGTATAGCCTTTTTCAGGCTATACAAAATCAAAAAAAATAAAATTTATTTCTTCAATATGTATTAAGGTATACAACGCTAATATTCTTTTATAAAACGTTGTATACTAAAGTATACAATGAAAAGGAGTATCTTGGAAATATCATCAAACTTAACTTTAGAATTGTTAGACCAACCTTTTTTATTAGAAAAAAGAATTGAATTACTTTTTGCAATCCAAAAATGTGGTTCAATAAGTAAAGCTGCAAAAGAAGTACCAATGAGTTATAAAAAAGCATGGGAAGCTGTTGATGCCATGAATAACCTCTCTTCTCAAGCAGTTGTAATAACTGAAAAAGGTGGAAAAGGTGGAGGTGGAACTTCTTTAACTTCTTATGGAGAAAACCTATTAAAAACATATCTTTTCTTAAAAGAAGAACAAAAAAGTTTTTTAAATAGATTAAAAGAAGCAACAGATATAGATACAGGAACATTAAAAACGATAGGAAGATTAGCCATGCAAATTAGTGCCAGAAATCAGATTGTAGGCAGAGTTGACAAAATAGTATCTAATGATGTGAATGCAAATATAGTTATTGTTCCAAAAAGTGGACATGAACTTTTTGCAAATATCTCTAATGATGCAATGCAAAGTTTACAGATAAAAAAGAATAGCGAAGTAATTGCAATTTTCAAGTCTATTAATGTTTTACTATCAACTTCAGGGGATATAGCAATTAGTGCTAGAAACAAAATTGAAGGAACAATTAGTTCTATTATAAAAGATAAAACTAATAGTGAGGTTAATATAAACATTGGAAAAGAACAAAGTATTTCATCCATTGTTACAACAGGAGCTGTAAAACAGTTAGGCCTAGAAGAGGGCAAAAAAGTATATGCTTATATAAAAGCAAATGATATTATGATAGGAAAATAAAATGAAAAAGTTATTAGTATTAGTGTTTTTAGTTTCATCAAGTTTAGTTGCAAGTACAATAAATATTGCAGTTGCTGCAAATGTTAGTTATGCAATTAATGATTTAATAAAAGAGTTTAACAAGGAAAACCCAGATACTAAAGTATTAGTTACTTTAGGAAGTAGTGGAAAACTTACTGCACAAATTAAAAATGCAGCTCCATATCAAATATTTATGTCTGCAAATATGAAGTATCCTAAAACTTTAGAAAGTGATGGATTAAGTTTAACAAAACCTTTAGTTTATGCTCAAGGAAGTCTTGCAATACTAAGTTCAAAAAAACAAGATTTTTCAAAAGGTATAGAGATAGTAAAAGATAAGAATATTGAAAAAATAGCTATTGCCAATCCTAAAACTGCACCATATGGAAAGGCTACTGTAGAAGCTTTAAAAAATGCAAAATTGTATGATAGTATTGAAAAAAAGTTTGTATATGGTGAGTCAATTTCTCAAACAGTATCATTCTCAATTACAGCTGCCCAACTTGGATTTATCGCAAAGTCATCTTTATATAGTGATAAAATGAAAAAGTACAAAGAAGGAGTTAATTGGATTGATGTTGACCCAAAACTATACACACCAATTAATCAAGGTATAATAATCTTAAAAAATGCAAAAGATAATAAAGAAGTAAAAGTTTTTTATGATTTTATTTTAAGTCCTAAAGCAAAAAAGATTTTTAAAAGATTTGGATATTTAGTACCATGAATAAGTTTGAAGCAACAGTTTGCAAAATAAAAAATAGTGACAGTTTAAACCTAGTTACTTTTACTTTTAAATCAAATGAATTAACAATGATAAGTCTTGATTTAAGTGAGGATATAAAAGAAAATAAAAAAGTGATACTGAGTGTAAAACCTACAAATATCAATATCGCAAAAGATTTTCAAGGGCAAATAAGTGCTTCAAATAAACTTCATGGAAATATAAAAAATATAGAAAAAGGAAAACTATTGAGTAATATAATTTGCATCGTAGATGAAACTTTTATAGAAACAATAGTTACAACTGAGTCTTTAGAAAAAATGAATTTACAAGAAGATGATAAAGTTACACTATTTTTTAAATCAAGTGCTTTATCTATATTGGATGTGTGTAATGATTGATACTATTAGTAGTTTGGATTTTGCACCGCTTTTTTTATCTTTTAAATTAGCTTTTGTAACAACTTTGATTTTATTTATTATTGCACTTCCTCTTGCTTGGTACTTATCTCAAACAAACTCTAAAATAAAACCTTTTATAGAAGCCATAACTGCTTTACCAATTGTATTGCCACCTTCTGTAATAGGTTTTTATATTCTTTTTTCTTTATCTATAAACTCTCCTATTGGAGCATTCTTTGATGAAGTATTTGGAATAAAATTAGTTTTCACTTTTACAGGTGTTGTAATAGCTAGTTGTTTTTATTCCTTACCTTTTATGGTTCAACCTTTGCAAAGTGGTTTTGAAAGTATCAATAAAAACATGCTTGAAGCAAGTCTAATAGCTGGAAAAAGTAAATTTGAGACTTTATTAAAAGTTGCCTTACCAAATATAAAACCAGCAGTTTTAACAGCAATTATAGTAACCTTTGCTCATACTGTTGGTGAATTTGGAGTTGTATTAATGGTTGGTGGAAGTATTCCTGGTGAAACAAAAGTTGCAGCAGTTGCTATATATGAGTTTGTGGAAATTATTGATTATAATTCAGCTCACATATATAGTTTGATTATGTTGTTAATTAGTTTTATAGTTTTACTTTGTGTGTATATCTTTAATCAAAAATATAATAAAAAGTTCACAGGACTTCATAGATGATAGAAATAGGTATAAAAAAAGAACTTCATGGCTCACAAGGAGTTATGAACTTTGATATAGATTTAAGTATAAATGATAAGGATTTTATTGCTTTAACTGGGCTTAGTGGAAGTGGTAAAACAACTCTTCTTAGAAGTTTAGCAGGACTTGAAAAAGCAGATGGAATCATAAAAGTAGGTAATGAGATTTGGCAAGATGAAAAAGAGTTTTTACCAGTACAGAAAAGAAAAATAGGTTTTGTTTTTCAAGACTATGCACTTTTTCCTAATATGACAGTTTTAGAGAATCTATTTTATGTAAATAAAGATAAAGAGTTAGCAAACCACCTTTTAGAAATTACAGAGTTAGTAGCTTTAAAAAATAGATTACCAAATAGTTTAAGTGGTGGACAAAAACAACGAGTAAGCCTTTGTAGAGCTTTAATGAATAAACCAAAACTTCTTTTAATGGATGAACCTTTATCAGCTTTAGACCCTAACATGAGATTAAAGCTTCAAGATGAAATATTACAACTACATAAAGAGTTTGAAACTACTACTATTTTAGTAAGTCATGACCCTAGTGAAATTTATAAACTAAGTAATAGAGTAATTGTTTTAAAAGATGGAAAAATAATAGATGATGGCAATGCAAAAAGTGTATTATTAAAAACAAGTGGTAGTGCAAAGTTTTCCTTTGAGGGAAAGCTTCTTGATATAATTAAAGTAGATGTGATAAATATTGCAATAGTTGCAATTGGTCAACAGTTAGTTGAAGTAACAATCACCTCAAATGAAGCAAAAGATTTAGTAGTAGGTCAAGATGTAAGAGTAAGTACTAAAGCCTTTGCACCTATTATAAAAGCCTAAAAAATTATAAAAAGATAAATTTATTAATAAAGTTTAGAAACTTTTTTTATCCTAAAGTTTAAAAGTATAAAATCTTGACAATTAAAAGGATAAAAAAATGCAAACAAATATTTTAGGAACAAACTTAAGCGTTTGTTGTACTTCTCCTATGACAGGTTTTTATAGAGATGGAGTTTGTAGAACATCTTTAGAAGATCAAGGAACTCATACTGTGTGTGCAATTATGACAAACGAGTTTTTAGAGTTTTCTAAAAAACAAGGCAATGACTTAACAACAGCTGTTCCACAGTTTGGCTTTCCTGGCTTAAAAGAGGGTGATAAATGGTGTTTATGTGCATTAAGATGGAAAGAAGCATATGAGGCTGGATGTGCTCCTAAAATAGATGCAGAAGCTACTTCAAACGCTACAACTAAGTTTATAAAAAAAGAGATACTTTTAGAGTATAAAATCTAAAAGGAAATCTCTTTTTTGAAAAATCTTAAATTAATAACAAACTCTGCTGATAGTAATTTTTATAACCAATTTGTATGTTTATTAGATTCTTGTAAATCTTTTTATTTTAATGTGACATTTATAAATTATTCAGGACTTCAATTAATACTTAACAACCTAAAAAAATGTGAACAAAGAGGAATAAAAGGTAAAATCTTAAGTTCTACATACCTTAATTTTACAGATGAAAAAGCCTTAGAAAAAATAAAAGAGTTTGAAAACATAGAACTTAAAATATTTGATAGTGCAAATAATCAAATAGGCTTTCATCCCAAGGCTTATATCTTTGAGTTTGAAAATGAATATAAAGTTTTAATAGGTTCTTCAAATCTTACTGCAAGTGCTTTTAAATCAAATATAGAGTGGAATATAAAAACTGTTTTAAAAAAAGATGACCTTTTTATAAAAGAGCTTTTTTCTGATTTTAATAAACTTTGGGATGATTCAATTTTTGTTGATGAGAACTTTTTAGAAGAGTACAAAAGTTTTAAAAATAAACAAGAAAAGATACAAAGCTTTAAAAAAGAAGAGTTTAGATTAAACCTTATGCAACAACAAGCTTTACAAAGATTAGATTTTCTAAGAAACAATGGTGAAAATAAAGCCCTTGCAATAGCTTCAACAGGAATAGGAAAAACTTTTTTAAGTGTCTTTGATATAAAACAGTTTGCTGCTAAAAGAGTTTTATTTATTGTCCATAGAGAAGATATTTTAATTAGTGCTAGAAAAAGTTTTGAAGCAGTAATCAAAGACAAGACAATGGGCTTTTTCACTGGAAATAAAAAAGATACACATTGTGATTTTATATTTGCAACAATACAAACTTTGAGTAATTATTATGAAAAATTTGAGAAAAATGAGTTTGATTATATAGTAGTAGATGAAGCTCATCATATAGCAAGTAAAAGTTATGAGTGTGTAAAAAACTATTTTGAACCAAAGTTTTTACTTGGACTTACAGCAACTGCAAATAGAACTGACGAGGTTTCTATCTTTGATTTTTTTGATGATAATTTAGCCTGTGAAATAACACTAAATGAAGCTTTAGAAAAGTGTTTAGTAAGCTCTTTTCACTATTTTGGAATAGAAGATATTAAAGAGCTTGATTATGAAAACCTTGATTTAACAAATATCAAAAAGCTTTCAAAGTTTTTGATGATAAATAAAAGAGTAGATTTTATTGTTGAAAAGATGAACTTCTATGGTTTTAGTGGAAATAAAAGAAGAGTCTTAGGTTTTTGTGCTTCTAAAGAACATGCAAACTTTATGAGTGAAGAGTTTAATAAAAGAGGAATTAAAGCAACTTCTCTTACAAGTGAAGACTCTATTATAAGAAGAGAAAACTCTATTAAAAAACTACAAAGTAATACAAATGAACTTGAAGTTATTTTTACTGTAGATATTTTTAATGAAGGTGTTGATATCCCAAATGTTAATACAGTTTTAATGCTAAGACCTACGAACTCTTCCATTGTTTTTGTACAACAACTAGGGAGAGGTTTAAGAAAAAATTCTAATAAAGAGTTTCTAACAGTACTTGATTTTATTGGAAATCATAATAGAGCGTATCTTATAGCTTTAGCTTTAGTTGGTAAAAAAAGATTTGATAAAGATAGTATAAAATTATCACTAAACAATAATTTTTCAAACTTTCCTAATGCACATATTATCATGGATGAAATCTCTAAAAAAAGAGTTTTAGAACAAATTGATAGTGAAAACTTTAATAGTTTGAAGTATTTAAAAGAACAGTACTTAGAGTTTAAATCTTCTTTGAATCTAAAGACTATTCCAAAGCTTAGTGATTATATACATTATGATGAGTATGTAAATGTTTTAGACTTTATCTCCTATGCAAAATCCTATGAAGAGTTTATTTGCAAAGTCGAAAAAGATATTGCATATAAAAAAGTTTGTGAAGATGAAAACTTTATAAAAGCCCTTAGATTTATTCAAGGTTTGATGCCAATTAAAAGAGTTCATGAGTTTGCTATTTTAAAGTATTTAATTTTTAATGAAGAAGTTTCTATAAAAAAAGCAGTTGCACATTTAAAGAAATATTTGCAAGAGGTTCGTGAAGAGACAGTAATTCATAGTTTTAGATTTTTAGATGAACAATTTTTTGACTCTGCGCAAAAACAAAGATTTTTAAAATTAGTAAATTTACAAAGAGATAAACTTTTTAAAACAAAAGAGTTTAGTTCTTTACTTACTAATAAGTTTAAAAGAACCCTTTTATTAGACTCTTTAAACTATGCTTTAATTAAGTACGAAAAAGAGTTTGGGATAAAAAATTATGGTTTACCATTTTTAAAACTTTATGAAAAGTATAATATGTTAAATATTGCACAACTTTGTAATTTTAATAAGATACACAGTTCTTTTAGAGGAAGTGGCTTTTTAAAATATAAAGATGATTTTTTCCTTTTTATAACTATAGAAAAAGATAAGTTTACAAAGGGTGCAAAATATGAAAATGCTTTTCTTTCAAAAGAGCTTTTTACATATTCAAGTAAACCTTCGATGAGTACTGATAAAGGTGATGGTAAAAGACTTATTGAAAATATTAAACACGCAGTTAAGCTTCATATCTTTGTAAGAAAATTTTCCCATGTGGATAGAAAAGTTCAAGGTTTTATTTATTTAGGATTAGCAAATACCCACTCTTATAAAAACAATAAACCTATAGACTTAGAATTAAAACTTGAAACTCCTCTTACAAATAATTTGTATGAAGAGTTTACAAAAGTAGTAGAATAACTATTTAGCTAAGGGGAATAGTTATTATGAACTTAGCCCCTTGGTTAGTATTTTCTGCTTCAAGTCGTCCAAAAAGATGTTTTTCTACAATAAGTTTACTCATATATAAACCTAAACCAGTACCATGAAACTGGTGTTTTGTAGTAAAATATGGGTCGAAGATTTTTGGTAATACATCTTCTTCAATTCCCTTTGCATTATCTTCAATGGTAATTTTAAAGTTTTTATTAGTCTGTATTAAATCTATAGTTATAGTTCCTTCTTCTATTTTCCTTTGTATTATTACATCTTTAGCATTGTTTAAAATATTAATTAAAACTTGAGCTAACTCTTCAGCAACAATCTTAACTTTTAAAGGATTTTCATAATCTATATTGTTAATAAGTTTAATATAACTATTTTCTAAACTTGCTCTTACAATTTTAAGTGTTTCATCTATTCTTTCTTGAATAACAACTTCTTTTGTCTCTTTTTCTTCTTTAATAAAGTCCCTAAAGGTATCAATTGTTTCTGAAAGATATTTTGTATTTGTAACTATTGTATCAGTAAATTCAGGAATATCACTTTCTTCTAACATACCAAACTCATGTTTCATTTTTAAACCACTTGCAGCAGTGCTAATAGTAGATAATGGTTGTCTCCATTGGTGAGCAATATTTCCTATCATTTCACCCATTTGAGCAAGTTTCATTTGTTCTAATAATTGTTTATCTTTTTTGATGATTTTATTTAAACTATTTTTTTCTGCAATACTTCTTGAAATCAAAAAGTATAAAGCTAATAAAACTGATAAGTATAAAAATACAAATAATAAAAGAATAAGTCTATAGGTTTTTTCTAAATTGCTAAGACCATTTTCTTTACTTAAAACCGCTAAAAAAGCCTCTTGTCTATTTGTAAGTTTATTCATAATAGGAATAGTAGTTACAATAACATTATCATTATTGATAAAAATTGAGGTAGGTTTGTTTTTCATGGCATCATTATATATTTGCCTTGAAATTTTCTTTTCAGGTCTTAAACTTATAATATCTTTTCTAGCTACTTCTTTTAATTCTGCTAAAATATTTGTATTGTGAGAAAAACCTTTAAAATGTGCATCTTTGTACTGTTTTGTATTTTCTAAATATTTTTTTGAAAAATTATCATTTTTTATAATGAAATTTGTAAGTACATAATATTGTTCCATTAAAGATGAAGTTATAGCTTGCTCACTAAATGTTATATTTAAAAAGCCTACTACTTCGTTTTCTACAGTAATTGAATATAAAAAGTTAAATCCAGTATCTTCATCTTTTACTTCGAAACTATCCATGTTTTCTTTATTGTTTTTTACAAAGTTAAAGGCTCTTTTATTTTCATTCATTGTTCTTTTAAAAGGTTGCTTCATATCTAAAAATATTTCACTATTAGGGAGTATAAAAGTTATATTTATTAATTTCTTACTTTCTAGGGTATTAAATCTATTTATTACTTGAAGGTATAATTCTTTTTTTATTTGTACTTTTTGTTTATAAGTTTTATTTTTCATATACTTAAATTCATTTTGAATATTTGTAAGTTTTAAAAGACCTGTATAAATAACATATGATAAATCTTTATATTGGTCGTAGATTGTATTATACGCTCTTTCATAGGTCATTGTTTTTTGATTTAAATGATACTCTTTTGTTTTTGTTGAGATGTAGTCAAATATTATTATGCTAAGTGCTGTTAACAAAATAAATATTATTGTAAAAAGAATTCTTAGGTTTTTAATCTTTTGCTTTGAAATAGTTTGAATTATATTTCCTTTTATAATTTTAATAATTATACTATTTAAATAGTTAATCTTCTAAAACTTTTAGAACATCTTCAAATGTACCTGAAATTATCTTTTCAACAGAACAAGCAATCATAAGATTTACTGGATAATCAAAGTCTTCTATCATTCTTCCATTTAAATCAATATATCCATCTTTACTAGACATCTTTTCTTCGCTAGGAAATTGCTCTTGATAACTTGTATTTCTATCTAAATAACCATATACTCTTTTACCTTTTGCAGTTGCATATCCACATTCCCATGCAGTACCACTATCAATCTCTTTTCCTCTAAAAGAGTTTAAGTTTGCAATTACTATATCACACGAATCAATAAGGTTTTTATTTGCTTTATATATATCTATTGCAATTTTATTTTTTTCTTGGTTGAAGTCTACAATATTATCTAAAGGATAGAAACCTTCATATCCATACTCTCTACAAAGATTGGCATATCTTTTCCCAATATCTCTCGAGTCTTGCTCAAAAACATCTGGTCCTGCAATATATATCTTTCTCATTTTTTCTTTCCATATTCTATTTTATTTCCAAGTTTATCAAATAAAGGATATTTTTTTTCATTTTTTTTCATTTTCTCAATTATTGCTTCTTCTAAATCAATATCTAGTTTCATACACATTCTTATTAGGTAAACTGCAATATCTGCTATCTCTTCTTTTGCATGTGTTTTTTTATCATCAGATAAGTTTTGAGCTTGGTCTAAATCTAACCATTGAAAAATCTCAACTAACTCAGAAGCTTCTACACTTAAAGCCATGGATAAATTCTTAGGATTATGAAACTTTTCCCAATCTCTTTTTGTAGAAAACTCTTTTATAATAGTTTGAATTTTTTCCATATCCATGTATTAAACCTTTTAAACAATAAGATTGTTATATAATACCAAAAATTTAAAAAAGAAAAGTAAATGATACATAGAGAATTTATACAAAACCATAAACCAATGCACTTTAAATTTTATCAAAACCCTGATGATTTTATAGTAATTGAAAATCCAATAAAGTTTACAAATAAAGGAAACTTTATTATTGCAAAGATAAAGAAGAAAAGCCTTGGAACTTGGGATTTATTAGAAAGCTTATCAAAGGGATTAAATATATATGAAAATGAGTTAGGTTATGCAGGATTAAAAGATAAAAATGCCACAACAACTCAATACATATCTATTCCAAGAAAATATGCAAAAGATTTAAAAAAATTTAGACATCCAAAAATTGAAATAAAAGAGACCTTTTTACATAGTACTAAACTAAATATCGGTGATTTAGAAGGCAATAGTTTTGAGATAAGACTTCATGATGTAAAAGAAGAAGATGTTTATAAAATAGAAAAGTTATTAAAAGAGATTTCAAAAATTGGAATGCCAAACTACTTTGGTTTTCAAAGATTTGGACATGAAGCAAAAGAGAATCTTGAAAAAGCAAGAAAATATATCTATGGGGATTTACTTATCAAAGATAGAAAATTAGCAAAAATGCTAGTTTCTGCATATCAAAGTGACTTCTTTAATAAGTGGTTAGTTCAAAGACTTAAGAGAAGTGAAAATGAGTTTGAACCTTTAGATGGAGATGTTTTTAGAGAGTATAAAAATGAAAAGTTTTTCACACCTAAAAAATTAAATGATGTTATCTTACAAGATTTTTTAAATAAAAAAATAGTTCCTACAGGTTTACTTCCAGGAAGACATGCATTTAGAAGTACAAACAAAGCAAGAAAAATAGAAGAGAACTATGATGATACTTATATTCAAGAAAAAGGCTATAGAAGAGATGCTATTGTATATCCTAAAGATGTTAATGTAAAGTATAATAAACAAACATCAAAATGTACTTTGAAGTTCACTTTACCTAAAGGCTCTTATGCGACAGTTTTAATTGAAAATATAGCAAATAGAAATCTAAAAGCTTAGGTTTCTTTGTTATTTTTTTTCGATTATTTCAAACTCTTCTTCTAAAGAGTCTTCTTTTGAAATTGCAGTGTTTTGTGGTTGAGAGATTATTTTTTGTACATTAAGTACTTGATTTCTATCTACTAAACAAGTCATCTCTTTTTCTGATAAAGAACCTCTTTCAGAATCTTTTTCTGAGATTTTGAAAGTAACTTCCATATATTTCATTTTTCTAACAAGATGCATAACTATAAGAGATAGAAGAACAATAATCAAGATTATTGTTGCTCCTAAGATAAGAGTTAGATTGATTACATTCTTTTCTCCATCTTCTATGCCACCTAAAAAAGCAACACGAACAGAAAGTAATAGTAATCCAATAATTGCAATAAAAATTGCTAATAAGATTTTAGCACTTTTAATATCCCATTGTTTCTCTTTTATGAAATCCACATATTTCCATGTAAAAATCATTGAGATAAGAATATATGAAATAAAAAGTATAACCGTTGACATCTAACTCTCGTTTGTTAATAAAACTATTTTAGTTTGATGAACTCATCATCATAATAAATTGTATCTTCTAATGCGATAACTTTTTTCTCTTCATCAAAATCTAATTCATAAATTGCATCAGTTTTAAAATCAGGTGAAATTTTGATTAAATAACCTTGTGATTCTAATGCGTATAAAGATTCACCATATGCTAAAGAGTAAATTTTTGCAAACTTATATTTTCTTCTATCAATAATATTTAAAGAGATATCTGTTTTAATAATTTGTCCGTCAATTGTTGCAATATAGATGTTTTTATCTTTTGTAATAATATCTCTAACGTTATAGTCTTTTAAGTTTACAACTCCTTGACCAACAGAGATTACTTTGTTTGCAGTTGCTGCTACTAGTGTGTCATCAACAACATCTAAGAACACAATATTATTAAATTGTCCATTAGCATCAACAACAATATTTCTTACAATTTTATTTGTAGAATCAGATACAACAATAATCTTTCCATCTAACGTTGGGAAAAGAATAATATTACTCATAAAGTATGGATTTGCAATTCTTGTGTCATTTACAAAAGAGTGAGTATAGTACTCTTTTAATAAAGTTTTTTCAGTATTCATATCATATAACATAATTGAATTATCAGAGAATAATAAAGCTAGTTTATTATTGCTTAAAGATGCTGCAACTACAACTGCATCAACTTTAACTTCTTTATCTCCAACTAATACTGTATCTTTGTAGTTTGAAGCAATAACAGTATCATCTACAATATTTAAGAATTTGTATCCTTCAGGTATTTTAAACTTTGAAACACCTCTTTTTGTAATAATATTTTGGCTATCTAAAGTTGCTCCATCTTTATTAAAGTATGAAATACTTCCACTTAAAGCTTTAGACTTAGTTAGTTCATAATCTCCTGCAGTATTTTCTGGTTCAAAGTACTCTTTTGAAGAACATCCTGCAAATACAAAAAGTAAACTTGCAAATAAAATTAAGTGTTTCATCTATATTCCTTATTTTGTAACTAAATAGTGTTTTAATGCTGTAACTAAGTTATTAACTTGAGAATCAGCTGGGATAAGTTTTAAAGTTGCTTTTGCATCTTCATACTTTCCTTCTTTTGCTTGAATTAATGCTTTATTGAAAATTGCAAACTCTTTTAATAAAAAGTCTTTTTCCATTGAAACTTCATTTAGTTTATTAATGTCTTGATTTTCTAAAGCTTTTTGATAAGCAACAAGTTCTTTAAAGTATTTTAGTTCAGTTTCTTTGAACTCACCTTTTTTTAATGATTGTGCATAAAGTGCTACTTCATATAGTTGTTGGCTTTTATCTTTTAATGTATTCTTAGCTTCTTGATTTTCTGGGTTTTCCATTAGTTTGTTAAATGCAATATTTGCTTCTAGCTTATTTGAAGCTTGAATAGTTTTTGTTACATAAAGACCAATAACTATACCAATTATAACGATTAATGCTAAGATTATAATCATTTTGTATTTTTTGTAAAATCTTTCAACTCTAACGAAGCCTTCTAGGAATTTCTCTTCACTGTTTAATTCTTCTTTTACATAGTCAACATTTTCTTTAAGACTCATTTAAAACCTTCATTTAAATTTAGGTTTAAATAATACAAAAAAAATTATAAAACCTTACTTTTATAAAAATTTTTATATAATCGTGTTCTTATTAAAGAATTAAGGTTGATTTATGAATAGGTTTATATTAATTTCATCGATTGTTTTATTACTATCTCAATCAATTTTTGCGAATGAACAAAAGAAAGAAGAGGATAATCAAACTAGATTTGAGTCTCTATCAAAATTAACACAAGTTATTGGCACTGTTGAAAAGTATTACGTAGATGATATCAAACTACAAGAGATTGTTGATAAAGCATTAAAAGGTCTTATGCAAGAACTAGATGCTCATTCTACATATTTAGATAAAAAATCATCAAAAGAGATGAGTATTCAAACTCAAGGTGAATTTGGTGGTCTTGGAATTACTGTTGGTATGAGAGATGGAGCTTTAACTGTTATTTCTCCAATTGATGATACTCCTGCATATACAGCAGGTGTAAAAGCAGGGGATATTATTTTAAAGATTGATGATAATTCAACTTTAAATATGACATTAGATGAAGCTGTTTCTCTTATGAGAGGGAAACCTAAAACGGCTATTGATTTAACTGTTGTTAGAGAAGGTGAAAACAAACCGATTAAAATTAATATCATAAGAGATATTATTAAAATCCAATCAGTGTTTTCTAAAACTATAGACAATGAAGATTTATTATATGCAAGAGTTTCAAGTTTCGATAGAAAGGTAACTTCAAACTTAAGAAAAGCTATTAAAGATAATCCAAAAATAAAAGGAATTATCTTAGATTTAAGAAATAACCCAGGTGGTTTATTAACACAAGCAATTGGTGTTGTTGATTTATTTGTTGATGAAGGTGTTATTGTCTCTCAAAAGGGAAGAAATAGTGCTGAAGAAGAAAAGTTCAATGCAACTATTGCAGAAACTATTACAGATGTTCCAGTGGTAGTTTTAGTTAATGGTGGTTCTGCTTCTGCTTCAGAGATTGTAAGTGGGGCTCTACAAGACCATAAAAGAGCTGTAATTATTGGTGAAAAGACTTTTGGAAAAGGTTCTGTTCAAGCAATTTTACCAATAACACAAGATAGAAGTGAAAATATAAAAATCACTATCGCAAAATATTATTTACCAAGTGGTAGAACTATTCAAGCAACGGGAATTACTCCTGATGTAATTTCTCATGCAGGTGAAGTTGTTGCTGAAAAAAATGCAGAGTTTAAATTAAAAGAAGCAGATCTAAAGAAACATTTAGAAGGCGAACTTAATAAAGAAGATGGCGTAAAAAAAGATAAAGAAGATAAAGAGAATAAGAAAACTTTAACAGAAGAAGATATCTCAAAAGATAATCAACTTAATACGGCAATTGGTATTTTAAAAAGTTTAATTATAATGAAATAAAGGAACAACACAAATGAATAAAACTGAGCTTTTATATGAAGGTAAAGCGAAAAGAATTTGGAAAACAGAAGATGAAACTCTTTTGATTTCTGAGTTTAAAGATGATTTAACTGCGTTTAATGGTGAAATGAAATCTCAAGAAGATGGAAAAGGTGCCTTAAATAATAAAATCTCTACAGAATTATTTAAACTATTAAATGAAAAGGGAATTCAAACACATTTTGTTGAAATGCTTGATGATAACAATATGCTTCATAAAAAGTGCAAAGTAATTCCAATAGAAGTTATTATTAGAAATATTGCAACAGGTTCATTATCTAAAAACTTAGGTATTGAAAATGGAACAGTTTTACCATTTACTTTAGTTGAATTTGATTATAAAAATGATGAATTAGGTGACCCAAAAATCAATGACCAACATGCATTGATTTTAGGATTAGTTAATCATCAAGATGAGTTAGACAAACTTAGAAGAGTAGCAAGAGAAATAAATGATATTTTAAGACCTTATTTCTTTGAAAAAGGGTTAAAATTAGTTGATTTCAAATTAGAGTTTGGTTATGACGCTAATGGAAATATCATTTTAATTGATGAGTTATCTCCAGATAATTGTAGATTTTGGGATGTGGAATCAGGTGAGTCTATGGATAAAGATAGATTTAGAAAAGGTAAAGGTGGACTAAAAGTTGCCTATGAAAACGTATTAAATAGAATTTTAAATAAATAAGAAGGAAAGAGATTAAATGAAAGCAATCGTAAATGTAGCATTAAAACAAGGTGTACTTGATGATCAAGGTAAAGCGACTCATCACGCTTTAGATACTCTTGGATTTAAAGAAGTTGTAAAAGACGTAAGAATTGGTAAACAAATTATTATGGAATTAAACTCTGCAAATGAAGAGGATGCTAGAAAAGAAGTTACTGAAATGTGTGAAAAGCTTCTTGCTAATACTGTAATTGAAGATTATCAAATCGAAATAATAGGTTAATATTATGAACGTATCTGTATTACAATTTCCTGGTACTAATTGTGAATATGACACAAAATATGCTTTTGAAAAACTAGGTTGTGAAGTTACTATTATTTGGCATAAAGATAAAGAAATTCCAGAAAATACTGATTTATTAGTTATTCCTGGTGGATTTTCATATGGTGATTATTTAAGATCAGGAGCTATTGCTAGATTTGCAAATATTATGGATTCTGTTCAAGCTTATGCTGCAAATGGTGGCAAAGTTTTAGGTATTTGTAATGGTTTTCAAATTCTTTTAGAAGCTGGATTATTACCTGGTGCTATGAAAAGAAATGATTCTTTACATTTTATTTCAAAATACAATAATTTAAAAGTTATTAACAATGATAATACTTTTCTTTCATTATTAAAAAAAGATGAAGTTGTAAATATTCCTGTTGCTCATCATGATGGTAACTATTTTATTGATGATGCTGGATTAAAAGAGCTTGAATCAAATAATCAAATTCTTTTAAAATATTGTGATGAAAATGGTGAAGTTATAAACTTAAATGGTTCTGTTGCAAATATTGCAGGTATCTGTAATAAAGAAAAAAATGTATTTGGTCTTATGCCTCACCCAGAAAGAGCAATGGAAGAGTTATTAGGTTGTGATGACGGTGTTTCAATGTTAAAAGGGTTCTTAAAATAGTGAAAAAAATAGTAGTATTAGTTTTTGTTTTATTTAGTTTAGTTTTCTCAAACGATTTTATTAAAGAAGAAAGTTCTGTATTTAATGGGTCAAACGATAAAAACATAAATACTATAAATGAGTTCACTCAAGAAGAAAAATCTGCAACTGAAGGTGTTCAATCTACACCTACAGTTGTTAGTAAAAACTTATATCTATCATACAAAAACTATCCAAAACATATCTATAAAAATCAAAGATTTGAAGTTGATGTAAAAGCATTAATAACAAGAACAAACTACGATAGAATAGAAACACACTTTATAGATGGTATAAATATGGTACCTTTAAATGCCCAAAGCCAATGGGAATTTGAGGGAAATGCAAAAAATGTGTATGTAAATAAATACTATTTTAAAGCTTATGATTCTAACTTTTTATTACCTACAATAGAAGTTAAACTTTATGATAATAATGTTTTAGTAGAGAGTAGAAAACTACTTCCTCCTAAGATAACTTTCTCAGAAATAGCAAAAGGTGATATTAGGTTTTCTAATATCATTGCCCAAGAGTTAAAAGTTTTAAATACTAAAGCTAAACAGTACACAAATAAACAAGCTTTAGCTATTATTGATTTAGAAGGAAAATTTTCAAACTTTGAAGATTTTTATATAAAAGGTTTTGAAGAACAAGGTGTTACTTTAATTGAAGATAACTATCCTAATCAACATATGATTTATTATGTGGTTATTCCTATTCATCAAAAATCAATTGTATTTAACTATTATAATACAAGTTTAAAAAGATTAGAAATTATAAATATTCCTATCAAGTTTGAAGAAGAATTAGTTAGTACTCAAACAGATTTAAATCCAAATAATTCTAGTTTTGAATTTTATAAAAAAGTTGCAATTGGTGCAATTGCTGTAATATTCCTAGTTTTATTTATATGGAAAAGATCTTATATTTATTTGATTTTATTTTTGTTATTCGCAATTGCAAGTATGCTTTTTGCAATACCAAATAAAAGTATAAAATTAAAAGAGAATAGTGTAATTTATATTTTACCTACAAAAAATTCAACAATTTTTCAAAAAATGACAAATCATGCTTTAGTAGAAGAGATGAAAAGAAAAAATGGTTTTGTAAAGATTATGTTTAAAAGAGGTGAAGATAAATTTATTGGATGGGTAAAGGAAGACGATGTTATCAAGGATTAGAGGAATAATTGTACTTATCCAATTTTCTATAACTGTTGCTATTGTTGTTGTATCTATGTACCTTTTTAGAAGTAAAACCCATGAAATAATTAAAATCTGGATGAAAGTTCAAACTTATCTTTTAGGAATTAAACTTGAAATAGAAGGTGAGTTAGATGAATCATGTGACATGGTTGTTATGAATCATCAAAGTCTATTAGATATTATTATAATGGAACATATTCACAGCAGAAACTTAGCTTGGGTTGCTAAAAAAGAGATTACAGATTTATTTTTCTTTGGACACATAATTAAAGCTCCTAGAATGATTTCTATTGACAGAGAAAATAAAGCAGGAATAATCCATCTTTTAAAAGAAGCAAAAGATAGACTTTCAAAAGGAAGACCAATTGCTATGTTCCCTGAAGGAACTAGAAGTGATGGGAAGCAGATGCTTAAGTTTAAAGCAGGAGCTCAAATCCTAGCAAATAAATTAAAATTAAAAGTACAACCTGCCATTATCCTAAATACAAGAGATATCTTAGATTCTCAGTCTCTTAAACAAAAACCAGGAGTTGTAAAAGTTAAATTTCTAAAACCTGTACAAGCCCAAAAAGGAACTACTTGGTTTGAAGATTTAGAAAAAGAGATGAACCAAGTATTCGAACAAGAGACAAAGAGAAATGACTCTTAGTTGGCAAACTCTTCTTGCTGTAGGCTTAGGTGGTTTTTTAGGTGCAATTGCCCGGGCTTATGTAGTACATATAACTAACAAACACTTTCCTGTTGATTTGCCTGTTGGAATATTACTTGTTAATGTTGTAGGTAGTTTCATTATAGGTTGTCTTTTTGCAATTGTTGCGCATAATATGATTTCTGATATTACAAAGTCTTTTATAGCAACAGGTTTTTTAGGTGCACTTACAACTTACTCAACATTTGCGATTGAAAGTTTTTTCTTACTTCAAAGCTCTTTTCTCCTTGGAATCACAAATATGTTTTTAAATCTTTTCGGTACAGTTTTAGCAGCAGCAAGTGGCTACAAACTACTACATTTTTTAATAAAATAAATTTTTAAATAACTCTATACAAAACTCATTTAAGTGCTCTCTATGTATTAAATGATTATAATTATCAATATCTTAAATAGTGGGGTTCATCATTATAGAATGAATAAAGTTAATTATAAAGATTTAATTGAACTTGATGAAGAAATAAATCATCCTTTTTCAAGAAAAATTTCCGTATCAAAGATTAAAAAGAAATTTGGAAAAGGTATTGTTATAAAATATGATATTGGAAATGGTATAGCAATTTTTGCACGTGATTTTACATTGAATCAAGATATCATATTAACTGAGGAAAGTAATGTGCCAGGAGCATGTTTTATTTTCAATTTAAAAAATGATTTATCTTTTAATTATATAGATAAAAAAGAATATAATTTAAAAAGAAATCACTTTTTCATAGAGCTTGCTTCAAATAAATTTTATTGTGAAATTCTCATAAAGAAAAATCAACAATTTCAAACTATTTTTTTAGCCGTTAAAGATACACTTTTTTTAAAACTTGCTTCTTCAATTGAAAATATTCAAGAGTATATGAATAGAGCACTTATCAAAAGTTATTATATTTTAGAAGGCTTAGAAATTGATACTTTGCAACTTGAACTATTTAATGAGTTTAAAGATAAAACTTACTTTGAAGATATTTTGAAAAGTATATATCTAGAATCAAAAACAACAAATTTGCTTCATTATAGTATTGAAAAAATTTGTAAAAATCTCAATACTCCTTTAGTAAACTATAATAAAAATAGAGTCTTATCTTTAGAAAGAGCAAGAGAGATGATTATGCAAAAATATGATAAGAAACTTTCTATAAAAGAGATTGCATATAAATCAGCAATAAATGAATGTTATTTAAAAAAAGATTTTAAAGAATATTTTGGAATGACAATCTATGAAATGCTTCAAAAAAGGCGCTTAGAAATTTCAAAACAATTGCTACAAGAAGAACTTTGTGTAAAAGAAGTAGCTTTTAAAGTTGGTTACAAACACACAAGTAATTTTAGTAAGATTTTCAAAAAGCATTTTAATATCTCTCCTGCAAAATATAAAAAACAATTTCTTTAAATAAATTTCTTATTAAACTATTTAGTTTCCTTTTTTTGACACTTTGTATATTGATAGTTATTATCATAAAAGATATTATCTTACTCGTTAAAATATAAGGAGTAAAAATGAAAAAAAGTCTTTTTCAAAAACATTTATCTATCGCACTTTCAACTTTATTATTTGCAAGCACTGGCTTACTTGCTGAGGAAGTAGAAAAAATTGATTCAGTCACAATTATAGGAAATGAATCATCAAACTATTTAAGTAAAGAAAAACTTTCATTAAATAGAACAAATATTGATATTGAAGATACTGCAAAATCAATTCAAGTATTTAATGAAGATTTTATTCAAGATGCACAAATCCAAGGTATTGAAGATATTATCAAAATGTCATCAAATACAGTTTATACAGGTGATACCGACGGAAAATCAACAAATATCTCAATGAGAGGATTTTCAGGAGTACCTATATTAATTGATGGTTTAAAACTTACAAATAAAATAGCACATCCAGAGGTTTTTAATCTTCAATCAGTTGAAATTCAAAAAGGTCCAGATTCATTGCAGTATGGACAATCAAGTCCAGGAGGATTAGTAAACTTAGTTACTAAAAAACCAGTAAAAGAGAGTCTTGCAAAAATTGAGTTTGAAGTAAATGACAATCCATCATTTAGCCCAAAATTAGATATTGGAGGAAGTATAAATGAAGATAAGTCTTTATATTTTAGGTTAATTTCTGTTTTAGAACATGATAAAGGTTGGACAAATAGTAATACTGATACAAATAAAATATTTATTGCACCTTCTATCAGCTACGATATAAATGACAATAATACTTTTACTTTTGTATCTGAATATACTAAAGAAAAAACACCAACAGGCTTTGGTAGCAATATAAACAGTAAAGGAGAGTTTGTAGCTTCACTTGAACATGTTACTTCTCATCCAGATGAAGAGTATGAAAAAACACAAAAGATTTTAGGTTTTGACCTTGATAGTACTTTTAATTCATGGAACTCAAATTTAAGATATAGATATACTAATTTTGTAAGGGATTATGGAGATGTATATTTACCTTTATTTTATAATGAAGCAAGAAATGAAGTAACAAGATTTTCAGCTGATCAAAGAGCTGAATTTGAAGAACATGCTTTACAATATAGTTTAAATAAAGAGTTTACTATTTTTGGTAAAAAAAATAATCTTAGCTTTGGTGCTGATTATAATAAAGCTTATTCAAAAGGAACTTCACGTATTGCTTTATCTTCTATGTATAATATAAATTTAGCAAATCCTACTTATGAAGATAGAATAAAATCAATTGATGAATATAGCTCAGTTAGAGATATGTCAAGTGATAAAACATATGTTAAATCTTGGGGAATGTTCTTACAAGATAATATAAACTTAACAGATAACCTTATTTTCAATACAGGATTAAGATATAGTGAATCAAAACCACAAGATGGGGAAAAAAGTGATGCTTTAACTCCTTCTTTTGGATTAGTTTATAAACTTACTCCTCAAACTTCAATTTATGCGAATTATTCAGAATCGTTTACTCCAAATAGTAAATCAGATAAAAGCAATAATATTTTAGACCCTGAAGAAGGAAGAGGTTATGAGCTTGGCATAAAACAAAAGCTATTTAATGATAACTTTAATTTAACTGCTGCTTTATTTAGTATTGAAAAAGTAAATATTGCACTGAGTGACGATTCTACTATAGATACAAATGATTATATTTCAAGTGGGAAACAAACAAGTAAAGGACTTGAAATAGATTTAGTAGGACAAATCACAGATAATTGGTCACTTATAACATCATATGGTTATACTAAAACAGAGAATAAAAACAATAATAATTTGGATTTAAGAAATATTCCAAGTCACACTGCAAATATTTTCACAACATATAATCTAAGCTCTTTTAGCTTACCAAACTTTTATGTTGGAGGAGGTGCAAGCTATTTAGGAAGTAGGTATGCAGATGATGCAAATACTATTAAACTTGATTCATCAATAATTTATAATGCAACAATAGGATATAAGAAGTCTAATTGGAAAGTGAATTTAAGTATTCAAAATTTAACTGATGAAGAGTATGTAAATGGTTCAGCATCGGGTTCAACAAGTGATACAAGAGTTTATGTAGGAACACCTAGAACAATAATGGCAAATATTAGTTATAGTTTTTAATGAAATTTATCATAAGGGTTTATATGTTTAAATAACTTTGCACTTTCCTTTGATTTATTAGTTTTGATGTAAGGTTCAAAAAGATATAATATCTGAAAATTATACATTAAGGATTGATAATGGGTATGCCAGGTGGAATGGAGTGGGTTTTAATCGCTCTAGTAGTACTTTTACTTTTTGGTGGAAAGAAAATTCCAGAGCTTGCTAAAGGTTTAGGAAGCGGTATTAAGAATTTCAAAAAAGCTGTTAAAGACGATGAAGAAGAAGTAGCTTCAACTGACAAAAATGAAGAGATTGAGAAAAAAGATCAAGAAGCTAAAGTTGAGTCAAAAGACGAAACTAAAACAGTTTAATGTGAGTGTTGTGTATTGCAAAATATAGTTAAGAATCATATTGAAAATATATTAGAAAAAGAGATTGTATTAGAAAAGCCTAAGGATATATCTTTAGGTCACTTTGCAACACCTGTAGCCTTTTCTTTAGCAAAAGAGTATAGAAAATCTCCAATGATTATTGCAGAAGAATTAAGTGCTAAATTTTCTGAATCTAGTTTATTTGAAAAAGTAGAGTCTGTAAAAGGATTTATTAACTTTACTTTATCTAAAAGTTTTTTAGAAGAAGAGTCAAATAAAGCATTAGCTTCAAAAGATGATTTTGCAAAGGGTGAGTCTCAAAATGAGAAAATACTTTTAGAGTTTGTAAGTGCAAACCCAACTGGACCACTACATATTGGACATGCAAGGGGTGCAATTGCTGGAGATGCAATAGCAAGAATTGGAAAACATCTTGGATATGATATAACAACTGAGTACTATGTAAATGATGCAGGTGCTCAAATGGATTTACTTGGACTATCATTAGCATTAGCAGGTCAAGAAACTATTTTAAAACAAGAAGTTGAATATCCTGAAAAGTATTATAGAGGTGATTACCTTTTTGATATTGCAAAAGAAGTAGAACAAGAATTAGGAACTGAAATTTTTAATGATGAATCAAGACAAATGGAATTAGCACTTTTTGCTAAAGAAAGAGTTCTTGAACTTATTAAAAAAGATATGGCTGATTTAGGTATTGTATTTGATAACTATGTTAGTGAAAAATCTCTTTATTCATCTTGGGAAAGTACAAAAGAAGTATTAGAAAAAAATGGTTCTTTATATGAAAAAGATGACAAACTATGGATTAAGTCTTCAGAATTAGGAGATGATGTTGATAGAGTTGTTGTAAGAGATAATGGAATTCCTACATATTTAGCTGGTGATATTATTTATCACAAAAATAAATATGATAGAAGCTATGATAGATATATTAATATTTGGGGTGCTGACCACCATGGATATATTGCAAGGGTTAAAGCTGCTATTAAATATTTAGGTTATGACCCTGAAAAATTAGAAGTATTACTTGCACAAATGGTTCAATTATTAAAAGGTGGAGAACCTTATAAAATGAGTAAAAGAGCGGGAAATGTTATTCTTATGTCTGATATTGTTGAAGAAATAGGAAGTGATGCTCTAAGATTCGTATTTTTAACTAAAAAAAGTGATACTCATTTAGATTTTGATATAGATAAATTAAAAAATCAAGATAGTTCAAATCCTATATTTTATATTAATTATGCATATGCAAGAATTAATCAAGTTTTCAAAAAAGCTAATAAAAGTTTTGAAGATTTTCAAAATGTTTCTTATGAAAATTTAAATGATGATGCATTAAACTTAGTTTATGAGTCGTTATTGTTACCGGCAGTTTTAAGTGAAGCTTTTACAAAAAGAGATATGCAAAAAGTAACTGATTACTTATATTCTTTGGCTTCATCAATTCATAGATTTTATAATGACCATAAAATCGTAGGTAATGAAAGAGAAGATGAAATTTTAAAAGCATTAAGTTTATGTTCTCTTACAATTAAAACAACACTGAATTTATTAGGAATAAGGCCTAAGGAGACAATGTAAAATGAAATGGTTTATTATTATATTTGTTATAGCAATAGGTATTGCAGTACTTACAGAGAATATGGGAGGAGCAAGAGATGCTACTTCTAACTATAATAAACTTTTAACAGGTAGGGGTTAATTTAAAGATAGGAAGGAAAACCTTCCTTCTTTCTACTTACTAGCTTTAATTTCTGCTAAGAAATCTTCTAGTGAGTATTTTTCTCTTGCTGCTTCACTCATTAAATTGATAAACATATCACCTAAATCACAGATTGTCCAATCATCGTTTTCATCAACTCTAATAAACTCTTCACCTAATGGTTTTAACTCTGTTTTTAAGTGGTTTAATAAAGCAAAAGCATGCTTTGGGTTTAGTGTTGTTGCAATTACAACAGAATCAACAATATAGTCTTTACCTTTAAGATCTATAACTTCTACGTTTTCTGCTTTTTTATCAACTAGCACTTTTTTAATTGTCTCTATTCTTTTATTCAAACTTTACCTCTTTTTTTCCAAATTTTTTTTATGTCATCTCTAATTCTTTTAGGAATATATGAGATTTTAAAAGTATTTCTAAGTTCAGTAGAACTTATTTTAATATTTACTTTTAATCTTTTAACTTCATCATTAATTTCATATTTATAGCCATCTCTTGTTACAACAACTAATGTCACAAGTTCTTTTATCTCTTTGTAACTATCCCAAAGATGAAAACTTTTGTAGTTGTCTGCACCAATAATTAAATATATTTTTGAAGGGTTATACTTCTTTTTAATAAATTTAATAGTCTCAATTGAATAAACCGCTCTTTCTTGTTTGATTTCATATTTTGAAACTTTTACATTATCAAATTTTGAAAACAATTTTTTCAAAAGTTTAAATCTTGTTTTTGCATCTAAAAATGATTTTACTTTAAGAGGATTTAAAAAAGCAGGCACAACAATTAAAAGGTCAATATCAAGCTTTTTTACTGCCTTTTTTACAATGTTCTGGTGGCCTATATGAGGTGGGTCAAAACTACCCCCAAAAATAGCAATTCGCACCTATTTTTTTCCTTTGATTTATGATTAAATATTATTATAGCAACTTTTGGATAAAATATCTACCAAATTAATATTAGCAAAAGGGTTAAAATGGCTGTTAAAGTTGCAATTAATGGTTTCGGAAGAATCGGAAGATGTGTAGCAAGAATTATTGCTCAAAGAAATGATATTGAATTGGTAGCAATCAATGATACTGCTACACCAGAGATGTTAGAGTATATCACTAAATATGATACTGTACATGGAACTTTTGACGGTGAAGTGAAAGTTGAAGATGGTTTCTTAAAAATGGGAAATGTAAATGCAAAAGTTTATTCAACTAGAGATGCAAAAGAGTTAACTTTTACAAAAGAGTGTGGTGCAGAAGTTGTTTTAGAATGTACTGGTGCATACCTTACTCAAGAATCTTGTCAAGTTCATATTGATAATGGAGCTAAAAGAGTTGTAATGTCTGCTCCTGCAAAAGATAATACTCCTACTTTTGTAATGGGTGTAAATAACAATGATTATGAAGGGCAAGCTATTATTTCTAATGCTTCTTGTACAACAAACTGTTTAGGTCCTGTTGCAAAAATCATTGATGATGCTTTTGGAATTGAAAAAGGTTTAATGACTACAATTCACTCATATACAAATGACCAAAATATCTTAGATGTAAAACACAAAAAAGATAAAAGAAGAGCAAGAGCAGGTGCTCAAAATATGATTCCTACAACTACAGGTGCTGCAAAAGCAATGAAGTTAATTATGCCTCAATTAGATGGTAAATTACACGGACAATCTGTAAGAGTACCAACTCCAAATGTTTCTATGGTAGATGTTAACTTTGTTGTTAATGCAAAAACTACAAAAGAAGAAGTAAATGCTTTATTTGAAGAAAAAGCAAAAGAGTTAGCAGGAATCGTAGCCGTTGATAACGAGATGTTAGTATCTTCAGATTTAGTTGGGAATACAAACTCGACAATTATTGCAAGTGATTTAACACAAGTTATTGGTGATGATATGATTAAAGTTATGACTTGGTATGACAATGAGTGGGGTTACTCGTCAAGACTTGTTGACATGGCAGTTTTTGTTGCAAATAAATAAGGGAAATGATGAAACTACAAGAGATTAGAAATATTGATATAGATGGAAAAAAAGTATTTATTAGATGTGATTTTAATGTTCCAATGGATGAATATAACAATATCACAGATGATAGAAGAATTAGATCAGCATTAAATACTATTAGATATTGTATTGATAGGGATTGTTCAATTATATTAGCATCTCATTTTGGAAGACCAAAAGATGAAAATGATGAAGAATATTCATTAAAGCCAGTAGCAAAAAGACTACATACTCTTTTAAAACAAGAGATAAAAATGGCTAAAAATGTAGTTGAAGATGATACTCTTGAGTTAGCAAAAAATTTACAAGCTGGTGAAATTTTATTATTAGAAAATTTAAGATATCACCCAGGTGAAAAGAAAAACGATGAAGAGTTTGCTAAAAAGCTAGCTTCTATGGCAGATGTTTATGTAAATGACGCTTTTGGTGTATCTCATAGAGCTCATGCTTCTGTTGAAGCTATTACAAAATATTTTGACATGAACCAAAAAGCAGCAGGCTTTTTATTAGCAAAAGAGATTAAATTTTTCCACCATATTGTAAATAATCCAAAAAGACCATTTGTGTCTGTAGTTGGTGGTTCAAAAGTTTCTGGAAAACTTGAAGCTTTAAATAATCTAGTTCCAAAAGTAGATAAAATTCTAATTGGTGGAGGAATGGCCTTTACATTCCTAAAAGCTTTAGGACATGAAATTGGTAACTCTTTAGTAGAAGAAGATTTAATCCCTGAAGCAATAAGTATAATGGAAAAAGCTAGAAAGCTTGGAGTTAAACTTTATCTTCCTGTTGATATCGTTGCAGCAGAAGCTTTTGATTCAGAAGCTATTGCAAAACATGTAACAATTCAAGAAATTCCTAAAAACTGGATAGGACTAGATATTGGACCTGCAACTGCTCAAATGTTTAAATTAGCATTATCTGATGCAAATACTATTCTTTGGAATGGACCAATGGGTGTTTATGAAATGGAAAAATTTGCAAAAGGAAGTAATAGATTATCTCATACTATAGCGCAGTCATTTGCAACTACTGTCGTTGGTGGTGGAGATACAGCAGACTTAGTAAGAGTTACTGGTGATGAAGATGATATGACATTTATTTCAACTGGTGGTGGAGCTTCATTAGAGTTAATTGAAGGAAAAATTTTACCAGGTGTTAAAGCACTTGTAATCGAGGAATAAAACTTGGCAATAATTGCATCAAATTTTAAAACAAACCATACAAGAAAGTCTACAGCAACTTTTATTGAAGAGCTTAACTCTTTTCTTGATGAAAAGAGTATCTCTAGTGATGTTTATGTTTTCCCAACGGCTACATCATTAGATGAGTTTAATACAGTTTCCAATTTAACTCTTGGAGTACAAAATGCATATGCAACTGCAAAGGGTTCTTTCACTGGTGAAATAGGAACTGAACAACTTGATGAGTTTGGTATTAAAACAATTTTAATTGGACATAGTGAAAGAAGACATATTTTAAAAGAGTCTCAAGAAGAGATTACTAAAAAATTTAATTTCTATAAAGAGCTAGGATACACAATAATTTATTGTATTGGTGAGCCTTTAGAAGTTAAAGAACAAGGTCTTGAAAAGACTTTAGAGTATCTTTATGAGCAATTTGTTGGTATTGATACAAATTATGAGAATCTAATTTTAGCCTATGAACCTGTTTGGGCTATTGGAACAGGTGTTACAGCTACAAATAATGATATTAAAGCAGTTCATTCTGCAATTAAACAAAAAATCTCTAAACCTTTACTTTATGGTGGAAGTGTTAAAGTAGCAAACGTAAGAGAAATTTGTTCTATTGATGGTGTTGATGGAACATTAATTGGAACTGCTTCTTGGGTTGTGGAAGATTTTAAACAAATTATAGAAAATACAAAGGATTTATAATGATAATGAAGGGTAAAAAAGGTGTAATTTTAGGAGTTGCAAATAATAAGTCTATTGCTTATGGTATTGCAAAAGCTTGTGCTGAACAAGGTGCCGAAATTGCATTTACATATTTAAATGATTCTTTAAAGAAAAGAGTTGAGCCAATCGCGAGCGAATTTGGTAGTGCTGATTATGTATATCCATGTGATGTATCAAAACCTGAAGAAATCAAAGCTTTAAAAGAATCAATTGAAAAAGATATGGGTCAAATTGACTTTATTGTTCACTCAATTGCATTTGCTCCAAAAGAGGGACTAAGTGGCCGATTTATGGATGTATCTAAAGAAGCATTTGATATTGCAATGGATATTTCAGTTTACTCTTTAATTGAAGTTACAAGAGAATTAAAACCTTTATTATCAGATAAATCATCAGTATTAACATTAAGTTATTATGGTGGAGTAAAATATATTCCAAACTATAACTTAATGGGTGTAGCAAAAGCTGCATTAGAAATGACTACAAAATACTTAGCAGAAGATTTAGGTCAAGATGGAATTAGAGTAAATGCTATTTCAGCTGGACCTATTAAAACTTTAGCAGCAGCAGGAATTGGTGACTTTAGATTTATGCTTAAGTGGAATGAAGCACACTCTCCACTTAAAAAGAATGTAACTACTGATGAAGTAGGAAACTCTGGAATGTATCTTTTATCTGATTTAAGTTCTGCAGTAACTGGTGAAATTCATTATGTTGATTGTGGTTATAACATTATGGGAATGCCAGCAGTTGAGTTTGATGAGAAGGGTAAACCTTCAATTGCTTGGAATGGTACAGACAAATAAGTAAAAGCCAATAGTTTGGCTTTTATTTGTCTCTACGAGATGATGGTCGGAACGTAGTGAAGCCATCATGTCCGAGACTGGTGAAAAAAATTTTATTTAGAATTTTAAGAGTTTTAAATTAAATTTTTAAAGAGTATAGGAAGATTATGAATATAGATTATAAACAATTAGCAAATAAATATCAAACACCTTATTATGTATATGATTTTGATTATATTACAAGTCAGTATAACGAATTAAAAACTGCATTTAAAGCAAGAAAATCTTTACTTGCATATGCTGTAAAAGCAAACTCAAACTTAAGTGTTATTAAACATTTAGCAGATCTTGGCGCTGGTGCAGATTGTGTTTCTATTGGAGAAGTTAAAAGAGCTTTAAAAGTAGGAGTTCAACCATATAAAATCATTTTTTCTGGTGTTGGAAAAATTGATTCAGAAATAAAAGAAGCATTAGAACTTGGTATTTTAATGATAAATGTAGAGAGTTCAGCCGAGCTAGATAGAGTTGAAACTATTGCAAAAGAGTTAGGAAAAGTTGCAAGAATTTCTATTAGAGTAAATCCAAATATTGACCCTCAAACTCATCCATATATTTCAACTGGATTACATGAGAACAAGTTTGGAGTAGATATTGATACTGCAAAAAGAATGTATATTCAATGTAAAAATTCAGAAAATCTTGACCCTACAGGAATTCATTTACATATTGGTTCTCAATTAACTCAACTTGAGCCAATTAAAGAGTCTGTAAAAATAGTTGCAGATTTAGTAAGAAACCTTGAAGCATTAAAAATTGATTTATCATTTTTTGATGTTGGTGGTGGACTTGGAATTGTTTACGACGATGAAAAATTAATTGATACGAATGAATATGCACAATCAATTTTAGAGTGTTTATTTGGTTTAGATATTACAGTTGTTTGTGAACCAGGAAGATTTTTAGTTGGAAACTCAGGAGTTTTTGTATCTAAAGTTTTATATGAAAAAATAAATGGTGAAAAAAGATTTGTAATTGTTGATGGGGCAATGAATGATTTAATTAGACCATCTTTATATAATGCATATCACAAAATTGAAGTATTAAATGATAATAAAGAGTTTAGTGATTGTAATTTAGTTGGTCCTGTTTGTGAAAGTGGTGATTTCTTTGCAAAAAATATTGAGTTACCAAAAACAGAACATAATGATTTAGTAGCTATTTATTCTGCTGGGGCTTATTGCTTTACTATGGCAAGTAACTATAATACTAGAGGAAAAGTTGCAGAAATTGCAATTGAAAATGGACAAGATAGATTAATTAGAAAAAGAGAAACTTTTGAAGATATAATTGCTTTAGAAGAGGAATACCTAAAATAAAGGCATATAATGAGTGAAACTGGTTTAACAGAACTTAGAGATAAGTTAGATTCTATTGATAATACACTATTAGAACTTGTAAATGAGAGAATGGATATTGTTCATCAAGTAGGACTTTTAAAAGCTCAAAGTGGTGGAGCAATTTATAGACCTGAAAGAGAAAAGGCTATTATAGATAGATTAGAGTCTTTAAACAAAGGGAAATTAAATAGAGCAGCTATTGAAGCACTTTTTTTAGAGATTTTTGCTATTTCAAGAAATATTGAATTACCAGAAAATGTAGCATATTTAGGACCTGAGGGAAGTTTTACTCATCAAGCGGCTGAAGGAAGATTTGGTGCTATGAGTTCATATGTATCAATCTCTTCTATTAAAGGTATCTTTAGAGAAGTAGATACAAAAAAGGCAAAATTTGGGGTAGTTCCAATTGAAAACTCTTCAAATGGAATAGTTACAGATACAATTAATTGTTTTAAAAAGTATGATTTAAAAATTGTTGCAGAAGTTGTTCTTGATATTCATCATACACTAGCTTCAACATGTGATAAGATTGAAAATATTAAAAGAATTTATTCAAAAGATATTGCTTTTGAGCAATGTAGAAAATTCTTAACTAATTTTGGTCTTGATGAAGTAGAGTTAATACCAATTGAGTCAACAACAAAAGCTGCAAAATTAGCAGCAAATGAACCAAATAGTGCAGCTATTTGTCCACATGTTGGTGCAAAATTACATAACTTACCAATTTTGTTTGAGAATATTGAAGATAAAGATAACAATAAGACTAGGTTCTTTATTATAAGTGATTTTGAAAATGCACAAAGTGGAAATGATAAAACATCTATTTTAGTTGAAGTTCCAGATAGACAAGGTGCACTTGTAGAGTTTTTAACAGATTTTAATAATTCAGAAATCAATTTAACTAAAATTAAGTCTCACATTGTTGAGGGTAATTCAATCTTTTTCATAGATTTTGACGGGCATCAACTTGATGATAATGTTAAAGATGTATTAGAAAAGCATAAAGATACAGTGAAGATATTAGGCTCTTATGTAAAAGAGATAAAAGATATTTAAAAAAGAATAATATTATAGAATCTGAAGAGGATTCTTTTAAGGAATAGAAATGAATTTCAATAAAACATTAGATAATTGTAAAATTTATGAAGCTGGAAAACCAATTGAATTAGTGGTAAGAGATTATGGTGTTGATACAAAAGATATTGTAAAACTTGCTTCAAATGAGAATCCATATGGTACATCTCCTAAAGTAGCAGAAAAAATAGCTTCAATTTCAAAAAATATGTTTATGTATCCTGATGATTCAATGTATGAATTAAAAGAAGCATTAGCAAAGAAATTTAGTGTGACAAGTGAAAATATTATTATTGGTGCTGGTAGTGATCAAGTAATAGATTTTTTAATTAAAGCAAAATGTAATGAAAATTCAAAAATGCTTATGGCTAAGACTACTTTTGCAATGTATGAAATCTATGGTAGACAAGCTGGTGCACAGATTATTAGAACTAAAGATGATGAACACAATTTAGCTCAGTTTGAAGAGTTATATAAAAGTGAAGGTGCAGATATTATTTTCTTATGTTTACCAAATAATCCTTTAGGTGAATGTTTAGATAAAGAAGATGTTTACTCTTTTCTTTCAAAAGTAGATAAAGATACTTTAGTTATAGTTGATGCAGCTTATATCGAGTATGCAGCATTTAAAGATAGTAAAAAAGCAATTGATGCTTCTGATTTAATTGAAAAGTTCCCAAATGTAGTATATACAGGAACTTTTTCTAAAGCTTATGCTTTAGGTGGAATGAGAGTTGGATATGGAATTGGACAAAAAAATATTATAAAAACGATGTATAAATTAAGACCTCCATTTAATATCACTACTTTATCACTTGCAGCAGCTATTGAAGCTTTAAAAGATGAAGCTTTTGTACAAGAGTGTATTAAGTTAAACTTTGAAGAAATGAAAAGATATGAAGAGTATGCAAAAGAAAAAGGCTTTGATTATATAGAAAGTTACACTAATTTTATAACAATTAAATTTGACAGTAATTACTTATCTTCTGAAGTAGCACAAAAGCTTCTGGAAAGAGGAATTATTATTAGAGACTTGACAGGTTATGGATTAAATGCTATAAGAATTACAATAGGTAGTAAAGAACAAAATACAAAAGTATTTAAAGTACTTGATGAAGTATTAGAAGATTTAAAAAAAGTAGAGAACTTATAAAATATTATGGAATTAAAAGATAAGAGTTTAGAGCAATTAGAAGAAACCTGTTCAGATATTAGAGAACGAATAATTGATGTTGTATCAAGAAAAGGTGGACATTTTTCATCAACTTTAGGGGCAGTGGAATTAACTGTAGCTATGCATAAGGTTTTTGATGTAAAAAAAGATCCATTTATTTACGATGTATCACATCAGTGTTATGCTCATAAACTTTTAAATGGTAGATGGGAAGAGTTTGAGACTATTAGACAATATAAGGGTTTAAGTGGTTTTACAAAACCCAAAGAAAATAATGCAGACTATTTTGTTGCAGGACATAGTTCTACTTCTATTTCTCTTGCAGTTGGTGCAGCAAAATCAATAAAACTAAAAAATGAAGATAGAACCCCAGTTGTTATGATTGGTGATGGTTCTATGACAGCAGGAATGGTTTATGAAGCTTTAAATGAACTTGGTGATTTAAAACTTCCTGTTGTAATTATTCTAAATGATAATGAAATGTCAATTGCTAAACCAATAGGAGCTATTTCAAAATATCTTTCAAAACTTTTAGCTGGGAAATATTATCAAAACTTTAAGACAAAAGTAGACTCTTTTATTAAAAAAAATATGCCAGAGGGAACAACTTATATTGCAAAAAGAATGGAAGAAGCAATGAAGTTAATCACTCCTGGAATACTATTTGAAGAGATGGGGATTGATTATATAGGTCCAATTGATGGCCATGATTTACAAGAAGTAATTGAGACTTTAGAAATTGCAAAAAGTATGAATAAGCCAGTTATTGTTCATGCAAGAACAGTAAAAGGTAAAGGTTATAAAATAGCTGAAGGTCAATTAGAACATTGGCATGGAGTAGGACCTTTTAATGTAGAAGATGGAGAGTTTACTAAGAAATCTTCTAGCAAAGCAGCAACAGCTGTTTTTGCAGATGCATTAATTGATTTAGCTACTAAACATGAAAATGTTGTTGGAATAACAGCTGCAATGCCAAGTGGAACAGGAATTGATAAACTTATTGATAACTTCCCTGATAGATTTTGGGATGTAGCAATTGCTGAACAACATGCAGTTACTTCAATGGCTGCAATGGCAAAAGAAGGATTTAAACCTTTTATTACTATTTATTCAACATTTTTACAAAGAGGTTTTGACCAGATTATTCATGATGTATGCCTGATGAATCTTCCTGTTGTTTTTGCAATTGATAGAGCAGGGATTGTTGGAAATGATGGGGAGACTCATCAAGGAGCCTTTGATATTTCATATCTAAGATTTATTCCAAATATGATTCTTTGTGCTCCAAGAGATAATGAGACATTAAATTACTCTTTAGAGTTTGCATATGAAGCTACATCTCCTTGTGCTATTAGATATCCAAGGGGAGCTTTTGGTGAAATAGGTTTTCCATCAAGTAAGTTTGAACTAGGAAAGGCTGAATTACTTAAAGAAGGAACTTCAAATAAACTATTTATTGGTTATGGAGCAGGTGTTTCAAGAGCCTGTGAAACCCAAAAACTTCACGAAGAAGATATTGCAATTTTAGATTTAAGATTTGTAAAACCTTTAGATAAAACTTTATTAAAAGAATTATCAACAAAATATGACACTTGGTATATTTTCTCAGACTCTCAAAAACAAGGTGGAGTTGCAAGTGCAATTTTAGAGCTTGTGAACGAAGAAAAACTTTGTGTGAATATCACTTCTTTTGAGTATGAAGATGAGTTTATTCAACATGGAGATACTAAGGTAGTAGAAGAAGGATTAGGACTACATCCTTCTCAATTAGTAGAAAAGATTAAATAATTTAATCTTTTATACAAGAGGATCTTCTCCTCTTTCCCAAGAACCTAGATACTTTTCAATAAGATGAAAATCTTCTCCTTTATGTTCTGTAAATGTTATATATTGATTTTCATTTTCCACATCAAATTTTCTATTTACAATATCCATAAATCTTAAGGCTAACTCCCTTCTTTGTTCTATTGTTCTTCCTTCTCTAATATCAAGATTCATTAAACAAATATTATCATCTGGATTTACTCGCCCAATAGTTAAGTTATACTTCTCATACTCTCTTATAGATATAGCTATATGGTCTGTTCCTGTGTTCATTACTTCACTAAAACAAGTTCTTATTTCTTCAATAAAATCTTTTTTATTCTCTTGTGATATTTTTTGATTTATTTCAAATTGTAAATGTGGCATGTTAAATCCTTTTTAATTAATATTCTAATCCATAAATTGTAACAGTTTTTGGGCACATAAACCCATAGCTGTACTTTCATAACCTTTGACATTTTTTATATAAGGTTTACAAAAGCCTTCTACCATAATTGCTCCTGCTTTTCCAAAACATTCCCCTGAGTTAATATATTCTTCCATATGGTTTTCATCAAATTTTTCAAACTCATATGTTGTAATAGAAATATCAATCACTTCTTTTTGCTTTGATTTATAAATCATACATGTTATAACTGATGTTTCGCTTCCACTTTGAAGTTCTAACATTCTTCTTGCATCATCTTTATTCTTTGCTTTTCTAAGAAGTTCACCCTTTGAAGTAACAACTGAATCAGATACAAGTAAAGGCATATCTTCTACCCCATACTTCTTATATAGTTTGTTGAATTTACCCTTTGTAGCTTCATAACAAAAAGATTTAGGGTTTGTTGTTAATATTGTATCTTCATCAAAGTCTCCACCATTTTGGATAAAATCAATTTTGAAGTTTTTTAAAATAAGTGCTCTTGTAGGAGAGTTTGAACCAAGTCTTAGCAAGCTACTTTCCTTTAATTTATATTATATGAAGTAGTATATACTATTGTAACTTTAACTTATTTTTACTATTATTTAGTAATAATAGTAAAAATTACAATTTGGACACTTAATAATGAAACATATCATTCTTTTGTTATTGTTCTTGCTTGGAACACTAATTGCACAAGAAGAAATTAAAAAAGCAACTACTATTGAAACTTCTAATGAGTTTATTACAGCTCAAGCACATTATAAAATGGAAAACTATTCACAATCATATTTTGATTTTAAAAAGCTTTTTTTGAAGTATAGTGATAATGTACAAGTTAATTACTATTTAGCAATGAGTGCCACAAAACTTGAACTTTATGATGAAGCTACTGCTGCATTTGAGAGAGTATTAATCAGCGAACCAGAGTATCATCGTGCTAGATTAGAGTATGCACGTGTTCAATTCATCTTAGGTTTTAAAGAAGAGGCTAAAAAAGAGTTTTTAAGAGTTGCACAATATCCTATCCCTCCAAATGTTAGAAAAAATATTGAGATGTATTTAGCAAAAATTGATAATGTGGAAAATAATTCAACTTTAATAACTTTAAGCTTTGCATATATGTATGATGATAATATTAATAATGGTATAGAATATAATACCTACAGTTTACCTGGTTTTTTTAATTTGGAACTAGATGGAGATGAGCCTCAATCAAGTACATCATTCTTGAGTTTTTTTCAAGTAGATCATTATCACAGATTTAGTAAAAATTCACCATGGAGTATCAAACATACAGGAACAGTACTTTATAAAAATCAAACAGAAAATGATTATTACAACTTTAGTTATTATGCATATACTCCTACGCTTATTTATAATGATATAAAAAATAAAAGTGAATATTCACTTAAAGCAGGTATTGAAAAAATTAATCCTGGAGATAGAGTTGATTTTACAGTTTATTCTATTGAACCTCAATATAGTTTACTTTTTAATAAAGATACTATTATATCTAGTTTCTTAAAATATAATGAGATTCATTACAAGCAGCAAATTGACAGAAGTAAGAATTATTCAAAAAAAGCAATTGGAGGCTCAATAAAATACAAGAACTTTAAATATATTTTGGAGTTTGAAAAAGATGATAGAGAGTTTGGAGATAGAACAGATTTAAATAAAAATATTGTTAGTAATACTTTTTTATATCAACATAAGATACAACCAACAGTCTTCTTAGACTTAAAATACCAACACAAACAGACACGTTATAATGATAAAAATCTTTTCTTTGATAATAATAGAAAAGATAATACCAATGTGTATAGTGTAGGTTTAAGTAAAATTATTAATAAAAAAGATTTTATTACTTTAAATTATACTAAAACGAACAATAGTACAAATCAAGAAGCATATGATTATAACAAAAATGCAGTATTTATGAACTATACATGGAGGTTCAAATTATGAAAAAAATAGTTATACTTTTTTTAATATTTACATCTTTACTTTTTGCTGAGGTTGCTAAAGTTGTTGCAATAAAGGGTGAAGCCCATATCGAACGTGGAGATTCTAAAATTACTTTAGAGCTAAATTCAAAATTAGAGAAAAATGACATTATTAAAACCAAAGAAGGAACGAAATTACAAATTATATTCAAAGATGAAACAATCATTACCATTGGTAAAAATTCAACTTTTTCAGTGAATGAATATGTTTTTGATGAACAAAATAAAGAATATAAAGCTGAATTTGGTCTTTTAAAAGGTGCATTTAGAACTATCACTGGTAAGATTGGTAAAATTGCTCCTAATAAATTTAAACTTAAATCTAAGTCTTCAACAATAGGTATTCGAGGAACGCAGATATTAAGTAATATGGAAATTTCTGGGGATACAATTTTTTGTACAGAAGGAACTATCACAATTGTTTCTAATATAACTAATGAATTTATTACTATAAATGCTGGTCAATATGTTGTAGTTAAAAAAGGAAAACCAATGGTTGCTCAAGAGTTTGAGGGCAAAACCATTCAAGAAACTGATGGCGATACGAAGTTTTTAAAAGATGAAGAAAAAGAGAGTGCACTTAATGATTTTGGATTTAGAACCGTACCAGAACCAGACAATACTCCACCTCTAGAAGATCCTTTTAAACCTAAACCACCATTACCACCTCATAAAGTTGAAGTAGATAACGATATTAGTACTAACATACTTATTGGAGATATGTTAGAGTTTAATACTAGTGATTATACGAAGGGAAAGATTGATGATAATACTTCAACTTTAAGTAACAGTAGTAATTATAGTTCTTATAATTTGACGCTTAATAACCTTTCTACAAATTTTAATAAGGATGGTTCATATAGTGGGACTCTCTCATCAACAGGAGAATTCTTATATAATGGAACAATTCATACTTTTAAAAATGGTACATATACTTCAAAAGAAGATTCCTCTATTCCAGGACATCTAATTTCTACTCTCACATATGATAAAAATGATTATGTACAATGGGGAGAGTGGAATGCAGAAGTTAGTTATGAGAGTAATACTGAAAATATAACAGGCTATTGGCTTACAGGAATACAAACTCCAACTTCAGAAGTTGAATCTTTAATTAATAGTAATGCTAATTACTCTTACTCTGGTTATGCTATAGGTAAATCAAGTCTTAATGAAACTATCGATGCCAACCATAGTAATGTTAATTTTACTATTGATTTTGGTGATAAATCACTTACTGGTAGCTTCACTCTACGATCATTTTCAACAAATATTTCAGGGACATTATCTTCTTCTGGATTCTCTTTTACTCCTGATACAGGAACAGGAAGTGGTTCAGGTAAATTCTTTGGACCTAATGCTAAATCTGTAGGTGGAACCTTTTATTTTACTGATAATGCAACATATACTGGAGTATTCAAAGCTACTAGATAATTACTCTTTTAAATATACTTATAAACACTATCAAAATTTTTTGATGGTGTTTAATATATAATACTTATTTAAAAAATCTGATATTAGGGAAGATAATGAATATAATTGTGATTGGTGCAGGTGGAATAGGGGCTTTTTATGGAATGATTCTACATAATATTGGCTGTAATGTTAAATTTGTAGCAAGAGGAAAAAACTTAGAATATTTAAAAAATAATAAAATTAAATTAATCCATCCAGATTATGCGATTGAAGATAAAATAGAAACTCTTAGTATTGAAGAATTGTTAAAAGAAAAGCCTGAGAGTACAGATGCTATTTTTATTGCTACAAAATCAATGAGCACAAAAACTATTTCAAAGTCTTTATCTTCTTGGGTAAAAAATGCTAAAAAGACACCTTATTACATCTCTTTACAAAATGGTGTAGAAAATGAAGATATTATGGCAAAGTATTATCCAAAAGAGTATGTGATAGGTGGTCTTACAAGACTTATTGCAGCTCATACAATATCTTTAGGTCTAATTGATTCAACAGGAGAAGTTCAAACTTTACTTGGAGCAGTTTATCCTAATGAAAATAATCAAAAGTTTTTACAAGAGTTAAAAAGATTACTAGATAAAACACCGACCAAAACTATACTATGTGAAGATATTAGATTAGAACTTTGGAATAAACTTATAATAAATAATGGAGTAAATGCAATTTGTGCCTTGCTTCAAGAATATTCAGGTGTTTTAATAAGAGATGAAAAGGTATCAAAAATTATTCATGGTCTTATGAGTGAAGCAGCACTTGCAT
The DNA here is from genome assembly GCA_013373175.1 of Campylobacteraceae bacterium. Taxonomy (GTDB): domain Bacteria; phylum Campylobacterota; class Campylobacteria; order Campylobacterales; family Arcobacteraceae; genus Halarcobacter. The sequence goes on along the minus strand of JABXII010000006.1, from coordinate 11,009 downwards.
CAAATGCAATTGGAATTAACTTAACTCAAATGGATGCTGATAAAATGTTTGAATTAATGACAAACTTTGAATCAATCAAACCTTCAATGTGGGTTGATACAGAACACAATAGAGATTTGGAGTTAGATGAAATTTGTGGGGTAGTGATTAAAAACTGTGAAAAACAAGGTTTAGATGCTCCATACACTAGAAGTGTCTCAACTATTCTTGAAATTTTATATGAGAAACAAAGAAGTAAATAAAAGTGAAATACTTAACTGGTTTTTTTATCTTTTTATCTTTTGTATTTACAATAGCAACATATTTTTTTGATGAAAAACTAGTATTTATTGGTGGAGTTATAGCTTGGATAGCACTAATTTTACTTTTTAAAGATGTAAATGGGAAATCACTTCTTTATAAATTACTTGCTTTAAGTACTATTGCCTTTATTTACTCTTTTTATAATAGTTTTAATATTGATTTTATAAAAGCAATTAGTGTAAATCAATATCTTTTAACACTTCTAATTGGAGTTGGATTTTTAAGACTTATAGCAACACCTAAAGTAAAAGCAATAAAGTCTTTACCAAAGGGCAAAAAAAGTTTTTTTAAAACATATTTAGGGGTACATCTTTTTGGTTCTGTTATAAACCTTTCTTCTTTGATTATTGTTGCAGATAAACTATATAAAAAAGCAAAATTAACAAAACTTCAAGTAATAACTTTAACAAGAGCATTCTCTTCTGATGCTTATTGGTCTCCATTTTTTGTTGCCTTTGCAGCAGCAATTACATATGCACCAAATCTTTCTTCCTCTACTATTTTATGTTTAGGTTTAGTCTTAGCTTTTTTATCTTTTGTAGTGACATTTTTTGAGATAAAAAATGAACCTTTATTTGAAGAGTTTAGAGGATATCCAATGGAGTTTGAAACATTGTATTTACCTTTTTCATTAGCTTTTCTAGTACTTGGAACACATCACTATTTTCCTGAACTTAAAGTTATTTTACTTATATCTATTTTCTCACTACTTTTGACTATTTTTATTTTGCCATTAAAATTTGGATTGAAAAAAAGTAGTTTAAAACTAACAGAACATATAACTTGTGAACTTCCCAAAATGAAAAATGAAATAGCTCTGTTTTTAATAGCTGGAATGTTTGGGGTTAGCATTAGTTCTGTTTTATTAGGATTGAATTTATCTTTGCCTTTTGAGCAGTTAAATGGCCTTTATGCTTCACTTATTTTATTAATATTTATTCTTTTATCATTTGCAGGAATTCATCCTATTATTTCAATTGCAGTATTAGGGAACTGGAGTGAACAATTAAATCATACTTTATTAGCTGTAGCATTCTTAATGTCTTGGGCTATTGCTGTATCTACTTCACCTTTTAGTGGATTAAATCTTACACTGCAAGCAAGGTATGGGTTACTGGCAAAAGATATTTTTAGAACAAATCTACCTTATGCCATAAAGATGTACATCATTTGTGTTATAATGCTTTTCGCTTTATCAAACTACTTAGGACTTGAATGAATATCTTTTTTATAATCCTAGGAAAAATCGCACCCTTATATTTAAATATAGGAATCGGATATATCCTAGCAAAATACTTTAAAATCAAAAGAGAACAGATTGCATTTTTATTGGTTTATATCTTAGGACCAATTGTTATATTTTTTGCAGTTTTATCTATTGAGATAAACTTACAATTGGTATTTTTACCACTATTTATTTTTATTTTTGGTAGTACCATTGCTTTTTATATTTTAAGAAAGTATAAAAATGAATGGAATGATGCTAGTGTAAATACTTTAGCATTTACTTGTGGTACTGGAAACACAGGCTATTTTGGTATTCCTTTAGCAATGATTTTATTAGAACCAAGTGTTGCAAATATCTTTATTTTTGGTACTTTAGCTTCACTTTTATATGAAAACACAACAGGTTTTTATGTTACTGCAAAGGGAAGTTTCACTGCACGTCAGTCTATTATAAAGGTTTTAAAACTACCACTTCTTTATGCTTTTATAGCAGGACTCTCTTTTAACCTTGTTGGTTTTAGAACACCAGAAATTATTGTTCCTCACTTTGAGAATTTAAAATGGGCATATGGAATTTTAGGAATGATGATGCTTGGAATGGGAATGAAAGGTTTTAATTTACATGAAGATTTTGATAAAAAATATATAAGAATCTCATACTTTTTTAAATTTATCTTTTGGCCAGCAGTTGTTTTAGCAATAATTTTTGTAGATAAAACATTTATCAACTTTTTAAATGAAGAGATTTACAAAGTAATGTTTTTATTCTCAATTGTACCACTTGCAGGAAATACTGTTACTTTGGCAGTTCTTCTTAAAGCAAAGCCAGAAAAAGCATCTTTTACAGTACTTTTATCAACTATAATTTCAGTAATTTATATTCCTGTAGTATTAGCTCTTTATGGGGGATTTTAATTAAATTTAATTAAAAATTCTTTGGATTCTCCATATTTGTTTTATATAATATGGATTATCTAAACTTGAAATAGTAACTCCAACTTTTGTAGAAACATGCATAAACTCTCCACCTCCAAGATAGATTCCAACATGTCTAGTTTTGTAACCTGTCTTAAAAAAGATTAAATCTCCAATTTGTAAGTCAGCCATTCCTATTTGTTGTCCAACTTGTGATTGAAGTTTTGTTGTTCTTGGAATCTTTATTTTAAAAGCATTTTTATAAGCATTTTGAACAAAAGCAGAACAATCTACTCCTCTTTTTGTTGTTCCTCCATACTTATATTTTACACCTTTCCATTTTTTATAGTGGGCTAGCAGTTGGTCATAAAGTTTTTGGTTCTCTTCATAATCTCTAAATTCTAAGTTTGGATTTGGTTTTGGATTTAGTGCTACAGAGTTGTCTGAGAAACAACCTGCAAAAAAAAGAATAAAAACTATTGAAGTTAGTAATAGTTTTATATTCTTTATTTTGTATTTATACATTTTAGAAACCTCTAAGTGTAATACCTAGATAAATAGCAATCAGTCCTAAAACGATATTTAAAGGAATTAGGAAACTAGCAATTGGTTGAAGCTTTTGTTTAGCAAGAGGAAAATCTGCTTTGTCAAAAGCTTTTTGTGCTTGATTTCTTTTTATATAAACTATTGTAAAAACTACAGTCATAATAACCCAAACAGCTTCTTTGGCAATAACTGTTGAATAAAGTTCTGTTCCTTTGAAACCTAAAGCAATAATCATAATAATTGCAGTTGCTAATAAAATTATGATTGAAGGAATAACCATAGAGAAAAATCTTTTTAAATTCTCTAAAGTTCTTCCTAATTTGATTTTTGGTTCTTCTACGTTTTGCATAGAGTAGTGAACGGCAAATCTAATTACAATCATTCCTCCTACCCATATTACAGCAGAAAGAACATGTAAAAAAACTATAAGTGTTGAAAAATTGTTAAACAAAGATTCCATTTTTTATAAGTTTTCCTTTGCAAAGTTTAGTGCAGCTTCTTTTGCTTCATTTACTTTAGAAACATCTTTACCACCTGCTTGTGCGAAGTCTGGTCTTCCACCACCACCACCACCTACAATAGGTGCAACTGCTTTAATCCAGTCACCTGCTTTTATATTAGTATTTTTGCTTCCTGCAACTAACATTACTTTTTCACCTTTAGGTTGAATAAGTAAGATTGCTACTTTTTCATTTCCATTTTTATAATCATCAACTAATTTTTTGATATCACCATTTTCAACAATATCAACTACTACTTTTGTATCACCAATTGTTTCTTCTAAAATAGGTGTTTGAATAGAGTTATGTGCATCTTCAAGCTCTTTTTTAAGATCTTTAACTTGCTCTTTAAGTTTTTTAATACCTGCTATTGCATCATTGTTTTTAACTTCTGCTTGTACTTTATTCATTTCTGCAATAATATTTTTTGCATATTTAATAGCTGAAAGTCCACAAACAGCTTCTATTCTTCTAACACCTGCACTAACTCCTGATTCTTTTGTAATATAAAAAGAACCAATGTCATGTGCATCTTTTACATGTGTTCCACCACAGAACTCTACAGATACATCTCCAAAGCTAACAACTCTTACCATATCACCATATTTTTCACCAAACATAGCAATAGCACCTTTTTCTTTAGCTTGCTCAATAGGAAGCTCTTCAACTGTTCCTGCAAGGCCTCTTGCAATCATTGAGTTTACTAAATCTTCAACTTCTTCAATTTGATTTTCTGTCATAGCTTTTGGGTATGTAAAGTCAAATCTTAATCTTGTAGCATCATTTAAAGAACCAGCTTGTGATACAGTTTCTCCAAGAACCATTTTTAAAGCACTTTGAAGTAAGTGTGTAGCAGAGTGGTGTTTCGCAACTTCTCCTCTATCTACAACTACAGCATCCACTTTTTCACCAATTGTTAAATCAGAGTTTTCTACTTTAACTTTTGAAAGGTTTAAACCATGGAATTTAGAAGTATCTTCTACAATAGCAATATGTTCATTATCTTCTAATGCTCCAATATCACCATTTTGTCCACCAGATGTTGCATAAAAAGGAGTTTTGTCAAGCATAACCCAACCAGTACTTCCTTTTTGTAAAGATGAAACTTCTTTAAAGTTTTCATCTAAAATAGCAACAATTGTACTTTTATATGCTGTATTGTCATATCCTACAAACTCATTTTGACCATATTTTTCAATAAGTGTTTTAAAGTCTCCATCAGTTGCAGCATCTCCACTTCCTTTCCATGAAGCTTTTGCTTTTGCCTTTTGTTCTGCCATTAGTTCATCGAACTTTTCAACATCAACATCAAGGTCTTTATCTCTTAGCATATCTTGCGTTAAATCTAATGGGAAACCTTTTTCATCATATAGTTTAAATGCAATTTCTCCAGAAAACTTCTCTTTAGTATTTGCTAATTCTTCATTAAATAAAGTCATACCTGATTCAATAGTTTTAAAGAATCTTTCTTCTTCTAAAGTTAATTGTTCTTTTACATAATCTTTTTGTTCAACAAGTTCTGAATAGTGAGAACCCATAATATCACATAAAGTATCATATAGTTTTGCCATAAATGGTTTTCTAAATCCTAGTAAATAACCATGTCTTACAGCTCTTCTCATAATTCTTCTATTTACATAAGGTCTTCCTTCATTTCCAAAAAGAATCCCTTGAGAAAGCATAAATGAGTTTGCTCTTAAGTGGTCAGCAATAACTCTAAATGAACCAATTGTTGAATCATCAACTTTTTTATTTGCTAATTCTTCTAATTTTTTAATTATAGGTTGGAAGTTTGAAGAATCAAAGTTATTATAAACACCTTCTTTAATTGCAATAACTCTTTCAAGTCCCATTCCTGTATCAATAGATGGTTTTGGAAGTTCACTTCTTGTAATAGTTCCATCTGCATTTTTAGTTTGCTCATATTGCATAAATACTAAATTCCAGATTTCTAAGAATCTATCACCTTCTCCACCTAAATAATCTTCTTCTGTATTGAAGTGCTCAGATCCTTGGTCATAAAAAATTTCTGAACATGGTCCACAAGGTCCTGTATCTCCCATAGACCAGAAATTGTCTTTATCTCCAAATCTTTTGATTCTTGATGAATCAATGTGCTTAGCCCAAATATCAAAAGCCTCATCATCACTATCATGAATAGTTACCCATAATTTGTCTACAGGTAAAGCAAGGTTTTTTGTAACAAATTCCCATGCATAAGCAATTGCATCTTCTTTGAAATAATCACCAAATGAGAAATTACCTAACATCTCAAATAGTGTATGATGTCTTGCAGTGTAACCAACGTTTTCTAAGTCGTTGTGTTTTCCACCAGCTCTTACACAAAGTTGACAAGAAGTTGCAGTTGGGTTACTTGGTTTTGGAACTGCACCTGTAAAAATATCCTTAAATTGTACCATTCCAGCATTTGTAAACATTAATGTTGGGTCATCTGGTACTAAAGGCATTGAAGAAACAACTTCATGTCCTTTACTTTTAAAAAACTCTAAATACTCTTTTCTAATATCCATATAATTCATCCATAATAAATTTAGGTTTTATTCTAACGTAAAGTTTATTTAGCCAAGTTTATTTAAAGTTTTTGACTGTATAATTTACTAATATTAAGACTAAAAAGGAATTAAAAATGGGTAAGTATATAGATTTAACTCCAGAGAATTTTGAGTCAACTGTTAACTCAGGTGTTTCATTAGTAGATTTTTGGGCTCCATGGTGTGGACCTTGTAGAATGATTGCTCCAGTTATTGAAGAATTAGCTGAAGAGTTTGAAGGTAAAGCAAATATTTGTAAAGTAAATACTGACGAACAACAAGATTTAGCTGTGAAATATGGAATTAGATCTATTCCAACAATCATTTTTATCAAAGATGGTGAAGTTGTTGACCAAATGGTTGGTGCTACTTCAAAACAAGCATTATCAGAAAAAATTAATTCTTTAGTATAAACAAATTACTATTGTCAAAAATTAAGGGGAAAGGGCGAAAGGCTTTTCCCCTTTTTTTATATTTATTTTTTCAAGTTATCTGAATGTCATATTAATGCCACATACTTAATTTAAAATTTCAGTATAAATAAAGAATGAGACAAAGGATATGACATGAGCAATAATGTAAAACTTGCTATACCAATTCTGGTAGCGGTATTTGTAGCGCTTCTTCCTACACCTGAAGGCTTAGCTGTAAACGCACACTATTTCTTCGCTGTATTTTTAGGAGTAATTGTTGGTTTAATTTTAGAACCTATTCCACCTGCACTAATTGGTTTAGTGGGGGTATCATTTTGTGCTACTTTTGGATTAGTTGGAGAAAGTGCAAAAGAGGCTAGAAACTGGGCATTAAGTGGTTTCTCAAATGGTGTTATTTGGTTAATCTTTGCAGCATTTATGTTTGCCTTAGGATATAAAAAATCAGGTCTTGGTAAAAGAATTGCCTTGCTGTTAGTTAAAAAACTTGGTAAAACATCTTTAGGTTTAGGATACGCAGTAGCAATTGCAGATGGAGTTTTAGCGCCATTCATGCCTTCAAATACAGCAAGAAGTGCAGGAACTATTTTCCCAATTGCAATTAATATTCCTCAAATGTTTAACTCATTACCTGATAATGAACCAAGAAAAATTGGTTCTTATATCTCTTGGGTTGCAATTGCAGCTACATGCGTGACAAGTTCAATGTTCTTAACAGCTCTTGCACCAAACTTACTTGCGGTTTCATTAGTTGAAAAAAATGCAGGTGTTATTATTGATTGGGGTACTTGGTTCTCAACTTTAGCAATTATTATGATTCCACTATTCTTAGCGGTACCATATTTAGCTTATTTAGTTTACCCACCAGAACAAAAATATTCTCCTGAAGCTCCTAAATGGGCAGCAGAAGAATTAAGAAAAATGGGTTCAATTACTAAAAATGAGATTCTAATGTTAGGACTTGGGGTACTTGCTTTAGTAATGTGGATTTTTGGTAAAGAAATTGGAGTAAACAGTACAACAGCAGCTATTGCAGTTTTATGTCTTCTAGTATTATCAAATGTAATTACTTGGGAAGATGTTATTACAAATAAAGGTGCCTTTAACGTATTAATTTGGTTCTCAACTTTAGTTGCTATGGCAGCAGGACTTAAAAAAGTTGGATACTTAAAATGGGCATCAGGACTTATTTCAAGTTGGTTAGTTGGACTAGACCCAACAATGATAGTAATAGTGTTAATGGTACTATTCTTCCTTTTCCACTATTTATTTGCAAGTGTTACTGCTCACGTTGTAGCTTTATTACCACTATTCTTAGGAATTGGTATGAACTTACTTCCAGCAGAAATGATGCAACCACTAGCTATGCTACTAGTAGGTTCTTTAGGACTAATGGGTATTATTACTCCATTCGCAACTGGGCCTTCACCTATTTGGTATGGAGCAGGATATATTTCACAAGCTACTTGGTGGAAATTAGGTGCAATCTTTGGAACACTATTCTTAGGAGCGTTAATATTATTAGGGTTTGTTATCCTTTAAGTTTTAGAGGAATAAGAAAATGGTGCAAAATCTTGCACCATTTTTATTTAAACTTTAATATAATAAATTTATGAAGAAGTATTTTTTATTTTTTATTTTCCAAACTTTTCTTTTTGCAAATAGTTCAGTTCTGATTATTAACTCATATCACAAGGGATATGAATTTAGTGATAGCATAATTAATGGAATTGAAAAAACTTTTTATCCCCATTCAAATATTGATGTAAATGTTTTATATATGGACTCAAAAAGAGTCTCTTCAAAAGAGTATTATAATAATTTAGAAAAATTATATAAAGTACAACTAAAAAATAGAAAATATGATCTTATCATTGCCGTTGATAGATTTGCTTATGATTTTGTTTTAGATATATATTCAAGTTTTTTTACAAATGAACCAATTTTAACTGTTGGTATTGAAAACTTTTCTCCTGAAAAAGCAGCAAGATATGGTGTTGCTGACAGGGTTTCTGCTTTAATTGAAAAAAGAGATTTAAAAGGCAATGTTGATATTATAAGGACAATCTTTCCTATAATGAAAAAACTTTATATCATCAATGATATTAGTTTAAATGCAACTCATACTGAACCTCTTATTTATGATTTAATAGAGAAGTTTGATGGAATTTTTGAATTAGTTTATTTAAAAGAAGATAATCTTGAAAAATTGAAAGAAAAATTCTCAAAAAAAGAGGAGTTTAGTGCAGCGTTATTTATTAGATTTTATAAGAATAAGAATGGTGAATTAAACAAAAATCAAGAGATTGCAAAGTTTATAAAGAATGCCAAAATACCAATATTTGTAACAGATTCTTTATTTATAGAAAAAGGTGCTACAGGTGGAAAAGTTGTAGATTTATTTAGGTTTGGGAAAAGCTCTGGATTAATGGCTTTAGGAATATTAAATGGGGCTAAACCTAGAGTTGAAATATATGATGATTTAAACTATATTTTTGATTCAACTAAGTTAGGTGAATTTACTCTCCCTGTTGATGCTTTAAAAGTACCTATTGAGTTAGTAAATAAAAGAAAAACTTTTTATGATAGACATACTGGGTTTATAAATTTTGTATTTACAACTTCACCTTTTTTACTATTTTTGATAATTGGACTTTTCCATAATATTTATATGAGAAAACAAGTAGAAAAAGATTTAAGAAGAAGAATAGAGTTTGATGAAACTTTATTAAATGCAATAGAAAGTCCAATTTTCTGGCAAGATTCAAATGGAGTTATTGTTGATTCCAACACTACTTTTTGTAAACTTTTAAATATAAAATGCAGTGAACTTTATGGAAAAAAACTTACTGATTTTGTGGATAATACAAATGTAAAAAAAGTTTTAGAGGTTTTAGAAAAATATAAACAAAATGAAAAAGAGAATTATGAATTCTCTTATATAAATAAAAATATGAGAAAAATTATATATCTTGTAAAAAGAGAAAACTTCTATGATGAAAAAAGTAAATCCGAAGGTTCAGTTACCATCTTTACAGATATTACAAAAGAAAAAGAAATAGCTTTAGAGAAACAAAAAAATAGACAATTTGTTATTCAACAAAGTAAATTAGCAGAAATAGGCGAGATTTTTTCATCTATTGCTCACCAATGGAAATCTCCTTTAGTAGAGATTACTGCTATTGCTCAAGAACTATTTTATACAAAAAGCTGCAAAGATGTAAAAGAGGATGATAGTTTTGTAAAAGATATTATGAATCAAGTTACTTATATGACTGATACAATAAATGACTTTCAAAATTTTATTATGCCATCAAATAAAAAAGTAATCTTTAATATAGAAGATGCAATAAAATCAATGCTTCTTATAGTGCATCATAATATGAAATATAATAGTATAAAAATTTCAATAGAAATAGATAATAATACAGATTTAGAAGTTTTAGGATATAAAAATGAATTTATGCAGTCTTTTCTAAATATAGTCAATAACGCAAAAGATGCTCTTTTGGGACAAGATTATAAGAATAGAAAAATAGACATAAAATTGCATAATGAAGCAAAGGAGTTAATAATCACTATTCATGATAATGCTGGAGGAATTTCAGAGAAAAATTTAGAAAATATATTTGAACCATATTTCACTACAAAAGATGATGGTCATGGAATAGGGCTGTATATGAGTAAAGTGATTATTGAAGATAAAATGAATGGAAAAATTTCTGTAGAAAATAAAAATAATGGGGCATTATTTACAATAAGGTTAAGACAAGATGAAAATTTTAATTCTTGAAGATAATACAAGTTTATCAAATGTAATGAAACACACATTAACTAAAGAGGGGTTTATAGTTGATTGTTTTTTTGATGGAGAAGAAGCTTTAGAGGCTTTGGAAAATGGATATGCCTGTTTTATTTTAGATATAAATGTACCTAATTTAGATGGAATATCTATTTTAGAAGCAATAAGAATGAATCACAAAGATGTACCAACAATAATTATCAGCTCAAATCATGATTTAGAGAAAATACAACAATCTTATGAAACTGGGTGTGATGATTATCTTAAAAAACCTTTTTATATCTTTGAATTAGTGCAAAAAGTAAAGAAGTTTTGTAGCACTGAGGGTAAATATTTAGTTTTTGATGAAGAGTATAAGTATGATTTCCAGAATAATATTTTATTTAAAAATCAAAGTGAAATAGAATTAACAAAAAAAGAGATTTTATTTTTAGAACTTTTTGTTAAAAACTTACATCACCTTGCAACTTATAATGAAATAGAAGAGTATGTATGGGAAGGTGAAGAGACAACTTTAGTAAATATAAGAGCTATGATAAAAAGATTAAGAAAAAAACTTCCTGAAAATGGAATTGTGATTGTAAAAGGTTTAGGATATTCTTTAAATAAAAATGTGAAGATTGTTTAACCTTCACATTTTGTTTTTTTGTTAAATACTTCTGTATTTAGCAGGACCAGTAGTATGAATAGAAGTACCTTCAGTATCAACAGCCACAGTAACAGGCATGTCTTT
>JABXII010000026.1 GCA_013373175.1 Campylobacteraceae bacterium | reverse complement strand
TGGCAGGCCAGGAGGGACTCGAACCCCCAACCGTCGGATTTGGAATCCGGCGCTCTACCATTGGAGCTACTGACCTATAAGATAAAGGGGTTAAGAAAAAGTCTTACGACTTTAACTTAACTTCTTTATGAATTGTATGTTTTTTTAATCTAGGACTATACTTTTTAACCGCTAATTTCTCAGTATGAGTTTTAGGGTTTTTGTAAGTAGTGTAGTTAATATCACCACACTCCTCACATTTTAATCCGATTTTGATGCTTACACCGTTACCCATAAGTTACCCTTACTCGATAATCTCAGAAACAACTCCAGCACCTACAGTTCTACCACCTTCTCTAATAGCGAACTTAGTCCCTTTTTCTAGAGCAATTGGAGCAACTAATGAAACAGTTAATTCAACGTTATCACCTGGCATAACCATTTCTGTACCTTCTGGTAATTCACAAGAACCAGTTACGTCTGTTGTTCTTACATAGAATTGTGGTCTATAACCTGAGAAGAATGGAGTGTGTCTACCACCTTCCTCTTTAGAAAGGATATATACTTCACCTTTGAATTTAGTGTGTGGAGTAATTGAACCTGGCTTAACAAGAACTTGTCCTCTTTGAACTTCTTCTTTTTTAATACCTCTTAATAAGATACCTGCGTTATCTCCAGCTTCTGCGTAATCCATTTCTTTTCTGAACATTTCAATACCAGTAACTGTAGTAGTTTGAGTATCTTTTAATCCAACGATTTCAATAGTATCACCTAATCTAACAGTACCTTGGTTAATAGCACCAGTAACAACTGTACCTCTACCTGCAATTGAGAATACATCTTCAACAGGCATTAAGTAATCTTTATCAGTTGATCTTTCTGGAGTTGGAATATAAGCGTCTACTTCATCCATTAATTTATAGATTTTTTCAGACCACTCACCAGCTGAACCAGCTTTTGCTTCTTCTAAAGCTTGGAATGCAGAACCAGCAACGATTGGAGTATCATCACCTGGGAAGTCATACTCAGAAAGTAATTCTCTTACTTCCATTTCAACTAATTCTAACATCTCTTCTTTATCTTCGTCGTCTAATTGATCTTCTTTGTTTAAGAATACAACGATGTATGGTACACCAACTTGTTTAGATAATAAGATGTGCTCTCTAGTTTGAGCCATTGGTCCATCAGTTGAAGCAATAACTAAAATAGCACCATCCATTTGTGCAGCACCAGTAATCATGTTTTTAACATAATCGGCGTGACCTGGACAATCTACGTGAGCGTAGTGTCTAGTTTCAGTTTCATACTCAACGTGAGAAGTAGCAATTGTAATTCCTCTTTCTCTTTCTTCTGGAGCATTATCAATTTGATCATAATCCATAGTTGCTTGACCATTTTTAAGCCCTAAACACATAGTGATTGCAGCTGTTAAAGTAGTTTTACCGTGGTCAACGTGACCGATAGTACCAATATTTACGTGCGGTTTACTTCGCTCGAATTTTTCTTTTGCCATAAAATTCCCCTTAAAAAATTTTGGTTATTGCCCTCTGAGTAGATAAGTCCGATAACTTCTCTATTCAGAGGGGTGTTTGTTGTTATTAATATACAAAAAAATAAACTAATATCTTTTTGTGGATTGGTATTTTACTTAAAAAATACTAAATATAAACTTTAATGGGAGTTACTTTGAATAAAAAGGAGTTATAAATGTATAATTGCGTTATAACTCAGCTCCCAGTAATCAATAAATAATTAATGGAGCGGGAGACGAGACTCGAACTCGCGACAATCTGCTTGGAAGGCAGAGGCTCTAGCCAACTGAGCTACTCCCGCAACATTTGCGTGGTGGTGAGGGAAGGATTTGAACCTTCGAAGCCTAAGGCGACGGATTTACAGTCCGTAGGATTTGACCACTCTCCAACCTCACCGGTTGAAAATATTATTGTTCTGGTCAAGCGCTGGTCTTAAGACTTACGCACGACAATTTGAATGGAGCTGGTGAAGGGACTCGAACCCCCGACCTGCTGATTACAAATCAGCTGCTCTAGCCAAGCTGAGCTACACCAGCATCCAAATTTAATTTAAGTGGTGGTTCGAGGCAGAATCGAACTGCCGACACAAGGATTTTCAATCCTTTGCTCTACCGACTGAGCTATCGAACCAGATACGCTTTTGAATGCGTCCTTCTTAAATTGGAGTGAAATTATATACGGAAGTACATTAAAGTAAGCTTAATCCTGAAACAAGTTCTTTAAATTCTTTTCCTCTTTGCTTATAAGAAGTGTATTGATCCAGTGATGCAGCAGCTGGAGATAGCATTGCAATGCCCATAGAATCATGCTTTTTAGATATTTCATTTACTGCTTCTTTTAATGTTTTACAATCATAAAAATTTATAAAAAATTTTTCTGCAAGTTCTTTTAACTTATTAGAATTGCTTCCTATAGCATATATTTCAATATCTAAGTCTTTTATAAATTCAAATAAAGGTTCTAAATTTGCTCCTTTATCATCTCCACCTAATATTAAATATATTCTTTTTTTCTTATAAGGTATTATTGCATTAATAGTTGCATCTTGATTTGTTGCTTTAGAATCATTTATCCAAACTCTATTTCTTTTATCTTTAAACTCTTCTACTTTATGTTCATCAACTTTATATGTATTAATAGCTTTATAATCTACCTCATCAAATATAATCTTTTTTGCGGCTAAAGCTAAAAGTGCATCTAATAAAAAAGGTTCTTTAAAATTTATCTGTGTTTTATCTATATCAAATTTCTTACATAAATCATCACTATGTTTATATGTAATAAGATGACAAACAGTTTTTATATCTTTATACTTTTCAGGGACAATTGCAACTTCACCCTCTTCCATCATATATAAAGGTTTTAATTTTGCTTTTTCATACTCTTCAAAACTTCCATGCCAAGAAACATGATCATCTGAGATTGGTAATAATAAGTATAAGTTAGGTTTTGCATACTTTGTATAATGAAAGGTAAAAGAAGAGGTTTCTAAAATCCAAATTTTAGATTGCTTGTCTAATTTTGAAACTGGTGTTCCAATATTACCTCCACATACACTTCCTTTGCCTTTTAATATATGTTGGCACATTTGTGTAGTAGTTGTTTTTCCATTTGTACCACTTATCCAAATAGAAAATGGCATCTTCTCATATATAAGGTCATAATCACTAATCACATTGTTTGATTCTTTAACCATTTCATTATAAGGAGGAATACCAGGACTAACTACTGTTACTTCATCTGCTTGTTTATCATAAGTATTAAAATCACTATCGTCATATAGTATTACATCATTATACTCTTCTTTTATAGCTTGTGCTGTTAAGCCTTTTCCTAATACTCTTATCATAATAAACTCTTTACCTTATTTTTAAGCTCATTAAAGCTACAAGATTTGCCATAAAAGAGATAATCCAGAATCTAACAATAATCTTATTCTCTTTCCAACCCTTTTCTTCAAAATGATGATGTATAGGAGCCATTAAGAAAACTCTTTTTTGCCTTAACTTATATGAACCTACTTGTAAGATAACAGATACTGTTTCAATAACAAAGATAAATCCAATTACTACTAATAGTATTTCTGATTTACCTACTATTGCCATATATCCCATAAAGGCTCCAATAGGTAAAGAACCACTATCCCCCATAAATACTTGTGCAGGGTGACAGTTATACCAAAGAAAAGCAATTAAAGAACCAATCATTGCCGTTCCAACTATCGCTAGTTCTCCAGATGTTTTAATATTAGGTAATAAAAGGTAAGAAGAAAAAATTGCATGTCCACTTATATATACTATTGCTGATAATGTAAAGAAACCCATTATAGAAGGAACTGTTGCTAAACCATCTAAGCCATCAGTTAAATTAACTGCATTAGAAGCAGCTACCATAACCAATACCCAAAAAGCCAATGCAAATATTCCCATATCAAATAGTGGATATTTATAAAAAGGTGTATAAAGTGTAGTAGTATGATTATAAGCTATTAACACCCCTGCTACAATTAAAGCACCAATAAATTGTAAGACTAATTTAGCCCTAGAAGATAAACCAGCATTATTAGCATTTTTTGCAATCTTTGAAAAATCATCTTTCATTCCAATAAGAGAAAAAAGTCCTAATGTTAATAAAGCACCAACTACATAGAAATTGTTTAGCTTAACGGTAAGCAGTGTTGCTATAATTGTTGAAAAAATAAATACTATTCCTCCCATTGTAGGAGTTCCTGCTTTTTCCTGATGAGAATCAGGAGCGTACTCGTAAATAGGTTGTGAGGCTTTTTTAGATTTTGCCCACCTTACAAACTTTGGTAACAAATACATAGTAAGAAAAAATGAAATAAAAAATGCAAGACCTGCACGAACAGAGATATATTGAAAAATATTTATGTCTAAATGTCTATAAAACCAGTAAAACAAATTAAAACCTTAATTAGTGGGGAATAACCCAAATTCTTCAAAACTTTTTAGCCGTATTTGTAAGAGAATACTTCAGCAAAGATAGTAGAAAGTTTTGATATACTCGCGAGATTATACTAAAACTTAACTTAATAATTTTACTAAGGTTATATTATGACAAAAAAAGCGATATTGATAATTACTGATGGAATTGGACACAATGAATCAGACAAGTTTAATGCATTTACAAATGCTTCTACACCAACATATGATTACTTATTTAAGAATGTTCCTTATTCATTGATTCACACTTATGGAGACCATGTAGGATTACCTAATGGACAAATGGGTAACTCAGAAGTAGGACACATGACAATTGGAAGTGGAAGAGTTTTATATCAAGATTTAGTAAAAATAAATATGGCAATAGAAAATAACAGTTTAAAAGATAATGAAGTTCTAAAAAATACAATTGATTCATCTAATAATATTCATCTTTTAGGTTTAATTAGTGATGGTGGTGTTCACTCACACATTAATCATATTATTGCCTTAGCAAAAATTGCAAAAGAAAAAAATAAAAAAGTATTTATACATGTAATTACAGATGGAAGAGATGTTGCTCCAAATTGTGCAAATAAATATATCAAACAACTAGTAGATATTTGTGATGAAGATATTAAAATTGCAACTATTGCTGGAAGATATTTTACAATGGACAGAGATAATAGATGGGAAAGAGTTCAAAAAGGACATGATGTAATAGCTTTTGCAACGCCAAAAACATCTACAAATATTATTGATTATGTTGAAAACTCTTATAAAGAAGAAGTATTTGATGAATTTATTGAACCAACAGCTTTTGAAGGATATGAAGGTTTAGAAGAAAATGATGGTGTAATTTTCTGCAACTTTAGATCTGATAGAATGAGAGAAATTTCAACAGCTATTGCAAATAAAGAATTTTCTGAATTTAAAAGATTTGAAGGTAATTTAAATATTGCAACAATGACACAATATGATAAGAACTTGCCTCTTCCAATACTATTTCCAAAAGAGACTCCTAAAAATACTTTAGCTGATGTTATTTCAGATGCAGGACTTTCACAAGTTCATACAGCAGAAACAGAAAAGTATGCACACGTAACTTTTTTCTTTAATGGAGGGGTTGAAGAACCTTTATTAAATGAAACTAGAGTTTTAATTCCTTCTCCTAATGTAGCAACTTATGATTTAAAACCTGAAATGAGTGCTCCTGAAGTAAGTATTGAAGTTCAAAAAGCAATGGATAATGAAACTGATTTTATTGTTGTAAATTTTGCAAATGGTGATATGGTAGGACATACTGGTGTTTATGAAGCTGGTGTAAAAGCAGTTGAAGCTGTAGATAAAGAGCTTGGAGAAATCTTTGAAAAAGCAAAAGAACTTGATTATAGTGTTGTTTTAACAAGTGACCATGGTAACTGTGAAATGATGAAAGATGAATCAGGTAAGACTTTAACAAATCATACAGTTGGTGATGTATATTGCTTTGTTATGGCTGATAATGTAAAAGAAGTAAAAGTTGGTAGCTTAAATAACATTGCACCTACTATACTTAAACTTATGAACTTAGATATTCCAGAAGAGATGGATGAGGCTCTAGTTTAATTATGTCTAAAGCTGTAGATATTAAAAAACTACTAATTAAAGTAGATAATAAAAAATTAGTAGACATTAGTTTCTCTATAAAAAATTCTACAGCACTAATAGGACAAAGTGGAAGCGGGAAATCTCTTACTTTAAAAGCTATTTTAAATCTACTGCCTTCTTCTTTATCATGTGAGAAAAAGATATCTTCTAATTTTGATATCAATTATAAAACAATAGGTTTTATTCCTCAAAATCCTTTTACATCTTTATCTCCTATGACAAAAATCAAAGACCAATTCTTTTGTGAAGAGAAAAGGAAAAAAGAACTATTAAAGTTAGTAGGATTAGAAACTTCCCTTCTTAATCGTTTTCCAAAAGAGTTAAGTGGAGGACAACTTCAAAGAGTTGTTATAGCTATTGCTTTATCTAATGATGCTAAACTATTATTATTAGATGAACCAACAACAGCTTTAGATGAAACATCAAAAGAGACAATATTAAATCTAATAAAAGATATAAGTGAGAAATTAAACTTACTTATTCTTTTTGTTACCCATGATATTGAATCTATAAAGAATTTGTGTGAAGAGCTTATTATTATAAAGGATGGAGCTATTGTTGAACAAGGTTTAACTAAAGAGGTATTAACTAATCCAAAAGAAGAATATACAAAAAAGTTAATAAACTCAACATTTAAAAATAAAGAATTTAGGAAATAGTATGATTAAATATTTTTTTGCTTTTATTATATTTATAGGTATAGTAATTTCAGCTTGGTTACTGCATTTATATTCAGAAATTAGACATGATATTGATGCAATTGTAAATTATAAACCAAATGTTACTACACAATTTTATGATAAGAATGGAAAACTTATTGCAAATATTTTTGATAAAAAGCATAGACTGTATGTAGATTATGACAATATTCCAGCAAGAGTTGTTGAAGCTTTAGTTGCTATTGAAGATACACAGTTTTTTGAACACTCAGGTGTAAATCCAGATGCAATTTCAAGGGCAATGATTAAAAATATTAAAGCTATGGGATATGTAGAAGGTGCAAGTACTCTTACTCAACAGTTAGTTAAAAGTATTGTGCTTACTAGAGAAAAAAAACTTATTAGAAAAATTAAAGAGGCACTTCTTTCAATAAGGCTTGAAACTATATTAACAAAAGAACAAATTTTAGAGAGATATCTAAATGAAGTATATTTTGGACATGGCTATTATGGAATAAGAACTGCTGCTAAAGGTTATTTTAGAAAAGATTTATATGAACTAAATATTAAAGAGATTGCTATTTTAGTTGGACTTCCAAAAGCTCCAAGTTTCTATGACCCAACTAGAAATTTAAAATATTCTCTTACAAGAGCAAATCAAGTAGTAAATAGAATGCATAAATTAGGTTGGATAAATGAAACTCAATATAATGAAGCAATAAACTACATTCCTACTGTTTATGATGATACTCTTACTTTAAATAAAGCTCCATATATTATTGATTATGCACTAAAACTTTTAAAGAAAGATATCCCTGATATTAAAACAGGTGGTTATACTGTTAATTTAACAATTGATTTAGAAGCACAAAGAATTGGTAGAGAGTCTTTAAAAGTTGCCTATGACAAAATTTTAGCAAGGGATGCATGGCTTCAAAAAAATCCTGCAAATAATGTAGATTTAAATGGTGAACCTGTTGATGAAGGATATTTTATTGATACTTTAAATGGTGCGCTTGTTTCTATAGAAAATAGTACAGGAAAAATTCTTGCCCTTGTTGGAGGAATAAATTACAAAGAATCAAACTTTAATAGAGCTGTACAAAGTGAAAGACAGCCAGGTTCTGCTGTAAAACCATTTTTATATCATACTGCAATAGAATTAGGATATTCTCCTGCTTCTCAAGTTGCTGATATTGGAAGAACATATGAATATAAAGTTGGTGAAGAAGAAAAGAAATGGAAACCTAAAAACTATGGGGGAACATTTAAAGGTGTTATTACATTAAGAGAAGCTCTTATGAAATCAAGAAACCTTGCTACAATTAATCTAGTTACTGATGTTGGAATTAATGAAATGTATAAAGGTTTACAAGCATACGGTATAACAAATATTCCAAAAGATTTATCAATTACTCTTGGTTCATTCTCTATTTCACCACTAAACTTAAGTAAAGCATACTCTTTACTATCAAATGATGGAACACAAGTTGAACCATATTTAATTAACTCAATTACAAATTTAAAAAATGAAACTATAACTTTTGAACCACAATATAAATATGTTAGTTCTCCTGAGCAAGTTTTCTTAACTAAATCAATAATGCATGATACTATTGAGAAAGGAACAGGAAGAAAAGCAAGGGTAAAAGGTATTGATTTAGCTGGTAAAACAGGAACTACAAATGACAATATAGATGCGTGGTTCTGCGGTTTTTCTCCTACTATTCAAACAGTTGTTTATTTTGGTAAAGATAATAATACTCCTATGAGAAGAAGTGAAACAGGTGGAACAACAGCAGCTCCAGCATTTGGACACTTCTATAAAGAATATATTCAAATTCATCCAGAAATAGAAAGAAGATTTAAAAAGCCTGAGGGAGTTAAAACTTCAATTGTAAATGGTAAAAAAGTATATTATACTAATAAATCACCACTTCCTGAATTAGATTCTATACCTTCAAATAACAATTCACAAGGACAAAGTATTCAATTCTAATTTATCTTAACAAAGAAAATTAGGCATAAAAAAAGGTAAGTTCATATGAACTTACCTTTTTTATTTTAATATCTTTGCTACTAGCAAGAATAAGTTGATTTGAACTCAAATGCAGTTGGTCTAGCTTCGTCAGGCCAAACTTGAGTTTCAAATTTATAGTGTTGATATGTATCAATCATATCTTTTGTAAATACTGGTTTTAAGAAATCATTATCTCTAATTAATGCTTCTAATGAACCTCTTAAAGTATGAGGCATTTGAGGGATTTTTCTCTCTCTGATTTCATCTAAAGGCATTTCAAATAAATCTTCATCCATTGGACCAATAGGTTCAATTTTATTTTCAATTCCATCAAGACCAGCCATTAACATAGCAGCAAATGCTAAATATGGGCAAGCTGTTGAATCTGGGAATCTCATTTCAATTCTTGTTGCTTTCTCACCAGCTCCATAAGGAACTCTACAAGAAGCAGATCTGTTTTGAGAAGAGTAAGTTAAGATTGAAGGAGCTTCAAATCCTGGGATTAATCTTTTGTAAGAGTTTGTTGATGGGTTAGTAAACGCAGCAACTGCTCTAGCATGTTTAAAGATACCACCTACATAATGTCTTGCAGTTTCTGAAAGGTTTCCATACTCACCCTCTTTGTAGAATAAGTTTTTACCATCTTTCCAAATTGATTGGTGTACGTGCATACCATTACCATTATCACCAAATAGTGGTTTTGGCATAAATGTAGCAGATTTACCATTTAAGTGAGCTACCATCTTAACAACATATTTGTACTTTTGTACGTTATCAGCTGCTTCAATTAAGTCACCAAATACAATACCAATTTCACCTTGAGCTTGTGCAACTTCGTGGTGTCCAAGAACAACTTCTAAACCAACTTGTTCTAAAAGTAGCATCATCTCTGCTCTTAAATCAACCATTGAATCTGTTGGTTGTACTGGGAAGTAACCACCTTTAGTTCTAGGTCTATGTCCCATGTTACCCATTTCGTAATCAGTATCATCTGACCAAGAACCTTCTTCTGAATCTACTCTATAATATGATTCATTAATATCATCTCTAATTTTTACGTCATCAAAAATGAAGAATTCATTTTCTGGTCCAAAGTAAGCTGCATCACCAATTCCTGCATTCTCTAAATGTTGTAATGCTTTTTTAGCAATAGATCTTGGACATTTTTCATACATTTGTCCTTTATAGATATCATATACATCACAAAATACGATAACAGTTGAATCTGCAGTAAATGGATCTAAAAATGCTGTTTCTACATCTGGCTTTAAAATCATATCAGATTTATTAATTGGTTGCCATGCGTCAACTGATGAACCATCAAAAGGCATACCACCTTCTAGTTGTTCAGCGCTTACTGCATTCATCATATAAGTTAAATGATGCCACATACCCTTAAGATCAGTGAATCTAAAGTCAACAAATTTAACTTCATTCTCTTCACAAAATTTGAAAAACTCTTCAGTGTTGTTAACAAATTTTCCCATTATAATTACTCCTTGAAATTGTTATGAATTATTGTAGCTAAATAAAAAAAATCTAAGATAAATAAACTGTATAAAAAATATACAATGCAATATTTTTTATATTCTATATTTATATATTTTTGTTTAGAAATTAACTACTATCTTTTCTCTGTTTTTAAATTTTATACAAGTTGTATAACCAATATCTTTTGCTAAAGAACTTACCTCATCATATTTAAATCCTATTTGCTCTATCTCATGTGCATCAGATGAAAACGTAATAGGAATATCAAGTTCATAAGCTAATTCTAGCAACTCTTTAGAAGGATAAGTTTGGGCAATTGGTTTTCTTAAACCAGCTGCATTTATTTCTAAAACCATATTTGCTTTTTTTATTTCTTGCATTGCTTTTTTTGCAATCATCTTAATATCTTTATTAGGAAGATATTTAAATACTTTTATTAAATCTAGATGCCCTACTATATCAAATAAATTTGATTTTGCAAGTTCTTCTATTGCACTAAAATAATCAGTCCAAATATCATCAATATTTTTCTCTTTATATTTACCAATAAACTCTGGATTATCAAAGCCCCAAAGATTATTGTTTTTTTCTTGTATAAAGTGAACAGAGCCAATTAAATAATCAACATCTGCATTTAGAATCTCATCTAACATAAGATTCTTATCTTGCATAAAATCTACTTCATATGCAAAAAGTATTTCTATTTTATCTTTATACTTCTCTTGTAATAATCTTATGTCATTTTCATAGAACTCTTTTTGAGTAATGTCCATTCTATATTTTGGATCAAAAGGCATAGGAGCATGGTCAGAAAAACCAAAAACATCAATTCCTACTTCTATTGCTCTTTTTACATACTCTTCAGTAGTTCCATTAGCATGATTACATAAAGATGTGTGATTATGTAAATCTACTCTTTGTTTTATGATACTCAATTTAAAATACCTGAACCTGGAATTTTTGTACTTCTATCTTCTGCATAAACTCTTTTACCATCAATAATGTCATATTTCCAGATTGGAGCTTGTGCTTTAAAATCTTCTACAAATTCATCTATCATCTCTAAAGCAACTCTTCTTTTTGGAGAACAAACACCTGCTATATATGAACTTTCGTGATTTAAAACATCACCTCTTGAGTGAGCCATTAAAACAATTGCGTTTTTTTCATTAGCCTTTTCTTGCCATGAATCAAACCAAGATTTTAAGATTGGTTCATATATGTCAAATGATAAGCCATCAATTTTATTTTCGTCTCTAACAACACCAACAAAAGTTATAATAGCTCCATAGTTAGAAGTTTTAAACTCTTCATACCAAGAGTTAGTAATCTCTTCTACTGGAAGTGAACCTTCAAATAGTTGTAACTTTTCCACTTAATCATCCACCACATACAGGAGGTAATAATGAAACTTTATCTCCATCACTTAAAGCAACATCTTTTGATGCAACTAATGTATCATTTACTGCAACTGCGCAAGTCTCTAGCCATTTAGAAACATCTTGATCTTCTTTTAATAATGTACCTAACTCATTTAAATTAGAAATTTCAACATCTAATGCTTCTTTATTGATTGGGCCTAGAAATTCTACTTTAACCATATTTAACCCCTTATTTACTAAATATCATGTATTATATCAAATTTAATTTAAGTTAGGATGACCTATATCAATGTTATTTGCTAAAATAGATTTTATTAATTTACTACCATTTCATGTTTATATAAAGAAAAACATAAAGTCCAATCAAGTTAAAGCTATCATAGAGTATAAAAAATCGTACCCTTCTGTTATAAATAAAAAGTTTAAAAAAAGAAAAGTAGATTCTGCTTTTATCTCATCTATTGCTTCAAGAGGTGAAAAAAGATTAGACTTTGGAATCATAGCAAGAGGTGATGTACAATCTGTTATTTTGATTCCAGGGGAAGAAAAAGAGGATTATCAAAGTGAAACTTCAAATGCCCTTGCTAAAGTTTTAAACCTAAAAGGAAAAGTTTTAATTGGAGATAAAGCCTTAAAATATTTCCATGATAGTGAAGATAAAAACTTTATTGATTTAGCTCTTGCTTGGCAAGACAAATATAATCTACCTTTTGTTTTTGCAACACTATGTTTTAACAAAAATGAAAGATACTTAAAAAAAGTTACAAAAAGATTTAACAAAAGAAAAATATACATTCCTCAATATATATTAGAAAGTTATTCAAAAAGAAGTGGTATTTCAAAAAAAGCAATAATTGAATATCTAAAAAAAATAGATTATGATATTGGAATAAAAGAGAAAAGAGCCATTAAAAAATTTTTACAACTAACAAAGAGTTTATAATGACAATATATGATTCATTAATTTTAGGAGTTATTGAAGGGATAACGGAGTTTCTACCTATTTCTTCAACAGGACATTTAATTGTTGCAAGTGAATTTTTAGGGATAGATCAAACAAGTGTAAATAAAGCATATGAAGTAATTATCCAATTTGCTGCTATTTTAGCAGTTGTATTGAACTATCCTTCAAAGTTTACTTTTTCACATATAAATCTGTGGACGAAAGTTCTTATTGCTTTTTTACCAATTGCAACAATTGGTTTTATCTTCTCAGACCAAGTAAAAGCTATGTTTTCTATAGAAATAGTAGCTTGGATGTTTATTATTGGTGGTATTGTCTTTTTAATTGTAGAAAAGTTTTATGATGAATCACAACATACAACTTCTGATGTAGAAGATATTAGTTTCAAACAATCATTATATATTGGACTTGCTCAAATATTTGCACTTATTCCTGGAACTTCAAGAGCGGGGTCTAGTATTATAGGGGCTATGCTTGTTGGATTAAATAGAAAAGCAAGTGCTGAATTCTCTTTTTTACTTGCATTTCCTGTAATGTGTGCAACTACAGGATATGATATATTAAAACATCATGAAGAACTATTTATGGCTGGCAACTTTATCAATCTTGCAGTAGGTTTTGTAGTCTCTTTTGTTATTGCATTTGTTGCAATAAAACTATTCTTAAAATTCTTAGAAAACTTTACTTTTGTTGCCTTTGGAATTTATAGAATAGTTTTTGGTATCTTACTTTTAAGCTTTACCTAACATATCATCAACGATTGACTCTATAGCATTATATTTTATAGAGTCAACTAATTTTTTGCTAATACTATAATTATCTTTTTTCAAAATATCCATAAACTTTTTAGAACTTAGTTCATTTTCTCTTAATACGTAACATAGTCCTTTATTTTCTAAGAACTTTGCATTTGTATATTGATGATCTTTTGCAGCATAAGGGAAAGGGATAAAAAGTGTAGGTAAAGAGTTTGCACATAACTCCCATAAAGTTGAAGCCCCTGAACGACTTACTGCAAAATCAGCTTCACCCATTTTTGAAGCTAAATCATCACTAAAGGCAAAAACATCAGCTACTATACCTAGTTTTTTATACTCTTTTTGCACTCTATCAAAATCATTTTTACCAGTTTGATGAATGATGTTTAAATTTAACTTCTTTAAATCCTTTGCAACACTAAGAGCAAAGTCATTAATTGCTTTTGCTCCCTGAGACCCACCTAAGAAAATTACTGTTTTTAACTCATCTCTTATTCTTGCATTATCAAAAAACTCTTCGCTTACAGGATAATCTTTTATAGGAGAATCTACTAAAAAAGAAGAATAAACTTCTGAAGCAAATCTCGCTGTTTTTTCATTTAATTTACCCATAACTGAGTTTTGTTCATGAATAAATAAATAACAATCAACTGTTGTAATAGCAGCTAAAGTTGCAGGAGCTGCTGAAAAACCACCCACACTAACTACTGTTGAGACTTTAAATTTTTGAAAGATTGTTCTACATTTATTTACTTGAGAAACAATTTGCACTAAAGATTGAATTTTCCCAAATATATTTTTATTTACAACTCCTCTAGTATCTAAGAATATTGCTTTTTTTAATCTTTTATCATCTTCAAACCAGTTTGGGTCTTGTCCATTTGCAGAACCTATGAATATAACTTTATATCCTCTTTTGTGAAACTCTTCAATAAACGCATCTGCTACTTTTAAGTGTCCACCAGTTCCACCACCAGTAACTACAACAGTTTTTTTCATTATTTAACCTTTTTTCTCATATCAACTGATTTGCTAATAGATAATACCATACCTATTGCTATTGCCATAGATAGCATTGAGGAACCACCATAACTTAATAATGGAACAGCAATACCTTTTATTGGAATCATTCCTGAAATTCCATAAGAGTTTATTAAAAATGCAATTATAATCATTAATGCTATACCAATAGTAAATAGGTGGTAAATTTTATTTTCAACTCTTCCGCTTATCTTAAAAATTCTAAGTACAATTAAAAACATTATAGTACTAATAAATACTAAGCCTATAAAACCTATTTCTTCAGTAATACCAGCTAATACAAAGTCAGTATGCACTTCCGATAAAAACCCAAGTTTTATATCCCCTAAACCTATACCTTGACCAAAAAAACCACCATTATTCATAGCATTAAGTGAGTGTGAAACTTGATATGGTTCTGGTAAATCTTCAATTCTTAGATATTTATCTGCCCAAGAAGGTAAAACCATTAATATTCCATCTTGTACCATTGCCCACCAAGAAAAGATTCTTTGAATTCTGTGTGGAGCAGCAAGAATTAATCCAACTAAAGCTACTACTCCAACTAAACCTAAAGTAACAAATACTTTATAAGACCTATTTGCAAAAATCAAGAGTATAAATAAAATTCCACCCAGTAAAACAACCTGACCTAAATCCTTTTGTAAAAAAGCAATTATAAATACAATAATAATAAAACTAAAGAAATAAGGTAATAAAAGAATAAACTCTTCTTTAAGTGTGATTTTTTTTGGTATTTCTATTAATCTTCTGTGAAAAGACCAAGAAAGAAAATATATAAAACCTATTTTAAAAAACTCTACAGGAGATAATGAAAATCCAGGTAATCTAATCCACCTATTAGCACCACCTGAAGCAGTTACTAAAGAAGATGGTAAAAAAGGCATTATAGCCATTAGTATAAAAAATGATATAAATAAAAACATTCCAAATTTATTTACAATCTTATCTGGATTTATTACAGAAAATCCCCACATTACAAAGATAGAAAGTACTCCAACAAATAATTGTCTTAGGAAAAAGTGAAACTGACTATACTCATAATACTGCACTGTATATACACTTAAAGAGTATGAGAAAATGATACTTGTAATAATAAGTAAAGAAACAAGTAGAAATAGTATGTAATCAGCTTGATAAACTCTATTATTTTTAATTTGATTTTTGTTAGAATGCATTCGCTATTATATTATATTATGGATAAATATGTCTTCAAAACTTAACGATAATGATAACAAAATTAAGAAAATTGTGATTCTGTTTTTTTTCATACTTTTTTTAATTATTATATTAATTACTTCTGTATATTTCACAATTAATAATGAAAGAGATTTACCTAGATTAGAAACCTCAAAGAAAGAGCTTTCTGTACGAGGTGAAATAATTAGTGCAGATAATTTTAAAATTACTAGTTCTAAAAAAATATATAAAGCTTCTATTGACTCAAGATATTTAGATAGAAATAAAAAAGAGCTATTTATAAAACTATTTTCAATTTACAGTAATATTCCCTATGAAAAAGTAAGAGAAAAGATTAATGAATCTTTACGTATTCCTGGGTATGTTGTTCTTTCATATAATATTGATTCTAGAACTGCAAAGAATTTAAAAGAGTTAGGTTTTAAGCTAAGAAAACTAGGTGTTTTTAAAGCTAGAAAAGTAGATGGAGGAAGAATACTTAGAGGTCTAAGTATAGTTGAAAGTGGTGAAAAAAGAGTTTACTCATATGAAGATACTTTAACTCCTGTTGTTGGTTATATTAGAAAATATGAATCAGAGAATGGAAAAACAAAGGTAAAAGGAATAAAAGGTTTAGAAAAAAAGTTTAATGACCTTTTAAATAGTAGTAAAGATGGAGTTCTTAGTGGGAATAGAGATGTTTTATCTTATATCTCTTTTAACAAGGATTCAACAATTAAAAAAAGAATCGATGGGGCAAACTTAGTATTAAATATTCCATTAAAACTTCAAAAAAATAATGAATCTATCTTAGACAAATACAAAAAAAAGCTAGGTGCAGAAGAGATTATAGTTTCAATTATGGATAGTCATACAGGAAAGATTTTATCTTTAGCTTCATCAAATAGATTTAACCCAGAAAGAATTTATCAAAAAGATATTCCATCATTAAATGTAAATGCTATTGAATATCAGTATGAACCAGGTTCTGTTATTAAGCCAGTTTCTATTGCTTTGGTATTAGATAAAGGAAGAGTAAAGAAAAATGAGCTTCTATTTGCATATAACACAAGAGGGAGTGCTAATAAAAAAGGTGAATATCCAAAAGGTAGATATAAATTAGATAGATTTTTTATTAAAGATGACCATGAGTTTAAAAAACACTACTTAACACTTGATGATATTTTTATATTCTCTTCAAATATTGGTACTTTGCAATTAGCACAAAGACTTAGTGGACCTGAATTCTTTGAAGGAATGAAAAGATTTGGTTTTACAAGAAAAACTGGAATAGATTTACCCTATGAAAAAAAAGGTGTTATGCCAAAAGTTTGGCAATTTGCTGCAAATGATAAAGAAAAAGAAGATAATGTATTTAAAGCAACTGTTTCCTATGGTCAAGGTATGACTTCCACATTTATGCAGATTATGAAAGCGTATTCTGTATTTAATAATGGTGGAAAAATGATTACACCTAAAATTGTATCTTATATTGAACTTGACAATGAAAAGTTTAAAAAGGATACTTTAGAAGGTGAAAGAATTATTAAAGAATCAACTGCAAAAGAGATAAAAAGACTTCTTATTAAAACTGTACAAAAAGGAACAGGGAAAGCAGCTCAAATTGATGGTTTAGAAATTGGTGGTAAAACTGGTACTGCACAAGTTGCAGAAGGTGGTAAATATGTTAGAAAATATATATCATCTTTCTTTGGTTTTGTAAATGATGGAGAAAGTTCATACACTATTGGTGTTACAGTAATAGACCCAATTTCTACTGGGAAAAACTGGTATTATTATTATGCAGCTTGGTCTGCTGTACCTGTTTTTAAAGAAACAATTAATAACTTAGTAAAGTTAAACTATCTTACACCAAAAAAAGATATAATTTCAAAAAATTAAATTAATAAAAGGATTAAAATGTTTGGTTTTAATAAAAAAGAACTAAAAGAATATAATTACTCTAAGGAAGAGTTAGCAAAATTTCAATATGCAAAAATAGATACTGAAAAAGGAACAATTTTTATTAAACTTTTTAATGAAGAGACTCCAAATACAGTTTCAAACTTTGCAACACTTGCAAATGATGGTTTTTATGATGATTTAAACTTCCATAGAGTTATTCCTGGTTTCATGGCACAAGGTGGATGTCCTGATGGTACTGGAATGGGTGGACCTGATTGGGCAATTGAATGTGAAACTGATGCAGATAAACAAGTACATAATAAAGGAAGTCTATCTATGGCTCATGCTGGTCCAAATACTGGTGGTAGTCAATTCTTTATTTGTTTTGAATCTCAACCTCACTTAGATAAACAACATACTGTTTTTGGTGAAATTGAAGAAGGTGACGAAAACAGTTTTGAAGTACTTGACTCAATTAGACAAGGTGATAAAATAAACTCAATTAAAATCTTAGAAAAAAAAGATTAATACAAAGCTAGAGAGTTACCTCTCTAGCAACATAACATCCTTACTCTTCAAGAATATCTTCTTCCATGTCATCTAATTCTTCTGTATCTTCTTCTGCATATATACATACAAGTTCATCAAAATTAATTAAAAGCTCACCTTCATTGGGAAATGAGTATAAATATATCTCTTGTTCCCCTGTTGACATATATTTTAAATACTCTTCTTTTAAAACATTATAATTATCGTCTGTTCCAACAAATTCTAACTCACTACCCTCTGATAATACTAAATATATAAGTTTCATACTAGCTCCTTAGTTAAGATAGTAAAATTATAAATAGATAATGTTTCAATGTGATTACAATAATAAAGTAAATAAAAAGTAAGAAATAAAAAATATGGGGTAAGGGTAAATTCCTAAAAAGAGGGCTAAAAAAAAAGCTTACCATTAGCAACTTAGATAAGTTGGTAAAGGTAAGCTTTAGAATAATATACTCAAGAGCTGGCAGCGACCTACATTTCCACAAGGGGGCCCTGCAGTATTATCAGCGCAGAAGTGCTTGACTTCCAGG
>JABXII010000029.1 GCA_013373175.1 Campylobacteraceae bacterium | reverse complement strand
TAATTCATTTGAGTTACTAAGGATATCTGAGAATCCTATTATTGCATTTAATGGTGTTCTTATCTCATGACTCATATTTGCTAAGAACGTTGACTTCGCTTCATCTGCTCTTTGCGCTTTTTCAATTGCACTTATTTGTGATGAAATTAAAGATTTAATTTGCTCTGCCATATTATTAAATGAAACTTCTAGCTTTCCTATTTCATCATTTGAAGTTACAGGTAATCTATAGTCTAAATCATTATTTGCAAATCTTCTTGTCCCTTCTAAGATATGTTCAATTTTTGAAGTTATATATTTTGAAATAAGCATTGCTATAAATATAATTAAAAGTATCATAACAAAAGTAACTATTGACAACTCATTAATTAAAGATTCTATGAAAGATGCAACTTCAAATTTATTTTCATCTACAACTTCTTTCATATTTTCTGTTTGTTCTTCTAAGATTTTTGTGATACTTCTTTTTGTTTCATTTGCAGCTGCATGGAATTCTTCTACATTTGCCCCAATTGTTACAAATCCAAAACCTCTTTTTGTATTTCCATACTTACCAGTATAATAAGGAATAGTAGCAGCAGTTGTTAATTTCCAAACATTACTCCAAAATATAACAAAAGAACCATAACCACCATTTTTAGTAAGTTGCATCCACCCTTCACATTGAGGAGCAAAATTTAAATACCTACAATCTAAACCTACTTTTCCTTCTTCTAAAAGCTGTTTAATATTTGGTTTTTTCTGTAATGATTGATTTTCAAACTTTGGATACGTTGATAAAAATTCATTTATATCTTTATTTGATTTTTCAAACTCTAAAGCGACATCTTTACTTAACCAAGGCATTACTTTTTCCCCTGTATTTTTATCATATCCTAAAATAAAATAGTCTCTTGCATGGGAAATGTTTTTACCTTCATAATCCCACATAAAAGCATAA
Source organism: Campylobacteraceae bacterium (assembly GCA_013373175.1). GTDB lineage: Bacteria > Campylobacterota > Campylobacteria > Campylobacterales > Arcobacteraceae > Halarcobacter. Next base: position 3,474 of record JABXII010000029.1, on the reverse strand, counting down.
TTCCCATTTTTAGCATCAGGAAGAGTTTGTTTTGCATTTTTACTTGTTGGATTAGAGGTATCTGTAAACTGCATAACATGTTTATGGTCTAAGGCTAAAGAGATATACCCTTTTTTTACTCCATTTTTAAATACAGGTGTTATAAATCTTATTATCCCTTCAAACTCTTTTCCAACTGGATTCTCTTTTCCAGCATGTGCATACTTTTCAGGTTCAAAGGCAATATTCATTTTCTTTGCTTTTTCTTTTGTAAAAGGACCTATTACTTTGGTTCCTACATATTCTCCAATTACATCAGAAACATAAATTTCACCTTTTTTTAAAGCTTGAATCTTTTTGAAATAATTCTCTGAATTTATATATGTATTTTTTCTGTTTGAAACATTTTTTAATTTAGTGTCAATACTTGAAATTTTATACTTTTCATTTCCATTTATATCAAAATATACCACTTCTTTATATATTGGAATTGATTTTTTCTTTAAAGAAATAGGATCTGTATAATTAAACTCTTTTTCATTATCTTTTAAAGTTGCTGTTGTTAAATCTCTTTGAATTTTTTTTTCTTTTGTTTTAGGAACCCATTCTTTATTTTTGTCATCGTAAATATACTCTTCTTGTAAGATAATATTTCTATTCTTTGATTCATAAAAACTTTTTAATATTTTTTGATTAATATCTATTTTTGATAAGAAAAGTAAGTCTTTATCTCTTTCATATAAAAAATCTGCAACTTGATTAGCTATCTCAAAACTTAATCTTTCTAAAGATAATTGAGATTTTTTATCTAAATACTTTACACTATCTTTTATTGATTCATTGGCAGTATTTAAAATAATTTCTTTGTTCTCATTAAATAGATATCTTGTGCTGTCATTTAGATAACTTTCTAACCTCAAAACACCTTCATAAGCGATAAAAACAATAATAAGTAATGGTATGATTTTTATTAAGATAAATAGTAGAATTAACTTTGCACGAATAGAAATATTTTTCATAAGAAGCCTTAAATAATAAGTTTATTATTATATTACAATTGGGATAAAGTCTTTTTTAAATGATTTATTTAAGATATATTAATCCTCATAAGTTCATTATATTTTTAATTTAGATACAATCTTCTAAAACTTTTAGGAAAAGGGTTAGTTATATGGCAACAACTAAATTAAAAGGAAATATTGTTAACTTAACTGGGAATGAAGTTAATATTGGCGACAAAGCACCAGAAGTTACTGTTATTGCACATGATTTATCAGAAATAAAAGTTGGAGGAAAAGCTCAGATTATTGCTGTAGTTCCTTCTTTAGATACACCAGTATGTGCAGATGAAACAAGAAAGTTCAACGAGGATGCAGTTCAAACTGATATTGAGGTAGTTGTAGTTTCAATGGATTTACCATTTGCTGCTGGAAGATTTTGTACTACAGAAGGAATAGATAATCTAAAAGTAGGAAGTGATTTTAGAAATAAAGACTTTGCAAACTCTTATGGAGTATTAATAGCAGACGGACCTCTTCAAGGTGTGACTTGTAGAGCAATTTTTGTTACTGACAATGATGGAATAGTAATACATAAAGAGATTTGTGAAGATATCACAGATGAACCAAACTATCAAGCAGTTTTTGATTCAATTAAATAACTAAAATAGAGGTTCCCTCTATTTTAACTACACATTAACTTAACACAAATAACTTACAATTCATTATACGTATCTAATAAAGGATTTGTAATGAATTATTTAAAAAAGCCTTCATGGCAAATAAATGAAAATGATATAACTCCAAAAGAGTTGTTTGAAAAAAGAAGAACCTTTATTAAATTAGGTGCAGCAACAGTAGTTAGTTCATCAGCAATTGTAGAAGCACTAGCTAAAGACAATCTTCCTGTAGAAAATCTAAAATATATAAAAGATGCAAATAAAAACAACTTAGAATTGAATACTTATGAACAGATAACTTCTTATAATAATTTTTATGAATTTACAACATCAAAAGAAAGAGTTAAATATATGGCTCATACTTTAGATACAAGTGGATGGAAAATTACGATTGATGGTTTAGTAGATAAAGAAATAGAAATTGACTTTGATGATCTAGTTAAAAAATTTACTTTACATGAAAGAATATATAGATTTAGATGTGTAGAAGGTTGGTCTATGGTTGTTCCCTGGATTGGAATAAAATTGAGTGACTTTATAAAATATGTAAATCCTAACTCAAAAGCTAAATATATTAGATTTGAAACTTTATTTGATGATGATATGTTTCCTGACCAAGGAAATATGCTTTTTCCAGCAGTTGATTATCCTTATGTAGAAGGTCTAAGAATGGATGAAGCAATGAATGATTTATCTATACTTGCAGTAGGATTATATGGTTCAGCTATGCCAAAACAAAATGGAGCACCAATTAGGCTTATTGTTCCATGGAAATATGGTTTTAAATCTATAAAATCAATTGCAAAAATATCATTTGTTGAAGAAGAGCCTTTAAATACTTGGCAAAAGTCTAATCCTAAAGAGTATGGATTTTACGCAAATGTAAACCCAAAGGTTGATCATCCAAGATGGTCACAAAAAAGAGAAAGAGTATTAGGAAAGTTTTTCAAGCAAAAGACACTCATGTTTAATGGCTATGAAAAGCAAGTTGCCCATTTATATAAAGGTATGGATTTAACAAAACAATTTTAAAGGATTTCTATGAAAAGAGTTTTACTTTTTTTTATACTTTTAATTCCTTTTATATTTGCATGTTATGAACTATTTTTAATACAGAATGTAAAAGATCCAATAAAGTATATCTACACAGTTAGTGGTGTTACTGCAACTGTTATACTTTTCTTTAGTATTTGTATTTCATTAATAAAGAAATATTATAATTTAATAAAATATAGAAGAATGATTGGTTTATATGGTTTTTTTTATGCACTTATTCACTTTTTGAATTTCTTAGTATTAGATGCAGAACTTAACTTTGAATTTCTTATAAAAGAGACTATAGATAAACCTTTTATCTATTTAGGTATGGTTGCATTCTTAATTTTAGTATTTATGGCAATCACATCTACTAATAAACTATATAGGATATTCAAAAATTATCATAAACTTGTATACTTGAGTTTAATTCTTATAACAATACATTTTATAATGGCTCAAAAGTCTCTAACTATACTACAGTTTTTTTATATAGGAGTGATAATATTAATTGGTTACTGGAAACTACTTCAACAGATAATAAAAAGAAATAGAGTTTAAGTTGTGGTGCCCACAACTGGATTTGAACCAGTAACCTCTTCCTTACCATGGAATTGCTCTACCGTTGGAGCTATGCAGGCAAAAAAAAAGCTTACCATTAGCAACTTAGATAAGTTGGTAAAGGTAAGCTTTAGAATAATATACTCAAGAGCTGGCAGCGACCTACATTTCCACAAGGGGGCCCTGCAGTATTATCAGCGCAGAAGTGCTTGACTTCCAGG
>JABXII010000012.1 GCA_013373175.1 Campylobacteraceae bacterium | reverse complement strand
CCACCATTAAAAAAATGATGCGGTTGTAGTTTAGTTGGTTAGAATGCCTGCCTGTCACGCAGGAGGTCGAGGGTTCGAGTCCCTTCAACCGCGCCACTTCTTATTTACATAATTCTTACACTTTTTTATAAACTATTTATTATTATTTAGATATCCTTATTTGTTATTTAAACCAAGGAATATTTACAATAATGATTAGAGCTAAATCTTTATACCACTTAATTCTTTATAGTATTGTTTTCATTATCTTTCTAACTTCATCTTTTACATTTATTATCATTGATAATGCTTTTGATGACTTTAATGAAAAAATCCAAATTATGAAAAAGGATTATTTCTCAAAACAAAAAGACCTTATTCAATCTGATATAAAAAAAACACTTAAATTTATAGACTACTATCACAATAAGTATAAAGACAAAAAAAGTGATAAAGAAATACAAGATGATATTTTAAATGCTATTGAAATAATGAGAGACAAAAATAGTATTGATGATTATGTATTTATTTACGACTTTAAAGGTACTTCACTTTACTACCCTATTTCAGCAAACAATATTGGTAAAAATCTCTACGAGTTTACTGACCCAACAGGTAAGCGTGTTGTAAAAGAGTTAATTGATATTTCTCAAAAGAAAAATGGTGGTTTTGTAAAATATATATGGTTTAAACCAAAACTAAAAGATGAAGCTCTTAAAATATCTTATGCCCTATCTTACAAGCCATGGAATTGGACTATTGGAAAAGGTATTTATATAGATGAAATAGATTCTCTTATTAATGAAAAGAGAAAAGAGCATGATGAAAAAATCTCAAACTATATTCTACAAATACTATCATTAACTATAATGTTAGTTCTTTACTCAATTTTTATTTACAAAAATGCAACTATTCTTATTGTAAATGACGTAAAAGAAATAGGTAAATATTTAAAAGAGACGCAAAAGTCAGATACTAGAATTAGTCAAAATAGACTTATCTTTGGAGAGTTTAAAGTAATTGCAAACTATGCATATGATGCTATGCATAATATAAAAGATAAAAACCAAATGCTTGAAGGCATAAATAAACACCTAGAAGAAAAAGTGGATGAGCAAACAAAAGCTTTAAGTGATTTAGTTGAATCACAAAAAAGATTCTTAAAAAATTCAGTACATGAAGTAAATACACCACTTTCTATTATAAGAACAAATATTGATTTATTAAAAAGAAATACTCCTACAAACAAATATATTGCAAATATCGAAAGTGGGGCAAAAATCATTCAATATATTTATGATGATTTATCATATTTAATCAAAAAAGACAGAGTTGAATATCCAAAAGAGTATATTAACTTTTCTGAATATTTAGTTGAAAGACTTAACTTCTTTGATTCAATTGCAAATGCCAATGATTTATACTTTATAAACAACATAGAAGAAGATATTTATATTAAATTTAATAACACAGAACTACAAAGAATAGTTGACAATAATATTTCCAACTCAATTAAATATTCAAAGCCAAAATCACCTATTTATATAAGACTTAGTTACTTTAATGATGACATTGTTGAATTCTCTGTAAAGACCAACTCAGAGATGATTGAAAACAAAGATAAGATTTTTAGTGATTTTTATAGGGAGAATAATTCGCGTGGTGGCTTTGGATTGGGACTTAGAATTGTAAAAGAGATATGTGATAAAAATTTAGTTATAATTAATCTTGATTCAAACGATAAAGATACAAAATTTACGTATAGGTTTAGAATAAATGAAAATACTACTTCTTGAAGATGAAATAATGTTAAACAATGCAATATCTGAATATTTAAAAGATATTGGACATATGGTTGTAAGTTTCACTAATGGTGAAGATGTTATAGAAAGTGTTGATTCTAGTTATGATTTACTTATCTTAGATATAAATGTTCCAAAAAAAGATGGTTTTGAAATACTGCAAGAGCTTAATGATAAGAAAATGTACATACCTACTATTTATATATCAGCCTTATTAGATATTGAAGATATCGCAAGAGCATATGATTTAGGTTGTAGAGAGTACATTAAAAAGCCTTTCCATTTAGAAGAACTAGGTATTAAAATAAATCAAATACTTAAAAAAGACCAAAGTACTACATCTCATATGAGATTTTCTGAAAACTACTCTTATTCAAAAAATGAAAAAACTCTATATTTTAATGGAGAACCTCAAACATTAACTAAAAAACAACTGGAAATTATCCATATTTTAGCCCTTAATATCAATATGATTGTAGACTTTGAAAGATTCAGAGTTGACATCTGGGGTGGAGAAAATATTGACAATCCTACTATTAGAGCAGAGATTTCAAGACTTAAAAAAGCACTAAAAGAGGATTTTATTAAAAATATCCGAGGTTTAGGCTATAAAATTGACAGATATTACTCTGTTTAACAAATCCCTTTAATAGGCTCTTACAGAGCCTAAATGCTACGTTAATCCTACGAAATATAAATTTTTTTGTGATTTTTTTTTAATTGCTATCCTTTTGCTACAATCTGTCATTATACTTACAATGTTGAATTACTAAAAAGAATTTACTTTTTAGTAACACTTATAAAGGAGTACTTATGAGTCCAGAAAAAGCTCAAGCTTATTGGAAAGAAAACATCTCTACTATTTTTAAATTATTAATAGTTTGGTTTGTTGTTTCTTTCGGTTGTGGAATTTTATTCATAAATGAACTTAATACTATTGAAATCAGTGGTGTTAAATTAGGTTTCTGGTTTGCCCAACAAGGGTCTATCTATGTTTTCGTAATCCTTATTTTTGTATATGTTGCAAAAATGACAGCGATTGATGAAAAATATGGCGTACACGAATAGGAGATTTATAAGATGGAATTACAATCATTAATTTACCTATTTGTAGGTATTTCATTCGCAGTTTATATTGGTATTGCACTTTGGGCAAAAGCAGGATCTACTAAAGATTTCTATGTAGCTGGTGGAGGTGTTCACCCAGTAGCAAATGGTATGGCAACAGCAGCAGACTGGATGTCAGCGGCTTCATTCATTTCATTAGCAGGAATCATTGCATTCAAAGGTTCTGATGGTAGTGCTTATTTAATGGGTTGGACAGGTGGATACGTTCTACTTGCTATGTTACTAGCTCCTTACTTAAGAAAGTTTGGTAAGTTTACAGTACCTGATTTCGTTGGTGATAGATACTACTCAAGTGTAGCTAGAACTGTTGCGGTAATCGCAGTTATCTTCGTTTCGTTCACGTATGTTGCTGGACAAATGAGAGGTGTTGGTATTGTATTCTCTAGATTCTTACAAGTTGATGTAAATACAGGTGTTATCATTGGTATGGCAATTGTATTCTTCTATTCAGTACTTGGTGGGATGAAAGGTATTACTTATACACAAGTTGCTCAATATGTTGTAATGATTTTTGCATATATGATTCCTGCAATTTTCTTATCATTACAAGTTACTGATACATTCTTACCTCAATTAGGTATTTTTGGTACAACTGTATTTGAATTCAATGATGGTGTAAAAGCTATCCCTGAAGGAACCTATCTATTACATGCACTTGATACTGCTGTTACAGATTTAGGATTTAAAGCATATACTGAGCCAGGTAACTTATGGAATACATTTATGTTAACTACAGCATTAATGCTTGGTACTGCTGGTCTTCCACACGTTATTGTTAGATTCTTTACAGTTCCAACTGTAAAAGATGCTAGAGTTTCTGCTGGTTGGGCATTAGTATTTATTGCAATTATGTATACAACTATTTCTTCTGTTGCTGCATTCTCAAGATTAAACTTAATCAAAAACGTTCAAAATGTTGAGTACTCAGCATTTGTAAACGGAGAATTAAAGCATGCTGACGGAACTCCAAATAATGGTAACTGGTTCAAAACTTGGGAACATGGTGGACTAATTGCTTGGACTGATAGAAATGGTGATGGAAAAATCCAATATGCTCCTGATGCAGCATTTGATGGACCAAAAGGTAAACCAGCATTTGACGGTCAAAAAGTTGGTGAACATGGTGAAAGAGTTACTACTAATGGTAAACCATCAGCTAACTCTGGAAAAATTGAAAATGAGCTTTATGTAGATAGAGATATCATGGTACTTGCTAACCCTGAGATTGCTAACTTACCTAACTGGGTAATTGCATTCATCGCAGCTGGTGGTCTTGCAGCAGCATTATCTACAGCAGCAGGTTTATTACTTGTAATTGCTTCAGCAATTTCACATGACTTAATGGGTCAAGTAATCTTTAGAGATCCTGATACAGGAAAATCTAAATTAACTGAGAAATCAGAATTAATGTGGGCTAGAGTATCTGCGGTAGTTGCAATATGTATTGCAGGTTACTTAGGAATTCACCCTCCAGGTTTCGTTGCACAGGTTGTTGCATTTGCATTCGGTCTAGCTGCAGCAGCATTCTTCCCAACAATTATCCTTGGGGTATTTGATAAGAGAATGAACAAAGAAGGTGCGATTGCTGGTATTTTAACTGGTCTAATCTTCACATTCGGATACATTATTTACTTTGTATTCTTAGGTGGAAATCCAGAAGATTACTTCTTAGGAATTCACCCAACAGGTATTGGTACAATTGGTACAATTTTACACTTAATTGTTGCTCTTGTTGTATCTAGAATGACTCCTGAGCCACCACAACATATTCAAGAGCTAGTTGAACAAATTAGACTTCCGAATAATGCAGGTGAGGCACACGATCACTAAGCCTTCAAAAGTCAACCTTCGGGTTGGCTTTTTTTTTACTCTAAAAATAAAATATTTTTTTACATTACTATAAGAGATAGTGTCATACAATATAATAATCTAAAAAAATATTATAAAGGATTCTCATATGAGTCTTCGAGATCAAAAAGCTTTTCTATCAAATATTCACCCTTTTGAATTATTAACAGAAGAACAAATGGACCATTGTATTAGACATATGGATATTGCATATTATGCAAAAGGTGAGGTTTTAATAACTCCAGAAAAGATACCTAATCATTTTTTTGTAATTATCAAAGGTATTGTTCATGAATATAATGAAGAGCAAGTTCTTATGGATTTTCATTATCAAGACTCATTTGATGCTAATTCACTAATTTATGGAAAAACAAAAAACTCATTCAAAGTTTATGAAGACTTGATTTGTTATGAAATTGAAAAAGAGGTTTTTTTAGAACTTATTGAAAATAATGATGGTTTTAAAAGTTTCTTTTTAAATAATCTTGTAAATAAATTTCAAACACTAAAAGATAAGGAATATGCATCAGAATTATCATCTTTTATGATTGCAAAGGTTGAAGACACAATTTTACATCCACCTTGTATTGTTAAAAAAGGAACAAAACTTATAGATGCAATTGATGAATCAATGCAAAGAAATACTTCTACTATTATTGTAGAAGGTGAAAACAATCAGCATGGAATTATCACTGATTCACTTCTTAAAATCAAAGTATTACTTGAAGGTAGAGATTTAAATATTCCTGTGGAAGAGATAGCTATTTTTCCAATTTTAAGTGTAAATCTTGATGACTATTTATTTGAAGCACTTACTTTACTTATTAAGAAAAATATCAAAAGAGTAGGAGTCGTAAATTCACAAGGTGAGATTTTAGGTATTTTAGAACAAATTGATGTCTTATCTCACTTTGCTAACCATACTTATGTGGTTGACTCAAAAATTAAAAATGCTAAAACATTGAAAGATTTAAAACGAGCAAGTAAAGAGTTAGTTGACACAGTAAAAACACTTAATGCAAAAGGTGTAAAAGTAAATCATATTTCAAGTTTAATTGGACAACTAAATACAAAAGTTTATAAAAAAATTTATAAGTTTATAGTTCCTGAAGAGCTGCAAGACAGTGCTTGCCTTATAGTTATGGGAAGCGAAGGAAGAAATGAACAAATTATTAAAACAGACCAAGATAATGCTTTAGTTGTAAAAAATGGTGTTGATGTAGAACAGTATAAACCATATATGCAAGAGATTACGAATACTTTAATAGATTTTGGTTACCCTCCTTGTGAAGGTAATATTATGGTATCAAACCCATTTTGGTGTAAAACTGTAGAAGAGTATAAAAGAGAAACTGCAAGATGGATTGAAGCACCTGATATGCAAAACTATATGGACTTAGCAATTTTCTTTGACTCTTTTGCTGTAGCAGGAGATAAAGAATTACTAATTAATCTAAAAGATGATTTATTTAATAAACTACATGATAAAGATGTATTTATGGCATATTTTGCAAAAGCTACATTAACTTTTGATACTCCAAGTACAGTAGCAAATCTAATGACAAGAACTTATAATATAGATGTAAAGAAAACAGGAGTTTTTCCTATAGTTCAAGGGATTAGAAGTCTATGCCTTAGAGAAAGAATTAGAGAAACAACAACAGTAAAAAGAATAAAGATTTTACAAGAAATGAAAGTTTTAGAAGATGAAACAGCAAATGAACTTTTAGAAGCATTTGAAGTTTTAAATACTTTAAGATTAAAAGCTCATTTACAAAAGCTTCAAGATGGCAAAGAAATTAACAATGAAATTGATACTCATAAACTTGGTAAGATTGAAAGAGATTTATTAAAAGATAGTTTCAAAATTGTTAATAGCTTTAAAAAATTTATTACCTATACATTCAAAATTGATAAGATTTCATAATGTTTAAAAATTTAATTAATTCATGGAAAAAGAAAAAACTTCTAGATAGGAAGTATGAATATTTATTTGATGATCCACCAAAGGATGAGTATGTATGTTTAGACTGTGAAACTACAGGACTAAACCCTAAGAAAGATGAAATACTATCTATTGGGGCAGTTCATATTAAAAACAATAAAATTTTAATGAGAAAAACCCTTAATATTTTTGTTAAACCATCAATGAAAATTACAGAAGAATCAATTAAAATACATCAAATAAGACCAATTGATTTAGAAAATGCTGTAGCCCCTAAAGAAGCAATTCTTGAACTACTTGAATTTATTGGCAATCGCCCTATTGTTGGATACTATATAAAATTTGATATTGCAATGATATCAAAATACTCAAGGGAACTTATTGGGGTATCTCTTCCTAATAGGCAAGTTGAAGTTTCCTCTATGTATTTTAAAAGAAAAAAAAGAAGCTCTGATTATGAATTTGTTGATTTAAAATTTGACACAATATTAAAAGAACTTGATATTCCAGAGCTTGGAAAACATGATGCACTAAATGATGCAATAATGACCTCTATGATTTTTTTAAAACTAAGAGATTTATCTCCAGCAAATTCTACTTTTTATACAGGATAAATACCCTTTGCATAGCATTAAAATAGCATGCTATTTTAATGCTATTTTTACCTGTAACAAATCGTTACGATGGGCTTTTCTTCACTTAAAATTGACTTAATAGTCAACTAAAATATCTTTCTATTTATTTTCTCATGTATAATATTCAAATGCTTTTTATGAATTATTATTTTGATTATAAGTTATCAAAATATAATAAATAAAAATACTACATTAGAAAGGACGACTATGAATGACGAATTAGTAGCTAAAATTAAAGCTAATCCTAATTACCAAGACTTAGTTAAAAAAAGATCTGGGTTTGCATTAAAACTTGCAATTTTTGTACTTGTAATCTTTTATGCATTTATCTTAACTATTGCATTTGAGCCAGCTGTTTTAGGGATAAAAACAGGTGATGGCGTAATGACAATTGCATTCCCTGTTGCTGCTGCTATTATTGTAGTTAGCTTTTTTACAACATTAATTTATGTAAAAAGAGCAAATGGTGAGTTTGAAGACTTAATTGAAAAAGTAAGAAAAGATGTAAAGGATGAGTTATAATGTTTAAAATATTTACACTTTTATCAATCTTTGCTGTTGCAGTATTTGCAGCAGGTGATGCTAACTTTGAAGCAGCACAAAGAGAACTTAATATTCCTGCAATTATTATGTTCTTTATTTTTGTTGGTGCTACTTTAGGTATCACTTATTGGGCGGCTAAAAAAACAAAGTCTGCTAGTGACTTCTATACAGCTGGTGGAGGAATTACTGGTTTCCAAAATGGTATGGCAATTGCGGGAGATTATATGTCTGCTGCTTCATTCCTTGGTATTTCAGGACTTGTTTATTTAAGTGGATATGATGGTCTTATCTATGCAGTTGGGTTCTTAGTTGGTTGGCCTGTTATTTTATTCTTATTGGCAGAGAGATTAAGAAACTTAGGTAAATTTACATTTACAGATATTGCTGCATTTAGATTAGGTCAAAAAGAGATTAGAACACTTGCTGCATTTGGTTCTTTAGCTGTTGTTACACTATATCTTATTGCACAAATGGTTGGTTCGGGTAAACTTATTCAAGTATTATTTGGATTAGAGTATGAGTATGCTGTAATCTTAGTTGGTGTAATGATGATTATTTACGTTACATTTGGTGGTATGCTTGCAACTACTTGGGTTCAAATTATCAAAGCTGTTCTTTTATTATCGGGAGTTTCATTTATGGGATTCATGGTATTAAGCCACTTTGGATTCTCTTTTGAAGCATTAGCTACAAAAGCTGTTGAGACACATGAAAAAGGTCAAGCAATTATGGCACCAGGTGGATTTATTTCTGACCCTATTTCTGCTATTTCTTTAGGACTTGCATTAATGCTTGGTACGGCAGGTCTTCCTCATGTATTAATGAGATTCTTTACAGTTGGTAATGCAAAAGAAGCTAGAAAATCTGTTGTTTATGCAACTGGGTTTATTGGTTACTTCTATTTAGTTATTGCTGTTATTGGTCTTGGTGCTATTGTATTCTTAAACTCTGATGCAGGTGCTGCATACTTTGTTGATGGAAAACTATTTGGTGGAAACAACATGGCAGCAATTCACTTATCACACATTGTTGGTGGTAATGTATTCTTAGGATTTATTTCAGCTGTTGCATTTGCTACAATTTTAGCAGTTGTTGCTGGACTTACATTAGCTGGTGCATCTGCAATTTCACACGACCTTTACGCATCTGTTATCAATCCAAATGCAACTGAAGAGCAAGAGATTAGAGTTTCTAAAATTGCTGTTATTATAATTGGATTTGTTGGTGTTATTTTAGGAATTGCATTTGAACAACAAAATATTGCATTTATGGTAGGACTTGCCTTTGCTATTGCTGCATCTGCAAACTTCCCAATTTTATTCTTATCAATCTACTGGAGAAAGTTAACTACTAGAGGTGCTTTCATAGGTGGAATTATAGGATTAGCTACTGCAGTTATTTTAGTTATTGTTGGACCAATTGTATGGGTACAAATTTTAGGAAATGAAGAAGCTTTATTCCCTTATAAACACCCTGCACTATTCTCTGTTACAGCAGCATTTATTTCTATTTGGTTCTTTTCTATTACAGATAAGTCTCAAAGAGCAAAAGATGAAGAAAAAGCTTTTGAAGCTCAAAACATTAGAGCACAAACTGGTTTTGGAGCTGCAGGAGCAGTTGATCACTAAAAGTACAATTTGTACAACTTTGGTACATCAAAGAGGGTTTTAAAACTCTCTTTGAACAATAAACTTACATAAAGCCCAAAAAATAGGCATTTTTTATTATCACATTCTTGCTACATATTTACAATCTTTTATTTTTTTCTTACTTTTAATGTACAATTTTTGTTTAAATTAATTTTTATATATGTATAATTTATATTGTTTTTTATGCTATGTTGATGCTACTCATTAGTATAGCTTATTGCTAAACAAATTATAAATATTAATTTATCTTATTTGTTAGCAAATAAGAGTAGATTGATAGAAGGGGAAAAGATGAAGGATGAATTAGTTGAAAGGATTGAAAACAATCCTAAATACGAAGAGCTGGTTTCAAAGAAAAACAGCTTAGGGATTAAGTTAGGGATTTTTGTTCTAGTAATGTTTTATGCATATATCTTAACAATTGCATTTAACAAAGAAATATTAGCTACAAAAATTGGTGAAGGTGTTACTACAATAGCATTTCCTATTGCGTTAGCAATTTTAATTATTAGTTTCTTAACTACACTTATTTATGTAAGAAAAGCAAATGGTGAGTTTGAAGATTTAATTAATGATATAAAAGATGATGTAAAGGATGTAATGTAATGTTAAGAGTATTAGCACTTATTTCAATTATTGCACTATCTGTATTTGCAGCTGGTGATGCAAGTTTTGAAGCGACTAAAAGAGAGTTAAACATTCCTGCAATTATTATGTTTTTTGCATTTATTGTTTTTACTTTAGGATTAACAGTTTGGGCTGCAAGAAGAACAAAGTCTGCAAGTGATTTTTATACTGCAGGTGGAGGAATTACTGGTTTCCAAAATGGTTTAGCAATTGCAGGGGATTATATGTCAGCTGCTGCTTTCTTAGGGGTTTCTGGACTTATTTACTTAAAAGGTTATGATGGTGTTATTTATGCCGTTTCATTTTTAGTTGGTTGGCCAATTATTCTTTTCTTTATGGCTGAAAAATTAAGAAACCTTGGTAAATTTACTTTTGCTGATATTGCTGCATATAGATTATCACAAAAAGAGATTAGAACATTAGCTGCATTCGGGACACTTTCAGTTGTTGTTTTATATCTTATTGCACAAATGGTTGGAGCTGGGAAGTTAATTCAAGTACTTTTTGGGATGGAGTACGAATTTGCTGTAATCTTAGTTGGTGTAATGATGATTATCTATGTAACTTTTGGTGGTATGCTAGCTACTACTTGGGTACAAATTATTAAAGCTTGTTTACTTCTTTCTGGGGTTTCATTTATGGCTGTTATGGTTTTATATCACTTTGACTTTAACTTTGAAAGTTTAGCAGTTGCTGCAAGTGAAAACCACAAGGATGGAGAATCAATTTTAAGTCCAGGTGGATTTATTTCTGACCCAATTTCAGCTATTTCTTTAGGTATGGCACTTATGTTTGGTACAGCTGGTTTACCACACGTACTTATGAGATTCTTTACAGTTGGTAATGCTAAAGAAGCTAGAAAATCTGTTGTTTATGCAACTGGATTTGTTGGTTACTTCTGGGTTATTATTACTATAGTTGGATTTGGAGCAATTGCATTTTTAAATACTGATGCAGGTGCACAATACTTTACAGATGGTAAACTATTTGGTGGAAATAACATGGCATCTATTCACTTATCTCATATGTTAGGTGGGAATGCATTCTTAGGATTTATTTCAGCAGTTGCATTTGCTACAATTTTAGCAGTTGTATCTGGTCTTACATTAAGTGGAGCATCGGCTATTTCACATGACCTTTACTCAAATGTAATTAATCCAGATGCTACAGATGAGCAAGTTGTAAAAATCTCAAGAATCACTGTTGTAGTTGTTGGTTTTGTTGGTGTATTACTTGGTATTGCATTTGAACAACAAAACATTGCATATATGGTAGGACTTGCATTTGGTATTGCAGCATCTGCAAACTTCCCAATTTTATTCTTATCTATTTATTGGAGAGGATTAACAACAAGAGGTGCATTCTTAGGTGGATTAACTGGTCTTATTACAGCTGTAACTTTAGTTATTGTTGGACCAATTGTGTGGGTACAAATTTTAGGAAATGAGGAAGCTCTATTCCCTTATAAACACCCTGCACTATTCTCAGTAACAGTTGCATTTATTTCAATTTGGTTCTTCTCTAAAACTGATAGCAGTGAAAGAGGAAAAGCTGAAAAAGAATTATTCAAAGCTCAAAATATAAGAGCAAATACTGGTATTGGTGCAGCTGGAGCAGTTGACCACTAATACTTAAAATCAAAGAGATTTTCTCTTTGATTTTAAAGGTTTTTATTATTAATTTGAAATATAATGAATTAATAAATTAATAATAGAGACTTAATATGAGCATACAAGAACAAGTAAACTTTTTAAAAGCTATTCACCCATTTGATAAACTTACAAAAAGAGAGTTAGAATATTTTGCAGATAATCTTGATATTATCTATTTAAAAAAAGATGAAATAATTCAAAACTTTTCACAAGAACCAGAATTTTTATACTTTATTATAAAAGGTATAGTTCAAGAAAAAAATGAAGAAAAAGAGGTTTTATCTTTTTATTCAAATCAAGAGTTTTTTGATTCTGTTTCATTAATAGAGAACTTCTCAAAAAATAAATTTATTACCAAAGAAGAGACTATTTGTTATACCCTTCCAAGGGAAATATTTATAAAAGTTTTACATGAAAACCCTACTTTAGAAAGTTTTTTCTTTCAATCTATTTCACAAAAATTAAATGGAAATGTTCATCACGAAAAAAATAAAGAACTTGCAAACTTAATGATTGCAAAAGTAAAAGATGCAAGAGTTCACAAAGCTCTTATTTTACCTTTTGAAACTTCTATTTTTGATGCAGTTACAAAAATAAAAGAAGCAAAAGTTCCTACTCTTTTACTTGAAGATGAAAACAAAGAGATTCATATTGTTACAGATTCAGACTTTAGAGAAAAGGTAATTTTAAATAGAATGAATTTTGATGATAGTGTTGGAAAAATATCTAACTCTGGATTAAGATATGTAAATGAAAATGACTTTCTATTTAATGCTCAACTTCTAATGACAAAACATGGATTAAAAAGATTAGTTGTAAAAAATAATAGTGAGGAAATAGTTGGTATCTTAGATCAAATCTCTTTATCTTCTTTCTTTGCTACACATACTTTTTCTGTTTCAAATGAAATTACAAGAGCAAATACTATTGATGAACTAAAAATTGCTAGTCAATCTTTATTAAAAATCATTAAATCTTTATATGCAAAAGGTGTAAAGGTTTCATTTATTTCTAAGTTAATCAATCAACTTAATAGAAAAGTTATGAATAAACTTTTTATAATGACAGCACCAAAAGAATTAATAGGAAAATCTTCACTATTAGTTATGGGAAGTGAAGGAAGAGGTGAACAAGTTTTAAAAACAGACCAAGACAATGCACTTATTGTATCTGATGACTGTACAGTTTCTAAAGAAGATTTACAAAAGTTTACATCTTTATATACTGAAACCTTAGTTGATTTTGGCTTTCCTAGATGTGAAGGTAATATTATGCTTTCAAATCCTTATTGGTGTAGAACACAAAAAGAGTTTAAAGACTTAATTTATGATTGGATTAATAAACCAGAACCAGATAGTTATATGAATTTAGCAATTTTCTATGATGCAATATGTGCTTCAGGAGATAGAGAACTTTTAGATGAGTTAAAACGATATATGTTTAAAGTCTGCTCTGACTCAAAAAGTTTCTTTATGCACTTTGCCAAAATTGTCATGGACTTTGATGTTCCTTTAGGTTTCTTTGATGGCTTTGTTTTTGATTCAAAAAATAAAGAACATGAACATGAACTTGATATAAAAAAAGGTGGTATTTTTATTGTAGTTCAAGGAGTTAGAGCCCTATCTTTAGAAAATAAACTTATGAGGACAAATACACTAAAAAGAATTAAAGAACTAACAGATAAAAAAGTATTCACAGAAGATTTTGCAGATGAGTTAACAGAAGCTTTTAACTATTTATGTTCTTTAAAACTAAAATCAAATATTGAAAAATTAGATTCAGGACAAGTAGTTGATAACTATATTGACCCTGATACTTTAACTACCATGGAAAAAGATTTGTTAAAAGATAGTTTTAAAATTGTAAATAAGTTAAAGAAAAAGTTAGAAAATCACTATAAGTTGAATTATGTTTAACAAGATAAAAAACTACTTTAATAGAAAAAATCTAAAAGATGAAAGTTTTTCATATCTTTTTGATAAACCTATAGCCGATGAGTTTGTTTGTTTTGATTGTGAAACTACTGGATTAAATCCTTTAAAAGATGACATAATATCAATAGGTGCAGTAGTTATAAAAAATAATACAATCCTTTCAAGTAAAAAATTTGTAAGATTTGTAAAACCAGAAACGAAACTTCAAGTAGAGGCTATAAAAGTTCATCATATAAGAGAGTGTGATTTACTTGAAGCAGAAGATATAAATACTGTTATTGAAGAGTTTTTAGAATTTATAGGAAATAGAAAACTTGTGGGATATTATTTAGAGTTTGATATTGCTATGATAAATAAATATCTAAAACCCAAATTAGGTATAAAACTTCCTAATAAAGCTTATGAAGTCTCTGCTATTTATCACGATTGGAAAATTGAAGCTATTCCACAAAGTAATATAGATTTAAGATTTGATACTATTTTAAAGGAATTGAAAATCCCTTCTTTAGGTAAGCATGATGCCTATAACGATGCTATAATGACTGCGATGATGTTTTTAAAACTAAAAAACCAAGCAAAAGTAAATATAAAGTAACTACATATTATTGACACATTTTTTTGATATAATACGCAAAATTTAACAAAAAGGTGTGTTAATGTTAATTCTTGTTTTAAATGCAGGAAGCTCTTCTTTAAAATATCAATTAATTGATGTTGAAACAGCTGAAGTAAAAGCAAACGGTTTATGTGAAAGAATTGGAATAGATGGTGTTATGAAACACGAAATTGCAGAAAATAGAAAACTTACTATTGACCATCCAATGCCAACACATAAAGAAGCAATCGAGTTTATGCTAAATATTTTAACTAAAAATGATACTAAAGTTATAGATAGTATTGATGAGATTTCAGCAATTGGACATAGAGTTGTTCATGGTGGAGAGTACTTTAAAGAATCAACAATTATAGATAAAAATGTAATTGAAAAAATTGAAAGACTTATTCCATTAGCTCCATTACATAATCCTGCGCATCTTTTAGGTATTAAGATTTGCCAAGAGTTAATGCCTACAAAACCAAATGTTGCAGTATTTGATACAGCGTTCCACCAAACAATGCCAGAAGAAAACTACTTATATGCAGTTCCACATGAAGATTATACAGAACATAAATTAAGAAAATATGGTTTTCATGGTACAAGTCACTATTATGTATCAAATGAAGCAATTAAAATGCTTCAAAAAGAACAATCAAAAGTTATTGTATGTCATTTAGGAAATGGTTCGTCTATTTGTGCAGTAAAAGATGGAAGATCAATTGATACAACAATGGGATTAACTCCACTTGAAGGTCTTATGATGGGAACAAGATCTGGTGATATTGATGCAGGTGTAATTCCCTATTTATTAGAAAAAAAAGATATGGATGCAAATCAAATTATTGATTACCTAAACAAAAAGTCAGGAATATTAGGTGTTTCTGGAATTTCTTCAGATTTAAGAGAAGTTATTAAAGCTGCAAATGATGGTGACCAAAGAGCAACAATTTGTATTGAAATGATGTGTAATAGAATCAGAAAATATATTTGTTCTTATGCAGGTGTTCTAGGTGGAGTAGATGCTATTTGCTTTACTGCTGGAATTGGTGAGAATGCAGATATTATTAGAGAAAAAGTTTGTTCTGGTCTTGAATTTATCGGAGTAGAAATAGATAAAACTAAGAATAAAGAAAGAGAAAAAGCTAATAGAGAGATTAATAAAAAAGATTCAAAAATAAAAATATTTGTTATTCCTACTAATGAAGAATTTGTTATTGCACAAGACACTTATAAGTTAGTAAAAGCATAATGCTTTTACTAACCACATTCTAATACTTAAGAAAAAATACACAGAAATTTATCTTTATACAAAAGATATGTACTACTTTTATACACAGACAATAATTATGTATAAAACTTTTTCATTTTAGCCTATGTAATGCTACTTTAATGCTACACTTGAATAATATAATTTTCACTGATTTTATAAAAAAGGACGCTTGATGGGTTTAATAGAAAGTATTAAGGACAATGCTAAAAAAGAACTTAAAACTATTGTTCTTCCAGAGTCTGAAGACGAAAGAGTACTACAAGCTGCTCAAAAGGTTTTAGATGAAAAAACTGCTAATGTAGTTTTAATTGGAAATGAAGAACAGATTAAAGCAGATGCTGCTTCATGTGGAGCTTTCATAGATGGTGCAACTATTATTGATCCTAAGAAATTTGATGGGATTGAGAGATATATTGACGAATTAGTAGAGTTAAGAAAAGCAAAAAACTTATCTAGAGAAGAAGCTACTGAAATCATGACTACAGAACCAAGGTTTTTTGGTTGTATGATGGTAAGATTAGGTGAAGCAGATGGACTTGTTGCTGGTTCAAATTCACCAACTGCAGATGTATTAAGAGCTGCTATTCAAGTTATTAAAACTGCTCCTGGAATAAATACAGTTTCTTCTGCATTTATTATGGAAACAGCTGATGGTAAATTTGGAGATAATGGATTAATTCTTTTTGCAGATTGTGCAGTTATTCCAGAACCAAATGCTGAACAATTAGCGGATATTGCTAGTGCTACAGCTGCTACTGCTAAATCTGTTGTTGGTTTAGACCCAAGAGTTGCTATGTTATCTTTCTCAACTAAAGGAAGTGCAAGTCACCCACTAGTTGACAAAGTACAATTTGCTGTAGATATATTACAAGAAAGAAACGTTGATTTTGAATTTGATGGAGAATTGCAAGCAGATGCTGCAATTATTGAAGCAGTAGGAGCTAAAAAAGCACCAGATTCAAAAGTAGCTGGACGTGCTAATATACTTGTATTCCCAGATTTACAATCAGGAAATATAGGATATAAATTAGTACAAAGATTTGCAGGAGCTGCTGCTCATGGTCCAGTTGTTCAAGGTTTAGCAAAACCTGTAAATGACTTATCAAGAGGTTGTTCAGTTGATGATATCGCTAACTTAGTTGCTATCACTGCTACACAATGTTAATCTAAAATTTATAAGAAAGAGGGAAAAGATATATGTTAGTATTTATTTTAAACGCAGGAAGTTCATCATTAAAGTACCAATTAATGAACCCAGTAACAAAAGATGTTTTAGCTGTTGGTATTTGTGAAAGAATTGGAATTGATGGTGTATTAAAGCATGAGTTTGGAGATGATCAAGAATTAAAAATTGATGTTTCTATGCCTACTCATAAAGAAGCTATTGAATTAGTATTAAGAACACTAACAGAAGGTGAAGGTAAAGTAATTAACTCTATTGACGATATT
Organism: Campylobacteraceae bacterium; assembly: GCA_013373175.1. GTDB lineage: Bacteria > Campylobacterota > Campylobacteria > Campylobacterales > Arcobacteraceae > Halarcobacter. Next base: position 62,148 of record JABXII010000012.1, on the reverse strand, counting down.
GAAGCAATCGGACACAGAGCAGTACATGGTGGTGAAGAGTTTGCTAGTTCTGTTATGGTAAGTGATAAAGTTATTCAAACTATGAAAAAGTTAATTCCTTTAGCACCTTTACATAACCCAGCAAATATTATGGGAATGGAAATCTGTCAAGATTTAATGCCAGGTAAACCAAATGTAGCTGTATTTGATACTGCTTTCCATCAAACTATGCCTGATTATGCTTATATGTATGCTTTACCATATGACCAATATTCAAAACATGGAATTAGAAAATATGGTTTCCATGGAACTTCTCATTTCTTCGTTTCTAATGAAGCAAGAGGTATGCTAGATAAAAAACATAATACTAGAATTATCGTATGTCACTTAGGTAATGGTTCTTCTGTAAGTGCAGTATTAAATGGTAAATGTATTGATACTTCAATGGGTCTTACTCCTGTTCAAGGTTTAATGATGGGAACAAGAGCTGGAGATGTAGGTGCAGGTGCAATTTCATTTATGATGAGCCAAGAAGGAATGACTATAGATGAAACACTTGATTTAATGAACAAAAAATCTGGTATCTTAGGTGTTTCTGGAAAATCATCAGACTTAAGAGAAGTTCTTGATGGAATGCAAAAAGGTGATGATAGATGTAGATTAGCAGTTGATATGGTTGCTTACAATATCAAAAAATATGTTGGTTCATATGTTGCAGCGTTAGATGGTGTAGATGCATTATGTTTCACTGGTGGAATTGGAGAAAACTCTGCTTTAATTAGAGAAATTGTTTGTGCTGGACTTGATGGAATGGGATTAAATATTGACCCAACTAAAAATAATAAAAGATCTAGCAAAGCAAGAGATATTGCAACAAATAGTTCTGATGCTAGAATTTTTGTTATACCAACAAACGAAGAATATGTTATTGCAAGCGATACATATAAAATCGTTAAAGGTCTTGAGTAGAAATTACTCAAGATTTATACTAGGGAAAAGGAAAAAGGCAAGGAATCACACACCTTGCCTTTTTTTATTTACTATTACTACCTTGTCCTCTTCTGTAATTACCTGTAATTTTTCTATTTGAATTTCTTCTAGAAGTCTGTTTTTTTCTATTTTCAATGAAGTCATCTACTTCTTTTTTAAAGTCTGTTTTTTCACCATTATTTTTGATTCTTGTATTTGACTTAGGTCTTCTTTCATTAGTATTTGAAGAGTTTCTTTTATTATTATTTCTACTTTTTGTATTAGAAGATTTTTTTGGCTTTTTTAATGCACTAATTGTAAAACCTTCTACTTCTCTTACAGGAATAGTTGTTTTAGTTAACTTTTCAATATCTTCTAAAAATTGAGCTTCTTCATCACAAACTAAAGATAAAGCTTCACCTACATTTCCTGCCCTACCCGTTCTTCCAATTCTATGAACGTAATCTTCTGGTACATTTGGTAATTCATAATTAATTACATGTGGTAAAAGTTCAATATCAATACCACGTGCTGCAATATCAGTTGCTACTAGTACTTTGATTTTCTTTGATTTAAAATCTTTTAAAGCTGTAGTTCTTGCACCTTGAGATTTATTACCATGAATTGCTAAAGATGAGATATTACTTTTATTTAAAAATTCACTTAATCTATTTGCTCCATGTTTAGTTCGTGTGAAAACTAAAACTTGATTCCACTCTTTTGTATGTATTAAAAATGCTAATAAGTTTTTCTTTTTCTCTTTAGTTACATAATGAGCTGCTTGTGAAACCTGTTGGGATAAAGTATTACTTCTTGCAACTTCAACAGTTTCGGGATTATTTAAAAATGAGTTAGATAACTTCTTTATTTCATCAGAAAAAGTAGCTGAGAAAAGTAGTGTTTGTCTATGATTTGGAACTGTAGCTACAACTTTTTTGATATCATGAATAAATCCCATATCTAACATTCTATCTGCTTCATCAAGAACTAAAAAATCAACCCTTGATAAATCTATAGTATCTTGAGACATATGATCTAATAATCTTCCAGGAGTTGCTATTACTATATCAACACCTTTTCTTAAACTAGCTTTCTGTGGATTAATTCCTACTCCTCCAAAAATTACTGCTGTTTTTAAAGGAAGATATTTACTATAACTTTGAATATTTTCAAAAACTTGAAGTGCTAGTTCTCTTGTTGGAACTAAAATTAATGCTTTGATATAAGCCTTTTGATCTTTTCTATGAGGCTTTAAACTCATAAACTCTAAAAGAGGTAAAGTAAAAGCTGCTGTTTTTCCTGTACCTGTTTGTGCTGCTGCAAGCAAATCTTTTTTTTCCAAAACTTTTGGAATAGCTTGCTCTTGGATTAAAGTAGGTTTTGTGTAGCCTTGCTCTTTAATCGCTTTTAAAATATTAGGATTTAATCCTAATTTTGAAAATGACATATATAACCTTTGATATATTAGTAGTTTAAAAAAGTAATTCGTGATAATTGAAGAATATGCAGATTTTTACTATAATTTTTGCGTATTATAGCATAAATAATAAAAAGTGCTTAAAAAAGAGAAAAAAAGATAGAATTAAAAAATTCTATCTTCTTAGTAAGCTTTTAATCCACCCTCTAGTAATACAGAAAAATTAGATACTGATTCTTGAATAATTCTATCAATAAACTTATCAAATTTATCTTGTTTTTTCCAAGTAGGATTTTTTACTCCTGATAGTTCAATTACTCTTTTTTGAGCAAAAGTTAAAGTATTAACCTCATCAACTAAGCCAACTCTTTTTGCTTGAGATGAAGTAAAGATATGTGCATCTGCAAATTTTTTGTGGTCTTGAACCTTTAAGCCTCTTGCACTAGCAACATCAGAGATAAACATATTATATGTATCATCTATAACCTTTTCTAACTCTTGCTTTTCAAAATCTGACCAAGCTCTTGTTGGAGTTCCAGACTCTTTGTATTTTCCTGCTTTTACTGTTTGAGTTTTAACTCCAATCTTATCCATTAACTCTTCTAAGTTTGTTCCTTGGAAAATAACTCCAATAGAACCAACCATACTTCCTGGATTTGCAATAATCTCTTTTGCCCAAATTGAAGAGTAATAACTTCCACTAGCCATAATACCACTTGCATAAGCTACAACTGGCTTTAAAGCGTTTAACTCTTTAATTGCATAAGCAATTTCAACTGATGGAGCAACTGCTCCTCCTGGAGAGTTTACATCAAGTAATACACCTTTGATATTTTCATTCTTTTTAGCTTCATTAATTTGAGCTAAAATTTTTTGTGAATCTAAAATAGGACCAAATAGTTCTATTTTTTGTAGATTTGCACTTTCAAAACTTCCTTCATTTATATTTGCTTCATTTGAAGTTGATACAAAGTAATAAACAATTGTTAAAAAAACTATTGTTTTAAAATATTTCGTAATAAAATCTAAAATAGCAATAATAGGATAAAAAAGTTTTTTAAAAAAATTAAGCATTTTGTCCTCCAATATATACTTTATTCACAAACTTAGTGTGTAATATAACGTTCATACATAAATCCTCTTCATCTTTTATTTTATCTGGTAAATTAATTGCTATGATATCTGAATCTTTATCTTTTGCTAACTGTCCTTTTTGTAAACCTAAAGCTTTAGCACCATTTACTGTTGCAGCTTTAAGTAGGCTTTTAGAAAAAGAGATTGGATTTTTATTTGTATGTATCATTAAACAATTTCTTAATTCATCAAACATTGATAAAGAGTTATTTGAACTAAGTCCATCTGTACCAATTGTAAATGGCACTTTTAAATCAATTAATCTATCTATATCTAGCTTTGTGTTATTTAATAATCTATTTGAAGTCACACAATGATTTACAAAAGCATTAAGCTCTTTTATTTTCTCTAAATCATCAATACTAGTTTCAACACAATGAGTAAACGATAGATTATCTATATCTTTAAATTGATTTAAAAACTCCATTGGTTTTGTAACACTTTTTTCTTGCCCTAAGAAATTCTTGAAAAATTCTAAAAAACCACCTTCATCACGGTGTAACCACTCAAACTCTTCTGGTGATTCTAAAAAGTGAGAACTAACTGTTAACTTCTCTTCCCTTGCAAGATTTAAAGCTTCTCTTACTAAAAATGGATGTACTGAATATGGTGAGTGTATTGCAATTGCTGGAATAAAACTTTTACTTTCATTCTTTTTTGCACTATTTAATCTTGCTTTAAAATCTGCAAACAAGTTATCTATCATATCAGCTTTACTTCCTATTACTTCTGTAAAAAATACAGTATTTATAGGAGATTTTAAACATGGTTCTATATCAAGTGAATATGAAGAGATAGCTCCAATTGTAGTAGTACCACTTTTTAGCATTTTAGCTAACTTTTTAGAGATAAGTTTACTTGTTGCTTTTTCAACTAACTCTTCTCTAGATGCAATAACAGAGTTTAGCCATTGCATAAAGTTTCCATACTTTAAAGTAGTTGCATTTGAAGAAAATTCTAAATGAACATGAGAGTTTATAAGTCCTGGCATTAAAACTGAGTTTTCGCCTAAAAACTCAATTTCAATTCCTGTGTACTTATTTTCAATGTACTCTTTAGTACCCACATCAATAATTTTTTCATCAAAAACAATAGCACCATCTTTTATGATGGTACTATCTTCATTGCAAGTTATTATCCATGAGGCACTTAGAATTTTCATTGATTACTTCTCTTCTACTTGTGCTTGAGCTTTAGCTGCTGCTTCTTGTTGTGCTTGATGAGCTGCTTTAACTTCTGAAATAATTTGAGTTAAAGAGATAAGTCCTAAGTGGTAAGAAAATGGACCAAATCCTGTGATAACACCAGTTGATGCACCTGCAGTAATTGATTTTTGTCTAAACTCTTCTCTTTTATAAATATTTGAAATATGTACTTCTACAGTTGGAAGATTTACTGCACTTAGTGCATCTTTAATAGCAATTGATGTGTGAGAAAATGCTGCTGGATTAATTAAAATACCATCAACTGTACCTAAACACTCTTGAATTCTATCTACGATTTCACCTTCTAAGTTTGATTGAAAGAACTCTAATTCAACATCATTTTGTGCTGCACTAGCTTTCATTTGTTCATGAATTTGATCTAAAGACATAGGACCATAAATATGTTGTTCTCTAACACCTAACATATTTAAATTTGGACCTTGAATAACTGCAATTTTCATATTATATTCCTTTTATGATTTTTGGGTAAGATTATATTTAAAATTTAGTTAATGAAAGATGAATTATGAGAAATTATTTATTATTAAATGAAAACGCCATCTACTATGAGTGTGGTTTTTCTTGTGACAATGTAATATTTATAAAACTAGAAAAAGACAGCTTTTTTATTACAGATGCTAGATATACAATAGAAGCACAAGAATATGCGCAAAATTGTCAAGTTATTGAAAGCTCTGATTTAGTTAAAGATGCACAAAAAATATTAAAAAAATCAAAAATCAAAAAAATAGTTTTTGACCCGAGTGATTTCACATATTCTTTATATCAAAAACTAACAAATAATTTAAAAATTGAGTTTATTCAAAGGGAAAACTTCTCAAAACTAAAAAGAATAATCAAAACAGATGAAGAGATTGAGTTTCTAAAAAAAGCTTCAATGATAGGAAAAAAAGGTTTCAAACAATTAGCAAAATATATTAGAAAAAATGGCTTTAAACAAGAAGAAAACTTTTTACACTTTAAAGCAATAGAAAAGATGTCTAAAGTTGGAAATTATGATTTAAGTTTTGACCCTATTGTTGCAATAAATGAAAATGCTGCAAAACCACATGCACTGCCAACTAAAAAGAAACTAAAATTAAATGATTTACTTCTTGTAGACGCTGGAGTAAAATATAAAAGATATTGTTCTGACAGAACTTGTACAGCAAGTGTTAATTTTGAAACTTTTAATTTCAAAAGAGAACAAGAATTTAAAAATAAAAAAGAACAAAAAATTTATGACTTAGTATATAAAGCTCAACTTAATGCTATTTCTAAAGCAAGAGTTGGAATGAAAGCTAGTGAAATTGATAAACTTACTAGAGATGTAATCGAAAAAGCAGGTTACGGAAAATATTTCGTGCATAGTACAGGACATGGTGTAGGACTTGATATACATGAGTTCCCAAATATCAATACTAGGTCTGATGTAATTATTGAAGATAACATGGTATTTACTATAGAACCAGGGATTTATCTTCCAAATAAATTTGGAGTTAGAATTGAAGATACAGTTGTTATGAAAAATGGAAAAGCAGAAATTCTGTAGATTTAAATATTAAAAAAATAAATCTTGACTAAGTTAATAGGTTTTATATTTTAAAAGGAAATTATGAAAAAAATATTATCAAAAGAACTAACACTTTTTTATTCTGCAAACTTTCCAAAAGTTTTTAAAACTGTTACAAATAAAAAATATCTTGTAACAATAGGTATTGGGGGAAATATAGGAGATACAAAGAAGTTATTTAATAAGTTAATCTTATCTTTAAATCAAAATACAAAATTTGATTTGCTTATGACTTCACCTCTACTTTTAAATCCTCCATTTGGATACTTAAATCAAAAACCATTTTTAAATGGTATAATATTACTTAAAACTAATCTAGCACCGAATGAATTTTTAAAACATACGCAAAGATTAGAGAAAAGATTTGGAAGAAAGCGGTCCTTTCAAGATGCGCCTAGAACCTTAGATATTGATATAATATTTTTTGATAATAAGAAAATAAATACCAAAAAACTTATTATCCCTCACAAAGACTGGGCAAATAGAGAATCAGTGATTATTCCTTTAAAACTTATGAATAAATTATAAAATGAAATATATAGTTCTTTTAAAAAGGAACTTTTTAAAGGTAAATAAATGATGGAACAAAATGAAATCCTACAAGCAGGCAAAAAAAAAGTAGTTGTTGGAATGTCAGGGGGTGTTGACTCTTCTGTTACAGCATTACTATTAAAACAACAAGGCTATGATGTAGTAGGCTTATTTATGAGAAATTGGGAATATGGAATCAAAGGTAGCCAATGTCCTAATAGAATAGAGTTTGAAGATGCAAAAAAAGTTGGTGAATTAATAGGTATTGAAGTAAAAGGTAAAGACTTTGTAGAAGAATATAGAACAAAAGTATTTGATGTATTTTTAGAAGGTTTAAAAAAAGGTCTTACTCCAAACCCTGATATTCTTTGTAATAGAGAAATTAAATTTAATGTCTTTTTAAATGAAGCAAAAAAAATGGGTGCAGATATGATAGCAACCGGTCATTATGCAAAAATAGCCCACTATAAAGACCATTATTTATTAGATACACCAAAAGATAGTTCAAAAGACCAATCATATTTCTTACATGCTCTTTCAAGCGAACAACTTTCTCATGCAATGTTTCCCCTTGGTGATTTAACTAAAACAGAAGTTAGGGAAATAGCAAGAGAACACAATTTGCCTGTTAGTGATAAAAAAGATAGTACAGGTATTTGTTTTATTGGTAACCAAAGATTTGATGATTTTATTACTCAACATTTAAAAGCAATTCCGGGAGACATGATAGATGAAAATGGAAAAGTTTTAGGAAAACACAAAGGTCTTATTTGTTACACACTAGGTCAAAGAAAAGGTATTGGTCTTGGTGGGATTAAAGGACTTGAAGGTGAAAATAATACTCACAAATCATGGTATGCTGCAAAGAAAAATATTGAAGATAATACTTTAACAGTAGTTCAAGATACAAATCATCCTTTACTTATGAGCCAAACAGTCGAAGCTTCTCATATGCACTGGGTACTAGAAGTTGCACCAAAAGTTGGTGATGCCCTTGTAGCTCAAATAAGATATAGACAACAAAAGCAAGCTTGTACAGTAGTAGAAGTAAATGATGATAAAGTTTTAGTTAAATTTGACAAACCACAAAGAGCTGTAACCTTAGGACAAAGTCTTGTTTTATATGATGGACAGTATTGCCTTGGTGGTGGATTTATAAGTAATTATGAATAAATCAAATAAAAAAGTAATGGTAGGCATGAGTGGAGGAATTGATTCTTCAGTTACAGCCTACATGTTACAAAAAGAAGGCTTCATAGTTGAAGGAGTTTATTTAAAACTTCACAATAGAACTGATGGTTATCATGAAAATAATCTTGGTTTTATTAAAGATGTAGCTAAGTTCTTAAATATCAAGTACCATGTATTAGATTTAACCGATAAATTTGAAGAAGAAGTATATGACTATTTTGTTGATTCTTATTTAGAAGGTACGACACCAAACCCTTGTGTAAAATGTAATAGACAGATTAAATTTGGAGCAATGCTTGATTTTGCAAAAGAACATAATGCCTCATATTTAGCAACAGGTCATTATGCAAAAACAGATGGAAAGTTTATTTATGCAGCTGATGATGATACAAAAGACCAAAGTTATTTCTTATCACAAGTTGATAAAGAAGCCTTACCTTATATGATGTTTCCTTTAAGCACTTATAAAAAAGAGGATATCATTAAATTTGGTGCAAAGCTTGATGTAGCTTATAAAAAGATAACTGAGAAAAATGAATCCCAAGAGATTTGTTTTGTTGAGACTGTTTATACTGATGTTGTAAAAAGACATGCAAATATTGATATCCCTGGAAAAGTTTTAGATGAAAAAGGAAATATTGTAGGAGAGCATAAAGGTTATATGCATTATACAATTGGAAAAAGAAGAGGCTTTACAGTTCATGGAGCCCAAGAACCTCATTTTGTAACAAAACTAAACCCTAAAGACAATACAATTATTGTAGGTAAAAAACAAGCTTTAGAAGTAAATCATGTAAAAGTTGAAAACTTAAATATGTTTATTGAACAAAAAGAGTTTGACTGTACAGTAAAGCTAAGATATAGATCAGTTTCTATTCCTTGTAAAGTAACAATAGAAGACAATAAAGCCAAAATTGCTTTAAAAGAACCTGCATTTGGTGTTGCTGCTGGACAGTTAGCTGTTTTCTATAAAGATGATAAAGTTCTTGGAAGTGCTTGGATTAAATCTTCTTCATAATTAAAAACTAAGAGTTTTAGCTCTTAGTTACTACTTTACTCTACTTATATAATCAGGTATATTATTCTATAACTCTAATATTTACTCTACGTAAATTCAATATAAGAACAATTTGGGTAAAATCACACAATAATACTTACTACACATAAGGAAAATCTAATGTCAAAATATAAGCTTTTTAGTGGTACTGCTAACCCTGAATTTGCTAAAAAAGTTGGGAAATACCTAAACGTTGAAGTTGGAGAAGCTTCAATTAACAAATTTAGTGATGGAGAAATCTCTGTACAAATTAAAGAGAGTGTTAGAGGACAAGACGTATTTATTGTTCAACCAACATGTGCTCCAACAAATGACCACTTAATGGAACTTTTAATTATGATTGATGCATTAAAAAGAAGTAGTGCTGCTTCTATTTCTGCTGTTATTCCATATTATGGTTATGCAAGACAAGATAGAAAAGCTGCTCCTAGAGTTCCAATTTCTGCAAAATTAGTTGCAGATATGTTAGAAGCTGCTGGAATTGATAGAATGATTACTATTGATTTACACGCTGCGCAAATTCAAGGTTTCTTTAATATTCCAGTTGACAACTTATATGGTTCTGTTTTATTTGTTAGCCACTTAAGAAGTAAAAATCTTAAAAACCCAATTATTGCAAGTCCAGATATTGGAGGAGTTGCAAGAGCTAGATCATATGCTGATAAATTAGGATATGACTTAGTAATCGTTGATAAAAAAAGAGAAAAAGCAAATGTTGCTGAAGTAATGAATATTATCGGGGATGTAGAAGGTAAAGATGTTATCTTAGTAGATGATATGGTTGATACTGCTGGTACTTTAGTAAAAGCAGCAGAAGTATTAAAGAAAAAAGGTGCAACATCAGTTATGGCTTGCTGTACACATGGTGTGCTTTCAGGACCTGCATTTGATAGAATTAACAATGGTACATTAGATGAATTAATTATCTCTGATACTATTCCAATGATGCATGGAGAAAGTGAAAAAATTACTGTACTAAGTGCTGCTAAAATTATGGGTGAAACTATTAGAAGAATTACTCATAACGAATCAGTTAACTCAATTTTTATTGACTAGACAAAATTAAATAATTATTTAAACTCTAAATTAATTATTTATTAGTTATCATTGTCAATAAACACAAAAGGAAATAATATGAAAAAGATAATTTTATCTGCGGCCTTATGTGCATCTCTTGCATTTGCAGCCAATAGTGATTATAAATATGAAATTACTCCAATGATTGGTGGAAACGTTGCAGAGGGTAACTTAAACTTAGAAGATGACCATTACGCAATTGGTGGTTTAAGTTTTGGTGTAAACTTTGATGACACAATTTATGACCAAATTGAAATAGGTATTTTAAGTTCATTAGAGCAAGTTGACTATGATGGGATAAATGAAGATACTGATATTACTAGACTATTTACAAACTTTGTAAAGAATTATGAACTAACAGATAATACTTCGCTTTATGGGTTAGTTGGTTTTGGTTTAGAGCACTTTGAAAATGAAGAGCTTGGTAACAAAACTGCTTTATTTGGAAACTATGGTATTGGTTTAAGATATGAATTCTCTAATGATATGGCATTAAAAACAGACATTAGACACTTAGTTAATACTAATGATAGAGATAATAACTTAGTTTATACAGTAGGTTTAGCTATTCCATTTGGTGAAAAAGCAGCTCCTGCTCCAAAAAAACAAGAGCCTACACCTGAACCAACTCCTGTAACTAAAAAACAAGTTGATAGTGATGGAGATGGTGTTGCAGACATTAATGATAAATGTCCTGACACTCCAAAAGGAGATATCGTTGATCAAAATGGTTGTTCTTTAAAAGTAAACTTAAATATCAACTTTGACTTTGATAGTGCAAGAATTAACAATGAATATGATTCAAAAATCAAAAAATTTGCTAATTTTATGAAAAAATTCCCTTCTGTAAAAGGAAAAATTGAAGCACATACAGATTCTATTGGTACAAAAGAATATAACCAAGACTTATCTGAAAGAAGAGCAGCTTCAACAGTTAAAGCACTTGAAGCACAAGGTATTGATAAATCAAGATTTAACTCAACTGGATATGGTGAAACACAACCTAAAGCAACAAATGAAACTGCTGAAGGTAGAGCTGAAAACAGAAGAGTTGAAGGTTCAATTTACAGATAATAATCTCAAACAAAGTACAGGGTCTTCCTGTACTTTATTCTACTAAACTTAAAACTTAACTATAAACTTACAAAACTTTAGATATAATCGCGAAATTATTATAAATATAGGAATTTAATTTTGCAAAAAAACATTAGAAACTTTAGTATTATTGCTCATATCGACCATGGGAAATCTACACTTGCTGATAGAATTATCCAAGAGTGTGGAGCTGTTACTGATAGAGAATTATCTTCACAGATGATGGATACTATGGATATTGAGCAAGAACGTGGTATTACTATTAAGGCTCAAAGTGTAAGATTAAAATATATCAAAGATGGCGAAGAGTATGTCTTAAATCTTATTGACACTCCAGGTCACGTTGACTTTTCATATGAAGTAAGTAGATCTTTGGCATCTTCTGAAGGTGCTTTACTTATTGTTGACTCAACACAAGGTGTTGAAGCACAAACTATTGCTAATGTATATATTGCTTTAGACAATGATTTAGAGCTACTACCAGTTGTAAATAAAATAGATTTACCAAGTGCTGATCCAATGAGAGTTTTAGAAGAGACAGAAGAAGCAATTGGTCTTGATTGTACAGAACATAACCTAATTTCTGCAAAAACTGGTCTTGGAGTAAAAGAGTTAATTGACTCAATAGTTGACAGAGTACCAGCACCCAAAGGGGATGAAAACGCTCCAACAAAAGCACTTATCTATGATTCATGGTTTGATAACTACCTTGGGGCTTTAGCACTTGTTAGAGTTTATGAAGGAAGTATCAAGAAAGGTCAAGTTCTTAAGATGATGAATACAAAAGTAGAACACCCTGTTTTAGACTTAATGTATCCTCATCCACTAAAAAGAGAAAAGACAAAAGAGATTGAAACTGGTGAGATTGGTATCGTTGTATTAGGACTTAAAACTCTTGATGGAATTGCAGTTGGTGATACAATGACTGATGCAAAAAATCCAACAGCAGAAGCTATTGATGGATTTGAACCTGCGAAGCCATTTGTATTTGCAGGACTTTACCCAATAGAAACAGATAAATTTGAAGACTTAAGAGAAGCCTTAACTAAGCTTCAATTAAATGACTCTTCTATCTCTTTTGAACCTGAATCTTCAGCTGCACTTGGAAGTGGATTTAGAGCTGGTTTCTTAGGTATGCTTCATATGGAAGTTATCAAAGAAAGATTAGAAAGAGAGTTTGGATTAGACTTAATTGCAACTGCACCAACAGTTGTATATGAAGTACTTAAAAATGATGGAGAAAGAATTATGATTCAAAATCCATCTGAACTTCCTGAACCAAACAATATTGATACTATTTTTGAACCATATGTAAAGGCTACAATTTTAGTTCCTGATGAATTCTTAGGAAATGTTATTAAACTTCTAAACGACAAAAGAGGTATCCAAAATAAAATGGACTATCTTGGAAAAAGAGTTTTACTAGAATATGACATTCCAATGAATGAAATTGTAATGGATTTTTATGATAAATTAAAATCTACTACAAAAGGTTATGCATCATTTGATTATGAACCAGTTGAGTTTAGACCAGGTGTTTTACAAAAACTTGATATTAAAGTTGCTGGTGAAGTTGTTGATGCACTATCAATTATCGTACCTGAAAACAAAGCATTATCAAAAGGTAGAGAGTTTATTAAAGCACTTAAAGAATTAATTCCTAGACAACTATTTGAAGTTGCAGTACAGGCTTCTATTGGTTCAAATATTATTGCAAGAGAAACTGTTAAATCAACAGGTAAAAATGTTACTGCTAAATGTTATGGTGGGGATATTACAAGAAAAAGAAAACTTTTAGAAAAACAAAAAGCTGGTAAGAAAAGAATGAAAGCTATAGGTAAAGTAAATGTACCACAAGAAGCTTTTATGGCAGTTTTAAAAATCTAATACTTAATACATATTTTTACATTATTAAATACTATCAATGGGTGAAGGAATATTTTAAAACTCCCTTCACTCATTTTTATCATAAACTTACATCATTTAGAATTTATAATTCATACTTAAAGCAAAACTTCTTGGAGAACCAGGTGTTGCCCATGAACGGTCATAACTACTTGAAATATACTCTTCATCAAAAATATTATTAATATTAAATCTGAATTTTAAATTTTTATTAGCTTGCCAATAAGAAAGTAGTCCAACTGTCGTATAATCAGGTAATCTAAAACTATTGATATAGTTTCCTTCTCTTTTTCCTACATAAACTACATTACTTCCTATACCATAAGAAGAATTATTTGCTAAATCATCTTCCCACATTAAAAGAAGTGCTCCGCTGTGTTTAGGAACATTTGATAAAGCTTTTCCTTCTAAATTTACAACTTCTCCACTTGACCAATCAACAGCACCACCAGTATCTTTAGTAACTTCAGTATCTGTATAAGTATAGTTAGCATTAATTTTTATATGTGAGTATAGTTTTCCAGATATATCAAACTCTATACCTTGGCTTCTTACTTCACCTGCTGCAACAGAGTAAACACCACTAGGATCAGAACCTGTTAAAACATTTTCTTTATCAATTCTATATAAAGCTAAGCTTGCACCCATATTTTTATCATCTGATTCAAACTTTAGACCTGTTTCTAAAGAGATTCCTTCTTCTGCATCAAAGGTATTTCCACTTTTATCTACACCAGAGTTTGGTCTAAATGATTTTCCAGAAGTTGCATACCAAGACCAATTAGGATTAATAAGGTATGTTAAACCAATTCTAGGAGATAGCGCATAATCATTTTGAGAAGAAGAAGTACCTTTTTTGTATCTGTCCAATTGTGTATCAATTTTGTCATATCTTAAACCAACAAGTAATCTCCAAGAATCAGAAAAAGCTAATTCATCTTGCGCAAAAAATGCCATTCCTTTTTGCACTTGATGCTCATCTTTAATAATTGTTCCTTTACCTGTAGCTAAAGTCGTATAAGTTGGATTAGTTCTAATATTATCCATTCTTACAGTGTTATTTAAATTATACAAAGCAAAATCTAGTTCATAACGATATGATTCCACTCCAAATAAAAGAGTATTTTTTAAACCATTTATGGTTGAAACATTTTTTACATCTGCTTGAAAAGATATATCATCTGATTCAAAATCTTTGTACCTAGAACGAAGTAGCAATGAATCAGTATTAACATTTACAAAAGGTTTTACCTCAGCACCAGTTCCTTTAAAGTCTCCTGTTTTATAAGCTAAGCCAACTTTAGTGCTCCAATTATTTGAAAAGTCATGTTCTAATTTTAGTTGATGGGTAAAATTTTTAAGTACCATGTTATCATCATCTGGGTTTCCAAAAAATGTTTTATGATCAATTACATCAAAATCACCATCAAATGCAACAATTCCTCTATCAAAAAGAGCATCTTGTTTGATATATTCACCCATATATGTTAAATGTGTATTATCATTTAATAACCAAAGAAATGAAGGTGCTACAACATATCTTTCACTCTCAACATAATCACGAAAACTTTCTTTTTTTTCTGCTGCTACATTTAAACGATATGCAAAAGATTCACTTAAAGGTCCTGTTAAATCTGCTGCTAATCTATAAAAGTCATCACTTCCAACCATTATTGTAATTGAATTTTTATTAGTAAATTTTGGTTGTTTTGTTACAATATTTATTGTTCCACCAGGTTCACTATTTCCATAAAGAGCCCCAGATGGTCCTTTTAAAACTTCTATGCTTTCAATATTTGCTGCATCACGAGGAGCATTATATCCTCTGTTATCTGCAAAACCATTCTTTAGCATACTTATACCTGTATTTTCATGTCCTGAAAAACCTCTAATAGAAAAGTTATCCCACACTCCCCCAAAATCATTTTGTCTTGAAATCCCACTAACATAGTCTAAAGTATCATCAAGACTTACCATACTCATATCATCTAAAAGATCATCTGTGACTATTTGAACAGATTGTGCTGTTTCCAAAAGGGGTGTATTTGTTCTAGTAACAGAAGTAGCTTCTGTTTTATAATAAGATTGTTTATTCTCATCTGAATCACTTACAATTGTTATATCAGATAAAGAAACATTATCAGTTTTTGTTCCAGCTGAAAGCATTATATTAGGAGCTAATATAAAAGATGCTGCTAGTATCGAAAAAACTTTTTTCTGCATATTTTTCCTTGTATTTATGTGTTGCAAACTTTTTGCAAAGGCAAAATATTAGCAAATTTTACTTAACAAATACTTAATTTTGATAATTATTATTAATACTGATATATTTGAATATTTATTTTATGGATTTAATATTTTAAAATAAGTTTTAAAAAATAAAAAGTTTGGAAGAAGATTTGAAAGATATAACAAGCAGTATCTTTTCTGCTTGTTATATTTATTTACTATTTTTTAAAAGGTAATTCAAAAGAAATAGTTACTTCTGAGAAAGTCTTTCCTTTGTGTAAATTAAAACACTCTTTTGCAAATTTTGCAAATGATTCACTCATACTGTAATCTAATATATCAATTACTCCACTTGCTACTACTTTATTGTCTTTTACACTATATTTCATAGGAATACTTTTTGTAACCTCATTCATTGTTAGCATAAGTGTTAACGCACCATTATTTTCATTAATGTTGGCAATTGAAGCTAAAATCTTTTCTGAACTTTTTAAAGAGAAAAGTGTACTTACCATACTTTTATTTCTTATTTCTAGACCTGAATCTAAACTCGAAGTATCAATTTTTACTTTTGCACTTTTTAAAAACTTCACAAAATCATCATTCTTTGTAATTTGTAAGTCAACATCTTTAAATGTTCCAGATACACCAACTTTTTTTTCTGTTTTATATCCAGTCCACCCTACTTTTAAATCTCCGTTTAACTCATATGCATTTAATGATAAAGATGCAAATAAGAAAAAGGCACCAAGTAATAGTTTTGTTTTCATTATAACTCCTTTTGGATTATGATATATGATTAAATATTTATTTGAGCTAATGTTACAAAACTAAATTTTTTTTTTATAATTAATACTATTATAGTATATTAAGAACAACAAGAAGTTCCACTACAACAACTTGTTTTCTCTTCTTTTTTCTCTTTAAACTTTTTCTCACTTGAACAACTATTATCACTACAAGAGTTATCTTCACATACTGATTCTCTTGGTTTATCTTTTATAGTTCTAAGTATTCTCATAGAATTAAAGATTGCTAATAAAGCAACTCCAACATCTGCAAATATTGCTTCTTTCATACTAATCATTGCCCCTGCTCCTAAAGCTAGGAATGCAATTTTAATAGCCATAATAAATACTATATTTTGATATACAATCTTTTTTGTTTTTTTAGCAATTTTTATTGCATCACTTATTGATTTTATATTATCATTTAAAATTACTACATCAGCAGATTTAACAGCAATATCACTACCAACACCACCCATGGCAAAACCTACATCTGAGTTTGCAAGTGTTGGTGCATCATTTATTCCATCTCCTACAAAAGCAGTTACGCTATTTGTATCTTTTTTTATTGCTTCAAAATTTGATAATTTATCTTGTGGTAAAAGTTCATATTTAACTTCATCTATACCTAAAAGATTTGCTACGTTTAAAGCAACATCTTTTTTATCACCTGTAAGCATAAATGTTTTTTTAATACCTAAGTTTTTAAGTTCAGTTATTACTTCTTTTGCTTCTACTTTAATAATATCACTTACTACAATATATCCTGCAAAATTTGAATCAATAGAGATAAATACTACGTTTAATTCTTCTTCTATATTTTCATCTACTTTTATACCAAATTTTTCTAATAATCTATCATTACCAACTAAAACCTCTTTTGAGTCAATTTGAGCTTTTATTCCTAATCCACTTAACTCTTCATGCAAACCTATTACTTTAGAATCTATTTCTTTGCCATATGAAGAAACTATTGATTTTGCAATTGGATGAGTAGAGAAGCTCTCTGCATATGCTGAAACTTTTAAAAGCTCTTCTTCACTTATATCACCAAAAGCTTTTACTTCTGTTACTTCAAATACTCCATGAGTAAGTGTTCCTGTTTTATCAAAGATAATATTTTCTATCTCTGTTAATTTTTCTATATAGTTTGCACCTTTAACTAAAACACCTCTTTTTGATACTGCACCAATTGCAGAGAAAAAAGATAAAGGAATAGATACAACTAAAGCACAAGGACAAGATATAACTAAAAAGACTAAGGCTCTTTCAATCCAATCTGAATATAAAGCCCCTTCTATAAACATTGGAGGAATAAAAGCTAATAATACTGCAAGGATTACTACAATAGGAGTATATCTTGAAGCAAATTTTGTTATAAATTTTTCTGCTTTTGCTTTTTTAGAACTAGCTCCTTCAATCATCTCAATTATTTTAGCAACAGTTGAGTCTTTGTATAAGGATTGTACTTTTACATATGTAGCATTTGAAAGATTGATAAAACCACTTAAAACTTCATCTTCTTTTTTCACTGTTTTAGGTTTAAACTCTCCTGTAATAGCACTTGTATCAAAGGAACAATTATCATCTAAAAGTACTCCATCGACAGGAACTTTTTCCCCTACTTTTACTAATATTGTATCCCCTATTTTAACTTCTTCAGGAGATTTCTGAACAATATTTTCACCTATCTTTACATTTGCAAACTCTGGTTTAATATCTATAAGAGAGTTTATACTATCCCTTGAATTATTTACTGCAACTGCTTGAAACATCTCACCTACTTGGTAGAAAATCATTACAGCTATACCTTCAACATACTCTCCTAATCCAAAAGCACCAATTGTGGCAATTGACATTAAAAAGTGTTCATCAAATAGTTTTCCACCAAGTAAATTTTTACTTGCTTTATATAAAACATCCCAACCAACTAAAAAATATGCCAATAAATAAACAGCTAATTGTAAAATCTCATTTTGAATATAGTTATATGAAATATATGTTAATACAAGAGATACTATTGTTATAGCTAAAAGTTTTTTATCAAGTAATTGCCAAAAAGTTCGTTGACCTTTATTTTCATCTTTTAAAATAAATACTTCTTTTTCTATATTTTGAATCTCTTTTTCAATCTTGTCTAATAAGTTTTCATTACTATTTTGTTCAAAACTTAATGTTGAAGTTGAAAAATTAAGCCTTACATTTGATAATTCATCTAATTCGTTTAATCTTTTTTCTATCTTACCTGCACAATTTGCACAATCTAAATTTTGTAGTTTTACTTTTTGCATGGGTATTCCTCTTAACCTTTTACTATATGCTCTAAGCCCATATCGTATATTTTTTTAATGTGTTCATCATCAAGAGAATAATACATCTGTTTTCCCTCGCGTCTAGGTTTAACAATTTTTGAATTTTTTAATACTCTTAATTGATGGGAAACAGCTGATTGGCTTACGTTTATAAGTTCACTTATTGCACCTACACACAATTCTTCTTCTTTTAATACTGAAATAATTTTTATTCTTGTTGTGTCAGCAAAAGCTTTGAAAAGTTCTGCAACATCATATAAAGTTTCCTCATTTATCAATGTTTCTTTTACTTTTTCTACTTCATTTGAATGGTCGCAACAATCATTAGTCATTTTATTCCTTTATATGTACATATGAATAGGTAATCATATGTAATACAAACTTAAAAGTTTATTAGTTTCTAAAGGAAAATTATAATAATATAAAATATTATGAAATGCTTATCTTGTGAAAAATTTAGTATCAATATTCTATGCAAAGATTGCCAAAAAAACTTTTTAAAGCCCTCTTTTTATAAAAGAGAGTTAGAACATGGCTTTTATAACTACTCTTTTTACTCTTTTTCTGAGATTGAAGAGTTAATCACTTCTAAATACTATTTTCATGGAGATAGGATTTTTAAAACTCTAGCAAAACTATCATTTAGGAAATTTGCAAAAAACTTCGAATATGAAGAACTTATATACTCAATAGGAATTGATGAACACACAAGACACGAGTTTTCTCAAACTGCAATTTTATCTAAACATTTAAAATCAAAATATATAAGCCCTTTATATGGAAAATGTAAAGCAACAAATATAGTTAAATACGCAGGGAAAGATTTAAAATTTAGAAAGAAAAATAAAAGAAAGTTTGACATAAAAGTTTCAAATAGAACTATTATTTTAGTAGATGATTTAATAACAACTGGAACAACAATACTTGAAGCAAAAAAAGCTTGTGAAGAAAAAAACAACCAAGTACTTTTCTCTTTAACCCTAGCTGATGCAAAAATTTAGTATAATCTCTTTTTTTTAAAACTAAAGAACAACTCGTTGTTCTCTTTAGAGTTTGCTTCTTTACCTATGGTTTTTTTCTTAGTGATAAAAGAAGTTAAAATGAGAGGTTCCCTTTCAATGGTGGAACCATTTAAAGGATATAATTTTGGTTGGAATTATCGACTACAATATGGGAAATCTTGCTTCAGTTTACAATGCTTGTCACCTCCTTGATGAAAAAGCCACTTTTGTAAAAGACCCAAATGACTTAAAAAATTTTGATAGAATTATTTTACCTGGAGTTGGTGCTTTTGGTGATGCAATGGCAAACCTAAATGAGACAGGGATGAAAGAAGCTATTTTAGAATATTCAAAAAGTGGAAAACCAATGATTGGGATTTGCCTTGGAATGCAACTTCTTTTTGAAAGTTCTGAAGAGTTTGGAACAAACGAAGGATTAGGTTTAGTTGATGGAAAAGTTGTAAAATTTGATAAATCAAAAATGCATGAAGACACAAAAGTTCCACATATGGGTTGGAATGTAATCAAAACTTCAAATGAACATACACTATTTGAAGGTTTAGAAAACCCATATTTATATTTTGTACACTCATACCATGCAGTTACAGATCCTAAAAATGTAATTGGAACAACAGAGTATGGATATGACTTTGTAAGTGCGGTACATAAAGAAAACATCTATGGTTTTCAACCACATCCAGAAAAATCACACGATAATGGATTAAAAATACTTAAAAATTTTATGAATATTAAATAGGAGAGCTTATTAAAATGGATATTTTACCAGCAATTGATCTTAAAGATGGAAAAGCTGTAAGACTTAGCAAAGGACTTATGGACAGTGCAAAAATTTACTCAGATGAGCCTTGGCAAGTTGCAAAGAGATTTGAAGAACTAGGAAGTAAGTGGGTTCACGTAGTTGATTTAAATGGTGCATTTGCAGGGGAACCAGCAAACCTAGAACAAATCAAAAAAATCAAAGAAAACTGTAATCTAAAGATTGAAGTTGGTGGTGGAATTAGAGATGAAGAAACTATCAAAATGTATGTTGACCTAGGAATTGACAGACTTATCTTAGGCTCAATTGCAGTAAAAGATCCACAATTTGTAAAAGATATGGCTTCAAAATATCCAATTGCAGTTGGTATTGATGCTATGAATGGAATGGTTGCAGTTGAAGGTTGGGCAGAAGTGTCAACAATGAAAGCAACTGACTTAGCCAAAGAGTTTGCAAATGCTGGTGTTGAGGCAATTATTTGTACTGATATTTCAAAAGATGGAATGCTTTGTGGTGTAAATGTAGAATTTACAGAGTCAATTGCACTTGCAAGTGGTGTTGAAACTATTGCTTCTGGTGGAGTAAAAGATATCAATGATATAACTTCTTGTAAAGCAAATGGAAATATTGCAGGTGTAATTGTAGGAAAAGCTTTTTATGAGGGAACACTTGACTTAGAAGAAGGTTTTAAAGCCTTATAAAAGAACAAGAATGCCTTTAAAAAAAATCAATCCTGATAATATTTACAATAAACTTGTAAATGAAGAAGATGCCAGAGTTTGTAAAGCTATAGATGAAAATGCTTGCAAAGTTGTACCTGGCAATTTTCTTCTTACAATTATTAGTTACTTCTTTAACAAACTTGCAGATGCAATTGCAAATGCAAAAGTTGTCTTACCTTGGTTAATGGAAAGTTTAAATGTTCCTGTATTTTTAATAAGTTTTTTAGTTCCCATAAAAGAATCAGGTTCCTTACTTCCTCAACTATTTATAGCAGCATTCGTTAGAAAACTTCCCATTAGAAAATGGGTTTGGTCTTTAGGAACTTTTTTACAAGCTTTAAGTATGTTTGGTATAGCTGTTGTTGCTTGGAATATGGAAGGATTAAGTGCAGGATTAGCTATCATTGCTTTGATTATAACTTTAAGTTTATCAAGAGGATTGTGTTCTGTTGCAGCAAAAGATGTATTAGGGAAAACTATTCCTAAAACAAGACGTGGGGCACTAAATGGTTTATCTGGAATGCTTGCAGGTTTACTTGTAGTAGTATTAGGAGTTTATTTTTTATTAAATGGTGAAAAACCATTTGTGTCTCAACACTTTGGAGTTTTATTTTCACTTGCAGGTTTTTTCTGGTTATTAGCTTCTATTACTTATGGTCAAATAAAAGAGTATCCTGGAGAAACGGATGGTGGAGGAAATGCCTTTACTGTTGCAATGAAAAAACTTTCTATTTTAAAAACAGATAAACCTTTTAGGCTTTTTGTTATTACAAGGGCTTTATTTCTTTGTTCTGTTTTATCTGCACCTTTTTTTGTAATTATTGCCCAACAAAATAGCGATGCAAATGCTTACTTACTTGGTCTTTTTATTTTATCAAGTGGTTTAGCAGATTTATTATCTGCAAACTTTTGGGGTAAGTTTTCTGATGTATCAAGTAAAAGAGTTATGATTATTGGAGCAACAATTGCTACAACAGTTGGTTTTGTAGTATCTTTTATTGACTTTTTTTATAAAGAGCTATTTTCTACTATCTGGATTATGCCTATTATCTATTTTATTTTAAGTATTGGATATCAAGGTATTAGAATAGGAAGAAAAACTTATATTACTGATTTAGCAGAAGGAAATAAAAGAACAGACTATGTAGCAGTAAGCAATACATTAATAGGTTTTATCTTACTTTTAACTGGTCTTATTGGAAGTCTTAGTTCCTTAATAGGAGTTAGTGGAATAATATTTATATTATCTCTTGTAGGCGTATTGGCTATTTATTTAGCGAAAAAACTTCCTGAAGTTCAAGAGGACTAAAATCATATACTTTCTTAATTAAATTCATTCATAAAATCTAAAGCTACTAAATAAATAAAAAGATATAATTTTTTACTTAAAGTAATCTATTAATAAAAATATTTATGCTAATATACATGAAATAATTTAAGTCGCTAGGAAAGCATATGAATTCTAATAAAAAGATAACTCTTATTATATTTTCAATGGTTACTCTACTAACCTTAATAATTGTTGCATTAGTTGCAATAGGCTCAAGGGAGAGTGGATATGCAGGAGCTAAGAAAAGAGCTTATCTAACAGCAGATATTGTAAAAAATAGTTTAACTTCTCACATGGTAAATGGAAATATGCATCAAAGAGATGTATTCTTGGATAGTTTAGAAAGAATGGTTGAATTAAATGATTTATGGGTTACACGTTCTCCAAAGGTTTCACAACAATTTGGTACTGAAGCAACTAATGAGCTTCCTAGAGATGAAGTAGATAAGAAAGTTTTAAAAACTGGAAAAGAAGAAATTGTAATTGATGAAACTATACAAAATGCATCTTTAAGAATAACTATACCTTACGTAGCATCAGCAATGGATAAACCAAACTGTTTAAGTTGTCATGATGCAAAAGAAGGTGACGTTTTAGGTGCAATATCAATAAAACTTGATATCCAAGAAGATAGAATGACAAGTATTGGTATTTTGCTTAATATCATTGCTACAGTTATTCTATTTTTAGTTTTTATTTTAATTTTTATAAGCAGAAAAATCAAGCCTTATACTACATCATTTGATTCAATAACTGAAACTTTAAAACAAGTTCATGAAGGAGATTATTCAGTAAGAGCTCCTAAAGGAATTTTAAAAGAAGACAAAGAAGCCTTTATGTGGCTGAATGAGATTATTGAAAAACTAGAGACTGTCTTAACAGGAATTGAAAAAAATCTTACGGCATTTGTACATAATAGATCAACAAATTTAAATAATGACAAACTTCTTACAGCAAAAGAGATAATTGAAGACATTTCGGAAATTTATAACTTCAAGAAGACTATTGAAACTGATTTAACTAAAGATGATATTTATTATAGATTAATCCAAGTTCTAAAAGATAAATTAAAAGTTAAAGATTTCTATATCTTTGAAAATGATATACAAAAAGATGAAAGAAAGATAATCTACGGTCCAAAAGGTATAAAACCATGTTGTGATTTAAGAAATGATATAAAAGAGCTTTGTAGAGCAGAAAGAACTTCTAATATCATATGTTCTGAAAACTTCCCTGAAATATGTAGAATGGCAAAATGTGAAGGTTCAATGGAATACACATGCATACCATTTACAATAAATGATCAAAAATCAATTACTATTCATATTCTATGTGATAATAAAGAGTGTTCAAAACATAATAAATACCAAATAGGTATTATCAAAAAATATCTTGAAGAAACAAAACCTATTTTAGAAAGTAGAATGTTAATGGATGTTCTAAGACAAAGAAACTTAGTAGATGGATTAACTGGACTTTACAATAGAAAATATCTTGATGAATTTGTAGAAAAAACTATGCCAAATGAACTTGCTCAAGATACAACTTATGCAATTATGTTCTTAGATATAGACTACTTTAAAATGATAAATGATACTTACGGACATGATGCTGGTGATGCTATCTTACAAAAGCTTTCTAGAACTATGCAAGAGAATATAACTCCTAGTGAATTTATAATAAGATTCGGTGGGGAAGAGTTCTTAATTATCATGAAAAACCCAACTGAAGAGAGTGCACAAGAACTTGCAAAAAGAATAAATGAAGAGTTTGCAAAAATTGTATTTACATTTAATAATGAATCATTTAGTAAAACTGTAAGTATTGGTTACTCTTTCTTCCCAGCAGATACAGACCAATTCTGGAAATCTATTAAATATGCTGACCTTTGCCTTTATGAAGCAAAAGAAACAGGTAGAAATAAAGTAATTAGATTTACTAAAGAAATCCTGAAAAATGGTGAAAAAGCTGACTATTAATCAATACTAATAATGTATTGATTTGACATCAAATAAAAAAAGTGATACAATTTTCCCAAACTATCGTTTGGAAAAATTGTGGCAATAAAAAAAACATCTAAAGAAGAGATATTAAACAAAGCAATAAACCTTTTTAAAACGCAAGGCTTTAGTCAAACTTCTATGGCTAATATTGCAGATGAATGTGGATTAATAAAAGGAAGTATCTATCATCACTTTAAAAACAAAGATGAAATAGGACTTGAAGCACTTAAATATATAAGTGAATACTTTGATAAAAATATTTTTTCAATAAAAGATGAAACTCTATCAACAAAAGAAAAGTTAGAAAAAATAGTTAAAAAGACAGATGAATACTTTTTAAATAGTAATGGAGGTTGTTTACTTGCAAACTTAGCAACTGAAGTTTCTAGTCAAAATGAAGAATATAAAACTATTATAGTAAACTATTTTAAAACGTGGGAAGAGTGTATTGCTGAAGTAGTAGAAGAGAAGTATTTAAAAAAAGAGTCAAAAAAATTAGCATATGAATATATTTGTACTTTACAGGGTGCAATTATTATGTATAATCTAACAAATGACAAAGTTAAGCTTTTAGAAGTAGGGAAAAGTCTCTTATCTAAAGTTTAAATTTTTTTTGCTTATTTTACCAAACAATCGTTTGTTTGATTAAGGAGAAATTATGAGTTACATAAAAAAATTAAAAGGAAATAAAGCACAACTTCCACCAAAAGTAAAAGCTATTGAAGTTGCCTTTGCTTTTCTTGGTGCATTTATTGCAATATCTATTGTTGCCTATCTTACTGATAGTTATGAGAATATCTTTATTATGGGTTCATTTGGTGCAACTTGTGTTTTACTGTTTGGATTTAGTGATAGTCCATTTTCACAGCCAAGAAATATCTTTTTTGGACATGTGATATGTACATTTATGGGATTATTCTTTTTACATTTTGTTGGTGATTATTGGTGGAGTTTAGCTCTTGCTTTAGCTTCTTCTATTGCAGTAATGTTATTAACAAGAACAGTTCATCCTCCAGCTGGTTCTAATCCTGTTATAGTATTTATTATGGGTGCATCTTGGGATTTCTTATTATTACCAACAGCTTTAGGAGCTACAATTATAATTCTTGTTGGAGTTTTATATAACAATTTACACAAAAAAAGAGTCTATCCAAATTATTGGATATAAAGAGTAAAGTTTTAAACTTTATTCTTGCTCATCTGTCATTGTATAATGAAGTTCTAAACCTTTACTTGTAGCTACAAAACCGTTTATATTAACTTTTCCTTCATGCACCATCTTATGATGTAATTTACAAAGAGGTATTAGATTATATTTATGGTTTTGATTTATATGTCCTATAAAACCATCTTTATTTGCTCTTGCTTGTTCTTTGATATGATGAACATCATCACAAGCTCGTCCACAAATAACACAAGTAGAAGCAAAAACATCTTTATTGTATTTTGAAGTTTTCTTTTGAGTAAGTCTTTCAACTTTGTCATAATCATCAGTTAATAATTTGCCTCTATATTAAAATCTTCATATATGGTTTAAAAGAATATACAGTTTTTTATACAGTTCACCTAGTTATAAATCTATTGATTTTTACTAGTTAATAAATAAAAAAGTAATAATCTTATTTATACTGATTATTAAACCATTATTCAACTTCAGCTACACAATAAAGTATATTTTCCATACTTAGTTTTTTGAGGTCATGGTAAAGGGTTATACAATTTTCCTCTATAATTTGCTTGACTACTTTTGCATATACTATATAATTCTGCAAACTCTTTTATATTTATATATTTTTTAATATTATTTTCTATTAAACTCATTTATCAATCCATTTTATTGTATAATAAATTTATGTTTACATGATTATCCTTTTATCAGACTTACAAAATAAAGTATTTCAATTAAGTTACCCAAAATAGAAATAAATATTAAATTTAGTAATAAATAATGTAATGTTTATTATTGTACAATAGATTAAAATAAATAAAGGATTAAAAAGTGAAAGTTAGTGAAGCTATAAAAAATCAATTTATAGTATATAGTTTAAGCTCTTTTTTAGTTTATTTCATATTCACAAGTATTTTTCCAATTACTCAAACAAGTAGCTCTTTTTATGTAACATTTTTAAATATTATTAATGCAGCTGGTGGACTATTTCTTGTGACAGGACTTTATGATGTCATTCTAAAAGATAAGTTTCAGGAAGAGACCATAACTAGTTTTGTTAAAACCTTATTGTTAGAAAATGATTATTTAAAAAAATTTGATAATGATGAAATTGAAAAGATGATATTAAAATTAGAAAATAAATTATTAAAAGATAATAAAAATAAATACTATAAAAACAAATTAATAAATCTAATACATAAAAAATTATTACCAATGGGAAGTGGAAACAGTACTCATGAAGAACTTAATACATTTTTTGAGTATTATAATGAAGAATTAATTTATGATCTTTCAAAAGATAAAAAATTCATCAACTGCAAAGTAATTACAGAATATAAGTTAATTAATAACTCAGACGATGAAATAACACAAACTATATTTACAAGAAAATTTTTAGATCCTAAAATTTCTGAATATGATGGAGTTGCTTTAGAATTAGAAAAATTAGAAGTTGTGATAGATGGAACATTGTTAAGTGAATATAATGACAGCTCACAATTAAAAAATATGTTTACAGTTGTTAATGAATTAAATGACTCTATTTCAATATCTAATGAAGAACCATTGAAAATGCAAATCAAAGAAAAAATAAAAATAGAAAAGACTGGTGAAGAATTACAAGAGTTTAGAAGAAAGTTTAAAAACTCTATTATTGTAAAAAAAGAGTTAAAAATAGTTATACCTTATGAAGATATTATGTATGGACATACTTTCCATAGACCAATGTTAAACTATACTTTTAGATTTACTGATAATAATGCTAAAAAAGTTGTTGGAATACTACGTTCAGCATTTCATAAGAAAACAGACGATACAATTACCGTCAATAATCCACAAGATAATATAGTTATAATAAAATTAAATAATGATTTACTTCTTCCTAAAGAGGGAATCAATGTAGTTTCTATAAGATAGGAGATATAAATGAATTGGGAAAATAACGACTAATTTAGTCATAGAATTTAAGAGTTTTAGTTGAAGCCCTCGACGTATGTCGGGGGTTTTTATTTTAGAATATAATCAATACCATATTTTCGATTTTTTTATTCTTCTGTCATTGTATAATGAAGTTCTAAACCTTTACTTGTAGCTACAAAACCGTTTATATTAACTTTTCCTTCATGCACCATTTTATGATGTAATTTACAAAGAGGTATTAGATTATATTTATGGTTTTGATTTATATGTCCTATAAAGCCATCTTTATTTGCTCTTGCTTGCTCTTTGATATGATGAACATCATCACAAGCTCGTCCACAAATAACACAAGTAGAAGCAAAAACATCTTTATTGTATTTTGAAGTTTTCTTTTGAGTAAGTCTTTCAACTTTGTCATAATCATCAGTTAAACGTTTTCTTATGTCATTTGCAACACTTAAGAACTCTCTATCCATATGAAGTGATTTTGCATACTCTAAACCATACATAGAAGAGCCGCTTCCATGTTTTAGTTTTCTATCAAAGATTAATTTATCTTCTTCATCTTGATACATTACAGATAAATGAAGTGAAATTATATTTTTAAGGTTTTCTATCTCTTTTATTTCTGGTAATTGATGTAAGTGTGTTGCAAAAACAAAGATTGATTCTAGTTTTGCAAGTTTTAAAATAGCACTTGCCACAATAGATAAACCACTCATTGTTTCAGTACTATGAGAGATTTCATCTCCTAAGATTAAAGACCTTTTTGAAGCACGATTAAAAATATTTTTAAGTTCAAGCATCTCAACTGCAAAAGATGAAAGTCCTTTTGCTATATTATCAGCTCCACTAATTCTTGTAAATACAGAATCAAAAATAGAAAATCTCATTGATTTTGCAGGTACAAAAAAACCTGCTTGTGCTAAAATAACTGCAATCCCAATTGATTTCATAAGTGAAGATTTACCTGAAGAGTTTATTCCATAAAGTAAAATACCATGCATTTTATTATCAAACATATTTATAGGGTTTGAGTTTTTAATTATCACATTATCTTTGAACTCATCTTTTGCAAGTGATAATTCTCCTAAGATAATATCATTTGGTACATAAATCCCCTGCTCTTCATTTGCTTCAATAATTGGATGCCTAAGTTCAACTAATTCTAAAAAGTTTTCATCATCTTTTGTTTTTACAATCTTTGGACAAACATAATTATATTTTTTGGCTGTTTTGATATTTGAAACAGTTAAATCAACCTCAGCAATAAACTGAACTAACTCTTCAAGTAATGTTGCAAATTTCTTTTCAAACTCATTTAGTTTTTCTTTAAATACCAGTTTATTTAATTCAATTATTTTTCTTAGATTATGTACATACTTATCTGAAATTTCATCTGTAAGTTTACAAGAAATTTTTACTGAAGTAGTTTGTACTTTATAGTTAAAATCTTTGAAAAGAAGTAAATCATCATCAATAATAATATGAGAGTTTGATAATTCATCTTTTATTAGGTTATATCTATTTTTTGTAAGACTTAAATAAAAACCTTCTTTATCTAGTCTATTTATACTTACAAAGTTTGAGTCTTTTGCATTTAAAATATTTAAGATATGATTCTTTATTAATTCTAGTTTTGTATATAACTGTTCATTTTGTCTGTTTAATTCATCTATTTCATGGTTTATTCCATCACAAACCATATTTGACTCAACATCTTTTAGCATATACTTTCCAGAAATAGCTAAATCAAAAGTTGATTCAATAGAGTCTATAAACATTTGAAGTTGCGCTAAAGAACAAGGGGGCGTTATAAACTTATAATTCTCCATGAAAGCCACTACTTCTTTTATACTAAGAAGTGAATCATATAAATAGTTTAATTCAAAGGGATGAAGTCTTGCTAGTTTTATTCTTCTTGTAAGTCTTTCTATATCATAAATATTTGCTAATTCATTTTCAATAGGTCCATGATAATCAAATAACTCTTTTGATAAAGCATATCTTCTTAGTAACTCTTTACTATCTTTTACAGGATGAGTTAATCTTTCTTTTAAAAGTCTTTTTCCCATAGCTGTTGAAGTATTGTTAAGAAGTTTTATTAAACTTGGATTGTGAGAAGTCTCTATAATATTTAACTGCTCTAAAGCATTGTTTCCTAAATAGATATATTTTGAAACATCAAGTTTCACAGGAAGTGAAAGCTTTTGAACTATATTTGAATCATGTCCTATAACAAAATCAATAAGTATTGCTAAACTTTGAGAACTAAGTGGAACTCTTTCCATATCAAGATGTTCTATTGCAGTAAGTAGTGATTCTACAGCAAAGACATTTTTAAACAATTCATTTTGATAGTTTATTTTTGGAATAAATGTTCCAATATGAAAAGTTTTTAGTTTTAGTTCAAGATAATCTATTACTTCTTTTTGATTTATATTTTTATCTGCAAAAGTTACAACTACTTCATTTGTACGGTGCATATTCATATAGTTAAATACTTCATCTAAAGCATAGAACTTATCTTCACTTGTACCATGAACTTCATTGTAATAACACTTTCCTGTAGTTACATCAATTGCAGAATATCCTACAAGATAAATACCTTTTATTTGATCAACCACAAGTGATGTAATATTATTTTCATCTTGGTCAATTACAAAATCAAAGTTTGTACCAGGACTTACTACTGTATCAAGGTATCTACTTACTTTAGGAGGAAGTCCTTTTTGTCTTATAATTACTACTGTGTACTTTTGTTCAGCAATAATTCTAGCAAGGTGTTTTTCTAAAGAGATCGCAGGAACACCAGCCATAATTGGATTTTCTTGAGAGTTTTCTAAAATTGATTTATTTTTTCTTGTTAGTTGTATATTTAATAGTTCAGCAATCTCTTTTGCTTTTCCTATTTGTTCTTCATCATTATTTACTTCATAAACTTCAAAGAAAGTACCTATTTCCATAAGTACTACAGTATTTTCTCCATACTTTTTTTCAAAAAGCTGTTGAAGCTTAAAGTAGGTAATTGTAAGTAAGGTTTTCTTTTCGTCTAATAAACTTTGAATTTCTTCTCTCAAACTATTTTTTCACTCCAGTCCAATCTCTAATTAATGTTCTTTGTTCTCTTGTTAAGTTGGCATCTTCATGTGCTTTTATATATGACGCTAGTGGCATAGAAGCATATGCTGTTCTAAAGATAGCTTTCATCTTTTCTTCTTTTTTCTCTTCACTATAAGTTTCCCAAATTGAGAAGTTTAATGCTGTTCTTCCATGTGTAACATGAGAGTCAATTATCCAAGAAAAAGGAGCAATATGTGAATACCAAGGCCAATTTGTAGAGTTAGAATGACAATCATAACAAGCAGATTTAAAGATAGCTTTTATCTTTGGTGGTGTTTTCATCTCTAACTTGGGATTTGTTTCAGTATTTACTTTTTCTGTTTGTATAAATTGCATAACAACAAATACTATTAAGAATATTAAAAGCGTTTTTTTCATATTTCCTAATCCATAAATAAATTGTATGGTCTTTTTAACTCCTCGATAAAGTTTAAAACAGAGATATTTCTTCCCTCTCTTTTAAACTCTTTTGAATCAAAAAATACCAAAATAGTTGGTATAGAAAATACCGAAAAATTGCTTGCTATCTCTTTATAAATATCAGCTTTTACTTCATAAGTTTTAATTTTAGGTAAGTGAAGATTAACTTGTTGTTCTATTTTAGGTTTTAGTGCCTTGCACACAGAACAGTTTTGACCTGAAAAGTATATAAGTACAGCAGGAACTGTACTTATAATATCTTTAGTTTCTTCTAAACTATTAAGACTCTTCATTAGCTACTTTTTTGTGCTCTTGAATTTTTTCTAATACTTTTTCTTCTTCCTCTTTAATAAGTTTTTCTACATCATTTTCAGGATTTTTATGATCTTTTCTATTTACAAAAATATCATGTCTACTTAAACTAATCCCTTTCATATGAGTTAATGGGAAAGCAAAGGCTATACCTTTTCCTGTAGTAGTAATATGTAAAGAATGAATAATGGATTTAATAACTGGATTTACTAAACTTTGAGGTAATAAGAACAATAATAAAGCATCATTAGCTTCAAATGAAGTTCTATAGAAGTTATCAATTTTTCCTAATCCAATTCCATCTGCTCTAAGAACTGTAACACCAGGAGCACCTGCTTTATGAGCAGCTTGTATTGCATCAATTTTTTTATCTTTTGGAACAATAATAACAACAGCAGAGAAATCCATTGGTAAAGAGTGTCTTCTATCACTACCATCTATATTTACTGTTGCTAAATCCATATTTTCTGCATCTATAAGTGCATCTTTTAAGATATTTGCAGCTTCAATCTCAGTATCTGATTTAACCCCAAGTTTTTCAGTGATAATACCATATAGCATTACTGTAATCATTGGGAAAAGTGAAGCAAAAGCTATAAGTCCAAAACCATCAATAAGGGGACTTCTTCCTTCAATATTTGTAGCAAGTCCAATACCAAGTGCTGCAACAAGAGGAACTGTTACTGTTGAAGTTGTAACCCCACCACTATCATAGGCAATTGGAATAATATATTTTGGGGCAAACCATGTTAATGTAATAACTAAAATATATCCAAAAATTATATAGTAGTGAATATGTCCACCATCAACAATTCTAAATGCTCCAAGGGCAATACCTATTGCAACACCAAAGGCAACAAAAATTCTTAAAGCAAAATCGTTGATTTTACCATCACTTATATCTTTAGCTTTTTTTGCAATAGCCATAAGTGCTGGTTCTGCCATTGTAGTAGAAAAACCAATAGCAAAAGCAAAAGCATAAATTACAAAAACAGAATCTCTTTTTGTAAGTTGATAAGCCATTGTTTCACCAAGAGTAAATAATCCCATCTCTAACCCAAGGATGAAAGCATATAAACCAACTACTACTAATGCAAATCCAAATATTACTGTTTTTAAGTTATCAATTCTTTTTTTAATTACTCCATATTGGAAAAATAGAATAATTAATAAAATAGGAGCAACATCTTTAACAACTGAACCTAAACCGTGAATTACTGATTCAATAGTTATACTTGTAGAAACTGACACATTAGCTTGTACAACAACTTGCGCCACATCTTTAGCTTCTACAAGATTATAAACTGCAATACCATAAATCTGTACGAATATCATTGGAGTTAAAGAAGCAAAAGCTATTAAACCAAATCCATCAATTACAGGATTTCTTCCTTTAATTGAAGAGGCTAATCCAATTCCAAGGGCGGCAACTAAGGGTACAGTTACTGTAGAAGTAGTTACTCCACCTAAGTCATAAGCTAAACCAATAATCTCTTTTGGAGCAAAGAAAGTTACTCCTACAACTAAAATATATCCTGCAATAATATAATAGTGTATTCCGTGACCTTTATATATTCTAAATACACCAAGTAGTATTGCAAAACCAACTGAACCTGCAACAACCAATCTTAAAATAGTAGCATCAATCCTACCACTTGAGATAGATGCCGCTTTATCTGCAATTACGGCAAGGGCTGGTTCAGCAATTGTTGTACCAAAACCAATTAAAAATCCAAAAAATAGTACCCAAATCATTGAGCCATTTTTTGCAAAATCCCTTGCTAATCCTTCTCCAATAGGAAAGATTCCTATCTCTAGACCTTGTAAAAAGATTGCAAGTCCTATACCAACAATACATAAACCAATGGCAGTAGATAACCAGCCTTCTGGTACTGCTTGAATAATAGCTAATTGAAAAAATAAGATAACTATTATTATTGGTAATAAATCCCTAAATGAATCTCTTAATAACTTTAAAAAAAAGTTAAATTGCATCATACCTCAACTCCCCCTATGAACTGTCTAAACTTTTCCAATTCAGCACTATAACCAACTACAACCAATATATCTCCTTCGTCAATTTTATGATTTATCCCTTTTGTATTAAAAATAAATTGTTCTCCTAACTCTTTATCCATTATGCCAATAAGTAAAATATTGTATTCTTTATGAATAGTTATATCTTTTAAAAATTTTCCATTTAAAATAGAGTTCTTTGTTATATATACTTCTGAAATATTTAAATCTGATTTACTAAACAAAATTTCATCTAAAACTTTTAACATTAAAGGTTTAGTCATATGTCTGTATATTCTTTGTGCTGTAAGTTCATTTGGGTTTAATACTTTTGTAGCACCGGCTATAAGTAGTTTTTTTGCTTCTGCTTTTGTTTTTGAGGTTGCTATGATTTTTAAATCTTTATCTAAATTTCTAGCTGATAAAGTTACAAAAAGATTGTTTTTATTACTGTTACTAACACAAAATAAAGAATGAACATCTTTTCCAATTCCAATTTTAATCAATTCATTATCATTTAAAAGTGTCGAACTTATAACTTCATATCCATCTTTTTTTGCTGTATCTATTTGTTCATCTACAAAACTAATTATAGTAATTTTATAAGCTTTTTCCTCTAGCACTTTTGCTATTTTTGAGCCTAATATAGAATATCCATAGATAACAACACTTCTTTTCATTTTTCTCTTTTAAAATTTTTTTGTGAGTAAATCACTTCTTAACTCTTTTAGTGATTCTTTAAAGCCAATTACAATTAATATATCTTTTTCCTTTAATGTATAATCTACATTTATAGGGTTAAAAATAAAATCATATTTATTTTTATTATTTATTATACCAATTAGAGTTAAATTATAGTTTTCAAAATTGATTAAATTTACACTTTTATCAATAATATTCATCTTATCAACAATTTCTATCTCATCAACTTCTGCAGAAATATCATCATTTAATAAAATTCCATCAACTGCTTCAAAAGCAACTGGTTGTCCGATATATTCCCCTGCAACATAAGCACTTATCTCATTTGAATTTATTATAAAATCTGCACCTGCAAGTCTTAATTTACTTTCTACCTCTTGGTCATTTACTAAAGTTATAATTTTAATATTTATATCTAATGCCCTAGCTCCTAAAACAATAGAAAGATTTGTAGCATCATCTTCACTTAATGTGATTATTGTAGAAGCACCATTGCTTACTCCGATTTTTTTTAGAAAATCCATATTTGTGGGGTCATCTAAAATTGCCAATAAATTATCATCTTGGGCAAATTTTATTCTGTCTTCATTGTCATCAACTATTAAAACTTTTTTCTTATGTTTTGTAAGTTCTCTTACTAAATTCTTTGCCATAATATCGTAGCCACAAATTATCACAAACTCAGTTAGTTTATTAACTTCATTTTCTACTCTATTTTTTTTAATAGTTTCCATTCTTTGAGCTAAGGCTGTTGTTACAATAGAAGTACTAAAAGCAATAACTAAAAAACCATTTATAACAAGTATTAAAGTTACAAATTTACCTTCAGGAGTAATAGGAACAATATCTCCATAACCAACTGTTGAGATTGTAATTAAAGACCAATAAACTGCATCAAAAAAATTGTTAACTTGGTCGTTTACACCAGAAGGACCTTCATATACAAACATAATTGTTGAACCAAAAAATATTACAATACCACTTAGGATTGCTAATGTATATAATTCAAACTTTCTCTCAACAAAAATATTCAAAAACTCTTTTAAAGAGTTGGTATATCTAATAATTTTAAATAATCTAAATAGTAAAAAAATTCTTAATACTCTAAGAGGTCTATATGCAGGAAGGATAGCTAATAAATCAATAATTGACATAGGGGAGAAAATAAATTCAAGCTTTTCTTTAAAAGCCTTTTTTAAAGATTTTGAGAGTTTATATTTTTTTGCTAAAAAAAGTGATTCTTCATAATCTTGAATTACTCTTTTTCTTATATCGCTATAAACCCAGAGTCTTCCTAACCATTCGAAAAGAAAGATAACTATCGCAAAATACTCGTAGGTATTTAAAACTTCAACTTTTGTATGATTTACTTCGTAGATTAAGATTCCAATAGTACTTAAAACTAAAAAAATCATACAAAAATCAAAATATTTTTTATATTTATAGTGATTGTTTTCAAGTATATTTCTTGTAAATTCTTTAAAAGAAGTATACTTAAGTGAAGAGTCTAATTTGTAAAAGCCATTTACTATACTATTTTTCATATATTTTACCAAGGGAATAAATCCCTTGTTCTATATTTGATGCTCACTTTTTTTGGCTAATCTCTCTTTTTGAGAAAGATAAGAATTAAGTGCACTTACATAGGCATTTGCAGTTGCAAGCATTGTATCAACACTTAATCCATGCCCAACAAATGATGGTGAATTATCATCAAAAACTACTCTTGTAGTAACTTTTGCTAAGGCATCTTTTCCTTCAGTAACTGAAGTTACATTATAACTTTGTAATTCTCCACTATATCCTGTAAGTCTATCAATTGTTTTAAAGATTGCATCCATTGTTCCATTACCAATATTTGCATCAGTTAATACCTTATCATCATGTTTGATTGATACTGCTGCTGTTGGAACACCATTTGAACAGTCAGAGATTTGTAATCCAACTAATTCATAAATTTTGTCTTGGTTTAATGACTCGTCTGTTATTAACATTCTTATATCATCATCAGTAACATCTTTTTTCTTATCAGCTAAGATTTTAAACTTCTCAAATGCTGAGTTTAACTCTTGCTCACTAACTTTATCAAACCCTAATTGATTGATTTTATCTTTAAATGCTGCACGTCCTGAGTGTTTACCTAAGATTAAATTAGACTCTTTATAAACACCAACATCTTCAGGTTTCATAATTTCATATGTTTCTTGATGTTTTAATACACCATCTTGGTGAATACCACTTTCGTGAGCAAAGGCATTTTTACCAACGATTGATTTATTTTGTTGTGGTTCAACACCTGTAATAGTTGCAACTAATCTTGATGTAGCATAGATTTCAGGAGTGTTAATTTCAGTATATAAGTCACCAAAGGCATCTTTTCTTGTTTTTATAGCCATTACAGCTTCTTCTAAAGCAGAGTTCCCTGCTCTTTCACCTAAACCGTTGATTGTAACTTCAATTTGTCTAGCACCATTCATTACTGCTGCTAAAGTATTTGCAGTTGCTAATCCTAAGTCATTGTGATTATGTACAGAAATTCTTGCTCTATCTCCTGCAAAATCTGATAACTCTTTTACCATTGCACCTAATTCAGTTGGTAATCTATATCCAACAGTATCAGGTAAGTTAATAGTTGAAGCACCAGCAGAGATAACTGCATCCATAACTTCTTTCATAAAAGGTATTTCAGATCTTCCTGCATCTTCTAATGAAAACTCAACATCATCAACAAATGTTTTTGCATATTCTACGGCATGAACTGCTCTTTTAATAACTTCTTCTTCACTCATTTTTAACTTATATTTCATGTGAATAGGACTTGTTGCAATAAATGTATGAATTCTATGTAAAGGAGCTTTTTGTACTGCTAAACCAGCTTGTTTAATATCATTTTCAATTGCTCTACTTAAAGAACAGATTGAAGAGTTTTTAACTTGTTCTGCAATTCTACTAACTGCATCAAAGTCTCCAGGACTTGCTGCAGCAAAACCTGCTTCAATTACATCAACACCTAATTTTTCTAACTGTAATGCAACTTTGATTTTTTCTTCTGTGTTCATTGAACAACCAGGAGATTGTTCTCCATCTCTTAATGTAGTATCAAAAACTATAATTTTATTTTTATCCATAGTGTGTAACCTTTTAAAATGTAAAATATTATATCTTTTTTTATTTAAAAAAAGAAAAACTAAAGCGTGGGATTATTATTTTGTAATATATTATGTATTAGAGGAAATTTTTAAGAAGTAGAAGAGTATTAACACTTTTTATGAAATGGTTTTTATAAAAATCAAATATTTTCATTGTACTCTCCCTTTAATTTATGAGGCAATTATAATCTTTTAATATTTTTTTGTCAAGGGCTACTTTGCCCTTGCTATAACTGTTTTACCAGCTTCTACTTTTTTATTAAGTGTTAGTAATAACTCTTTTGATTTATCAATCTCAATAATTGCTTGACCATGTATGAAAACACCTAATTTATCGCCCATTAAGGCTTCATTGGTATTTAATGTGATATCTGTTCCATATAAAGAAGAGATTAGCTCTATTTTCATGTCTGAATAAGATAATACAGCTCTTTCATTTAATTTCTTTGCTTTTAAAGAATCAAGTAAAGTATGTAAACCTTTTTTTTGTTCTATTACAAAGTTACCATTTTTTGGTGCTCTTAAAATATGATTATCCCATAAAGAAACATCAATATAAACTAAAGTTTTACTTCCTTTTTTATCTATTGATGAAACCTTTCCAGAAACTGGACTTAAGATATCAGAGATATCATAATCTTTTTGTAATTTTTTATTTCTATAAATATATGCAAAAACTATTGTTAATACAAAAAAGATAAAAGTAAAAAATTCACAATCTAGAACTAAAAATATAAAAAAGGCTACAAAAAGGTATAAAATTTTATTTTGTCCCTCTTTTGCAATAAAACTATTTAACATCTCTTTTCCCTAAAGTTTTAGTTTGATATTATCATCTTATATTTTAATAATTACTTTGTATATAAGATTAGGTGTTTTTAAACTCTATTCTAAAGGTGCTTCCCTCTTTTGAACTTGCTTTTAAATATAACCTTCCACCCATATTTTGTTCAATAATTGTTTTTGTCATATAAAGACCAATTCCTGTTCCCTTACCCTCTTCTTTTGTTGTAAAGTACGGGTCAAAGATTTTATCTACATTCTCTTTCTTTATTCCATTTGCATTATCTGTAATTTCAATTACTATTAAAGATTTATCTTTAAATAACTTAACTTCTATAAAACTATCTTTTATTTTATTTTCAATTAGTTCATCTCTTGCATTATTTATTATATTAAGCAAGGCTTGAGAAAGTTCATTTTCATAACCAAAAATATTTATTCTATAATCAGGAAAATCTTTTATAATATTAATATCACTACTACTAAAACTAGCTTCTACTAAAGTAATAACCTTTTGAATACTTTTCTCTAAAGAAAACTCTAATTTAACTTTATTTGGTTTAAAAAAATCCCTAAAATCATCAATAGTTTTAGACATATTATTTGTTAGCATTGTAGCTTTAGTTACTGATTTTTCCATATTTTCTTTATTTAAATCCCCAGTATAAAATGAGAATTTAATATTTTGAATAACTAATGCTAAAGCATTTAAAGGTTGTCGCCATTGATGGGCAATATTTGAAATCATCTCTCCCATTGCGGCATTTTTTGATTGTTGTACTAGTAGTTGCTCTTGTTTTCTTTGTTTTGTAACTTCATTAATAACTTTCTTTTCCAAACTTTCAATTAATGATTTCTCTTTTTGAATCTGCTCTTGAATTTTTGAAGCCATATTATTAAATGACTTTTCAAGTTTTCCTATTTCATCATTACTTGTAACATCAATTCTATAATCTAACTCATTTTTAGCAAACTTATTTGTTCCTATTAAAAGCTTTTCAATTTTTTTACTAATATATGAAGATAACCACAAGGCAATTAAAACAACAATAACAACCATGATAATAGTAACTATAGAAAGTTCGTTTATTAACATCAAAATAAACTTATGTATTTCAAATCCATTTTCGATTACTACTTCTTTCATATTCTCTTTTTGTTTATTTAAAATATTAGTTACACTTTTTTTAGTCTCATTTGCAGCAGCATGAAATTCATCTACATTTGCCCCAATTGTTACAAAACCAAAACCTCTTTTTGAATTTGCATATTGCCCTGTATAATATGGAATAGTTGCAGCAGTAGTTAATTTCCATACATTACTCCAATATATTATAAATGAACCAAATCCACCATTTTTAGTAACTTCCATCCACCCGTGACATTGAGGAGCAAAATTTAAATATCTACAATCAAGACCAAGATTTCCATCTTTTATCACTTGTTCTAAATTTGGTTTTTTATCTAAAGATTGATTATCAAAAGATTGATATTTATTTAGAAATTCGTTTATTTCTAAACCTGAAGCTTTATATTTTGAGGCTAAATCTTCACTTATCCATGGCATTGCTCTTTTACCACTATTTTTATCATAACCCAAGATAAAATAGTCTCTTATGTGAGAAATATTTCTACCTTTGTTATCCCACATAAAGGCATAATTTCCAGTACCAGCATTTATAATATCTTGAACTAAATTTTTACCTGTAGGATTAATAGTATCTGTAAATTGCATAATATGCTGATGATCTAAAGCTAAAGAAACAAATCCAACTTTCTTTTTATTTTTAAATACAGGAGTTACAAACCTAATTATTCCTTCAAACTTTTTACCAACAGGGTTTTCTTTTCCTGCATAAGCAGAATTTTCAGGCTCGAACTTTAAATTAGATTTTGCTGTTTTTATCTTGTCGTAATTACCTATAACTTTTGAACCAACATATTTCCCAATAACATTTGAAACATATATTTCACCTTGTTTTAGGTTTTCTATTTCATTGAAATAATTTTCTGCTTTTACATAAGTATTTGTTTTTTTAGAAATATCTTTTAAAGTTTTATCAAGAGAAGAGACTTTATAAAGCTCTTTTCCTTTTACATTAAAATACGTAATCTCTTTGTATAAAGGAATACTTTTTTTTACTAACTCTGCAGGGTCTGTAAAGCTAAACTCTTTTTTATTCTCTTTTAATATATTTCTACTTTTAGGTATCTTTCTTTCATTATTAGGGTTTTTAAGTATCCATTCATGTGTATTGTCATCATAAATATACTCATCATGCAAAATAATATTTCTATTTTTAGATTTATAAAAATTATCTAAAAGTTTTTGATTTATATTCATATTAGATAAAAATAATAAGTCTTCATCTCTTTGATAAAGAAACTGTGCCACATCATTTGCTATTTGATAAGATAATCTTTCTAAAGAGTGTTGAGATTTTTTATCTAAATGTTTGATACTATCATTAATTGATAGTTTTGCAGTTTGATTAATAATATTTTCACTTTGCATAAAAAGATAGTCTGTACTATTTTTAATATACTTGTCAATTTGTTTAACACCTTTATATGCTAAATAAGAAATCAATAATAAAGGGATTATTTTTATAAATACAAATATCAGTATTAATTTTATTTTAATACTTAAGTTTTTCATTCACAACTTTCAAATTCATCTTTGTATTTTTCTTTAACACATAAAAACTCATCTAAATTATCAAAAAATATTTTTACAAGTGAAGGGTCAAAATGTTTTCCACTTTGTTCTTTAAAAAGATTTAATATTTTTTCTAAAGGCCAAGCTTTTTTGTAAACTCTATCACTTCCTAAGGCATCAAAAACATCTGCAATTGCTGTTATTCTTCCATAAATATGAATATCTTCACCTTTTAAACCTAAAGGGTATCCTGAACCATCCCATTTTTCATGGTGAGTATATGAAACAATTGCTGCTGCTTGCAAAATAGGTCTTGATGAATTTTTTAATATCTCATAACCAATTTCAGAGTGAGTTTTCATAATCTCCCATTCATTTTCATCTAATTTTCCAGGCTTATTTAAAACTTCATCGGGTATTCCAACTTTTCCTATATCATGCATAGGAGAAGCGGCAAATAAACAATTCTCTTCTTTATGTGATAAACCATATTTATGAGCAAGAATCTTAGAATATGTTGCTACTCTTTTTACATGGTTTCCAGTCTCTTTAGATCTTGTTTCTCCTACTTCCCCTAATCTATAGATTAATTCTCTTTGAGTATCTTCTATTTCTTTATGAAGTTTTTCTATATCAGTAATATCATGTCTAACACCCATGAACTCATAGACATTCCCATCTCTATCTAAAAGAGGATAGGAAACTGCTTTACAATAAAACAAAGAACCATCTTTTCTTTGATTTACAATCTTTCTTTGTAAAACTTTTTTCTCACTCATTGAATTAAACATTTCATCAATATCTTGCTGATACTCTTCTAAACGTATATTTTTATTTCGTAAAATAGAATAAGGTTTACCAACAAGCTCTTCTTTTGAATATCCACTCACCTCACAAAATGCTTCATTTACAAAGGTTATATTTCTATTCAAGTCTATTCTAATTATCATACTAGACTTATTAACTATATCTTTATAAGTTTTTGCAACTCGTATTGAATCTCTTAGATTAGTTGTAAACTTTTCATTTCTATTTTTAAAATACTCTTTTGACATTTCAAGTTCAGTAATATCATTTCTTAGTGCTATAAACTCATCTATTTCACCATCAATATTTACTATAGGTTTAATAATTGTATCTACAATATAGTAATCCCCATTTTTCTTTTTATTTTTAATTTTACCTTGCCAAACTTTTTTATCTAAAATCGTATTCCACATATCTTCAAATATTTCACGAGGAGTATCTTCATGGCGAATTATATTATGAGACCTACCTAATAATTCTGTAATCTTATAACCAGATATCTCTTCAAATGGCTTATTTACATAAGTTATAACTCCATTAATATCTGTCTTTGATACTATTGATCTTTCATCAACAATGCTTTTATATTGTTCAAAAGTATTTATGATTTGTTTATTCTGTTTTTCTAAAAGTAAATTTTTTGCACTTTCTATCATTATTTCAATAAGATAGTTTAAATCCAAAGGTTTAGTAAGATAATTTCCTAAGTTAAGTTTGATAGCTTCTAATAAATATTCAGTATCATTAAATGCAGTTGTAATAATAATCTTTGCATCTTTATTGATTTCTCTTATTGCATAACTCATCTCTAAACCATTCATTTTTGGCATTTGAATATCAGTGATGATTAAATCAATTTGATTGTTTTTATAAGTTTCTAAACCCTCTTGCCCATTTGAAGCAATAAATAAATTCTTAACTTTTCCAGATAAGAAGAATTCTAACTCTTCTTGAATATACTTGTCATCTTCTACATAAAGAACATTTAACTCATTTAAAAAACTTAACTCTTTTTTCATTTGAAGCATTTATTTCTCCTTCAAGATAGGTACACAGATATTAAACTTAAGTCCATTATCAATATTTTCTGCAACTAATCTTCCATTCATACTATTTTCAACTATCATTTTAGACATATACAACCCTATACCTGTGCCATTTTCTTTTGTGGAGAAATATGGGTCAAAAATTTTTGGAAATATCTTTTCCTCTACTCCCCCTGCATTATCTTTTATTATTAAATTAATTACATCATCTTTTTTAAATAGCTCAATATTTATCAATGGCTCTTCTATGTTTCTTTCTACAAAAGAGTCTTTTGCATTTGTTAAAATATTTACTATCACTTGAGAAAATTCATTTTCAAAACCATAAGCTTCGCATTTGTCATTTGGTACTTTTAAATCAATTTTTATTTTCAATGTTTCAAATGATGCATCAACAATTTTTATTGCTTTTTCTATTGTATTATTTACTATAAACTTATGTTTTATTTTTTCAGGTTTAAAAAAATTTCTAAAATCATCAATTGTTTGAGACATATTTGAAGTTAAAAAGATTACTTTATTTACACTTTTCTCCATTTGTTCATCATTTAATTGATTACTTTTGTATAGAAAATTTAAATTTTGAATAATTAAACTAACTGCATTTAATGGTTGTCTCCATTGATGAGCAATATTTGATATCATTTCTCCTAATGCAGCAGACCTAGACTGTTGTATTAACAATGCCTCATTATTTTGTCTTTTTAATAGCTCTTCTTGAACTTTTTTTTGCAAATCTTCATTAAGCATTTTTAACTGTTTATTTAATCGATATGCTTCTTTTACTCTTAGAAGTGAATATAGTATTAAAAAAGGAGAAAGTATTAACAATAATAAAAATATTTCATCTAGCTCATACTCTTCATGGGTATTTAGATATTCTATAAGAAATTCGAAACTATCATGGTTTCCAAGAATAACCCAAATAATGAATCCCAAAGAAAGAAGAATTATTAAATCACGAATTGTATTTAATTTATTAACCATATGCTAATCCAATTTATTAATCAATAATAGTACCATAATAAATGTAATATATTTATTTACAGTTTAAAATATTTATTAATTTTAATATTAAAAAGTAAGGAAAACCTTACTTTTTATTTAGCATGTATTTTAGGGGGATTTTATTTAGTATCGTCTTTAGTAGTGTTATTTTCAGTTTCAGAAGAGTTATCCTCTTCTGTTTCATTATTTTCTTTTTTTGTGTTATCTTCTTCAGTTTCTCTTTTTTCTTCTGAATCTTCATTCTTAGAAGTCTGGCTATCTTCTTCACTTAAAGCTTCAGTGTGTAAGTCTTCATCTTCAAAAACCTCACCACCATTCTCTTTAATGATTTCTCTTACTCTTTCACCAGAAATAACTTCAATATCAAGTAATTCTTCAGTCATTTGCTCAATTGCAACTTTATGATCTCTTAACTCTTGTAATACTACTTTATATCTTTCATTTAAAAGAGTTTTTACATGGTCATCAAGATTTTTTGCCATCTCATCAGAGAAGTCTTTTTGAGTTTGTCCACCTAAGAATTGGTTTTGTCTCTTTTCAAGAACCATTAAACCTGCAACATCACTCATACCATAAATAGATGCCATAGATTTAATAATATCAGTTGCTCTTTCTAGGTCATTTCCTGCACCTGTTGAAATCTCACCAATGAATACTTCCTCTGCTGCACGTCCTCCAAGTAATGTATCTACTTCTGCAATTAACTCATGTTTTTGCATTAAGTATTTATTCTCTTCTGGAGTATTTAGTGTATATCCTAAAGCTGCTAAACCTCTTGGTACAATAGATACTTTATTTACTTTCTTAGCACCTTTTGTAATCTCTGCAATTAATGCATGCCCTGATTCGTGATAAGCAACAATCTTTCTCTCTTTTGGAGAAATTCTTCTTGATTTTTTCTCTAAACCAGCAATTTGTCTTTCAACTGCTTCTTTAAAATCACTTGGGTCAACTTGTTCTTTCTTAGCTCTACCTGCTAAAAGTGCTGCTTCATTAATGATATTTGCTAAATCTGCACCTGCAAGACCTGCTGTCATTTTTGCAACTTCTTTTAAGTCAACATTTTTACCTAATTTTACATCTTTAATATGAACTTTAAGAATTTCAATTCTTCCTTCATAATCAGGTTTATCAACTAATACTTGTCTATCAAATCTTCCTGGTCTTAATAATGCTGGGTCAAGAACTTCTGGTCTATTTGTTGCAGCAAGTACAATAACAGGAGCTGATTCAGTTGAGAAACCATCCATTTCAGCTAGTAACTGATTAAGTGTTTGTTCTCTCTCATCATTTCCACCCATTGGTCCACCAGATGCTCTACTTTTACCTATTGCATCA
This sequence comes from Campylobacteraceae bacterium, assembly GCA_013373175.1. Classification (GTDB taxonomy): domain Bacteria; phylum Campylobacterota; class Campylobacteria; order Campylobacterales; family Arcobacteraceae; genus Halarcobacter. The sequence goes on along the minus strand of JABXII010000012.1, from coordinate 17,401 downwards.
ATCTCATCAATAAAGATAATTGCAGGTGCAGTTTTCTTCGCTTGTTCAAAAAGATCTCTAACTCTTGATGCACCAACACCAACAAACATTTCAATAAATGCAGATCCAGAAACAGATAAGAATTCAACGTCTGCTTCACCTGCAACTGCTTTTGCTAAAAGAGTTTTACCAGTTCCAGGAGGTCCTACTAATAAAACACCTTTTGGAATTTGCGCTCCAAGTTTTACATATCTTTCTGGGTCAGATAAGAAATCAACAACTTCTTGCACCTCTTCTTTTGCTTCTTTATTCCCAGCCATATCTTCAAATTTAACTTTTGGCTTTTCTGAATTAATCATCTTTTTAGAGCTTCCAATTCCTAGAATTCCTCCAGAACCTCCACCCATAGATTTAGACATTCTTCTTGCTAGGAACATCCAAATTGCAAAGAATATAAAGATTGGTAAAACCCATCCAAATAGTACATCTGCTAATAGATTTTCTTCATTGATACCACCATAAGAGATACCTTGCTTCTCTAATGTAGGAATTAATGTATCATCTGGTACAACTCTTCTTGCAGTATAAGTAGTAACTTGCCCATTAGTTGGTTTACTTACTGCTTTAATTTGAGTATTTCCAATACCAACATATTGAATACTTCCATCAGTAATAAACTTTTTAAGCTCCGAGTATGCAATTGTTTGTTTTTTAGACTGTCCATAAGAAGCTATATTTTTATTTGCAACATTTTCCATTTGAGAGTTACCCTCTGGAAATAATGCTTTAAATACAAAAATAGTAACTATTGAAAAAATAACAAATACTAATAATGGATTATTGTTAAAAAAGTTATTGTTATTATTGTTGTTATTATTATCTTGGCCATTTTTATCTGGTCGATTCTTCATTTAAATTAACTCCTGTTTTTAAATATTACAGTTATCCACTCATTTTTATGAATAAGTTCTAACTGTTCTAATTTTTCAAATTTCTTAAGTACCTTATCTTTATGTTTATCTAAAATACCTGATATAACTAGTATACCATCCTCTTTTAAGCATTTCTTTAAATCATTATGAATAAATACTAATACATCTGCAACAATATTTGCTATAACCATATCATATTTCTTATCTTTTATACTATTTGCAGAGCCTACCCATGAATCATTAAACTTAGTATTATTTAGTTCAAAATTAGCTGCTGTATCTTTAATACAAACTTCATCTGTATCACAAATATCTACTTTACAACCTAACTTTGAAGCTGCTATTGCTAAAATGCCACTTCCTGTTCCAACGTCAACTACTTCATAATCTTCTTTTGCGTAAGAACTAATTGCTTCAAGGCAAGAAGAGGTAGTTTCATGATGACCTGAACCAAAAGATAAAGCTGGGTCAATAATAATATCTATTTTATCATCTCTTTTTTCTTCCCATGAAGGTCTAATAAAAAACTTACCAACTTCAACTGACTTCACAGATTCTTGATACTGTTTTATCCAGTCTTCGTTCTCTTTTTTTGTTAATGTCATTTTACAGTTTATATTAATTGCTTCTGAGAATTTTTCAATTCCTGCTTTTATATCTTCTAAATCTTCTTCACTTCTAGCAATAATTTTTCCATCATTTTCTTCTATTGCTTCATTAGTTAAAGTTGCAACTAAATCAAGAAAAACATCATATTCATTTTCTGGTTCAACTATTAACTCATAATAAAAATCTGTCAATTTGTTCCTTATATTTTAAATAACAACTATTCTAACTAAATAGTTTTTAAAAAAAGTTTTCTATCATATCTCGCATAACTTTTTCATCATTTATACGATTAATTATATCTCTAAACTCTGCTGCACCTTGGTAGCCTTTAGAGTAAGAGTGTAATAGTTTTCTAAACATAATAGCACCATGAATACCATGAAAATCAATTACTGCATCAAAATGTTCTAAAATAATTTCTCTTTTTTTATCAGAGTCAATATCTTCAATACCATGTTTTAATTGATAAAATATCCATGGTTTTCCAATTGCACCACGTCCAATCATTACACCATCTGCATTAGTATACTTTAATACCTCTTGAGCTTTCGTGTAGTCTTTGATATCTCCATTTGCAATTACTGGAATTGATACTGCTTCTTTCATTGCTTTAATTGCATCATAATCAACAGGAGCTTTATATTTACCAGCTCTTGTTCTACCATGTACAGATACAAAATCAACACCACAAGCTTCTACTGCTTTTCCAATTTCTACTGGAATTTTTGTATCTACTCCTAGTCTTACTTTTGCACTAGTATATTGTTTTTTAGAGTATTTTTTTACTGTACCTAAAATCTCTTCTAATTTTTTTAAATCCCCTAAAAGGTTAGAACCTGAACCATGATTAAAAACTTTTGGTGCAGGACAACCACAGTTTAAATCAATACCATCTATTCCTTCTATATCATTTAAGATTTCAACGGCATCTCTTACTAGTTCTGGTTTATTTCCTGCTATTTGTACAATATAAGGATCTTCTTGCGGAGATTTTTCAATCATCTTTCTTGTTTTTTCAGATTTATAAACAAGAGCATTTGAAGAAATCATTTCTGAAATAGTTACGTCTGCACCAAATTTTTTAACAACAGATCTAAAAGGTAAGTCTGTATATCCTGCTAGTGGTGCCAGCACAATAAGTGGCTGGCTAAAATCAATTTTTTTTGTCATTATTAGTTTATGTGAGCTATGTCTTCTAAAGAGTAGTGTTTCCCAGCATCTTTTAAATCTAGTACAGCTTTAATAGCTTTATGTTCATTATCATTGTATCCTGATAATAAATCTTTTAGCCTTTCAATCATTTCAAGCTCTAATAGAATATAAAAATATGCACCAACGGCTGCTTCATTATCATTTGATAATGTTTCAAAAAGGTCTAATAGTTTATCTGGGCTTAATGCATCTTTATATAATTTTGCAAGAGTTAAAAACTCTTGTTCTGTATAATCTAAGCTTTTAGTAATTCTTTGAATCTCTTCTTTTGATAATCCAAACTCTGGATTATCTATATCTTTTAAAAATAGTTTTAAAGACATGTCTTTTGTTAATTTTACATCAGAGTAAACTTTTTTAACAGTAGTCATACTTTTATTTTCTAATACTGTATAGAAGGCTGCTCTTACAACATCTTCTGAGAAGTTTTCTTGTTTTTTTAATACATCTACAGCATAATCAATTTGTTCGTTTACTTTATTTATTAAATTCTTTTTAGCTAATTGTGAATCAGGATTAAGTTTTAAATTTCTATCAGAGATATATTTCCCTGCTTCAATATCTTTTATTGAAGAAACAATATTATTTAACTCTTCATTCGAAGAAGTAAATGTACCATCTTTTACAGATAAATCTAATTGTTTTAAAATCGAAGCTAGGTTTCTATAACCTTTTGTTCTAAATCTTCTTTTATCTTCTTTTTGAAGTAATAAAGATTTTATAGTTTCAACAATTGATTCTTCATCTTTTATATAACTTCTTGTCTTAAAAAAGTTTAATGAACTATAAAACATTAAATGCAGAACTGAAAAAAAGAATAATACTATAGCTGGCAATATTATCCATAAAACAATTGGTAACTGCATAGTATAATCTAAAACTTTAATTTCATAACTACCACTTTCTACACTATAAATATAAAGTGATACAGCAATTATTAATAAAAGGGAAAACCCTATATATTTTTTAAGTCCCACATAAAATCCTTTTTTTATTGTTCTTTTTCGTGAATCTCTCTACAAGGTGTACAATACTTTGCAAAAGGCTTAGCTCTAAGTCTTCCAATAGCAATTGACTCATCGCACATTTCACAAGTACCATAAGTACCTTTTTCAATTCTCTTTAATGCGTCTTCAATTTCTTTTAACTCTTTAATTTGTTGGTTAGCAATAATTCCTTCTTTGAAGCTATCACTTGAAACCTCTGCATAATCATATTCATCATTACACTCAGAGTTTTTTAAAGAATCGATACTATCTCTACTACCTTGAATATTTTGAGTAATTAAATCTCTTCTTTCTTCAAGAATATTTTTCAACTCTTCAATCTGTTTTGTATTAGCCATATTATACCTTATTTAAAAAATTTTGCAATTATACTGAAAACAATATAAATTATTTATGATATGGATGGTTATTCTTTATAGCTAGGCCTCGGAAGATTTGTTCTAGTAAAACTACAGTAACAATTTTATGTGCCATAGTTAAATCACTAAGGCTAATTACACTTTGACATTTATTTAAAAACTCTCTTTCAAAACCATATGCTCCACCTATAAAAAAGTTTACTTCACTATCATTTGAAATCATTTTTGAAAACTTAAAACTATCTACTTTTTTTCCAAGAACATCAAGTGCTATGCAGTATCCATTTAAATATTTTTCGAAAGCTTGTGTATAAGATTTTTGTGCTTCATTTTGAGATATATTTTGAGCTTTTGCAATATTTTTATCAAAGATATGATGTACTTCAACTTTTGCATATTTTGAGCACATTTTAATAAACTCTTTATTTAATTTATCAAAATCATCATTACTTGGCTTTACTATTGCGTAGATATTTATTTTCATGAGATAAAATAGAAATCCCAAAGGGGATTCTATTAAAAAATTAGCTAACTTGGCTATCTTTGTAGAACATTGTTAAAAGATCAGATAAAGTTTTCTTCATATCACTTCTATTAACAACCATATCAATTGAACCTTTTTCTAATAAGAATTCAGCTCTTTGGAAACCTTCTGGTAAATCAGCTCCAATTGTTTGTTTAATAACTCTTTGCCCAGCAAATCCAATTAAAGCACCAGGTTCTGCCATAATAATATCACCTAAAAAGGCAAAAGAAGCAGAAACACCACCCATAGTTGGGTCAGTTAAAATTGAAATATATGGAAGTTTTGCTTGGTCCATTTTCTTTAACGCTGCAGATGTTTTTGCCATTTGCATTAAAGCAAAAGTTGACTCTTGCATTCTTGCACCACCCGAAGCAGAAACAATGATTAAACCTTGATGTTTTTCCATAGCTCTATCTACAGCTCTAACAATTTTTTCACCTTCAACAGAACCTAAAGAACCACCCATAAAGGCAAAATCAAATACAACTATTTGTACAGGTATTGCATTGATTGTACACTCACCACTTATAACAGCAGATGTTCTACCAGTCTTCTTCTCAGCTTCGTCAACTCTTTTTTTATAAGATTTTTTATCAACAAATTTTAAAGGATCTATAGGCTTTAAATCAGCATCATATTCAACAAAAGAGTCACTATCAGATAAAATCTCTATTCTTCTTTTTGCCCCAATTCTCATGTGAAAATTACATTTAGGGCATATATTGTTTTGGTTTTCAACCTCTTTAAAGAACATTAAAGATGAACACTCTGGACATTTAATCCAGTGTGTTGGTGCATCTTTTTTGGTTGCTTGTTGTTCTTTATTATCAAATGAAATTTTACTAAATAAGTTTTTTAAATCCATTATAAATCCTTCTTAAAATTTATCTTTTTAAATATTTTTTAATTTCTCAACTTCGTCAAGTTTTTCCCAAGGATAATCACTTTGACCAACTTGTCCTCTTGATGCAACATCAGCATAAAGGAAAGTTTTTTCACTTGGTTTATCTAAACCAAATTTCTCTGTAATCCATCTTGGAGTTAAAGAGTACGAATCCATTACAATTTGAGATAATTTATCATCATCAAATTTAGTATAAGTACCCATTGTATCTACTGCAACAGAAGTTGGTCTTGCAACTCCAATTGCATAAGAAATTTGAACAATTGCTTTTTTAGCAAGTCCAGCTGCAACGATATTTTTTGCAATCCATCTTGCAGCATAAAGTCCTGATCTATCAACTTTTGTATAATCTTTTGATGATTGTGCTCCACCACCAATTGGTGAATATCCACCAAAAGAATCAACAATAAGTTTTCTACCAGTTAATCCTGAATCATGTAAAGAAGAGTGAGACACATATCTTCCCGTTGGGTTAATATGAATGATTGTATCATCCTTGTCATACATATCAGTTGGTAATCCTGTATCATCAATTAAACCTTGAATTAACGCTCTTACCTCTTCAATTGGCATACCTTCAACAGAAGGTGCACTTACAACAATTGTATGAATCTTTTGAGGTTTACAATTCTCAAAATTCTCTTTTGTACCATAATCAACAGTAACTTGAGTTTTAATATCAACTCCTAGTTTTTGATTATGTTTTAATGCATAGTTATATACTTTATCACAAAGCATTCTTGCATAAGTAATTGCTGCAGGCATTAAATCTGCTGTTTCATCTGAAGCAAAACCAAACATAATACCTTGGTCACCTGCTCCAATATCACCTGTTTCTTGATCAACACCCTGAGAAATATCAGGAGATTGTTGATTTAGTAAAACTTGTACTTTAACATCATCAGGATGAAGGCATTGCTCTTTTGTAAAAGCAGACTTTCCGTCATATCCAATTTTTGCTAAAGCATCTTTAACTAGTGTTTCGTATTCTTCTTGTGAAAGTTGGCAATTTGATTTAACCTCTCCACCAATAACAACGTGCTTACCTGCTACAAAAACTTCAGAAGCAACTCTAGAGTTAGAATCTTCTATAATAAGTTTATCAACTATAGTATCAGCAATTATATCTGCACATTTGTCTGGGTGTCCAGGGCTTACAACTTCACTTGTAAATAAGTAGCTTGTTTTGTTTTCCATTTTTGTTTTCCTATCTTGTTTTCCATTTTTGTTTTCCATCAAATACATACTTATCTTTTATCTTTAAACTACACTAAAAAAATAAAAAATTAATATTTATTCAACAGTTACCGACTTAGCCAAGTTTCTTGGCATGTCAACATCATTTCCTAATCGTATTGAAATCTCCATTGATAGAAGTTGCAATACAACTAACATTTCAAAAAACTCTAACATATAATGATCAGTTTTTTGAGTTTTTATAAAATCATCACTAAGTTCAAATTCAAGTGAAGAAATTGTACATATAGTAGAATCTCTTGCACTTAACTCTTCAACATTAGATTTAATTTTGTCATATAATAAATTTTCAGGCATTAAAGCAATCGTGAATAACTCAGGATCTGCTAATGCAATTGGACCGTGTTTCATTTCACCTGCTGGATATCCTTCTGCATGTAAATATGAAATTTCTTTTAATTTTAAAGCACCTTCAAGTGCTAATGGGAAAAAGACATCTCGTCCTATAAAGAAAAAACCATGGCCATGAAGATATCTTTTTGATAATCTTCTTGTTTTTTCATGCATCTTATCACTTACAATAAGTGACTTTGGAACTTCTCTTAATGCATGAATCTCTTTTTGTAAAGCTTCTTGTGAGATTTTACCATTTTGCTTAGCAAAATACAAAGAAAGCATCCATAAAACTACAGTTTGAGTAGAGAATGCTTTTGTTGAAGCAACACCTTTTTCTATTCCTGCTCTTGTTAAAATTGTATTATCTGCAAGTCTTGTCATAGATGAATTATCAACATTACATACAACTAAAGTTTTAAGTCCTGCATTTTTTGCCATTTTTAAAGCTTCTAAAGTATCTGCTGTTTCTCCACTTTGTGAAATAACAATAAATAAACCATTTTTATTTAAAAGTGGTTCTTTATATCTAAATTCACTTGCAATAACAACATTGCATCTAATTTTTGAGTGTCTTTCAAAAAGATATGAAGCTGTAAGTCCTGCATGATATGAAGTTCCACAAGCACAAATATTTATCTCTTCAACATCTTTTAAAATAGAAGAATCAAGTTCATCAAATAAAATCTCTTCATCTTGAATTCTTCCAAGCATACAATCACTTACAACATGACTTTGCTCATAAATCTCTTTTTCCATAAAGAATCTAAAGCCATCTTTTTGTGCAAATTGTTTTGAAGAAGGTAAAGAACTCCATGAGTAGTCATCACTAAAGAACTCTATTCCTTTTGAAGTTGCAATTCCACCAACTTTATCTTCTAAATAAACAACATCAGAGCTAAGTCCAATTAAGGGAGCATCTGAAGAAGCAAATAAAACTTCTCCTTCTTTATTTCCCTTTGCAACAATTAATGGACTGCCATGCTTAAAGAAAAATATTTTTTCAATATTTGCTTTAGTAATTAGAAGAATAGAAAAAGCACCTTCTAATCTTTCAATTGTTTGATTAAAAGCTTTATCTTCATCATTGCAAAGATTGTAGTAATTTTCAAAAAGGTGAACTATAACTTCAGTGTCTGTTTGAGATACAAACTTGTGACCTTTTTCAATAAGTTCATCTTTTAGTTCTTTATAGTTTTCTATAATTCCATTATGAACTACATATGAAAACTCTCCTAAATGAGGGTGAGCATTAAGTTCTGTAGGTTTACCGTGTGTTGCCCATCTTGTATGACCAATTCCTATTGAATAAGTATCAAGATTAGCTTTTGAGATTTTCTCTTCTAAGTTTGATAATTTACCTAAAGCTTTAAATACATCTATTTTATTTTCATTTAAAAGTGCTATCCCAGCAGAATCATATCCTCTGTACTCAAGCTCTTTTAAACCATCTAATAAAATCTCAGTAGTATTTTGCTTTCCTATATATCCAACTATTCCACACATTATTTTAATACCTTAAACTTTTTTAAAATCAATTATATTATCTAAAAAGTTCTAAATTGTTACTTTATTGATTTAACAAAGTGATTAACTCATTGTGAATTAAACCATTTGAAGCAACTATATATTTATCTTCAAATAAAGTGTATTCACTACCATCAAGGTTTGAAAACTTACCACCAGCTTCTTTTAAAATAATAATTCCAGCACTTACATCCCAAGCTTTTAAATTCATTTCATAATAACCTTCATAAGTTCCCCTTGCTATAAAACATAAATCAATAGCTGCACTTCCAAGTCTTCTTATATCTTGGCATCTAGGAAGAATAGTTCTTATTTTTTTAATTACATCATTTAAGTCATCTTGATTTGTACTATTACTATATGGAAATCCTGTAGCTAGTAAAGCTTTTTCAAAATCATTTTCTTTTGAAACTTCTATTTTTTTGCCATTTAAAAAAGCACCTTCACCGATTTTTGCTTCATAAAGTTCATCTAATATTGGATTATAAACTATTCCAATATATGGTTTTTTATCTTTATATACTCCAACAGAAATACAAGTATGAGGAACTTGATTTACAAAGTTTGTTGTACCATCAATTGGGTCAATAATAATTGAATTATTAAATTCAATATTTGAGTTATCAGACTCTTCAGCAATAACATTAAAGTCTTTAAATTCATTGCTAAATTTCTCTTTTAAAAAGTTTTCTACTGCCACATCATATTTTGTAACTAAATCTTTTTTTGCTTTAAAATTAACTTCTTTATTTGAGAAGTAGCCATCTTTTAATATCTGTCCTGCTTCTTTTATGATTTCTATTAGTTTTTCTTTCATTTTATCTTCCATTAAAATAGTTTTAGGCATTTTAACAAAAGTTTGTTACACTAAAATTAATATAACTATTATGAGGTTCTATGAAAAGCTTTATTCCAATTTCAAACAACAACTTTACCTTTGATTCATGTTCTAATTGCAATGCAAACTGCTGTGATGGTAGGAAAGGAACTATCTATTCTCAAATCTTAAAAGAAGAGTTCGAAAAGACATATATGAACTTTCCTATATTATTTATATTTGGAGAGCTTGGTTTTTGTAAACCTGTTATACTTTTAACAAATGGAAAAGATTTTTGCTTTTATCAAAAAGATCACATGTGTAGTATCTATGAAAATAGACCAACAGTATGTAGAACTTATCCTCTTAGTCCAAATTTGGATAATCAAATTTATATCGATATTACATGTCCAGAAGTAAATAAAGGAAAAGAGTTTTTGATAAAAAATCAAAATATAAATATGGACTCATATAAAAACTCTATTTTTGAAAATTATCAAGATAAGTATATTGATACACATTTTGAGTTTGAGCCTCTTGATAAAAATGATTTTGTAGAAGCTATTAGTATCAAAAATGTAAACTTTTATAAATATATAGGAAAAGAAGATTCTTTATATATAAAATTACATAAAAAATCTCTGGAAAACCTTCAAAAATATCTATAAAATTTTTTGATAAATTTTATTTGTTTTTAAGTTTAGTAGGAGCATAATTGTTCTTAAGAAAACAATCTTGGAGGTGCAAATGACGAAGGATCTTCTATTTTAGTATTGTTAAAAAACTAAGACTTAAAAAGTTTACTACAGAGTAAATTTTATAAATATAAGTTTTATTTATAAAGATAAGAAAGAAAGGGAAAAGGTTTGAAATCTTTTCCCTTTTTTTATGGGGAATTTATAGATTTTAAAAGGACAAGAGTTAAACTTTACTACCCTTTCTTTCGGTCAAACATGTTTCAAACTAAAGTTTGAAAACTGTGTTTGACTGCGTTGGGTAAAATCGTGAAACTATTCACGATTTTTTAACCCCAAATTACATCATACCAGGCATTCCACCCATTCCGCCCATGTCAGGCATAGCTGGAGCAGCTTTGTCTTCTTTAATATCAGTAACTGTTGCTTCAGTAGTTAAAAGTAAAGATGCTACAGATACAGCATTTTGCATTGCAACTCTTTCAACTTTTGCAGGGTCAACAATTCCTGCTTCAAACATGTCAACATATTCACCAGTTGCAGCATTAAATCCATAAGTATCACTATCAGCTCTTTCAACTTCATTTACTACAACACCAGCATCAAAACCAGCATTTGTTGCAATTTGTTTCATTGGTGCTTTAATAGCTCTTAATACAATATCTGCACCAATTTGCTCATCACCATCTAACTCTAAAGATACTTTAGATGCAGCTCTAATTAATGCAGCTCCACCACCAATTACAATACCTTCTTCAACAGCAGCTCTAGTTGCACTTAATGCATCATCAACTCTGTCTTTTTTCTCTTTCATTTCAGTTTCAGTAGCAGCACCAACTTTAATTACTGCAACACCACCAGAAAGTTTTGCAAGTCTTTCTTGTAATTTTTCTCTATCATAGTCAGAAGTTGTATTTTCAATCTCTGCTCTGATTTGATTAACTCTTCCAGCTACTTTATCAGCTTCACCAGTACCATCTACGATAGTTGTGTTATCTTTATCAATAACAACTCTAGCTGCACTTCCTAAGCAAGAGAAATCAGCAGTTTCAAGTTTCATACCCATCTCTTCAGAAATAACTGTACCATTTGTTAATACAGCAATATCTTCTAACATAGCTTTTCTTCTATCACCGAAACCTGGAGCTTTAACAGCTGCAATATTTAAAGAACCTCTTAATCTATTTACAACTAATGTAGCTAATGCTTCACCATCTACATCTTCTGCAATAATTAATAATGGTCTACCAGCTTGGTTAACTGATTCTAAAATTGGTAACATCTCTTTTAAGTTAGAGATTTTTTTGTCATATAAAAGAATAAATGGATTTTCCATTTCTGTAATCATTTTTTCAGAGTTTGTTACAAAGTATGGTGATAAATAACCTCTATCAAATTGCATACCTTCAACTACATCTAACTCGTCAGAAATACCTTTTGCTTCTTCAACAGTAATAACACCATCTTTACCAACTTTGTCCATTGCTTCTGCAATCATTGCACCAATAGCTTTATCTGAGTTAGCAGAAATTGTAGCAACTTGCTCAATCTCAGTTTTATTTGCAACTTCTTTTGAAGATGCTTTTAAATTTGCTAAAATTGCTTCAGCTGCTTTGTCCATACCTCTTTTTAAAGTAATTGGGTTTGCACCAGCAGTTACATTTCTAAGACCTTCTTTGAAAATAGACTGTGCTAAAACAGTTGCAGTAGTTGTACCATCACCTGCTTCATCAGCTGTTTTAGAAGCAACTTCTTTTACAAGTTGAGCGCCCATGTTTTCTAATGTATCTTCAAGTTCAATTTCTCTTGCAACAGATACACCATCTTTTGTAATATTTGGAGCACCGAATGACTTTTGTAAAAGTACATTTCTACCTCTTGGTCCCATTGTAACCTTTACAGCATCAGCTAATTTCTCAACACCTGTAAATAATCTATTTCTTGCACTATCACTAAAAGTAATTTCTTTTGCCATCTTACATAACTCCTATAACGTTTTCAATATCTAATACTAAGTAATCTTCACCTTCTAATGAAAGTTCAGTTCCTCTAAATTGTTCAAATACAATAATGTCACCTTCTTTTAATTCTGATACCTCAGAACCAACAGCAACTACTTTTGCAGTATTTGGTTTTTCTTTTGCAGAATCAACTAGGATAATTCCGCTCGCAGTTTTTTCTTCAACTTCAGTTCTTTGAGCAAGAACTCTTTTTCCTAATGGTTTAAAATTCATTTAATTCTCCTATAAATTTTTTTAATTTAAAAATTTTAGCACTCAAAAATTTAGAGTGCCAAATTTTATAAAATTTTTGCTAATTTGTCAAGAGGTGTGAGTATATTTGACTAAAGCTTTATGAATTGTGCCTAAAAAGGTACTTTGTAAGTAATAAATCTAAATTCTCTTTTAGATTTTTATCAAAAGTATTTAAAGTTTTTTCACATTTTTTAGCTAATTTATCCGCTGCCTCTTTTGCACCTGCTAATCCTAAAAGATTTACAAAAGAGTTTTTTGCTTCATCATTTTGTGTAGTCTTTCCAGCTTCTTCACTAGATTGCGTTTCATCTATAATATCATCTTGGATTTGAAATAGTAATCCTAAGTCAATTCCAAAGTTATATAGTTTTTCTTGTATTTCTAAATCATATTCGGCAATTATTGCTCCCATTTTTAAACTTCCAGCTATAAGCTTTGCAGTTTTATTTATATGTAAAAACTCTAACTGATCAAGCTTTAATATTTTATTTTCATAAAAACAATCAATTGCTTGACCTATAATCATTCCATCAATACCACCATCACTACTTAAAGTTTTGATTAACTCGATTTTTACATCATTATGTAAAGGGGCATTTGCTATTTTGTTGAAGCTTTCTGTATTTAAAGCATCACCTACTAAAATAGCAGTTACTTCACCATATTTTTTATGTAAAGTTTCAAAACCTCTTCTTAAACTAGCATCATCCATAGCTGGTAAATCATCATGGATTAAAGAATATGTATGAAGCATTTCTAAACCTAATGCAACATCAAGTGAATTTGGAACAAGTAAAGATTTTTTAGAGTTAACAACACTAAGAAGTAACATTGGTCTAAATCTTTTACCCCCAGCTTGTAGCATATTTGCTAATGCTTCTTCAAAGTGGGGATGAAAAGTTTTAGATTTTGGAAGATTTTCTAAAAGGTGATTTTCAAAAGTTTCTAATAGTTCGTTCATGCTTAAGATTTTTGTCCAAAAGAACCAAATCCACCCATCATATTCATTGCCATTGCTTTTTTATTTTCATCACTTTGTTTTATTACATCATTCATACAAGAAATTAAAAGAATTTGTAAAGAGTCTTTGTCATCAAGTAATGAATCATCAATTTGTAAATCAATTACTTCAGAGTTACCATTGATTGAAATTTCAACCATACCACCACCAGCTTTGGCAGTAAATATTTTATTGGCATTATCTTCTTTAGCTTTATCAGCCATCTCTTGAACTTGCCCCATTACTTCATTTAAGTTTATTTTACTTAAATCAATTCCATCAAACATGGTCACTTCCTACTAATTCATTTGTAATAGTTTCAATATTATTTGCATCATCAACAATTACAACTGTTGGTTTATAGTTTTCTAACTCTTCTTCAGAATAAGAAGCATAAGAGATTACAATAATTTTATCACCAATCTCTACTTTTCTAGCTGCTGCACCATTTAGGCACATATCTTTACTTCCAGCTTTACCTTTAATAACATATGTAGCAAATCTTTCGCCATTGTTTACATTTACAATTTCTACTTTTTGCCCTACTCTAAGTTTAGAGGCTTTCATTAGATCTTCATCAATTGTAATTGATCCAACATAATTCAAATTTGCATCTGTAACAGTTGCCCTATGTATTTTACTATACAGCATATCAAATGTCATTTTGTCTTTTCCCTTTTACTCTATTGAGCTAAATTTATAGGTTCTTTTAGAACTATCTTTGAATTAAATATTCTGCCACAAAATTACGACCTATAATGTGTTTATACACTATTTTATCTAGTTTTTCCTTAGATAGATTACAATAGATGTAATCTCCTAGTTTAACCATCATAACTGACTCTATTTAATATCTTCCTAAAGAAGAATATTGAGGCATTTGAGGCATCGTAATTAATTCTTTTAAACTTATTTACAATTATTTGATGAATTTTAACAAATATTTATTAAAGTCATCTAAAGCATAAGTTTTAATAATGTTTTAAATCTTCTAAGAATATACTATTTTACTCATAAAACTACTAAAGGATAATGTTAAATGAAAAAGATATTTCTTCTTTTATTTTCACTTGTACTGTTTTTAGAAGCAAATAATCCAATTGCTACAATTAAAACTACTCAAGGTGATATTAAAGTTGAGCTTAGAGCAGATCTTGCCCCTAAAGCTGTGGAAAACTTTGTAAAACACTCAAAAGATGGATACTATGATGGAACTATTTTCCATAGAGTTATTAAAAACTTTATGATTCAAGCTGGAGATCCAACTGGAACAGGAAGAGGCGGAGAATCAATTTGGGGGAAACCTTTTAAAGATGAATTCTCATCAAAAGCACTTTTTGATAAATCTGGTGTTTTAGCAATGGCAAATGCAGGACCAAATACAAATGGAAGTCAATTCTTTATTACTACAGTCCCAACATATTGGTTAAATGGAAGACATACAATTTTTGGACATGTTAAAGAAGGAATGGATGTGGTAAGAAAAATAGAAAATGTACCAACCTCAGGAAAATATAAAGGAAATAAACCTTTAAGTGATCAAAAGATTATCTCTATTGAAATAAACTAAATTTTTAGGAAGCTTACGAGCTTCCAAAAATTCTAACTAAAACATCTTTAGGAGCTATATTTAAAAGCTCTTTTTCTAATCTATCTACTTTCTTAGCTTCTGCTTTTGCTTTTTCTTTCCAATATGAAAGTTTCTGTGAGATTGATTCTGCATTCTCTACATTTTCAAGTTTCTCTTTTAACTCACTTAGTTCTTGCTCTAAATCATCAATTTCAACTTCAAAATTAACTTTTATTTGTTTACACTCTTTTTCATGCTCACTTTCTATGTTTTCTATTTTTTTAGTTAACATTTTATTTTCAATTTTTAAATCAGCATTTTCTTTATTTACTTTTTTAACTAAATTGTGTTTTTCTTCTATAGAGTCGGTTTCTTTTTTGAGTTTTTTATATTCTTGGCTTATTTTTTTGTTTTCTACTCTATATTTTTCTACAGTATAAACAAATTTATCTTTATCAGCTTTTGCTGTTTTAACCTCTTTTTTTAGGTTTTCTATTTCATACAGTAATCTATTTATTTCATGTTGTAACTCAGCACTTGCTTCTTTACCTTTAATAAATATTTCACCTTTATCTTTAATCAAGTGACTTTGAACTTCTCTTCTTTTTATTGCTTCTTGTGTTTCATCTTTTTGAATCATTAGTGAACCAATAAATTCACCTGTATCACTTAATACTGCCACAACTGTAGTATTAGAAATATAATAAGTTCCATCTTTCTTAAGATTTTTAATTCTATCTTCAAACTTTTTATCTACAGGAACTACTTTTTTTATGTTCTCATATATTCTTTTATCAGTTTCAGGATGTCTAGTTACATCAATATCTTTGCCAATTAGTTCATCTTTATCAAAGCCTGTAATATCAGAAAACAGTTCATTTACTTGCTTGATTTTAAAATCACTATCAGTTCTAATAACAATATTATTGTTGTACATAATATCTTTATATTTTTTAAGCTCTTTTGTTTGTTGAGTTATTAAAAAATCTTGATATTTTGTTAATGCCAACTCATTAAGAACTGACATTAGTTTTCTTATATCAATTGGCTTTGTAATATATTCAAAAACTTTTAATTTAATTGCTTCACTTAAAAATTCATTGTCAGAGTATGCAGTGGCAAATAATATAGAGATATCTTTATCAGTTTCTCTAATTTTTTTAACCATCTCTATTCCAGTTAAATTTGGCATATTAATATCTGCAATGATTACATCAATATCATTTTTTCTTTTTTTATATACTTCTAAACCTTCTTGCCCATCTTTAGCAGAAAAAACATTTTGAAAAAAGTTTGATAATAAAGATACTAGTTCATTTCTAACACTTTCATCATCTTCTACATAAAGTACAGACAGTCTTTTTAAAAGATTTTTGTCAACTGCTGGCATATTATTTACTTCTATCCAAAGATACTATTAAGTTAATAAATTTGATAAAATCGAAAGGTTTTAATAAATAGTCATTTACACCTAACTCTTTTGCTTTATTAATATACTCTATTTCAGTATGAGCAGACATTACAATGATAGGAAGATTTATATCTTTTTTCTTTAACTCTTCAATCATTTCAAGACCATTCATTACTGGCATATTAATATCTGTTATGACCATTGATAAATCAGGGTTTTCTTCTATTATTTTAAGTGCTTCTTCACCATTTTTTGCTGTAAGATAATTTGTATCTAATTTATCTAATGTATCAGATATAATTTCAATTAAATCTTCTTCATCTTCTACAAAAAGAAGCTTTAAAGCCCTGAGTTTTTCAATTTTATCTTGCATTTATTACCTTATTATTTTAGTTCTTCTTTAGCTACTACTGATTCAACATCCATGATTACTAGCATTTGATTATTTTCTAATCTTACAAAACCTTTTAAATATTTTGATGGAATTGCTGACCCCATATCTGAAACAGGAGCTAAAGATGAAATATCAATTCTTTGAACATCATCAACTTTGTCAACCACTAATCCAATCATTCTTTTATTTTCTGTTATTACTGCAATTACTGCTGTACTATCATTGTAAATTGCTTCACCAGTTTTAAACTTAATTCTAATATCTAAAATAGGAACAACTTCACCTCTTAGGTTGATTAAACCTTTTACCCAATTTTTTGTATTTGGTAGAGTAGTAATTAACTCAGGATAAGTTAAAATCTCTCTAATTTTTGGCAATTCAATTGCATACTTCATTTTCCCTAATTCAAATGTCATATACTCACTAGTATTAGCATAATTTACAATTTCTTCTTCGTTATTGTTGTTTACTGTATTCTTTTCCATTTTTTTTACCTTCCTTCTTCTTTATTCCAATTAGCATATAAAACTTCAGCCTCAGCTATTTCTTCTCTTGATGGTTTTCTTCTACAAGACAAATACCCTTTTGTACCATCACAACTCTCAAAGGGATAT
>JABXII010000015.1 GCA_013373175.1 Campylobacteraceae bacterium | reverse complement strand
AATGAGTACAATAGAAGTAACATCACCATATGATGGAAAAGTAGTAGGGACAGTTCCTTTTACAAATATAGAAGGTGTTCAAAAAGCAATTGACGTTGCATATGAAAAGTTTTTAGATGTTGAGAATTGGATTCCAAAGTATAAAAGAATTGAAATCTTAGAAAACCTAATGAAAATCATGTCTTCACAAGTAGAAGAATTAACTATTCTTTGTGCTTCTGAAGGTGGTAAACCTTATATGGATTCTAAAGTTGAAATTCAAAGAGCTATCAATGGTGTTAAAATCGCTATTGAGCAAATTGGTATGCAAGAAGGTCAAGAAATTGCTATGGGGCACACTGCTTCTTCTGCAAACAGAATGGCTTTTACAATGAAAGAACCTATTGGTGTTGTTGCAGCTATTTCTGCATTTAATCACCCTTTTAACTTAGCTATTCACCAAGTGATTCCTGCACTTGCTGTTGGTTGTCCTGTTATTATTAGACCTGCAACTCAAACTCCTATGTCGGCTGTTAAATTAGTTGAATTACTTAAAGAAGCTGGTCTTCCTGATGGTTGGGCTCAAGCTGTTGTTTGTGATAGAGAAGGTGGAGAGTTATTAGTTACATCTCCTAAAACTGCTTTCTTTACATTTATTGGTTCTGGTCCTGTTGGTTGGTATTTAAATTCTAAGTCATCTCCTGGTACTAGAGCTGCTTTAGAGCATGGTGGAGTTGCTCCTGTTATTGTTGAGCCTGATGCTGATATCGATGCTATGATTCCTGATTTAGGAAAAGGTGGTTTCTATCATGCTGGTCAAGTTTGTGTATCTGTTCAAAGAGTTTATGTTCATGAATCTATTGTTGATGAAGTTGCTTCTAAATTAACTGATTATGCTTCTAAGTTAGTTGTTGGTGATCAATTAGACCCTAAAACTGAAGTTGGTCCGCTTATTAACAACAATGAAGTTAATAGAGTTGAAGAGTGGGTTAATGAAGCTGTTGAAAAAGGTGGTAAAATTTTAACTGGTGGTAAGAGAATCTCTGATTCTTGTTATGAGCCTACTGTTATTTTAAATCCTGCTGATGATGCTTTAGTTTCTACTAAAGAAGTATTTGGTCCTGTTGTTATTATTTATTCTTACTCTGATATTAATGAAGCTATTGATAGAGCTAATTCTTTAGATGTTTCATTCCAAGCTGCTGTATTTACTAAAAATATTGATAAAGCTTTAAAAGCAGTTAAAAGATTAAATGGTACTACTGTAATGGTAAATGACCATACTGCATTTAGAGTTGACTGGATGCCATTTGGTGGTGCTAAAACTTCTGGTCTTGGATTAGGTGGTATTCCTGATTCTATGAACGAAATGCAAAATCAAAAAATGATGGTGATTAAATCGCCTTCTTTATAACATTCTACAAAGAGAAGTGAAAAATCACTTCTCTTTTTTTATAATCTTATAGTTTTTCCATTTACATTAATCTGATTATTTATTGTTTTAACTTTAAATAGTGCTTCATTATTTTCAAATTTTACATAATTATCTAACATTCTAGTTCTAAATATTTTTAATAAATTTTCATAATCAACTTTTTTTAATTTTAGATTGATTTCTAAATCAAGATATTCTAAAATCTTCTTATTCGCATTTAGTAAAGTTAAATTATTTTTATCTAGTTTAAAATACATATCTAATTTTGGATTATTCAATGAAATTATTGCATTATTAAATTCTTTAAAAGATAAATCTGCTTTTACTTCTCCTCCATGATTTAAAAAATCTATTAAGACTTTTTCTAATTCCATTTGATATTTCATAATTTCATTAATTCTATTTTTTTTAGAATATCCTACAAATGAATCCACTATGGACTGATTATATAAATCATTAAAGTTTAGTAAACTTTTACTATCAAAATCATTCACATCAATATTTAAATTAAAATTACTTATTTTAATAAATTGATTTTTTCTTAAATCAAGTATTGTATTTTCAAAAGATATATTTGTATTTCCACTATAATTATTACCTACTAAACTTCCTTTAGTAGACATATCTAACTTATCAATTTTAATATCGTTATTTATAGCAAAAGAGTTTAAGAAAAAATCTGTTGAGTTTTCAAAATAGTTTTTATATGTAAAATCACAATTGACTTTATCTAATAGCATACGGTCATTTCTATTTGATGATAACAAATTCATCTTACCAATATTTAAAATCCCTGCAATATTGTTATCATCTGTTTTATTATCAAACTTTGTATCAGTTAACATAAATTTATTTTTATAATCTATATCTTTTAATATTATATTTTCAAGTTTCCCTGCAAAAGAAAAAACTAAATCAAAAGCTATAGTTTTATTATCTAAAATTGTTTTTATATCTCTATCTTTTTCAAAAGATTTTGGCATACTTGCTAAATACATTTTTGATTTAATTTTTGAAAAAGGATTAATATTTGAATTATCCATTTCTCCCTTAAAAATAATACTTTTCAAAGTTTCAATATTTCTAAATTTTGTTATATCAATAGATTCAACTATTGGTCTAAATATATCATTAATCTCTAAAGCTTTATCTTTTAAGAAAATTTGAAACTTTGATATATCATTTATACTTATTTCAAATTCTCTATGAGAACTAAAATACCCATTACTACTTAATACATTAAATTCAATTCCATTGTTATTTAATACATCCTTTTTTTCTTCTAAAGTGTTATTTATAAAATTTTTTACACCTAAAGGTGCAACTAAAATAACTACTATAACTATTAACCCTAAAAAAAGTTTTTTCATTGATACTCCTATTTTTTGGAATTATATCTTATCAATTATAAATTTCACTATAATTAAATTATAAATTTATAACTATAAAATATATTATTTTAACCTTAATTCTCAGTATATGGAATCCTAACAATTTAGATTAGTTTTAAGCAATATTTAGATATAAGTTTCCATTCAAAAATCCATTTTCATAAATAAGGCAAACTATGAATTTACACGAATATCAAGCAAAAAACCTATATAGAAAATATGATATTCCAACTACAAAAGGGAAACTACTTACTCACCCTTCTCAATTAGATGATATTTTAAGAACAATTGGTGAAGACAAATGGGTAATTAAAGCTCAAGTTCATGCAGGAGGAAGAGGAAAAGCTGGCGGAGTTGTTGTTGCTGAATCAAAGACTCAAGCAAATGACGAAGTTAGAAGATTACTTGGAAGCAGACTTGTAACTCACCAAACAACAAAAGAAGGTCAAGCAGTAAACTCAATTTTTGTTGAAGAACCTTGTGATGTTGTTGATGAAATCTATTTAGCTTTTGCAGTTGACAGAACTACTCAGAGAATTATGATTATCACTTCAAGTGAAGGTGGTATGGAGATTGAAGAAGTAGCAGAAAAATTTCCAGAAAAAATCTTAAGAAATCCTATTAACCCAGTTGTAGGAATTATGCCTGCTCAATGTAGACAAATTTGTGATGATTTGAAGCTTGATAAAACTCTTTCTGCACAAATGATTGATTTAATGCAAAAAATGTATAAAATGTTTATTGAAAATGATTTATCACTTGTTGAAGTAAATCCTTTAGTTGTTACTAAACAAGGTTACCTAGTATGTCTTGATGGAAAGATTCAAGTAGATAACTCAGCTTTATATAGACAACCTAAAATGAATGAGATTAGAGATGAATCTCAAGAAGATGCAAGAGAATTAAAAGCAGAAAAACTAGACCTAAATTATGTAAGTTTAGATGGAAATATTGGATGTATGGTAAATGGTGCTGGATTAGCCATGGCTACAATGGATTTAATCAAAACTCATGGTGGTGAACCTGCAAACTTCTTAGATGTAGGTGGTAGTGTAAATGAAGGAAGAGTTATTGAAGCCTTTGAAATAATTCTTTCTGATAAAAAAGTAGATGGTATCTTAGTAAATATCTTTGGTGGTATCGTAAGATGTGATATTATTGCTGCTGGTATTATTGCTGCTGCAAAGAAAATGGAAATAAACGTACCTGTTGTAGTAAGACTTGAAGGTACAAATGCAAAAGAAGGATTAGAGTTAATCCAAAACTCTGATTTAAAAATCTATGAAGAAGCAGACTTAGATAAAGCTGCACAAAAAATTATTGAACTAGCACAAGGGGCGAACTAATGGCAATTTTAATTGATAAAAATACAAAAGTATTAGTTCAAGGTCTAACAGGTGCACAAGCAAGCTTTCATACTGGACGAGCAATTGCATATGGAACTACAGTAGTTAGTGGTGTTGTTCCAGGAAAAAGAGGTCAAACTCACTTAGACCTTCCAATTTATAACACAGTAGAGTGTGCTAAAAGATTAACAGGGGCAAATGCTTCTATTATCTATGTTCCTGCTCCATTTTGTAAAGATGCAATTATTGAAGCAAGTGAAAATGGTATTGAGACAATTGTTTGTATCACAGAAGGTATTCCAACTATTGATATGCTTGATGTAAAAGCAGCAGTTGATTTAAATGGTTCAACTCTTATTGGTCCTAATTGTCCAGGAATTATTACTCCAGGTCAATGTAAGATGGGAATTATGCCAGAAGCAATTCATAAACCAGGAAGTGTTGGAATTGTATCAAGATCTGGTACTTTAACATATGAAGCAGTAAACCAATCTACAAATGCAGGTTTTGGACAAAGTACTTGTGTAGGTATTGGTGGGGATGCTGTTCCTGGAAGTGATTTTATTGATATCTTACAAAGATTTGAAAATGACCCAGATACTAAAGCGATTGTAATGATTGGTGAAATTGGTGGAGCAAAAGAAGAAGCTGCTGCTGAGTTTATCAAATCAAATATTACTAAACCTGTTGTTTCTTATATTGCAGGAGTTACAGCTCCTAAGGGCAAAAGAATGGGACATGCAGGAGCAATTATTGATGGAAGTAAAGGAACAGCAGATGAAAAATATGCAGCTTTAGAGAGAGCTGGTGTTACTACTGTTAGAACTATTACATCTATAGGTGAAGCCTTAAAGGCTGTTCACCCATAAATTAATAACTTAATGTTGTAAAATCATCATTTAAAAGTTGTGCTGCAACTTTTGGTGGTTTTGCAACAGTTATTCCTTTTATTAATACAGATTCATCTTTCCCTGCATTTGGTAAATATAAAGGACAAACTTCTACTTTCGCACCTTTTTTCATGATAGCTTTCATCATCATTTTTGGACTTTTATTCATTGGCTTTAAAACTTCACTTTTCATTCCCTTTACAGCTAAATCCCCTGCACTTGAACAAAGAGTCATATTTACTTGTTTTCCTTGTTTTAAAGTCATCATAGATAAAACCATTGCCATTTGTTGTGTTTGTGCATCAGCAGCAGTTAAAACAACATTTAATCCTTTTTTATCACTTGCAAAAGAGTTTGTTACAAGTAATGATAAACAAATACCTACTAATAAAACTAATTTTTTCATCATTTCTCCTAGATAATTTTTCTCTAAACTTAGAGTGAGTAAGTATAAAGTTTAATCCCTTAATACATAATAAAAAATTATAATATAAATATTATATTTACTTATAATAAAATCAAAAGTGACATTGAATAATAAAATAGAAATAGATTTTAATGTATAATACAAAAAATTTACAAGAAAGCTAACAATGGAATTATCAACAGAACAATTAGAACAGTTTAACCGTGAGGGATTTATAATAATTAAAAACTTTGCTAATCATCAATTATGTGATAAAATTTTAGAAAAAGCAAAAGAACACCTTACAAAAAAACAAGCTCCAATAGAAACAGAACAAGAGTATATGAGTCTTGATGAAGACAAGATTACAGTTAGAAGATTAAGACAAGTGTACGATAGAGAAGAAGTTTTCCAAGAGTGGATGACAAATAAAGAAATTAGACCTATGTTAAAACAAGTTTTAAATGACACTCCTGTTTTAACATTAGCTCACCACAACTCTATTATGACAAAACTTCCCCATGAAAGTACAAGAACTTATTGGCATCAAGATAGAAGATATTGGCACTTTGAAAATGATGATTTAGTATCAGTATGGTTAAGTCTTGGAGATGAATTTTTAGAAAATGGTCTTTTAGAGTTTATTCCAGGGACTCACAAAATAAATTTTGGTAAAAGTTCATTTGATGAAGACGATAACTTTTTAGATGAAAATGAAGAAAACAAAAAAATCATAGAGAAAAAAGTTCATCAAGATTTAGAAAAAGGAGATATTGTATTATTCCACTGTAAAACACTTCACCATGCAAGTAAAAATAGTACAGATACTGCAAAAATATCTTTTGTATATACGGTTAGAGCTCAAAGTAATAAGCCTCTAAAAGAAACAAGAAGTGACTTTAAGGAAATAGTTCTTGACTAAAGATTTGTTAGAGTTACTAAAAGAGAAAACACAACTACCTACTTCTGTTATAAAAAATATAATCAACCTTCTTTCTGAAGGTTGTACTATTCCATTTATTGCTAGATACAGAAAAGATTTAACAAATAATGCAAGTGATGAAAACTTAAGAGCTTTTGAGGAGGTTTACTCTTACTCTCAAAAACTACTTGCAAGAAAAGAAGAGATAATCTCTATTTTAAAAGAGAAGAATTTCTTAAATGACAAAGTCTTATTGCAGTTAAGTGAAGCAACAACTTTACAAGCAGTAGAAGATATATACACTCCTTTTAAAGATAAAAAATCTTCAAGAACTAGTAAGGCTATTGAAAATGGTTTAGAGCCTTTAGCAAATATTATTCAAAGTCTAAAATATACTAATGAAGAAGTTTTACAAAAAGCTAAACAATTTTTAAATAAAGAAGTTACATCTACTGAAGATGCTATAACTGGAGCAAAAGATATTATTGCTCAAAGATATGCCGATGATTTTAAATCAAAAGAGATAATAAGAAAGCTAATCTCAAACTGGGGAACAATAGAGATAAAAGAAGGGAAAGAGTTTCAAAAAGATGGTCTTTACTCAAACTTTCTAGAAAAAGAAGAAAAAATAAAATATATTAAATCCCATAGAGCATTAGCAATTTTAAGAGCAGTAAATGAAAAACAATTAACTATTAAAATAAATATTGATGAAAAGCATATTTTAGAAAATATTAAAAAATATAAAATCCCTTCTTGGGCAAATAGTTCAAAAGAGATTGTATTTGATGCCTATAAAGATGGACTAAAAAGACTTTTGCTTCCTAGTTTAAAAAGAGAAGCTCTTACAACTTTAAAAGAAAAAGCAAGTAGCGAAGCTATTGAACTTTTTGGTAAGAATTTAAAAGAGTTACTTCAGACAGCACCATTAGTAAATCAAGTTATTTTAGGGCTTGACCCTGGATATAAAACTGGTTGTAAACTAGCAGTTATAGATGAAGATGGTTTATATCTTGATTCTACTGTGATTTATCCTACAAAACCAAAAGAAGATTTTGCAAACTCTTCTAAAATAGTTTGCTCTTTAATTGAAAAATATAATATCACAGCAATAGCTATTGGAAATGGAACAGCTTCAAGGGAAAGTGCTGATTTTATAGCAAATTTAATCAAAGAAAAAAACCTTGATGTAAACTATGCAATTGTTAGTGAAATAGGTGCAAGTGTTTATTCTGCTTCTAAAATTGCACAAAAAGAGTATCCTAATCTTGATGTAACTATTAGAGGAGCTATTTCAATTGCGGCTAGACTTCGTGACCCAATGGCAGCCTTAGTAAAAATAGACCCAAAATCACTAGGTATTGGTCAATATCAACACGATGTAAATCAAAAAGAGTTAGCACTAAAATTAGAAAATACAACAATTGACTTAGTAAATAAAGTAGGTGTTGATATAAACTCCGCTTCATATAAACTACTATCTTTTGTTTCTGGTATTACTGAAAAGTTAGCACAAAATATTGTAGAACACAGAGAAAAAATAGGAAAGTTTACTTCAAAAGAAGAACTTCTAAAAGTTAAAGGTATTGGTGCAAAAGCTTATGAGCAAGCAGTTGGTTTCCTAAGAATCAAAGATGGTAAATCAATTTTAGATAATACAGCTATTCACCCAGAAGATTATGAAGTAACAAAAGCTCTTCAAAAAAATTACAATATAAAAGATATCAAAGAGTCACAAGTACAAACTATAGCAAATGAACTTGGCTCTTCTTTACTAAAATTAAAAGATATAATTGAAGAACTTAAAAAACCAGGGTTTGATATCAGAGAAAACTTCAATCAAGTAAAATTTGCCCAAGATGTAGCTTCAATAGAGGATTTAAAAGAAGGTTTTGTTTTATCTGGAATAGTTAGAAACATAACTGATTTTGGAGCATTTGTTGATGTTGGACTAAAAAATGATGCCCTACTTCATATCTCACAAATAAGTAATAAAAGAATCTCTCACCCAAGTGAAGTTTTAAGTATCAATCAAAATCTAGAAAAAGTAAAAGTTTTAAGTGTTGATTTAGAGAAACAAAGAGTAAGTTTGAGTTTAAAATAAAGGAAGTTAATGGATAAAAATGAACAGATTACCGTAAATATAAAGAACTCATTCTCAGATAAACTTTTAATTATATTAGGCAGTTCACTAAGTGGGATAATAGTTGCTTTATCTAGTTATTTTCTAACTATTGAAAACAATAAAAATACTTTTGAAAAAAAAGAATTGGAAATCATTTTTCCATTAAAATATGCATCAATAAATAGTCTAAGCAATACATTATCTAAACTTCATAATTTTTCATTTGGAGAGAATATAGTATATTCACTTAATCATGAAAAAGATAGTTCATTAAAAAATAATTTATTATTTGAAGAATTGAAAAATAGTTTTATTGAAAACATTATAAAAATAGAAACTTTATTAAAATATTCAGATACTTCTAAAAATATAATGTTTTTTAAAAGTCAAAGCTCTAAATTCATAACTCTCTATTCTAATATACTAGAATTAAGAAGTACTGGAAAAATTGATTCTTTACATGTAATTAGATCAAGATTAATTATCATTGAACACCTATATTTAGAATATATTAACTCAATTTTATTAAAAAATGAAAAATACTCGGATAGTACTCTCGCACATTATCTAGATCAAATTGATCATTTAATTTATGAATTAGAAACAATAAACTAGAAGAAAATCTCCTAGTTTTTATGAGCTATTACATCTACCTCAACTAATACATTTTTCGGTAAAGTTTTAACTGCAACTGTAGCTCTTGCAGGTGCTGTTTCAGCCTTAAAGTATTGTGCATACACTTCATTGAAAGCTACAAAGTTATCCATGTCTGATAAATAACAAGTTGTTTTAAGTACATTATCAAAAGATGAGTTTGCTTCATCTAATACTGCCTTTAAGTTTTCCATTACTTGTTTAGTTTGCTCTTGAATTCCACCTTCAACTAATTCCATAGTTTCTGCGATTAATGGGATTTGTCCTGATATAAATACTAAATCACCAAATGATGTTCCTTGATTATATGGTCCGATTGCTGAAGGTGCATTTGGTGTTGAGATAATTTCTTTCATTTTTTATTTCCTTTATAATAATTTATTTTTTTGGGATTATACTTTAATTTTCTAAAGGGAAGAATAATTCCATTTCTTTTTTTATATGACTAAGTGATTTATTATCTATTTTAAAACCTTTAGTTCTCAATGCTGCACTTACTATTGCTTTTGAATAAGTTAATACATTCTCATCTTTTAAATACTCATCTACATCTACCCATTTTGCATCTATTACCTCATCCGTATCATAAATATTTATTTCATAAGTAAGAGGTTTAGCTAAACACAATACATAAAGATTAGATTTATGAAATTGATGGGGATAAAAATGCCCTAAAGAAATCACAGATTCAAACTCTACTCTAACTCCTGTTTCTTCATACACTTCTCTTGCAAGGGCAGTTGAAATCATTTCGGCATTGTCTATATGACCACCTGGAAGTTTATAACCAGCTATTGATACTTTTTCTTTTATTACAAGTAATTCATTGTTTTCATTTATTACAACTGCACCGACACCTAAAGTATGATTTGCAGGGGTTGGAACTATTGCATTTTCTTTTAGTCTCTTTACTACTAAAATATAATCTTCATCACAAGAGTGAAAGAAAAAACCTCTTTGTGTAGCTATTGGAATAAATTCTGATTTTTTTATATCAATATATATCCAAATAAGATTTCTTCTTGTTTTAAGTGTATCTATTAAAAGTTCTAGATTTAATTCAAACTCTTCTTTAGTATCAGGAAGATTTTCTTTATTAATTGTTATTCCATTATATGGATCTAAGATGGCTTTGAAGTAGCCAATTGTCTCTACAGAATTTTGTAAGATATCAGTACCTTTATATAATATAATTTACATTTAATGGTAACTCTATGTAAAACTTTGCCCCATGTTCGGTATTTTTTACATATAGTTTTCCATCTAATTTATTAACAATTATACCATATGCAGAGTAAAGACCAATTCCTGTTCCCCTTGCTTGGTGCTTTGTAGTAAAGTATGGATTAAAAATCTTATCTTTTATCTTTTCTTCTACTCCCCCTGCATTGTCTTCTATTGTTATTTTGATAAGATATTCTGTTTTTTTCAAACTATACTTTATCCATTTTTGTTCTATATTATCTTTTTCCATTAATGCTTCTTTTGCATTATTAAATATAGTAATCAGAACTTGTAATAAATCCCCTAGTACAAGTTTAAAATGAAGTTTCTCTTCTTCTACATACTCTTCTACTATATTGATATTTTCTAAACTAAAAGATGCTCTTAACATCTCCGTTGCCATTTTTAATCTATCTTGGATGATTATCTCTTTTTCTTTGTTACTATCTTTTATATAGTCTCTAAACTCATCAATTGTTCCAGACAAGTAACTTGAATTTTCTAAAATACTTTTTGTGTACTCTTTAAAGTCTTCATTTGTAAGAATATCTAGTTCTTGTTTTATTTGCATACCACTTGTTGCTGTGGAGATAATATTTAAAGGTTGTCTCCATTGGTGAGCTATATTACCTATTAGTTCACCCATTTGAGACATTTTTAGTTGTTCAAATAGTTGTTTTTCTTTTTCTAAATTCTCTTTTGTAGCTTCTTCTATTTGTTCTTTTAGGTTTTCTACATTTAAGCATGAGTCTACATTGATTTCTATTTTGTTTTTTAAACTCTCTAAAATAGAAGTTATAAAATTGAAATCATTCTCGCTAGAATAATGAAAAATCAAGCAACCTTTTTTTATTTTGTATGCTAATAGTTTTAATTTTTTATCTACTTCTTCTAAAATAAGAGTTTTATCTTCTAACTTTTTTTCTATTGTTTCAATATTAAAAAGATTTTTCTTTCCTAAAGAAGCTACTTCTTCACATGAATTTTTATTTCTATTAACAAAAAACGAACCACTAATAGCTCCTGTTTCTTTAATAAAAGTTCTTAAAAACTCTTCCATCATTTTTTGTAAATTTAAACTGTTTCCTATAGAATTTACACACTTATAAGAAGCAGAAAGTTTTGTTAATGACATATTCCACCTATTACACAACTCTTATTTAGCAAGTCTATATACTTTTCTCCTGAGTTAGCTATTTCTCCAATACTAACCACTCCAAAAACACTTTTTATTGTTTCACACTTATTTAGTTCTCTTAACTGTTTAGAATAACTATTAACTGTTAAATATTCAAGTCTTGATACACACTCAAATATCATTAAGTGTTTTGCACCACTTTGTAAAACTTTACTTCTTGTATTAGCGGTAGACTCTAAAAGGTCACTCTCTTTTGCCTTTAGAATATTTATAACACTATTGTTTTCAATATCACCAGCTAAATGTAAAGCCTCTTTTTGAAACGATATAGGGTCTCTTAAAATGTATTTCTCATCATTTTTTAGTATTCCTAAAGGATAATCTTTCATCAGAGTATAAAAATTCTCTACTTCAACCTTTGTCCCAAGGTCTTTTTCTATTGCAGTTTTATACAATTCGAAAGCACTTTTATAATCTAACTCTTTAAGAAGTTTCCCTTCAGATGAAGTAACAACAAATGGTCCATCTAAAACTTGCCAACCTTCACTTATACCTATATCAATATTATTATCTATCATTACTATTATAGAAGAGTTTTCATAAAATCCTTCACTATTAAAAAGATATTTTTTATCCTTTTTTAGATTTCCTGCTCCACCTCCAATGATAGTAGAGTTTATTTGTGTATGTTCAAACATATTTTCTAAGAAAGAAGTATTATAATCAGATAAGCCATCAATTATTGTAATCAAAGTATTATAGTTTCCTAGTGGAGAACTAGTAAACTGATATTTCCCCATATCTTCAATAAACTCAATATGAACATCACCATTTAGTTTACATATTAAATATCCATCTTCAATTATTTTATTTTTGAATATTAGCTTTGGGAAGATAGCACCATAGTACTCCACTTCAAAACTATTTAAGATATTTAAATCGATTTTACTATTTTGAGTACATAAAATTAAGTATTTACTACTATTTGAAAAATTGTATTTTTCTAATTCTTCAGATGTTTCTAGAAAGGCGACTGTTACATTCATAATCAAAACTCGCTTGTGTATGATATTTGTAAACCTTACAATATTAATCATAAGAGTGACATTTTTTATTAACTTAACTAAATTATAATTTTTTAGGCAAGGTTTAATTATATAAAATAATTCTAGTTACTTTTATTAATCTAAACTTAAAATATATTCTATTTGATTATTTCAATAAGCGAATATGCAATAATCAACATAACTAATCCAATTGAAATATCAAGTATTTTCCATGTAATTGGTTTTCTAAATAAGGGAATTAAAAACCTTGCTGAAAAACCTAAAGTTATAAACCATAAAGATGAAGCGCACAAACTACCAAATAAGAAAAACAGTTTTAGATCATCTTCTATATTTGCGCCAATTCCACCAATTAATAAAATAGTATCAAGATATGCATGTGGATTTAAATATGTAAAAACAAAAAGTAAAGCTAGTACTTTTTTTATTGGATTTGTTTTTACTTCATCATCTATTTTTAAACTCTCATTTTTAAGTGCTGATTTAAAAGATAAAAGTGCATAAAAACATAAAAATACAATTCCAAAAATTGCAATTGAGTTTATTAAAAATTGATTGTCTTTTATAAAAAAACCTAAACCAAAAACACCCAATGAAATAAGTAAAATATCAGAAAGAATACAAAAAAGTACAGCTTTTCCAACATGTTGTTTTAAAAGTCCAAGTTTTAATATATATGCATTTTGAGCTCCAATTGCAACAATCAAAGAGATTGTTACAAGAAACCCTTTTAAGAAGACGTCTAAAATCATAGATATACTTTTGTTAAGCTAACTATCCCTGAGATTATAAACTGTACTGCGATTGCTCCAACTATCAATCCCATAAGTTTTGTTACTACATTTTGTCCTGTAGCACCAATAAGTTTTTTGATATAAATAGAGTTTTTTAATATTAAATAAAATAAAAGTGCATTTATACAAAAGGCGAAAGTAAGTGTTACTAAATCAGTAATAGTTTCTGCATCATGTTTAAAAATAACTATAGTAGTAAATAATCCAGCACCAAATGCTATAGGAATACCTATAGGTATAACAGAAAGTTCTTCATCACTTTTGTCATCATCTTTTTTACCCTCTTTTGCACTCCCATTTACCATAGAAATTGCCATCATAAGAAGAATAATTCCACCCATAACTTTAAGTGAGTTTTCACCAATTCCAAAAACTCTTAAAATACCATCACCTGTTATAAGAACTACAAAAAAAGCAACAATAATTGTTAATGTAGATTTTCTTGCAATAGTAGATATTTGGTTTTTTGTTATATTAGAACTCAATAAAGATAAGGCTAATGCACTAATCCCTATTGGGTCCATAATTGCAAAAATAGTAATAGTTTGTTGGATAAAACTAGATAATACTTCCAATTTAACTCATCCCACCTTTTAAAGCCATTCTTTTTTCTATTTTATGTCCAATAAAACTTAATAAAGAAGTGATACATAAATAAACTAAAGCAACTATAATCCACGTTTCAAAGGGTGAGAAAGTATTAGATACAATCTCTTTACCTACTTTAGTTAAATCAGTAATTGCAATAACTGAAACTAAAGAAGAGTCTTTAACTAAAGCAATCATCTCTCCAATTAATGTTGGTAAAGCTCTTTTAAACGCTTGAGGTAAAATAATATATCTCATAGCTTGAGTTTTTGAAATACCAAGTGAGCTAGCTGCTTCAAGTTGCCCTTTATCAATAGATTGAATAGCACCTCTTAAAATTTCTGCCATATAAGCACCAAAGAATATTCCAAGTGCTAATACCCCAGCAATAAATCTATCAAGCTCAAAAATATTTGCAACTATAAAATAAAATAAGAAAATCTGCACTAATAAAGGAGTTCCTCTTACAAGTGTAATATACACAGTTGCAATATCTTTTAAGAACTGATAACTAGATAGCTTCATAAGTGCAACTATAATACCCACTATAAAAGTAAGAATTGCTGCAAAAAAGGATACTTTTAATGTAACCCAAAGTCCTTGTAATATTGGCCCTAACTTGGTATTAGATTTTGAAGCAATTATATCAAACTGATATGCATATTCTCCTATTTTATACTCTAATGAAAAACTACTATCTAAATTTTCTAACTGAACAGTTTCAGTTCCTTCTATAAAGTATTTTCCATCTTTTAATACTAGTTTTCCATCTATAGGAGCTTCAACATTTACAACTTTTTCATAAACAAAATATTTAGGAATAGAGTTCCATTTCCATACATAATTCATATTTGTTGCGGCTAGATAAAAGAAATACCCAACTGCAATATAAAAAGCTAGAGCAATAAAGTGCCCTAGCTTTTTGTTTTGTGCCCAAGATTCGTGTTTTTTACTCATATATTATTGAACTCTTTTTAACCAATCTGTATCTTGTAACCATTTTTTATCTAATTTTCCATGGAAATCAACTAGTTTATCTTCTTTTGTTTGTCTTAAGAAGTTGTTTAACCAGTTAAGGAAATCTGGATCACCTTTTCTAATAGCCCATCCTAATGGTTCATATGTTAATGGTGTATCTAAATGTACTAATTTCCCTTTACCTTTATCAGTCATAAACAAAATATTATATGGTTTGTCATAAATAAATGCATCTGCTTTTCCATTTAATACTTCTGAAAGTGCGTCTGGTTCAGTTTCAAAAGTAACAATTTTTGCATTTTTGAAGAATTTTTTAGCAACAATTTCTCCTGTTACACCTAGTTTTGTAACAATTGTATAACCCTTTTTGTCTAATTGATTTGCTTCAGTAACTTTACCTTCTAATTCTTTAGAAATTAAAACTGTTTGCCCAAGTACAGTGTATGGGTTAGCAAAATTAATTTTTAAATTTCTTTGTTGAGTAATAGTCATAGCTGACATAATAATATCACATTTACCAGTTAAAAGTGATGCAATAATCCCATCAAATGAAGTTGCAACAGGAGTAAACTTTACACCCATTTCTTTTGCCATTTTTTTACCATAGTCAATATCATAACCAATGATTCTACCTCTTTTATCTTTCATTTCAAAAGGCATATATCCTGGGTCTAAACACGCTCTTAACTCACCTCTTTTAACGATCTCATTTAACGTAGATTTCTTCCAAAGATTAATGTCATCTGCAAGTAAGTTCATAGTTGCAAATACCATTAAAGCTAATACTAATTTTTTCACTCTTTCTCCTTATTAATGTGTTAATATCTCTTTTAAGAATTTCTTTGCCCTATCACTTCTAGGGTTATCAAAAAATTCTTCAGGAGTATTTTCTTCTACAATAACTCCATGGTCCATAAATACTATTCTATCTCCTACTTCTTTTGCGAAACCCATTTCATGAGTAACACAAACTAAAGTAAAATTCTCTTTTGCTAAATCTTTCATAACCGCAAGTACATCACCAATTGTTTCTGGGTCAAGAGCTGATGTAGGTTCATCAAAAAGTATAACTTTTGGTTTCATTGCTAAGCTTCTTGCAATGGCAACTCTTTGCTTTTGCCCACCACTTAAATCAGCAGGATATGAATTAGCTTTATCTCCTAATTTCACTTTATCTAGTAGTTCTAAAGCAATCTTTTTTGCAGCATCTTTATTTACGTTTTTTACTAAAGATGGTGCTAGTGTAATATTTTCTAAAATAGTTAAATGAGGGAATAGATTAAAGTGTTGAAAAACCATTCCAACTTCACCTCTAATCTCTTGTAGGTTTTTTTTACTTTTATGAATATCGATATTATCAACTATGATTTCACCATCATCAATATCTTCTAAGCCATTGATACATCTAATTAGTGTTGATTTACCAGAACCAGATGGTCCACAAACAACAACAATTTCACCTCTTTTTACATAGAAATTAATATTTTTTAAAACATGAAAGTCGTCAAAAAATTTATTAATTTTATTCATACTAATAATGTTACTACTATTACCCATTCTCTCTCTTTTTTTAGATTCAATCTATTATATTATAATAATACCAATTAAATAAAAATTAATGTATAATTATCGTACAACTTACTGTTTTTTCAAGCTTTGTTATCCTTTTTATTCATTCCTTTAAAACACCATAAATTAATCATTTATAAAAATAATATTAATGCTTTTTTAATGCTATTCATCTATGATATTATAAAACAATTTTTTAGCAAGGAGTAGTTATGAATAGGCTTCTTTATATTACAGACCAAGATGAATATACTGACCACAGTTTTATAGGCCCTTTGTTTGAAAAACATTTACATAATTATATCCATACGGATATAGTTTACTTCAGTGAATTTAAAACTGAACTAGAAAAAAAAGATGACAGGCGTTTTGTTTTACCTAAGCAAGAAGCAACAAAAATCTTGAATTTATTAAAAAAAGCAGAAATCAACCCTAGTATTTATGACTATATTATAGTTAGAAATAATGCAGATATTTTAAAAGCTGTTTTGCAAGAGAGTAAAACCTATAACTATAAAGTTGGATATAGACTCTCCTTTCCAAAAGAGATAGAAAAAATGGAAGTAAATAAAGCAAACAATAAATCTAGCTTTTTAAAATATTTAAATACTACAATCAATAGTTTCTCAGAAACAAAATATATAAACCAATGTGATATTTTCTTGCCTTCATCTAATTTGATGAAAGAGGAATATTATGAAGCAGTTAAAATAAAAACTTTTGTTTGCCCTCCTTGTGTAGACCCTGATGAACTAAAAGAAAACAAACAGCACCAATCAAATGAAAAAAGATTTTTCTATGCAGGTACAATTGATAAATTAAGAGATTTTGAGACAGTTATTAATGCCTTTGATAGTGTAAAAAGTTCTTCATGGAAACTAACTATTTCTACAAAAAACCCTGAAAATGCAAAAGCTATTATAGACTCTTTTCCTACACTAGAAAATAAAATAAAGATTGTAAATACAAAGACAAAAGAACAGTTATTAAAGTATATATCTGAAGCAGATGTTGGAATTTGTGTTTTACCTGATATTCCACTATTTAGTACTTCTACTCCAATTAAGATTATGGATTATTATTCTACTGCAATTCCTTGTCTTATGACAAATAATGCCAATAACTATACTTTATTTACAGATGATTATGATGCTTGGTTTTGTAAATTTGATAAATATTCAATAAAAACTAGACTTGAAGAGATAATTGATTTATCAAAAGAAGAGATTATAGAAATTGGTAAAAAAGGTCAAACTAGACTTTTAGAGATAAGAAACTACAAAAAAATTGCAAGTAAATTAGCTGAAACACTAGAGCTTTTATAAGCTTTAGTGTTCATCTTCTTTTGACCAGTATCCAGCAATAATTGAACCTGAGATATTATGCCAAATACTAAAAATAGCCCCTGGTAATGCACTTAAAGCAGTAAAATACTTCATTGATAATACAACTGCTAAGCCTGAGTTTTGCATACCAACTTCAATAGCTACTGTTTTACACTCTTTCTTGCTATACCCAAATAACTTTGAAATATAATATCCTGATAAAAGCCCAGCAAAATTATGAAACATAATTGCAAGCATTAAAGGTAAAGCAATAGTTGCTATCTTGCTTTGATTTAATCCTATTATAATTCCAATAATAAACACAATAGAAACTATAGAAAGAAAAGCAAATAAATCATGTCTTTTTTCTATATACTTATGGAAAAAATGATTTAAGATAATACCAACTACAACAGGAACAAATACAATTTTTAAAATACTCAATAACATACTAAAAGCAGGTACAGGAACAGTTTGTCCTACATAAAGTAGCGTTAAATATGGTGTAATAAGTATTGATAAAAGTGTTGAAACAATAGTCATAGTAATAGATAAAGCAACATCAGCTTTTGCTAAATATGCAATTACATTTGAAGCAGTTCCACCTGAAACAGCACCAACTAAAACCATTCCAACAAGTAGTTCATCTGAAAGACTAAAAAGTTTTGAAATAACAAAAGCAGCAAGAGGCATAATCAAAAATTGCAAAGATACAGTTAAAGCTATGATTTTAGGTTTTTTCAAAACCCTTTTAAAATCATCTACTTTTAAAGTAATTCCCATACAAAACATTATCAAGATAAGTAAAGGAATAATCCAAGATTTAAAGTCAACCACTATACTAGGCTGTAAGTATGCAATTATTGAAAAAACAATTGCCCATATAGGGAAAAGTGTAGTTATTTTTTTAAGCATCACATATCCAGTTTTTTTATTATTTTACTCAAATAGGTTTAAAATTTATACATAAAATTCTTACTTGCTATAAAAATGATAAAAATTATTTTTTGTATTTTATTATTATTTTAGATACAATCTGCAAATTTTCCAATAATAAAGGATTATAATGATTTTTAAAAACTTATTTAAATCAAAAACTGAAGATTTTGATACTTTAATACAAAAAAATAATATAGATAAAATTATTAAATATATAAATCATAATAATATAAATTTACAAGAAAATATTGAAGAATATTTGATTTTAGCAATTGATAATAACAACTACAAATTTTTACAATACTTAGCAACACAAAATTTAGAATTTCCTTCTAACCTTGAAGGAGTAAGTATTTTATCTTATGCATTAAGTAATAAAACACAAACTTCTGTTATAGAAACTATCATTAAAAATAAATGCTTTTGCATTGAATATCCATATGGATTTACACCATTTGAAACGGCAATAAGAAATCAACAAGATATAGAAATATTTAAATTATTAATTGATGAAAATATTTTAGAATATAAATTTCCTAATCCATCTATAGCCCATCAAATATTGCAAGAGATTAAACTTTCAGATAATCTAAAAATAAATATATTTAACTATCTTATAAAAAATGATAAATTTGATATAAATGAATTAAACCAAAATAACCAATTTTTAATACAAGTAGCATTTGATTTAAAAAATAAAAGACTTGTTGAGTTCTTTTTAGAGTGTGGGGCTTCAATAAAAACTATTCATGAAGATTTTACAAATCTTTTTACAACAGTAGATGAAATAGAAAAAGTATCCCCTTTTTTAGTAAAAAAACAAGCACTTAGCGATATAAAATATTTCTCTTCCTTTTTATCTTATGATGATTTCATGGAACTTTTACACAAACTTGATGATTTAAAAAATATACAAATTTTGCATCTTATTACTAGTAATGCTTTGATTAACTTTTTAGGAAAAATTAATCTGTGTAAAATTGCTTTAGAAAAAGGTTGCCTTATTGATGAACTAAATAGTGATAATGAAAAACTAACCTCTTTACAATATTTTTGTAAAAATTATACTCTATCTTTGAGCGATTTTTCATTGATTGATTTTTTCTTGGATAATGGTGCAGTTTTTAATTTAAATAATAATTCAATGTTAGTTTTTCCTGTTCTTTATAATAATACTAAATTAGTAGAACACTTAGTATCAAAAAGAGGCATAGACATAAATGAGATAAATGCAGAAGGTGAAGGTGTTATAAATGCACTTGTGAGTTTCTTATACCTAGATACCATTGATAAAAAAATCAAGATGTTAAAACATTTATTAAAATTAGGATTGGATATAAATCAAAAAGTAGTAGGAATTAATACTGATACTGCACAAAATAGTTCTATTGTGGATATTTTGTTAGATGATCAAAATAATCATGCCTTATTAGAGTATATTTTAAAAAATGTAGATGATGTAATTTTAGAAGATCAAATCAGTTATATGTTTGCTAAAAAAGCAAATGATAACTTATGCAAACTAATGATAGAAAAAAATCCTTCTTATACAAGTGATTTTTATTATAAAGTAACTATTGACTTTGAAAAATATTATTTTAGTGCACAACCTTTAGATATGGCAATAAACTGGGAAAGACATGAGCTTGCAGAGTATTTGTTAAATAAATATCCAAATATGAAAACATACACAGAGCATAGGTCTTTAATAGAAATGGCTTTATCACATAATTTTTCAATTGATTTTATAAAAAAGATAATAGATAAAGACCCAGATATAAATAGATTATATTATTTCACACGAAATAATGCTTCATCAAAAGAGAAAGTTACGACAAAACAGACAACATTAATATCAGTTATTTCTTGTTTAAAAAATATAAAAAGAGATAAAGTTGTAGAAATTATTGAATACCTTTTAGAAAAAGGTGCTGATGCAAATATTCCTCTTACAAAAACAAACCTTGGTCATGCAGCAATAAATGAAGAACATGCTTTATTATATGCACTGAAAGAAAACATTGATAAACAGTTACTTGATTTACTAATTGATAAAGGGAAAATTGATTTAAATGAATTAAGATCAGGAAGAAATGAATCTTTAGTTTTATCATCTTTAGGAGCAGTTAAATTAAGTGATGAATCATTACTTGAACATCTTAAGTATTTTAGAACAAAATGTGATTTTGATTTAGAACATAAAAATGCACAAGGTGATAATTTACTTTTAAAAGCAGCATCTAGATGTTTAGCAAAATGTATCGAATATGTAATTGATTTAGGAAGTGATGCACATGTAATTGGTGGCTTTGACAATTCACCTGCTATTCATAAAGCTATTTCAAACTATACTTATTTAGACAAATATAAAAGAGCACAAACTGTAGAGGTTTTATTAAAAGCAGGTGTAAATAAAGAACAATTTGATTCAGAACAATTAACACCACTTATGAGTGCTTGTAAATATGGTTGTTTTGAAGTTGTTGTCAAACTTTTAGAAAATGGTGCTAATCCTAATAATAAAAATAGTGCAAATAGCAATGCTGCTACTGTTATAATTCCACACGATTTTAATTATAAAAATTACAGTTACGATGATGAAGAGAATTTCGAAGAAAACAAATCAAAAATATTAGCAGTACTAAAAGATTATGGATGTGATTTAAACAATGTTCCTTTAGATGGTTCTACTATTTTAAACAATGCAATTGGTTATAATTTAAAAACTATTTTCAATACTCTTTTACAGCTT
>JABXII010000014.1 GCA_013373175.1 Campylobacteraceae bacterium | reverse complement strand
TTCTTCTACTGATGTTGTTTTTACAGCTGCTTGTCACTAATAGAAACTAAGCTAAAGCTTAGTTTCTATTTAATCAACTTTTTATCTTCTTTAATAAAAATAAAGATAAAATCATCTTCATTTTAGTTTAAGGAAATAGGATGGTTGAAAAAAATCGTTGGCTAATGGCTTTAGCAGCAGTTGGTGTTCATATTTGTATTGGGTCTGTATATGCATGGAGTGTGTATGTAAACCCAATTCAAACACAAATGAACTGGACTTTGACAGATGTAACAATAGCATTTAGTATTGCTATTTTCTTTTTAGGTTTAAGTGCAGCACTAATGGGTAAATTTGTTGAAAAAAATGGACCTAGAGTTTCTGCAATAATTTCTGCAGCTTTATTTGCACTAGGAACAGCTGGTTCTGGATTAGCAATTTTAATGGAATCTAAAGCTTTATTATATTTCTTTTATGGAGTATTAGGTGGTTGTGGTTTAGGAATAGGGTATATTGCACCTGTTTCAACACTTGTAAAATGGTTTCCTGATAAAAGAGGTATGGCAACGGGACTTGCAATTATGGGCTTTGGTTTCGCTTCAGCAGTTTGGGGTCCAACGATAGAAATTTTAATTGCAAAAGTAGGAATTGCTTCAACATTTTTTATTTTAGGTGCTGCATACTTTGTTGTTATGTTTTCATCAGCATTATATCTAGAAAAACCAGAAGAAGATTATTTACCTAAAAAGTTTAAAAATAAACTAAAAGAGGGTAAAAAGAAATTAAAAAAAGATTTACAAACATTAGGATTAAGTGAAGCTGTTAAAACACCAAGATTTTATGGACTTTGGGTAATGCTATTTATTAATGTAACTTGTGGAATTGCAATTATTGGTGTTGCTTCACCACTTTTACAAGAAGTAGTAGGTATTTCTGCAATAGCAGCAGCGGCAGCTGTTGGATTAATGGGAATTTTTAATGGTGCAGGAAGAATCTTCTGGGCTTCATTAAGTGATTATTTAACAAGACCAGTTGTATATATTATCTTCTTTTTAACGCAAGCAATAGCATTTTATGTATTACCATCAATTACAGAAATTGTAATTTTCCAAGTAATCTTATACTTTATTATGACTTGTTATGGTGGTGGTTTTGCTTCAATTCCAGCATATATTGGAGATATTTTTGGAACAAAAGAACTTGGAGCTATACATGGTTATATCTTAACAGCGTGGGCTGCTGCTGGATTAGTAGGACCACTTATTATCTCTATTGTAAAAGATATGACAGGAAGTTATTCTCAAACACTTTATGTTTTCGCAGGTTTCTTTATCATTGCATTATTTGTATCAATTGCAATGTTAATAAATATCAAATCAATTCAAAAAAAACAAAAACACTAGCTAAATAAATTATAAACAGACTCTATGATATAATCTTTTTTTATATCTATGGAGTCTTTATGCCTTATAAAATAATTATCTTTGCATTTCTTGCAGGTTCTACAGTATTTGTTGGTGGCTTATTATCTTACTTTTTTGAGAAAACTGTTTTAAATAGAGAAATTAAAATTGAAATAATTCATTTTTTGACAGCCTTTGCAACAGGAATAATGCTTGCTGCAGTTGCTTTTGTATTAATTCCAGAGGGAATGGATAACTTATCAGTAAGCTCTAGTGTTTTAATCTTTTTACTAGGTGCTGTTGTTTTTTATTTTTTAGATGAGTTTATACACAAAAACTCTGCTTCTATACCACAATTTTTATCTATGCTTTTAGATTTTATCCCTGAATCTATTGCTTTAGGTGCAGTATTTATGTATGACTATCAAACAGGTGTTTTATTAGCTATTTTTATTGCCTGCCAAAATTTACCTGAAGCTTTTACTTCATATATTGAATTGCGTTCTTCTGCTTTTACAAAAGTAAAAGCTTTAACAATGCTATTTTTTCTTAGTTTCATTGGTGTAATATTTTCGTTGATAGGTTTTTATCTTTTAAAAGATAATACAGAACTTACTTCTTCTTTAATGCTTTTTGCAGCAGGTGGAATTTTATATCTTATTTTCCAAGATATAGCACCATCAATGAAGTTAAAAAACAGTAGGTTTATAGCTTTTGGAGTAAATTTAGGATTTATTATTGGTATGTTAGGAGAAGCACTTGTTTAAAGTGCTTCCTTTTATTTAAGAGAAATAAACTCTTCAGAAGGTTTACCTATATGGTATCCTTGGAAGTAATCTATATCTAATTCATTTAAAGTTTCAACTATTTCTTGATTTTCTACAAACTCTGCAATTGTCTGTACATTTAACTCTTTTGCTAAAGTAACTATTGAATTAACAAAGGCCTTATCTTTTTCATCTTTATTTATATTTATAATAAAGTCACCATCAATTTTTAAGTAATCAATAGGGAACTTCTTAATATAGTGGAATGATGAGAAACCAGAACCAAAGTCATCAATAGCAAATTTGAAACCTTCAAGTTTTAGATTGTGTACAAATTTTTCAAGTAAAGAGAAGTTTTTAACTGTCTCTCTTTCTGTAATTTCAAATACTATTTTTTCTTTATTAATATTATATTTTTTTACTAGAACATTAATTTGATTTATAAAATCATTTACTATTAAGGATTTAGGAGAAAGGTTTATAAATAAAAGACCTTCATAGTTTGTTTCTTGTATTTTCCCAAAGGCTTTTTCAATAACCATTAAGTCCATTTTATTGATTAAACCTCTAGCTTCTGCAATCTCTATAAACTCAAAGGCAGAGAATATTTTATCACTATGTTTAATTCTCATAAGAAGCTCATGGATTACAAGATTATTATCATTTTTCAATCCTGGTCTAATAGGTTGGAAGAATGGGAATATTTCATTATTTTCAATAGCAGAAATAAGAAGTGCTGATTTTTCTTGGTTTAACTTTAATATTTCAGATACATTATCTTTTGTTGGAAGCTTAATAGAGTTTTTACCTTCATCTTTTGCTTCGTACATCATATGGTCTGCAATTATAAACATCTCTTTTTGTGAAGTAGTATGATCAGGATAAACAGAAATACCAATAGATATAGTAATACCAACATAAGTATCATCTGGAGCTAAAAGTTTTTCTTGTTCAATTCTTTCTGATATTCTTTTTGCCACAGCATATGCAGAGTTTGCATCACATTCTGGTAAAATAATAGTAAATTCATCACCACCATATCTTGCAACGATATCTTCATCTCTTTTTTCTTCTTCTAAGATATCAGCAATTGTTTGTAAGAATTTATCCCCAAAAGCATGTCCAAAGTTATCAT
Organism: Campylobacteraceae bacterium; assembly: GCA_013373175.1. Classification (GTDB taxonomy): domain Bacteria; phylum Campylobacterota; class Campylobacteria; order Campylobacterales; family Arcobacteraceae; genus Halarcobacter. Next base: position 232,043 of record JABXII010000014.1, on the reverse strand, counting down.
TTATAGGTTTAAAGTTATCACAATCAATAATCATAAGAGAAAAAGAGTAATCATGTTTTTTAGCTCTTTTGATTTCGTAAATCATCATATCATTAAATACTCTTTGATTAAATAAATCAGTTAATGGGTCTCTTGCTGCGTAGTACTCTAAATCTTGAGTATATTTATTAATAGCTTTTACTGAACCAACAAGGTTTGCCATAGTTGTTAAAATAGAATCAACTACTATATATCTAATTGGGTCAGTTGATAAAACAGATTGAAGTCCAATTCCTACAATACCACCAATTTTTGGAGTATCTAAGAATAAAGATTTAGATCTATATTCTATATCTTCTTTTTTTAAATTATCAAGTTTTCTATCTCTATTTGCAATAATATGTTTGATATTAAAATCTGACATACCTTTAAAATATTCAGAACTTTTAATTAAATTATTTGTATATTCTTCAAATACTATTTTTACTTCTTCTCTTGGAACTCCTAACCAGAAAATATCAACTTCAAATTGGTCATCATCTACTCTAAACATAGTCATTAAAGTATATGTTTCCATAATTTTGTTGATTTCTAAAAGTAAATCACTAATATATTCTCTCCAATCTTTTACCACATCTGAAGTGATAATAAATTTGTCAAGAAGTTTAATCTCAAATTCTAATAACTCTTTATCTACAGCTACATTTTTAAGTTTTTCAGCCATAGTATCTACATTTTTAGTAATCTCATTAAACTCTTTAAAATAAAGGTCTATGTTTTTAGAGTCAAATTGTTTAAAGTCATCTACAGAGTTGATTCCTTCTACTTTTTCTTTAAATAAATCAAGGTTTTTTGTAATTTTTTTGCTGGTATATCTTGATGAAATAAATGCAGAAATAAAGAAAATAGGAATAATAATTAAGAAGAAAATGATAAATTGAGATTTAGATTCAGAAAAGATAGTATTTAAATCTTGTTTTACTTCAACGGCACCTAATACATCTCCTACTTTTGCATTTGCATGACACATTAGGCATTCATTAGAAGCTACAAGAGGCATGATATTTCTAGTTACATTATCTTCAAAAGATTTATACTCTTTAATATCACCATTTAAAATACTAACCAAAGTACTATCTTTTGGTTTCTCTTTAATATCTCCAAAAAGCTCTTTTACAATATCTGCTCTATAAATATTAATTTCATAATTAGTACCTGCAAAATTTTCCTCTAATGAGTTAGAGAACATTTTTAAATCTTCTCTACTCCAACCCTTTCTCATAATTTGATACATAGATGAAAAAATTTGATTGGAGATTGTTGTAGAGTGTTTAATTGACTCTTTTTTGGTTAATGATGTATGTAAATATGTACTAAAAAAGAAACATATTAAAAAAATTATTGATACTAAAATAATTTTACTAGAGAAAATATAATTTTTAAATGTCTTATTGTTCATTAGAAGCCTTATAACTAATTGTATGGTGTTTTTTAAAATTATAAAATACCAAAATACCCATTATATAAAGCTTATCTGTAGTTTAAGCGAAGTATATAATTAAGTAATTTTATATCTTTCTTACATCTAGAAAACTTCCACTTTCAAATTCATTTTTTCTTTTTAAAGTATCAAATAATCTTTTAGCTGCAACTTCAGGTTTTTGGATTTCTCCATTTTTTAAAGTTTTTGCTGAAGTGAATACTTCATCATCAATATCAAATCTAATATAATCTGTCATTGGTGTTTCTATAACTCCTGGAGCAATTGAAAGTAATTTTGTATTTAACATCTCTTTTGAATAAAGATTTAATAACATATTTAAAGATGACTTTGATAAAGAGTAAGAAGCCCAACCCTTAGAACCATTTTTAGAAGCACCTGATGAGATACCAACTACAGTATTTGTTTTAATAGTTGCTAAGATATCTAATAACTCTTTATTTGCAAATACATTTAAGTTTAAAACTTCTTGTATCTCTTTTGTTTTAAGCTTTGTTACCTCTTTTATTTCCCCTAACATTCCTGCATTTAAAAAGACTGTATCAAGCTCTTTTATCTCTGTTATAAATTCTGTCAATTCTGTTTTAATTGATTCTATATTTGATAAGTCAAACTCTTTAAAAATAAAGTTTTTATTTGATATTTCAGGTTTTCTTCTACTTATTCCAAAAACTTTATATCCTTCACTTAAGTATAGTTTTGTAAGAGCTAGACCAAGTCCAGAGCTACAACCTGTTATTAAGATATTTTTATTCATTTCAACTCCCATTTATATTGTTTATCATTTTTTACTTTAGAAAAATATAGTTTTCCTGCATTTCTCCATGCATCTAAGACAATACTATTTTCAAAAGATATATCTTTTCTTGTAAGAATTAAAGCTGTATGTTCGAAATATTCATTTCTCTTAGAAATAATTTTTTTAAAATTAAAACTTTTAAAGTTTTTATAATTTATGTATTTTAATAAATCATTTGCATAATGATAACACAAACCTTTTTCCTTTAGATTAAGGTTTATTAATGTGTTATGAATTAAAGGATGAGTATTTACTTCATATTTTTTAGCTAAAAAAGAAGAGTAAAGAATAATACTTTTAGAAAACTCTTTAGCTTCTTGTTTGTCGATATATCTAGATGAATTAATTATAAGGTTTGCCAGTTCTTTTGAGTTTTTGTCAAGTTCATTTTTTACTAAGTTGTTTTTGTTTGAACAAGCTGTTAAAAGTAAAATAATAGATAAATAAAATATGATTTTTTTCATTTGGATATTATAATTTTATTTTATTAAACCGACTTTACAAATAGTGTTTCTTTGGCTATAATCGTCAAAAATTAATAAAATATGGAGAAAGAAGATAAAATCTTCTTATACAGAGTGCGTCATTTAAAAATAAGTCAAGATATAAAAAATTTAAACTTTTCAAAAATCGAAGAAAATCTATTCTACTATAAATATGATCTACGAAATATCAAGCCACTATTAAAATCAAATGAACAAGATGTTTCAATTGAAAATTTGGCAACCTTTAATAGCTTTAAAGGTGAGGTATATGAAAACATCATTTACGAGCTGCTTTTAGAGTATGCTTCAAATAATAGATTTATAAAACAATTTATCTTAAAAGGTCCACATCAAAATAGAATTGATGGCGAGTACAAAACAGGTTTAATGATAGATAGAAGTCTTCAAATTGTATATAAATCAAATTATAAAGATATTTCAGAGTTTGATGCTTTATTTTTCACTGATGATGCTTTATATTTTGTTGAGATGAGTACTTCAAAAAAGACTGTTAGTTTAAATAAAAGACTTGATAAAAAATATGCCTTGTTAAAACTTCTTTTCCCAAATTTACACATTAGAGCTTTGATTATTTTAACAGAAGGAACAGTTGGCTTAAAAAGGTTCCCTGCTTATTGTACTATTTGGATTACAAAAGATTTAGAAGATATCGATTTTCTTAAAAAGATAGTATTCAATAGAAAGAAAAAAGGCTTTAAGACTAAATTTACTGATGAAAAATTTATTGAAGCTTATACTGTAAATCACAAAAAATTTGTATATTTCCAAACTTTAGAATGGATATTAAAAAAATCAAGACAAAACAATGAGTGCTTGGTTGATTTAAACTTTTTAAAATCTAAAAGACTTATGAGCTTTTTTGATATATATACAAAACTTTATGTAGGATTTTTAAATATTGAAGATTTTAAAAAGCTTGTTCCAACTTACGATGCTGAAATCTTAAATATTTTTGTAACAATTGAAAAAATAAATAGTAGTGAATTTGATATAGTTTATTATGTAAAAAATAAAAATGGTAAATTAAGACGTGTTAGAATCACTAAAAAAGATACATCTATTAAAGAAAAAGAATTAGATGGTTTCACAAATGCAGAAGTAAGATTTATGAAATATATTGTTGAAGATAAATATTATTTAACTCTTGATGATATAATGACCTTAAAACCAAAACTAAAAACTGGACTCAAACAGTAGTCTTGAGTGTATCTCATCATAGTTGTATATGTCATCTCTAAATTGTAATTTATTGTTTTCTACCCAAGCAGTTAAATAAACTATATGAATTGGTATTTTTTTATTTAGTTTATAATCACTCTCTTCAAATTTTTTAATAACTTTAATATCATCTTTATTTAATGTAAGAATATTTTCAAATAATTCAAAGGGTTTTTCTAGTCTAATACAACCATGGGAAAATGTTTTTTTATTCATTCTAAAATAGTGTTTTTCAGGTGTGTCATGCATATAAACTGAGTATTGATTTGGAAATAAGAACTTAACTTTTCCAAGTGGATTTGAACCACCAGGAGCTTGTATAAATCTCATTGGAGCTTCTTTAGGGGTACCTATTAAATCATTATTTAAATACATACTCCAATCAACACTACTAACATCAAACTCTAAGGACTTTACATCCCAATTTCCAAAGACTTTTATATTTTCTTCTAAAAGATAGTTTGAATCTTTCACAAGTTTAGGAATAATCTCTTTTTTTACAATAGTTTGAGGAATTTTCCAATAAGGATTAACTATTATTTCTGACATTTTATGACTAAAGATTGGTGTTGGGTGTTTTTTCTTTCCAACAATAACATTCATTTTTAAGTGAAGTTTCTCTTCTTCAAAATATTTTAATTTAAATGCGGGGATATTTATTAAAATATATTTTTCTCCAAGGTTTCTTGGAAGCCATCTCATTCTTTCTAGATTTACCCTTAATAACTTTATCTTTTCTTTAATAGGTGTATTTAGTTTACTTATAGTATTTTTTCCAATTATTCCATCTGCTATAAGTCCATATCTATGTTGAAAGTTTAATATTGCTTTAAAAAGCTTATTATCAAAGTAGTATTGGCAGTTTTTGATTATTTTAGAACATTGTGTAGAGTCTATGTCCTTACTCTCATAAAGTCTTTTACGAATGTAATCAATATGAGGATAGAAGTTTCCTTTTTTTAGTGGTGTTATAATTTGAGGAATTTTTGTATAACCACCATTTTCTTCAATTTTTTCTAGTCTTGTTATCTCTTTTTCAAGGTCTTGGGCATAAGGAAAAGTATAATTTACTTGATGTATTGCATAGTTTATATCATTTTTTTCCATTGAGTATTTTAGTAGTTTAATATAGTTTTTTCTTGCTTCGTATTTAGACCATTTAGCTTTTATTTCACTTTCATCTTCAAGTTTTTGTAATTCTTCAACAAATTTTTCCCAGTTTATAAAACCTTTTGCTAAATAGTTCATGTATTGGTCATAGGTTTTTGTTAAAAGAATATCTAGTTTAACTTTTGTTTCATGATTTATATAATCTCTATGTTCTAATAAGTTTTCTACTTTTTGCAAACTAAATAGTTTATTTAGAAAAGGTTTAAGTATCTTGTCTTTTTTTATCTCTTTTATTAAATCAAAAGCTATATCTTTGACTTGATCATTTTCATCAATCCAAATGGTTTCTTCATTAAAATAGTAATAGTACTTTTTTATTTTTTCATCACTATTTTTTACCATTAGATTATTAGCATAAAGATAAGAGTTAAATATAAAAGCAAAAAATATAAAAGTGAATAAGTGATTTTTCATAGATAATAACCAATTTAGTTTTTTTCATTATAGGTTATTTTAACTAAATATATAAATAAAAGGAAAAAAATAAAAATTAATATAAAAACTTAATTATACATTCTGTTATGTTTAAACTAACTTTAAGAAATGTAGGAATATAATTTATTATTATAAGGAGCTTATTATGGAAGCTATAGATTTAAAAACAAGAGCATTAGATACATATTCTAATAATTTCTCTAGTGAAAAACAAAAAGAAAAGAGTCTTGATAACGCTGATCCTTCATTAGAACAAAAAAATAGTTCTATACACAACTCTGCAGTGAATGTTTCAATTTCAATGGAGAGTATAAAGGTATTTTTAAATATCAAAAGTGTTGAGCTCTCTCAAGCCAATACAAACGCACAAAATTCATTAATGAATATCATTAATAATACTGAAATTTATGACTTTCTTTCTGGAAGAGAGATAGATGGTGGTTTCAGTCTTGCTTCAATTGGCTATGAAGGTAAACCTATTACTGAACTATCTGTTGATGAAGCAAAAGAATTAGTCTCTGATGAAGGTTTTTTTAGTGTTAACAAAACTTCTCAAAGAGTTAGTTCATTTGTAATTGACCTTGCTGGAGATGATGTAGAAGCATTAAAAGAAGCTAGAAAGGGTATTGTTCAAGGTTTTGAAGAAGCTGAAAAAATGTGGGGAGGTCAACTTCCTGATATTTCTTATGAAACACAAGAACAAACTTTAGATATCATTGATAAAAAAATAGAAGAACTTCTTAAAACAGATACTCAAAAAGAAGTAGAAGAGGGTAACACTTCAGATAAAGAAGAGGATCAATAGGTTTTATATCTAGGGTCTTCTCTTCTTTTCATCCAATCTATTTGATACTCAACCATCTTTTTAAATGGTTTAGTCATCTCTTCTAAGTCTTTAATACTTAAGTTTTCTAGTCCATAATTATTTAATAATTCTATAATATATTGGGTAGATTCAATAGTTGATAAACAATATTCATTTGGTTGTTTTTTTATTTTAAATTCAGACATTTTTTTTACGTCAAAACTCAACATCTCTAACTTTTGTAGGTTTTTACTCTCTCTTATCATTTTTTTAGAGCAAGCCCAAGTAGAATCAACGATAAAAATAACTATATTTTTGTTTGTCAATATTTTTTCATTACTTAGATTTAGACTACTTTTACTAGGATATAGTAAATAGCAGTGATTATTTTCATCTTCAATTATTTCATTTATTCTTGAATGATTTGTGAAGTTAATACCAATAAATAACTCTGAATTGGATAAGGAGTTTTTTGTAAATTGTCCTGTACCATTTTTTGTTTTTTTAAACTCTTTTGGGTGCATAAGAATTACAAATTTAGTATTTGTTTCTATTTTATTTATATATCCACACATGCAAGAAGTTTTTGGTCTGTAACAAGAGTAGCAAAACTCTCTTTGTTTAATATTTGATTCTACTTTATTCATTATGTGATTTTACAAAAATGTTACTAAGTTTATTGTTTATAGTATAATAATTATACAAAAATTATTAAAACTTGATTTATTTGGTAAAGAATTAATACTAATCAAATATCCTATAAATAGGCACTTTTGTATGTATTAACTTCTTTTTAAATAAAATGATTTATAATTCGTTTAAAAAAAGGATATTTATTGGCTTTATTAGATAATGCTAAAGATGTTTTGCCTTTAAGTAGTATTGCTGAGTTGTTAACTGCAAAAGTTAGAACACTTAAAATGTATGAAGATAAAGGTCTTTTACCTCATAAAAAAACTCATAAGAAACTATATTCAATAAGTGATGTTAAGATAATTGCATTTGTTCATTATTTAGCAAGTGTTAAAAAAATAAATGCAAATGGGATTAAGTATATTACTGAGATGTTAGAAAATAACATGGATGAAAAAAATAGAGCTGACTTCTTAGAGTTGATAGAACAAAGACTAGAAAAACTTTCAGGAGTTGATGTAACAGATGTAGAAGTTATATAACTTCTACTTTTGATGTCCCTTTAAGCCTTCTCTTTCTTTAAGCTCAAAGATATTTTCTGTTCCAAGGTTATAAGCTTTTCCAAAACCTAAAATAGCTTCACCTTTTATAACTTCAAATTCAAAAAAACTAAAATCTTTCATATCTTTTAACATAGAAACAGTACTGCCATATTTATCTTCAAATATTGAAATCAGTTCATTGAACTCTTTTGTGTCACGAGCTAATTTGTTAGTAGTACATTGATAAACAACTCTTTTTCTTGCAAAAATATTTTCACATTCTTTTTCATCTTCAATAAAAAAGATAGAACTATTTTTATTTTTTGTAAGATTATGTGAGTGTTTAGCCATTGAACTAAGATATACATAAAATTTATTATCTTTAAGTATAAAAGGAGCATAACTTGTAAATGGAAAGTTATGCTCATCTAATGAAGAAATCACTAAACTTTGAAAGTTATCTAAAAAATCTTTTATGCTCCTTTCGATGCTCGCTCCTTTCTTTTGGCTTTCATTTTATTTAATGCAAGCCTTCTCATATCTGCTGTTGTATCAAGTTCATCCATGATTTCTAAACCAAGAAGTGTTTCAATACAATCTTCTAAGGTAATAATACCTTCTGTTTGATCATAGTTATCAAGAACAATAAACATATGTTCTTTTTTCTGGATAAACTTGCTAAGTGCTTTTCCTACAGGAATATTCTCATTTAAAGCAAAAACTGGTTTCATTATAGATTCCATAGTTGCACTTTTATCTCTAATTGCTTGTTTGAAAAGCTTTTTAGTAAGAACTACTCCTACAATATTGTCAACTGTTTCGTCATATATAGGAACTCTTGAAAATTTGTAAGTTCTTTTGTCCTCTAATATATCTTTTATAATAGAGTCCTTATTAATTGCATACATAACTGATCTTGGTGTTAAGATATCTTTGATTTTAATATCATTTAATGATAGAGTATTCTCTATAATATCTGATTCTAAATCTCCAATAACACCTTCTTCTTCACTTAATAAAGTCGTGTGAATTAACTCTTCTCTTGATATAGAATCGCTACTGTCATTTCCTTTTATCTTTTTTGTAACAAACTGAGTTGCTTTGATAATAGGAAAAGTCAAAATTACAAAAAACTTAATAAACTTTGCAGCAATTGGAGCTAATTGTTTCCAATAAACTGCACCAATAGTTTTAGGAATAATCTCTGCAAAAAATAAAATAGCAAAAGTAAGAACAATAGAAACTATCATTACTAATGTTTTATCTCCACTAAATACATTTTGTGCTTGTACACCAATTGCAGTTGCACCTAAAGTATTTGCAATAGTATTAAGAATTAAGATTGAAGCGATTGAACTATCTATATCTGTTTTTAGACTTTTAAGAAGTTTACCTGTGTCAGGATTTTTTTCTTCTAAAACTGAAATATAAGAAAAGTTAGTTGAAAGAATCACAGACTCTAAAACTGAACATAAAAAAGAAACGCCAATTACGGCTATAAAGAGGATTATTAAAAGTTCCATTTTGAACCTTTAAATTGTAGTAAGCTACGCCTCTGGGAACTATCTTCCAATAATTACTCCTTTGTTTGATTAAAATTAACAGCATATAATACCAAATTTTATCTTTAAAGTATTCTTTTTTGACAAAAATTTAAATTTTTTTGTATAATTGAATATAAGCAATGAGGAGGTAGTCATGGAATATGGATTAATCCCGAAAATTGATCAAGCTGCAGAGAATAATCAAATTTTAATTCAGCAAGTTCAACCCTCTAATGAAATTGCAAAACTTAAAGAGGGAAATGAGCCTAAAGAGATTATTCTTCAAAAGCTTTCTCAATCAAAAGAGAGTGAAGAAACATCTTCTGTAAAAGCAGAAGTTAACTCTACACCGTATGAAGAGGTAGTTCTTACAAATTTAAATTTTGGTTTTAATAATAAATCAAAAGATTTTTATGTAAAAGCTATAAGAGGTGAGGCTGAAAATCAGTATCCCACTGATGAAATGATGAGATTAAAAGCTTATTTAATTTCACAAGCAAAAGAAGAAACAGCATAAGAAGCTGTCAAAGCTTCAAGCTGTTTTATATTTTTAAGAGTTTAACTCTTTATCTAAGTAATACCCTGTATATGATTTTGTTTTTTTATGGTTTGCCGCTAACTCTTCAGGAGTACCTTCAGCCACAATTTCTCCACCTTTACTTCCACCTTCTGGACCCATATCAATAATCCAATCAGAGTTTTTGATAATATCTAAGTTATGTTCGATAACTAGTACAGAGTTTCCTACTTCAACTAAGTGGTGTAATACTTTTGTAAGTCTATCAACATCAGCAAAGTGTAATCCAGTAGTTGGTTCATCTAATACATAAAGTGTATTTCCAGTATCTTTCTTACTTAACTCTTTTGATAACTTAATTCTTTGTGCTTCTCCACCTGAAAGCGTAACTGCATTTTGTCCTAAAGTAATATATCCAAGACCTACATCTGAAAGTGTTTGTAATTTTGCTTTGATTTTAGGTACTTTCACAAAGAACTCTAAAGCTTCATCAACACTCATATTAAGTACATCAGAAATATTTTTACCTTTATAAAGAATTTCTAAAGTCTGTGCATTATATCTTCTACCTTGACAATCATCACATTTAACCATGATATCTGGTAAGAAGTGCATTTCAATTTTTATTTCACCTTCTCCTTGACACTTCTCACATCTTCCGCCTTTTACGTTAAATGAGAATCTACCAATTTTATATCCTCTAAGACTTGCCTCTTTTGTTTTAGAAAATAGTGTTCTAATCTCATCCATTAATCCTGTATAAGTAGCAGGGTTAGACCTTGGTGTTCTTCCAATAGGACTTTGGTCAAGGTAAATAACTTTATCAAGTTTTTCTAAACCTTCAATTTCTACCCCATCAATTTTCTTAACTTTTTTTGCATGGTTTAATAACTCTTTTGCAACAGGAAGTAGGGTTTGTAAAATAAGTGAAGATTTACCAGAACCAGAAACACCAGTAATAGATACAAGGTTTTTAAGTGGAAGTTCTACACTTAAGTTTTCAATATTATTTATATTTACATTTTTGATTTTAATAAACTCTTCTTGAGGTCTATTATGTACGTAATCAATTTTTTTCTTTCCACTTACATATTGAGCAGTTAAAGTTTTAGCTCTATTCATTTGTTTTAATGTTCCAGCAAAAACAATTTCTCCACCAAATTTACCTGCATTTGGACCAATATCTACAATAAAATCTGCTGCTTCAATAGTCTCTTTATCGTGTTCCACAACAATAACTGTGTTACCTTTTTCTTGTAAGGCTTTAAGAGTTTTTATAAGCTTGTTTGTATCTCTTTCATGTAAACCAATAGATGGTTCATCAAGTACATACATAACTCCCGTAAGCCCAGAACCAATTTGTGAAGCAACTCTAATTCTTTGAGCTTCTCCACCTGAAATAGTTCTTGCATCACGTCCAAGAGTAATATATCCTAATCCTACATCATGTAAAAAGAAGATTCTTTCTTTAATCTCTTTTAATATAGGAGCTGAAATCATTTTTTCTTGGTCTGAAAAGTATTCAAAGTTTTTATCATCTTGGAAAAATTTATGTGCTTCTTCAATAGGTTTATTTATGACATCTGAAATTGTTTTATTTGCAACATATACACTTTGTGATGAAGGTTTAAGTCTATTTCCACCACAATCAGAACAAACCTTCTCAGTCATAAATTCAGCCATCTCTTTTTCATCTTTAATCATGTCATAGGCAATTTTTACTATACCTTCCCATTTTCTTGTTAAACTGTGTCTTTTCCAAGTAAATTTTGCTTCTTCAACTCCACCATGTAAAATTGATTTTTGTTGATGTTCTGGTAACTCTTTAAATGGAATAGTTATATCAATACCTGCACCTTCACAATATGCCATAAGCATTTTAAAGTAATATCCTTTATTAAAACCATATATGATTTTAATAGCTCCATCTTCTAAAGGCAGTTCTTCATTTATCACTTTTTTCATATCAAGGGCATATCTGATACCAAGACCATCACATGAAGAACAAGCTCCCTTTGGTGAGTTAAATGAGAAAGATAAAGGTTCTAATGGTTCAAAAGATATTTTACAATCAAAACAAGCCATATGTTCAGAGTAGTGAATATGTTTATCAACTCCTACTTCTTCATGATTCATAACTTCTACTTCAAGTTCTCCAAAAGACTCTTTTAATCCTTTTTCAACATCTTGAGCAATTCTATCTTTGTTTTCATCTTTTACTACAACTCTATCAATTACTACTTTGATAGTGTGCATTTTGTTTTTTTCTAGCTCAATATCTTCATCAAGTCTAGCCATAACACCATCAATCATAGCTCTTACATAACCTTTACCCCTTAAAGATTCTAGTAAGTCTGCAAAGGTACCTTTTTTTCTATTGATTAATGGAGCTAAGATTACAATTTTTGAATTATCTGGAAGTTTTAATACTTGCTCAATAACATCAGATGCTGACATTTGTGAAATTGGCTCTCCACATTTATGGCAGTGTTGTTTTCCTACTCTTGCATATAAAAGTCTAAAATAGTCATATACTTCAGTAATAGTACCAACTGTAGACCTTGGGTTTTTAGAAGTTGTTTTTTGATCAATTGCAATTGCAGGAGTTAAACCTTCAATTCTCTCAACATCTGGCTTTCCAACTTTATCTAAAAATTGTCTAGCATAAGCAGATAATGACTCAATATATCTTCTTTGACCTTCAGCATATAAAGTATCAAAAGCTAAAGTAGATTTACCAGAACCTGAAAGTCCTGTAAAAACTACTAGTTTATTTTTCGGAATCTCTAAATTTATATTTTTTAAGTTATTTTCTTTTGCATTAAATATTTTGATTGTATCTTGCATAATATTCCAATATTCATTAAATTTTAAATGGGCATTATACCAGATAAAGATGAAACTAAATATAGATAAAATATTAGTTTATTAAATTGTAATGTTATTTAATATCTATTGATTAATAATCTTAATTATTTGATTTCTTATTTTATCAATATTCTTTAGTTTTGTATCTATTCCACCAAAAATATTAAAACTTGACAATTCCATGCCACAAAAGTTTATAATTTGTTCTTTCCACATATTTTTAAGTCTTCTATTTGCACCAGTTAATGCATAATAAAATTTTGGAGCTCCAGTTGTTGTAAATATTGTAACTTTTTTGTTTTTTAATAATCCAACAGGTCTAGAGTTTTTATATTTATATGCAAAGTTAGTAGAAAAATTCCAATCTATCCAATTCTTTAATATTGCAGGAATTGAACCCCACCAATAAGGAAATATAAATACTATTTCATTTGCTTTAGAAATTTTTTCTTGAAAATATGTTTTCTCTTTTGTTTGTATATCTTCTAATTGATAAAAACCTTGTTGATATTTTGATTTATATAAATCTATAAATTCTACACTATTTTTTTTTGACATCTCATCTTTGATAAGTGATGCAATATAATGGTTTAATGATTTCTCATTTGGATGAGCTAATACTATTAATATATTTTTCATAAGTATCCTTTTTAAAATTAAAGTTAACAATGTTAACATATAATGTTAACGTTGTCAACATTGTAAAATATAATTATGTTATAATAATAACTATGAAAAAAAGTAGTAATATTAATAAGTCAACAAAATATCACCACGGAAACTTGAAAGAAGAGATGTTGCAGTTAGCATTAGAAACTATCTCAAAAGAAGGAATAGAAGTACTTACTTTAAAATTTTTAAGTGATAAATTAAATACTTCAAGAAGTGCAATATATAGACACTTTTCTTCAAAAAAGGATTTAATACAAAATGTAATTGCTTATGGATTTAATCTTTTTGAAGAAGCGTTAATACCAACATTAAATAAAAATAATGGAACAGTTTTAGAAAGATTATCAGCAATGAGTGATTCTTATTTAAATTTTGCAATAAATAATCAAAATTTATATAGAGTTTTATTTGGTGAAAAATATCAAGATATAAGAGAAAGTAACTGTGCGCAAGTTGATGAAAATAAAAAAGATAGTTTTAGCCTTTTAATAATGTTATTGGAAGAGGGAAAAGAAAAAGAGATTTTAAAAATAGAAAACTCTTTCTTGCAAGCTCAAACAATTCATGCTCTAATTCATGGAATAGCAATTTTATATATAGATGGACATATTAATATTAAGAATAATATAAAAGAGTTATATAAAATTTCTTTTGATTCCTTACTTAATGGTATAAAAAACTAAAAAATTAATATAGACTATTAATTAATAAATTTTTTTTCTTCTTTAGGAAAAAGTAATTATTATATAGATTATATATTTTAAAGGAAGCTTATTATGACTTATATAATTGGAGATGTTCATGGAGAATATGATAATTTAATACAATTAATTAATAAGTTTCAAAAAAATAGTGAAGTTATATTTGTTGGGGATATTGTTGATAGAGGGAAAAAATCCAATAAGGTAATAGAACTAATTAGAAAAAACAATTATAAATGTGTATTAGGTAATCATGAAAAAATGATGATTGATTTTAGTGAGTACTTTATAAAAGAGTATCCAAATATTCCTTTTATGGGTTTTGTAGATGCTTGGATTAGAAATGGTGGACAACAAACTTTAGAATCATATGATTTAATAGCAATTGATAAATATGATGGCAAAATAATCTGTAATAAAAATGATGAAGGCTTTAATCAATACAAAGAAGATATTAAATGGTTAAAGAGTTTACCTTTATATATCAAACTAAATGAAAACAAAGACAATAAACCAATAGTTATATCCCATGCCTCAATAGCAGATGTTTGGCATTTAGTTGAATTTGATATGAATAAAGACATAGTTGAACAATACTCTTTATGGAATAGAAAGCCTCCTAAAGAAGATTCTACTATTTTTAATATATATGGACATACTCCTGTTTCAAATATAGATACAAAAAAACACTATATAAATGTAGATACAGGTTGCTGTTACAAAAAAGAAGATAACTTGGGTAAATTAAGTGCATATTGTATAGAAACAAATGAAGTTATATCTGTCTAACTAGTTTTTTAATACTTTTAATTATAATAGTAATAAATTATTAGTGTTATATTAGGGAAAAGAGTTGAATAGATATATAAATAGTTTTGAGATACAAGGTGAGACTTTCTATTACTATGATATAAAAGCTGTAATAGAAGAGCATAAAGAATTAAGAAAGTTACCTGTTGTTTTAAAAATACTTTTAGAAGCAAACTTACGAAATGCAAGTAGTGAAAACGAACTTCATGAAATAATTGAAATTTTCCAAAATAAATTAAGAGTAAATATTAATCTATATCCTTCTAGGGTAATAATGCAAGACTATACAGGTGTACCTATTCTTGTTGATTTAGCTTCAATCAGAGACTCTTTTTTAGAACTTGGAAAAGATGTTGAAGAAGTAAACCCTAAGATAATAGTGGACTTAGTAGTTGACCACTCTTTAGATATATATACAAATGAAGAAGAGTATAACTTTGGTAGTGATATAGAAAAAGAGTATGAATTAAATAAAGAGAAATATCAGTTTATAAAGTGGGCTCAAAATAGCTTTGATAAACTAAGAGTTGTACCGCCTGGCTCTGGAATATGCCATCAAGTAAATTTAGAATATCTATCAACAATTTTACATCTAAAAAGAGAAGAAGATAAAAACTTTATCTATCCAGAGACTTTAATAGGAACAGACTCCCATGCCCCTATGATTAACTCACTTGGAGTGTTAGGCTGGAAAGTAAATGAGATACAAGCAAAAACATCAATACTTGGTATGCCTGTTTCATTAACTCTGCCACAAGTAGTGGGTGTAAATATTCATGGTAAGTTAAAAGAAGGTGTTACATCTTCTGATTTAGTATTAACACTAACAAGTAAACTAAAAGAGTGTAATATAAAAGGTAAGCTTGTAGAGTTTCATGGTAATGGATTAAAGCATTTAACTTTAGAGGATAGATCTACTATTGCAAATATGGCGCCAGAATATGAAGCTGTATGTTCTTTTTTTACTATAGATGATAAAACAATAGATTACTTTAATAAAACAAGAGATAATAAAGACTATGGTTACTTATTAAAAGAGTACTTACAAAGACAAGAGCTTTTTTATAGTGATGAGGTATTAGAGTTTGATGAAATAGTAAATTTTGATTTAGAAGAGTTAGAACCAGCAATTGCAGGACCTAATAAAGTTCATACACATATAAAAGTAGAAGAGTTAAAAGAACAACAAATTAATAAAAGTGGTTCTTATTTAAAAGACTTAGATGTTGTTGTTGCTTCTATTACTTCTTGCACAACAACTTCAAATCCATATTTAATACTACATGCTGCACTTGTGGCAAAAAAAGCTTATGAATTTGGCTTGCATACTAAAGAGTATGTTAAAACTTCTTTTTCTCCTGGTTCTTTAGCAATTAAAGAGTTTTTAAAAAAATTAGATTTACTTAAATACTTAGAACACTTAGGTTTTTATATTACTGGGTATGCTTGTGAGTTATTTGGAAATTTAGAAGATAAGTATGAGTTTGATATTAAAGATAACAAATTAGATGTATGTTCTTTAACTTCAGGTAGTAAGAACTTTGAAAATAGATTACATCCTTTAATAAACTATAACTATTTGTCATCTCCTTCTTTAGTAGTTATATACTCTATAATTGGTTCAACAAAGTTTGATTTATTTGAAGATGTGATAAGTACAATAGATGATAAAGATATATACTTAAAAGACTTGTGGCCTAGTTCTAAGGAAGTAGGGGATTATATGAGTGAATTAGATTATACTTTATATAAAGATATATACAAAGATATCTTCAAAGGAAATGAGTTTTGGCAAAACTTAGAAGTAGAAAATACAAAAAACTATAAATGGAATGATAACTCTACATATATACAAGCATCTATGTTTTATGAGGAAAATAAAGAAGAAAAACTTGATATTCATGGAGCAAGATTGTTAGCTTTATTTGATGATAATATAAGTACTGAACAAATTTCACCTATGGGACAAATACCTTTATACTCTACGGCTTCTAAATATCTAGAAGAAAAAGGGGTAAAGTCTTTTGAATATAATACCTTTGGAAGTAGAAAAGCAAATGCACAATTAATGGCAAGGGGAATGTTTGAACATCCAAAGTTAAAAAACAAAATGGTATCAAAAGAAGCTGCATATACTTTTGATTATGAAAATAATGAAATAGTCTCAATCTATGAAAAGTCTAAAAAATTTAAAGATTTAAAAAAGCCTTTAGTAGTAATAGCAGGTCATAACTTTGGTAATGGAAAACAAAAAGAGTGGGCAAGTAAAGGAATGAACTTACTTGGTGTAAAAGTTATTATTGCAAAATCTTTTGATGAAAAATATAGAAAAGATTTAATCTCTTATGGAATATTACCTTTAGAATTTATTGATGATGATATTGATTCTTTAAAGTTAAAAGGGGATGAAAACTTATCTTTTATTAGTGATAAACTTATACTGGAAGGCAAAATAAAAGCATATATAAATCGAGGGTTTGATGAGGTTCAAATAGATTTAAAAGCAAGAATTGATACGAAAATAGAATTAGAATATTACAAAAATGGAGGAATTTTTCCATTTTTATTTAATAATATTAAATAACTTTATAAATCATTGAGATAAAAATTACAAGATATAAAATTAAAATATATTTCTTATATGATGTAGATTTGATAATATTTTTTAATCTTATTCCAAAATATACACCAATAAGTGAGGCTAAACCTACTGTTGCACCTTCTTTAAAAAGCATTTGATCATGTATTGTTAAAGAAGTAAATCCAGCAATAGATGAAAAGATAACAAAGAATAGACTTAATGATGTAGCTTTTTTTAAATCATAATTTAAAAATCTTACAAGTAGTGGGGTTAAAAGAATTGAACCACCAACTCCAATACTCATTGCAGTAGCTCCTATCAATGCACCTATAATAAATAAAAAGAACTTATTACTACTCTTTCTTTCCTCTTCATTAGTTTCAGCAGGAGATTTAAATATTGAAATAATAGAATAAAATAAGATAGCTATAAAAACATATTTTAAAGTTTCATTTGAGAAGTTTGTGATAATAAAACCACTTTGTAAACCTCCAAAAAAACCTCCAATACCAATTATTAAACCATCTTTTAAAACATCTTTAGCTTTTTTAGAGTTAAGAAAAGAACCATATATTGAAGAAAATACCATTTGCATAATAGATATTGCTACAGCTTCTTTCATAATAAAACCTGCAAATAAAAGCATTGGAACAAGAACCATTCCACCTCCAACTCCAAAAAAACCAGAGATAAATCCAGTCATTGTCCCAAATGCTAGTAATTCATACATATTTTACTTCTTTATAGAGTTCATTGCATTAATAAATTTATTATAATCTTCTTCCAGTCTTTTGTCTTTATCACTTACATCAATGCCATCTTGTTCTTTTAGAACTTCTTCTAAAATATGAATTCTTTCAATAAGATATTTAAACATCTCTTTATTGATATCTGGTAAATCATCATGGGCAAGTTTACAGTTCTTTTTATCTTTTTTGATAATTTTAGCAGGAACTCCAACAGCAGTTGAATTTTTAGGTACATCACAAACTACAACAGAGTTTGCTCCAACTTTAGAATTTCTGTCAATGATAATATTTCCTAAAACTTTTGCACCACTACCAATAACTGCATTTTTTCTAATAGTAGGGTGTCTTTTACCCTTATCAAGACTAACTCCACCTAAAGTTACACCTTGATAAATAAGTACATCATCTTCTATAACTGTTGTAGCTCCAATTACAACTCCAATTGCATGGTCAATAAATACTCTTCTTCCAATTGTTGCAGCTGGATGGATATCTGTTTTTGTAAAAAGTGAACTTATTCCAACTAAAGCTCTAGCTGTTTTTGTCCACCCTCTATTATAAAGTCTATTTGCAATTCTATGATTCATAATTGCCCAAACTCCAGGGTAGTTAAAAAATAGTTCAAAACTAGATTCTAAAGCAGGGTCATTTAGTTTTGGAACAGTGAAATCTTCTTTTATTTGTTCCCATAAAGATATTTTCTTTTGTTCATTTAAAATATGTGTTTTTATTTTTTCATGTATAGTTTGTTCATTTATTTCACTCATTATAACTCCATGCTGTCTTTAGATAGCTGTTTTCATTTAAATATTTTTCTAAAATTTCATAGGTACTTTTATCTAAATTCTTTTGTAAAATACCTTTTATCTCATTGGTGTCATAATCAATATCTTCTAAGATATCAATAATTTTTTGAGACTCAATAATTTTTTCTAATTTTAATTCATTGTTTTGGAAGACAACATTAACTTCAGTAGGATGAGAAAATAAGTTATGTTTCATACCTAAAGTATCTTGGTAAGCACCTACATTAAAAAATGCAAGATAGTATTCTTCTTTTTCTAAATCAACATCATGTAAATATAGAGGTTTCTTTGCATTAAACTCTATTTCTCCATCACTATCACAAGTAATATCCCATAAAGAAGCACTTCTTGTAGGTTTTTTATTTAAATGAGTAATTGGCATTATAGGAAATTCTTGATCTATTCCCCAAAGGTCAGGAAGTGATTGAAAGATTGAAAAGTTTAACAGATATTTTTCTTGTATTTTATTGTCAATTCTTTTTAACTCTGCATAATCTTCTATTTCAAGTAAACTTATAGATTTTTTGATTATCAATTGAGCAAGTATTTCTGCATTACTTCTGTCTTGTAAATCAATGTATCCTAAATCAAAAAGTTTTAATAAAGACTCTAAGTGGTCCATACTATCATGCATATATTCTAAGGCAGTTTTTCTATTAATGTCTTCATATAATTCATTTAACTCTTCTATTAAAGGAGGATTTACTTCTTTTAATCTTAAGTTGTTTTCTTCGTATTCTGCTGAAAATAGTTCTAAAACAGGTGCAATTAAAACGGTACTATTTGCAGAGATAAATCTTCCAGATTCAGTAAAAATATCTGGTTCTTCTACACCTTTTTGTTTTGCAATATTTTTAAGAGTAAAAATTACATCATTTGCAAACTCTTGTAAGTGATATTGCGTAGTTCTTTGATATTGTGAATATTCAACAGTTAATCCACCACCAATATTAATTGCACTTAAATTTGTAGCACCTAAGTTTTTTAACTCAGCATAAATATGACCTGATTCTTTTAAAGCTTTTTTTAGTGGCTTAATAGTTGTCATTGCAGAACCAATATGAAAGTGAATCATTGTTAAGCAAAGAAGTAAGTCACTTTTTTTAAGTAAATCATAGGCTTCTAAGATTTCAGTTGAACTTAGTCCAAATTTAGAATCAATACCTCCTGATTTTGCCCAAGCACCACCACCACTGTTGAATAGTCTAACTCTAATCCCTACATTAGGTGTTGGTAAAGATGTTTCTTTTTCTACTTCAAGGATTATTTCAAGTTCAGTTAATCCCTCAATAATAATAGTTATATCATGACCCATTTTTTTAGCAATAAATGCCATATGAATCATCTCTTTATCTTTAAAACCATTGATAGTAATAGGTGCACCATACTTATTATAAGTCATTGCAAGGAATAGTTCTGCCTTACTTCCTGCTTCTAAACCATAACCAAACTCTTCACCTGATTTTACTAAGGGTAATAAAAAGTTTGGCAATTGGTTTACTTTTAAAGGAAATACTGCATTAAACTTCCCTTTATAATCATACTCTTTTATAGCATTTTTATATAATGTAAACAGTTTTGATATTTGTTTTTTTGTTAGATGAGGGAATCTAAGTAGTAAAGGACCTTTAAAATCTTGTGCTCTAATGTCTCTTACTATATCTATAAGTGCAGGGTTTGATGCATAATTTATTTTAACTAATCCATCATCTATGAAAAAGTTATCATCAGCCCATAGATCAATACCATAATTTTCCAATATTAAAAGTCCTCTATCTTAATAGTTTTTTCTTCTTGTGTTTGAATATTTTTTACATAAATAGTGTTATTATTTAACTCATTTTCACCAATTAAAGCAACAATATTTGCACCTTGTTTTTGAGCAATTTTAAAGTGTTTTGCTAAACCTCTTGATGTATATTCCATTATAGTTTTTGTATTTTTTCTTTTATTATTTACAATTTTAGATACTAAATTTAATGCTTTTTCATCCATCGCACCTACATAAATTACATCTTCTTTTTGCTCTTTCATTTTCACAAGTTCTAATAATCTTTCTATTCCAATTGCAAATCCAATACCAGGAGTTTCTCTTCCTCCAAGGAATTCAACAAGTTTGTCATATCTTCCTCCACCTGCAATTGCACTTTGTGCTCCAATCTCATTTGAAGTAAATTCAAAAGCTGTTTGAGAGTAGTAATCTAATCCTCTAACTAAGTTTTTATTTATCTCATAATCAATATTATTGAAGTCTAAAATCTCTTTTAATTTTTCAAAATCTGTATCACATTTTTCACAAAGATTATCAGTAATTTTAGGAGCATTGTATAACAGTTTTTGACAGTTTTCATTTTTACAGTCTAAAACTCTAATTGGATTTGTGTGAATCCTTCTATTACAGTCTTCACAAAGCTCTTCTTTAAAACTTGTTAAATGCTTAATCAGGTTTTCTCTATACGGAGGCATACAAGTTGGGCAACCAAGAGAATTAAGTTGTAAAGTAAACTTAATTTCAAAGAAATCTAGAATATCTTTTAACATCATAATTATGTTTGCATCTTCATAAACTGAAGCTTGACCGAACACCTCACAACCAAACTGATGGAATTGTCTTAGTCTTCCTTTTTGAGGTCTTTCATATCTAAACATTGGTCCATAATAGAACCATTTATATGTTCCCCCAGCTCTATCAAATTTATTTTGAACAAAACTTCTTACAACACCAGCTGTACCTTCAGGTCTTAAGCATACATCATTTTCACCCTTGTCTATAAACTGATACATCTCTTTATTTACGATATCAGAACTTTCTCCTACCGATCTTTTAAAAAGGGCTGTTTCTTCAAGTATAGGAGTCTCAATGTATGAAAAACCATAGTTCTTTGCGATTCTTGATGCATTTTCAATAAAGTATGTAAAATATTTACTATCTTCATTTAAAATATCATTCATACCTCTTAAACTTTGAATATTAGCCATTAATAAACCCTTCTATTTTTTCTGCTATTTCATCGATGCTTAGGCTTGCATCAATATAAATATGATTTAGATTTAACATCTCAATTGTTTTTTTCATTCTATCTTGAATATCAAGTAAGTACTCAATACCCCTTGATTCAATAGAATCATTTGTTTTTCCACTTAATCTTTTCGTTAACTCTTCTTTTGATAATTCAAGCAAGATAACATGACTAGGTAGTGTGTTCTGTGTTGCTATAAGGTTTAGACTTGTAACAACCTCCAAAGGTAACTCTTTTGCATAAGAGATACCACTAATTATACTTCTATCACTAATAACCATTTTTTCTACATTTGGCTTAATAACTTGTTCTATATGTTCAGCACGGTCAGCTAGAAATAAAAACATCTCAGCTGTTGTACTTGTTGCCTCACCATTTAAAGCCATAGCTCTTAACTTTAAACCTATGTCTGTTCCACCTGGTTCTTTTGTAAAAATGGCGTCTTTATGATTATTTTTCAAAATATCAAGTTGAGTTGATTTACCTGCGGTATCAACTCCTTCAATTACTACATACATTTTAATACCTCGTCTGGTACAAGATGACAGAACTTACCATCAAACCTAATAATTTCCCTTACTATTGTAGAAGAAACAAAAGCATTTTGCAGTGTTGGCATTAGATAAAGTGTTTCTAGCTTTTTATTGATTGATGAGTTTGCATAACCCATTTGTAGTTCATATTCAAAGTCAGAAACGGCTCTAAGCCCTCTAATAATAGTATATATTTCAAGTTCTGTTGCTAAATCAACTAATAAAGTATCAAATCCAATTACTCTAACTGTTTCCATACCTTTAGTTGCAGCTTTTGCAAACTCAACCCTTTGTTCATGGGAAAACATTGGACCTTTTCTTTCGCTTTTTGCTACTGCAATAATAACTTCATCAAAGATATTTGTAGCTCTTCTAATAATGTCCATGTGTCCATTAGTAATTGGGTCAAAAGTCCCACTATAAATAGCTTTTCTATATGAGTCAATAGGTTTTTTAGTTTTTTCTGCCATCATTATTCCCATCTTTTATATAAATTGTGGTCAATTTTTAATAAATCAAACCATTTTCCTATCATAAAATCTTCCATCATCTCTAATGAGTCTTGCTTTGAATAATAAGCAAGTGTCGGAGGAGCAATAGTTACACCTAATTTTGAAAGTTTTAACATATTCTCCAATGCAATTGAAGAATAAGGCATTTCTCTAGGAGCTAAGATAACATCTCTGTTCTCTTTAAGCATAACAGTAAATGCTCTAGTAACTAAGTTATCGCTGATTCCAACGGCACATTTTGCAAGGGTATTCATAGAGCAAGGAAGAATAATCATCTTGTCTGTTTTAAAAGAACCCGATGAGATAGGGGCTTCTATTTGAGTCTCTTTGTAGATAAATGAGTTTTCTCTTTCATTTATCAAGTCTTTTACACTTAAATTTTCTTCAAGTTTTAAAGCTTTTTTAGCACTTTTAGAAATAACTGCGTGTACTTCTACATTACTAGGAAGTTTTTGTATGAATTTTAAACCTAGTCTAGAACCACTAGCACCAGTTATAGCAACAACTAATTTCATTTAAAACCTTTAAAGATTATTTAGAAGAAATAGATGTTATCAAAAAATCACTTTATTTTCAAAAACCAACATAAAAATACTATAAAAAATTATCAAAAAATGTATAAAATTTAATCTAATATTAAGCAATGTTAATATATCATTTTGTATAACTATTTTATATCTTTTATTTTACAGAATGTAAGTTAAAAAATATAAAATAATACTTTTTGTTTAAGGAAATAAGATGTCTAGAGTTTTAAGTTTTGTAAGAGTAAATAACAACAATGAAGTTTATACTAAATCACAAAAAGAAGGTATTGCAAATTATGTAGAAAAAAACAATATTTCTATTTCTGAAAATGTGGAAATTGAGATTGACACTCCTGACCAAGAAAGAAATATTTTGGATTTTTTAAAAAACTGTGAGTCTTCAACTACTCTTTTAGTTTATGACTTAAATGTTTTTGGAAGAACAATTGAAACTATTTTAGAAGTTGTAAAATTTCTTTTATCAAATAAAATCAGAATTATTGTTGTTAAACAAAATCTTGATTTAATTGATGACAAAGATATGTTAACTCAAATGATTCTTGGTGTTATTTCTATGACTATAGGATTAGAAAAAGAGTTAATGAGTTTAAGAACAAAAGAAGCTTTAACTGCAAAGAAATTAAAAGGTGAACATTTAGGTAAACCAAAAGGAACAATTCAAAAATCTAAATTTGATAAACAAAGAGATAAAATTGAAGAGTTATTAGCAGTTGGTTTATCAGTTAGAAAAATTGCAAAACTTTTAGGATATAATAATCACATAGGTTTAAATAACTATGTAAAGAAAAGAAATATTAGAAATAATCTTCCTAACACTTTAGATATTGCAAGTTAATTAGGAAGTTGAAAGAAGAGTGATATGTTTGCAATTTATAATAAGGGTGGCTTAAACTTTAGAAGTACTATTGATAATCTTTATTCTATGTCTAATGTTGAATCAGTATCTGAGGCAAGAAATAATACAGAAGAGGGATTACCAAAAGATCACAGTATTAAAGAAAGAAATAAGGGTCAAGGAGAAAATAAAAACTCCTTTGAACAACTTTTAGAAAAAGATGCAGCAAATACATACAAAGAGATTGCAAACATTGACACTAAAGAACCCATCTTCCATATTAGTGATTTGATGAGAACAGATGTTATTACATTAAATACTAATAATACAGTAAGTGAAGCATATGAAATTATGGAAGAAAATGAAATAAGACAAATTCCTATTTTAAATCCAGAAAACAATAAGATTCTTGGAATGGTAACTCACAAAGTACTTTTAGATTATATTTTTAATGATTTGGAATATGCAGAACATAATGCACAAAAGACATTAGAGAATATAGAATTAAGAGAAGTTATTACAGCTCATCCTCTAACTGATATTAGAAGAGTTGCAAAAGTAATGGTTGACTTTTCATTAACAGCAATTCCTGTAGTAGATGAAAATGATATCACTAAGGGAATTGTTTCAAGAGCAAATATTTTAAGAGCAGTTGCAAATACTCCTCCTTTACAAATTTGGGGTTAAAATCTAATTCTAGATTGACAAAATTTCAAATATTTCTTATAATTAAAGAAAATAAATGAAAGGGAAAAGATGATTAATTCTGTTTCTTCAGTATCAAATTTATCAATGCCAAGTTATGGTGTTAATGATGTTATCTCTGGATTAACTTCTGATGAATATAGTACTGTTCGTTCTGTATTATCTAATTATGATTCTTCAAATCTTTCAAATCAAGACGCGGTAGAAATCACGCAAGCTTTTGATGAAGCTAACATACAACCATCTAGACAGTTAAATAACTTTATGGATAGTTTAGGTTTTGATGCTCAACAAATAGGACAACTTGCAAGTGTTTTACCACAAAGTGTTCAAGCTTCAAACCAATCTAACTCTTTAGATGAATTTAAAAAAGAAGAGGAAGCTTTAAATATTGCATTAAAAGACTTACTTTTAGAAAATGATGACAATAATGAAACTCCATCTTTTTCAAAAGAACAAGTTGAAGACTTTGCAAGTAAAATTGCAGCTTTAAAAGATGATACAAAAGATTCTGTAAAACAGATGATTGAAAATCTAAGCTCTCAAAGTTCTTCTTTAACACAAACTCAAACACAAAATATAGTTCAAAATTCATTAAGTCAAGTACTAAGTGATTCAAATAACTATAACTCTTTTTCAATTTACGCATAATTTTTAATAATCTAACAAATAATTAATAGACTAATATTAAAATACTTTTTTATTAACTATTTGGAGAATAAATTGAGTGCATTAAAAATTTTGGTTTTAGAAAATGAAGATAGTTCTAATCCTCAAATAATAAAAGTACTAGAAGAAAATGGTTTTGATATAGAAATATGTAAAGATGACAATGAATTTTTAGATAGCATTTATGAAAAACATTATGATTTATATCTAATTGGTATAAATGAAAACTCAATACTTCGATTTGATTTAATGAAAGCCTTAAATGATTTTGAGGATTTAACTTTAAAAATGGTAATTACCTCAATTCCAAATACTACAAAACGTTCTTTCTTATATGGATGTGATGAATGTGTTATTAAAAATATTGCCGATGAAAAAGAGATAATATTAAGAATAAAAGCATTAATAAGAAGACAATTTAATGTTTACACAGATACCGTTCTTTTAAGAAAAAATATTGAATATGATATTTTCAATAAAAGAATCTTTAAAGATAAACATGAAATTTATTTAAGTGAAAAACCTTTGATGATAATTGATTACTTACTAAAATTTAGAGGTTTTTTTGTATCTTCAGAAAGTTTAGAAACAGGTGTTTATCCTGCAAATAGTAAATCTAAAAATGCTGCAATAAGATTTCATATTCATAAAATTAGACAACTCTTTGGTAATGATATAATAACTTCAAACAGAACTAATGGATATAAAATAAATATAAAACTATAAAAGGAAGAGTGCTAATACTCTTCCTTTTTTATTACAATGAGTTTTTGAATAAAACAAAAAATCCCCAAGCAAAATATACTACACACCAAGATGACAAAATCCAAAGTAAAGAGTTTGCCATAAATGTTACAGCTTTATCTTTTGAAGCATCAAAGTAACCATCACTTTTTCCTACTTTCCAAGCCATCGTACCAATAAAAGTCACTCCTACTCCTCCTAATGAAAGGAAAGTAAGAATAAACATACTAACAGATGCCCATTCAATGTTTAAAGGATAATCATATACGTTGTATCCTAAGTTATTCATAATATTAAATCTTAGATATTCTCTAAAACCAGATATGGCTAAAAGAAAAACTATAAACAAAATAGAAGAGAAATAACTATTGTTCATTTTATTTGAAATGAAAAGCATAATAACAGTAAAAACTACAATTAAAATAGTATAAATATCTGCCATTTTATTTATTTGAAAAGTCCAAGCTAAAAATAAAACTAAATTTATAAAAAAACCAAAAGTAGAAATTTTTCTTCCAAGGTTTTTTACTCTTTCTAATAACTCTATAGATAGTTTTTTAGTAGATTGCAAAAAGTCACTATAGTTTTGTAAAAATAGACCAATAGCAGGAATACTTAAACTCATTAAAAATAAGAATCTTATAGTTTCTGGATTAAAAGTTAATCCTGATGTATCTACAACACCATTTGGAGCATACCATTGCATCCATTTTTCAGGCTGGATTGATTGAACAGAAAATACATGCATCAATAAACCTGCAAAAACTAAAAGGCAAAAAGATATAACACCAATAAGTTTACTAGAAGAAGAACCTTTTTTATTGGCATAATAATACCAATAATACATACTGTATCCTACTAATAAAGTGTATATGAAGATTACTACCCAAAGTCCAGATAAGGTATTGATTGTGTACCAGTTAGGGTCATATATCACTTGAGTAAACAATAAAGGAGCAACTCCTAAAACAATTAATAAAGAAACACTTAATTTCCCAGTTTGAATTAGATGTGGAGTTATTACTTTCCATGTTTCATCTTCTTTTTGTTTGTATGTTCCATAAAGAGATAAACCAAGACTCCCAATTGATAAGAATACAAATAGAGCATGCAAAGCCCAAGTTAGTATATACAATCCTTGAAAAACAATAGGATAAAAGGGAACACCCGCAGGATCTCTTAATAGGTTTAATATATCAGCATTCATTAGTTCTCCTTATTCTGATTTGCAATCCATGTTGCAATTGCATCAAACTCTTCATCAGGTAAATCAATTCTTGGCATATATGGAATTGCCCCTGTAGCTAAAGAATATTCTAAAAATGATTTAATCATATCTTTATCTTGTCCTTTAAACTTGTCCAATAAAGGTCTAAACTTTCCAGTCTTTTCTAAAGAGTGACAATTTGAACACGCGATTTTTGTTAAAAGTTTACCAACCTCAAGTTTGTTGGTTTCAGTAATTGTTTTTAGTCTTTCAGGAATCCATACATTTGTTTTAAGTAATCCATGTTTAGCAATAATCTCGACTTCATTTTTGATATTTTTACCAGGAACTTCTCTTCCCATAATTTGATTACTGTAAACATATTGTCCAACAACATATGGTTTTCTAATACTTTCTCTTAATTTTTCTCCTGGCCATAATCCAAAGATTGCAACCACAAAAAGCATTGTTATTGCAAAAGCTCTATTGATAAACAAGGGTTTAAAGATTGCTATTGCAAAATATATAGAGAATACTACTATTAATATGACTTTGTCTCTAATCATATCAGCCATATATATTTCAAGTAGAATTTTTGCATTATCTGGAAGAGTTGTCATGTACCACATAAAAGAGATTAAAGTAATAAATCCACCTATAAAACTAATTACACCCATTTTTCGAATTAGTTCAATTTTTAGTTCCTTATTACTTAAAGCAGAGGCAATAATCATTCCAATAACACCAGACATCATTATCATAAAACCTACTCTAAGAAAAAGATGAGGGAAAGTTGTTAGTCCAAAGAAAGCATCACTAACTGAACCTGTTTGATAAAAGGCATCATTCCCTGGCCACATCATAAAACTAATAATCCCAATAATTAAAAATAGCGTTCCAACTGAAGCTAATGCAAATGAATAGGTTAGCTTCAAGTGTGTTTTCCTATCTATTTTATTGATAAAGTAAACAAGGGCAAATACACCTACAACTTCAAAAACAAAGAATACCCATTCCGTTGCCCAAACCCATACAAAGTTATGTATAAGTGCACTAATACCTCTAGGACTAGCAGCTGTTGCTGTATACCATATACCAGGTCCAGTAATAGAACCAACTACATATGAGAATATTAATAAAAACATTCCATATTTTTTCATATACTCATATAAATCAGTTCTATCTTCTTTATATGCTTTGTGTGCTAAAAAAGCAAATAATAAAGCAGCACCAACTGAAGTATGTGAAGCAAGAATATGAATTGTTCCTGTTATTCCCATTATCCAAGCAGAACCTATTTCTGGAAAATAAAAAAGAGGAAACATTCCTATTTGTTCCATATTTTTTCCTTTTATGAATTTATTTTTGTAAAAATTACAAAGATAAATGCTATGTTAATGCTATTATGTTAATTTTATGTTATTTCAAAGAACTATTCTTATTAATTCTTACTTCAAATACTTTATAGTAAAATATTCCACTTTTTGAAAATGGAGAAATTATGAAAGTATTATTATTAAAAGATGTTAAGGGAACTGGAAAAGAAGGTGATGTAGTTGAAGTTAAAGACGGATATGGTAAGAATTTTTTAATTGGAAAAGGTCTTGCTCTTCTTGCTACAAACGAAGTTCTTAATAAATACAAAGCGCAACAAAGAAAACTTGCTGAGATTGAAGCCCAAGAAATTGCACAGGCAAATGAGCTTTCTGAGAAATTAAACTCTACAAAATTAACTATTAAACATAAAGTTGGTGCAAATGGACATTTAATTGGTTCTGTTACTAATAAAGAGATTAGTGAAGAGTTAAAAACTCAATTTGATATAGAACTTGACAAAAAAGCATTAACACTTAAATCAAAAATCAAAGCAGAAGGTATTTTTGAAGTTGATTGTAAATTAGGTCATGGAATTCATGCTACTTTAAAAGTGGATATTATAGGAGTTCAATAGTGTTTGACGCAACTACGATACTTGCATATAAAGGACAAGGACAAGCTGTAATTGGTGGAGATGGTCAGGTTACTTTTGGAAATACAGTTTTAAAAGGTAATGCTACAAAAATTAGAAGACTATATAAAGACCAAATACTAGCAGGTTTTGCAGGTAGTACTGCAGATGCCTTTAATCTTTTTGATATGTTTGAAACTCATTTAGAATCAACAAAGGGTGATTTACTAAAAGCTGTTGTTGCTTTTTCTAAAGAGTGGAGAAAAGATAAAGTTTTAAGAAGATTAGAAGCGATGATGATTGTTTTAAATAAAGAGCATATTTTTATTCTTTCAGGAACAGGTGATGTTGTTGAACCAGAAGATGGAAGTATTGCTTCAATTGGAAGTGGTGGAAATTTTGCAATTTCAGCAGCACGTGCTTTGGCAAAACATTCAGAACTTAAACCAGTTGATTTAGTAAAAGAATCATTAATGATTGCTGGGGAACTTTGTATATATACAAATCAAAATATTAAAATATTAGAGATAGAGGATTAATATATAATGGATATGACACCTAAAGAGATTGTTAATTTTTTAGATGATTATGTAATTGGTCAAAATAATGCTAAAAAAACAATCGCATTGGCATTAAGAAATAGATATAGAAGAATGAAAGTTGAACCAGAACTTCAAGAAGAAATCATGCCAAAAAATATTCTAATGATTGGAAGTACTGGTGTAGGTAAAACAGAAATCGCTAGAAGACTTTCTAAAATGATGGGATTACCATTTATTAAAGTTGAAGCATCAAAATATACAGAAGTTGGTTTTGTAGGAAGAGATGTTGAGTCTATGGTTAGAGATTTAGTTTTTGAATCAATCAATTTAGTTACAAAAGAGTTTGAAGAAAAAATTAAAGATAAAATAGATGAAGAGATTAATAAACAAATTATTGAAATATTAGTTCCACCTTTACCTGAAACTGCAACTGATAGTGCTAGAGAATCATTTATTAAAACATATAATAAAATGGAAGAGAAACTACTTTCAGGACAACTTGATGATAAAAAGATTGAGATAGAAGTTCCTAAAAAAGCTCATGTAGAAATTATTGATTCTTCAATGCCTATGGATATGACTTCTATGCAAGAAAGCTTAAATAAAATGCTTGGTGGACTTAATAAAGAGAAAATCAAAAAAGAAGTAACTATTAAAGATGCTAAAGTTTTATTAAAAGATGTTGCAAGTGAAAACCTTCTTGACCAAGAAGCAATTAAAATTGAAGCAATCAAAAGAGCAGAAAACGGTGGTATTATTTTCTTAGATGAGATTGATAAAATTGCTACTGGTTCAAAAGCACAAAACCAAGACCCATCAAAAGAGGGTGTTCAAAGGGATTTACTACCCATTGTTGAGGGAAGTTCAGTTCATACTAAGTTTGGTCAAATTAAAACTGACCATATTCTGTTTATAGCTGCTGGAGCATTCCATGTTTCTAAACCAAGTGATTTACTTCCAGAATTACAAGGAAGATTTCCATTAAGAGTTGAGTTAGAAAACTTAAATGAAGATGCTCTTTACCAAATTTTAACAAATACAAAAAATTCACTACTTAGACAATATAAAGCATTACTTGCTGTTGAAGATGTTGAATTAGATTTTGATGATGAAGCAATTCATGCTTTTGCAAAATATTCTGTAAGTGCAAATGAAAAAACAGAAGATATTGGAGCAAGAAGACTTCATACTGTAATTGAAAAAGTGATTGAAGATATCTCTTTTGAAGCTGATACAAAAGCAGGTGAAAAAATTATTATTACAAAAGAATTAGTTGAAGAAAAACTAGAAGATATTGTAGATAATGAAGATACAGCGCGGTATATTTTATAAAATTTATAAAATTTATTTTAAAAGTTTAACTTTATTTTTGATAAAATGAATTAAATTGTAAATTGGAGTAAGTCAATGAAAATCGTAACATTTAGAGAAATTGAAGAGTCATTAATTGATAGTAAACATACAGTTGAGCATTTTCAAAGTGGTTGTAGTGGAGATGCACAAGTAGCAATTTTAGATATAGATACTATATTTGATTTTGAAGAAAATAAACATGATGCTTGTGGTGAAGAGTTTATCTCAATTGCAATTGTTGATGATGAGGGTGATTTTGATGCATTCAGAAATTTTGGTATTGATTCTTGGATTAAAGGAAGTGACTTACAAGATTTAAATTCACTATTAAACTTAATTGAAAAAAGGCATTTCTCATAATAATAGATTCTCACTGTCACTTAGACAATAGCCAGTATTACGATGATATTGACGAAGTAATAATTCGTGCACTTGAAAATGGAATTAAAGGTTTTTTAATTCCTGGTGCAGACTTAAATGACCTTCCTAGAGCTCAAAAATTAGCAGAAAAATATGATGAAGTTTTCTTCTCAGCAGGTGTTCATCCTTATGATATAGAACAATATGATAGAAAAGTTTTAGAAGAGTATATTTCTCATCCTAAATGTATTGCAGTAGGTGAATGTGGATTAGACTACTTTAGACTTCCTGAAGATGAGACTGAAAAAAAACAGAATATACAATTACAAAAAGAAGTATTTATAGACCAAATTGAGTTTGCAAAAAAAGTAAATAAACCTTTAATTGTACATATTAGAGAAGCTTCAAATGATTCAAGAATAATTTTAGAAGAGTATAATGCAAAAGAAGTGGGTGGTGTATTACATTGCTTTAATGCAAGTGAGCATTTATTACCATTAGCGAAGCATAATTTTTATTTTGGAATAGGTGGGGTTTTAACTTTTAAAAATGCTAGAAAATTAGTAGAAGTATTACCTAAAATTCCATTAGAAAAACTTATCTTAGAAACAGATTGTCCATATTTAACTCCTCATCCTCACAGAGGAAAAAGAAACGAACCATATTACACGACTTTTGTGGCAGAAAAAGTAGCAGAACTTTTAGACATGCCCTTAGAAAAGGTCGAGAAATTGACTGTAGATAATACTATAACATTATTTAAGCAATTTTCTAAAATAATTTAGATAAAATATTACCTATTTCATAAAAATAGGATAATATTTGAATAAAGTTCTTTCTCTCATATTAATTTTCTCACTGTACTCTTACGCCTCATTAATTGGTTCTAGTTATTCTCAAAGGGATTTACAAATCTTAGAAGAGTTGGACATTACACCTTCTTTCATTAGTGACTACAAACTTCAAAGAGTATATTATCATTATCAAAGCAAATATAATTCAAGCAATTATATAGACAAACTAAATGAAGCCTCTTTATTTTTGCCAAAAATCAAAGAGATTTTAAAAAATGAAGGTATTCCAGATGTATTTATTTACATGGCGATGGCAGAATCAAATTTTACAGTAGATGCTAAATCTAGAGTAAGAGCAACTGGACTTTGGCAATTTATGAGTGCCACAGGAAGAAGATATGGTTTAGAAAATGATTTATATGTTGATGAAAGAATGGATTTAATAAAATCAACAAAAGCAGCAGCTAATTATTTAAATAGATTACATAGATTATTTGGAAAATGGTATCTAGCTGCAATTGCTTATAACTGTGGAGAGGGTAGAGTAATTGAAGCAATTACACGAGCTACACTTGACCTTTATGTAGAACAAAACCCAAAAATGAAACATGATAAAAGAATTACACAATATAGAGAAACTATAAGAGCTTATCAACAAAAAAGAGTTAGATTTAGAGAAGTAAGAAAAATTTATAATGTTGTTAAAAAATGGGATATAAAACCTGATATCAATACTTTATTAAAAGTGCAAACAAAAATTAGTAGACAATATATTCCAAGTGAAAGTAGAAGATATATTAGAAAAATCATATCTTTAGCAATGATGAAATCTCAAAGTTTTATTAGAGATGAAGAAAACTCGCATCTTTTAAATATGGGAATATCAACTACTGTTGCTACTGTTCCTGTAAAAGGTGGATTACATTTAAGAAATATTGCAAACTCTATTGGAATGAGTTATGAAGAGTTATTAGAATTAAATAAACATATTAAACAATCAATTATTCCTCCTACAAAAAAAGTATATGAAATTAATATTCCATATAGTAGATTAAGCAGATTTAATGAAGCTAAAGACAGTATTAAAGATACAAAATTTTTAGTTCATATTGTAAAACGTGGAGATACTTTATATGATCTTTCAAAAAAATATAAAATTCCATACAGTCTTATCAAAGATTACAATAATTTAAAATCAAATATGCTTTCTTTAAAACAAAAGATTATCCTACCAATTCCAAGTGATATGTTAGGAAAAATTAAATTTTCAAATGATAGGTATAGAGCTGGGAAAAAATATATTGTAAAAAGTGGAGACTCTTTATACTCTATTGCAAAAAGATATAAAATTAAAGTAGAAAAATTAAAAAGAGATAATAACTTAAAAACATCACTTTTAAGAATTGGAGATAAAATTGTTATTAGGTAAATCATCATTAAAATCAATACTATTTATAAGCTTAGGTGCAACAATATTTTTTACTGGATGTTCAAGAAAGTCTACAGTAGGTTCTTATATTCCTTATTATGGTGAAACTCAAAAAAAGAAAACTTTTAAACCTTTAGGAAGTCAAAAGATTAAAAACTCTAAGGCTATGCATAGAGCTACAATGAGACCTTATAAAGTTCATGGTAAGTGGTATTATCCAACATTAGCAAAAGTTGGGGATACACAAAGAGGTATTGCTTCTTGGTATGGACCAAATTTCCATGCAAAGCTTACTTCAAATGGTGAAATGTATGATATGTATGCACTTACAGCCGCTCATAAAACTTTACCAATGAATTCTATGGTAAAAGTTGATAACTTAGAAAATGGAAAGTCTGTTGTTGTTAGAATTAATGACAGAGGACCTTTTATTACTGGAAGAATAATTGACCTTTCAAATAAAGCTGCCCATGCAATTGATATGGTAGGAAAAGGTACTGCAAGTGTTAAAATTGAAGTATTAGGTTTCAATGCTAAAATTGCAAGAACTAAAGAAGAAAAACAAGAAACTGCTACTGTAGGTAGATATTATGTTCAAGTTGGAGCCTTTAGTAGACTTGAAGGTGCAAAAATCACAAAAAGAAAGTTTGAGTTGATACTTGAAGATAGATATAATGTTATAATTAAAAAAAGTGATTTAAATAGAGTATGGATTAGTGGTTTTAGATCAGAGCAAGAAGCACAAGACTTCAAAGAAGCAAATGGTCTAAGTGGAGCACCAATTATTGCAAAATAGGAATATAATATGACAGAAATTAATAGAAAAACAAAAGAGACTGATATTAAATGCAAACTAGATACAAATGGTACTGGTAAATCAAATATAAATACTGGTGTAGGTTTTTTTGACCATATGCTAGAAGCTTTATCAAAACATAGTGGAATCGATATTGATTTAACATGTAGTGGAGATTTACATATTGATGCACATCATACTGTTGAAGATTGTGGTATTGTTTTAGGTAAAGCATTAAAAGATGAAATATTTCCTATTGAAAATGTAGAAAGATATGGAAATGCAACTGTTGTAATGGATGAAGCTGCTACAACTTGTGCTTTAGATTTATCTAATAGACCATTTTTAGTATATGAAGTAAATTTAAGTGGAAAAGTAGGTGAGTTTGATGTTGAACTTGCAGAAGAGTTTTTCCACGCAATAGTTATGAATTCAGGTCTTACTTGTCATATCATAAATGAAAGAGGAAGAAATAAACACCACATTTTAGAAGCAAGCTTTAAAGCTTTTGCAGTTGCTCTTAGACGTGCAATGGCAAAAAATGAAAAGTTAGGTGTTCCTAGTACAAAAGGTGTTTTATGATTGAGTTAATTGTTCTTGATGTTGATGGAACATTAACAAATGGACAAATAACATACACTAATAGTGGTGATGAACTTAAATCATTTGATGTTGCAGATGGTTTAGCAATTGCTACATGGACAAAAAAACTTGGAAAAAAAGCAGCAATTATTACTGGAAGAAACTCTAAAATAGTTGAAATAAGAGCAAATGATTTAAATATTACTCATCTTCATCAAGGTATTCATAATAAAGATGAAGTGTTAGAAAATATTTTAAAAGAAGAGAATCTTACTTGGAATCAAGTTGCTGCTATTGGCGATGATTTAAATGATTATAAAATGCTAAAGAAAGCTGGTCTTTCATTTACTCCTGCAAATGGTTCAAAATATATTAATGATGTTGTTAATATAAGATGTAAGGCATTTGGAGGAAGTGGTGCTGTAAAAGAGATGATAGAATATATCATTAAAGAAGATGGAATAGAAGAGGAATACATAAATTCATGGCTATAAGAGTATTTGTTTTAATTCTTCTAGTTTTATCTGCAACTAGCTACTTTATACCAGTTAAGAATATACTTAAAGAGGATAATGAAGTAGAAACTCCTTTGTTAGTATTTAATGATTCTACAATGTATACACTAACCACTGATAGTATGAATAGAATTGTTTATGCAAAAGAAGTTTATAGATTTGAAAAAAGAGATGTAATGCATGAAGGTGCATTAACTTTAAAAACGTATGATTCTAAAAACAATTATGTAACAGATGTATTATATTCAGATGTAATTGTAAAAAGAGGAGATATTTATAAATTTTTTAAAAATGTAAAATTTAGAAGAGATGACTTTATATCTTTAAATACAGATGAGCTTTTTTATAATGCTAAAGAAGAGATTGTTACAAATACACTTCCTTTTAATGGTAATTATTATAATAATATCATTAACGGGGATAGTTTATATTTAGATATGAAGAGTTATTTTATGAAATCAAATAATACACACTTTGAAATAGATATGAAAAATAAATAAAGGAATATAATTTAATGAAACTATTATTAAAACTTGCACTTGCTTCAACTTTAGTTTTTGCAAATGCTAATACTGAAAAACTTATTATAGATGCTAAAAATTTTGAAACAGATGATAGTAAAGGTATATCAATATTTACTGGTAATGTAAAATTAAAAATGGCAAAAGATAGGCTAAATGCAAATAAATTAGAAGTTTTTATGAAGCCAAAAGCAAAAGGGAAAAATTTAGAGCCTTTAAAGTATATAGCAACAGGAAATGTTAGTTTTACGATTTTTTCAAATGGTAAACACTATAAGGGTAAAGGTAATAAAGTTATTTATGATCCAAAAAAATTAGAGTATACAGTATTAGGAAAAGGTTACTTAAATGAAGTAACTGAAGATAGAAAACTTTATGGTGAAAAGATTTTTATTAACCAAGAAACAGGAAATGCTAAAGTTAGCGGAACAGATAATAAACCAGTTAGGTTTATTTTAAATATTGATAGTGGTAAAAAATAATGAAAATCGTAGATGCACAATTCTTAACTTCAGCTCAAAGTATAAATGATTCGCCAGCTCCTGATAGAGCCGAAGTAGCCTTTTTAGGAAGATCAAATGTAGGTAAATCTTCTTTACTAAATACATTAACAAATAGAAAAGGTCTAGCAAAATCTTCTTCTACGCCAGGAAAGACTCAATTAATTAACTATTTTGAAATTAAATTTAAAACAGGGAATGAAGAGTTACCATACCTTTATGGAAGATTTGTAGATTTACCTGGATTTGGTTATGCGAAGGTATCAAAAAGTTTAAAAAGAGATTGGAATAAAAACTTAACTGGATACTTAGAAGAAAGACCATGTTTACAGATTTTTGTTCACTTAGTAGATGCTAGACATACTGATTTAGCTATTGATAAAAATGTTGATGAGTTTTTAGAAACAATAAAAAGAGGGGATCAAATTATTATTCATGCTTTTACAAAAATTGATAAGTTAAAGCAAAATGATTTACAAAAGCTAAAAAGAGCTTACCCTGATGGAATCTTTGTTTCAAACTTGAAAAAAAGAGGTTTAGAAGAACTTCAAAATAAAATTACAGGATATCTATTTGGAAATTAAATTTTTTAAACCTGATGTTACTCATATTGCTACAATGCAAGCTCTTGTAAAAGAAGAGGTTGATAATGGAAATATTCTTTTACGAACAGAAGATGAAATGGCTAATACCATTAGAGCTTATACTGTTGTAGAAGTAGATGGAGTAATGGCAGGGTTTACGGCTTTGCATATTCATTCTGCAAGATTAGCAGAAGTAAGAAGTTTAGTTGTATCTAAAAATTTTAGAGGTTTAAAACTAGGTCAAAAATTAGTACAAGCATGTATTGAAGAGGGAAGAAAATATAAACTGCAACAGATATTATCTTTAACTTATGAAGAAGGCTTTTTCAAAAGTTTAGGATTTATAACTATTGAAAAAGAAGATATTCCAGAGCATAAAATCTGGGCAGATTGTATTAGATGTAAACATTTCCCTGTTTGTAACGAAATTGCAATGGTATATGATTTATGAAAAACTTTCTGTTTTTAATATTTAGCCTTAGTGTTATTTTATTAAAAGCAGACACTTCTATTGAAAATAAAACTGACTTAATAAAACTTACAAAAGAAGAAAAACTTTTTTTAATCGAAAAAGAGATTAGATGTGTAGTAACTAAAAATTGGCCACCATTTAATTTTGAAGAAAAAGGCAAACTTGTAGGTATTTCCCATGATTTTTGGCAATTAATAAAAAATAAAACTTTAATAGACTCTCAATGTAGGTCTGTAAATAGCTTTCAAGAGGCTATGAGGCTCATAAAAGACAAAAGTGCTGATGTAGCTTTATCTGCAGCTGTAAGTGAGAATAAGCTGTATTATGGAAGATTTACTAAACCTTACGTTTCTTATCCAATTGCAATTGCTACAACTTTAGATAAACAATATATTTCAAATACGCAGTCTTTAAATAATAAAAAAGTTGCAGTAGGTAAATTTTATAGTACTTATCAAATTTTAAAAAGTAAATATCCCAAAATTGACTTTGTAGAAGTTAAAGATAATATAGAAGCATTAAAACTTTTATCAAGGGGTGATGTTTATGCAGTAATTGATATTTTACCTGTATTATCCCTTATTATTGCAGATCATGGATTTAAAAATGTCAAGATAAGTGGAACTACAGAGTTTAACTTTGATGTTAGATTTATGGTTAGAAATGATTATGAAAAACTAATTCCTATTATAAATAAAGGAATTGATTCAATTTCTCAAAAAGAGTCAAGTGAGATTAAAAATAGATGGCTTTCTGTTAGACTTGAAAGTGTAGTTAATTTTTCTAGATTTTGGGAAATAGGCTTTATAAGTTTATTAGTTCTTCTAATTCTATTTTATAGACAGTATATTTTAAATAGACATAATAAAAAACTTCAAGAAGCAAATGAAGAGATTGAGAAAAAAACAAAAGAGTTAGAGTCTAAGACAAATCAGTTAGCAAAGCAAAAAGAACTTTTTGAGAAGATTTACCATGAGTCAACAGATGGTATATTCTTAATGCTTTTAGATACAAAAGAGATTATAGATTGTAATGATGCAACATTAAAAGTATTAAAATATAAAAATAGAAAAGAATTTTTAGGCTTAGGAATTGCAGATTTATTCCCTACAAAGCAACCAAGTGGTTCGTCTTCTGTTTTCAATATCTATAAAATGATTGATATAGCTATTGAAAAGGGTTCAAACTCTTTTGAGTTTGTATTTAAAAATAAAAGAAATAAGAATATTTGGCTTGAAGTTGTTTTAACAACAATTACCATCGATGATAAAAATCTCATACATGTTGTTTTAAGGGATATTGATAAGAGAAAAGAGATGGAAGAGGAGTTAAATATATTAACTCATAACCTAGAAGACAAAGTAAGACAAGAAGTTAAAAAGAATGAAGAGAAAACAAAGCAGCTATTACAACAAAGTAGACTAGCTCAAATGGGTGAAATGATTTCTATGATTGCTCACCAGTGGAGACAACCTTTAACAGCTATTTCAGCAACTACAAATAACTTATTACTTAGAATGATGATAAAAGATAGACCAAATGATGAAGAGCTAAAAAAAGAAGTCTCTTTAATCTCTGATTATTCTCAACACTTATCAAACACAATTGATGATTTTAGAAACTTCTTTAAAACAGATAAGCAAAAGACAAACGCAACTTTAGAAACTATTGTTTCAAATTCAATTAATATTGTTAGAAGCTCTTTAGAAGGTAATAATATAAAACTTACAGTTGATTTTAATTGTTATGAATCTATTAATGTTTTTGCTTCAGAAGTAAATCAAGTGATTCTAAACCTAATCAAAAATGCAGAAGATGCTATTTTAGAAAATAAAATACCCAATGGAGAAATCAAAATCTGCACTTCATGTGATGATGAGTTTTGTTATATTGAAATTAGCGATAATGGTGGAGGAATTCCTGCTAATATTATGGAAAAAGTATTTGATCCATATTTTTCTACTAAAAAGTCTAAAGAAGGAACAGGTCTAGGGCTTTATATGAGTAAAATAATTATCAATGACCATTGTAAAGGACAGCTATCAATAAAAAACAACTCACAAGGAGCTGTTTTTAAAGTTAAAATTCCATTTGTTACTTCTGCTTAATAATTTTTATCACATGATTTTTAATAATCACAGGAACAAAGAACATTGATACAACATAAGATATCAGTGTTCCTCCAATAAGGGCAACTCCAAGTCCTCCAAATACTGCATCTGTTGCTAAAAGGGAAGATGCAAAAACCATAGTAAGTACAGTTAAAATAATAGGTTTTGATCTTGTTGCAGTTGCTTTTGCAATAGCTTTATTTATACTAAGACCTTTTTCTTCTACTAATTGTTTTGAAAAATCAATTATAAGTGTTGAGTTTCTTGAATTAATTCCAATAAGACCAATAAATCCAATTAATGAAGTTGCAGTTAAATAGAAAGTATCAGTTGTCATAACATCCATAATAATATGTGCAAAAATAACTCCAATAATAGAGACAAAAGAGGCTAATACAATTGCTCCTGAAAGAGCAAAGCTTTTATAGTAAACAACCATTAAAAAGAAAATTAATACTAATGCTATAATAAATGCTCCCCCTAAATCAATAAAAGTATCTATAGTTACTTTTAATTCTCCATCCCAAACAAGCTTGAATTTCTCTTTTGTTAATTTATGGGTAAATTCAAGGTTTAACATATCTGCTTTTGTAACTTCATAGTTATCATCAAAATCTTTTAGAAACTTTGTTCTCGCATCTAAAAGAGGATATATTTGACTATCTTTATTTGTTTCTGCAATTACATTAATCATTTTTGCAAGATTTTTAGAAGTTAAAGTTGCT
This sequence comes from Campylobacteraceae bacterium, assembly GCA_013373175.1. GTDB lineage: Bacteria > Campylobacterota > Campylobacteria > Campylobacterales > Arcobacteraceae > Halarcobacter. The sequence continues at coordinate 191,202 of JABXII010000014.1, read as the reverse complement.
TCTTTTTTCACTTTTTTAATATTTACAAGTTCACTAAGTGGTACTTTAAAGCCATGTTTATTGATAAGTTTTAATTTTGAAAATTGTTCTAAAATTGCCTTTTTACTATTTTGTTTAAAAACTCTATTCTCATCAAGTCTTAAGAATATAGGTATCTGACTTTGTTTATCTTCTTCATTTACAACGGCCACCTCTAAGCCTTCAAAGCTTAAATATAGAGTATCTTTAACTTGTTCTAATGAAAGAGCACTTTGAATTATCTTATTATTATCTAGTGTTATTTCAAATTTATCATATAAATCATCAGCCAGAATATCAATATCTACTAAAGTCTCTTGTTCTTCTAAAACTTTAGCAACTTTTTGTGCAAATTTTCGTCTATTTTCAAAAGAGTTTCCTCCATAAATTTCAGCAACAATAGAAGCTAAAACAGGAGGACCAGCAGGTAGTTCTATAAGTTTAATATTTGCATCATATTTTGAACACTGGTTTTGAAGTTCTTCTCTAATATTACTTACAAAGTTGTAGCTTTGAATATTTCTATTTGAAGCTTTTTTTATGTTTACCATAATCTCTGCTTGAGATTGCTTATCTTTTAAAGCACTTTGCTTAACAAGTGCTGCAAAATCTAAAGGTTGACCTTCTCCTATAAAAACAGAAACATTTCGTACAAGCTCTTTATTTATAAGTATTTTAGAAATACAAGATGTTACTTCTTTTGTTTGTTTTGTAGAAGAACCATCTTTTAAATCAACATATACAGAAAAAGTATCAGAGTCTTTGCTTGGAAGCATTTTAGCTTTGGTAATTTCAGTTGGAAAGGTTAAAACACTTAAAATAAATAGACCTAAGGTTATTGCATAAATCATAATAGATTTAGAAGGATTTTCAAGTATATTATAAATAAATTTTTCTAATTTCATCACCAAAATCCTTACAGAAACTTTTTAACTAAATATGGAGTAAAAATATATGCAACAATCAATGATACAACTAGTGCAATAGGAACAAAAACAGGTAGAGGGTGCATAAATTGACCCATCATCCCTCCAACAAAAAACATAGGGATAAAAGTCATGATAATAGCTACTGTTGCAATATTTGTGGCATTTCCTATTTCATTTGTTGCATTTATTGATAAAGTTTTTATATCAAGTTTTTCTTTGTCTTCTTTTTTATGTCTTACTATATTTTCAATCACAATAATAGCTGCATCAACAAGCATCCCAAGACTTACAATCAATGCAAATAGTGTAATTCTATTTATGGTTTCATCTAATAAAAAGCCTATAAACAAAGTTAAAGATAGAATCATCGGTACTAGAAGTGAAACTATCATTGCCTCTTTAAGTCCTAATGAAAAGATAAGTAAAATAGCAATAATTAAAATAGAGATAAGTAAGTTTTGAACAAGTGAGTTTACGGCATTGTTTGCAGTATATCCATCATCTCTTGTGATAACATATTTAATACCTTTTTTTTCTAATTCCTCTTTTTTTGTTTCCATGTAAGAAAATATCTTTTCATTTATAGTTACGGAGTTTGTACCTTTTAATTTAGATATAGTTAAAGTTGTTTGAGAAATACCATTTTTAAGCTCTTTTGTGTAAAGCATTGCTTCTTTTTTATTTTGTATATCATATGATTTTTCAATACTTGCAATATCTTTTAAATAGACTGCAACACCATAATTATATGAGACAATTATATTCTGTAAATCCTCTTTTGACTCTATTGCATTTTTAATATTTAAAATTGTTAAATTATCTTCTAGATTGTCACTTTTAATACTTGGCATTGTATGAGCTAAAGCTTTTATTCTATTTGCTACTTGCCCTAATGATAAGTTATATGAAGAGAGTTTACTTGCATTGATTTGTACATTGTATTGATCTTTTTTTTCTCCTTTTAAATCAACTAAAGCAACATTTTCTATCTTATTTATTTCATGACTTAGTTTACTTACTTCATTGTATAATTCAGCTTGAGTTAGAGTATTGTTTTTAGAATAAAATGCAAGGGTTGCAATAGGAATATCTGTATCAATATCCATTGTTTTAACTATTGGAGGTAAAGCTCCTTTTGGAAGCAAATCAATATTTCTCATAATTTGGTCATATAGCTTTAAATTTGATTCTTCTTTATCTTCTCCAATATAATATTGAACTTGTACTATTCCCACAGAGTCTTTTGCATAAGAGTAAATATACTCTACACCTTTTATTTCTCTAATCTTTTTTTCCAGTGGTTCAATTATTACCTTTTGTATCTCATAGGGTTTTGCTCCAGGTAGTGCAACTATAACTGCTCCACCACTAACTTTTATTTGAGGATTTTCTTCTCTTGGCATAAACTCTAAAGAGATAAATCCTAATAAAAGAATAAATATCGCTAAAATGAAAGTTAAAGGATGTTCTATAAAATTTTTTGCAAGTTTTCCTGCAATATTTAAATTATCATTCATCATTTAACTCCAAATAGACTTTAGAGTACATACCTGGATAAACTTGTTTATCTTTTTTGTCAAATGAGAGTTTTATTATAAAAGAGTGAGTCATACTATTTGTATCTGGAATTATAGAACTAACAACACCTGTTGTTTGAAGATTAATTGATTCTATAATAACTTTTGCTTTAGTTCCTACTTTAACTACTTGTAGTGCAGATTCAGCAATTGAAGATTTTATCTTTAAAGAATTCAAATCAGTCAAAATAAGAGCAGGCATTGTAGGAATTGCCATTTCCCCTTGTTTAATACTTTTTTTAATGATTAAACCATTATTAGGTGCTTTTACTTTTAAGTAATCATATTGCTTAAGAACTTCTCTTACTTTTGCTTTTGCAATATTCAATTGACTTTTTGTATTTTTATATTTAAGTTCTAATTGTTCTAAATCATATTTTGATACTAAATCTTTTTTATATAATCTTTCATATCTTTCATAGTTTAATTTTATGTTCTCAAGGCTATTTTCTAAGATTTGTTTATTAAAAAGGGCTTCATTTTTTAAGCTATCAATATTTGAAGAATCTATTTCATAAAGAGTTTGTTTCTTTTTTACAAAGTCTCCTTCTTTTACATTTACTTTTTTAATAAGTCCCATAAATTTACTTGTGATAATTTTTTCATTGTCAGAGATTACTGTTCCGCTTATTTCAAATGCTTGTAAATTTATAATTAGAAGAATAGTTAAAATTAATATTTTTTTCATTTGTTCCCTTTAAATAAGTCATTCCCAAGGGCTAAATTAAATTTTGCCTTTGCAAGTGATTTTTCATATTTTGATAATATTAGTTCTGCTTCATTTTGTCTGTAAATAGCTTCTTGTTTAAGTAGTTCAGACATAGAGATTAGTTTATTTTTATACATTAGTTTTGATTGTTCTAATACTTCATATGCAAGTTCTTTGGCTTTTAATTTTTCTTCTAATACTTTGTTTTTTGCATTGAGGTTTAGTTTTGCTTTTTTTACTTCAAGTTTAATACTATCTTCTAACTCTTGTTTTTGAAGTAATGATTTTTTGTATTGAAGTTTACTTTTTTGTAAGTCATGTTCTCTTGTTTGATTAAATAGTGTAAATTTTACTCCAACAAGAGCCATATAATAGTCTTTTTCATCACTTGTAGTGATTTTATTATCATTTATTCCATACTCAACATAAGAATAAATAGATGGATAATATGAAGCTTTATTTAGTTCAATATTCTTTTTGAAAAGGTTATTTGTAGTATTTAGTATCTTTATTTCATCTCTTTTTTCTAAGGCTAAAGAAGAATCATAATTTTGATTTGTATCATAGTTTTTAAGTTCTTCTACATCACTTATATTTTCAATGCCCGTTAAAAAGCTAAGATAAGCAAGAGAAAGTTCAAAATTGTTTTTTGCTTGAATGAAACTACTTTGAGTATTTAATCTTTTTACTTGTGCTTGTTTTTTATCAATTTTTGTTACAAGTCCTTCTTTATAAAACTCATTTGCTGTATCTTCATACTTTTTTACAGCTTTTATTGCATCTTTAGAAGCTTTTAAAAACTCTTTTGCAACAACTGCATTATTATATGCTTTTAAAACCTCTAGTGATAAATAGTTTATATTAATATTTAGTTTTATTTTTTGAGCTTTTTTTTCTAAGGATATAATATCCTCTTGATTTGATAATTTAAACCCTGTAAATAAAGGAATAGTATAAGTAAGTTTTGTATTAAAGTTATTTCTACTATCTGGATAATTTAAATCAACTGGTTCAGTAGTTATTGCTTGCCCAAATTGAGAAAAACCAAAATCTTCAAAGGTAGCTTCTCTAGATGAAAGCTTTGAATTAAATACATAACCTGCATGATTTGTTTTACTAGCCTCATGGATTAAATCTATATTTCCATAAGAGTAAGCCTTTACTTTTTTTAAGTCTTCATTTTTTTGTTTTATTTCAATTTCTTGTTGTTTTATTTTCTTACTGTATTCAATAGTAGAAGTTAATGCTTTTTCAAAACTAATTATTTGTGAAAAAGAAAATGTTGATAGTAATAATAAATATAATATCAACTTATGCATATAGGCTCCTATTGTTTGTTTTTAGGGATTATACATTAAAAAATAAAATAAAACAATTATAAGTAAATATTATTTATGTTTATCTTCCATTTTTTTTGTAAATAGTGCTAAAAGTAACACAACAATAGCAATTGCTACAAAACTAATAACTTCATTCTGTAAGTTTTCCATTAATTAAATCCTTTCATTTATAGTATAATATTTTAGATAAATTTAAAAGGATAATTATGTATTTAAAAGCTTCAAATAGTATTGAACAAAATCATATTCCAAACACTGACAATGCAAATATTGCAGTTTTAACTCCAAATGAGGATAAAGATTTTATTGTTAGAAAAATAGTTTTAAAAAATGGTGGTTCTATGCCAAATCATACAAACATAATTCAACATCAACAATATGTTTTAAGTGGAGAAGCAAAGGTCGTAGTTGGAAATGAAGAGTATAAAGCAAAAGAGGGTGATTTTATTTATATTCCAGCAGGAGTAGAACACTATTATGAAGCCTGTTATGGAAGTGATTATGAGTTTTTATGTATGATTACTACAAAAGAAGACGAAATCACTTTCAAATAAAAATAGTTTTTTTTTCTTACTAAGCTATAAGGTATAAAGCTATAACATATAATAATTTTGTTATTAAAGATTATGTTATGATTAAGTTACTATTTATACCAATATTGTTTTTAAATTTTTTGTTTGCTAATAATAAGTTGACTAAAGAAGAGTTAACTTATATAGAAAATAAAAAATATATAACTGTCTCAAACGAGTTTGACTATGAGCCTTACGATTTCAATAGAAATGGTAGGGCACTAGGATATTCAATTGATTTATTAAAACTTATTTTAAAAGATACAAATCTTGAAATTAGATATTCAAGTAAGCCTTGGAATCAACTACTTAAAGATTTAGATGATGAAAAAATAGACTTAATTCATACTATTTATAAAACTAAAGAAAGAGAAAAAACAATGACTTTTTCTTTAGGTTATTCAAAAGTTATCCAAAGCTACATAATAAGAGAAAATGAAAAAGAAATAGTTGATATAGAAGATTTATTTAGTAAAAAAGTAGGAATTTCTAAAGGCTGGGGAGAAGAAGAGTTTTTTAAGAAGTACCCAGAAATTGACTTAGTGTATTTAGATAATATTGAAGATAAACTAAATGCCCTAAGTTTAGGAAAAATTGATGCAATAATAAATAGTGACAATGTAGCAAACTACTATATTAAAAAGTATGGTTATAATAATTTAAAAATCTCTAATCCTGTTAAAAATGTAGAGGGAGTTAAGTTAGATGACCATCATTTTGCAACATTAAAGAAAAATAGTATTTTAATCTCAATAATAGACAAATCCTACGATAATACTTCTATTGAAGAAATAGAAAAATTAAATAAGAAATGGTTTGGAAAAAATAGTATTTCAAATACAATATTTAATGAAAAAGAAAAAAATTATATAAATACTAGAAAAAGTGTTAATCTATGTATCGACCCTGATTGGTTACCCTATGAAAGTTTAGATAAAAATGGTAATCATATTGGACTTAGTGCAGACTATTTTAAACTATTTACCCAAGAATCTGGACTGATATTTAATACAATAAAAACAGAGTCTTGGAGTCAGTCCATAGAGTATATAAAAGATAAAAAATGTGACATGGTCTCTTTTATTACTCATACCAAAGAAAGGGAAAAGTTTTTTAATTTTACCTCTTCATATTTAAAAATACCAATAGTTATTGCAACAAAATTAGATATCTCATTTATTGATGATTTTAAGAACTTAGAAAATAGAAAAATAGCTTTAGTAAAAGATTATGGTATTGCAAAAAAGTTAAAAGAGAAATATCCTAATTTAAATATTGAGTATGTAGATAATATTTCAGAAGGACTAAGTTTAGTCGCAAAAGGAAAAGTCTTTGGTTATGTTGACTCTTTTGCAACAATAAGTTATGCACTTCAATCAGAACAAAGAATTCAATTAAAAATAGCTGGAGAAGCAGATATTTATTGGAACTTAAGTGCAGGTGTAAGAAAAGATGAACCTATTTTAGTAAATATTATTCAAAAACTTATAGATGATATAAGTGCAGAAGAAAAACAAAAAATCTTTAATAATTGGATTGTTATAAAGTATGAAAAAGGAATAAATTATAGTTTAATATGGAAAATTCTACTATTTTTTTCTATTATATTTCTTCTTTTCTTATATAAACAGTATCTTATGAGAAAATCAATTAATGAGTTCTCACAATTGATTGATTCCACAATGGAAGCTATACTTATTTTTAAAGATAATAGATTAATAAATTCAAATGAGAGTGCTGTTAAAATATTTTCATTTATTGATAAAAATCAGATGAAGGGTCTTTTACTTGATGAATTTATATCGAAAGAATCAAAAGATTTACTTTATAAACAAAGAAAAAATAATGAGGAAAATATAGAAATTTTATCTAAAAGAAAAGATGGTACAAAGTTTTATGCTTTATTTAAAAAATTTACATTAAAAGATAAAAATATTAATGTAATTAGTCTGATAGATATTACACATATAAAACAATTAGAATCACAAACTAAACAAGCTCAAATGGGTGAAATGATAGAAAATATTGCACATCAATGGAGACAACCATTAAGTTCAATCTCTACAATCTCTTCTGGAATTAGTTTAAATATAGACTTAGGAGAAAAACCAAAGTATGAATCTATTTCTGAAGATATGAATAAAATAGTTGATACTACAAAGTACTTATCAAATACAATTGATACCTTTAGAAATTTTTTAAAAGAAAGAAAAGAGTTAAGAGATGTTGTTTTACACGATAGATTAAAATTAGTTATAAGCATTGTAACGGATTCTTTAAAAAGTAGACATATTCTTTTAAAGAATAATATAAAAGATGAAAATTTCACTTTTACTACAATAGTAGGGGAATTAGACCAAGTATTAATAAACATAATTAATAATGCAAAAGATGCAATAAAAGAGAAGGATATAAAAGAGCCTTGGATTGAATTAAATCTAGAAAAAAATGAAAAAAACTTTTTAATAACTATAGAAGATAATGCAAAGGGAATTCCTGAAAATATTATTGACAAAATCTTTGACCCATATTTTACTACAAAACATAAGTCACAAGGTACAGGTTTAGGTTTACATATGAGTTATAAGATTGTTACAGAGAGTTTAAGAGGAAAGCTTTATGTTCAAAATACAAATAACGGTGCAAAGTTTTTTATAGAAATACCTTACACCTTTGACTAAGTCATTTAAAGGACTGGGCCAGGTTTCCAATAATCAATGACCAACCATCAATTACAATAAAGAAGATTATCTTTATGGGCAGGGAAATCATAACAGGTGGAAGCATCATCATACCCAAGGACATTAAAATAGATGCTACAATAATATCAATTACTAAAAATGGTAAGAAGATTAAAAAACCTATTTCAAACGCCGTTTTAAGTTCACTAACAATGAATGAAGGCATTAAAAGAGTTAAAGGAACATCATCAATATTTTTAGGGTTTTCTTCTTTTTTTATTCTATAAAATAAAGCTAAATCTTTTTCTCTAGTATTCTTTATCATGAACTCTTTAAAGGGTTTAACTCCTTTTTCAAAAGCCACTTCATAACCTATTTTTTCATCCATATACGGAACAATAGCATCATCCCAAGATTTTTTAAAATATGGTTCCATAATAAAGATTGTTAAAATTAAAGAAAGTGAAATAATAATTTGGTTTGGAGGAGTTTGTTGTAATCCCATTGCTTGTCTAAGAAGTGAAAAAACAATAATCAGTCTTGTAAAGCTTGTAACCATTAAAATAAGTGTAGGTGCTAAAACTAAAAGAGTTAAAATTATAGCAATATTAATTGTTTTAACAAATTGTGCAGGTTCTTCAAGTGCTGCTATTGAAAGATTAACAACAGGTGGTGCTACTTCTTCTTGTGCAAAAAGTAATGAAATAGAAAAAATCAATAAACTAAATACTAGTTTCAAATATCGTCCTCAAATAAAATAAGAAAATACTATATCCAAAAAGTTATTAAATCTCAAAGATATAGCTATTTAGGGTCTTTTATGTAACCAAACTCATAAAGTTTTTTAAAGATGTTTTTTACTAATAACCCAGCAGCACTTCCCCCATGTCCACCATGTTCAATGATAACTGTTACAACATATTTTTTATCACCTTTATATGGCCCATAAGCAGTAATCCAAGCATGTGATCTATGATAATATTCTAGTTCACTCTCTTTCATTCTTTTCTTTTCAGATTGAGGAATAGATACAACTTGTGCAGTTCCTGTTTTCCCTGCCATAGTTATAATACTATTTCTTGAGTATCTGTATAAAGTACCTTTTTTATGGTTGTTAACTTCATACATTCCTTTTCTTATCAATTCTAAATGATTTTCATCGTGTGGAACTTCAATTGGTTCTTGATAACTATCTTTTGCAAAGTGAGGTATTGGAAGTTTCCCTGTTGCTAAAAATGCTGTATATCTAGCTATTTGCATAGGAGTAGTTAACATTTCCCCTTGACCAATTGAGGTAATTACTGTTTCTCCAACATACCAAGGAAGATTGTGCCTTTTTTGTTTCCACTCTTTATTTGGATTTGTTCCATAGTGTTCATTATCTAAATCAATACCAGTTTTTTGACCAATACCAAATTTTGCTAATGTTTCAGAAATGTTATTTATACCTACTTTTAGGCTTCCTTTATAGAAAAAGTCATCACAACTTTCTCTAATAGCTTTAGTAAATCCAACTTTTCCATGACCTTTTTGCTTCCAACATCTAAAGTTTCTTTTCCCTAATGTGATTGCACCTGTATCAAATACTGTATAACTAGGCTTAACTCCATGTTCTAAAAATGATAAAGCTACACCCATCTTTATAACAGAACCTGGAGGATATTTACCATTAATTAATTTATTTGTAAATGGGTGGTTAAAATCAGTTCTCATTTTATTCCACTCTTTTACAGAGATACCATCAACAAAGATATTATTGTCAAACTCAGGGAAGGAACTAGCTGTAAGTAGTTCTCCTGTTTGAGCATCCATTACAATAGCTGCTCCACCTTTTCCCGGAAAATTTTTTTGAATATATTTTTGTAGTTCAATATCAATTGAGATTGTAAGGTCATTGTCACTTGATGGTTTTTTCTCTTCAAGTACTTCAAGCTCTTTATTTAAAGCATTTACTTTAATATTTTTGTATCCAAGTTTACCTTGTAATTTTTCATTATAATATTTTTCAAGTCCTATTTTACCGATAATTCCACTATGTTTTGAAAAAGGATTTCTATTAATATCTAATCTTGAAGCTTTTCCAACATAACCAATGATATGAGAAGCATCTTGTTTGTATGGATAGACTCTTTTTACTTCAGATTTAATTTGAATATCATCAAGGGAATTAAATAGGGTATATTTTTTGAAAAACTTGTCATAAGGTATATATTTTACAACTTTTACAAAGTCGTGTTTATAAGGAGAATCAGCTTTTTTATACTCTTTATATAGTTTCTCTTTTTCATATTCAGGGAAGTGTTTATTAATTAAGACAATTAGTTTATCTAATCTTTTTTTATTTTTATATGAGCGTAAGTGAGGTCTTAAATTAATTGAAAAACCAAGCTTATTCATAGCTAAAGCTTTTCCATTTCTATCTTTGATTATACCTCTATTAGGTACTTCATACACTTTTTTAATATAGTTTCTTTTTGAAAGTTCTTCATAATAGGTATTTGATTTAATACTAAGAAAATATACCCTTGCAAGTAATGTTAACAAAACAAGAATAATAAAAATAAATATTAATTTTAGTCTAGTCAAATGAAAACTCCAAAGATTATTAAATCAACCACTAAATTTAAAAGTAAAATAAAATTTAATTGGAAACTCATTTCATTGTTTAAAGTCCATAAAAATAACAGTCCACAATAAAATATTATTAAATATACATACAGATTTATCCCATCAACAGATAAAACTCTTGAAACATATGGAATAATAAAAGCATAAATAAAAAAGCAAAGAAGTATTATTGAAAAAGGTTTAAACCCATTATTTATTTCAATTATTATAGTTGTTATACCTAAGAAAAATAGCGTGTAATTATAGTTTTTTTCCATGCATACATAAAATGCAATAAATACTATACCAAGTAGCATTATTGGGAAAAAGTATATAGACGACATTGTATTAACTATTAATGCAAAAATACAAAATAAAAATATGTAAAAAGGATTATCTAAGTTATTAATTTTCATTAGCTATACAGTTCTTCGTTTTAAAGGGATTATATTGAAACTATACTTACATAAATATCAAATTATATCATTTGCTTTTTCAGACTCTCTTTTTTTTCTTTCTAGAGCTGTTAAATCATAAATAAATGCAAAAATTTCAGATACTGCTTTATACATACTTGGTGGTATTTCTTTTTCTATATCAATAGCAGATAAAAGTTCCACAAGGTCTTCATCTTTTTTTATAGGAATATCATTGTCTTGGGCAATTTTAATGATATTATTAGCAATTTCACCTTTACCTTTGGCTACTATTTTAGGAGCATTATCAACTTCAATGTCATAATCTAAAGCAACTGCTTTTTTTATATCATTTTTATTCATTTTATGCCTTTATATCCACGCCAAAGCCAAGGCTTGCATTTTGAGTATATACATCAGTTTTTTTGATTTCCTCTTTTTTCTCTTTATCAAAATCTAAAATATGAATATTCATAGGTATTAATTCAACTGAATTCATAGCTCTTTTTAGTTTGTATATATTATCTTTTATTGCTTGTTTAAAATGCTCTTTTGTGGCATAAATTGTTAAGTCTAATTTATTTTTATCATAAAGTCCAAGTAAAAGTCTTGTTTCTCCAAACTCTTTTAGGTTTAAATTAATTTCACAATAGAATTTCTCTTCTTTTCCCTCTCTCATAGAAATTGAGCCATCTTCTAAGATATCCCAAATAAAAGGAATATAAACACTATTACTATTAGAAACTATAGATAAAAGTTGATGATATTCTATTTGAGTTAGTACCTTATCAATTTGTTTTGATGTATCACTAGCTTTTGGGTCTGTTGTATTTGTTGATAGTTCTTCTTGAACTTTTAATAAAATAGCTTTCATATCATTTTGCAAATTAGAACTACTATTCTTAGGATTATCACCTCTATTTAAATTTTGTATAAAACTTTGAGTAGTTTGTTCAAGTTTAGATAAGGCCTTATCTATTTTTTCAAAACTTCCTTGATTTGTATTACCTTGGTTTGCTTGTGCAATAGTTGTTTTTAAATTTTTTAATAAAGTTTCTATATTTGAAGTTAAATTATTAATAGTAGGTTTTAAATTTAAAGAGTCCATACTTTTATTTTGAAGTAAGTTGTCTATTTGATTTAATAAAGCTGGTTTATTTGGAATGTTCTTATCTAAAATAAGTTCATTTTTTAGGTTTTGTAATATATCTTTTACTTGAGATATAGTTTCATTTTTAACTTGGTTTGTTTGTAGTTGAGACGAGATATTTTGCAAAGTATTTAATACTTTTTCTGCATTTATAGGTTGTTTATTTTGCAGTGAAACAATAGTATCTTTTAAAATTGATAAACTTTCATTGACAACTTGATTTAAAGCAGTTTTTATCGTTGCAGGATTTACATTTGTATTTAACTCTTTTGTTTGAAGTAGATTATCTATTTGCTTTAATAAATTTTGTTTATTTGGCAAATTATTGTTTTGTAATATTTCATTTTTTAAGTTTAATAAAACATCCCTTGTTGTTGCAAGAGCTTCACTTTTATTATGAATAAGTTTTTCTATTTGGGTTGCAGAACCATTGTCTATTTTTGATTGGGTTAATTGTATTTGATTTGAAATATTTTTTAAACTACTTGTTAATTGCTCTAAATTTGCAGTTTGTTTGTTCTGCAAGGATTTACCAAGGGTTTCTAACTGTGAAGTTAAAGCTTTCAAATCCTTTAAGTTTTCACTAGGATTAGCATCACGTCCTTTAATATTTTGATTTAAAAGTTTATCTATTATTTGTGAAATATTTTTTGCTTGAGGAATATCTATTTGTTTTAAAATAGTTTTTATTTGATTTAAAATATTTTCTAAATCCTTTGGTAAAGAAGTTTTTGCCTGTGATTGAGAAAGCATTTTGGATTCTAAAAATACTCCCGATTTATCAAGGGAGTTTTTTAATACATTTTCATCAATATTCCCAAGATTTTTTAACAAAGCTTCTAGTTGGGGTTTAAACTTCTGAAGAGTCTCATTTTGGGAAGTTTGTTTTAAAAGTGTCTCAATATTTTTACTAAAACTTCCTAAGTCCTTAAAAATAGTAGAGTTTTTTAATAAGTTTTCTATTGAAGCATTTGTTTTAGTTCCTGTTTTAGCCTGTGTAAAAAGGTCTTTTAATATATCATCTACACTTACATCACCTTTTTTTATATTTACTAAGGTTTTAATATCTGCTTCTTTTAGTGCATCTTTTAAAACTTTATTATCATTTGGCAAAAGAATTTTCAGTAGATTATTATTAGAAACTATCATAATTTAAAGTATATCATAAAATATTATATATATTGACATCAAATTTTTATTTTTGTACAATCAAAATCATTAATAAAGGTTGAAGATGAAATTTGAAGTAGTTACTCCTATTGATGGCTTTGAAAGAGAAAAAGAGTTTGAGTTATCTAAATTAGATGATTTCTTTTCTATGATAGAAGGTGTTGAGACAGGTGAAACTATTAGACTTATGAGTTTTGGAGCACTAAAGTCTTTAGAGTTCGAGTTACCTGAGGATTTTATAGCAAAATTAGAAATAGAGAATATCTCTGATTTATCTATTTTTTATATATTTGTTTTACAAGCTCAAACATCTGATTCTTCAATGAATATTTTTGCTCCATTAATAATGAATAATAAATCAATGAAAATGGGACAAATACATTTAGATTTACATGAGTTAGGCTTAGATAGTCTAAACGATATACTTCCAAAATTTTAAAAAAAGATTCAAATACTTATGCACGAAAAACAACTAAGAGTTAGATATATAAGAGTACTGGAGAAGTTCTTTACAAGAACTGTCTCTTTATTAAGGCTAGAAAACTTTGATAAAGAACTATTTAAAGAAAGAACTAAAAAAAACTATGAAGACATAAAAAGAGTAAAAGCCGTTGAACTTAATTCGCCTTATCTTACGCAATTAATTGCTTTTATCAATAAGACTCTTCAATATGCAGATAGTTCTAGTGAAGAGTTTGAAGAAGAAAGAGCAAACTTACTTAAAGAAGCTAACCATATACAAAGAGAAAAGAAAAGAAGTACTTACAAAAAAGATAAACATAAAAAATCTAAATTTGATGACGGATATTAATATTGTCTGATTCTACTTATGAAGAACACAAAACCTTCAATCTTTCAGGGGTTTTGAAAAAAGTTCTATACAAAAATGATGAAAATAACTATGTAATAGCAGTACTTGAAAATAATCAAAAAATTTGTGGTAACTATTATGATACAGAGATTGAAAAGATTGTTGGGGAAGAAGTTTTATTAAAAGGAAATTGGACAACACACAAAAAATATGGTGTTCAGTTTGAGTTTGAAACTTTAGAGTTAAAAGAAGCAGAGATGTTTTTCTTCTTAACTAAAATTGTTAAAGGTGTGGGTAAGAAGTTTGCAAAAGAGCTTTTAGAAAAATATACTGAAGATGAACTTGTAAAAATACTAAATGAAAACCCAGGAGAGCTTTTACAGTTTAAAGGAATAAAAGAGAAGAAACTAGAAAAGATAGTTGCTTCTTGGCAAAAGTTTAAACACTTGCGTGAATTAGGGAAATTCTTATCAAAATTTGGTGTAACTTCAAATTTAATCAATAAAATCTATTCTCATTTTAGTGAAGTAGATAATTTAATTGATAAGATAAAAAATAATCCATATATTCTTATAAATATAAAAGGTATTGGTTTTAAAAGAGCAGATGAAATAGCAAAAGCTTTAGGAATAGATCCTAAGTCTGATTTTAGAATAAGTGCTTGTGTAAACTATACTTTACGAGAGTTTTGTGATAACAATGGAAACTCTTCAATTGACAAGTCTCATTTATATAAGTTATTAGATGAGAGTTTACATTTTAGAAATGAAGAGATTTTATATGAAAAAGTTGTTTCTGATATGCTTGTTGAAGAAGAAGTATTTCAAACAAGTGAGCATAGAATTTCTCCTTCAATGCTATATTTTGCAGAAAGAAGAATATTAGAGTTTTTTCAAAGAAGAGAAAATGAAAGAAATAAAAAAATAATTGCTTCTTTTGATGAATATGTAGAAAAAAAAGAGAAAACTTTAGGCTTTACTTTAAGTGAAGAACAAAAAAAAGCAGTTGAACTTATAAATGATGGACATAAAACACTATTTTTAATAGGTTATGCAGGAACTGGTAAATCAACTTCTAGTAGGGCAGTTTTAGAACTACTTGAAGAGATAGTTGCCTATGATGATATCATTACTATTGCTTTAAGTGGAATTGCTAGTCAAAGAATCTCTGATACTACAGGATATAATAGTTCAACTATTCAATCTTTATTTGTAAAGCATGAAGATAAAGAGTTTTTCCCCCACAAAGTAATTTTACTTGATGAAGCTTCTATGGTTAATTCTGTTATGTTTTATAATCTTATTAAGAAAATACATGATGATACTATATTTATTATTGTAGGAGATGATGGTCAGCTTCCTGCAATTGGTGCAGGAAATATTTTAGCAGATGCAATTAAGTTTGACTTAGCACCTATTTGTAAACTAACTAAAATCTATAGACAAAGTGAAGACCAAGCTATTGCAGTTATTGCAAATGATATTAGACAAGGTCAAGTTCCTGAGTATAAAAATGATTATAAAGATTTTGAGTTTATTGATGTCTCAATAAACAATTATTATGCCGTTAAAAATTCAAGTTCTCAAAATGAATTTTCTGATGTAAGAAGCAAAATAGGGGAATCAATTTTAAATACTATTTTAAATATCTCTAGTCATTATATACGAAAATATTATGAATATATAAAGAAAAAAGAGATTTCTTCAGCATTAACACTTTTTCAAGTAATTACTCCTATGAAAGCAGGAGTTTTAGGTGTTGAAAATCTTAATATGCAACTTCAATCTTTATTTAATCATTCTAAAAAAGAGGGTTATAAAAGTAAACTTTATGAATATAAAATGAGTGATAAAGTAATTCACATCAAAAATGAAAATATGAAAGCTCAAACTATGCATATGTATAAAACAGGTTCCACTGAGTTTATGGAAAAAAGAGTTTTTAATGGGCAACTTGGACTTATTATAAAAATAGATACTGAAGAGCAAAAGTGTATTGTCTTATATCCAAATGATGATATGGTGGTTTTTTATGAGTTTGATGGCTTAAGCTCATTATTATCACTTGCATATTGTTTGACTATTCATAAAACTCAAGGAATGGAGTATGAAAATGCACTAATTCCTATGAGTTTTTCCCACTATATTATGCATAATACAAAACTTTTATATACAGCAATTACAAGAGCTAAAGATATGTGTTTTATTGTGGGTGAAGAAGAAGCTTTCAAAAGTGCTTGTAAAAGAATAGAAACAACAAAGCGTGAATCTGTAATAAATGACCTTCTTTCAAAAAAACTTTAATAATATTTTACCTTTATAAAAGTAATCTTCATGTATTATATCTAAAATTTTTCAGAGGATAATATTTTATGATAACGTGGATGCAAAGACACAAAAAGTGGCTTGTTATAACTATTTGGATAAGTACAATAGCTTTCGTAGGAGCTGGTTTTGTAGGATGGGGGTCTTACGACTATGGTTCTAAAGGCGGTGCAGTAGCTGTTATAGGTGATAGAGAAGTAAGTGTTGAAGAGTATCAAAGAGAATATTCAAGTCTTTATGACCAATATGCAAGAATGTTTGGAAACCAGTTTAATCAAGAAATGGCTGATAAACTTAAACTAAAAGATGCAGCTTATAAATTAGTTATTCAAAAAAATCTTATTTTATCATTTGCAGATGAACTAGGTCTTGATGTTACAAATGAAGAGATTGCTAAGCAATTAGTTCAAATCCCTGCATTTTTAAAAGATGGTAAGTTTGATAAAGACACATATATCAAAGTACTTCAACAAAATAGATCAAACCCGACTGAATTTGAAGCTTCTGTAAAAAGAGATATTCTTTTACAAAAAGTTGAATCATTATTTCAAATACAAGCAAATGCAAAAGAGTTAGAAAACTTAAATAAATTACTATTTGCACAAGATAAAGTAAGTATCAAAGTACTAAATGCAAATAATGTAGAAGTTAATGTAACAGAAGATGAATTAAAAAAATATTGGGAAGAAAATAAAAATAGTTATGTTTCTGAACCAACTGTTAAATTAGCATTTGAAGAGGTTTCTGTAGAAACTAAACCTTTTTCTGATGAAGAGTTAAAAGAACACTACAAGAATTTTAAAACTGACTATAGAAAAGAAGATGGAAAACTTAAAACATTTGATGAAGCAAAAGAAGATATGATTCAAGTGTTAAGTGAAAAAGCTACAAAAAAAGAGGCTCTAAAAAAATACTTAAAACTTAAAAAAGGTGAAGAAAAATTCACTAAAGAAGTTGAAATAGAAGAAAGCAAATTAGCATATTCTCAAGAAGGTTTAGAAAAAATTGATGGTGCAGTACCTGGGGATGTTTTAAAACCATTTATCCACGATGGAAACTTTATTGTAGTAAAAGTTTTAAATAAAGGACTTCCAAAGCCATTATCATATGAACAAGCAAAAGAGCAAGTGGCTAAAAACTATGAATCAATTGCTTTAAATAAGGCATTAGAAAAATTATCTAAAAAAGAGTTAGAAAACTTCAATGGTAGAAGTTTAGGTTATGTTTCAAGAGACTCTTATACAAAAATCCCAGAGCTTCAGCCACAAGAGGCTTTAAGCTTTTTAAATAAACTTTTTGAAAGTACGCAAAAGCAAGGAAAAGTTAATTTAGGAAATAAAATTGTATTATATAAAATAGAAGATGCAAAATTAGCGCAATATGATGAATCTAAAAATGAAGCTGTTAAATCAACAGTAGATAAACTATTAAATCAAGAGTTAATTAATAACTTAATAAAAAATTTAGAAAATAGGTATGAAGTACAATCTTCAATCTCTTTAGAGGAGTAGTAATTGAATAAAACTCTTTTAGCAATTGACATTGGTTCGTCTAATATAACAGCAGTAATTGCTAGAAATAACTTAGATTATAAAATAAATATATTGGGAACTGGCTCATCAAAAAGTAGTGGGATAAATAAAGGTGTAATATCAAATATTGAGGCTGCTTCAAAGAGCATAAAAGATGCTGTATTGATTGCTAAAAAAAATACAACTGAAGAGTTTGATTCTACAATTGTTTCTATTTCAGGGGCTTATACTAAAGGTATTAGAAGTGCAGGAAGTGTAAATGTACCAAATGGATTAATTACAGAAAATGAGATTAACCAAGTACTTCAAATGGCACTTTATAATGCAACAATAATACCTGAGTATGAAGTTGTCCATGTTATCCCTATCTCATATAAAATTGATGACTCTTCAGATGTAGAAAATCCATTAAATATGAATGGTTCAAGACTTGAAGCATCTGTTTTTGTATTAACTGCAAAGAAAACAGCTCTAACAAATATAAAATCTGCAATGAAGATTGCAGGACTTTCTGTAAACAACTTTATATTAGATGGTTATGCTGCAGCTATTTCTGTTTTAGATGAACAGCAAAAAAAGTTTGGTGCAACTGTTATTAATATAGGTTCTACAACTACAGAGTTTGTATGTTACAGAGGTCATTCTATGATTTATAATGGGTTTATTCCTGTTGGTTCAAATCATATTACAAATGACCTTTCTGTAATGCTGCATACTCCACCATTAGCAGCAGAAAAAATCAAAACTGAATATGGTGATTTATTAAAAACTAGTGAAGAACTAACACATAAGAAAATTAGAACACCAAGAATTGGTGATGAGAAGAATTCTTCTGAAGTATCTTTAGAGTATGTTCAAACTATTGTTCATGCAAGAGTTGAAGAAACTTTATCTTTAGTTAAAAAAGATTTAAAGAAAAGTGGAATTCATGAAAACCTTGGAGCAGGAATTGTTCTTACTGGTGGAATGAGTAAACTAAATGGTTTAAAAGAGTTAACATCATTAGTTTTTGATAATTTTCCAACTAAAATCTCAAATCCTGTAAATATTGAAAATGGGTATTTAAGTTTTGAAGACTCAAAAATGGCAACTATCGTTGGTATTTTACTTTACTCTTTAGAGCCTAATAGAGGTTTTGAATTAGATTCAAATAAAAACTTAATCAAAAAAAGAAAAACAAACGATAATACAGCTAAAATGGATGATGATATTGCTTTATCTTCTACTAAAGAGAAAATTGTTCAAAAAGAACAACCAAAAGTTAGAAGAGAACAAGCTACAAATTCATCTAAAACAAATCCAGATAACGCAACTACACTTACTAGGTTGCCAGAAAATAGTAAAAAGAAAGGTGTAGGTAAGATCTGGAATATGATCACGGAGTGGTTCTAATGGATAATAACTTATTTAAGGTGGATGATATTAAAGTGGAAATGCCAAATAAAACTCTTTCAGATAATGTAGCCAAAATATCAGTAATTGGTGTTGGTGGCGGTGGTTGTAATATGATCAATCACATGATAAACGAAGGTTCTCATAAAATTGATTTAATTGCAGCTAATACGGATTTACAAGTATTACATATATCTAAAGCACCTAAAAAGATTCAGTTAGGACTTAAGCTAACAAAAGGTCTTGGTGCAGGTATGAAACCTGAGATTGGAAGAGATTCTGCTGTTGAAAGTTATGAAGATATCAAAACTGCTTTAAAGGGTGCTGATATTGTATTTATTGCTGCTGGTCTTGGTGGTGGAACTGGAACTGGTGCTGCTGCTATTATTGCTAAAGCTGCAAAAGAAATAGGTGCATTAACAGTTTCTGTTGTAACTAAACCTTTTACTTGGGAAGGTAAAAAAAGAGCAGGGCTTGCAAATCTTGGATTAGAAGAGATTAAAAAAGTATCTGATTCAATTATCGTAGTTCCTAATGATAGATTATTAGAAATCATTGATGAAAATGTGGGAATGAAAGATGCCTTTAAAATCATTGATAATATTCTTTATCAAGCAGTAAATGGTATGACAGAAGTAATTCTTACTCCAGGTAACTCTGATATTAATACTGACTTTGCTGATGTTAAAACTATCATGCAGCACAAAGGTATGGCTTTAATGGGTATTGGTAAAGCAAAAGGTGAAGCTGCAGCTCAAAGAGCTTTAGAAGATGCTATTGAATCTCCATTACTTGATAAAGTATCATTAGGTGGAGCAAAAGGTATTCTTATTCACTTTAATATTCACCCTCAAGTTTCACTATTTGCTATTAATGATGTAATGTCAAAAATCCATGAAACAATTGATTCAAATGCAGAAATTATTTTTGGTACAACATCAGATAATACACTTGAAACAGATGAAGTTAAAATTACTATTGTAGCAACAGGTTTTGAATCTAAAGATGATGAACCAATAGTAGAAACAGAAGACTCAAGTGATAATAAAACTAAACAGTTAAGTCCAGATGATGAAAACTATTTAGATATACCACCTTTAATGAGAAACTATAGAATGCAGTATAGTTTAAATCAAGAGTAGAAAATTTTCTACTCTTCAAATATAACTATATCATAAGAACTTTTTTTAATAACTAATGCTTTAGAGTTTGGAACAATACCAAATTTATTTATATCTTTCATTTTTGCTTGATAAGAAGTAATTTCATTTTCAAGTTTTTCTATTTTTTTATTCAATTGTAAAATTAAATCAACACCAGCTAGATTGATTCCTAACTCTCTTGTTAATGTAAGTACATATTTTATATGGTCTATATCTTTTTGTGAATATAGTCTTATTTTTCCATTAGTTCTAGAAGGCTTTATTAAGCCTTCTCGTTCATATTGTCTTAATGTTTGAGGATGAATATTTAATATCTCTGCAACAGCGGAAATCAAGTATACAGGTTCATTATATGCATTGGTATTCATAATATTACTCCTACTATATTGTTTCAGGTAGTTTTTCTTTTAAAACCTCCTGTAAACTCTCATCTAAATCTTCAACTTTTGGTAAAACTATATTTGCCTTTAAATGAAGATCACCTTTTGTTGATGTTTTTCTATCTAATACTCCAAGCTCTTTAACTCTAAACTTTTGATATTGTTTAGTATTCTGTGGTACTTTTAAAGTAATAGTTTTATGAATAGTTTTAATTTCAACTTTACCACCAAATAGAGCAGTTTTTAAAGGAATATCAAACACTTTTGTAAGTGTAGAACCATCTCTTTCATATTCTGGACTAGGAGCAACATTAATCTTAATAATTAAATCTCCTCTTTGACCTTGGTATGATTTCCCTTTTCCTTTAGCACGGATTTTTTGTCCATCATTAATTCCTTCTGGAATCTTAACATCAAAAGAATCGCCATTTAAAGAGATATGTTGTTTCCCACCTAAAACAGCTACGTCAAAGGCAACTGTGATTTGTGCTTGTGTATCTAAGTCTGGTTCATCAAAACCTTGGTTAAAGCCACCAAATCCTCCAAAACCACCTTGTGAGAATCCAGAAGAACCAAATCCTCCTTGTTGTCCAAACATTTGTCTTAGAATTTCATCTAAATCAACACCTTGACCTTGACCTCTTGCAAAATCATGGAAGTTTTGACCACCAAACATTGAATCACCAAATTGATCATATTGTTGTTTCTTTTCTGGGTCACTTAAAACTTCATAGGCCGCATTAATCTCTTTAAACTTATCTTCTGCTCCTGAATCTTTATTTACATCAGGGTGATATTTTCTTGCTAATTTTCTATATGCTTTTTTAATCTCATCTGCACTAGCATTTTCATTAATTTCTAATGTTTCGTATAAACTTTTTGCCATTTTTTGTCCTTAAAAAAGTCCCTTTTTTAAAGGAACCAAATAATTTATGACTACTTTTAACGATGGAAATAAATTCCATCTAAAGTAGCAAACCCTAAAGAGAACAACGAGTTGTTCTTGCATTAAGACTTGATATTTTTATTTATATTTTAGCATAAACTTGAGTCAAAGTCAATCAAGTTTATTTACAAAATAGTTTAAGTTGAGTCTTAAGTGCTAAATAAAAAATAGCTTTAAGAGTTTTTAATGATATTTTAGTAATCATTGCTTATGTTTGAAAAAGATGAATGGACACAGCAAGAGCTGTTTAAATATACAAAAGAATTAGAAAAAGAAGGTATTAAAGTCGTACTTATTGATACAGTTTTAAAGCCTTTAGAAAAGATTGAAACAATAACTTATAATCCTTTTGAAATGAAAGAATACCCAAAGGGAACTGTTTTTGTTTTTTATTGTGATACTGGCAAAACAAGTAAAGAGAGACTGAATTACTATAAGAGTAAGTTTCCAGACTACAAGTGTATTAGCTTAAGAGGTGGAAGAGGTTATTGGAGACCTAACTATCAACTATTTGAAGAGATGAATTAATATAATGAATAAAACCTATGAATATGTAATTATTGGTGCAGGAATTGCAGGATGCAGTACAGCATATTTTTTATCTAAATATAGTAAATCAATTTTACTTATAGATAGAAATTGTACTTTAGCTCAAGGTGCAAGTGGAGCAGCGGGAGCTTTTCTTTCTCCTTTGTTAGGAAAACCAAATAAATTTAAAGAGCTTGTAACTGAAGCTTTAAAGTTTTCAACACAGTTTTATAAAGAAATTACACCTAGTGAAATTACTAATTGTGGGGTAGTTCGTATTCCAAAAAATAACGAAGATGAAGAAAAGTTTCAAAGCTATAAACCTTATATGGATTTTGAATTTACACAAGAAGAAAAGGGCTATTTTTTTGAAATTGGTTCACAAGTAAACTCTTATAATATATGTAAAATTTTAGCAAAAGATGTAGAAAAAAGATTTAAATATGAAGTGAAATCATATAAAAAGAAAGATGATTTTTGGTTAATAAATGATGAAATAAAAGCCAATAATTTGATTATTACTACAGGTGCAGATGTTTCATTAATAGAAGAAAAATATTTCAATATAAGAGCAGTATGGGGACAAAAGATAGATATTGAGTCTACAACTTGTATATCAAAAAACTATCATAAGGCTTGTTCACTTTCTCACTCAACTAAACAAAAAGACAAAAATACCTATTTAACATCTATTGGTGCTACACATAATAGAATTGATTGTGATTTAAGGGTTTGTAACTGTTGTTTAAATAAAAAAGAGTTAAGTGATATAGAGCATGATACTTATACAAAAGAGCTTGTAAAGAACAATACCAATGAGTTATTAGAAAAAGCAAATGATATAAAACTTATACAAGAGCCAAAAGTTGTAGATATTAAAATAGGGCCAAGGGCATCTAGCATAGATTATTTTCCTATGGTAGGAAAACTTGTTGACTCAAATAAAACATTAGAACAATTCCCTCATTTGAAAAATGGTTCTCATATAAAAAATGAAATGCTAAGTACAATAGATAACTTATATGTATTAAATGGTGTTGGCGGAAGAGGATATGTTTTATCTCCTTACTTAGCTAAAAAATTAGTTGATGAAATACAAGAAAATAATTTTTTGGATGTGGAGATTACTACACATAGATTATTTAAAAGATGGGTTAAAAAATTATTTTAATAAACCATTAATTTTATGTGGATATTATCTTAAGAATTTTTTTTAGAAGGACTAAAATGGCAAATTTATTGAAAGTGGTTTTTTTAGGTTTAGTTGGTTTTGCTCTATTGGTTTTCTTTACAGCAGAGAAACCAAAACAAATTGTAGCAAGTGAAAATGTAGTAAATATTGTGAAGTATGATTCTTTACCATCAGTTTTTGAAATTGTTGGAAAAGAAGATAAAGTAAAAAGAGAAGACTTAATCAAAAAGGGTGAAGAAACTTTAATAGTTGTTGGTAATCATGATTCTTTATCTGTAGTAAAAGAGTTACCAAAATATTTTGATTTAAAAACACCATATGTTATGGTTGCAAATATTTCTGCAGCACCTTGGTTTGTAAAGAAAATGTTTATACCTGGTAAACTTGAAGAATTAAATGAAGGTTCAAATATTCCAATGGTTTATGACTTTGAAGGAGACATGGTAAATGTACTAAATGTTGTTGATAACTCAAAAACTAAATTTGTTGCATTTATTGTTTCAAAAGAAGGAGTGATTTCAAAACTTTATGCAGGTCAGGTAAAAGAGGGTGCATTAGATGGCTCTATGA
The DNA here is from genome assembly GCA_013373175.1 of Campylobacteraceae bacterium. Lineage (GTDB taxonomy): Bacteria > Campylobacterota > Campylobacteria > Campylobacterales > Arcobacteraceae > Halarcobacter. Next base: position 167,195 of record JABXII010000014.1, on the reverse strand, counting down.
CTGAAGAAGAGAAAAAGAAAACTTTAGAACCATTATTTAAATTAGTAAATAATATATAAGCTCACTTTAATCTAATTAAGACAATTTATGTCTTAATTGGAAAATCTACATTATTTTTATTAATTCACTTTTAAGTTAATTATGTATTATTATATAGTTAATTAACTATTTAAAGGATAATAAATGAAACACGAATTAATGAAACTACCTTACGAACTAGATGCTTTAGAGCCACAAATGTCAAAAGAGACTTTAGAATTCCACTATGGTAAGCATCACCAAACATACGTAACAAAATTAAATGGACTAATTGAAGGAACAAAATTTGAAGATCTTTCTTTAGTTGATATTGTAAAAAGTTCTGAAGGTGGTGTATTTAATAACGCTGCTCAAGTATTTAACCATGACTTTTTCTGGAATGGATTAACTCCAAATGGTTCTGATGTTCCTTCTGATGTTGAAGCAGCATTAACTGAAGCTTTTGGTTCAGTAGATGGATTTAAAGAAGAGTTCACAAATGCAGCAGTTAACAACTTTGGTTCAGGATGGACTTGGCTTGTTAAAACTACAGAAGGTAAGTTAGAAATCGTTTCTACTTCAAATGCAGCTACTCCTATAACTACTGGATTAACTCCATTATTAACATGTGATGTGTGGGAACACGCGTACTATATTGATGTAAGAAATGCAAGACCTGCATATTTAGAAAATTTCTGGGCTTTAGTAAACTGGAATTTTGTAGCTGAAAACTTAGCTAAATAAATATAATAGTTAAAATAAAAGAGGTTTTCCTCTTTTATTTACTTAACCAATTTATTGCATCATCTTCTTTTTCAAAAGTTTGTATTTGACCATTTATAAACCAAGTTGATACTTTAGCTCCAACTTCTATCCAAGTTCTATTTGTAATAATAGCAACTTTATCAAATTCACTACCATGTTTTAATCCTATTTTTAAATCATCCCATGCAGCTTGTATCTCCCAACCATTTAGTTCACTACAATCTATTAATGCTTTTATTTTTGGGTCTTCTATTTGCTTAAGAGTATTTTCAAGCATAGGAGTTAGTTTTTCATAGTCTTCATGGGTAAGAGTACCCACTGCTTTTAAATAAAGATATACTTTAGTATTTGTTCTTTGTAGACCTATTGATAAACCATTTTTGCTTGTACTCATAATAGACTCCTTTTGGATATTTAATTGTATTTATTAATCTATAAAAAATTTACTTTCTAGAGTATCAATTAATTCTTTTACAGAAGATATTGATTTATCAAAAAGTTCTTTTTGTTTATTATCTAATTTTAATTCAAATATTTTTTCAACACCTTTACTTCCAAGCATTACTGGAACACCACCAACAACATCTTTATAACCATACTCACCATTTAAATAAACAGAACAAGGGTAAATCTTCTTTTGATTGTTTAAAATGGCTTCTACCATAAGTGAAGTTGCATGTGCAGGTGCATAGTATGCTGAGCCTGTTTCTAGTAGTTTTACAATTTGAAGCCCACCATTTTTTGTTTTTTCAACTATTTCTTCAATATCTTCTAGTGGAAGTAATTCAGGAATAGGTACCCCTGCAACAGTTGAGTAGTTTGGAAGAGGAACCATATCATCTCCATGACCTCCCATAACTGAAGACTCTATTTGACCAGCACCAAAACCTATTTTTTCTAAAATAAAGTGAGACATTCTAGCACTATCTAAAATACCTGCCATTCCAACTATTTGATTTGCGGGAAAACCAGATGTTTTTAATGCAGTATAAACCATAGCATCAAGTGGGTTTGATACGATAATAACAATTGCATTTGAAGCATATGTTTTAATATCATCTATTACACTCTTCATAATCTTTGCATTTGTAAGAAGTAAATCATCTCTACTCATACCAGGTTTTCGTGGGATTCCTGCAGTTACAACTACAACATCACTATTTTCTAAGTCTTTTCCATCTCGTGCAGCGTGTACTACTGTATGAGATTTTGCAGCATTTGCACTTTGAGAAATATCTAATGCCATTGCTTGTACTATATTTTCACGTATGTCTTTTAGTACTATAGAAGAGCAAATACCTTTATTTGCTAAAGCATATGCTAAAGTTGAGCCTACATTACCCACTCCAATAATACTTACTTTTTTAGTTATCAAGATATTTCCTTTTTTATTTTTTGAAATTATAACTTTTTAGGCATAAAAAAAGGCAAAGCCAAAGCTTTGCCTTTTTATTTTAAGAATTTAATTATTAATCAATAATTGAATTTAATGTAGCAGATGGTCTCATTGCTGCAAATGCTTTTTCTTCATTTGGTAAATAATATCCACCAATATCAGATGAGTTACCATGATTTTCAACTAATTCTGCAACAATTTTATCTTCGTTTTCAGTCATTGCTTTTGCAATTGGTTCAAATTCAGCTTTTAATTCTAAATCGTCATTTTGTGCAGCTAATTCTTGCGCCCAATACATAGCTAAGTAGAAGTGAGAACCTCTATTATCAATACCACCTAATTTTCTTGATGGAGATTTGTCTTCTAAAAGGAAAGTTCCAGTAGCTTTATCTAATGTATCAGCTAAAACTTTTGCTTTTGCGTTATCTTGAGTATTCCCTAAGTGTTCAAAAGATGCTGCTAAAGCCATAAATTCACCTAATGAATCCCATCTTAAATAAGACTCTTCTGTAAATTGTTGAACGTGTTTAGGAGCAGATCCACCAGCACCAGTTTCAAATAAACCTCCACCTTGCATTAATGGAACAATTGAAAGCATTTTTGCAGATGTTCCAAGCTCTAAAATTGGGAATAAATCAGTATTATAATCTCTTAATACGTTTCCTGTAACAGAGATAGTATCAAGACCTTTTCTCATTCTTTCTAAAGAAACTTTTGTAGCTTCTAATGGAGCCATAATTGAGATATCTAAACCACTTGTATCATGATCTGGTAAATATTTGTTAACTTTTTTAATCATCTCAGCATCGTGAGCTCTGTTTTCATCTAACCAGAAAATTGCAGGTGTATTTGATAATCTAGCTCTAGAAACTGCTAATTTAATCCAATCTTGAATTGGTGCATCTTTAGCTTGGCACATTCTGAAGATATCACCTTCTTCTACATCAAAAGTAAATACATCATTTCCAGCTTTATCAATAACTTTGATTTGTCCATCATCAGCAGCTTGGAAAGTTTTGTCATGTGAACCATACTCTTCAGCTTTTTGAGCCATTAAACCAACATTTGGAACTGTTCCAATAGTTGTTACATCAAGTTTACCGTTTGCTTTGAAGTCTTGAATAACTGCTTTAAAAGCTTGTGCATAACATCTATCTGGAATAAGAGCTAAAGTATCTTCTTCTTTATCTTCAGCGTTCCACATTTTACCACCACCTTTAAGCATAGCAGGCATAGATGCATCAATAATAACATCTGAAGGTACATGTAAGTTAGTAATTCCTTTTGCAGAGTTTACCATTGCAAGTCTTGGTTGCTTAGCATAAACTGCTTCAATGTCAGCTTCTATTTCAGCTTTTTTAGCAGCATCTACATTTTCTAATTTAGAGTATAAATCACCTAAACCATTGTTAAAGTTAACACCTAATTCATCAAATAAAGCTCCATGTTTTTCAATTAAGTCTTTGAAATATACTTTAACTGCAAATCCAAACATAATTGGGTCAGAAACTTTCATCATTGTAGCTTTTAGGTGTAATGATAATAATACATCTTTCTCTTTAGCTTCTGCAATTGCTTTTGCATAAAACTCTTGTAATGCTTTTGCACTCATAACAGTAGCATCAATAATTTCACCAGCAAGTACAGGAGTTGAAGCTTTTAATACAGTTTCAGTACCATTTTTATCAAAGAAAGAGATTTTTAAGTCATCTGCATCGTCAAATGTTTTAGAAACTTCAGAACCATAAAAGTCTCCAGCATCCATATGCGCAACATCAGTTTTAGAATCTTTTGTCCATTCACCCATTCTATGAGGGTTGTTTTTAGCATAGTTTTTTACTGCTCCTGGAGCTCTTCTGTCTGAATTTCCTTCTCTAAGTACTGGGTTAACTGCAGATCCTAAGATTTTTGCATATCTTGCAGTTATTTCTTCAGACTCATCATAGTTAGGTACTTTGTAACCTTTTGATTGTAGCTCTGCGATCGCTGCTTTTAATTGTGGAATAGATGCAGAGATATTTGGTAATTTTACAATATTTGCATTTGGATCTTGAGTTAATTCACCAAGTTCTGCTAATGCATCACCAATTCTTTGTTCTTCAGTTAAATTCTCAGGGAAGTTTGCGATAATTCTTCCAGCAAGTGAGATATCTTTTGTTACCATTTCTATGCCAGAGCTTTTAGTGAAAGCTTTGATAATAGGTAAAAATGAGTATGTTGCTAAAGCAGGAGCTTCATCAACTTTTGTATAAATGATTTTTGACATGTCTATTCCTAAGTTTTGATTTTAAAGTAGGAACATCATATCACTAAATAAATTTATGATAAATGAAATTGTTACTTTAAAACCTAAGGAAATAATCTTTGTTTCAAAATTTCACATACTAATTTACTAATTAACATTATCCCAAAGAGATTTGATAGAAGAAGGCTTTTGCTTAGTAACATCAGTATTCATAATCTTTTTAGCTGCTTTATCAAATTTATTTTCAACTCTTTTTTCTTTTGTATATGTTTTAGCAACACCTTTATTGGCATTTATATTTTTAATATGTTCACTATAGGAATTAGTAAATTTATGTAAACCAGTTGTATTGTCCCTTACAAAGTATAAATAATTACTTTTTACTGGAAAAATTGCTGCTTTTATTGCATTTAGGCTAACTGCACAAATTGGGTTTTCAGGAAGACCTCTATTTTTGTACGTATTGTATGAAGAGTTATCTTCTCTAATTCTTTGTGCCGTTACTTTTACATGGGAGTATTTTCCATAATTTAAAGTACCATCCATTTGTAAAGCCATACCACGTCTAAGTCTATTGTAAATAACACTTGAAACTAAAGGCATTTCATCTACACTTGCAGCTTCTTTTTGAATAATAGATGCCATTACAATATAGTAATACCATTTTTTCTTATCATAGTATCCAAATATTTTTTTAGAGAACTCTTCATACTGTTTATTAGTATTTGAGAAAAGGTAGAAAAGTAAGTGATCTTCTTTCATTCCGTAAGGTAAAGAGTAAGTCTCTGCTAAAATATTTCCATCTGCTTTATAGGCATGCTCATTATAGATTTTATTTAGTTTTTCTCCAGAAAGATTAAACTTTTTTGCAATATCTTTTAAAAATACATAATAAGTTTCACCAGGAATTAGAGTAACTGTTTTTAAAGCTGCCTTAGAAGTTGTTAATTTGTATAGAAAATCAGCTTTTTTCATATATTGCGTTTTTAAGTCAATCCAACCACTTTGGGGATAACCTAAAAATTTGATTATATATTTATCTATAGTATTTAATTCATATCCCGTTTTATTTAAATGTGTTATAATACTGTTTGTACTACCTTTAGGAATATGTAAGACTTTAGTCGAACTTAGTGGAATATTTATATAAAATAGTACTGCAATTGCTGCAATAAGGATAAACTCAATAATGCTAAAAGTTATTAAACTACTCATAATAACTCTATTAATCTTTTTTTTATTTTCCATTTCTCTCATTTTTTTTACTGGGATTAAAATTGATTCTTTTTCGTTAGGTAATTTTTCAATTTCGAAATTGTATTTAAAATATGATAAAAAACTTATTTTAGAACTTGACGAGTTAGTATTTGATTATGTTTCTAGTAAAGATGAAATGAGTGTTGAAGACCTTAAAGAGAGGTTTCTTCAAGTACCTGAGATTTTAGATTATTTTGAAAAAATAGATATTAAAAGATTAAAAGTAAAAGATAACGAGCTTACTTTATTAATAGATAATGAAGAGTTCTATCTTAATAATAAGGATATAAATATTTCTGCAAATTTAAAATTTGTAGATGATGAATTACATATGCAACTTTATTCCTTATATGTAAAAAAACTAAATCTAACACTTTTTGGTGAATCTAAAGTTGACGCTTCAAAAGGAATAATTAACTTCTTTGGATATTTTAATAAAGATAATGTAGATGGAGAATTGAATTTAAACATAACAGAAGATATTTTAGATTTTTATGTAAATACAAGTCACTCAATTAAATCAATTAGCTTTTTAAAAGAGATGTTTAGGCTAGATAAAATAGCAGAAGCATGGATGTATGATAATGTAGAAGGGAATATTGATTTAAACTATTTATATGGACAAATAGATTTAAAAAATAAAAATGTACTACTTAACTCTATAAAGGGTGAAGCAATAATTAGTGATGCAAAAATTAGATTTCATAAAGATGTAAAAACTGTAAATACTCCTAAACTAAAAGTTACTTATGAAAATGATACTTTATCTTTTGATTTAGAAAAACCAATGTATGGAAATAGTGAGATTTATGGAAGTAAAGTATATATTCCAAATCTTACAAGTATGCAAAAAGGTTTAGTTGTAGTTGATTTAAAAACAAAATCAATGTTAAATGAAGATATTCTAGAAATACTAAGAGCTTATAAAATAAAATTACCATTAAAACAACTATCAGGAAAAGCAGACTCTTCTTTAATATTAAGAATTCCATATTTGGCATCTAAAAAGATGGATATTGATGGAAAGTTTCTTTTAGATGATGCAACTTTAAAACTAAATGATTTTGAATTCTATACAAAAAAAGCAGATGTTGTTTTAAAAGACAATGATGTATTCATTAATAAATCGTTAGTTAAACATAAAGATTTAATTGAAGGTGTTTTAGATTTAACTATCAATACAAAAGATTTAACTGCAAAAGGAGAAGTTGATATTACTTCTTTCAATATACTTGCAGATGAAAAAAGCTTAATTAATTTGAAAGGCCAGAAAATACCTTTAAATATAGAATTTAAAGATAAAACTAAAATTTCACTAGATAGTTTGAAATCAAATATTATAATAGATGATGAACTTTTTTCTTTAACAGTTGAAGACTTAGGAGTTTTACAACCTTATTCAGAACTTCTAAAAGAGCTTGGTGTAAAAGTAGGGGATTTAGAAGTTAATATAAAAGGGGAAGAAGATATATCTTTTAAAACTAATTTAAAAGAGTTAGATTTCCCCTTTGAAAAGAATGGAAAGAAAATAACTGAATTAAAAGCAACTGGGGTTATAAAAGAAGATTTAACTGAAATAAAAACAAATAATTCTGATATTGATATTATTCTTAAAAAAGATGAATTGCCTTTATTAAGATTAAGTGGAATAGATTTAGCTGTAAATCAAGAAGAAAAATCTTTACAAGGCAAAATTCCTTCTTTAAATATTGAATTAGAAAATTCTAAAATCAAAGTGGATAAAGACAGTATTTATAAAGTACAGTGGGCAAAAATAAACTTAGATAACAAAGAAGTGAAATTTGATGCAAAAGCTGTTGATTTAGACTTACCCTTCCAAAAAGATGGAAAAGTGTTAAAAGATTTAGTTTTAAGTGGTTTATATAAAGATAGCATTTTACACTTAAATACAAAAGATAAGAAACTATTGATTAAATATCTTTTAGATGAAGAGAAGGTTTATATAGATTTAGTAAATTATAATTTAGTTTATAATTCCGAAGAAATAAATAAAGAAGAAACAATTTCTTATTATATAAAAGGTAAAGATTCTAATATTATTGTAAATAAAGAGCATATAATTAAAGCTGAAAATTATGATTTTACTTTTGCAGAACATTCAACAAATGTTGAGTTAAAATATAAAGATACAAATTTCCTTTATAACCAAGATTTTAATGGTAATATAACCTTAGAAGCTAAAAATATGAGTGATGAGTTTTTAAATTCATTACTAAACAAAGACCTAATAAGTGGTGGGAATGTAAATATAAGTGCCTATGGAAAAGATAAAGTACTAAATGGTACAGCATTTATAAAAAATAGTAAGATAAAAGATTTAGCGATTTTAAATAACCTACTTATTTTTATAAACACTTCTCCTGGACTAATTAATCCTTTATTAGCAATTCCATCAGTTGTAGGAATGGCTACAAATGGTGGGTTTAATATAAATGGTTATAGAGTAACAGATGGAAGAGTAGATTTCTCTTATGACTTTGACTCTAAGGTTCTAAATATGTACAAAATCTTTACAAAAGGAAATGGAATTGATTTTGATGGAACAGCAAATATCAATTTTGAAACTTCTCAAATTGAATCTAAGTTAAAACTGATTTTTTTAAAAGATTATTCTAGAATAGTTGGGGAAATACCAGTATTTAACTATTTGTTCTTAGGAGAAGATAAAAGAGTAGATACTCAAGTGGAGATATACGGAACTTTAGAAAACCCAGAATATAAAACAAACTTAGCAAAAGATGGGATAAATGCACCTGTAAACTTCTTTAAAAGATTAATTGAATCTCCAAAAAAGATATATGATTCAATAAGTGAGTAGAAAAAATTCTACTCATTTCTTAAAACGTCAATTACATCAATATTTGTAGCTTTTTTAGCTGGATAATATGAAGAAATTAAAACAATAACTGCAGCTCCAATTACAATAGAAATAAAATCAAGACTAGAAAGGTCTAATGGTAGTTTTGAAGTACCATAAACGTCTGCTGGTAAAGAGATTATATTAAAAGTATCAAGAATCCACATACCTAAAAAGCCTAAAGCAACTCCACTTATAATTCCTGAAAAACCAATAATAGTACCAAGTTTTAGAAATATTTTTTTAACTTCATTTGCTGTAGCACCCATTGATAAAAGTAGGGCAATCTCTTTTCTTCTACTCATTACAGTCATTAATAAAGAAGAAATGATATTAAGTGATGCAACTAAGATTATAAGCATTAGAACAATAAATAAGGCTTTCTTTTCCATTTCCATTGCCGCAAAGAAGTTTCCATTTTGTTGCCACCATCCAACAACACCAGCTCCACCATTTAAAGCTAAAAACTCTTTTAATGGTTTTATATCCTTCATAGCATCATTAGAATACACATGAATACCATCATAAATAGCCTCAGGCTTTTTAAGAAGAGTTTGTAAGGCTTCTATAGATGTATAAACATAAGTTTTATCATAAGCATGTAGACCTGATTTAAATGAGCCTTTATAGGTGAATCTTTTTAATTTTGGCATCATAGATAAACCTGTAGGGCTTAAAGAAGTAAAGTAAAGAGTTACTTTCTCTCCTTGTGTTAGATATAGATTCTGTTTTATGCCATCTCCAACTACTATGTCATATTTATTTAACTGTAGATTTTTTATAGCTTTTTCATAAATAGAGTTAATAGGGGCTTCTCTTTTAGGGTCAATTCCAAAAATCATACCACCATTCATAGATTCGCCACTTTGAAGGATTACTTGTGAGCTTAAATATGGAGAAAACTTTAAATTAGGAAACTCTTCTTCTAAAGATTTAAGTAGGTCTTTATCAACACTATTTTGAAATTTTGGGTAGATAGATAGGGGATAGTTCATTGTAAAAAGTTTATTTTCAAACTCTTTAGCAGTTCCATTCATTATAGCCATAGTTATAATTAAAACCATAACACCAATTGCAACACCAATAAATGCCAAGATGGCACTTATTGATATAAAAGGATTTTTCTTATCAAATTTTAGATATTTTTTGACAATAAAATTTACTAATTCTTTATTCAAATTAGTTACCTGCCACTAAACCTCTTTTAGGTCCACTTTTACCATGGCAATGTTTATATTTTTTGCCACTACCACAAGGACAAGGCTCGTTTCTAGCTATTTTCTTTTCATTTGAAAGAATTTGATGCTCTTCAAGGTTTGTAATTGCCCCTTCATTAGCTTCTTCCATTTCAGCTTTCATTTTTTCTAAAGCTTCTCTTTCTTTTTGTGCATCATCTTGGCTTTGTAGTTGAACAGTAAATAATACTTTGATAATCTCATTTTTAATATTAGAGATAAGTTCAATAAACATATTATAAGACTCTTTTTTATACTCAACTAATGGATCTTTTTGGTTATAACCTCTTAGGCCTATACCAGTTTTAAGTGTATCCATTGAGTATAAGTGTTCTCTCCAAGCTTTGTCAAGAATTTGTAAGTAAAGAATTCTTTCTATTTCACTTTTTTGTTCAGGAGCAGCAACACTCATTTTTTGTTCGTATACTTCTTTAATAATAGAAATTAGTTTCTCTTCAAGTGAAGCATAGTCTTGTGCTTGAATATCTTCTTTTTCAACTAATAAGTTAAGCTCTTCTTTGAATTTTGTAATAATAAACTCATAATTGAAATCTTCAGATGGCATACCATCAATTATTTCAGCATTCATAAGAAGATTTTGAATATATTCAGCTCTATTTTCATCAAGTTTAGAGTTAATATCATAATCAGGGTTTAATAAGTCATTTCTAAAGGCATAGATAACTTTTCTTTGCTCATTTGCAACATCATCATATTCAAGTAGGTGTTTTCTACTTTCAAAGTGCATAGATTCAACTTTTTTCTGTGCATTTTCAACGGCTCTTGTAACCATTTTTGATTCAATGTGTTCACCTTCTTCAATACCAATTCTTTCCATGATACCTTTAATCTTATCACTTCCAAAGATTCTTAATAGGTTGTCTTCTAATGAAAGGTAAAATTGTGACTCACCAACATCACCTTGACGTCCTGATCTTCCTCTTAACTGGTTATCAATTCTTCTTGATTCATGTCTTTCAGTACCAATAATTGCTAAACCACCTAAAGCTAGAGTTTCTTCATTTAATTTAATATCAACACCCCGTCCAGCCATATTAGTAGCAATTGTTACAGCACCTTTTTGTCCTGCATCTGCAATAATCTTACCTTCTTTTTCGTGTTGTTTAGCATTTAAAACTGTATGAGGGATTTTTAGTTTTGATAATAGCTTATTTAAGTGTTCTGATTTTTCAATAGAAGCAGTACCTACAAGAACAGGTTGTCCTTTTTCATGGTATTCTTTGATTTTATTAGCAACAGCATCAAATTTTTCTACTTCACTTTTATAGATTAAATCATTTTTATCAATTCTTTGTACTTCTACATTTGTAGGAATTGATACAACATCTAAGTTATAGATTTCAGCAAACTCTGTTGCTTCAGTTTGAGCAGTTCCTGTCATACCTGCTAGTTTATCATACATTCTAAAGTAGTTTTGGAAAGTGATATCTGCAAGTGTTTGAGACTCTTCTTGAATAGCAACATTTTCTTTAGCTTCTAAAGCTTGGTGTAAACCTTCAGAGAATCTTCTTCCCTCACTAAGTCTTCCTGTAAATTCATCAACAATAATTACTTCATTGTCTTTTACAACATAATCTACATCTTTTTCAAAAATATAGTTTGCTTTTAAAGCTTGATCAAGATTATGTGAAAGCATTGCATTTTCTAAAGAGTATAAGTTATCTACATCATATAGTTTTTCAGCTTTTTCAATACCTTGTTCTGTTAATAAAACAGATCTATTTTTTTCATCAACTGTAAAGTCACCAGTAGAGTATGGCTTTTCATTTGGATCTTTTGGCTCAATTAATTCACCTTTTTCTAATTGCATTGCAATTTGTTGTGATTTTGCATAATCAGCACTTTTATGATTAGTAGGTCCTGAGATAATTAAAGGTGTTCTTGCTTCATCAATTAAAATAGAGTCAACTTCATCTACAATAACAAAGTGATGTTGTCTTTGTACTTTCTCTTCTAATTCATAATGCATATTATCTCTTAGGTAGTCAAAACCAAATTCATTGTTTGTACCATAAGTAATATCAGCATTATATTGTTCTTTTCTTGCCTCATCATCCTTTAAATCACCAGTAATTGCTCCTACTTGGAAACCTAAAAAGTTATATAAAGGTTCTAGCTCTTGTGCATCTCTACTTGCAAGATAGTCATTTACTGTAACAACATGAACACCTTTTCCTGTCATTGCATTTAAAATAACTGGTAAAGTTGCAACTAATGTTTTACCTTCACCTGTTTTCATCTCTGCAATTCTTCCATCATTTAGTACCATTCCACCAATTAGTTGAACGTCGTGATGTCTCATATTTAGTATTCTCTTACTAGCCTCTCTAGTAATTGCAAATGAGTCATTTAAAACTTCATTTAGTTTAACCTCTTCTTGTAAAACTTTTTCTTTTAAAGCATTAAAAGAAGATTGAAGCTCTTCATCACTCATAGTTTGGTATGTTGATTCTAAAGCAGTAATTTGATTAGCTCTTTTTCTATATTTCTTTACTTCTCTATCATTTGATGTACCAAAAATCTTTGAAAACATATTAATCATAAAATAAATTCCTTTTTACCAAATCCTTCGCCATACTTTTAGTTTAATTTGGTATTAGTTATAATCGCAAGATTATATAAAAAACAAGGTTAAAAAATGGTTTATAAACTTTTACTATTTGTAATAATTACATTTTCAAATTTATTAGCACTAGATGAATTAAAAGAAATCAAAACTTTTCAAGCAGATTTTACTCAGACAGTTACCAATGAATCAGGTAAAGCTATTTCATATAATGGAAAAGTATTTATAAAGAATAATGATAGGGTATTATGGAAATATATTTCTCCAATAAAGAAGAATGTATTTTTATTAAATGATATTGTAGTAATAGATGAACCTGAATTAGAACAAGTTATCTATACAAAACTAAAAGAAGAGCTTAATATCTTAAGTATTTTACAAGGGTCTAAGAAATTATCAAAAAATAGATATGAATCATTTTTTTATAATAGAAAGTACGAACTTGTGATTAATGAAAATAAGATAAATGAGGTTTCATATAAAGATGAATTAGATAACTCAATTGTTATCAAATTTGAAAATGTGGTTCAAAATGAAGAAATCCCTGAGGACTTTTTCAGATTTATACCCCCAAGTCATTATGATATTATAAAAAAATAAAGATTTTTTAGCTACTATTTCGCCTAAGGTACAACAGACAATAGCTTGAATCTTCAAGAGGAAAGTCTGGGCTGCAGTGAAGTATGGTTCCATTTAAAGAATGGCTAGGGTAACCTAAGGGACAGTGCAACAGAGAGAAGACCGCCAATTTATTGGTAAGGCTGAAAGGGTGGAGTAAGAGCCCACCAGCACTTTAAGTAATTTTAGTGGCTATGTAAACCCAACCAGCAGCAAGAAGAGCTTGGTAATAAACTTCACGTTTATGTTCTTCGCAAGATTGCTTAAGTAATTTAGCAACTAGATAAATTATTGTCAAAAACAAAATCCAGCTTACCGTTGTACCTTATTATTCTTACATTAAAAACAATCAATAAACTATAATTTTGAAGAAATGAATATATTATTACTATAAAGTAGGGTGATTTAAGTATTATAAAGATAAAAAAATTATTGAAAAAAGTAAATATTTAGACACATAAGTGTCTAAATATTAAAATCCTGCAGAGTAACCTCTACTTGAATGACTTTTGATTAATCCATAATAAGTTTTATCTCTTATTTGTTTTATCATATTTCTTAATGTAAAGATAGAAGTATTTTTATCTTTCCATGCATTCTTTTTAATTGTTTCAACATCAACAATTGTTCCTTGGCTTCTTAAGATAGTATGGAAAATATTCATTTGAGTCTTTGTAAGACCTACATCAACATTTTTTCTATCAAAAACTTTTTTAAGAACTTTATCATAGTAGAAACCTTTACCAAGATCAATTCTACTATCAACTTGCTGACTTAAAATCTCTTTTAAAGTTTCTTCAAGAGGTAAGTTAAATTCTCTTGCTTTACTTTTTAGAAATCTTTCCATATCTTTCGTTAAATCGATTGTAATATTGCTGCTCATAATGACACCTCATATTTTTATTTTAATTATAACACATATAATTATAGGAAAGCTTAAAATTGAGACAATTTTGAGACAATTCTTTTTAAATTTTTAAAAATGTGACAAATATAATAAGATAGTGTCTTATTTATTTTTATTCCAGAGCTTTAAAAACTCTTTTCTGTTATATATTTTTGCACCTAAATCAATCTTATATTGTAGCTGGGGATGCCCTAAATTCCACATTTTATAATTGTTACTTTTTAAATAATCATTTAATAAAACCAATTGTAATTTTCCCCAGTTATTATATTTTTTATTTTTTGTTGTAAATCCTGATAATGATGTATAAATTGAGCCAATTTGGTAGCCAATCTCTCCAGAAATGAGTTTTTTGTCATTTTTTTCGTATAATTCTATACTTAATAAATTAAAATTTTCGTATAAGTTAGAATTAACATTAATATTATTTAATATGTCTATATACTCTTGTGACAACCATGAATTGGGGTGATACTCATTAATTCTTTCTAAAACTTTTTCAAGATTTTGACTTATGTCAAGAATATAGTTATTTTCTTGTATTAATTTTTTTACTTTTTTAGGAACTTTAATATCATCAAAATGTAATACAGCATAGTCAAATTGTATTTCAGGAAGTAAAACAAATTGATTTTGGTGATACATTGAGGTTGTAATGAATCCTTTTTTTGCTGCTTCAATATAAAACTCACAAGATAAGTCATCACTCCAGTAGTAATTCTCATTCATATTGGGATATATATGTTTATTTAATATTTCATCATCTTGTAAATCTTCTAATGTTAAATAATAAATAATGAGTAATCCTTTATATAAGTTGTTTTTTTACAAAATCTAAATAGTGTCCTTCTTCATCTTCTAACTCATCATGAGTTCCACTTTGAACTAGTTCTCCATCATTTAAAACATAGATTTTATTTGCATTTTTTACAGTACTTAGTCTATGTGCAATAGTTATAACAGTTTTATCTTTTAAAAAATCTTTTAAATCATTAAATAGTTTTACTTCTGTGTGAACATCAAGAGCTGACGTAGATTCATCAAATATTACTACACTAGGGTTTGCAATAATCATTCTAGCAATAGATAACCTTTGTCTTTGTCCCCCACTAAGTCTAATACCATGTCTTCCAACAATTGTATCTAAGCCATTTTGCATATTTAAAACTGTATTTTTTAATTGTGCTACTTCTAAGGCTTTGAAAATCATCTCTTCATTTATATTTTCATTTCCCATAGTTATATTGAATCTAAGAGTATTATTAAATAATATAGGCATTTGTAAAACTAAAAAAATAGATTCTCTCAATGATTTTTTATCAATATTATAACTGCTAATACCATTGTATTTTATATCTCCAGAGTCTTTTTCATAGAAGCCTGCAATAAGTTGACTTAATGTAGTTTTACCACTACCACTTGCTCCAATAAGAGCAATCTTATCTTTGGGTTTTATTTCAAAAGTGATATCTTGTAAAGTCTTTTTATCTTTAGTATATGAAAAAGTAAGGTTTTCTATCTTTATATGAATATCACTATTTTTTTCTAATTGTTCTTTTCCTGTGTGCTCTTTATTGAGAGTAAATATTTTGTTTATTCTTTTCATGGCAGCACTTGCAGTAGTGTATGAGTATTGCATAGAAAGAATATCTTGTACAGGAGTCATAATAAACCAGATATAGCCAAACATTGCAAACATCATACCAATGCTAAGGTCACTATATGCAACCATTAATAAGCCTGAGGCTCTAAGGATTTCAAATGAAGCTAGAAAAACGGTAAATGAAAATCTCTCATAAGCAACACTTTTATAGTTGTACTCATTAGAAGTATTTTTTATATTATTAGCTTTTTTTATTGAGTTTTCAAAAAAGTAGTTTTCTTTATTACTTGCTTTTATTTGTCCAAAAAGTTCTAGTGTTTCTCCTATATCATTTTGAAACTCTTCTATTGCTTGATTCTCTTCTTTTTTTAATACTCCAACTTTTTTTGCTATTTTTTTTGAGATAAGCATTATTATTGGTTGTATTAAAAGAATCATTAATCCTAATACAGGATGAATGGCAATCATTACAATTGATACTGCAATTAGTGTTAAAACAGAAGCTACAAACTTACTAGCCCCTTTAATAATAAAGTCATCTAAAGTATTTACATCAGTTACTAAATTTGCTGCAATTGAACCACTTCCTAAACCTTCATATTCATTCATACATACTTTTTCTAGGTGTTTAATTGCTTTTTTTCTTATTTCAAAGGTTATATATTTTGATATCTTAGTAAATATTTTTGTTGTAATAACATTAAAAATAAAAAATAAAAATCTTAAAAGTATTACAGCTACAGTTACAATAGCTATATAGTAAAAGGCATTTCCAGCTCCAAAAGCAGAGTTAATAGTATTTAAAAAAAAGTCTGGTTTATTTAATAGTACTTCATCTACTAAAGCAGGTAGCATTAGTGGAATAGGCACACTAATTGCTATTGCTATGATTGTTACTACTTGACCAAGAATAAGTGCTTTTCTATTTTCAAGTAGTAGTTTTAAAAGATATTTTAGATTTATTTTTTGCATTTAAAGTTTATTTGCTTAATGATTCGCAAATATCTAATTTCATTCCCTCGTGGTATTCACAGTTTAATCCACATTGGTAAGTACCTCTTGTACTTAAATTTAGTCTTGCTAACTCTTCTTTCGATCCAATTTGACATTCTTCTAAAGTTTTATAAACTTTAAATTTTTTACTTCTTTTTTCATTTGCTTTGTCAGGATAAATTAATGATGTCCATGTATCTTCTTTTTGTTGTTGTCCACCAAAGCACCCTGATAAAATAACTGATGCAAAAATAGAAAGTAGTAGTGTTTTTTTCATATATCTCTCTTTTTTATGTTTTATAATAGTTTGTTTACGATTTTTCTACAATTAATATGTTATCATATCAAAAATTATTTAAGAGAATAGTATATGAGAAAACACTTAAGTATTTTAATTATTGCACTTTTCGCTACATTTGCTCAAGCAGAGAATTTTTCTGAAATGAGTACACAAGAACTTATTTCTATAATGGGTTATGTTGATAAGAAAAATAAAACGAAGTTCCAAAATGAATTGAAAAGTAGAGTTTCTACTATGACTCCAAAAGAAAAATCTATGTATAAAAAGAATTTAAAAAAGATGAAGAGATAATGAAAACAAAATTATTACTTCTAGAAGATGATTTAACACTTAGCGAAACGGTTATTGATTATTTTGAGGAGCAGGGTTTTGAGATAATAGCTGCATATGATGGAGATGAAGCAAATGAGCTTATTTATGAGCAAAGTTTTGATCTTTTCTTACTTGATGTAAATGTCCCTTCAATGAATGGTTTTGAACTTTTAAAGCAAGTTCGAAATGAAGGGAATAAAACACCTGCTATCTTTATTACATCTTTAAACTCAATGGACTCTTTAGAAGAAGGGTTTGAAAGTGGTTGTGATGATTACATTAGAAAACCTTTTGAATTAAAAGAGTTACTTCTTAGAGTACAAACTATTATAAAAAGAGAGTATTCTCAAAAGCAAGAGTTTGTTCAAATAAGTGATGAAATAAAATTTAGTACTCAAAATAATGAACTAATTAAAAATAATGAGACAGTTCCTTTAAATCTTAAGGAACTAAAACTATTAAAATTCTTTTTACAAAATAGTGATGAATTACTAAGTCATGAAAGAATTTTTGAAAATGTTTGGGATTATGATGAGGAACCAAGTGATAATTCACTTCGAACATATATTAAAAACTTACGAAAAATTCTAGGAAAAGATAAAATTGTTAGTCTTAAAAAGCTTGGATATAGATTTAACTCAAAGTGAGAAGAAGACCCTTTTAGGCTTCTTAACTCTATACTCTTTTTTTACAATAGTTATCTTGTTATTTATTTCTTTTTTATATTACTCTTTTCAAAAAGATTTAATGCTTCAAGAAAAAAGAGCCTTGATGCAAGACTATTCTAATGAATTAATATTTAGATTAAAAGATTTGCATATCAATTTTGATAAATATAAATTTTATCCAAGGGATGAAAAATTCAATTCAGCAATTTACGATAGTGATAGAAAGCTTATCTTCTCAACTTTACAGTCAAAAAAAGTTGATTTTAATAGCGAAGTTTATACTACTGATTCAAAAATACATTTTGTTGAACAACCTGAATCTTATTATTTAGGTGCCAAATATGTGGTTTTAGAAATAGATGATGATTTATTGTGGTTTGAAAAGTTAAAAAAAGAGATTGCATTATTTATTTTAATAGCTTTTACTTTTATGGTTTTTCTTGGGTATTTTTTATTAAAACTATTTCTAAAACCAATGCGTGATGCTTTACATTTACTTGATAGATTTATAAAAGATACAACACATGAACTAAATACTCCTGTTTCTGCCGTAATTACAAATATAGAAATGATAGATATTGATTCTTTAGATGAAAAGTTAGCTAGAAAAATAAAAAGAATAGATACAGGGGCTAAAACTATCTCTAATATCTATGAAGATTTAACTTACCTTACTTTAAATAATAAGATTATTTCTCAAGATGAAAATATTAATCTTTCAAAAATAGTAAAACAAAGAGTTGATTACTTTAAAACCCTTGCTGATGTAAAAAAAATAGAGATAGAAACTTCAATTAAAGATGATGTTTTTATCTTCTGTGATAATAAAAAGATATCAAAACTTATAGATAATCTTCTTTCAAATGCTATAAAATATAATAAAGTAAAAGGGAGCATAAAACTCTTTTTAGATGAAACTTCTTTTATTATTGAAGATAGTGGGAAAGGTATGAGTAAAGCTCAAGTTGAGCATCTATTTGAAAGATATACACGATTTGATAAGAGTGTAGGGGGATTTGGAATAGGTTTAAATATTGTTTCAATGATTGCAAAAGAGTATAATCTTAAAATTAATGTTCAATCCCAAGAAAAGGTTGGAACTAAAATGGAAGTAATATGGCAAAAATAGTTTTTATTCTTTTTTCATTATCTATATTTTTAAATGCAAATGATATTTATGAAAATAATTGTGTATCTTGTCATAACAAACTTCCAGTTACTATTGATAAGTATTTTTATAGGTATCTTTTAAAATATAGTAGCCAACGTAGTGTAAAAGAGGCTATGACTAACTATTTAAATAATCCTTCAAAAGATACTACAATTATGCCAGAAGCCTTTATAAAAAGGTTTGGGGTAAAAAAAGCTACTACTTTAAATAAAGATGATTTGAATAAAGCACTAGATATTTATTGGGATAAATATAAAGTATTTGGAAAACTAAAATAGTAAAATAAATCTTTCACAATCACTTCACGATTAATATTTATACTTCTTTTATAAAAATTAAGGAGTTTAATATGAAAACTACAAAAAAAATCTTAATAAGCTTAGCAGTAATTGCAGGAACAACTTTATTTGCAAGTGATGGAGCTAAAATTTATACTTCATGTGCTGGATGCCATGGTGCAAATGCTGAAAAACATGCTTTAGGAAAATCAGCTGTTATCAAAGGTTGGGATGTTGAAAAAACAGTTGCAGCCTTAAAAGGTTATAAAGATGGTTCTTATGGTTCAGTTATGAAAGGTGTAATGAAAGGGCAAGTAGCCAGACTTTCAGATGCAGATATTAAAGCAGTTGCTGAACATATCAGTAACTTAAAATAGTAACCTAAACTTATTTTAGGTCTTTAAAAGGTTTTATTATGAAAAAGTTATTATTAGCAACAACATTTATAGTAAGTTCTCTTTTTGCGGGTGGTGATAGGTTTCATGATTTCGCAAAAGTAAGATACTCTGAACCTATTTATGAATATGTATATGAACAAGAACCACAAAGACAGTGTGATAAAGTAAGAAAAAGAGTTAGAGACTATAACTCATCTTCTGTAAGAAGTGATAGCTTAGGAATTGATACTTTAGTTGGTGTAGCAGCAGGTGCAGTACTAGGAAGTCAAGTTGGTAAAGGTAATGGTAGAGTTGCCGCTCAAATTGTAGGAGGTCTTTTAGGTGGGAAAGTAGCCCATGAGATTAGAAATAACTATCACAGTGATAACTCAAATTATAGTTATGTTACTACTACAGAGTGCTATGATACATATAAAAATGTTGAAAGAAAAGTTATTACAGGATATAAAAACTATTTTGTTTACAAAGGTGTGGAACACTATAAAGTTACAAAAAGACCTAAAAAAAGAGTAAAAATCACTCACTCAATAAGTTTTTAAAGCTAAGGTCTCCCTTAGCTTTATGTTAACAGTCTAGTCACAATATTTTGATTTATATTATTTGACTGTGCTGCTCCATAAGCTCCTATTTGAGCTAAAATATTTTGCTTGTTAAAGTTTGTTATCTCTGAAGTATAATCTAAATCAGATATTGTAGAAAGAGCATCTCTTGTAGAAGTATATTGTGAAATTAGATTACTTCCCGAACTTTGAAGTTGATTTTGAGAAGAACCTAAATCCCCTCTATAATCATTTAATGTTGTTAAAGCACTATCAACATCCCCTAAGTATGCTCTTGCAGTACTTGCATCAAAGGAAGAAGGATCTTGATTTATTAGAGTTTCTAATCCCACTCCTACAGTATTTGATTGAATAGAAGGTGTTTCTATTACATCTTCAGAAGAAGTTCCTGACTGAAATTGCAGACTTTCACTAGCACTTTTATCATCACTAGCATTTTGTAGTAGTGTTTGTTCATTATAATTAGTACTAGCTGCAATATCATCAAAGTTTTCTAATAAGTCTTTGATTTCAGTTAATATTTGTTCTCTTCCTTCTTGAGATGTTGTATCAGTAGATGCTTGTAATAGTTTTTCTTTTACAGTATCTAGAATATTAGATTGCTCACTAATTGATTTATCAGCAATTTGCAGTGAAGCTAAACCACTATTTATGTTATCAATAGATTGAGATATTCCACTTGCTTCTGTCCGTAGCTGATCTGAAATAGCTAATGATGAAGCATCATCTGCTGCACTAGTAATCTCTTTTCCACTAGCGATTCTATTTAGCGACTGATTTAAGTTTATATAAGGCGATTGGTCAAGTTGTACATTATTGATTTGCATAACTTCCTCCTTAGGTATATAACAAATTGTATTACTCTTTTATTTAAAGTAAAATTAAGCCTAGTAACTAGTTTTATAACAAAAATAATTTTATTGTCTAGAATATTTAAAAATATAAAATAATTTTTCTGATATCAAAAATTTGCATATTGTATTAAAAAATGATATTATTATTTATCTAAATAAGGGTTGTGTATGAAAATCTTAAAAAAGAAAGATAAAATATTGTTTAATAATAATGATATATCATTTGGGAATTTAAGTATAAATAATGATGTCTTAACCCTTGAAATAATAAAAACATTACCAGCTTTTAGAAATCAAAAGTATGCAACGAAAACATTAAAAGGTATATTAGAATATATCTCTAAAGAGATTAAATATAAAAAGATTTATTTAAATCCTCTTCCTTTAGATTCAAATGGATTAAAGCTAGAAAAATTAATTACTTTTTATAAAAAGTTTGGTTTTACAAATAGTAGTAATGCAGATATTTCTTATCCTTATTTAATGGAAAAGAAGTTAAACATTTAATTTTATGTTTCTCAAATAGGTATTTTTATAAGAACATTTGCTCCTTTATTTTTATTTTTTATCTCTATTGTTCCCTTGAAACTTTCTTCTATAATTCTTTTTGAAATAGTTAGTCCAATACCAGTACCATTGTCATCTTTTGTAGTAAATCTATCTTCAAATACATGATTTAAAGCTTTTTCTTTAATTCCACCTGCATTATCTTCAATTTCAAGAATAAGATTCTTGTCTTTTTCATATGCATTTATAATTATCTTTTTATCTTCAATCTCTTCTTTTTCACTATATGCATCAAGTGCATTATTGAATATATTTAATAATACTTGAGATAATTCACTTTTATATCCATGGATTTTAATATCAATATCAATATTGTTTACTATTTCAACTTTTTGTTTTCTAAATCTTAAGAATAAAATTTTTAAGATTTTATCTGTACAGGCTTTAATAGTAAATTCACTTTTAATTTTATCAGGTGATAAGAAACTTCTAAAATCATTTGCAGTATCACTCATAAAATCTACATTCTCAATAATTGTTTTTATATAATTTGCTCTTTGTTCTTCGGAAAGATTTTTAAATTCAAGATTCATTTCTAATGCTTGTGAAGTTACTTTTATAATACTTAAGGGCTGTTTCCATTGATGTATAATGTGATCAATCATATTACCCATTTCAGCAAGTTTAGCTTTTTGAGATAAGATTCTTTCTGTATTTAATCTTTTCTCTAACTCTTCATTTACTTTCTTTTGAAGCTCTTCATTTAGTGTTTTCATTGCAGTAATATCTATTGCAACACCTAGTATATAAGTTTTATTAAAAAGTCCTAAAAATGACATTTTTATAATTCTAGTATCATAATATAGTTTTTCATTGTTTTTAAGAGTTACAGTATCAATAAATTTTAGTTTTTGTTTTTTTAAAACATAGTCATCTTTCCTTTTTGATGTATAAGGAAGGTCTTTATCTGTAAAATCATAGGATTTCTTTCCTATAAGTTCTTCTTTTAAACTATATCCATAAAGTTTTGCTAATGAATCATTTACAATTAAAAATAGACCATTTTTATCTTTTAAGCATATTGGAAATGGAATATTGTTTATTAGTTTATCTAAGATTCTCATTCTAATTGATTGTAAATATGCACCTAATAAAACAAATGGAATTGAAAGTAAAAATATTACAATAAAGAAAGATATGACACTTTTTGTATTTTCTTTCATGTGGTTAGTGTATATATTCTCTTTAATACTATAAATTATATAAAAGTCATTATCTGTAAAATGTACTTTATTTATATAAAATAGTTTATTCTTGTCTATTGATTCTTTTTGTTTAGTATTTAATAATTCTTCAATATAAGGAATTTCATCTTTTACTTTGTAGTTTGTTTTTCTTTGAGTACTCCAATTCTTTTTTTCATCTGGGTGAAGTAAGAAATTACCATTATTATCCATGAAATAAACATCGAATTGTTCCTTATCTTTTATTAAATTAATTAAATCACTTGCTAAGAAATTTATAATGATAATACCTTTAAACTCATTATTTCTATAAATAGGAGTTGAAATTCTAATAGTAGGTTTAAATGGAACTTCTATTTTCCCATGCTCAATATTTAAATCAAAGTCAGATATATAAAATTCACCATTTTTTATTTCCTTAGTTTTTTTAAAATAGTATCTAGAAGCTTTATTTTGTAAGGTAGTTACAATTTTAGTAATATGCTTATTATCTTTATCTATTCTAATTATCTCTTGACCTAATTCGTCAATAAACCTTAATTGAAAGATATTTTCACTTGCTTTTACAAAATCAGAGAAGTCTTCTTTTAAATATTTAATAGTATCTTTGTTTCCATTTAAGAGTCTATTCAAATCTTTTGTTTCTTTTAAAGTACTTAATATGAGTTTATATTGTCTAATTTCGGATTCTATGGCTTTATTTGTTTCTCTAAATTCAGTTTTTGCTAAATTAAAATTAGAATGATATAAGAGTTCTTTTTGTTGATTTTTTATGTATATAAATACAATGATTGCTAAGAATGTATTTATAATTCCTATTGTGGCAAGAAATAAAAAAGTGTTTTTTTTAATAGAAGTAATGTAAGACATAATAGACTCCTTGTTATATATAATAACAAGAAATATCATCTTATTCAATAGATAGAATAATAAATTTATAAATTTAATCTAATTTTAACTTGTGATGTAAGTTATGTGTTCTTCAAGTTTTTCAAAGAAATTTGTTCTTCCTCTTCTAATAAGCTCATCAAGTTCAAATACACAAGAAGCAGCATCTAGACTTTTTAGAACAACAAGTTTATTGTCTATATATCTATAAATATATAGTCTTGTATCTATACTTGAGTTGTTATGTATAATAATAGAGTAGTTTTCTAAAATATTATTGTTTTTTATAATCTCTTTAAATTTTTCAAAACTATACTCTTTATCTATATATCTTGCTTGAATATAATAAACATTTTTTTCTTTAATATTGTTATCAATATAACTATTTTCAAACTCAATAAAGTTTCTTTTTAAGAAGTTTTTATCACAAGATTCTAAAGTTCCATCTACAAGTTCAAGTTTTATATCTGTTTCTTCTTCAATACTATTATCTACAAGAGAAGTTTCACTTTCTTTTTTGTTAATATTAACTTGTACAATTTCTTTATCAAACTCTATAATATTTTCATAACCTCTCTCTTTTAAAAACTTTTTTAATAGAGTTATAAAAGTTTGATAATCAATTGATGAATCTTTTTTATTTCTTGCTTGTTTTATAGAACCACTTTCTAAAAGTTTATTATAAAGTTTAGAAGAAGTTGGATTTTCTTCTTGAGTTAAGTAGTGAGCAATTGTTTTTATATTTCTAAAAAGTAGGGTGTTTAATAAACCTTTTTCATACTCTTCTTTTAGATACTCTTTGCAATAACTTTCATATGCACTTCTTGAAATAGTTTGTATTTCTTTTGAATATTCTTCAATCTGTTTTTTAGTTGATAAACCAGAAAATAATAGTTTTTTTACATAATCAAGGTTTTTTGCAAAGGTATCTTTTTTTGTAAACTGCTGTTTTTCTTCATCTAAGCATGAAATTAAATCATTGAAAATCTTTACTTTATCATTCATTTTTACTTCTTTCTATAATAAAACTTATATATAACTATATTATAACTTATATTAAACTAATATAAAACTATAATTTAGCTATAAAAAGTACGTTTTTATAGCTAAATTAAAAATTATAGATTCTGATAAATAAAAATAAATAAAGATTATGTGAAGTGTAAAAAATAATTTTTTTTAGAAGGAAATTAAAGGCATAAAAAAAGGGCTCATCCTAAGATGAACCCTTTATAAGTTGAATAGAAAGTAAGATTACTTAGCTACAGCTTCTTTTAAAGCTTTACCAACTTTGAATTTTGCTACAGTTGTTGCAGGAACTTTAACAGTTTTGTCTGTTCCAGGAACTTTTGCAGTTCTTTCAGCTCTATCAGCTGTTGTAAATGTTCCAAATCCAATAAAACTAACAGATTCTCTTTTTACTAAAGTTTCTGTAACAGTTTCTAATACTGCATCAACAGCACCTTTCGCATCTTTCTTAGAAAGACCAGCTTTTGCAGCAACTGCATCAATAAATTCAGCTTTGTTCATAGACGAACTCCTTGTGTAAGATAAAAATTTAATAAACTTTATACTAACTAACCTTTAAAATAGCTAAAAAACCTGATATGTTGGGGGTAAAATGCTATAAAATTCAACTATTTATTATTTATATGTAGATTTTATGCTTAAAAGTCGACAAGAGTTCTCTAGAATTGCAATTCTTTTTACTAGATTATTGATATCTCTATCGTATACATATGTACCAACACCTTTAATAACCATTATATGTTCTTCAGACTCTTTTAAGTATTTTGTTATCTCTAAAGCATTTCTATCATACCATGTATCAAAATTTCCTGGGTCATATACTTTTATTTTAGAAAACTCTGTTTTCCCAAAATAATCATCAAAAATAATTTCATCATGTTCAAAGGTATAAGCAGTTGTATAAATTGGCATTCCAAAAGCAATATATTTTGCTTCATGTATATTGTTATATATAGTTGAATGAACTTCTGATTCAATACTAGCAACATGCCATCTATAATCTCTTTTATTCATATTTAGTTTACATAATGATTTTTCTGTCATTTCATCAAAGATTGCATCTGAAGTATTTATTATAAAAGTATTATGGTCAACTTTTGAAGATATTGCACCATGATAGATACCAAAGAAATTTTTTCTAAACATTGTTAAAGATAAGTCACTTAAAAGTTTAACTGTATGTGGGTCTATCATTTTAAAAAACCTTAAATAAATTTTTCGCTATTATACATAAAAATTACTAAGGACAATTTTAATGGAAATTCCCCATATTCCAGTGCTTTTTCAAGAGACTTTAGATGCTTTTGAAGGTATAAATGATGGATATATTATTGATTGCACTACTGGTTATGGTGGTCATAGTGAAGGATTAATAAAACAATATTCAAATATCAAACTAATATGTAATGACCAAGATGATGAAGCTTTAAACTTTTCAAAAGAAAGATTAAAAGATTTTGGAAATAGAGTTATCTTTAATAAAGGTAACTTTGAACATGTTATTGAAAAGTATAAAGATGAAAATATAAAAGGTATTTTAGCTGATATTGGTGTTTCTTCTTTGCAACTTGATAAAGAGGATAGGGGTTTTGGTTTTGAAAGCTCTGTTTTAGATATGAGAATGAATCAAAATCAATCTTTAGATGCTTCTGTTGTAGTAAATACATACTCTCAACATGAATTAGAAAGAGTATTAAAAGAGTATGGAGAAGTAAGAGAATATAAAAAGGTTGCTTCTTTAATAGTAAGTAATAGACCATTTTCATCTGCAAAAGAGCTATCAACTCTTTTATCTAAGAAAATGTACAAAGGAAAAATTCATCCAGCAACACTTCCTTTTCAAGGAATTAGAATAGAAGTAAATGATGAACTTGGAGTTCTTGAAAGACTTTTTGACTCAATTGAAAAAGCAAAGCTTAAAGACTGTACTGTTGCAATTATCTCTTTTCACTCTTTAGAAGATAGAATTGTTAAAAACTATTTTAAAAAATGGAGTAAGTCTTGTATTTGTCCAACAGATGCTTTTAGATGTACTTGTGGAAATAATCACTCTTTAGGTAAAATAATTACAAGAAAACCAGTAATACCTACAAAAGAAGAAATAAAACAAAACCCTCGAAGTAGAAGTTCAAAGTTAAGGATTTTCAAATTTGATTAAACTAAATTCTAGAAATTCTCTTTTAATAGTATTTGGCACTTTACTTTTGACTCTTATACTATTTTTTCCAAAGATTTTTTTAGCAAATAATATATATTATGTAAGTAAAGATATTAATAAACTTTATGCTCACTATATCTCTTTAAAAGAAGAGAATAAGTTTTTAGCTCAACAGCTAGAAGATATGAAGTTTAAAAACCAAATAGAAGACTCTTTAATAATATACTCAATAGAAGAAGCATATGATAAAAACAATAATTGAATTCGCACTTAGAAAACCTATATTAAATCATTTTTTGCTCTTCTTTTTATTAGTTCTTTCAATTTTTGCATATTTTAAAATACCAAAAGAGATTTTCCCACCTGCTTCACTTGATGCAGTTGCCATTACAGGAACTTATGCAGGAGCAAGTTCTGATTTACTTGATAAGATGGCAGTTGAGGATTTAGAAGATGAATTAGTATCTTTAGAAGAAGCAAGTGATATAACATCAATTGTTAAAAACGGATTTTTTTCAATAAATATTAAATTAAAAAGAGGTTTTGAAGCTTCTGATGTACTTGATGATGTAAAAGATATAGTTACAAAAACTAAAGTAAATCTTCCAAGTGATATGGATGAACCTCTTGTAAAAGAAGTAATAGGTGAAATTCCTTTAATCACAGTTGTTATTTATGGAGAAGATTCAAAGGAAAAACTACTTGAAGTAGCTGATGATATTAAATCTAGGATTTCTGCACTTAAAGATTTGAGTTCTATTTCTATTTGGGGAGATTCTGATAAAGAGTTATTAATAAAATTTGATGAGAATAAAATCTTAGCATATGGATTAAACCTTCAAGATGTAGTTAATACTGTTCAAAATATAAGTTCAATTTTTCCAGCGGGTATTATTAAAGATAGTACAAGACACTACTATTTAAGTACCTTTAATGGTGAAAAACAAATAGATAAAGTTAAAAATACAATTATAAAAATAAATAATCAAAGAGTTCTATTAAAAGATATTGCAAGTGTGGATTTTAGATTAGCAGATGTAAACAATATTTCTCACTTCAATGGAAATAGGGATGTTTCAATCGGAATAAACAAGAGTGATACTGGTGATGCAATTGAACTTGTAAAAAGAATAAAAGAGATTTTAGAAGAAGCAAAAAAAGATTATCCTAACCTTTCTTTTGATACTCATACTGATACTTCTGTATGGATTAAAAACAGACTTAATACTGTTGTTTCAAATATTTTATTTGGATTATGTCTTTTATTTATGGCTTTATTTTATTTTATCAATGTAAGAATTGCCATTGTAATTGCTATAGGTATCCCAACTTCTTTTATGATAGGACTTATTTCAGCAGAAGCTCTTGGATATAGTTTAAATATGTTATCACTACTAGGGGCTTTAATTGCTCTTGGAATGCTTGTAGATGAAGCAATTGTTGTTGGAGAAAATATTTATAGACATATGGAAATGGGTAAAAATAGACTTCAAGCTTCTTTAGATGGAGCCTTAGAAGTTTATCCAGCAGTTTTAACTGCAACAGCAACTACTATTTTTGCATTTTTACCAATTTTACTTATGACAGGTGAAGTTGGTAAGTTTATGAAAGTATTACCTATTATGATTACAATACTTTTATTGTCATCTTTAGTTGAAGCTTTCTTTTTCCTTCCTTTGCATGCAAAGCAAATTTTTGATGTACATAAAAAAGAGAAAAGGTCAGATAGAATTTGGGAAGTAAATAAAGATATATATAGAACAATTTTAACTTTTTTATTAAAAAGAAAATATGTAGCTTTAACTGCAATGATATCTTCAATTATAATAGCAACAATATTTATTGCTTCTCAGTCAAGATTTCAGTTTTTGCCAGACTTTGATTCAACACAATTATATATAAATGGTTCAGTAGGTGTTGGTAAAAAGATTGAACAGACAGAAAAGTTAGTTGAAAAAATAGAAAGAAAAATCATAGATGAATATGATTTTGCAAATAATATTGACTCTATTTCATCAGTTACAGGTATGAAACTTGATGGAAAAAACCTACCTCAAAGTGAAGAGTTCTATTTTCAAGTTTTTGTTAATCTATATGAAAGAGCTCCTCAAAATATTTTTGATAAATATATTAATCCTTATTTATCACCTAAATATGATGATACAAATATGATTAGACAAAAATCTGCCCAAGAGATTGAAGAAGAGTTAAAAGAGCTTCTAAAGCCTTTAATCACTAGTAAAGAGTATGAAGAGCTTAAAGTAAGTGTACCAGGTGCTGGTATTGTTAAAAATGACTTGGAACTTGCTATTTCAGGTGCAAATACAAAAGCAATAAACAAAGCAGTTAAAATGATTAAAGATAAATTGAACTCTATAGATGGAGTTTCAAATGTAGCTGATGATATTTTAGTTGGAAATATAGAGTTAAAGTTTAAAGTAAATGAGTACGGACAAAAATTAGGTTTTACTGAAAATTATATAATCTCTGCTGTTAGGCCTTTTTATTTTAAAGGTGCTTATTCAAAGATGTTTGATAATAAAGGTATTGTTGAAGTAATCTTTCAAAGTAAGAACAAAGATGAACTTTCATCTTTAGATAGATTTGAAGTTTTAATTCCAGGAACAACTCAAAAAGTACTTTTAAAAGATGTTGTTGATATTGTAAGAAAAAATGCTCTGTCTCAGATTTTTAAAGAAAATTCTAAAAGAATTGTTTCTGTAACAGCAAGTATTAATAAAGTAACTTCTTCAGAAGTTTTTGAACAATTAAATCCAACCCTTGAAGAACAAAAGAAGTTTGTTAGTATCGATATCAAGGGAGAACAAGAAGAAAATGAAAAAGTACAAAAAGAGATGGGTGAGGCTGCTTTATTAGCTATTATCTTAATTTTCCTTGCTTTAATATGGATGTTCGATTCTTTAGTTAAACCTTTAATTATAATTTCAACTATACCTTTATCTATTTTTGGTGTTTTATTAGGTCATTTAATTTTAGGTTTAAATATTACTATGCCTAGTTTAATTGGAATGGTAGGCTTAGCAGGAGTTATTGTAAATGATGGAATTATCATGATGGATTTTATTAAAAAAGCAAAAAATCTAGATGAAATGAAAGATTATGCAATAATGAGATTAAGACCTATTTTATTAACTTCTATTACAACAATCTTAGGACTTGCTACATTAATGTTCTTTGCTTCAGGACAAGCTCTTATTTTACAGCCTATGGCAGTTGCTTTAGGTTTTGGTATTTTATGGGCAACAGTTTTAAATCTATATTACGTACCTATGGTATATAGATTAATTTATCTAAGAAAAGCAGAATAATTAAAACTTTTCTGCTTTTTTTATAATTGATTTAATCATACTATTAAAAACTAGATAATGAATTGGAATTAAACCATACCAATAAATTCTTCCAAATAGTCCTTTAGGGTAAAAGTAAGCTGATTGTATAAGTTTATTATCTTCAATTTTAAACTCAAGCCAAGCAGTTCCTGGAACTTTCATTTGTGCATAAAGAAGTAATCTTTCATTCTCTTTTATATCTACAACTTTCCAAAAGTCTAAACTCTCTCCTACACTAAGATTATATTGATTTTTTCTTCCTCTTTTTAATCCTACACCACCAAGCATTTTATCAATAACACCTCTTATTTCCCAAAGAAAGTCAAAAGTAAACCAACCATCTTTACCACCAATACTTGTAAAGCTTTTGAATACTTGTTCTTTTGATAAGTTATTGATAAACTCTTCTTTTCTATCATAGAAAATTGCATCTGCAATCTCTTTGTCATGGTCTTTATCCCATATTTTACCTGAGTTATCCGTATCAGACCAACGACTAATTACCTGATTAGTTTTTATCTCTTTAATAGCTTTTTTTACAGCTTTTATGTATGGAATAGGTTTTATATTTGGAAAATATTTCTTTGCATTGTCATTTTGGATTATAACTTCTGATTTTAATCCTTCTATTAAAGCTTTTGCTACTTTAAACTGCACCGGAGTAAATAAGTTTAACCAATAAGATGAAACATTAATAGAAAGAAAAGGTAGAGGAATTATTATTCTTTTTAAGTCTAAAGCTTTTGCTGTTTGAAGCATCATCTCTTTATATGTTAATTGTTCACATCCAATATCTACTATAAGATTTTTCTTTTCTTTTAAATAAATAGATTGCTCTAAGTAATTAAGTACATCATCTACTGCAATTGGTTCAGCCTTTGTGCTTACCCACTTTGGAGTTGTCATAATTGGAAGTTTTTCAGTTAGATTTCTAATAATTTCAAAGCTTGTACTACCTGAACCAATTATAACTCCAGCTCTAATCCAAATAGTTTGAATATCTTTATTTGAACTTAGAACCTCTCCTGTTTCAATTCTACTTAAAAGGTGTTCACTCGTTTGATCATTTTTTACTCCCAATCCTCCTAAATAAATAATTCTTTTAACATTACATTCATGGGCAATATCTACAAAGTTTTGAGCGGATTCTTTATCTAAATTCTTATAATCACTTCTTGAAAGAGAATGAACTAAATAGTATGCAATATCTACATCTTTTAATGCTTCTTTTAACTTCTCTTTATTGAAAGTATCCCCTTCTACTACTTCAACATCTGAAGGAAGATTCTTAGAAAGAGTTCTTCTATTTCTAACATATAATCTTAAATCTATATCTTTATTTTTTATAAGTCTTTGATTTAGTCTTCTACCGATATATCCAGTTGAACCTGTAAGTAGTACTTTCATGATATATCCTTTTTTATTTCATTATAACATTAGATAGTATCTTTTAGTATGTATTTTATTACATTTAATAGTAAATTTATATATAGTCTCTTTGTGAGACTATATATTTAGAAGTTGAATTTTCTTTTTAATTTAAAGAAGTAGATAATAGTTTTATATTGAATATAAATAAATGGAATCATTAATAGAAAATATGCAATAGAGTATTTATTTAGTACATTATTGAATGTTAGTCCAAAGTTAATAAAGAACATACCAAATACAAAAAATGCTACTCCTGGACATATTAAAGCAAAAGATACAGAAGACCTTGTTTTTTCATCTTCTACATATGTTTCAAAATATCTATTCATTTTCATTACTTTATATCCTAAGATACCAAAGATAATTTGGATTGAAAGAATACTTGAAGTTAGAGTAAATAAAGAGGATTTACTCATGTTAGAATTGAAATTATGGTCTAATCCAAATGTTACTCTAATCATCATAATTCCTAAAAGTGTTAGAATAGGTAAGATTATCCATAAAGAAGGGCTAGCTTCTATTGAGATACCTTGTTCAAACATATTCTTAAACCCCATAGTAATTTTAATAATAAGTAGTAAAATAGCAAAAGAACCGAAGAATATAGCTCCAAATATTCCTAAAGCATTTATTACAATATTGTGACTCATAGCCCCTGGTGCTGCAAAACCTACAGATATCATTGATAAAGCGAATATTGAGATCATTTGAGAAAGATTATTATTTTTTGTAAAATCAAACTCTGCTTTTACTAATAGTCTTGAAAAGTAAGCAAAGATTATTTTTAATGCAAAATATCCTGCTACTAAAAATCCAAGTAGGGCAAAGGGAAACATAAACTCAACTATTGTCCATAAATTAGGTACAAAAACAGCACCTAATACAAAACACACGTTGATTGTCATTGCATAAGTTAATGGAATAGTCATTAGTGTAATCTCTGCATTTGAGTTTACAAGTGTTTTATAATTGTCAGTTTTTTTATACATATTAAACTGTTTTGTATTCCAAATTAGTAGTTTAAAGTGGAAAAAAGCAAATAATAGTATACCAATTAAAGCAATTGCAATTGTTATAGATAACCAAGTTCCTTTTATAAGCTGAGGAAATACATGATTAAATGTTGCCATTGGTGTATCTTTGTGTGGTACTAAAAACATTAAATACATAAAAAATGAAACAGATAGTCCACCAGCTCCTAGCGAAGCTAAAAAACACATCGGGTTAAATTTCTCTCTTAAAGTCATTTATATCCTTTAAATATAATTTTAAATTATGGAAATATACTTTAAATAATATTAATTTCTGATTAGTAATTTTATAAGTATAACTTATAGTTAAAAATATTTAATTCTATTATTAAGGGCACACTTGATAATATTTCATATGTATAAAATTTCTGTCAGTAAAGAACTATTTAACGATATTCAACTTAAAAAATTAAAGGTTTTAGAAAAAAGTACTTCTTCTTATTGGAAAAGAGAATTACTTGAGCCTAAAATCATAAATGACAAAATAAAATATAGTATTAAACAAATTGATAAAATAAAAATAACTAATGGATTAGGTGAAGAAAAACCTCAAATGATTATTGAGTGTGAAAAAATTGATTATTCATTTAAAAAAGACTTATTTGAGTTTTATTTAGGAAGAATTATTGAGCAAAAAAACTCTGAGCTTGATGAAGACTATAAAGACACCTTGATACAAGAGCTATTAAGAGAAAGAGCTTTATTAGAAGATAATATGAACAGAGACCATTTAACAGGTCTTTATAATAGACGAAAAATGGAAAATGATTTATCTATGTTTATAAATCAAAATAACAAAGATTTATTAACTGCGATTTTTATAGATGCAGATAGATTTAAAAGTATAAATGATAACTTTGGTCATGATACAGGGGATAAAGCCTTAACTTATCTTTCAAAAAAGATTCAAAAGTACTCAAACTTTTTAAATGGTGAAGCTTATAGATATGGAGGAGAAGAGTTTTTAATACTTTGTTTTCTACCTAAATATGAGATAGAACAAAAATTGATTGAATTAAAAGAAGAGATTAAAGCTCACAAAATATATCATCCGAAACAAGATATTAGTTTAACAGTTAGTATTGGAGTTTCCTTTTATAAAGATTGTAAAACAAAAGATGAAATGATCAAAAAAGCAGATAGTGCAGTTTATAGAGCTAAAGAGCAGGGTAGAGATACTATTATTTATAATTAAATAAATAAAAATTATACTTGACATAAGAAAAATAGTGGAGTATGATTACAAAATAAAGGAGTTTATTATGAAACTGCTTGTTTTATTTTTTACTTTAACTATTACTCTTTTTGCTTCAAATATCACTCACTTCAGTTATGATGGAGCAATAAATCCTGCAAGTAGTGCTTTTGTAAAGAAATCTATCAAAGAAGCAAATAAGCAAAATTCACAATTTATAATTTTTGAACTTAATACACCAGGTGGTTTGTTATCTTCAACAAGAGATATTGTCTCTCAAGTTTTAAATTCTAAAATCCCAATTGTTGTATATATATCACCTAAAGGTTCTAGGGCTGCTAGTGCAGGAACTTTTATCTTATATGCTTCACATATTGCAGTTATGTCTCAAGGTACAAATGTAGGGGCTGCTACCCCTGTACAAATAGGTTTTAAAGAAGAAAAAGATAATCCACCTTCTACTATGAAAACAAAAGGCATAAATGATGCAAGTGCATATATTGAAAGCTTAGCAAAACTTCGAAATAGAAATGTACAATGGGCAAAAGAAAGTGTAACAAAAGGTGCAAGTATTGATTCTTTGAAAGCAAAAGAATTAGGTGTTGTTGATTTTATTGCAAATGATTTAGATTCTCTTTTAAAAAAGTTAGATGGTTTTGAGTTTCAAATGGATAATAAAAAGGTTAAACTAAATACAAAAAATTCAAAAGTACAAACTATTGAAGAGGGCTTTAAAATAAAAATTTTATCTTATCTTTCTAATCCTAGTATTGCTTATGGTTTAATGCTTTTGGCTATTTATGGTATATTTTTTGAGTTAATGAGTCCTGGTTCTATTTTTCCAGGAGTTACAGGTTTAATAAGTGGTGCTTTAGCATTATACTCACTTAATATCCTACCCTTTGATACTGCTGGTTTACTTCTTATTTTAATTGGTATTATTCTTATGATATCAGAAGTATTCATAGTAGGTTTTGGAATACTTGGTATTGGTGGAATTATCGCTTTTGTTTTTGGGTCTTTAATACTATTTGATGAAAAAACATTAGGTATTGATATTTCTTTATCATTGATAATTGCTTTTGCTTTAGTAAGTATAGCTATTTTTATCTATCTACTTAAAGTAATTATTCAAGAAAGAAAACAAAAAGTAAAAACTGGTAGTGAGGAGTTAATAGGCTCTTGTGCAAAAGTTATAAAAAAGAAAGATGATTTTTACAAAGTTGAAATTCATTCAGAAGTATGGAATGCAAAAAGTAAAGAAGAGATTCAAGTAGGTAAAGATGTTATTGTAGAAAATATTGATGGTTTAGTACTTGAAGTAAAACCTAAAAAGGAGTAAGAAATGTTTATGACTATTATATATGCTGTTTTTATTGTTATATTAATAATTGCAGCATCAATTAGAATTTTAAAAGAGTATGAAAGAGGTGTTGTTTTTACATTAGGAAGATTTACAGGAGTAAAAGGACCTGGATTGATTTTAGTAATACCTGTTATTCAAAAGATGGTGAAAACAGATTTAAGAACAATAGTTCATGATGTTCCATCTCAAGATGTAATTTCTCAGGATAATGTTTCTGTAAAAGTAAATGCAGTTGTTTACTATAGAATAGTAGATTCTGAAAAAGCAATTATTCAAGTTGAAAGTTTTAATGATGCAACTTCTCAACTTGCACAAACTACTTTAAGATCAGTTCTTGGAGGTCATGACCTAGATGAAATGTTAGCAGAAAGAGAAAAGTTAAATGAAGATATTCAAGAAATACTTGATAAACAAACAGATGCATGGGGAATAAAAATCTCAAATGTTGAGATAAAACATATTGATTTAGATGAAAGTATGATACGAGCTATAGCAAAACAAGCAGAAGCAGAACGTCAAAGAAGAGCTAAGGTTATTAATTCAAAAGGTGAGCTTGAAGCTAGTCAAAACCTTTTAGAAGCAGCTAATGTATTAGCAAATAATCCACAAGCACTTCAATTAAGATATCTTCAAACATTAAGTGATATCTCTAGTGATAAAACAAATACTATAGTTTTTCCTTTTGGAAGTGAATTAGGTAAGTTTTTTAGTCAAAAAAGTTGATATTTTAGAAAATAGAAGATATTAAGTAAAAACTAGAGTTTAAAAACTCTAGTTTTAAGATTATTTAGCGATTTTGTTAGCGATAGCTTCAATATCAGCATCAGAAAGACCAGCAGCTTGAGCTTTCATTAAACCTTTCATTGGTCCACCGTAAGAACCATCTTTATAACCTTTCATTGCAGCAATGAATTCAGCTTTAGTCATATCTTTGATAATTTTAGATTTTCCCATTGCAGACTTTTCCCCATTTGCTCCGTGGCATCCAACACATTTTGCATATGGATTAGCAAAAGCTGCACATGCAAGAATTGACGTAAGAAGTAATACTTTTTTCATAAGAGTTCCTTTTTTTTAATTATTTCTTAGAATTTTAACTTAATAAACTTAATTTTGCTTTGATTTATATCAAAAATAAAATAATTTTAAGTTAAATACCTTTCTTAGTTACTTTACTTAATAATTGTAATATTAAATTGTGTAAAATTTGTGGGGTAATTGTGGAGAAAATTAGTTATTGTGAACTAATATAGCAAGGCTATATTAGTTGTCTTTTAGTAGTTCTTGTTTTAGTTCTTCTTTATTTATTTTACTTTTATCACTTGGAATTAAAGGTAGTGATTTTTTATAAATAATTTTATTTGGAATCATATATGAAGCTAAGTGTTTTTTTAATTCAAAGATGATCTCTTTTGAAACAATTTCACTTCTTGAACTATATACCATAACTATCTCTTCTTCAATCTCTTCATTAGCAATTGAGAAGACTGCACATTGGTCTATTTGTGGTAAGTTATTTGCTACTACTGATTCTATTTCAAATGGACTTACTCTAAAACCTCTAGTTTTAATCATATCATCATGTCTTGAAACAAAATAGAAATAACCTTCTTCATCTTTGTAAACATAATCTCCTGTTGCAACAACTATTTCATCTGTTAGTTGTCCTTCTAAGTTAATTACATCTTTTAATATTTGAATTGATTTAAATCGCTCACTGGTTTCAACAGGTGCATTCCAGTATCCTTTATAAATATAACCACCTCTATGAATAAGTTCACCAACTTCTCTTGGTTTACACTCTTTGCCTTCTTCATTGATAACATATAGTTCAACATCAGGAATTGCTTTACCAATAGAATTAGGTCTAATCCAAATCTGAGATGGTTCTAAATATGTTGATCTAAAGGCTTCTGTTAATCCATGCATTGAGTAGAACTTAGCATCAGGGAAATATTTATCTAAATCATTTAACATCTTGTGTGTAACATTACCACCAGAAGAGGTTAATACTCTAACTTTTGAAAGTAAGTCTGCACTTGGAAGTCTATGTTCATCTTCATCAAACATAGATGAAATATTAATAGGCATTAAAGGTACAACTGTAACTTCATCATTAATTAAGTGATTAAAGAAATCACCTGCAAGAATAAATCTATGTAAAGCTAAAGTAGCTCTTTTATATAAAGAACAGAAAATTTGGTTTAATCCATAATCCAGATTGAAAATTAAAGTTCCTGAGATAATATCATCTTCTTTTAATTCTAAGTATTGACTTACCACTCTTGCACTATCAATTAAGTTTCTATGTGAGATTACAATACCTTTAGGAGTTCCTGTTAATCCAAAAGAGTATGTAATAACAGCATTGTCATGCCCATTTATTTCACAAGTATATGGTTTATTATAGTATTTAAAAATCTCTTCAAAAGAAGCAATATCTTTATGTGTAGTCTCATAAGATACAATATGTCCATCAAAGTTTATTTCTTCAATTGATTCAAGCTTTAATCTATCAGTTATAATACATTTAATATCACAATCTTTTATTATATATTCAACTTGTTCTGGCTTTAAAAGTCTAGTAAGAGGAACAAGCACATAATCAGTAGATAAAATACTAAGTATGGCAATTACTTGTTCAATACTTTTTGTAGAGTAAATACCAATTCTACTACCTTTTGGTAAATCTAGTTCTCTTAGATAAAATGCTATTTGATTTACTTTTGTAAATAGCTCCTCATAAGTTATCTCTTTTTCATTAAATTTTATAGCAACTTTTTCTGGGTGAGACGCCTGTGCATCTTCAATAAGTGTTCTAATACAATTTATAGACATAGTATTTCCTTTACTTTTCTAACATTCCAAGAGTCCATACATCATAATTGTTATCCATTACAATTGTAGGATTATGTTGTGAATTTAATATTTTCTTATAGAAGAATGTTACTATATCTTCTATTTCTTCTTGTTTTAATACTTTTGTAATTCCACCTGTAAAAACAACTGAGTTTAAAGCATTTAATTTTAGGTTTACATATGCTTTTCTATAAGCTGACACTTTGCAAAGTACTAAGAAGATAGCAAGTTGCATTAAAATTCTAGTTGCTTTTTCACTTGATTCCTCAAAGATATTCTCTGTAACTTTTAAGTGAGCTAATAATTCATAAACAAACTCATTGTTTTTTGCTGCAAAGATTAAAGACTCTTTTGATTTATAAACACCAAGCTTTTTAAATACAAGTCTATCATACTCATTCTCTGTAACCATATTTTCTTCAACTAAATCTTTAGAATAGTGTATATCCGTAGTTGCTCCACCAATATCAATTAAGATATATGGATCAGCAACTTTAAATTTTGAATCAATCATAGGTAGAGTTTTATTTACAATATATGGAGTTGAAAAAATCTGATTAGAAGTTATCTCATATAGGTGTTTGATATCTTCTTTACCCATAATATCTGCTTGATAAAGGTTTGTTAAATACTCTTTTAGATTTTCTTCTTCAACATGAAGTTTTTCATTAATGATATTTGGTAAAACAACAAGATTATTAATATTTTCTTTTAAAAATGCAGAATCATTTTCACTTCCAACATATACTATATTTGAGTAGTTTAAACCATCTAAAAATTTAAATAGTCTTTCATCAAAGATATTTGAAACTGAATCAATTCCTCCGACAACTATTACTACATCAATTAAATCACTTGGAATAGAAGTTTTTTCTATCTCTCTAAATAAAACTGTATCAATAATATTAATACCAGAGTTAAACGCAATATTTGTTGCATACTTTAAAGAAAAAGAGTTTGTAACTCCAATAATAAGTGTACTTAATCCACCATTTGCAGAAGAACAAATATGAATATCTTCTTTATTATACTCTTTGATTATATCTGCACATTTGTAAGTTAAATCATCATATATATCTTTGTTAAAGTCTCTAAAGTGTTGTTGAACATTATCTTTTGTACATAATTTAAAATATGTACTTCCTACATCAATAAGTAGTTTATTTTCTTTCATTTTATTTGCTAAACTCATTGCATAATTCCTATATCATGGATAATATCATTTACAATAGATGTTGTATCTTTATTTAAATCACATTGATTTTTTTCATACTCAAAACATCTATCTGGAATTGGAACTTTTCCTCTTTTTATTATTCTAATATTTTTATTTTTATCTCTTACTGTAATCATTTCGTTATTGTTGATAATATGAGGAGAAAATGGTACATCAATAGTTCCATTTTTGATTGAGTTAAATACTTTTCTCCATAATGTATCTGCTGGGTCATTGAATACAGCTTCCATAATAGCCATAACTTCAGCAGTTAAAATCTCTTCTTCTTGTTCGTCAACAATATTTGGTAAACCATTTAAAATTCTTAAAATGTATTGTGTGTTTGCAACAGTTTCAGCATTTGCTTCTTTTGTAGGAATTCCAGACGCTTCTTCTTTTGTTTTTGTAATAATTTTATTTGCTCCAACCATAGAAGCAATTACTGTACTCATACTTATAAGTTGAGATGCATAGTTTTGATCCATAGGGAATGCACCCATCCATTGGTGATAAACTAAGTGTATATCTGCATCTGTTACACCAATCTCTTCTGAGAAGTGACGAGCTAGTTTTCTAATAACTGAACCCATTACAATGTCTTGATTCATAGAACCAGTTTGAGAAAAAGATACAGAGAATGATTTTACTCCTTCTTCTAAAGCAAGTAACATCTCTAATAGTTGAATAACAATTGTTATACAAGGAGGAACAAGTGTTGCAGTTAAGGGACCAAATGATTCTCTGTTGATTGGTTCATTTAGTTTTGAATATTCTGCACAAACTCTTTCTACATATTTCCAATAAAGAAATGCCTTGTCTAATGGAAAGTTTTTAGAATAAGGTAATAAATATGTAATTGGTCCACCTTCAATTTCAAAAATACCAGAAGCAATTGCTGTTTCAATAAGAAGTCTTGCATCAGGAGTACCATGTCTTAGTGAAATTGGTTTGTTAAAGTGAGTCATCATCTTTCTTGATGTTCTATACCCATGGGTTACTAAAGGATAACCATTTAACATATCAACTTCATTTTCTTCACTAAGTCTTAGCATCTTTTTTGCAGTTGCATAGTCGTTTAATCTTGTATTTGAATCAATAGTACAAGGTAATACATCCACATCTGCTTTATCAAAAAACTCATAAAGCGCAAACATTTTGTCATATGTTGGAAAACCACCACGGGGTTGTACAAGCATCTTATTTTTTGTCTTAAAGTTGTAAGATATAAATAGGTCTTTAGAAGCATTTTTTACAAAATCTTCAACTTCTGCAAAATCAAAATTATCAACGTGTTCGTTGTTTAATATTATATTTCTTTCTTCTTGTAATAAACTCATTTATCTCTTTCCTCCATGAATTTTTCCAATTCATCTAATCCAGTACTTAAGTCAACTTGGTGGAATACTAAATCAAATCCATAGTTTTTGAATCTAGGAACAATATCAGAAGCATCTCCTGTACCAACTACAAGATTACCACCAATCATGAATACTACATTATCAAGAAGATTTCCATACTTTGCTTTTAGGATTTTAACTTCTCTACACCAACCTTCAGCTTCTCCATTTAATGAAGAGATTAGAAGAATATCTGCATTAGTTTCTACCACTGCATCAATAAACTCTTCTAAGTATGTATTTACACCTAAGTTAAATACTTCAAAGCCTCTAGCTTGCAGTGAAAGTTCTATAAGTCTGTTTGCTACAACGTGGATGTCGTTTCCAACTACACCTGTTACTACTTTCATTTGATTACCTATATTTTGATTATTATTAAAAGGCAATTATTTTAACTAAAAATAAGTTACATTTGTATTAGAATGATTTATGAAAGTACCAAGAAATCACAACTACTTACATAGTTTCGTAAAAGTTGTGAAATTGTTTTAAATTAATTGTTTTCTAAAGAGTATTTAAATTAATGTCTTTTATTGAGTCTTTTGCAATCTTTTTTGCTAGCTTTGTATTATATTTTTGTATTAATTCTTTTGTATTATTAGGTAAATAGTATGTTGGATCAAAAGAGTATTTTATACTCTTGCAAATATCTTTTGAGAATTTTTGTTCATAAACCTTTGAAAAAAGAACCTTATCTTTAGAGACTAAATCAATTTTTGTTTTTAATTCAAACTCTTTTTTCTTGCAAGGGATTTTAACATTTCCATATTCAATACATTTTCTTGAATTATTCCCAATTTTATAGTTTAAACATTTTATTGTATTTGTTGGCTTATAAAAGTACTCAAAGTTCATATTTGAACTTAGAATTTTAGTTTTTATAGTTGCATCTGTTTTATCTTTTTTTATTGCAATTGTTTTATTATCTTGTTTTTGTAACTCTTTTTTAAGTTGTTCTTTTAAATTTAAGTCATCATTTTCTATATTATTTATATAAATAGTTTCGATTTTTTTATTAACATTTATCTCATTATTATTAGAAATATTACTTTTTTTATTACTACAAGCTATTAAAAATATTGATAAAAGTGCCGTAAATAGTATTGTTGAAACAACTTTCATAAACTCTCCTTGATATTAGAATTGAAATTATAGTATAAAAAAATTAATTAATTAAGATAATTAACACTCAATTAACATTTTTACATTAAACTTACAACATAAGAAAATTAAA
Organism: Campylobacteraceae bacterium; assembly: GCA_013373175.1. Taxonomy (GTDB): domain Bacteria; phylum Campylobacterota; class Campylobacteria; order Campylobacterales; family Arcobacteraceae; genus Halarcobacter. Next base: position 125,246 of record JABXII010000014.1, on the reverse strand, counting down.
ACCTCCTACTACCAATAATTTTAATTTTCGTCATCATTACAACTGAATATAATTGAATATAGCCTCACTTTTTTAAGTGAGGCTTTTTTTTTCTTGATTTTAATGCAAGTTGATATATCATTATTAAAATTTTTTAGGCAAATAATGGAAAGTATAAGTATTTTAACAATAATTACAATAGCATTTTTAGGCTCTTTCGGACATTGTATAGGTATGTGTGGAGGAATTGTAGTGGCTTATTCAAGTACAAAAGTAAATAGTACTTGGAATAAAACTAAACAAGCAAGTTCTCATGTATTATACTCTTTTGGAAGAATAACAACATATGTAATATTAGGTGCTATCTTTGGTTTTGTTGGTTCTGTTGTAACTTTTGATAATACAACAAACGGAATACTTTTAATTGTAACTGGAATCCTTATGGTCTTAGTAGGGCTTTCATTAAGTGGAAAACTTAAATTTTTAACTTCTATTGAACACTCTGTATCAAAATCTGAGCTTTATCAAAAGAGTTTTAGAAGACTGTTGAGTTCTGATTCTTTATTTAGTTTTTATTTCCTTGGTATGTTAAATGGTTTACTTCCATGTGGTTTTGTCTATGTATTTGCAATAACAGCAGCAAGTACTGCTAGTGCTATTTGGGGTGCTTTTGTGATGTTTATATTTGGACTTAGTACTCTTCCTGCAATGTTTTCATTAGGTTTTTTTGTAGGTATATTTAAACAAGTTGCTCTACGAAACCTATTTGTTACATTAGCTTCTATTTTAGTGATTTTATTTGGTTTATATACTATGTATAATGGATATAACTTTATGAATGGTCAAGATAAAAGCATACTTATATATTCTAACTAATATATTACAATTATATTACCTTCATTTTTATGCAATAAAATTCCACAAATTTTATTAGGAGGTAATAAAGTATGGTCAAAAGTTTTAAAAAATACTTTTCATTTTTTGGTATATTAAATGCAACTGCTAGTGCTAAAATAAACTCTTTGCTTAATAGTTTAAGCTATCTTGTTAAAATTGATATACCAAAGATTATGAAAAAACTTCATGTTTCCCAATTAAAACCCATCAAACTTTATTCTACTAATAAATGCAACACACAAGGAAAAAATTAATGCAAAAAAAAACTACATGTTTAAGCGTAGTTGCTTCGCTTTTTTTAGCAACAAATCTTTACTCACAAACAAAACAAATCTCAGAAATCACAGTTATAAGTGCTACTAAATCAGAACAATCAATCAAAGATGTAACTTCAGATGTTGAAGTAATTACAAAAGAAGAGATTGAAGAAAAAAACTTTACGACAGTTACTGAAGCTTTAGATACTATAAGCGGTTTATCGTTTACTTCAAATGGTGGAATAGGATCTAGTACAAGTCTTTTTTTAAGAGGTATGGCTAGTAATAGAATACTTGTTTTAGTTGATGGCGTAAACTACAAAGACCCATCAAGTACAAGTGGTGCTTCAATACAACATTTAATGATTTCAGATATAGAAAAAATTGAAATTATTAAAGGTGCTCAAAGTGGTATTTGGGGTGCTGATGCTGCTGCTGGTGTTATTAATATCATTACAAAAAAAGCAAAAAAAGGATTTAATTCAAATGTTAATCTTGAGTATGGTTCATACGATACTAAAACTATAGGAACTGTTTTATCTTATGGAGCTGAAAAATATGATATTAAATTAGGGGCAAATGTAATTGAATCAACAGGTTTTACAAGTAAAATTGAAAACAAAGGTGAAAATAAAAATAAATATGAAAATGATGCTTATCAAAACACAACAATAGATTTTGCTACAAATTATTACATAACTGATAAATCGAAAATTAATTTTTCTGTTAAAGATATTAATTCATTAACAGAATATGATACTTCAACTAATCCTGATAATAGAGAATTAAAAAGTGATTTTCATTCAACTTTATATAATTTAGCATATTCTCAAAAAATCAAAAGTCATGATATAAAACTAAGCTATCAATTATCTGATTTCAAAAGAGAAGAGTTAGGTTCTTCAAACTCTACTGATGTTTTAGTTTTTGAAGGTAAAAAACATAATTTAGAATTAAAAGACACTATCTCTTATAGAACAAAAGATTTTTTAACTTTTGGAATAGGAAAAACAAAAGATGAAGTAAATTATTTACAAGTTAATGGAGAAAAAGATAGTTTAGAATCTAAAAGTACATTTGCATATCTTACAAATACAAATCACATTGATAATTTAGTATTTTCTCAAACACTTAGGTATGATAAATATGAGAATTTTGATAATAAATTAACTGGAAAAATTGGATTACAATATATTTTCTCAGAAGATTTTTTAGTAAAAACAAACTATGGAACTGCATATAATGTACCAAATGCAATGCAAGAGATGAATCCATGGGGTGGTTCTAATAATGATGTAGACCCTGAAAAAACAAAAAGTTTTGATATAGGCTTTGAATATAAAGGTTTAAGTGTAACTTATTTTAATTCTAAGGTTGATAATTTAATTGATTGGTATGATCCTGATGGTGTTGGTGGAGTTGAAGGAATATACAAAAATGTTGATGGTAAGTCTAGATTTAAAGGGTTTGAAGTAGAGTATTCAAAACTTTTATTAAAAGATACATTTGTAAATCTTAGCTATACTCACCAAAGTGCAAAAGATAATGATGGTAAAGATTTAACAAAAAGAGCAAAAAAAATCTATAAAGTAAGTTTAGATTATTATGGATTTGATAAAATGCATTTAAATTTAAATGGTCAATATGTTGGGGATAGAATAATCAATGATTGGGCTGATGGTAGAGTTCAAACAGGTAAATATGCATTAGTTAATAGTGTTATTAACTATAATTTATCAAAGGATACAAAGTTATATTTAAAAATAAATAATATCTTTAATAGAGATTATTATTCTACATATGGTTACGCAACAGCAAGTAGAAGTGCATATGTTGGTTTAAAATATAGTTTTTAATAAAGAAGACTAAGGAATTATGAAAAAATATTTATTAACTCTTCTTATTATTGTTAATTTATTTGCTAGCGAGCAAAGAATCATAACACTATCTCCTTCTTTAAATGAGATAGTGTTTGCTCTTGGTAGTGGCAAAGATATAGTTGCAAATACACAATATTGCAACTATCCAGAAGAGTCTAAAAATATACCTAAAGTTGGTGGTTATGCTTCTATATCATTAGAAAAAATGTTAAAAGCAAAACCAACTTTAGTTCTTGCTCAAAACTATGATGAGCAATTGCTTGTAAACTTAAAAAAACTAAATCTAAATTATCACTCTTTTAAAACTGATAATTTAAAGTCAATAAAAACTACTATAAAAAGTGTTGCAAAACTTGTAGGAAAACAACAAAAAGCACAAGAGCTTACTTCGAATATTGATAAAAAGTTAAAAGAACTTTCTAATATAGTAACAAATAAAAAGATTTTAATAGTAATTAGCCCAAGAAAAGAGTTGAATAAATCTATTTATGTAACAGGAAACAACCTATATTTTAATGATATAATTAATGCTTCGGGAAACAAAAATGCATACAAGTCTAAAAGTTTGGCTCAACCTGTTGTAAATGTTGAGAAGATAATACATATGAATCCTGATATTATAATTTTACTGGCACCTTATATTCACGACAATAAGATTAGTTTTAAGCAGTTAAAAAAACCTTGGAGAAAACTTCCTGTAAAGGCAAGTAAAAATGATAATATCTATATTATAGATAAAGAGTACGCAGGAATTCCTAGTCACAGGATAGTTTATTTTATGGAAGATTTTAAAGAAATATTAGTAAATGTTAGAGATAAATAGTTTTTCAAATCATATTTTAAAAGATATTTCATTTTCATTGAAAGAGAATGAAGACCTTATAATCCTTGGTGCCAATGGAGCAGGGAAGTCAACTTTAGCAAAAGTTCTTTCAAATCTTATTCCAAATGATAAAGTAAACTTTTCAAATAAAACTCTCTCTTCTTTTGATGATAAGCAAAGAGCAAAACTAATAAACTATATTCCTCCAAAACTTGAAATATTTGATGAATATATCTCCGTATATGAGTTTTTAGAACTCTCTTTTATTGATAATATAAATAAAGCAAAACTTGATAATACTATTGCTTTATTGAAACTAGAAAAAATCAAAGCTAGAGCTTGTAATGACCTAAGTTCTGGAGAAAAACAGCTTTTATTACTTGCTTCAAGTATCATACATAATGCAAAAATCACAATCTTTGATGAGTTAACAGCAAATATGGATATTACAAGAGTAAAAGAGGCTTTTGAAATTTTCAACTCGCAATATTTACAACAAAAGATAGTAATAACTCATAATTTAGATTTAGCTTTTCATTTAAAATACAAAGTTTTATATTTAGATAATGGAAGAATTGAATTTTTTGGTGAGAGTAGTGAGTTTTTCTCAAAAGAGATTTTAGAAAAGTTTTATCATAACTGCTTAGAAGTAGTAAATGAACACTTGGTGGTAAAACTATGAGTTCAATGAAGTATTTAGCTTATATTTTAAGTGTGGTATTGATTTTCTCTTCATGTTTTATTGGAGAAACTACTATTTCTTTAAATGAAATATTTAAAACTGATAGTACTTCATATATGATATTTTGGGAGCTTAGAGTTCCTAGAATTATCTTAGCCTTTTTTGTGGGAGCAGTTTTAAGTCTTAGTGGACTTATTTTTCAAACTATTTTTAAAAATATTCTAATAACTCCATATACTTTAGGAATAGCAAGTGGAACAACACTTTTTACAGCTATTTCAATAGTATTTTTTCCTATGGTAGCTCTTTATATTTCAGGTATATTGGGTTCATTTATCACTATTTTTATTTTATATTTTATTTCAAAACAGATAAACAAAAATGCAACCTTTGCTTCAACTAATTCTATTCTTTTAATAGGTATTGCTTTATCGTTTTTTTATTCATCTGCTTTGATGTTAATATTCTTTTTAAGTACTTTACAAGAGAATTATTCAATTGTTAGATTTACACTTGGAAGTTTAGATGTAGTAGGGTATAACAGTTCTTTAGCTGTATTTTTAGTTGCATTTATTCTTTTACTTGTATGTGTAAGAAAAAGAAATGATATTAAACTTTTACTTCTATCAAATGACATTGCATTTTTAAAAGGACTCAATGTAAATAGATTAAATCTAATACTTCTTATGACTATCTCTTTAGCTGTTGGAGTTAGTATTAGTTTTGTTGGTCCAATTGGCTTTGTAGGGCTTATTATTCCTCATATTTTAAGGCTTATTTATAAACAAAGTGCTGACAAACTTATTTTACCAGTATTTTTTTATGGAGGAACATTTTTAGTGCTTTCAGATTTGATTTCAAGAGTTCTAAATACTGCTTCTTCTCTACCTATTGGAGTTGTTACTTCATTTATAGGTGCACCTTTTTTTGTATATTTATTATTTAGAAAACATAAGAAAAAAGCTAATTAAAAATATAAAGAAAGATAAAAGAACTTAGCTTTTTATCTTTCTTATTTAAAGTTGCTTGTTAAAAAGTATATTTAAATCCTAAACCTACGATTCGTCCTTTTGATGGTGCACCATATTTTACTGAAGTTGCATTATCATAGAATCCATATAAATCATAATATTCATCAAAAATATTTTTACCATAAATATAAAGTTCTTTATTTCCAGAAATTAAACCAACATGCATATCAACTCTATTATATGCATCTAAGTCATAATGGTTTTGTACATCAGCAGCTCTTTTAGACATATAGCTATAATCTAGCCTAGTATTTAATTTAGTATTAGCGTTTAAAATCTTTATTTTTGGTAGTACTGTTTGATATGCTAAAGAGATTGTACTTTGAAATTTAGGTGTATCTGGAACTTTATTACCACTATTAACAGGACCACCTAAAGAGTTATTTACATAATCTCTAATTGTTGCATTAGTATAAGCAAGGTTTCCTGATATATTAAAGTTTTCATTTATTAACCAGTTTAGAGCTAATTCATATCCTATACTTCGTGTGTCAGCATTTACTACAAAAGAAGAAACTCCTGTACTATCAATCATATAATTATCTTTTACGCTGGTATAGAAAATTGAACTATCAATTCTTAACTGATTATCTAAAAGTTCTGATTTTATACCAAACTCTGCTGAATAGATATCCCCAGCTTTATATTTTGCATCTCCTTTATTTTCACCATAATCTTGAAAGCCTCCTGGGTTATACCCTTTTGAAACAGTTGCATATAAATTTGAATCTTCATTTAAAGCATAAGTTACCCCTAGACGTCCTGTTGTAAAATTATCATTAAGTTCGTCATCATCATAAACACTATTGAAACTTTCAGTATAAGTGGCATTATATTTTTTATAATCCCAAGTTTGTCTAACTCCTGCTGTAATTTTCCATTTATCATTTATTGGAATTGTACTTTCTGCATATATTCCATACCTTTTTGTATCAAAATTTCTAAATTGATGATTTCCTGGATATACTACAAAGTTTGCTCCACCCATACGAGAATGATTATATGTTCTATCAGAATCTAAATAACTAGCTCCAACAACCCAAAAAATATCATTGCCAGGCAAAGAAGAAAGTCTTAAATCTTGTGTAAATACTTTATCAGAAGATTCTTGTTCTCTCCAGTACTCATTAGAAGTACCCATCATTGCTTTATATACAATACGATCAAAAACAACAGGTGAAATATTATATACATCAGAATAAGAAGAAATAGATGTTAGCTGGCTATTCTTAAAATTATGTTTTATTTGTAGAGACTGCTTATCTAGTTCTTTATAACTATTGTCATAAATACCTGGAGTCAAATCCATTTTAGGGTCATCATTATAAGGTTGTAAAACTATATTTTCTCCCATATGTTTGCTCTTTTGGTGTTCTACTGTTAATAAAGCTAATGTATCATCAGAAATATCCCATAATAAGCTTCCCCTAACACCCAAAAGATTTGGTTCAGAAACTGCTTCTCCTGTTTGGATATTTTTGATTGGGTATTCATATGAGGATTGATGTAGTGCAATACGTGCACTTATAGATTCAGATAAAGGTCCACCTATTGCTAAGTTTACTTTATGTTCTTCCTCTGCAAATTCACTTTGAAAATAGCCTTCAGTATATTGAGTAGGTTTTTTTGTTGTAATATTTATTGCTCCTGCACCACCTAATCCTCCAAAAAGTGTTCCTTGTGGACCTTTTAATATTTCTATTTGTTCTATATCAAAAGTAGCTAATGACAAGTGTCTAGAACTTATGGGTGAACCATCAATATTAACAGCTACAGAAGCATCATCCATACTAAGTGGATATAATGCTCCTACTCCACGAATAGAAACGCTTGAAACATTTGCTCCACCTGAAGTGTTGATACTTACACCTGGGGTTGTTCTTAAAACTTCTTCTGTACTAAAGAAACCTTTTTCTCTAATCTCATCTCCATCTATTACAAGAATTCCAAAAGGTACTTCTTTAGCATCTTCTGTTTCTTTTCTTGCATTTATTGTGACAGAGGGTAGACTAATTGCATTTTTTGTGTCATCTTTTAGATTTTTTGTTAGGTCTTCTGAGTATAAAGATTGACTTGCCATAAGAGATATTATTGATAGTTTTAATATCTTTTTTATATTCATTCTTGTCTCCTTAATGAAAAATTAAGATGAATTATAATTTAATTGAAAACAGTTATCAATATTAATATTTTCTTTTAGGGATTAATATTTTTGTTAAAGGTATTTAATGGGTACATATATAAGCACAAGTCAATTATGGGATAGAATAGAAAAAGAATTTTCTCCTTATGAAAAAAGAAATAGCGGAAGTATTATTTTGGAAGAAGATTTTGGAAATATGAGTTTGAATTTTTTTAATACAGGTTCTGGAATAAATTATTCTTCTTGTGTTGCAACTTTTCATGAAGATACTATTTTAGAAGGACAATACAATAAAAATATTTCTTATTTGATTTTTAATACAAGTACAAATATTAAAATGGAATCTAATAATTATTCAAGTAGTTTAGATTTAAACACAAATACATATTATAAAGGGCAAAGATTTAATGGTTTAAAAGAAAAAGCATTATATCAAAAAAATAAAAAATATATTTTTCATTATTTAGTTTTTGAAGATAACTTATTAGAATCTCTTATAAAAGACGAAAATAAATTATCTTTAAATTTAAGTAACCAAATTTTATTACAGCAAAATATTTTATTAAAAGAACTTAGTGAAATTACATTAATAGAAGAGAACATTAGAGACTTGTATTATGAATCAAAAATATTAGAACTAACATATAATACTATCAATAATCTAAATGAATCTTCATCTAAGAGTTTACACTTTTTAAATAAAAAGGATATAGAGGCTTTACATAAAGCAAAAGAGATACTTTTTGAAAACATTAACAATCCTCCTTCATTAAAAGAATTAGCACATAAATCAGCTATAAATGAATTCAAATTAAAAAAAGGTTTCAAGCAACTTTTTGGAAATACAGTTTATGGACTTTTACAAGAGTATAGACTGAATAAAGCAAAAAAACTTTTAGAAATAGATGATATTAATATCTCAGAAGCTGCTTATTTAGTAGGTTACAAAAATATAAGTCATTTTAGCACTATATTTAAAAAGTATTTTGGATATTCTCCTATTAATATTAAAAAAAAGCAAAAGAAGTATTATTTATAATAAATCAATTCTATTGTTAAAAAAATATAAGAAAAAAGCTTAAAATGATTAGAACGAAGATATCAAATCTTAGTTTGAAATCTAGTGCTTTTTTTACATCTTTTTTTTCTATGTTTTTTTTACCATCTCCAAAGTAGGGCTTTTCTTTTATTTTTCCAAAGTATGAAGTTGGCCCTCCTAAAGAGACATTTAAAATAAGTGCCATAGCGGAGATTGGATGCCCAGCATTTGGACTTTCATGCTTTTCCCCATAAGAATAAAATGACTTAAAAGCTTTTTTTGAAAAGAAAAGTAGGGCTATTAAAAGTGCCGTTATTCTTGAAGGAAAGAAGTTAACTACATCATCAAGTTTAGCTGCAAATTTACCAAAGTTTTCGTATTTTTCATTTCTATATCCAACCATAGAGTCTAAGGTATTAATTGCTTTATAAATAAAAGCTCCAACAAGTCCAAAAAAGAGCATATAAAACATTGGAGCAATAACTCCATCACTTAAGTTTTCAGCATAGGTTTCAATGGCAGCTTTGTTTATATCACTTTCACTCATTTCCTTTGTATCTCGACTTACAAGCATAGAGATTGCATATTTAGGATTATCTGAAGATATCACTTCTTTTACACTGTCATAAAGCATTTTAGAAGAGATAGTAAAAGAACAAAGCAGGGCTTGAAAATAGATATTATCAATGTTACTTAAAAGAAGAGTGACTATAAAAACAAGAGTTAGTAAGGATATAGTTAATAAAAAACCTCTAAATATAGAGTCTTTATAAAATTTTTTTTCAAACCATTTTATGTAGTTTCCAAAAAGAATAATAGGATGATAAAGAGTTTTGATTATATGAAATTCTCCAAAGATAAAGTCAATGAGATATGCAAAAAATAGAAGCTCTAGATACATTTTTCTATTTCTTTAAAAGCTTTTTCTAAAAGTTTGATACTCTTTTTACTCTTTACAGCAATTCTTATGTGATACTTTCCTAAAAAATCAAAGTTGGAACAATCTCGTATCATGATTTTATATGGTATTAGTTTCTCTTGTAATTCTTTTGCTTTTATGCCTTTTAGTTTTACTAAAATGTAGTTTGCTTCACTTTGGTATATCATTTTGATAAATGAGTATTTATCAAGTGTAGAACATAGCAATTTTAGATTCTCTTTATTTTTCTTTTTAGCTTTTCTGTAGAAGCTTTTGTATTTCAATACTTCTATTAAATAAGTCATATCAAAAGTGGAAATCTTCCACATTGGTTCTTTCTCTTTTAGTTTTTTGATATTTTCTTTTGATGAGATAATAGTGCCAACTCTAATTCCAGCAGATGAATAAAACTTTGTCATAGATTTTAGAATATAAAGTTTGTCATACTCTTTTAAATATTTTGTTGCAGATTCAAAATCAGTAAACTCTAAAAAGCTTTCATCTATTAAGATTGTACACTCTTTTTTTATCCAATAATTTAATAGTTTCTTTATATCATAACATTTTGCATCAGGTGTTGAAGGATTTACAAATATTATAAAAGAACCTTTTTTTACTTTTTTATTTTTATCTTCAAATCTATTTATTAAATCAATTTGAAACCCAAACTTTTGCGCTGCTTTCTTGTATTCTAAGTATGCAGGAGAGTAAATAGTACAATGTTTTAAGTTCAGATTTTCAAAGAGTTTAAAGATAGCAGAACTACCACCATTGTATAGCTCAATCTCTGACTTCATTACGTTGTAATGTTTTGAAATAGCCTTATAAAGCTTGTCATAATTTGGGTAAGAAGATATATCTAAACTATTAAAATCAATGTCAAGTTTTGGTTTTAAAAAGTTTATATTTGAAGATAAATCAATTACTTCTTTTTCTTCACATTTTGCTTTTTTTGCAAAACTTTTTATATCTCCACCATGTTCAAACTTTTTCATATGATTAGTCTAAAACCTTTCCCATTCTAAGGGCATGTGCCCAATCTTCTCTTCCATTTTCTTCTGCTTTTTTTGCTGCTTTTTCAAAGTCATAGGCAACTCTTACTTGCTCAACACTATATTGATTTTCTTCAACTGTTAAAATAGTATAGGCTGCATCAGGGGTATGGTTTTCCATCTTGTGTTTAGTTGGAAGTTCATCTTTATAGGCTTGAAGTCCAACAGAACCTGGATTTATAACTATCTGTCCAGAGTTTAGCTTATGAATTCTTGGTAAGTGAGAGTGTCCACAAAAAATAAATGGGGCCTCAATATTATCTGTTAATTTGATAATATCCTCATCACTTCTTAACTTTATAGAACCTTCTGAAATATCTTCCAATAAATACTGGCTATCATCAAAGTATGTTCCATGAATCATATAATATGTTCCACCAATAATTTTTTCAAATTGTAAATCTTGAATCCAGTATAAAACTTCATCCCCTAAATCTTCATAGGCATATCTTAAAGTAGGGTTTTCTTCAAGTTGAGCTAAAGAAGCTTCAAGGATTTCTCTATCTTGATTTCCACAGATATTTATGAATTTATTTTCTCTTATTAATTCATAGGTAGCCCTTGGTTCAATTGGTCCATAAAACATATCTCCAAGGTTTAAAATTACTTCAATATTTCTATTTCTAATATCTTTTATTACTTCTTGTAGTGCATAAACATTTGAATGAATATCAGATAAAATTGCTATTTGCATTTTTTGCCTTTTATTTAAGTTCTCCACTTAGTTCATATTTATTTAAATATCCTCTTGGTGTTAAAACTTTTCCATTTTTAGTTAATTTTGAGTTTGAATTGCAAATTATAATTAATGTTGACATAGAAACCGCTTCGTGTTCTATATCTTGGTCTATTAAGTCTTGGGCTGTTGTTACTGTGATTTTCTCTTTCTCAACTCTTCCTACATTTGAAGCAATAATTGCTATTCTATCTTGATATCCATTTTCTAAGGCTCTTAAAAAGTTTTGATAAGGAAGAATTCTTTTTTTAGATTTAGGATTATAAATACCTAAAACAAAATCACAATCAAGGGCTGCTTTTACTCTTTTATCAATTAAATTTATATCTGTAAGTCTATCAGATAGAGAAATGATAGAAAAGTCTTGAGATACAGGAGCTCCAACTTTACTTGCTGCTGCTAAAAATGAAGTAACCCCAGGAAGTGAGATAAGCTCAACTTCATCCCATAAATCTTTTTCATCCATAATCTCAACTATTAGTGTAGCCATTCCATAAACATTTGCATCTCCATTTGATACGATACAAGTTGTTTTTCCTTGACTTGCATATTCAATAGCTTGATTACATCTTTCAATTTCATGTGTCATACCAGATGTAAATAGTTCTTTACCTTCTATTAACTCTTTTAATTCTCTTGCGTATTTACTATATGAAACTACTACTTGACACTCTTCTAACGCGTTTTTTGCTTCTGGTGTGATATATGATGTTCCACCAGCACCTGAACTAACTATATATAATTTTTTTGCCATTTTGTTTTTCCTTTTATACTGCGGCTGCTATTGTAATTTTTTTCTCATACACATTTTTAGGTATGATAAGTTCGTTATATTTTGAAACTAACATAGAAGATGGTTCACTAACACCTTTTAGTCCAAAAAATTTAGTTGCTTGAGAAGGGCTAAACTCTCCTTGAAGTGAGTTTATCTCTTTTTCATTATAAAACTTGATATCAAAATTGTATTTTTGTGCAAACTCTAAAAGTCCTTTTTCATCTGCTTTTGCTTCAAAAGAAGCTATATTTTCTATTTGTTCTTTTTTTAGATTATGTTTTTCTAAAAACCAAAAAAATGAAGCCTCAATATCTTCAAATGATGTATCTCTATTACAACCCATACCTAAGTATACTTTTGGTTTTAAGCTTAGGTTGTTATCGGTAAATGGAGTTATATTAACGCATAGTTCAGAACTTTGTTCATCTACTCTTTTTAGATTTGTTTTATTTGGAATTGTTTCAAAAATACTTTCATAGGTTTTAACTTCTACTTCTTTTTTATTTAGAAGTGAGTTAGAGATTTTTGCTAAGCATTTTAGGTTTTCTATTTCAAGATTGTTTTTCTTTGCAAACATATCAAAAGCAAAAGTTTTTGTTTGGTCTGTTGCAGTTGATACAAAATTCATACAATCTGGAAGTCTAGAAGCTAGTAAATCACTTAACTCATTTGCTCCACCAATGTGACCACTAAGAAGTGGGATAACCTTTGTTAAATCGATACTCATAACTATAATAGCTGGATCAGTTGCTTTGCTTTCAAGTAGGGGTGCTATTTTTCTAACAACAATTCCCATAGCTAAAATACATATAATAGCATCATATTTTTTCCAACCATTTTGTAAAACTGTATCAATTTTTTCATATGTATGTAGGTTTTCTAAATTGTGTTCTAAATCTTTTTTACCATAAACATCAACTTCAAAATCTTCTAGGTAATCTAAAAGTTTGCAAGCAGAGTTTAGACTTGGTTGATTTATAGAAACTAGGGCAATTTTTAATTTACTCATTATTAGCCTTTTTCTCTTGCAGCTCTTTAACTAAAGGTTTAACATAAAGATGAGATTCCTCAGTTTCTTCTTGTTTTAAAAAATCTCCAAATAAAATTAAAGCAACACCTTTGATATGAGATACTTGATTTTCTATATCTGAAATTGTTCCTTTGAAAATCTCTTCTTCTTTCCAAGTTGCTTTTTCAACTACCCAACAAGGTGTATCAGCAGAATATCCCAAGTCAAGAGCTTTTTTCTTAAGCTTCTTAAGAAGTAAGATTGATAGATAAAATACTAGTGATGAGTTCTTACAAGCAAGTATATTTTCTAGTTTTTCAGGATTTGGAGTTTTACCTTCAACCCGTGTAAGAATCATAGTTTGAGAAACACCTGGAATAGTGTATTCAATTCCAAGACTAGCTGCTGCTCCAAAAGCAGCTGTAATTCCTGGTATCACTTCATATTTTATATTTTGTTCTTGTAGAAACTCTATTTGCTTTGCAATAGTTGAGTAAATAGAAGGATCTCCTGTATGAACTCTTGCTATTACTTTATCTTTGTATTTTTCTAAAAAAGCAAATATCTCTGGATATTTCATCCCTTGAGAATCTTCTATGATAGCTTCTTCTTTGCACCAAGAAAGAACTTCTTTTGGTACAAGTGAACCTGTATATAAAATTACATCTGCTTTTTGAAGTATTTTTTGTGCTTTTACTGTTACTAAGTCTGGATCCCCTGGACCAGCACCTATAAAATAAACCATTTTTAGTTTTCCTCTTCTTTATTCTTTTTGTATATTTTTATTTGAAATAGTTGTCTTTCTGGTTCTACTAAATCAAGTTTTCCTTTATAAGTTGTAAGTGAGATTGAGTGGATTTCGTACTCTATTTTTGCTTCATTTAATACCGTTAACATTAGGTTTAAATGTTTTAGTGTTATTGCATTAATAAGCATAATTCCATTTTCATCTAATTTTTTATAAAGCTTTGGAAGTTGTTTTATAACTTCAACTCCACCACCACCTACAAAGATTCTTTGTGGAGTTTCTTCTAAACTTGGGATTATCTCTTGTGCTTCACCTTCAAATAGTTTTGTATTTACTACATGATGATTAGTTAGATTCTGTTTTATAAACTCCACTCTTGTTTCATTTTTTTCAAAAAGTGTTGTTTTAACCTTGTATCTTTTAAAGGCTTCAATTGCACAAGAACCACTTCCTGCCCCAATATCCCATAAAAGATTGTTTGGTTCTAAATCAAGGTTTTGTAAAGTAAGTTGTCTTTTGTATTTTTTAGTAATCATTCCTCGTTCAGTCTCAAACTCTACATCTTCACTAATTATGTTTTTAGATTCAAACTCTTTTTTAATAAGTAGTACAAAAGGTTGAGATAAATCAAAAGATTTTTCATCAAAGTTAAGTAAATCTATCTCTTCTATTTTTTCATCAACGAAGCCAAGCTTATAGCCTATAGTAGTAGTTATAGAAGAAGAGTTAAAAAATGAAAGGGCAGTTTTTAATCTTGCAATTGTAAATTTATCACAAAGCACAAAAGTATATTTATTTTGTAAAAAGTTTTGTAAATCAAAATCAACTCTTCCATGTAAAGATATTACATCTATTTCAGTTTCACTAATAAAAAGTTTCTGGCACATATATGTTTTAGAAGAAGTGTTATTTATGATTTTTACTTTTTCTTTAGGTAAGTTTTTAGCAATAATTGTTCCAGCACTAAAAAATAGGGGTGAACCAGTAACTACATATAAAATCTCTTCTTTGTCATAGTTTTCTAAAAGATACTCTTTTGCTTCTTTATATTTTAGTTTTAGAATATTTGAAGCTTCTTCTTTGAAGTTTGAATCACAGATAATCTTGTCAAACCTGCTAATATCAAAGTCTAAATTTGTAAAGGTATAATCTCCCATACCATTACCAGTTATTGTTACCATCCTAATACCTCTTTTTGTTCTAATATTATGGCTTTTACATTTGATGTTTTAAACCATTGTTTTATTTGTTCGTTTGCTTTTTTTGTAATCATTTCATAAAAAGCATCAAGTAATCCCACTTTTTCAAGCTCTTGGGATATCCCCTTTACTGTTAAAGTTGCTTCAATATCAACTTCATAGCCTAGGTTTTCTTTTATGTCTAATTGAAGTTTTGTAAAATCAATTACTCCAAATCTATTGTGGGTGTTTTTAAAACCTTGATAAACCTTTGTCATCTTTCCAATTCCACATAAAAAGATTACTTCTTTTGCATTTTGTTTTGTTGCAAGTTCAACTGAGTCATAAACAAAATTTCCTATTTCTATAATTGCTTCTTCATTTGCCTTAGAACAAGCTACTTTAAAAGCAGAGTTCCCAAGGGTAAAATAGATGGTTTCATAGTTATTTTGTATTGCAAATTCTATTTCAGTTTTTACTGAGTCTATATAAGCTGAACTTGACACAGGTTTTACAATTCCAGTTGTTCCAAGTATTGAGATACCTTCAAGTACTCCAACTTTTGAGTTTGCTGTTTGTTTGGCTATTTTTTGACCATTTGTAACGCTTACACAACATTTTAAATGCAGGTTTTCTTTATTCTTTGTTTTTATTTCAAAATACTCTTGCATAGCATGTAATGGAGTAGGATTTATAGCAGGATAGGGTGCTTGTATTTTAAGTCCCTTTTTTGTTACCACTCCTACACCAAGGCCCGCATAGATTTCTAAACTATTTGTTCCATAAGAAAATATTTGAGGTTTTTGAAAAGTTGGATTTAATAAAAAGTTTTCAATATTAAAATCTAAAGATACAACTATCTCACAGCCTTTTGTTACATCTAAATCATCATTATCTATTTTATTTGTTTTAGTTTTTGTTTGAGAGTTTGTAACTAAAAATGTATCTAGACAAGACCTAAACGCAGCAACTGTGTGAGTTCCTGTTGTATAACCTTTTCTTAAAACCTTTTTTTCAGACATATACTATTCTTGAATCTCTTTCATTGCTAGAATGGTTCTTCCAATAAATAGTATCGCTGGAGTTAATTTCCTTAAATCTTCAAAAAACTCTTCATTTTGATTACTCACCTCATCAAGTGTAAATATTCTTTGTGAAGAATCATTTGTTGTTCCTCTACTTAATACTGCTATTGGTAAATCTTTTGGAAAACCGATATTTAGAAGATAATCAACAATGTTTTTGATATTATGAACACCCATCATAATAATTAGATTTTCTCTATCATGGTATGATTTAACAATACTTTTGAAAACATCAATATCATGTCCTGTAATAGTTCTATATGAGTCATTAAACTTTCTATCTACAAGTGGTAGCATAAAGCTTTCTGGTACAGAAGTTGTTGAACTTACCCCTGATACTACCTCTACTTCAAAGCCAGCTTCTTTTATAGCTCTAACTTCTTCATATCCACGACCAAAAACAAAAGGAGTTCCTCCTTTTAATCTTACAACTACTTTATGGGTTTTTGCATAGCCAACTAAAAGGTCATTTATCTCTTCTTGTTGCTTTAGGTGTTTACCTTTTCTTTTTCCTACATTTACTTTTAGGCAATTCTCTTTACAGAACTGAAATACTTCTTCGTTTACTAAAGCATCATATAAAATCACATCTGCTTGTTCTATTATCTTTACAGCTTTTAGTGTAAGTAGGTCTAATTCTCCAGGTCCTGCTCCTACTAAATATATCTTTTTAATCATTTTTGTATGTGTCCATTTCTGACATAGGAACTATTTTGAATTCACTCATGTCAAGTTTTTCATTATTGCTTAATGTTTTAAATAATTTTACCCATTTTTCTTTATCATATTGATGAACATTTTTAAGCCAGATTGCATTATTTTCTAAATATCCATTTCTTTGTGTATTTTCATAGATATTTGCAACAGACCTAAATCTACATGCTCCAAAGCATCCAGTTCTTACAACTTTGATTCTCTCTTCACCCTTTGATAGGTTTAACTCTTTTATAACTTCTCTTAAAGTTGCTGCTACATCTTTACCTTTGTGAGCTTTTGAACATCTCTCATCATCACATAAAAAAAGTTGAGTCTTAAAGTGCATAATAGGTTTATTTGCATCAAACTGTTTTGGTTTGCAAGTAAAACCTTCTGCTACAACACTGCCCATTGTGTTGTAAAGTACTTCTTTTTTATTTTCCATTATATTTCTCATCTTTATCATAATCTTTTATTAACTTATAGATTGCATGAAGAGTTGCTACTGTCATAGTAGAACTTCCAAATCTTCCTTCCATAATAATCCCTGCCACATCAAAATGGTCACAAAACTTCCTACCATAAGCTTTTGATTCAACAACATTTACAAAACCTACTGGAAATAGTAGTAAAGCAACATTGTTTAAATCTACTTTTTGTTCTATTAACGTATTAATTGCTGCATAGATAAAAGTAGGGGCATTTCCACATGCAAGTACTAAAGGTTCATCTTTGTGTCTTTTAATAGCTTCTACTACAGCTGCATAACTTCTTGTTGTTTTGTTTTTTTCTGCCATCTCATAAGTAAATGGTTCGTTGATATAGCATACAACTTCATTTTCATATTGTTTTAGGTAAAAATCACTAAGTCCAACTTTTATCATATTTACATCAACTATTATTTTTGCTTTGTTTAATAGTAGTTTTTGCACCTTTTGAATTGCATCTTTTGAAAAATAAATATTGTTTAATACTTCATCAAAACAAGTAGTAGTATGAATAAGTCTACTTATTACCTCTTGTTGTCCTTTATCAAACTCATTTATCTTTTCATAATCTTTTAATTCTTCACTAATCATTTCAAATGATTTATTTGAAATATCAGCACCAATATTTATTGGGGGTTGTTCTAGTTTAAATTCCAAAGTAATCCTTTAATATATTTATATTATTTCTAAACATTGTATGTAGATAAGTTCCATATACATTTTCTTTCTTCCAAGCTCCTACTTCACCTTTTGAGTTAATCTTTTTACTTAAAATATCACATCCTTTTGAAGTATCAAGGGGTTTTGTGTAGTGAAAAGAATGACCTTTTAAGCCACTTTGACTATAGTAATAGCCAAGACGCGTTCTTCTTTTCTCAAGTGAAAAGCTTATTTCTAAGATTTTTGCCATCTCTTTATCATCTACACTATTACTTAGATATAAAAGCCCTGCACACTCTGCATAGATATGTTTGTTTTTATTTACATGCTCTCTTAATGAAGCTTTGAAGTTGTGTGAATCTTTAACTCTTTCATAGGCTTCTTTTGTTTCTACATAACCCCCTGGGATAAAGATAAAATCACTATTAGAGCTTATCTTTTCATCTTTTGTGGAGCTAATGACTTCTACTTGGGTAAACAACTCTTTTAAAACTTCTAAATTATCATGGTATAAGAAGGAGAAGTTTTCATCATAAACAACCGTGGCTTTCTTGTTTATCTTTTCTATCTTTTCAAATGGATAGTTTGTTATAGTTTCTTTTTCATATAAAGATATTTTCTTTAAAGCTTCTAAATCAATATTTTCTAAAACTTCTTTAGAGATGTTTTCTAAAACTTCTTTTTTTGCATCTTTTAAATCTAAGCCTAAGTGTGTGTCTCTTAAACTTGGTAAATCTTTTTTTATCCAGCCAAGTACTTTTATCTCATTTTCACCTTGGAAATCTTCTTCTATTTGTTTTTTTATTAATTCAAAGTGCATTTTTGAAGAGACTTTATTTAATACTATAGCTTTAATAGTGTTGTCTTTTTTATATGTCTTAAGACCTTTTAATACAGCACTAATAGTTATATATGAACCACTAGCATCAAGAAGTAAAACAGTAGGCACATTTAATAGTTTTCCTACATCATAAGCTGAACAGCCTTTGTCCATGCCATCATAAAAGCCCATTACACCTTCTAAAATAGAAACTTCTTTATTTGAGTATTTATTAAAAAGCCATTTTACTTGGGATTCATTCATGATAAAGGTATCTAGGTTTATTGATTTTGTATTGCAAACTATTTCATGAAATTGTGGGTCAATATAATCAGGACCAATTTTAAAAGGTCTTACACTGTTTTTAAAATAGTACAATAATGCAGTAGAAAGAATAGTTTTCCCCTGATTTGATGCAACAGCAGAAATTAGAATTGAGTTCACTTTTACCTCTATATTATTTTTTTTAGCTATAATTCAGCTATGAAAAATCTTAGAGGGTATAATAAACAGTACTTTAAATTGTCAACAATTGCGATGTTCTCGACAATTAATAAGTTATGTAGTGTAGAAACTAATATTAATTTATACCATAAAAGAGCTTATGAAAACGGAATAAACTCTTTAGATCCCCCAGAAAATTCTCAAATTTTACTAACATTTACAAAATAATCAAATTTTAGATTACAAAACTTTACTTTACATATTAATTTTTTAATAAAGGACTACCTATGCATATAGAAGCAGGTGTTGTGCAAGGCGCAAAAATGATTTTAAGTTATGGAACTGCCGCAGTTTCATTTTCAGTTGCCGCAAAAATGGCTTATGAAAATATCAAAGATTCAGGTGTTTTACCTTTTATAGTTAAAACAATTATAAGTACTATCTTAGTATTTATGTTTTTTGAAGTATTACCCCATCATCCAATTGGTGTTTCTGAAGTACATTTAATCTTAGGTTCAACACTATTTTTAATATTTGGTGCAGGTGCTGCAGCATTTGGTTTAGCTTTAGGTTTACTTGTTCAAGGTCTATTCTTCGCACAGTTTGATTTACCACAATATGGTATAAATGTAACTACTCTTTTAATGCCTTTATTTGCTATGAGTTATGTAGCTTCTAAAATCATTCCAAAAGATACACCATATAAAGATATTAAATATGTTACTGCATTAAAATTATCTTTAATGTATCAAGGTGGAATCGTAACTTGGGTTGCTTTTTGGGCACTATATGGACAAGGTTTTGGATTTGAAAATTTAAGTTCAGTCTTTAGTTTTGGTGTAGCTTATATGAGTGTTGTAATCTTAGAGCCAGTAATTGATATAGCTGTACTTGCAGGAGCAAAAACATTAAATAGTTTAAAATCAACTCCATATGTTGAGGCAAGATTATACAATAGTGCAAAATAATGAAAAGATTTAGACATTACAATAGAAAAAGAGCTATTGTTTTAGCTTGTTTTGGTTCTGTAGTTGAAGAACAAAAATACTTAGATTTAGAAGCAAAAGTAAAAGAGGAATACCCAGATTGTGAGGTATTTACCTCTTTTTCTTCAAGAATGGTAATCAAGTTTTTAAAGAAAAGAAAAAAAGTAGAATACAAAAACATTCCACAAACCCTTGCTGATGTAGATATGCAAGGTTTCAAACATGTAGTTGTAGTTTCTGTAAATATTTATCCAACAGATGAGCATGAGTTTATAAAAAAAATAGTTGATGGTTTTGCTCATTTTTCTATGGCAAACTATAAAGTTACTGATACTATTTTAAATACTAGTAAAAATGCAACTTCATTTTTAAAAAGTTTAAATGAACAAGTTAGTAAAGAAGATACTGCAAACTTATATATTATTCATGGAACACCAAAGTTAAATACTATTGGAATAGACTCTATTTCTTATACAAGTGATTTACTTGAACTAATTGATGAAAGAAATTTTGCCTGTTCTTTAGAGGGGGCTTTCCCATACTTTGCAATAAACGATGCAATAAAACAAAAAATTAAAGCAAAAGGCTTTAAGAAAGTTCAAGTTGTACCTTTACTTTTAGTTAGTGGAAACCATTATATTAAAGATATGTTTGAGATAAAAGATGATTTAAGTGATGAGTTTGAAGCAATAATTACACCTTCTTTAACGGCAAGTGAAAATTTTAATCTTTTAGAGTTACCAAAGACACAAGAGATTATTTTGAAAAATATTAAAGAGTCATTTAAAATGTTAGGTGTAACTCATAAAACAATAACATATTAGGAATATAGATGAAATTATTTATGGTTTCTTTAGGTCCTGGCGATTATGAATTGATTACTTTGAAAGCTCTAAAAGCTTTACAAACAAGTGATGCAATTTGTATTCCAACAAAAAGTGCAGACAATAGCTTTACTAGGTCTATGACATATAAAATAGTAAAAAAACTTATGGATGAATATGGCTTTGAAAAAGATATTATTCCTATGTATACACCAATGAGGTTTGAAACTAATGATTGGCAAAGACAAGTAGATATAATAGAAGAGTCATTTAAAAAATATAAGACTTTGTCTTTTGTTACTTTAGGAGATAGTGCTGTTTATAGTACTGTGTATTATTTACTGGATATTATAAAAGAACAACATAAAGAAGTATATGAAAATAGTGAGGTTATCCCTGGTGTTACTTCTTTTTCCCATGCTTCTGCAAAAGTTAAAAAACCTCTTTGCGTAGGTGATAGTAGTTTTCTTATAAGACCTTTACATAAAAGTAAAGTTCCTTTTACAACTGTTTATATGAGACCAAAAATTGGTATGAGTACAGATAGAATAAAAGAAAAAAATGATATATATACCTTTGAAAATCTAAATTACAAAGGTGAAACGATTTTGGAATACAAAAAAGAGAAAGTTGATAAATACATGACATTATTTATTGATTTTCATGATAGAAATGAACAAATTTAATAAAAAGGCTATTTCCTCATTAAAAGCTATCATCTCATCAAGAAGAGATATAAGAGGAAATAGGTTTTTAAATAAAAAAATTGATGACAAAATATTAAATGAATTATTAGAAGCTGCTAATAATGCCCCTTCAGTAGGTTTTTCTCAACCATGGAAATTTATAATTGTTAAAGATAATAAAAAAAGAGAAAAAGTCTATAAAAACTTTCAAAAAGAGAATAAAAAAGCAAAAGAAATTTTTAAAACAAATGAAATATATCCAAACTTAAAACTTGAAGGTATAAAAGAATCATATATAAATATTGCAGTTTTATATAAAAAGCCTAAAAAAGATATCCTAGGTCAAACTACCCAAAAAAAAGTTGGAGAATATAGTGTTGTTTGTGCTATTCAAAACTTTTGGCTTATGGCTAGAGCTTATGGAATTGGAGTAGGTTGGGTTAGTATTTTAAAAGCAAAAAAGATTAAGAAAATATTAGGTATAAATGATGATTATAAATTAATTGCATATCTAACTGTTGGATATGTAAAAGAGTTTTTAGATGAACCAGAACTTAAAAAAATTGGTTGGGAAAAGAAAAAAACTCTTAATGATATTACTAAGTTATAGGAAAGATGATGATAAAAAATATTCTTGGAACAAATGATTTTATGGAGTTTCTAAGGGGTAAAAGTGCAACCTTTATGCTTTGCCTTAGTAATACAAAAACTGCTGATATAGCAGGTATTACACAAGCTGGAATTCCAGGACAAATATATTTAACTCCTACTTTAGATAGTGAGTTTGTAACTTGTGGAGAAGTAAGAAGTTTAGAAAATATTGCTCAAACTCCTAAAGGTGTACCAACTCCAGCAATATTAACAAGAGCTTCTCATCTTTTAAAACCCTTTTCAAATATTGAGCTTTTGAATTTAGGAATAAAAAACCTACCTAGAATTGATTATTTTCAAACCCATGAGTTTGGAATCTCTGTTTCAGGAGATATTACAACTGGAGCAAATATAGATGCAATGGATGTATTTAAAAAAGGTTTAGATTTTGGACAAGAGTATGAATGTAAAGATGATTATATTATTTTAGCTGAATCTGTTCCAAGTGGTACAACAACAGCTGCCGCAACTGCTGTAGCCTTAGGTTATGATTGTAAAGAGATGTTTAGTAGTAGTTTTAAAGAAGTTCCAGATGATATTAGAAATAAAACAATAGAAAATGCACTTTTCAATATAAAATATGAAGATGATATTTTTGCAAAACTATCTAAAGTGGCAGATAATATGCTTATTTTTACAGCTGGGTTTATTTTAGGACTAAACAATAAAACAAAACTTATCTTAGCTGGTGGAACTCAAATGGCTTGTGCCTTATTGATTGTAAATTCTATTTTAAAACAAATGGACGGACACTTAAAAACTTCAAATCTTGCACTTTGTACTACAAAGTGGGTATATGAAGATGAAAAAAGTGATATTAAAGCACTTTTAGAACTAAATGATTTAAAAGTGAATGCTTATTATTCTGATTTTGATTTTTCATTATCAGAACATCCTGCTCTAAAACTTTATGATGAAGGGGAAGCAAAAGAGGGTGTTGGAGCAGGTGCTTGTGTAGCATATGCTCTTATAAATGGTATTTCAAAAAAAGAACTTACTAAAAAAATAGAAAGCCTATTAGGATAAATAAAATGAAAATACTCTATTTTGGTGGACAAAAGTCAGGTAAATCTAGCCTTGCTGAACAAAAAGCATTAAATATAAGTTTAAAAAAACCATATTATCTTGCAACTTATGATAATAGTTTCAATGATGAAGAAATGCATAAAAGAATTGACAAACATAAACTTCAAAGAAAAGATGAGTTTATTACAATAGAAGAATCAAAGGATTTACTAAAAGTATTAAGCAAATCAAAAAAAGAAGATACTTTTTTAGTAGATTGTATGTCAATGTGGTTATTTAACAATATTAAGCAGAATGAAGAGTATTTAATAAATCAATTAGAAGAGATTTCAAAACTTGAAGCAAATATTGTTTTTGTATTAAATGATGTGAACTCTGGAATTATACCTTTTGATAACGAAAGTAGAAAATTTGTAGATATGACAGGAATAGTTGGACAAAAATTAGCTTCAATTTGTGCTGAAGTTTATGAAGTAAAGCTTGGTTTAGCAAATAAATTAAAGTAATTAGATGAAAAATATCTCAATCTTTGGTACAAGTAGTGATGCAGGTAAATCTACAATTACTTTTGTAATAGCAAAAATTCTACAAAACATGGGATATAGTGTAGCTCCTTTCAAAGCTCAAAATGTCTCAAATAATGCTTTTGTATGTGATGATGGAAGTGAAATTGCAGTAGCTCAATACTTTCAAGCAAAGGTTTTAGGAGTTCCTACTTCTTATCATCTAAATCCAGTACTTTTAAAGTCAGGACGTGGAAGTTCAGCTTCTCTTATAGTTGAAGGGAAAGTTGTAACAAATAAAGATGTAAGAGAGTATTACAGAGATTTAGACTTACTTAAACCAGCTGTAAATAGATGTTTTAACTATCTTGATAAAACTTATGATTGTGTAGTTTGTGAGGGAGCAGGAAGTCCAGTAGAGCTTAATCTTATGGATAAAGACCTTTCAAATATTTATATTGCAGATGAGTTTAATACAAAAATCATACTTGTAGCAGATATAGAAAAAGGTGGGGTTTTTGCTTCAATTTATGGAGTTTACCATTTATTGCCCGAGAAACTTCGTAAAAATGTAATAGGTGTAATAGTAAATAAATTTAGAGGGGATTTAACTCTTTTTGATGAAGGTGTTAGAATAATCGAAGAGGATTTTGAAATACCTGTTTTAGGGGTATTGCCTTATACACCCTTTAACTTGGGCTTTGAAGATTCTCAAAGCTTGAAAAACTATGCTCAAAATAGTAAAAATGCTATTTTGAATATTGCAGTTATCTTTTATCCACATATGAGTAATTATAACGACTTTGAGCCTTTAATAGCACATGAGCAAATAAACTTAGAGTTTGTAGAGACAAATATTTCTTTAGATAAATTTGATATGGTAATAATGCCTGGTTCTAAGCTTGTAATAAAAGATTTAATCTGGTTAAAACAAAATGGACTATTTGATAGAATAAAAGCATATGAAGGTAAACTTCTAGGTATCTGTGGGGGTTATGAGATGATGTTTAAAACTCTTATAGACTCCCATGCTTTAGAAAATAATGAAGCTAAAAAAGAAGAGGGCTTTAGCTTTATAGATGATGAGATATTTTTTGAAAAAGAGAAAACCTTAGAAAAAGGAAGTTACGAAATCTTTGGTGTGAAGCTTCATGGTTTTGAAATACATCATGGAAAAAGCAATAAATATCCACTTTTTTATGAAAATAAAAATATCTATGGAACTTTTGTACATGCAGTTTTTGATTCTGATGAATTTAGAACTTATCTTTTTAAAAATTTACACCATGATTACAAAGAGTTTGATTTTAAAGCTTATAAAAAAGAGCATATAAGTAATTTTATTACTTCATTAGAAAATAGATTGGATGTAAAAAGAATAATGGATGAAATTGATGAATAAAGATATTTTATTAGGGCTAAAGTTTGCCTTTAGCTACTTTTCAATTATACCAATAAAGTTTGATAATAGTGTAGATTTATCAAAAAAAGAGATTATAAATTATCTTATGTTTTTTCTTCCTCTTGTAGGTGCTATTTTATCTCTTGGGGCTTGTATTGTTTTTTATTTCTTAGAAGACTTATCTTATCTTGGAGCAATTATTTGTGCTTTTTTGTATATGATGTTTTATGGTTTTATCCATACAGAAGCTATCTTAGACGTAGTAGATGCTTTATATGCTAAACATAGTGGCAAAGATGCCTATGAGGTTATAAAAGAGCCTACAATTGGAGCTATGGGCTTTTTATATGCTTTAGGTTTTGTCTGTATTAAAGTAGCAGCTTTAACGATGCTTTTTTTAAATCAAATGTATTTAGAAATAATTGCAATAGCTATTATAAGTAGAGTATCAGTTCAGTTTATGACAAAAACAAATGAGTTTAAATCTTCTTTTGTAGGTTTAATGAAAAGTTCATTTACTAGCTTTAAAACAGCCTTTGTACTTTACTTTATAGTATGTTTAGTTCTTATTGGTTTTAAAGCTATATCTTTGTTTATCTTAGCCTTAGTTTTCACTTTTCTTTTCTCACTATTTTTAGAAAAAAACTTAGGTTTTTTAAATGGAGATACCTTAGGTTTCAACCTAGAATTAACAGAGATAATCCTTTTTATAACTGTTTGTCTATTTTGGTTAAACTAATATGTCAAGTATAACTTTTCTAAGACATGCTCCACTAGCTATAAAAAATCAAAAGTGTTACAACGGACATATTGATTTAGATATTGATAGTTCATTAGTAGATAATAAACAAATAAAAACCTTGCAAAAACAAAAATATGATTTAGTCTATTCTTCTGATTTAAAAAGGTGCACTCAAACACTAGATTTACTAAACTTATCCTATAAAAAGGATGAAAGACTAAGGGAAATAAAGTTTAAAGATGAGTTTGAAGGCAAATCTTTTGATGAGATTTCAAAGATGAGTATTTATGATGAAAAATACTTATCTTCATTTGAATCCTGGCATGAGTTTATAGCAAAAGAATCAATAAAAGAGTATAAGCAAAGAGTAAACTCCTTTTTATCTGAACTTCCCAAAGATAAAGATATATTAGTGTGTTCTCATGGAGGAACTATTAAACTAATTCACTCTATTTTAAATAATACCAAATATGAAACAAGCACTTACAATATAACTTATTTAGAAACATTAAAATTTGATATATAAGTTTAACTTATATTGTTATAATAACTTAAATTAATAATACTTTCAACTTATTTGATTTATAATTTCACATTATAATGGTTTGATTTTTGATTTAATACTTTTAGGTAAGTGTGCAAAAACAATATTACTATCTTTGATATATTTACCGTCTTCCCAAATGGTTATATCAATAGTCATGTTTTTTTTATTAAAAGCTTTTAGTTTTATTGTTTGATTATTTTGCTCATACTCAATATTTTTAGTTTTTAAATCTATGATTGGTTTTTTATTAGCCATTCTTCTCCTTCTTAATCAAGCCATTATAAGTTATTTTCTAAAAAGGTATTTTACATGAAGCAATCTGAAACTATTAAACATATCCCCTCAAATAGACTTCAATTTTTTCCAATTATGATGTTTGCAGTGGTGATGGGTTTTTCTGGTTTATCTTTAGTTTTTGAAAAGTTAGAAGAAGTTTTATTTTTCCCTTCTTTTATTTCAACTGTTTTTACATTTATTTCTACAGGTTTATTTTTTATAATCTTGTTTTTTTATACAAAGAAGTTTATAAAGTATAAAGATGAAGTGATAAAAGAGTTATCTCATCCAATTAGAGTCAATTTTTTTGCAGCATTTTCTATTTCAATGCTTTTATTATCTTTATTGTATAAAAACTCTATTGCTGACTTGTCTCATATATTCTTTATTTTTGGAGCTGTTGTTCATATCTTTTTTACTTTTTATACAATTAAGTATTGGATTAACAATAACCTTGAAATGCAACACTCTAATCCTGCTTGGTTTATTCCTATTGTTGGTAATATTATTGTTCCAATTGCAGGTAAAGGCTTTATAGATGATTCTATTTTATATTTTTATTTTTCAATAGGTATTTTCTTTTGGATTGTTTTATTTGCAATTATTTTAAATAGAATTATCTTTCATAATCAATTTGCACCTAAATTTATGCCAACACTGTTTATTCTTATTGCACCACCTGCAATAGGGTTTATTTCATATATAAAATTAACTTCATCATTAGACTTTTTTGCACATATACTTTATAGTTTGGCTCTGTTTTTTACTATTTTAGTATTTGTGATGTACAAGAACTATATAAAAATTAAGTTTTTCATTTCATGGTGGGCATTTACCTTTCCAATGGCAGCAGTAACTTTAGCTACTTTGCTTATGTATAATTTAACTTCTTATTGGTTTTATGCATTTTTATCATATATTTTAGCTTTTATTACAACTTTTGTGGTATTTTTAGTAGCAAAAGAGACTATTAAACATATGTTTAAAAAAGAGATATGTATAATGGAGTAATCTTCTTTTAGAAAGGATAATAATGGAATATAGATATATAGGAAGAAGTGGTTTAAGAGTTACACCAATTTGTTTAGGAACTATGACTTTTGGTTCTACTACAACAAAAGAAGAAGCTTTTAAAATAATGGATAAAGCATACGATAGAGGAATAAATTTTTTTGATACAGCAGAACTTTATCCAGTACCACCAAAAGCAGATACAACAGGAATTACAGAAGAGATAGTAGGGGAGTGGTTAAAAACAAAACCTAGAGACTCAGTTATTTTAGCTACAAAAGTAGCAGGTGCAGCTTCAGGTTGGTTTGTACCACCTATTAGACATGGTCTAACGGCAATTGATTCATTTCATATTAAAAGAGCAGTAGAACAAAGTCTTAAAAAGCTTCAAACGGATTATATAGATCTTTATCAAATGCACTGGCCAGATACAGTTGTGCCAGTAGAAGAGAGTATGAAAGCTTTTGATGAGCTAGTACGTGAAGGAAAAGTAAGATATGTTGGAACTTCAAATGATAGTGCTTATGGTTTAACAAAAGCAAATGAAGTTTCTAAATACAATAATTTAGCTAGATTTGAATCTATTCAAAATAACTTTTCTTTATTAAATCCAAGATTTCATGATGAGTTAGCAAATGTATGTAGAAGAGAAAATATCTCTTTACTTCCATATTCTCCAATGGCTGGAGGTGTTTTAAGTGGTAAATACAATGGAGGTTTCTATCCAGAAGACTCAAGGTTTGGCATTTATATGAAAAACAAAAGTAAAAGAGTACAAGCTATGGCAGATAGATTTGTAAATGATAAAACTCTAGAAGCTACAAGAAGATATATGAAGTTAGCAGATGAGTATGGAGTTTCTCCTGTTACTTTAGCAGTTGCTTATTCTATGCATTTTGATTTTATTGCATCAACTATTATTGGAGCAAGAGTTTTAAGTCAGCTTGATGATTCTTTTGCTGCTTTTGATTTTAAAATTGATGATGAATTAATGAAAAAAATTGAAGAGATTCAAAAAGATATTTTATACCCAATGGGATAATAATTTATAGGGAAAATTCCCTATAAATTTATTCTGTGATATCTTCACCTTTTACATGAATTTGATGTCCATCTCCTGCATCAAACACAGCACTATATTTACCATTTGGGATATTGAAAGTAACTTCACTATCTTCATTTAATCTTGTTTCTAATATTTTTTTATCATTTTGTAAAATAAAAAACTTTACACCATTTGCACTACTACCATCACTAAAACCGCCTTCGCAAGTAATAGTATTATCTCCATTATTAAAACAACTCATTAAAGCTGTATGTGCAAATAAAGAATTAGCAAGTAATGCTAAAACAACTAATGATTTTTTCATCATAACTCCTTTTTATTTTTATTTAATTCCGCCATCCCAATTGATGCTTTTTTGTGGGAATAGGGCGATAATAACCGTTAATAAGACAATACTAATATAAAAGTATGTCATAGCCTCAAAACCACTCCAAGAGAAGATATTCCCTAAAGTAAATACTAAAGAGGATAAAACAACTCCTAAACCAATAGGGAAAAATATTGCAAATAACATCCACTTGTAACTATTTGTTTGCATTTTAACTACAATCATTGTTGCGATACAAGGTGGAGTTAAAAGCATAAAAATAATAATAGCTGTGGCATGTAAAGGTGTATAACCACTATTTAAAGCCATAGCTTCTTCTGCTCTCATATTATCTGCTTTATTGTTTTCATATAAAGACCCAAGAGTTGCAACAGCACTTTCTCTTGCAGCAAATGAACTTAAAAAGGCAACATTTATCTTCCAATCAAAGCCTGCATATTGTGTAACTGGCTCTATAGCTCGTCCAGTCATACCAAGAATAGAGTTTTCTACTTTTTCATTTTTTATTTGTCTTAGAATAGCTTTTCTTTTTCTAGAAAGTTTTCTTAGTTCTTTATTTATTTTTCTAGCTTCTTTGTCTCTTTTTGGCTTTATATATTTATAAAAAGTTTTATTTTTAAGTAAAAAGTCTTCATCTACACTTTTTGCTGCATCTTGTGAAGTTGCAGTCATTCTTTTAGTTCTATAAATATCATAATAGTTTAGTAATGCAGATACTTCTTCTTTTGTATCAAACTCTTTGTAGTAAATAGAAGTTTTAACTTTTTTGTCAAAAGAAGCTAAAGCTTGATTTGATTTATTTTCATATTTTATTTCTGACTCATCACTTAATCCAGGAAATTGAAGCATTGCAAAAAGTATAATAGCAACAGCTAAAACAATAGTTACAACTTTTTTGATATATACCCAAACCCTTTGAGAAGCTCTTATAATAACACCTTTGAAAGTAGGAGTATGATAAGGAGGTAGTTCCATTAAAAATGGTGCAGTTTCTCTTGTTTTTAAAATAGTACTTGTAATTAGTTTTGCAACAATCATAGCTATAAATAAAGTCACTGTAGAAATGAAAAACATCATAATAGCCATATCAGGTTTGAAAAAGGCTCCTAAAATAAGAGTATAAAAAGGTACTTTTGCCAAGCAGTTCATATATGGAACAGAAAAGATAGTTGCCATTCTAGCTCTATCATCAGCAATACCTTTTGTAGACATTACTCCTGGAACTGCACAACCTCCAACCATAGCACCACCAAGAACTAAAGGTAGAGTTGATTGTCCATGTAAGCCAAACTTTTTAAATACTCTATCTAAAATAAAAGCCATACGAGGCATATAACCCACGTCTTCCATAATAGCAATTAAAGCAAAAAGAATAAAAAATATAGGAAGATAGTTCATTAAAGCATTTGCACTATTTACCATCCAAATACCAAAATCAGTAATCATAGGAACATCAGTAAAATTAGCTTCAGGAAGTATATCTATTACTAAGTTTTTAAATGCAGCTAAAATAGGCCAAGTATAGTCTGTAATCTTATATCCCCATACAATAGAGATTTGATAAACCATAAACATAAAAAATAGTAAAATAGGAATTGCAAGGAATCTATTTAAAATGATTTTATCTACTTTTTGAGTAAGGGTCTGATTATCTTTATTTTTTTCTTTTACTGCTTTGTGGAAAATAATATCTGCTGAATCGTATCTATAAGAAGCTAGAAATGATACGGGGTCTTTATCAAATCTTTCATGGAAACTATTTTCTTCTTTTTTTGTAAACTCTTCAATATCTGATTTATATTTTTTTATTCTCTCAATAATTGTAGAGTCACCCTCTAAAGTTTTTATTGCTAGCCATCTTTTATTTTGAGTTAGATTTATATTAGAGATTTTTTCTTCTATATTATTTATATGTGGTTCCAACTCATCATAGTTGATTTTAAACTCTTGGTAGTTGTTTTTATTGTTTGCCGTTGCAACAATATTTTTCATAATATCTTTGCCACCAAGACCTTTTGCTCCACTTGCTTCAACTACGGGGCAGTTTAACATTTGAGATATCTTTTTTGAGTCTATTTCTATATCTCTTCTTTTTGCAACATCCATCATATTTAATACAACAACTACAGGAATACCTATTTCAAGTAATTGGAAAGTAAGATAAAGATTTCTTTTTATATTTGAGGCATCTATTACGTTTACAATAACATCTGGTTCTTCATCAAGAATAAAGTTTTTTGCGACTCTTTCTTCTAAAGAGTAAGAACTAAATGAGTAAGTTCCAGGTAGGTCTACCATTTCTATTTTGTTGTTGTCATATTTAAAGTAACCTACTTTTTTATCAACTGTTACCCCAGGGTAGTTTGCAATATGCTGTTCTATCCCACTAACAAGGTTAAAAATAGTAGATTTTCCACAGTTAGGTTGTCCTGCAAGAGCAACTTTTATATTATTCATTATTTAAGTCCTCTATTTCTACAAGACTTGCTTCACTTCTTCTAATAGTAAGATTATAGTTGTGTAGTTTTAATTGCATAGGATCAAAAAGAGGAGCTTCTCTTATAACTTCAATTTGAGCATTTGATACAAAGCCCATGTCTAAAAGTTTGTGAAGAAGTTTACCTTTTGCATGAAGTTTTTTTATCTTTGCTTTTTGACCTTTTTTTAAAATAGCCAAAGTGTTAATTTCTAGATTCATATTATTTTTCTATATTTTTCTTTGAACTACATCCTTTAGTTCCGCAGTTACAACCGTTGTTTTTAAATATTTTTTTGTATAAATAGAATGCTGCTAATAAAGCTATTATAATAATAAATGCATTTTCCATTATTTTCCTTTAGTAGGTATAATTATGATAATTGATATCAATAGTTTAAACGGAATAGTAATATTAGTTCCCTTTAAAGGTACTTAAAATAGTGTACTTCATGATAAGTGTTTTTTTATAAAATAATTATATATTAAGTAAAAACAATGCATTATTATAAATAAATATATTGTTAATGGTATTAACTTGATAACAATTATCAGTTTTATTTAAACTTAGAATGGATAAAATTATTGATAATTATTATCAAGGAGTATATATTGCCTCTATTATTACCATTAGCAACAATCTTAACTGCTGCAATTACTGTTAAAACTTTGGATAAAACTTCAAAAAAAATAAGTAAACGTAGAGCAAGGAAAACCAAAAATGAAATTTGACAAAGAAGTTCAAAGAGAAGCTGCAAAAATAGGAATGACTGCAACATTAGGTGTTACAGTAGCTACTTCTTTATTTATGAAAAATAAAACTGCCAAAAAGGCTCATATTATAGCTGGGTCTGCATTTTGTGGTTTTGCTTTATGGCATACTTTTCTTTATGATTCAAAAAATAAAAAGAAAATCGAAAATGTAGTTAAAAAAGAAGAAAAAGAAGTTGTAGTTTCTTAAAGAATTTCGCCATTATCAAAAATGACTTTGTTTCTACCTTCTTTTTTTGCTTGATAGAGTAAATCATCAGCTCTTTTCTTTGCATCAGTATAGTTTTTGAAATTTTTTCTAAAACTAACTCCCGCACTAAACTCAACATGAATTCTTATATCTTTATATTTAAAGTTTGTAGTAGTAATTAAGTTTTTTACTCTTTTTATATATTTGTATAACTCTTTTTCTTCTTCATAGTTGATTAAAGCTAAGAACTCTTCTCCACCATATCTTGCTATTACATCTTCTTTTCTTGTAAGGTTTTTAAGTATTTTTCCAAATGTTTTTAATACTGTATCTCCACACGTATGTCCATAGGTATCATTGATTTGTTTGAAGTGGTCAATATCATAAAATACAATTGCATAATTTGATTCAAATGCTTCATATTTTTTTTCTATCTTATTAACTTCTTCTTCATAAGCTCTTCTATTTAGAACAGAAGTTAAAAAGTCAGTCGATTTTTCTTGTTTTACAATTGCTAATTCTTTTTGTAATTCTTCAATCTTTTTATTTAGTGAATCAAACTGTTCTTTGCTTTCACTTAGTTCAACTCTGTTGTTTTGCATAGAATGTTCAATACTATAAATTGTATTGATAAGTTTTGATTGTAGTTGCCCCAGCTCTCTATATGAAGCATTTGAGATATTTAAATCTTTTAGTTCAGCTTTTATTACATCAAATTTTTCACTTGAGTTTGTACTTTCTAAAATAGTTTTATCAAAATATTTTTCCATAAGATTACTAAGCTTGATGATATCGTCTGTTTTATTTTTTAAAACTTCTCTATCTGCTTTAACTCTTTCTTTTGTAATCTCTTTTAACATATCAATATAAGTTTTACTAAGAAACTCTTTTGGGTTTTGATTAATTTTTTCTAGATATAAGTTTATTTTCTCATCATTGCTGAAATTAATTGATGGTGATATTATTTCTGGTAAGTTTTCTATAAAATAGTTTAAATCAGAAAGTATATTATCTTGAAGTATTTCTTCATATAGCTCTTTATCTAAAGTTTTAGCTTGTGCTAAGAACTCCTTCTCATAGTGGCTAGGAGTAGGTGCTATATCTTTCTTTTTTAATGATTCTAAGGTAAGTTTAGTGATTTTTTTAGTACTATCCAATACCGCTTTCCTTTATTTAGTCGTGATTATATCTAAAATAAGATATATTTTATCTTTAATTAAATAAATTATAAATTTGTTATTTTATTAGAAAATATATTTAAAGTTAAAAATATATAATTAAAAAAGAGTTCAAAAGTTATGAAAGAAAAATTACAAAAAGAAGCCTATAAGTTAAGATTTGAGTATTTTAATTTATTTGAAGACAAAGAAACAAAATGGCATGAAAAATATAAAAACCATGACTTATACAACACAGTTGTAAAAAGTCTTGATTATAAGTTTCATGAAATAGGGCAGGTAATGCCAAAACTAATAGATGAGTTTGATTCTAGTCGTAAAAGTTAGTAAAAGCAGCTTCAATGCTTGGTATATTTTTATATCGAGTTTTTGTAAGTCTTACGTTTTTTGTTTTTAGATTACAAATTGCTATTCTAAAACTAGCTCCCATAGTAGGTTCTACAACACAGATGATATTATCTTCTATTTGTCGTGTTGCGTGGATGATACCTTGTAGGTTATTGAAAAAGTATTTTGGATAAGTAAGAGGTGTGATTTCAACTATATCTATTGACTCATCATTTTCTAAAGTTTCAGCTATATCTTTAGCCTCTTCATAAGTCTCAAATTGAATACACCAATCATCAAAATGTTTGTTAAAATGTTCTAAATCCTCATCTAGAAATCCACCAGCTAAGGATTGTAAAGCAAAAATAGACACATGTCTCCTTGAAAATATATTTGTTTAATTAGTAATTTTAACATATTTTGATTTTAAACATGCCTTTAAAGTCAAGTTTTGAGTATTTAAAAGATATGTAAAACGTACGAAAATATATCTTTTTTTAAAACAAATGAGGTACAATACGAAATGAATTCAAGAGATATTATGAACATTACAATAGAGAAAAAAGAAGAAAATGCAATAGAAATTTTAAAACATTATTATCTTACCGACCCTAGACCATTTTGCGTGGCATATA
This sequence comes from Campylobacteraceae bacterium, assembly GCA_013373175.1. Taxonomy (GTDB): domain Bacteria; phylum Campylobacterota; class Campylobacteria; order Campylobacterales; family Arcobacteraceae; genus Halarcobacter. The sequence goes on along the minus strand of JABXII010000014.1, from coordinate 90,280 downwards.
GTGGTGGTAAAGATAGTAGTGTTATTGTATATCTTACTATAAAAATGTTAATTCAATTAATAAAAGAAAATAAAAAGTTATCTAAAAAAGTATTGATTATAAATTCAAATACTTTGGCAGAACTTCCACCTGTTTTAAAACACTTAGAATCTTCATTAAAATCTATTCAAAATTATGCAGACAAATATAATTTAAATATAGAAGTAAAAGAAGTTACTCCTGAAATAAAAAATAGCCTTAATGTCCAACTTTTAGGAGTTGGTATGCCACCACCTTCAAATCAATTAAGATGGTGTACTGATAAATTAAAAGTATTTCCTATTGATAAAGAAATTACAAGTAATTTTCCAACAGGAGAATTTATTTCTGTTATCGGAACAAGAAGAGATGAAAGCTTTTCAAGAGATGCAAGAATTGAAAAGAAAACTGTAAAAGGTACAAATTTAAAACTAAATGATAGATATAAAAAAGCTTCAAATCTTATGCCTATTGAAGACTGGTCAACAAAAGATGTTTGGGAATATTTATTTAAACAAACAAATGAACTTTTAAATGTAGATTTTCTTTGGAAAATATATAGTGATGCTAGTGGTAAAGATACAAAGGAATGTACTTTTGTTGGTGCTGGTGGTAAACATATTGAAGAAGGTAAAATAGGTTGTGGTGTTTCTAGATTTGGTTGTTGGCAATGCTATATGGTAAGAGATAATGATAAAAGCTTAGATGGACTTATGAAGAGTGGTTATGAAAATGTAGATTTATATAAACAATATAGAGATGAATATTGGAAAGAGACTCAAAGAGGATGGGAATATACACGAGACCCATATAGTCATAGACATCAAGGACAAGAACTTTATAACAAAGGTGGAGAGGATAATCCTAAATATGGTATGACCATGCCTAAAGGTATCACTCTAAAAATTAGACAAAAATTTTTAAAAAAACTTTTAAAACTTCAATCTCGATTAGATGAAGAAATTATTACAGAAAAAGAAATTATTTTAATTCAAAAAAGATGGGTTTTAGAAGGTGATTTAGAATTAAAAGCATTTAAAGAAGCTAGAAAGTATGGTTTTAATCTTAGAATTAATAATTTGAATAAAAAACTACAAACACAATTAAAAGAAGCAAAAGAGTTTTATAGCACAAAACTGTTAAATAAAAAGATAAGAGAGTATTTCTCTATTTCAACGAGAAAAAGATTTGCTATTCAAAAAATTGTAAATTCTGAAAAAATTGAAAATAAATTTTTTCCTTCAATAAAAGAAGAAGGTCATATAAGAAAAGAATGGAAAAAAGGAAAAAAGATTAGTAGTATCATTGTTTTTAAAAATATATTAGATTATTCATAACTAAAATCTGATTCTAGTATTTTATTAATTATATTAAAAGAGTCAACTATATTTTCTTCTTTTATACTTTCCAGAATTCTACTTCTATCAAAAATAATACTATCTGAACTTTCTATATCATCTAAAAATTCAAATTCATCTTTAAAGTTACTAAATTCAAAAGGTACAGCAAAACCAAAGTTTAAAAGAGTTTTATTGATATCCAAAAATGTACAAATTTTTTTATTTTCTGCTAACTTAGTTTTCCAATTTGCTCCACTTGCACATTGTACAAGCAATATAAACATATTAGGAATTTTATCTTTAAACGGGGACCATACTGCTAAATCTAAGCCTCTATCTTTTGTGGAATATTCTGATATATGTCTTTCAATTCTGTCTTCTCTAGGCTTTACATTTAAGTCATTTGCTATTGCAATAATTTTTTCTTTTGTTTTATTTTCATCATAGTTCTCATTATTTCCAAACTCTTTAACTATTCCTATTTCTCCGAATTTATTTTGAAAAGAATAATATGAAACCTTCTCAAAGTCATTAGTAAGATCTTTTTGAAACTCTTTAAACCTATTTAAATTAGAAGAACATAGTAAAACAAGATATGTCTTTTGCTTGTTTGTTAATGATGATTTAAGTTTTATTGAATGATACTCCTCTTCTAGTATAAAAGGATAGTCTTCTTCAAAAAGATCTTTTCTTTCTTTTAATAGGGTAAAGAAATCCTCAGTTTCAGCTTCAGCTTCATCTCTTTCTTCTGCAATTTCTTCTTCCCCAAATTCTGATGAAGTATCTACTTGAATATTTAATATTCTAGCAACATCACTTGAAGTAAGTTCAATATTGTAGATAAAAGAATAAAGTTCAATATGATCTAGTTTATGATTATAAATTAAACTTGTACCACTAGCTGTAATTGCAAGATAATCTTGCATGTTTTCTTTAAATTCTTCAAATTTACTATGAAAGTTTAAACTCATCATCTTCTTCTTGTTTTTTTGAATTATTAATTCTATTTAAATTTTTACAAATAGATAAAATAGTAGAAAGGTTATTCTCTAACTCAAAGTTGAACTCTTTTATAGAATGGAGTGGTTTTTCTGCATTTTCTAAATTTGAAATTGCTTTTTTTATCAATGAATCAAATAAAATGTCATTATCTTGAGCAAACACTAATGCTTCATCTAAAGTTCTTTCTCTTAGTATAAACTCATCTCTTGAAGAACTACAAGCTAATACTTTATCTAGTTTACCTAAGTCAGAACTAGAGCCTTTAATCCTTGTATTTGTACCATTTGTTTTTTCAAAAATCCATCTAGTCCATAATTCAAGATTCTCTAAATTTAGGTCTTCAATAGGGTCTTCTTTTTTAAAATCAACACCTAAGTATTCAAAGATATTTTTTCTATTTAGAGAGTCGGCTAAATTAACAAAGTGGAAATTTTGATCATTTAAATTTCCATTATTAATTTTGAAAAATTTTTTATCCTCAATTCTTTTATAAATTTCAAAACCTATTAATATTCTTTTTACATAATCACTTTTACTTCCTATAAGTTTTGCAACTTCCTTATAAAGCTCTATATCTGTAAAATCAGGTTTTTCTTTCTTTACCTTAGAATACATTTTATTTAAATATCTAGCTCTTTCAAGCGATTTCCAATTTTTAGTTCCCGTGATATGTCTAAAACCTAAAAACTTATCAACTTTTTCTATGTCTTCTTCACTATCGGCAATAAGACAAGGTATTTCTTTTAAGTTATTTTTAATTTCATCCGATATTGATTCAACTGCTTCTTTTACTCTATCAATTAATACTGGAGCTAAATTAGGATTATTTATAAGTTTAACAGCTGATAGTCTTCTATTCCCTTCAACAACTTTAAATTTATCAGAAGGTTCATCTTTTACAATTATTATTGGTTCTCCTGGAAAAAAACCATTTTTACCTATTGCTTCTACTAAAGATAATACATCAGCTTCAAGTAACATATATTTATATACTTCTTCTTCATTTGCATTATGAAGAGATTCTGGTAATCTTGGATTGTATGTATCATGAATAAGATTATTAAAATCTTTTTTCTCATATTTATATGCCATTTAAACATCCTTTTAATTCTTAATCTGAATTATAATAGTAGTTTACTAATTTTATTCTTTTTAATATGCATTTTGTAGGTTATTTTATCATTTTTATATTTATTGAGGTTTAATTAATAGGTATTTGAACTCTTTATTAAATAAAACTGGTATCAAAGAAAGAACTTTATATAATCTTAGGCATACTTTTGCAAGTCATATGATTTCAAATATTCAAAATGGTATAGATATACTTTGGGTATCAAAAATCTTAGGACATAAAGACCTATCAATTACATTACAAATTTATGCAAAGTATATAAAAGAAGATGATGATACAAGGTTTACAAAATTAAATAAAATAGGCACGATTATAGGCATTATTTAATTTTATTGGTTAGAAAGTGTTATAAATAGGGAGTTAGAGGGTGAAAATAAGAGTCTATTATGAAGACACAGACATAGGTGGTGTAGTTTACTATGCAAACTATTTAAAGTTTTGCGAAAGAGCAAGAAGTAATATTTTTTTTGAAAGAGGTTTATCTCCACACAATGGCGATGAGTTCTTTGTCGTAAAAAAAGTTGAAGCAGACTATATCAAGTCAGCAACTTTTGCAGACGAGTTAGACGTAACATCAAAGGTAGTTTCTCAAAAGAGTGCTTCTTTAGAAATTTTCCATGAAATATTTAGAGGTGAGGAGCTTTTATTTACTGCTAAAATAAAACTTGCATATCTAAAAAACTACAAACCAGCAAAAATACCAAAAGAGACTTTAGAGCTTTTCAGCGAGTTTAAATAGTCCTAAAACTTTTTCTTAATAAATCTCAAGCACAAAAAGGATAAAATATCTCCTTTAAAAATAAATTTTACTTATAAAGGATATTTTAGTGTTAGAGATTTTTGTTATAGGTTATTGTCTATACTTCTTCTTTACAATTTATACTTCATTTATGCAAATAGGGTATGTAAAGAAAGCCAAATCATTAGAACCAATTATTTTAGAGAACTCAAAGTACGTTGAGGCTGCAGATTATTTAATAGAAAAAGAGAAGGTAGCTATTGTTTCTTCTTTTTATAGTTTTATTTTATTTATTTTTTGGATTGGCTTTGGTCTTTCTACTTTAGATTCACTTATTACTACAGATTCTTATTGGTTAAAAGCAATCATTTTTGTTGATTTATTTATCATTATCAATTGGGCTTTAGGTTTACCTTTTGATTTATATTCAACTTTTAAATTAGATAAAAAGTATGGTTTCTCAAACATGACACCAGCACTATTTATAAAAGATACAATCAAAACTGGAATACTATTTTTAGTATTTGGTTCAGCTGTTATTGCAGCTATTTCTTGGATTATAAATAGTTTTGATACTTGGTGGATTTGGGGATTTGCATTTATTTTTGCAGTTATTATTCTTATAAACATGCTTTATCCAGTTATCAGAGATAAGATGTTTGATAAGTTTGAGTCTTTAAAAGACAAAGAATTAGAAGCTAAGATTGAAAATCTTTTAGACCAAGTTGGTTTCAAAAGCTCAGGTGTGTTTTCAGTAGATGCAAGTAAAAGAGACAACAGACTAAATGCATATTTCGGTGGTTTAGGAAGCACAAAAAGAGTTGTACTATTTGATACTTTAGTTGAAAAACTAAGTCACAATGAACTATTAGCTGTTTTAGGACACGAATTAGGACATTTTAAAAATGGTGATATCTTAAAGAATATAGGAATCATAGGTGTTGTTATGTTTGTATTCTTTGCTATCTTTGGAAACTTAAGTGATGATATTTTTTTAGGGTTATCTCTTAACAATGAGCCATATGCAATTATTGCTCTGTTTTTAATTTTTTCTCCTATTTTATCATTTTTCTTAATGCCTTTAATCTCTTTAATCAGCAGACACAATGAGTATGCGGCAGATGAGTTTGGTTCAAATTTACAAAGTAAACAAGATTTAGTAACTGCTTTATTAAAATTAGCAAATGAGAACAAATCATTTCCTCTTTCTCATCCTTTATATATCTTCTTTTACTATTCTCATCCACCATTAGTGGAAAGATTTAAAGAGTTAGGTTATGATGTAAATGAAAATACAGAAGAAGCTTTAAAAGATAGCATATTTAATAAGTAGTATGGAAAACTTAATCTTAATCTCTGCTCTTTGTTTTTTACTTGGAGGAATAGTTTTTTCTTTGGTAGTTTGGTTTATTTTGAAGCAAAAAATAGACCTTTCTACAAAAGAGTTTGAGTATCAAAAAAACTCTTTAATAAGAGAACATCAAATAAAAGAACAGGCTTTAAAAGAGAAACTAGAGTTTCTTCAATCTTCTGAGCAAAAACTAAAAGTAGAGTTTGAAAACTTAGCAAATAGACTTTTTGAAGAGAATAATAAAAAATCTTCAAACAACTTAAACCAACTTTTAACTCCTTTTAAAGAGCAGTTAAATAGTTTTGGAAAAAGAGTTGATGACATATACAATGAAGAGACCAAACAAAGAGTAAGCTTACTTTCTGAAATCAAAAATCTAAAAGAACTAAATAATCAAATCTCACAAGATGCTTTAAATCTTACAAAAGCGCTAAAAGGTGAAAACAAGACTCAAGGTGATTGGGGAGAACTTATTCTTTCAAAGATATTAGAACAAACTGGACTTAGAGAGGGAATAGAGTACTCAACACAAGGTTCTTATACTGATGAAAATGGGAAAAGATTAAGACCTGATGTTATTGTTCATCTTCCTCAAAACAAAGATATTGTTATAGATTCAAAAGTTTCATTAACTTCATATGTAAACTATACAGAAGCCCAAACTGATGAACAAAGAGAAGAAGCAATCAAAGGACTTATAAAATCACTTTATGCACATATTAAAGGTCTTGGTGCAAAAAGTTATGAAAATATAGAAGATGTTAAGACTTTAGACTTTGTTATTCTATTTATTCCAATTGAAGGAGCATTTATGCTTGCAGCTTCAAAGGATAACAATCTATTTAAAACAGCATTTGAAAACAATATTATGCTTGTGTCTCCTTCAACTTTATTTGCAACACTTAGAACTATAGAAAATATTTGGAGATATGAACATCAAAATGAAAATGCTCTTTTAATCTCTAAAAAAGCAGCAGACCTTTATGACAAGTTTGCAAGTTTTGTAACTGATATTGAAAATATTGGTACGCACTTAGGTAGAACTCAAAAGTCATATGATGAAGCAATAAAAAAACTAAGTTTAGGAAAAGGAAATCTTCTACGACGTAGTGAAGAGTTTATAGAGCTTGGTGTAAAAGCTAAAAAGAAGATAGACACCCAAAAATTATTGGATGAATAATCTTCTGATTTTTATATCATTTAATATATAAATAGCTACTACTGCACAAACAGTTCCAAGTAAGGTATTAAAATCTATTTTTTCATCTAAGAAAATAGCACTTAATACTAAAGCTGAACTTGGAACTAAAAATACAAAAGAGCTTACTTTGTTTACTCCTAGTTTTTCAGAACCAATAAAATAAGTAGTTGTAGCAAAAGCACTACTTAAAGCAGTAAGACATAAGATATTTATCCAAAAAATATAATCATAATTGGCAACTCTACTAATATGTTCAAAATCAATAGCAAAAGCACTGATAAAACTACAACATACATATATATAGAAGTTAAATATCAGTGGTGTTGTATTTGAAGCTCTTGCTGTTATTATTGTAAGTATCGGCCAAAGAATTGAAGCTATTAAAAAATATATATTATGTTTTGAAAAAACTTGTCCTAAATCAAAATACCAGATATCAAGCATAGTTAAAACACCAAAGGCTCCTAAGATAAGAGCAAAAGAGTGTTTTAAAGAGATAGTTTTTCTATGAAGCAATGCTAATATTACAAAAGTATTTATAGGAATAAGTGTTGTTACAAGAGCTCCACCTAATCCTGCTGTTCCATAACTTACTCCAAAAAATAAAGAAATAGAATAAAATATCATTACAGCAGAGGCTAAAAGAACTAAGATTATAGTCTTAAAATCAATTCTAAAATTTACTTTTAGAAATAAAAGTAGGGGAAGCATAAATATTCCAGAAAAAAATACTCTTAAAAATACAATTTCATATTGATTTACATAAAGCGTTAAAACTTTCGTATTTATCCACGATGCTCCCCATAATATCATGGATAAAAGTATTAATACATAAAATAAGTTTTTATTCATTTACTGGCGTAATCCTATTTGTTTTTAAAAATAGACTCAAGTATATACCAATAGCAATCATTACTGCACCTGCTATATGATATGTATGTAGTTTCTCACCTAAGAAAATAAAAGCTAAGATAGAACCAAATATTGGCATTAGGTGTGCAAACTGTCCTGCCTTTGATGCTCCTATAACTTCAACCCCTGTATTCCAAAAATAAAAAGATAATACAGATGGAAATAGTGATACATATATTAAAACATACCATTGATCTTCTACTAATGCAATCTCTCTTTGTATTCCATACCCTTGCAATAAATAAATAGGAAGTAACAGGATAAATCCTAAAAATACTAAGGTAACAAAAAGTTCTAAATGTGTTAACTCTTTTGGTCTAAATTTTAAAAGTACAGAATAAGTAGCCCAAGTTAATGAACTAATTAAAATCAATAAATCACCTTCTTGAATAACTATTGATAAAAGGTTTGTAAAATCACCTTTTAGTACTAAAAAGACAACTCCAACTGTAGAAAGAATAATTCCGCTTGTTTGAAGTTTTGTAATCTTTGCTTTTAAAATAAAGTAAGACAAGATAAGTATTATAATAGGTGTAATAGAGTTTATTAAAAGTGCATTTGTAGCTGTTGTAGTATTTAATGCAAAATAAACAATAGTATTAAATAAAGTAATACCTAAAAAAGAAAGAACTATAAGTATTTTGAAATTTTCTTTTATTACTCGTTTAATTCTTTTTATATCTATAAAGAATAAAGCTGGCAGTAGAAAGACTAATGTAAACAACCATCTAAAAAATGACAGCTCAATAGCTTCTATAGATTCATTTACATATCTTCCTACAATAAAGTTACCAGACCAAAAAAGCACACATAATGCTAATAAAATATAAACCCGTTGTGTGCTTAACATTTAATTTAACTCATTTAATAATAATATATCTACAGTGTCACCTTGTTTTAAATCTTTACCATCTTCTTTTTGGATTAAAAGAGCAGGTGACTCTAACATATTTGTTAAGATTGCACTTGTACCTTGTTTTTTGCCAGAGAAGTCAATTTTATATTTCCCATCTTCATAAAACACATTACAAGCTGTAAATATAGTTTTTGGCATTTTATGTGGAAAGTCTTGAGTTATCTCTGCTTTTACAATAGGAAGCTTCTTTTGTGAGTTCTCAAATTTATATATCATAGGTAAAAGATATAAAATCGCACACACAGTAGAAGAGTAAGCAAAACCAGGAAGAGAGATAATTAGTTTATTATCTTTCTTTGCAACAAGCATATGCATACCAGGTTTGATTTTAACACCATGGAATAAAACTTCTGCTCCTAACTTCTCTTTTACTACATCTTGAACAAAATCATAATCCCCAACAGATACCCCACCAGTTGTAACTACAATATCAGCTTTATCTAAAGCTGATGATAGTACTTCTGTAATAGAATCAATGTCATCTTTTACAATACCCATTTGAATAGCTTGTGCACCAGCTGTTTTTGTAAGTGCTTCAATTGTTAGGTGATTTGAACTTCTTATTTGTGAATCATTAGTTTGTTCTTCTCCTAAATCAAGTATTTCACTACCTGTACTTGCAATTGCAACAATAGGTTTAGCATATACTTCAACTTGTGATATATTTAATGATGCTAATACTCCAACTTCTGCAAAACCAATTTTAGTTCCTTTTTTAATAAGAACTTCATCTTTTTTATAGTTTTCACCAATATCTCTTACTGCAAATTTAAAAGGAACTTCTTTATTAATAATAATTTCATCACCTTCAACAGTTACATTTTCAATTGGTATTAAAGTGTCACTACCCTCTGGCATAAGTGAACCAGTAAATGTTTTAATACATACTCCTGATGTAACAGAAGATTCAACTACTTCACCAGCAGGATTTTTATCTATAATTTTTAGTTTTTTCAAATTTTGGTCATCGGCAATAATTGCATAACCATCCATTCCTGAAGTTTTGTATTTTGGTGAATGCTCATTCGCTATAATGTCGCAAGCAAGGGTTCTACCGATAGAATTAGTTAAAAAAAGCTTTTCCTTAGTTCTGCCTTTAAAATCTATACTAGATAAGATGCTTAAAGACTCATCATAATTAATAAAATTTCTCATATTTATCTCCATTTTTTAAAACAGAATAGTATCATATCCTAAATAAAAAAGTAACTTTTATTAATAATTGAGTAATTTTGTAGGGTTTTTATAGCAACAGAGTAGCAATTTTAACAAAGATGTTACGAAATCACATAAAATACAAAAGTTTTAAAAAAAATAATTGACTTACATCAAAAATATGGCAATAATATTTCATAGTTATATAACATTTACTTATATAATTGGGTGTTATGTTGCATATAAGAAAAAGTTAACTAACTTATAAGCTTTTTATTATAAATATTAATAATATTACTTATAAGGTTAACCAATATATGTATGTGTAGTGTAGCTAATTTTCAAGGAGGAATGATGACGAAGTCAAATAAAAGTTCTGAAAAATCACTTGAACAAGTTTCTGAAAAGAAATTAAGTAGAAGAGATTTTTTTAGAAAAACTGCAGTTTATTCAGCTGGTGCAATAGCTGCAGCGAATGTTTTGTCTCCTGTTAAGCTTAAAGCTGATGATCCAGCTATTATAAATGAAGCTGAATGGGGAACAAAACTTGGTGATATGGTTACTAAAAATTTATATGGAGTACCTTCACCTTATGAACACAATGTAATTAGAAGAACTACAGACCTTTTATCTTCTGGTGATATGTATGCCTCTGTTTCAATGTGTCCTATTCATGAATTAGAAGGTATTATAACTCCAAATGGTCTATTCTTTACTAGAAATCACGGTGGTACAGCTCATGTTGACCCTGAGAAGTTTAGACTTATGATTCATGGAAAAGTTAAAAAAGAAGTTGTTTTAACTTTAGATGAATTAAAAAAATATCCAAGTGAAAGTAGAATTCACTTCATCGAGTGTCCTGCAAATGGTTCAACTGGATGGAGAGGACCACAATTTAATAATCTTCAATTTATGAAAGGTATGATGAGTTCTGCTGAATGGACAGGAGTAATGCTAAAAACTGTACTTGAAGATATTGGTCTTGAAGATGATGCAGTATGGATGTTAGCAGAAGGTAGTGATAACGCTGGAAATCCAAGAACAATTCCTGTTGAAAAAGCATTAGATGACGCTATGTTAGTTTGGGCTCAAAATGGTGAAGCATTAAGACCTGAACAAGGCTATCCTTTAAGACTTCTTGTTCCAGGATGGGAAGGAAACTTAAATACTAAATGGTTAAAAAGATTAGAGTTCTCTGACAAACCATGGCATGCAAAAGAAGAAACTTCTAAATATACTATGCTTCAAAAGAATGGTAAAGCAATCAGATTCTTCTGGCCAAATGAAGTTAACTCTGTAATTACATCTCCCTGTCCAGAAAAACCTTGGACAAACCTTAAAAAAGGTGACATGATTGAAATTGAAGGTCTTGCATGGTCTGGACACGGTACAATCAAACATGTTGACATCTCTTTTGATGGTGGAGACAACTGGGTGGAAGCTAATCTTAAAGGATTAGTATTACCAAAATCATGGACTAGATTCTCTTATATTATGAAATGGGAAGGTAAACCTTTATTACTTTCTAGTAGAGCTGTAGATGATACAGGTAATGTACAACCAACAATTGATCAAGAAACTTCAGCAGTTGGTGTTGAGTCTGTTTATCACAGAAATGCAATTGTAACTTGGGAAGTTAAAGCAAACGGGGAGGTTAATAATGTTCACATTAGAAAACACAATGCTTAAGAAATCTTTATTAGCTGCAAGTGTTGTAACAGTAGGTTTATTAATCTCAGGTTGTACTTCTAGCGGAGACTTTGAAAGAGCAGTTGACGGTGCAGTAAAATATAAAGTAAAAGACGGTAAATACACACAATATCATGTAAATACTCAAGGTATTAAAAAATTTAACTTTGGTAGAGAAGCTACTCCTACTGAAATTGCAGCTTGGAATAAAGATGCAATGCCAGATGGTACTGGATTACCAAAATATGATATGAAACATGGAAAAGTTGTATTAGATGAAGATGGAAACCCTAAAAAAGCAGAAGGTTCTGTAGAGTGGGGTAATGAACTTTATGATTCACAATGTGCAATGTGTCACGGAGAGTTTGGTATTGGTGGCAAAGGTTACCCTAGATTATCAGCTGGAAGTGCATCAACAAAAACATTAACAAATCAGTTATTAAATCCTGCGGATGAAAATCCAGGTGTTGAACCTCCAACAAAAGTGATTGGAACATATTGGCCTTATGCTAGTACACTTTTCTGGTATATTCAAGATGCTATGCCTTTCCCTCATCCAAAATCATTATCAAATAGTGAAACATATGCATTAGTTGCATACTTACTAATGGAAAATGGTGTTGAAATTGATGGTGAAGAGTTAGATGAAGAGTATGTTCTTGATAGAGAAAAATTCTTAAAGATTAAAATGCCAAATGAAAATGGTTTTTATCCAGAAGTAAATACACCTGAAGATCCTAAGCAAGGTGTAAGAAACATGAAAGCATACTTAAGTAACCCAAAAAATTATGGAACGGGTGAAAGATGTATGACTGATTGTGTTAAGGGTGAAGTTCCTGTTCTTAAAATTAAGAATGAGCTAAACGACTTTAATCCTCCAGCATCTACAGAAAGATCATGGAAGGTTCAAGGGTCAGATTCAGCGGCAAATTCTAAAGCTGCAAGTACATATGAAACATATTGTGCTGCTTGTCATGCTAATGAAGCAATTGGTGCTCCTGTATTAGGTGATAAAGAAGCTTGGTCTGCTGTTGTTGCTAAAGGAATGGATGCAGTTTATGCTAATGCAATAAATGGTATAAATGCGATGCCTCCTAAAGGTGGAGCAATGGATCTTTCAGACGAAGAATTTAAAGAAGTAGTTGATTATATGATTAACTCTAGTAAATAAAGGAGAAAGCAATGAAATTAATCAAAAAGTTACTTATAGCTTCGGCTATTTGTGGATTGTCTTTTTCTAGTTCTTTTGCAGATGCAGAACTAGTTAAAAAAGGTGAGAAAATTTTTAATACTAAGAATTTAGGTAATTGTTTAGCATGTCACGATGCAAATGGTAAGAATATTAACGGACCAGGAAGTATGGGACCAAAATTAAGTGGCTTACAATATTATCCAGAAGAAGTACTTTATGATATTGTATATAATATTTATGAAGCAAAAGGTATTACAAACACTTCAATGCCAGCATTTGGTAAAACTGGTTGGTTAAGTGATGACCAAATTAAAGCTGTTGTAGCTTACTTAAAAACAATTAAATAATTATAAAAGGATAGATTATGATAAATAGAAGAAATTTTTTAGGTTTAGGTTTAGGTGCACTAGCAGTATCAATGGCTCCTTCTACATTAAGCGCTGTTGATTTTAGAAAAGAAAAGCCAAAAGCTTGGACAACTGATAAAGTAGATGCAGCAATTCAAGAAATCTTTGGTACTAGTAAAACAACTAAAGGTAAAGTAAAATTAAAAGCTCCAGATATTGCTGAAAATGGTGCAGTTATTCCTGTAACAGTTTCATCTAAATTAGCAGGTTCTAAAGTAGCAATCTTACAAGATGCTAACCCAGAAACTTTAGTTGCAGTATTTACAGTTCCAGAAGGTGGAATTATTGATTATTCTGTAAGAATTAAAATGGCTAAAACTGGTAATGTAACTGCAATTGTAGAAGAAAATGGAAAATTATATTCTGATGCAAAAGAAGTTAAAGTAACTATTGGTGGTTGTGGTGGTTGATTTAGTTCAACTAAATTATAAAGAAAAGAAATTTTAAAAATAAAAGATATATAAAAGGAATTTATAATGGCTAAAAAAACTAGAATCAAAGCAAAGTTAAAAAAAGGTGTAGTAACTGTTAAAGCTCTTGCTAACCACGCAAACCTAAGTTACCAAGAAGCTGAAAGAGCAAAAAAAGAAGCTAACTTCATTACATATGTTGTAGCAAAAGTTAATGATAAAATTGTTTATGAAGTATCAACAAGTCAATTTTTATCTAAGAACCCTTATATGAAATTTAAATTCAATGCAGATGCAGTTGGAGCTAAAAAAGGTGATGAATTGGTGTTTTCTTGGGTTGATTTAAAAGGTAACACAAGAGAAGATTCAAAGAAAATTAAATAATTAATCACTCTTTTGAGTGATTAATCTTATAAGGAGATATGTATGTTATTAAAAATTGCTAAAACGACTGTATTAACTGCTCTTACTGTATGTACTTTAAATGCAGCAGACTTTAATGCACAAGCTGAAAAAGATAGACTTGCTTTAATTAATTACTTTGAAGCAAAGTTTGAAAATCCAGAGAAAAATAGAGCTACTTTTTTCCCTTATTCTACAGATGATGAGTTAAAAAACAACATTATCAGTGGACTTAAGCATGAAGACTTTGCTATTGGAAATTATGCTTTCTCTAAAAATGGTAAAGTATCATATGAAGAGATTAATGAATTTCCTCCATATGAAGAGTTTATTGAAAATGGTGAAAAACTTTATGAAGAAAGATTTGCAAATGGTAAATCACTTGCTACATGTTTCCCTGACCCAGTAGAAGCAGGTTCAAAATACCCTTACTTTGATGAAGATAGAAAAGAAGTAATGACATTAACTGTAGCTATTAATGAGTGTAGAACAAATAATGGCGAAAAGAAATGGAATACTAAAAAAGGTAAGATGGCTCACGTTCAAGCATTCTTTGTTTCTTCGGCAAAAGATGAAGAAAAAGTTGTAAATACTAAAATTGAAAGTGCTGATGCAGCAGCTGCTTATGAAAGAGGAAAAGAGTATTACTACAGCCAAAAAGGTTATTTAAAACTTAACTGTGCAGAATGTCACGTTCAAGGTGCAGCTCTTAGAGTTAGAAACGAGTCTTTATCTCAATTATTAGGACAAACTACACATTTCCCAGTTTATAGATTAAAATGGGGAGCAGCAAGTGCTAACAATGATGGTTTAGGTACATTAGAAAGAAGAATGAGTGGATGTGTAAAAGATCAAGGTCAAGTTCCACCAAAAGCTGAAGATAAAGAGATGAGAGAACTTTTATTCTTTATGTCTTATATGAGTAATGGACTTAAAATTGATGGTCCAGATATTAGAAAGTAAGTAGGAGATGGTTATGAGAAAATTATTATTAAATTTATCAATTGCAGCAACTACAGCTATAGTTTTTACAGCTTGTACAGGAAATGCACCAACTCCTCAAAGTGCAGCAAAAGTTGACGAAAAAGCTCTTTGTAGTGTAGAAAAAAATGGTATTGAAAAAGTTTTAGCAACAGCAAAAGTTTATAACGAAGCTGCTAAAGCAAATAAGTTAGAGTTTAGAAGACTAGGTGTTAATAACTCTGATTTAATTATCGCTGTAGAAGAGGGTATTAAATCAGGTGCAAAAGAAGTTAATCCTAAAACTTTTAAAGGTAAAAAATCTAAGACTGTATTACCAATTGATTTTGCAGCAACAAGAGCTTGTAAATTTGGTATTGCAGCATTAAGTCAAGCATATGAAGCTAAATCTACTTGGAGACTTGCAGTTCCTGGAGATGGTTTCAAATACTAATTAATCAAATAATTAGAAATAATTTAAAAAGTCAAGGATAACACCTTGGCTTTTTTTCTTTAAAATAAAAAAAGAGACTAGGAGAAGAGATGACAATTTTAAAAAGACTATTAACAGCTTCTGCGATTTTTGCAGTATGTACAACATCAGTTATGGCTGAGGGAAGTTCAAAATTTGTACCTATTTCAAAGGGTGTTAAATCTATTGAAATGAATTTAAATGGTGAAAAGTTTACTTTAATGAGAAACCAAAAAGCTGGAAATAAAATTTCTGAGCTTTATAATACTACAAATAGAGGTATGCCTCAACCTATGATTATAGCAGAAGGTGTAGAAACTGTAGGTGAGTTAGAGTTTATTGATTATATGAAAAAAGCTCAAACAGATGATTCTATTGCAATTATTGATTCAAGAAAACCAGGATGGAATGCAAAACTTAGAATTCCAGGTTCAATCAATGTACCATTTACAAACTTCAATGAAAAAGCAACTGCTATTGAGTGGATGGAAGACGAAATGGGTGTTGTAGACAATAATGGGAAATTAGATTTTTCAGAAGCAAAAACAGTTGTTTTATATTGTAATGGTTATTGGTGTGGACAAACACCAGCAATGGTTAAAAAAGCTAAATATTCACTATTAAATATGGGATATCCAGCTGAAAAAATCAAATACTATAGAGGTGGAATGCAAGCTTGGACTTCATTAGGATTCTCTGTAGTTGGAAGTGGAAAATAGTTTTAAAAAGTTGTCAAAAATTAAAAGAGGATTTATAAATGAGTAAATTAAGTAGAAGAGAGTTTGTTTATATGATGGCAGTACTTGGTGCTGCTCCTGTATTTGCTAACTCTCATACAAGAATGACAAATACAAATAAAATGGAAGATTATTATAAGTTAAAGCCATTTGGTAATGCAAGATTTATGCATATGACTGACTCTCATGCACAGTTACTTCCTGTATATTTTAGAGAGCCAAGTGTTAACTTAGGTTTTTATGGTAACTACGGTAAGCCTCCTCATATTGTTGGAGAAAAACTTTTAGATTATTATGGAATCAAAGATAATAAAAGATTAACTTATGCATACTCTTGTGTTGATTTTGAAAAACATGCAAAAGTAATGGGTAGAACTGGTGGTTTTGCTCAAATAAAAACTGTTGTTGATTATTTAAGAAAAACTTTTGGTGAAGATAAAACTTTATTATTAGATGGTGGAGATACTTGGCAAGGTAGTGCAACTGCACTTTACACTAGAGGTAAAGATATGGTAGGTGCTATGAACTTATTAGGTGTTGATGTTGCTGTTGGACACTGGGAATTTACATATAAAGCTCAAGAAGTTTTAGATAACGTAAAAATGTTAGATGCCGAATTCTTAGCACAAAACGTTAAAGTAAAAGAAGATGCATTATTCAATGAAACGGAAATTGCACAACAAGCTTATGATGAAGATACTGGACATGCATTTAAACCATATACTATTAAAAAAATGGGTAATGCAAGAGTTGCAGTTATTGGTCAAGCTTTCCCTTATACTACTATTGCAAATCCACAAAGATTTATTCCTGATTGGTCATTCTCAATTAATGATGAAGGAATGCAAGAGTTAGTTGATGAAGTAAGAGAAACTGAAAAACCAGATGCAGTTATTGTACTTTCTCACAATGGTTATGATACTGATAAAAAAATGGCAGAAGTTGTAACTGGTATTGACTTTATTATGGGTGGTCACACTCATGATGGTGTACCTGAAGCATATCCTGTTAAAAATGAAGAAGGTGTTACTTATGTTTGTAATGCTGGTTCAAATGGTAAATTCTTAAATGTTCTTGATTTAGATATTCAAAATGGAAAAATCAAAGACTTTAAATTTACATTATTACCTATCTTCTCTGATTTAATTCCTGAAGATAAACAAATGAAAAAATATATTGAAGATGTAAGAGCTCCATATAAAAAAGATTTAAATAGAGTAATTGCAACTACTGAACAAACACTATTTAGAAGAGGTAACTTCAATGGTTCTTGGGACCAAATCATTTGTGATGCTTTAATGGATGTAAAAGGTGCTGATATCTCTTTATCTCCTGGATTTAGATGGGGTACATCTGTAATTCCAGGTCAAGACATTACTTTTGATGATTTAATGACTCAAACAGCAATGACTTATCCAGAAACATATGCAAGAGATATTTCTGGTAAAGATATTAAACTTATTTTAGAAGATGTTGCAGATAACTTATTCAATGAAGACCCATTCTATCAACAAGGTGGAGACATGGTAAGAACAGGTGGAATTTCTTATAGAATTAATCCAACTGCTAAGATTGGTGAGAGAATTTCTGATATTACACTTACTAAAAATGGACATAAACTTGAAGCAAATAAGTCTTATAAAGTTGCAGGTTGGTCAACTGTTGGTTCTAAATCACCAGGTGAGCCAGTTTGGGAAACTGTAGAGACATATTTACAAAATGTTAAACATATTGCAAACTTAAAAATTGATACTCCAGATATCGTTGGTATCAAAGGTAACCCTGGAATTGTTTCATAGTTTCAAAATGATAAAACATAAAGGAATACTCCTTTATGTTTTTGATTTATAAAGTATTTAAAAAAGTATTTTATAAATCAAAAGAAGGATATAAAATGATTAAAAAGGCCTTTATAATTCTATTTGCCTGTTTAATATCTACAAATTTATTTGCAGACTTTAAAGAAGGTAAAAAGCTTTTTGAACAAAAATGTGCCCAGTGTCATAAGGGGTATATTTCATTTAAAAAATTAAAAGAGAATTTTTATGAAAGAAATAATCAATTATTAAATCTAGAAATACCAACTGAAAACATGCTTGCATGGGCTATTATCGATAGTAGCAGAAAAATTGGTGACCCAGATGATAAAGAAATGAGACTAATAGAGATTGAAGAGTATTTAAAAAACTATTTAGCAAATCCAGATATAAACAATAGTATTTGTGATCAATCTGCCTTAAAGTATTATAAAAAGAAAGAACCTCTTAAAATTACAGAAGAGGAAGCAGAGCTTTTAGCCCAATATTTCATGGGATATAAACAAGATAGACTTAAAAATATGCCAAAAGCAAATAAAGTTCTAAGCTCTAACTATGATGAAAAAGAGATTTTAAAAGAAGCGCAAAGTGAAGGTAAACATATAATTGTTTATGCTACTTCAAAAACATGTTACTTTTGTAAGAAGATGGAAAGAGAAGTATTAAGCAAGCAAGATGTTAAAGATATTATGGCTGAAGATTATATCTTCTTAAAAGTTGATGTAGATTATATAAAATTACCTTTTGGCTTAAAAAAGCACTTTAAAGGTATGACTCCAACATTTTTTGTGTTAACTTCAGGAGGAGAGTTATTAAATACTTATCCTGGAGCTTGGGTTAAAGGTGATTATTTACAGATATTAAAAGAGAATTTATAGTTTTATGATTATAGGTAAAGTATTAGGCACTTTTAGTGCCAAAAAAGGTGATAGCCAACTTCCTAGACCAGAAGTTACTAGTTTAAATCTTATTGAAGGCTTTGGAATAGAAGAAGATAAGTTTGCTGGAAAAGATTTAAAAAAAACAGTAATGATTGTAGGACAATATAGTTATGATATATCTTCAAAAGAAGGAATTACTATTGAAGCTGGAAGTCTAGGAGAAAATATTTTATTAGATTTTAATCCACATGATTATAGTGTAGGAACAACTTTTAAAATAGGCAAAGCAGTTATAAAAATAACTGAAAATTGTACCATTTGTAATCATTTATCTGTATTTGGTAAGAAACTACCATTTATCGTTAAAGATTGTAGAGGTATTTATTGTACTATTATAAATGGTGGAGTTATTAAAACAAATGACTCTGTAGAATTAATATAAAGGATATTTAATGAAAAAAATTTTTATTTTAATGTTTGCAACTGCACTATTTTTATTTGGTAAATCAGAATTTAGTGAACCACATCCAACATTTGATGAACCAAGAAAAGTAGCTATTCAACTTTATGATTCAGATTTAACTAAAGTCAACCATAATCTTAGTACTATTTATAACATTTTAAAAGAGTACCCAGCTGAATCACTAAAAGTAGTAGTTATTGCTTATGGAAATGGGGTAAGAGCTTTAAAGAAAGATTATGATGCAGCAACTCTTAAAAGAATTAAGTCTTTAGTTGAGTATGATGTTGAATTTATAGTTTGTAAAAATACTATGGAAACAATGAATTGGACAGAAGATGATTTTATTGATGATGCAAGTTTTGTTCAAGCAGGAATTGTAGAGTTAATAGAAAGACAAGTTGATGGCTATATTGGAGTTATTGCCTACTAATTTTAAATAAAGGAGTTAACATGTTAAAGAAATTTTTTACGTCGAGTTTTTTATTATTAGTATTATCTACTGCTGTTTATGGTGCTAATGTTACAAAAGAGCAATGTGAAGCTAAAGATGGAAGTTTTATATATGCAGGAAATGAGTGTATAGAATATAAAGCTTATGGTGGTGAAGACAGTGAAACTATTACTGTTATTGTTCATGGAACTTGGGATTTAGGAACAAATACTCTTGGTAGATATGCTCCTTTTGCTGAAACTATGAATATGATAACAGACTTAACAACAATAGCAGTTGCACTTCCTGGATATTCAGATTCTTCTACAAACAACTTAAAACCATTAGCAAGCAAAGAAGTTAAAAACTTAGCTGCAAAAAAAGAGTATGTTGAATTTTTAGGTTCTTTAATTGAATCTTTAAAAAAGAAATATAATGCCCAAAATGTAAACTTTATTGGTCATAGTGCAGGAGCAATGATGGGTGCAACACTAATTGGTCTAAAACCTGATTTAATTCAAAATATTGCTTTAGCTGGTGGAAGATATGATATCCATAAAGAAAGTGATGATAAAGATTTAATCTCAATGGTTGATGTATTAGATAACATCAGTAAAGATACAAAGATTTTATTTATCTATGGAACAGAAGATAAAATATCTAAACCAGAAGTTACTACAAGTTTTTACGAGATAGCTAAGAAAAAAGGCTTAAATGCAAAAATAGTAAAAGTAGAGGGTGCAGCTCATCTAGATTTAGATATGACTGATACTGCTACAGAAGCAACAGTAGAAATGTTTGAAGAGGAGTAATTCTCCTCTTCTTAAAACATATTTCAATACTTCTCAAAGATATTATTTAATATCATTCTTTTTAAGTTTTAACTTATACTTTAACCCCAATAGCCTAGGAATATTTATGGATAAAAAAAGACAAATGAATTTCAATTTAAATAATTTTTTATTGTCATTATCAAATGCACTTGATGAAGTTGAATCAAGATACTTTAATACAAGTAAAAATCACTCTAAAAGAGTTGCATATATAAGTTTAAAATTTGCACTGGAGTTTAATTATAAGCAAGATGCTTTATTTGATATGTGTGCATACTCATTAATACACAATATTGGTTTAGCTAAAGGGAAGATTGATGAAAAAAAGTGTTGTTTATATGCAAATGAGCAAACTAAGAAATTACCTTTTGATTTTGAAGAACAAAAAGATGTTTTAAAATACCAGTGTGAAAGTTTTGATGGAAAAGGACCTTTTAAATTAAAAGATTATGATATTCCTTTATTTTCGCAGTTTATATTTTTTGCAAATCATATAGATACAAAATTTGATTTAAGTAAAAATTCAATAGAAAATAGAATTAAGATAATTACATATATAAAAGAGAATGAAAATAGACTTTTTTCAAGTGATTTAGTTGAATGCTTTGAAGAGTTTGCCCAAACTCAAAGCTTTTGGCTTGATTTACAAAATGAAAATGAATTACTTACTTTTATTTTCTCTACACTTCATGATAAAACTATAGTTTTAGATTTTGAAGAAGTTTTAGACCTTACCTCGATTTTTACTTTACTTACTAATGATAATTTAGACATTATAGAAAATGCTTCTAAGGTTGCTAAGTTTTATAACTTTGAGCACAAAGATACTAAAACATTCATGATTGCAGCTTCATTGTGTAATATTGGAAAACTATATATAGATGAAAAGATATTAAATAAAAAAGATACTTTAACTAAGAGTGAATACGAAGAAGTAAAAGCTTATCCTTATTATACAAAGAAAATTTTATCAAATATAATAGGTTTTAATGATATTTGCTCTTATGCCTATAAAGTACAAGAACAAATAGATGCAAAGGGATATCCTTTTAACTTAGAGGCAAAAGATTTAAGCTTAAAAGATAGAAGTCTAAGCTTGACAAATATATATACTTCATTAGTGAATGATAAACCTTATAGGAAAGCTTATTCTAAAGACGAAGCTTTTGATATTTTAGAACAAATGGCAAAAGAAAATAGGGTAGATGTAACTATTGTAAATGATTTTAAAGAGATTTTTAAATAGTAAATCAAATTAATGATTTACTATTCTGAAGTTGTTGTTAGGTTTAACATTTTCCAAGAGTACATTCCACCTCTATACCAAGAGATTTTTTCTTGTGGATAACCTAGTTTTATAAGGTTTTCAATGGCAAGTGTTGATTGAGGACACCAAGCTCCATTACAAAATAAAACCAGTTCTTTAGCCTTTGAAAAATCATATTTTCCTTTTGACACTTCTTTAACTCCAATCATATCTAGAACATCATAGAAATCATCAGGATATTTATCTTTGTTAAAATATGGAAAAGGAATATTTTCAGCAGTTGGAATACTCATTTGTAAAAACCAAGAAGGAAGTCTGGCATCAATAAGTAACATATCATCTCTATTTTGAGACTTTTTAATGAAGTTTATAACTTCAATTTCACCTATTGTTTGCACTTTTTCTGTTATTTTCATAGGAGTAATTTTCCCTACTGTAGTAATAAACTTTTTAACACATTTTGAAGATAAGCCTTCTTTTGCATAGTTTCCTGACCAAATATTAATAGGATCTGCCCCATTTATATTTCTACACTCTTCATCGTGTATTCTTTTTATGTTGTAAGTTTTATCATTAAATTTTACTTCAACACCATCTCCTCTAAGATTTAGCTCACTTGCAATTAAAGACAGACTTAAAAAAGAAGTGGCAACTGCTAGTTTTAGTATTTTGTTTAACATCTCAACTCCTTTAAGATTATTAGTAAATATTATAATAATTTCATATATTTAAACTTAAAAATAATAAATAATATTTTTCTTAACAAAGGTGCAAGTAAATATAACAATACGTGTGGTACAATTGGGAAAAAATATGGAGAATATAATCAAATCTCAATCACAAGCATATAAATTTGCATTAATAGCAGTATTTCTTTGGTCAACTGTAGCTACTGCTTTTAAATATTCATTACAATATCTATCACCAGAAGAGTTAGTTTTATTCTCTTCTTTAACATCATTATTAGCATTATTCTTTGTACTTGTAATAAATAGGAAATTAAGTTTAGTAATACCATATATAAAAAACAATATAAAACTAGTTTTTATCTTAGGTCTTATAAATCCATTTTTATATTACCTTGTTTTATTTAAAGCATATGATTATTTACCAGCACAAGAAGCACAAGCTATTAATTACACTTGGGCTTTAATGTTAGCATTTCTTTCTGTTCCTTTTTTAAAGCAGAAGCTTACATTAAATGATATTGTTGCAGGAATAATTTGTTACTTTGGTGTTTTAGTTATTTCTACGAAAGGAGAGCCATTTTCTTTAAGTTTCTCAAATGTAGATGGAGTATTGTTGGCACTATTTAGTACAATTCTTTGGTCTTTATATTGGATATTTAATACAAAGACAAAAGGTGAGTCAACAGTAATGTTGTTTTCAAACTTCTTAATTGCTACACCAATTATAATTGTTTACTTCCTTTTAACACAGCCTATTATGGTCCCTAGTTCAAATGGAATATTGGCAGCTATATATGTAGGACTATTTGAAATGGGTATTACATTTCTATTTTGGTTGAAAGCAATGCAGAATGCTGAAAATACTTCTAAAATCGCGAATTTGATTTTTATTTCACCCTTTATGTCTTTAATCTTTATATACTTTATTTTAAATGAAAAGATTTTTATATCAACTTTAATAGGACTTGGATTTATCATTTTAGGACTAGTAATTCAGCAAAAAAAAGTCAAAGAGTAGCATTAAAATAGCATTTCAAAGATTTTGTTACATATTGTATAAAAAGCAATCAGATTTGTATTACATTTGCAAA
This sequence comes from Campylobacteraceae bacterium, assembly GCA_013373175.1. GTDB lineage: Bacteria > Campylobacterota > Campylobacteria > Campylobacterales > Arcobacteraceae > Halarcobacter. The sequence goes on along the minus strand of JABXII010000014.1, from coordinate 66,774 downwards.
AATCTTAAGTTTCGATTTATATTTAATGTGAAATAATGAATAGTTATAAAAAATCATTACTTTTAGTACTACTAAAAAAATATTATGAATTTTTTTACGTTTTGGACTAGAAAAAAAGATTTAATTTAATGAAAGGGGATTAGATGAAATTAACTAAATTAGCTAGTGCGTTAGCACTAAGTGCAGCTGTTTGTACTTCAGTATTTGCAGCAGACACAGTTAAAATCGGTGTTCAAGCACCAATTACAGGAAAGTATGCAAATGAGGGGCAAGGTATTGATAACTTTGTTAGACTTATTGTAGATGAAAAGAATAAAGAGGGTGGACTACTTGGTAAAAAAATAGAGGTAGTTACTTGTGATGATGAAGCAAAAGCTCAAAAAGCAGCTGTTTGTGCTAAGAAATTAGCAAATGCAGGTGTTTTTGCCGTAATTGGTTCTTATACTTCAGGAGCAACAGAAGCTGCTCAAACTACTTATTATAGAAATAAGATTCTTCAAACTTCAGATGGTACTTCTGATTCTTTAATCAAAAGAAAATATTGGACATTTTTTAGAAACTCATTTCCAAACTCAGCACAAGGTGAATTTACAGCAGATTATTTTGTAAATCAAAAGAAATATGAGAGAATTGCAATCTTATCTGATTATTCTTCATATGCAGATGGTTTAGCAAACTCAGTTGAAGATTCAGTTAAAAAACTTGGTGGGAATGTTGCATTTAGAGGAAAGATTAAATCTGGTACTCAAAACTTTACAGCTATATTAACTAAAATCAAAGCATTAAACCCAGATGTAATTTATTACTCAGGTTACTATACTGATGGTGGACTTTTAAGAGTTCAACAAAAACAATTAGGAATTAAAGCTGATTTCGTTGGTGGTGATTCAAACGATAACCCAGATTTCTTAAAACTTGCAGGAAAAGCTGCAGAAGGTGTTTATTTAGTAAACGTACCAACTCCAGATATCTTACCTTATGAAGCTGCTAAAAAATATTTAACAGCTTATGAAGATAGATTTAATATGAAACCACCATCAATTTGGGCGGTTGTTAATGCTGACGGATTAAGAGCAGTAATGGAAGGTGTTGAAAAAACAAATTCATTTGATACTAAAAAGATCTCTTCTTATATCAGAAATGATATGAAAGACTTCCCAGGAATTACTGGACCATTTAACATTAGAGAAGATGGTGAAAGAATTGGAGCGTCTTTAATGGTTTATCAAATTCAAGATGATGGAAGCTACAAAGTATCATTCAATAAATAATAAGTGAGTTTAAATAAATGGATATTTTTCTTCAACAGTTAATCAATGGTTTAACTATAGGAAGTTTATATGCATTAGTTGCTCTAGGTTATACAATGGTTTACGGTGTGATGAAGTTAATTAACTTCGCACACGGTGACCTTGTTGCCTTTTCAGCTTATGTAGGACTTACTATATTTACACAGTTTTTTGGTGCAAGTGCAGTTTCTTTTGTTAATGTAATTATCATTTTCTTATTAACTGCAATTATTATTGCTTTTGTGGGTGTTCTTCTTGAGCGTCTCGCATACAGACCTTTAAGAACGGCACCAAGGCTTAGTGCGGTTGTTTCAGCACTTGGTGCAGCTTTAGTTATTCAAAATGGAATAATGCTTATTTGGGGACCAAATATGCAAATTTTCCCAGCAGATTTATTACCTAGTACAACTTGGAATATTTCAGGGGTAATTATTACATTTACACAACTTTGTATTTTAGTACTTTCAGCTGTTTTAATGATAGCTTTATACTTCTTTATTAATAAAACAAAGATTGGTACAGCAATTAGAGCAACAGCAATTGATCAAGATGCAGCAAAGTTAATGGGTATTAATGTTAATAGAATTATCATGATTATTTTTGTAGTTGGTTCTATGCTTGGTGCAATTGGTGGTCTGTTTATTGGTATTTATTATAGATCGTTAACATTTGATATGGGATGGGTTTATGGTTTAAATGCCTTTATTGCAGCTATTATTGGTGGAATTGGTTCAATTCCAGGAGCTATGATTGGTGGATTATTACTTGGATTATTTAATGCTTTAATCGCAGGTTATATCTCAACAGAATGGGCTGAGACACTTACTTTTGTTCTTTTAATTATTATTTTAATTGTTAGACCAACAGGTATTCTTGGTGAAAAAACAGCGGAGAAAGTATAATGAATAAAACTACTTTAATAGCTACTATATTTATTTTAGTTATGGCTGTTTTCCCATTTACAGTTGATTCAGCTTGGCTTAGTATTGGTATTACATTTTTAGTTTTTGCTACAGTTGCCTTTTCTCAAGATATTATTCTTGGACGAGCAGGTGTATTTAATATGGGACATGCCATCTTCTTTGGTATTGGAGCATACACAACAGCAATTTTAAATGTACATTTTGGTTTAGAAATTATTGCAACTATTCCATTTGCAATTATCTTCCCAATTATTGTGGCAGTTGTACTAGCTGGTCCAATTATTCACTTAAGAGGTGATTATTTACTTGTTGCAACAATTGGGTTCAACATCATTTTTGAACAAGTTTTATCAAATGATGTATTTGGTTTAACTGGTGGTCCAAATGGTATTTTTGGAATTGATGTTGTAAGAATATTTGGATATGAATTATTCTCAGATACTGCAATTTATTATATGGCATTTGGACTTCTTCTAATTACACTGTTAATTATTAGAAATCTAGATAACTCAAGATATGGTAGAGCACTTTATTATATTAATAAAGATGAGATTGCTGCAAAGTCTATGGGTATAAATATTCCATATTATAAACTATTTGCCTTTGCTTTAGGTGCAGCTATTGCTGGTGTTGCTGGTTCTATATTTGCAATTCAGTATTCAGCTGTAAGTCCTGAATCATTCTCATTTATGCAATCTGTTATGTTCTTTGCTATTGTACTTGTTGGTGGTTCTGCATCACTTCCAGGTGTAATCATTGGTACATTTGTAATGTTTGTATTACCTGAATTATTTACAGAGTTTAAAGAATCAAGATATTTAATTTTTGGTGCAGCAATGGTTCTTACAATGGTTCTTAGACCAAATGGTGTATGGCCAGCAACTTTTGGAAATATTCCAAAATATTTAAAAGAAAAAGCACAAAAAGCAAAACCGAAAGGAGAAACTGAATAATGAAATATGTACTAGAAATAGACAATGTATCTAAGTTTTTCCATGGTCTTGTTGCAATTGATGATTTAACTATTAAAGTAAAACCTGGTCAAATTTATGGAATCATTGGTCCTAATGGAGCAGGGAAAACTACACTTTTTAACTGTGTTACAGGTATTTATACTCCTGAAAAAGGAACTATTAAATATAAAGGTGAAGATATTACTGGAATGCAACCTCATAAAATTGCCCAAAGGGGAGTTTTAAGAACATTCCAAAATATTAGATTATTCAAAGAAATGAGTGTAGCTGAAAATATTATGGCAGGATATCATACTAAATCAAAACAGAAATGGTATCACGGAATTATCCATACACCTTTTTATAAAAAAGATGAGAAAGAAGCTTGGAAAAAAGTTGAAGAGTTAATGGAGTTCTTTAATTTAACTCATTTAGCAAACAATGCAACTGGTGATTTATCGTATGGTAATCAAAGAAAAGTAGAAATGGCAAGAGCACTAGCTGCAAAGCCTGAACTTCTTATTTTAGATGAGCCAGCAGCTGGTCTTAATGAAAATGAGACTATTGAATTAACAGGAATCATAAGAAAAATATCTAAAATGGATATTGGTATTATGATGATTGAACATGATATGGAAATGGTTATGAATTTAACTGATTATATCACTGTTATTAACTTTGGAAAAGAGATTTCTCAAGGTGAACCTAATTTTGTACAAAATGATCCAAGAGTTGTAGAAGCATATATTGGTTCTGATGATGACGAGGAGGAAGAAGAAAATGGTAAATAATGAGATTTTATTAGATATTAAAGACCTTCACGTTTCATATGGAGCAATTGCTGCAATAAAAGGAATTAATATTCATGTTAGACGTGGTGAAGTTGTAACAATTTTAGGTGCAAATGGTGCTGGTAAAACTACAACTTTAAGAACAATCTCTGGATTATTAAAATCAAAAAGTGGAAGTATAGTATTTGATAAAAATGATATTACAGGTACACCTGCTCATGATATAGTAACTTTAGGGATGTCTCATTCACCTGAAGGAAGAAGAGTTTTTGGAACACTTACAGTTGAAGAAAACCTAATGATGGGTGCTTATACTCTTAAAGACCATGATAAAGAGACTTTAGAATGGATTTATGATATTTTACCAAGATTAAAAGAGAGAAGAAAACAACTTGCAGGTACTTTATCTGGTGGTGAGCAACAAATGCTTGCTATTGGTAGAGCTATCATGTCAAAACCAAAACTTTTAATTCTTGATGAACCATCACTTGGACTTGCTCCAATCTTAATTAAAGCGATTTTCAAAGCTGTAAAAGAGATTGCACAAAGTGGTGTAACTGTTTTATTAGTAGAACAAAATGCAAAAGCTGCATTGAAATTAGCTGATAGAGCTTATGTTTTAGAAGTGGGGCATATTACTCACGAAGGAACATCAGAAGAGTTATTAAACTCAGAAAAAATTCAAGAAGCTTATCTTGGTAAAAAACACTAAATAGATGTAGAGTTTATCTCTACATTTATTTAAAAAATGGTTCAATAATATAACAACTCATTGACCATTCTTCGTCATCTTCTGTTTTATTTATTTCTCCACCTTTAAATGTTGCTTTTAAATTATCGTATTGTGCAACAACTTTATCGAAGTTTTTGATTATCTCAGGAATTCTTTTATCAAGCTTTTTCCTAGCATCTTTTGAAATATCAGAGTAAAAAGTAAATACTCCATAATCTAAGCTTGATTCTTTATATTCTTCATCTCTTTGAATCATTTTACAGATTCTATCAATTTCATCTAAATACTCTTTTTTTGTATTTATAACGTTGTTTTTAACAGAAATAATTACTCTAGAAATAGAATCATTATGGTTGCTATGAGAAATTCGTTCATCAAGTGTTATACTAAAAGTTCCTTCTGAAAGGTCTCTTTTTGTCATAAAATTTTGATACTCATTTCTATCTGGCAAAGAACATCTTAAAATATCAGTTACTGTTGCACTAATAAATATTTCTGGTGTATATTCTTTGATTTTTGCTATCTCTTGTGCGATATGAATATTAACAATTTTAGGAGGTCCATATGAAAGACTTAGTCTATCATTTGTCCAAAATAGAAAATTGTTTTTTGCATTTACAATTCCATTTAAAATAGCATCTATTATTTCTTGTTGTTTTGGGAAATTATTCATAATAATTCTCCTCAACTTCTTCTATAATGCCACTTTCATATAAAATATTTTCAATAAGTCTATTTTTTGAAATATTAATTTTTTCAGAAAGAATTACTAAAGCATCATCAAGTTTTGAATCAATTTTTATTGTTAATTGAGTAATCTCTTTTTTATTTTTTAAACTTTTATCTATTACATTTCTTATAATCTGTCTATCATATTTTTGTTTAGCCAAGAAATAAACCTTTAAATTTTGTTTAGTAATATTACTTTGATTTCTTTTAAAACTCCTTGAAGTACTGCTATTTAAATTTTATAGAACCGTTTTACACAATGCTATAAAATAGACAGTTAAAGATAAAAAAAAGGATAAAAACTAAGTTTAATTTAAGTTTTTATGTGGGATAATTTTTGAAAGGTACTACTTTTTGTATTACTTAATAAAAATTATGCTTTTAAATATAAGGATATGGGATGAGAGAAGAAAAAGAGATTATACAATCAGCGGTTAAACTAGCTGAAAAATGGCAAAGAAGAGCTACTGAGCTTGTTAGTGATTATGACAGAGAGTTCTACAAGAAAATGAACAAAATGTTAGAACATCCAAAAGATAAAGCTTTATTAATTGAATTAATGGACCAATGTTTTAGATGTGAGTCAAATGATAGAATTGCAAATCAAATCATTTTTTTACTTGAAAAACATGGAATGGCACATTTCTTTACAACAAAAGATAGAATGCTTTTATGGTTATTCCAAAATATAGGTAAATATTTACCAAATCTTTCTGTACCAATGTTTGTTGATCAAATTAGAGATGATACAAAAACAGTTGTTTTAAAAGGTGAAGCAGAACCATTTAATAAGCACCTTAAAATGAGAAAAGAAGAGGGCACTAGAGTAAATATTAACCTTATTGGTGAAGTAGTTTTAGGAGAAGAAGAAGCTTCTGAAAGAATGGAAAAATATTTAAAAGCTTTAGAGAATCCAAATATTGACTATATTTCAATCAAAATTTCAACTATTTATTCTCAAATTAGTGCTTTAGACTTTGAACATACTGTTGAAGTATTAGTTGAAAAATTAAGTAAAATCTATGCGCAAGCAAAAAAATATCCTTATATTGCTCCTGATGGAACAAAATCAAATAAATTTATCAATCTTGACATGGAAGAGTACAGAGACTTAGATATTACAGTTGAAGTATTTAAAAGAACATTAGCAAAAGAAGAGTTCAAAGATTTCTATGCAGGAATTGTACTTCAAGCATATTTACCTGATTCATTTAATGTACAAAAAGATTTATGTGAATGGGCAAGAAAAAGAGTAGAAAATGGTGGATGTCCTATTAAGTTTAGACTTGTTAAGGGTGCTAACATGGAGATGGAAGAGACTGAAGCTTCTCAAAAACACTGGGAAATGGTAACTTATACTGATAAAAGTGATACTGACTCAAACTATAAAAGAATGATTAGATATGCATTAAAACCAGAAAATGCTCCTTATATGAATGTGGGAACAGGTTCTCACAACTTATTTGAATTAGCATTTGCTACTGAACTTGCACAAGAAAATGGAACTTCAGAATATCATACAATTGAAATGTTAGAAGGTATGAGTGAGTCTGCAAGACTTGCAATTAAAGAGATTTCTAAAAATGCGATTCTTTATGGTCCAACAGCTTCTAAAGAGCAGTTCACTAATGCAATTGCATATTTAGTAAGAAGATTAGATGAAAATACAGGTCCTAATAACTTTATTAGATACTCTTTTGGTCTTACTGTTGGAAGTAAAGATTGGGAAATGCAAAAACAATTATTCCTTAAATCTTTCGAGAATGAAAAAACTTCTTTTGTTGGTTCAAAAAGACAACAAAATAGATTAACAGAGAAATGGGATGACTTTGCTAACTCTTCATATGATACAGGAAGTTATCATGCTGAAGCAGATACTGACTTTGTATTACCTGCTAACCAAGAGTGGGCAAGAGGTATTGTTAAAAAATGGAAGTTCTCAAAAGATACTGAACATAAAATTGCTCCAGTTGTAGTTGCTGGTGAAGATTTAGTAGGTGATAGAAAAGTAGTTGATGCTATTGATAAATCTCAATTAAAAGAGGGTGTTTTAGCAGGAAGATTTGCTAATGCAACAGCAGAAGATTTACAAAAAGCTGTAGAAACTGCACATGCTGATGTTGATGGTTGGAGAAGTAAAACTAATAGACAAAGACATGAAATCTTAAAACAAGCAGCTATTAAAGTTAGAGAAAGAAGAGATGACTTAATTGGTGTTGCAGCAGCGGAAGTTGGAAAAGTATTTACTGAAACTGATGTAGAGGTTTCTGAAGCAGTTGATTTTATTGAGTTTTATTCTCACTCATCTGAATATTGGAAAAAGTATGAAAATGTTGAATTTAGTGGAAAAGGTGTAGGTGTAGTAGTACCACCTTGGAACTTCCCTGTTGCTATTCCTTTAGGTGGAGTTGCATCAGCATTATCAGCTGGTAATACAGTAATTATTAAACCTGCTTCTGTTGCAGCATTAACAGCATATGAAATGTGCAAATGCTTCTGGGATGCAGGAGTTTCTAAAAATACTTTACAATATGTTCCTTGTCCTGGAGCATTAGCTGGTGAACATTTAATTGCAAATAAAAAAGTTGATTTTGTAATTTTAACTGGTGGTGAAGATACTGCTCAAAAAATGCTTGATACTAGACCAGATTTATTCTTAACAGCAGAAACTGGTGGTAAAGATGCAACAATTGTTACAAATATGGCAGATAGAGATCAAGCAGTTAAAAATGTTTGTTTAAGTGCATTTAATAACTCAGGTCAAAAATGTTCAGCAACATCTTTATTAGTTTTAGAAGAAGAAGTTTATAATGACCCATCATTTAGAAAAGCTTTAGTTGATACTGCTAGGTCTATGAGTGTTGGTTCTGTTTGGGATTTTAAAAATAGAATTGGTACTTTAGCTAATCCAGTTGGTGGAGCACTTAAAAAAGCAATTTCTGAATTAGAAGATGGTGAAGAGTGGGCATTAGAACCTGCATATGCTGATGACAATGAGTTTATGCTGAAGCCTGCTATAAAATGGGGTGTAAAAGAAGGAAACTTCATTCATAAAACAGAACTTTTTGGTCCAGTTTTAGCAGTAGTAAAAGCAAGAGATTTAGAACATGCAATTGAGATTGTAAACGCTACAGGTTATGGTTTAACTTCAGGAATTGAGTCTTTAGATGAAAGAGAAGTTGAGTACTGGAAAGCAAATTTAAAAGCTGGAAACTTATATGTAAATAGAGGAACTACAGGAGCAATTGTTTTAAGACAACCATTTGGTGGAATGGGTAAATCTGCAATTGGTGCAGGAAGAAAAGTAGGTATTTATAACTATATTACTCAATTTGTTGATTTTGAAGAGGTTTCTTTACCTAAAGTATCTAAAAAATACTCTACAGATTTAACTAGATTTATTGAATCTTGTCAAGCAAATGGTGAAGATAAAACTGATATTGAAAAGCTTTCTTTTGCTTTACAGTCTTATTATGAAAATTATGAAAATGAATTCACTAAAGAGAAAGATTATTGTAAAGTAAGAGGTGAAGATAATCACTTCAGATATATTCCTTTAGATAACGTAATTATTAGAGTTAGTGATGATGATACAATTTTTGAAGTTGTTTCAAGAATACTTGCAGCAAGAGTTTCTAAAGTTCATTTCAAAGTATCAATTGATAAAAATGAAAAAGTTAAAAAGTTTTTAGAAGACTCATATTCTAAACTATTTACTTCAAGGGATAACTTAGTTATTCAAAATGAAGAGAAATTCAAAAAAGAGATTTCTAATTATGATAGAGTAATTTATTCAGATATTGCAAAAGTATCTGAAGAGGTGTTTAAAGAAGCAGCTAAAACAACAACTTTCATTGTAAGAGGAAAACCTATGATGGAAGGAAGATTAGAACTTCTAAACTACTTTAAAGAGCAGTCTGTTTCACATTCATATCATAGATATGGAAATATTGGAGCAAGAGAGTTAGAAAACTAAAAAGAAGAGATTATCTCTTCTTTTTAGAAGTTTTCTTTTGAAAAGGTAATCTTTTCTTCCAAACTTTTATTTATATCTTTTAAACTATCAATTAAATTAAATCTTTTTAAAGCACCAGTATCATTTGCAATTTGTATAGCTAATCCTGGTCTTGCATTTAGTTCTAACACTAAAGGACCTAAATTTTTATCAATAACTATATCTGCACCTAAATAGCCCATATCTGTCATTTCATAGCATCTTGCTGATAAATGAAGTATTTCATCCCAGAAAGGAACCATAAGCTCTTTTAAGTCTTTGTTTGTATCAGGATGGACTTTAATTGGTCTATCAAATTGAACAGCATTTAAAGCTTTTCCTGTTCTAATATCAATACCAACTCCAACTGCTCCTTGATGTAAATTTGCTTTACCATCACTATTTGATGTAGATAACCTCATCATAGCTAAAGTAGGAAAGCCTTTATATACAATTACTCTTACATCAGGAACACCTTCATAACTAAAACCATCAAAGGCATCATCAAAGTCTACTAACTTTTCAAATACAGCAACATCATTTTTACCACCTAATGAATATAGACCGCTTAAAATATTTGAAATATGTCTTTTTACATCGTGATAATTTAAAGCTTCACCACTAGGTTTAATAAACTTGTCTTTTTCCCTTTTTAAAATAACAAGAATACCTTTTCCACCACTTCCTTGTGATGGCTTTATAACAAAGCCATCTTGATTCTTTATATAGTCTTCAAAATGATTTATCTCTACTTGATATTGTATATATCCAAGTAATTCAGGAACTGAAATTCCATGTTTTTGAGCAAGTTTTTTTGTTTTTAGTTTATCATCTACTAAAGGAAAGTTTTTTCTTTCATTATGTCTTCCTATATAGTTGATATTTCTATCATTCATACCTAAAATACCAAGCTTTTTTAGTTTAAATGGATTTGCAAACATATTTATTTTACCATTGATTTAAATCTATAAAGCTCGCTTAATCTATATCCACTATATCTTCCAAGTAGTATGATTAATCCAAGAACTGCTAATAAAACCTCTGGAAAGTTAAAAGTTATAAAGCTTAACACAGAGTTTGTCATAGCAAAGTAAGCAATAATTGCAACAATTAAAGAACCACTACCTTGTAAGAATACCTCTTTAGAACCATCTTCTTCCCAAATAATTGACATTCTTTCAATAGTCCAAGCTAAGATAATAATAGGGAAGAAAGTAATACTAGTAGCATATTGAAGTTCTAACTTTTGAGATAAAATTGCAACAAAAGCCATGATTCCTACAACCACAATTAATACAGAAGAGATTCTAGCTACTAATAGCAAGTTTAAGTGGGATAGATATGACCTTACTACTAATCCCATAGTTACAACTAAAATAAATAGTACAATTCCTGGTAATAAACTTGTCTCAATAAATGCCATAGATAATAAAATAGGCATAAATGTACCAGAGGTCTTAAGTCCAACTATAACTCTCATTATAACAACTACTAAAGCTCCTAATGGCACTAAAAGCAATAGTTTAAAAGTATTTTGCGACTCATTTGGTAATGTAAATAAAGAAAAGTCTAGAAGAGTACTTGTACTTTGTTTTTTCAAGTCCTTTGATAAAGCAGCAGTTCTAGCAGGAACAATATTTCTTGTTACAGAAAATCTTACATCAGAGTTTTTTACTCCTTCTGCTTCTAATAAAAATTGTGAACCTCTTTGCCAAATAAAAATTTCACTACTATTTTCAATTAGTCCATTATTTATATCAAATAGATACCACTTATTTTTATGAAAAACTTCTAACATAGGAGTTAAAGCTACATTTCTTTGTTTGTCTTCTAAGTATAAAGCACCAATAGTTCTAACTTTGTACTGCATTTTGTTTAATAATTGAACTAAGGCATCTCTTTTATCTGTTGCTTTTTTCATATAATTATTTTTTATCATTTTTGCAGCTTGAGAAGGTTGTACTAAGTTAAACTCTTTTATTAATAAAGAAGTAAAAGTTACAGCATCAGAACTTTTGTCATATATCTTATTTAATAAAGAATTAGCTGCTTGAACCATTACAGAAGGTACTTCCATTTTTTCTAATTCAATTGGTTCTTCTTCAAGGTTAGCTTTATAGTATTTATCTTTAATAATATCTATTGAATAATAAATAACTTGACTTCCTTCTATTTCCCTTTTAGACCAAATACCTTTATCTACAGTATTTAGTTTTCTTTTTGTAAAACCATAATCAGCTGAACTTGATTCTTCATTTACAATAATTATTCCATCTTGTTTTTTTGGAAGAATCATAGATACCAATGCACTTTGGTTCTTTTTGCTATCAAAGGTGATTTTAGCTTCAATATTCCAAATATTTGTTGTTTCTTCTTGAAATAGAGGAAAGTTAAGTACTTTAATTTTGTAGCTCATTAAAGCAATAGATGTAAGGATTAAAACTATAGAAAATAGTAGTATTTGATTTCTTGATGTCATTTATACTCTTTATTTGTTATTTGTAATTGGTTCTTGAGTATATTTTTTAGATACGTCAACTAAAATTAAACCTGTTAAGAAATTTTTCCCTATAAGTACAGGATATGAGAATTTACTTCTATCTGTTAATGTTACATCTATTAATTGACTACTTTTTGCAACATTTATTCTCATCTTTACAACATATCTCTTTTGATTTTTTGCTCCATGCCTTTTTATATAAACAACTCTACTAATAGGTAGGGCTTTTTCTATGGATTTTCCTTTTTCATCATTTAAAGAAAATTTAACCCATTTTTTTCCATCTCTTTCAAAGGCTTTGATATTTGTAGCATGTACAGAAGTAGTAGTTGCACCTGTATCAACTTTAGCTTTTAACTTTAATTTTTCAGAAGGTATATAAGCATATTCATAGTTACCTAGAATTATTTTAGAGTCTTTTTCTTTTGGTTCTTTTGTGATATAAATAGGAACCTTTTTCTCTTTATATACAATCTTTTCTTTTATTATAATTTTTTCTTTAGGCTTTTCTTTTTCAACTTTTTGTGGAACAATTTGTTCATTTTTATTTGTAGTTGAACAAGCAATAAGCGTAATAGTTAAGATTGAATAGAATAGGGTGTTAAAAAAAAGTTTTTTCATTATTTAATCCTTTCAAATGTTTATGAAAAGCATGATTATAGTATAACTATCTAAAAAAATAGTAAAGAATTTAATTTAAGCTAAGGAAAATGTGTAAGAAGATACTTTAGTATCTTCCATTATATTTCATAATTAAGATTTGTTCATAAAGCATATTACCAAAACCTTCAGGTAAATCTTCATGCTCTTTTTCTACTAGATTTATAATCTCTCTTATTTGTTCCTCTGTCATATTTTGTACAATAGGAATTATAGATTTTGCTATTGTGTCTTTAAACTCTTTTATCTCTTCTTGTGTCATTAAATTAGTCTTTCTAGTAAAATTAAAAAAGAAATTATAGTGTAATTATCTAAAAAAGCAGTTAATTTAGTTTTTTTTGTTATAATCGCGAAAAATATAGTTAGGAAAGATATTTTGGTAAACTTAAGTAAAAAAATTTCAAGTTTAGTTGGAAGAACAAATGCAGAATACGGATTGATTCAAGAAGGAGATAAAGTACTTGTTGGTTTTTCTGGTGGGAAAGACTCTACAACTTTAATTCATGCTTTAAATCACCTAAAAAGAGTTACTCCTTTTGATTTTGAATTTAAAGCCGTAACAGTTACATATGGAATGGGTGAGCAAGTTCAATTTTTAGCTGACCACTGTAAAGAACATGGAATTGAGCATGAGATTATTGATACAGAAATCTTTGAATTATCAAAAGATAAGATTAGAAAGAACTCATCTTTTTGTTCTTTTTTCTCTAGAATGAGAAGAGGATATCTTTATTCAACTGCACAAGAGCAAGGGTTTAATAAAGTAGCACTGGGTCATCATCTTGATGATGCAATGGAATCATTCTTTATGAATTTCTTATATAATGGTGCATTAAGATCAATGCCTCCAATTTATAAAGCAGAAAATGGGTTACAAGTTATTAGACCATTAATCTTCTGTAGAGAGAGACAGTTAAGAGCTTTTGCTCAAACTAATGAAATCTCAGTTATTGGAGATGAAGCTTGTCCTGCAATGAGATTTGATATTAAGATGCCACATGCTAGACAATCAACAAAAGAACTTCTAGAAAAAATGGAAGAAGAAAACCCTCAAATGTTTGTATCTATGAAATCAGCATTTAAAAATATCCAAACTTCAACATTCTTTGATAAAGAATTACTGGACAGAGACTAATATATGAAGTTATTGGTCTCTTCTTGCCTTTTAGGTGAAGATGTAAGGTATGATGGGGGAAACTCTTCTGTAGCATTTAATCCAAACTTTTCTTTTTCTTCAAAAGAACTATTTATGGATATTTTATGTGATAATGAAGTTTACTCTTTATGCCCAGAAGTAAAAGGTGGGTTATCTACTCCCAGAGAACCAGCAGAGATTACAAGTGTAGAAAAGCCTTTTAAAGTTGAAACTATAAATAAAGAAGATGTAACTATAAATTTTTTACTTGGGGCTAAAAAAGCTTTAGAGCTTTGCCAAGAAGAGGGTATTAAAGTTGCATTATTAAAATCAAAATCTCCATCATGTGGAAATACTAAAATTTATGATGGTACTTTTTCAGATAATTTAATAGAAGCTCAAGGTTTAACTGCGAGACTTTTAAATGAGAATGGAATTAAAGTTTTTAATGAAACTCAGTTAAAGGAACTACAACAGTTTATAAAAACTAATAGTTAGTTTATAAAATGTAATATTTATTCTAGTTTAATTATAAATTATTTATAATATTTCCTTTAAAAGGAGATAATATGAAAAAACTTACTTTAATTTTATTCTTATTCATAAGTAGTTTATATTCTTTTGATAAAGTTGCATTAGAATATGGAACTTCTAATCATGATATTGATATTTATGGAATATCTGTAATCAAAGATATTAATTATGAAATTATTAAAGACACGAACTTGAGTTGGGAATTTACATTTCAAGATGCAGAAGCTAAAAAAGATGATATGGTTATTCTAAGTACTCAACCAATGTTAAATTATTTTTTTAATGAAAAGATTTATTTTGAATTAGGTCTAGGTGTTGCTTATTTTTCTCAAAAACATTTAGATAATGAGGAATATGGTACATATTTTCAATTTAAAGAGAGTGCAGGTTTTGGTTATAGATTTACAGATAGTTTAGACGTAACATTAAAGTATACTCATTATTCTAATGCAAATATAAACAATAAGAATTCAGGTATTGATTTAATTGGAGCTAGATTAGTTTATAAGTTTTAAAACTTATAAACTGATTGTATTATGCCTTTAAATTAAGAAGTGTATCTGCAACAGCCTGTTGCATTTCAATACCTTTTGCACTTGCTTCATAAGCAATTATTTGAGGAATATTACCAGCAATTGCATCAATCATATCTGCTGTAACTTCCATATTTTCTGGATCACCTACTACTTGTGCAATAGTTGATAGTTTTTCTGCTGTTTCATTTACTTGCATTTGTGCTGCAAGCATTCCATTTAAATTGCTATCAATTCTCATAATTTACTCCTTAAGCATCTTCTTGAGATTGCAGTAACATTCTGTTTAAATTTGCAATTCTTGCAATTTGTGCATCAGCCGAACTTAACTCATTTGGTGCACTTGAAGCACTTTTTAGTTCTTCTAACTTTGCATTTGCAGCTGCTTCATCTTCTGGAATTGAAGTATCAAGTCTTACTGAACCACCATTTGCATAAAGTTTTCCATCTGGTCCAACATGGTAGTTATATTGAATTGGAGCCGTTGTAGTTCCATTTGCAGCATGGGCTTGCTCATGGGTTTTAACTTGGGCATCTAAATCTTTATATTTATCTAAAACTCTATCATAGTCTTGTTTATCAAACTTTTCGCTAGAGGCATTAGTTTTATCATACTCATCTGAAGCAGCTTTTTCTACTTCTCTTTTGTCAATATTAGCAAGCTCAGTTCTTTTCTGAGCTAACTCTTGGTATATAGACGATGCTGATTGAGAATATGCATTTACTTCCATGTTAAACCTTTTATATTAAAACAATTTTATCTAATTGCTTTAAAAAAGTAAAGTTTTTTAGCTTAATAGTTAATAGCTACTTTATAGTTAGGATCATCTTCTTCATAAGTACAAAATGGTCCTGCATCCTTAAGAATTTTTTTACAATCTTCACTTAAGTGTCTAATTGTAAGTTTCTTACCTATCTCGGCATATTTTTTAGTGATATTATCAATTGCTTCAACTCCTGAAATATCCATTACTCTTGCATCTCTAAAGTCAAGAATAATATTATCTGGGTCATGTTTTGTATCAAAAAGTTCAAAGAATGAAGTTGTAGAACCAAAGAATAATGGTCCATCAAACTCATAAACTTTTGTATTATCATCTTCTCTGTAAGTTCTAGATCTTACTTTTGAGTGATTCCATGCAAATACTAATGCTGAGATAATAATACCTGTAATAACGGCAATTGCTAAGTCTGCAAAGATAGTTATAACTGTTACAGCAACTAAAACAAACTTATCTGAGTTTGGCATAAATCTAATTCTATTTCCACTTTCCCACTCAAAAGTACCAATAGAAACCATAAACATAATTCCTACTAAAACAGCTACAGGAATCAATGCAATATATGGACTTAAAGCAACAACAAAAGAGATAAGTAAAATAGCAGCAGTGATACCTGAAAGTCTTCCCCAACCACCATTTGAGAAATTAATAATAGATTGTCCAATCATTGCACAACCTGCCATACCACCAAAGAAACCACAAGTAATATTTCCTGCACCTTGTGCAATACACTCTTGATTTCCACTTCCTCTTTTACCACCCATTTCATCTAAAACTGAAAGAGTTAAAAGTGACTCGATTAAACCAACAAGTGCAACTAAAACAGAGTATGGAAGAACCATTAATACAGAATCCATATCAATATGTAATGTTGGTAGGGCAAATGATGGTAAGTTTCCTGAAATATCAGCTAAATCACCAACTCTTTTTGTATCTAAGTCCATTCCTATAACAACTGCTGAAATAACAACAATAGCAACAAGACCTGATGGAACTGCTGTTGATACTTTTGGGAAAAATTTAACAATAACCATTGTAAGAGCAACAAGTGCGTACATTATCCAACTTTCACCTTTAAATAGTGGAAATTGAGCAAGTGCAATTACAATTGCAAGACCATTTACAAATCCATACATTGCTGGTTGAGGAACTAATCTAATTAACTTTCCAAGTTTAAAAACACCAATTAAAACTTGAAAAATACCTGCAAGAATAGTAGCTAATAAAATATACTGTAAAATATAAGTAGAAAGTTCTCCATTTGCAGTTAATTGTGCTAATAAGTTCTCTGGAATAGACTCTTTAACTTTAACTCCTAATCCAACTAAAACAACTGCAATTGCTCCTGTTGCACCAGAAATCATTCCTGCTTTACCACCAACTAATGCAGTAATCAGTCCTAAAATAAATGCTGTATATAAACCAACTAAAGGTGATACACCAGCAATAATTGAAAATGCAATAGCTTCTGGAACTAAAGCAACTGCAACAACTATTCCTGATAAGACATCACTTTTGACTGATTTACCAATTATTGTATCTTTGATATTCAACAAAATAAAACCTTTCTTATTAAAATCGCGATTGTATCTAAAAGATAATTAAGAATAAGTTAAGTTAATTTATAAGCATTTTTAATACTTATTAGATATAATTTTAATATGAAAAAAGAGTTTTATAAAAGTGTTAGTTTTAAATTAGGTGTTCTTAGCTTCATTATTTTAGCTTCTTTATTTACTTCTAGTTTTATGTTTAATTCTCAGATTGACAAACTAAAAAAACAAATTGATTATATTTATTTTGGAAATTATATGCCTGTACTAAAACTTCATAGTATAGAAGAAAATTATGATGACTTAATTAAATGTATGAGAACATACAAAAAATGTAAAAGAGAACCATATTTTAAATCTATAAAAAAAGATTGGGATTATTATAATAACTCTTACAAAGATATTGAAGAAAGAAAAGTTATTAGTAAAATAAATAAGTCTGTTAATAGCTCTTTATCTTATAAAACTAAAATCTCAACATATAAAAAAGTAATAAAAAGAATTGACTTTTTAAAAGAATATGAAAAAAAGATTGCTTATAAAAAAAGAGTAGAGTTCTTAAAAGAGTATTCATCAATGAAAGAGTACTTATTTTATAATATGATTGCATTAATTGTAGTCTCTTTTATTTTTATATCTTTTATTATTTATTCTATTATAAAAAAAGACAATCAATTAAAAATACTTACTAAAAAATATGCATTAGATTCAATTACTGATTCTATGACAAAGTTATATAATAGAAAGTATTTTGATAAAATATTTGATAATATGCCCTTTATTTCAAACCAAAACTCTTGGCATACTGCTTTTGTAATGCTTGATATTGACTTTTTTAAACAGTACAATGACACCTATGGACATGACTTAGGCGATGAAACTTTAAAAGCTGTAGCAAAAGAGCTCAAGGAATACTTTAATAAAGATTACGAGTATGTATTTAGGTTAGGTGGTGAAGAGTTTGGAGTAATTTTATTCGATATTGATGAAAAAACTCTAAAAGAGTGCCTAAAAGATGTAAATAATAATATACAATCATTAAATATTGAGCATAAAAATAGTAAGATTGCAAATGTCGTTACAATATCTATAGGGGCTGTTATTTATCAACCCTATTCATACACATCTTGTAACAAGCTTTATAAAATAGCTGATGAGTGTTTATACAAATCAAAAGAGAATGGTAGAAATCAGTTTACTATTCATAACGAAGGAGAATAATTGACGTTTCTATTTAATAAAAATAGTCATTTTAATTTAGCTAACCTAGCAACTTTTTTTAATATTGCCGCTGGTATGTTAGCAATTTATTATCTAACACATAATAATTTTTTTGCGGCTGCACTTTTCGCATGGCTTGCGGGTGCTTTTGATATTGTGGATGGTAAAATCGCAAGAAAATATAATTTATCTACAGAGTTTGGTATTCAATTAGACTCTTTTGCGGACTTTTTATCATTTGTAATAGTTCCAACTATGTTCATCTTTTTTGCAGTAATAGACGGCAAAGAATTAATGCTTTATACACCTTTAGTTGCATTTGCTTTTATTTATTATGTAATTTCTGGTCTTAGAAGATTAATTCAGTTTAATATTAATGCCCAAGAAGGTGAGGTTGAAAAATATTTTATTGGAGTTCCAACACCACTAGGTGCAATTTTATTATGGGTTGTTTATTTAGTATGGTTAACTGGGCTTATAAATGAAAATATTGTTTTAATTTCAATGATTATCATTGGATTCCTACTAAATTCAAAACTTAAAATCAGACATCCATAAATGAGTCAAGTTACCGCTATTGATTTAGGCTCTAACTCTTTTAGAGTCTTAATCTACGATTGCTTAAATAATAAAGTTATTGGTGAATACAATGAAGTTGTAGGAATGGCTGATGGTTTAAATGAGACAAACTGCATTTCAAAAGAGGCTCAACAAAGAGTTGTTTTGGCAATTGAAGCTTCGTGTAAAAAACTTAATTATGAACCAAGTAAAGCTATTTGCGTTACTACTGCTGCTATGAGACTTGCAAAGAACTCTTCAGAAGTTTTATCATATTTTAAAGAGCAAACAGGAGCAAGCTTTAAAATAATCGATGGAAAAGAAGAAGCTAGACTTACACTTTTAGCTGTTAAATATGCTTTAAAAAGAGAAAAAATCAACTCTTCAAAGTTTATTTTACTTGATATTGGTGGAGGTTCTACCGAAATCATTGTAAATAACGATGAGGATTTTATTTCTCATAGCTTTAATTTTGGTATTGTTACTTTAACACAAAGACATGAAAACTGTGATGACTTATATAAAGAGTTACAAAAAAATAAAAAAGATATAAAAAACTTTTTAGAAGAAAATAGTATTGATACAAAAGAGTTTACTTTTGTTGCAACGGCTGGAACTCCAACTACAATTGCAGCAATAAAATTAGGACAAGACTTCTTTCACTATGATAAAGATGCTGTTAATGGTACAAAAATTAAAATAAAAGATTTAGATGAGTGTTTAGAACTTTTTAAAAACTCTTCAACTTCTACAATTACTAAACTTGTAGGAAAAGGTAGAGTTGAATTTATTGAAGTTGGTGTTTATATTTATAAAACTATTTTTGAAGTGTTAGATAAAAAAGAATCAATAGTTTTAGATGATGGTTTAAGAGAGGGTGTAGCTATTAACTCTTGTCTACTTAGATAATAGCCTTACACTTTGCTCTTGCATAATATTTGCTTGTGAAGCAGCTAAATAACCCATATTAGAAGTGATATTTGTTTTAGAAAAATCATTCATCTCTTTTCCAAAATTTATTTCTACACCACTTTTTAAGTTTTGCATATTAAGTTTAGATAACTCTACTTGCGTAGAAATAGAACTTCTTGCACTTGATTCTAGTTTCTCACCTAAGTCATTAAACTGAGTTTTGTATCCTTGAATCTCTTTTTGTGCTAAGGCAACTTGTTCTTTTGTAATATTTAATGAATCTTCATTATTAAAATCATTTCTACTAAACTCTTGCGCAAGAGAGTTTGCTATTTGAGGAGTATTTGGCTTATCTATTGAGTGATAAGCTTCTTTAGTAGAAACAGTAACTGATAAATTCTCTTCATAATCATCAATTGCAATTAGGTTTTCTCTTTGATATTTTGTTTGAAAAGCTTCTTCTTTAAAATTCATAAGCTCTTTATTTAAATCATTTTTTATTTCATTTTTGTTTTGAATATTTTCATCTAAAGAGTTAAGTTTATCTTGAATATTATTTAATATTTCTTCTTGTTTATTTAATCCATTTTCTGCTACTTTTGTAATAGCAATACCTGTATTAAATGATTGTAAAGACTCTGAAAGCTCGTCTCTTTTTTGATTGTATTCATTAATTGTAAGATGTAGAAAATCACTACTATTATCTTGAATTTTTGAGGAACTATTAGTTTTATTAAGTTGATAGTCCGAAGAACTATTTAATGAAGCAATATTATTATTTACATTATTAATATCCATTAAAACCTCTTATAGTAGATTAATTATTATACATTTTAGCTAAAAAATAATAAATATAAGCTAAATTTAAAATTTATCATAAAATTGCTTATTAAACTGCTATTAATCAATACTTCTGTATAATCTTTGATTATTTTATAAAAGGAAAAGGCAATGAGAATAACTGGCGCAAAAATGGTTACGGAATCATTAAAAGAGGAAGGGGTAGATGTAGTATTTGGTTACCCTGGTGGCGCTATTATGAATGTCTATGACGAAATTTATAAGCAGAGTTTTTTTCAACATATATTAACTAGACATGAGCAAGCAGCAATACATGCTGCTGAAGGTTTTGCTAAATCTACTGGTAAAGTAGGTGTTGCTATTGTAACAAGTGGACCAGGTTTTACTAACGCAGTAACAGGACTAGCAGATGCATATATGGATTCAGTTCCAATGGTTGTTATTTCAGGACAAGTTCCTACAACTATCATAGGAACAGATGGATTTCAAGAAATAGATGCAGTTGGTATTAGTAGACCATGTACAAAACATAACTATCTAGTAAATGATATTAAAGATTTACCAAGAATTATAAAAGAGGCATTTCATATAGCAGCAACGGGGAGACCTGGTCCTGTCCATATTGATATTCCTAAAGATATTACAGCTGAAGTAGCTAACTTTGAATATCCTAAAGAGGTTGATATTCCAACATATAAACCTACTGTTAATTACAACAAAAGACAACTAAAAAAGGCAATGGATGCAATTGCAAAATCTAAAAAGCCTTTATTATACGTTGGTGGTGGAGCAATCTTAGCAAATTGTGCTTATGAAATTAGAGAGTTTGCAAAAATGGCAAATATCCCAGTTGTTGAAACACTTATGGCTAGAGGTGTTATGGGTGATGACAATGAATTATTTATGGGTATGTTAGGTATGCACGGTGAATTTGCAGCTAATATGGCAGCTCATGACACTGATTGTATTATCTCTTTAGGTGCAAGATTTGATGATAGGGTTACAGGAAGACTTGATGAGTTTGCTAAAAAAGCAAAAGTAATTCATGTTGATGTTGACCCAACTTCTATTGGTAAACTAGTTGATACGAATTTTCCAATTGTTGGAGATTTAAAAGTAACAGTTGAAGGTATGATTGAAGCTGCAAAAAGTATGGAGTTTAATGAATATACTAATTGGGTTTCTTTATTAAGAGATTATAAAGAAAAAGAACCATTAAGATATCAAGATTCTGATGCAGTTATTAAGCCACAATGGGCAATTGAAAGAGTTGGACAAATTTTAGGTGAAAATGCAATTATCTCTACAGATGTTGGGCAACACCAAATGTGGACAGCACAATTTTATCCATTCTCTTATCCAAGACAATGGAATACATCAGGTGGTTTAGGAACTATGGGATTTGGTCTTCCGGGAGCTATGGGAGTTGCCAGAGGTAATCCTGATAAAGTATCTATTAACTTCACTGGAGATGGTTCAATTTTAATGAATATTCAAGAGTTAATGACTTGCGTTGAGTATAATTTACCAGTTATTAATATTATTCTTAATAATAACTATCTTGGAATGGTAAGACAATGGCAAACACTATTCTATGAAAATAGATTATCTGAAACAGATTTAAGTGCACAGCCTGACTTTAAAATGTTAGTTGAATCATTTGGTGGAATAGGATATAGAGTAACTACGAAAAAAGAGTTTGAAGAAGCTTTAAAAGATGCAGTAGAAAAGAAAAAGCCTGCAATGATTGATGTTATTGTAGCTAGAGACGAAATTGTATTACCAATGGTTCCAAATGGACACGCATTAAATGAAATGACTTTATTAGGAGATAGCAATGAATAATTTTAATCACTATTATGATTCAGAAACAACAAGGCAGGTTATCTCAGTAATTGTTATCAATGAACACAATGTTTTATCAAGAATTGTAGGGCTTTTTTCAGCACGTGGTTATAATATTGATTCTTTAACAGTTGCACCAATGACTGGTTCAAAGTACTCTAGAATGACTATTGTTACAACTGGTGATAAAAGAGTTATTGATCAAATTGTTAAGCAATTAAATAAATTAATTCCTGTTTTAAAAGTAAATGAGCATCAAAATGTTATTGAAAAAGAGACAGTTTTAATTAAAATACCAATTGAGCAACCTCTTAGCGATATTGAAGTCATTGCAAGAGCATATAATGGACATATCCAAAATGTTACACATGATGCAATTGTTATTTCTGCAACGGATGCTCCAAGTAGAATTGCTAATTTTACAAATATTATGAATAAATACAAACCACTAGAAGTAGTAAAAAGTGGTGTTGTAGCAATGGAAAGATAGGAAAAGATTTGATTTTATCTGATATATTAGAAAAAATAGATATTAGTTTAGATGCTAAGACAGAGGTTTCAGGCTTAAATACACTTTTAGATGCAAGTGAAAATGAAATCTCTTTTTTAGAAAATAAAAAATATGTAAAAGATTTATCAAAAACTAAAGCAGGAGCTGTTTTAGTAAAAGAAGAGTTTAAAGAAAATGTTCCAGAAAATACAATTGCAATTATTTGTGAAGAACCTTACTTAACTTTAGCAAGATTAAGTAAGTTTTTTGCACCTAAGGTAGTAGAAACCCAAGGAAATGATTGTGTTATTGGCGATAATACAAATATTATGTCAAACGTTTATCTTGGTAAAGACTCTAAAATTGGTAAAAACTGTACAATAATGTCTGGAAGTTTTATTGGTGATAATGTAACTATTAAAGATAATACTATTATTTATCCTAATGTGTCAGTTTATAGAGATTGTACTATTGGTAATGATTGTATAATCCATGCTGGAACTGTTATTGGAAGTGATGGTTTTGGATTTGCACATACTAAAACTGGAAAATATATTAAAATTTATCAAAATGGTAATGTAACAATAGGCAATGATGTAGAAATTGGTTCAAATTGTTGTATCGATAGAGCAGCATTTAATTCAACAATTATTGGAAATGGTGTTAGAATTGACAATTTAGTTCATATTGCTCATAACTGTGTTTTAAAAGATGGTTGTATTTTAACAGGCCAAGTAGGACTTTCAGGTTCAACTACTTTAAATGAGTTTGTAATTATGGGTGGACAAAGTGCTACTGCAGGACATCTTGAAATAGCACCTTTTACAACTATTGCAGCACGTGGTGGTGTAACTAAGTCTATTACTGAACCAAAGAAACAATGGGCAGGATTCCCATTATTTGAACATAGACAATGGTTAAAATTACAAAGTAGAATTGCAAAATTATTAAAATAAAGGCTTTAAAATTTTAAAGAAAATTTTTTCACTAATCATACTTTTTTTAATTGTATATTTTGAATATGCAACTTTCATATCTGATAAAAGTAGTGTAGGGCAAATAGGTTCTGTATTTGCTAACTTTTCACATACAAATTTTGGATTTTTATCATATGGGTATTTATTACTATTATTAGTGCCACTTTATATTATAAACTTTAAAGAAAATTTTGATTGGAATGATTTTTCTATAAAAACTGTTTCAATTTTTTTATTATTAATAACTCTTTTAACTTTCCAATCTTTAGTTGTAGATGGAAAATTAAGTGGTGAAATAGGTGATTATGTAGTTGATTCAATGATGCCATTTATTGGGGTTGCTGGTCTTTGGATATTTGTTAGTATAGGCTTTGTAATATCTTTTTTAATTCTTTTTGAAGATATGAGTTTTAATATTGATATGCAAAAAATTACTCCAAGTTTTAAAAAGGTAGATACTTCATCTAAACCTAAAAGAATAGCTAGTAGAAAAAAAGAGAAAAGAGAAAGAAAACAGACTTCTGTAAAAGAAGAAAAAGTTTCTGCTCAAGAAGAGGAAGAAATACCTCAAATTGTAATTGATGATAGTGCAGAAAGTATTACAGATATAAAAGTTGATGATTTAAATATTATCTCATTAGACCAAGAAGAGCTAAATAATGAAGATGTAAGAGAGATAAAAATCTCTTCAGATGAAGAGGAAATTTCAGATATTGCAATAGTGGAAGATAGTACTTCTCACGGGATTATTGTAGATGAATTAGAAGAAAACAAAAAGCTTTTAGAAGATATTGAATTAGGGAAAATGGAAAAACCAAAAGATTTTGAATTGCCACCAAGTAAATTTTTCCAAAATGCACCAAAAGATAAAAAATCAAAAGTATCAGAGGGTGTAATTGATCAAAAGATTGAAGACTTATTAGAAAAACTTTTAATGTTTAAGATTGAAGGGGACGTAGTTAGAACTTATACAGGGCCAGTTGTTACAACTTTTGAGTTTAAACCAGCTCCAAATGTAAAAGTTTCTAAGATATTAAATCTTCAAGATGATTTAGCAATGGCATTAAAAGCTCAAACAATAAGAATTCAAGCTCCAATTCCAGGGAAAGATGTTGTTGGTATTGAAGTTCCTAATGAAGATATGCAAACAATTTTTATTAGAGAACTTTTAGAAAGTGAAATCTTCCAAAATTCAAAATCACCTTTAACTATGATTTTAGGTAAAGATATTGTTGGAAAACCATTTATAACTGACTTAAAAAAGTTACCACACCTACTTATAGCAGGAACTACTGGGTCTGGTAAATCAGTTGGTATAAATGCAATGATTTTATCATTATTGTATAAAAACTCTCCAGATAACCTTAGACTTGTAATGATTGACCCTAAGATGCTTGAGTTTTCAATGTATAATGATATTCCTCATCTTTTAACTCCTGTTATTACAAAACCAACAGATGCAATTAATGCTTTATCAAATATGGTTGCAGAGATGGAAAGAAGATATACACTAATGTCTCAAACAAAAACTAAAAACATTGAAAACTATAATGAAAAAGCAAAAAAAGAAGGTTATGATAAAATTCCTTATATTGTTGTAGTTATTGATGAGTTAGCTGATTTAATGATGACAAGTGGAAAAGATGTAGAGCACTCTATTGCAAGACTTGCTCAAATGGCAAGAGCTTCAGGTATTCACTTAATAGTTGCTACACAAAGACCTTCAGTTGACGTTGTAACAGGACTTATTAAAGCAAATTTACCAAGTAGATTATCTTATAAAGTAGGTCAAAAAGTAGATTCAAAAATTATTTTAGATTCAATGGGTGCAGAATCGCTTCTAGGACGAGGTGATATGCTATTTACTCCTCCTGGAACTTCTAATATAGTTAGAATTCATGCACCTTGGTCAAAAGAAGATGAAATTGAAGCAGTAGTTGACTTCTTAAAATATCAAAGAGAAGTAGAATATGATATGAACTTTGTAAAAGATAGAAATTCTTCAGCTATTGCAGGTGCAACTGGTGTTGAACTTGGAGAATTAGATGAACTTTATGAAGATGCTAAATTAGTTGTCTTAAATGATAAAAAAACATCAATCTCTTACATTCAAAGAAAACTAAGAATTGGGTATAACAGAGCAGCTACAATTGTGGAACAATTAGAGCAAACAGGTGTTTTAAGTGAAGCAAATGCTAAAGGTAACAGAGAAATATTAATTTAATCTATTAATCTTGTATTATAAATGCTGTTTTTATATATTTTGTGCTAAAATAATTATAATTATAAAGCAAAGGAGTATGTTATGAATACAAGTATTGTAGGAAGACACATAGAATTAACAGAGCCAATTAAAGATTACGTTAATAGCTCAATAGAAATTTTCAAAAAATATAATTTAGATATTATATCTGTTAATGCAATTATTGCACAAGAAGAAAAAAATGGTAGAAAAGCTTTTACTTTTGAATTCACTTTAAATATTGCACATTTAGATACTGTAGTTGTAAAACAAAAAGATAAAGATTTATATGCAGCGGTTGATATTGCTGTAGATAGAGTATCAAAAGTTTTAAGAAGACATCATGATAAAATTACTGGTCATAAAGCAACTAAACTTACAGAAGTGGTTTCTCAAGAAATTGAAGACCAAATTGCTAATGAACTAGATAAATTAGATTCAGAAGTTTTCCCTGTAAGACTTGCATCTTATAAACCTCTAGATATTGAAGAAGCATTAAAAGACTTAAAAGAGTCTGATGCCTTATTCAAAGTATTCTATGATAAAGATGATAATATGAGAGTATTATATAAATCAAAAGACGAAGGTAAATTTGGATTATATTAAGATATAATCTAATTTTACTAACTTAAGGTATTAGCATTTTGCTAATGCCTTTTTTATTTTTAAAGGATATAAAGACTATATGGATAAAAAACTTAAAAAGATTGCTTTAGTTGGTCAACCAAATGTAGGTAAATCATCACTGTTTAACAGAATCGCAAAAGAAAGAATAGCTATTGTTTCTGATATGGCTGGTACTACAAGAGATATTAGAAGACATGAAGTGGAAATCTTAGAAAAAGATGCTTTAATGCTTGATACTGGTGGAATTGATGAAACTAATGATGCAATTTTCAGTAACGTTAAAAGAAAAGCCATAGAGTGTGCAAAAGAGGCTGATATAATACTTTTTATGGTTGATGGTAAAAGATTACCTGATGAAAAGGATAAAGAACTATTTTATGAGCTTCAAGACTTAGGAAAACAACTTGCATTAGTTGTGAATAAGATTGATAATGATAAAGAGAAGGAAAGGTTATGGAACTTCTATGAGTTTGGAATAGATGATGATAATCTTTTTGGGGTTTCTGTTTCTCATAATAGAGGAACAAAAAGCTTATTTGAGTGGATCGCAAATAGACTTCCTGCAAGAAAAGTTGAAGAAGAAATTATCATAAATAGTGAAATAGAAGAAGACCTTTCAATAGAAGAGTTTTTAGACCCAGTTGAAGATATTAATGAAACTGCACAATTAGACGATGGTGAAGTAAAAGTTGCTATTATTGGAAGAGTTAATGTAGGTAAATCTTCAATTTTAAATGCCCTTGTAGGAGAAGAAAGATCAGTAGTTTCTCCTATTGCAGGAACTACAATTGACCCTGTTGATGAATCTTTTGATTATAAAGATAAACATATTACTTTTGTTGATACAGCAGGTCTTAGAAGAAGAGGTAAAATAGAAGGTATTGAAAAATATGCTTTAAATAGAACTACTCAAATGTTAGAAAAAGCTAATTTAGCACTTTTAGTTTTAGATGCTTCTTCAGAATTAGTTGATTTAGATGAAAAAATTGCTGGTTTAGTAGATACTTATGGATTAGGAACAATAATTGTTTTAAATAAATGGGATGAAAACATGGATTCCTTCAAAAAACTTGAAGATAAAATTCGTTCAAAATTTAAATTTTTATATTATGCTCCTATTATTGCTGTTTCTGCTAAAACAGGAAGAAGTATTGATAGATTAAAAGATAAAATTATAGAAATTTATGAAAACTATGCGCAAAGAATTCCAACATCAGTATTAAATAAAACAATTGAGGAAGCTGTAATTAGACATGCTCTTCCTAGTCCTAACGGTGCATACTTAAGAATATATTATACAACTCAATTTGAGGTTAAGCCTCCAAGAATTGCACTTATCATGAACAAACCAAGACTACTACATTTTTCATATAAACGATATTTAATTAATTTTTTAAGAAAAAATATAAACTTTGAAGGAACTCCTATTCATATTATTGCAAGAGGAAAAGGTCAAAGAGATATAGATGAGGATGAAGTAGAAGCTTTCTAATAAGGAGTTCTTCTTGAATATAAACACTTTTAAAAATGATCTTTTTGGAGGTGTAACTGCAGCTATTGTTGCTTTACCATTGGCATTGGCCTTTGGTGTAGCAAGTGGTGCAGGTGCAACTGCAGGTCTTTATGGAGCAATTATATTAGGTTTTTTTGCTTCACTTTTTGGGGGAACCTCTACTCAAATTTCAGGTCCAACAGGACCAATGACAGTAATTACAGCTTCCGCTATAGTAACTTTCCAAAATGACTTGCAATCAGTATTTAGCGTTATCTTTCTAGCTGGATTAATTCAAATCTCTTTTGGTGTAGTAAAAATAGGAAAATGGATAAAGTATATTCCTTATCCTGTTATTTCTGGGTTTATGTCTGGTATTGGAATTATAATTATAATTTTACAAATCAACTCTTTTTTAGGTGTTGATTCTTATGGTTCTGTTATAGAGACAGTTATAAATATACCAAATACCATAAATAATGCAGATTTACATTCTCTTATTATTGCTTCAATAACTTTAATAATAATGTTTTTTACTCCAAAGAAGATATCAAAAGTTGTTCCTTCTGCTTTAATAGCTTTAGTTTGTGTAACTTTGCTCTCTGTATTTATGAACTATTCACTTACAACCATTGGAGAAATTCCTATGGGATTACCCAATATTGTTTTACCTTTTAGTTTTGATATTTTAAAGCTTAGTACTATTATAACGCTTGCAATAACTTTAGCTTTGTTAGGTTCTATAGATTCTTTACTTACATCTTTAGTTGCTGATTCTATGACAAAAACTAAGCACAGACCAAATAAAGAGCTTATTGCACAAGGAATAGGTAACTCAATTTGTTCTTTCTTTGGTGCAATTCCAGGTGCTGGTGCTACAATGCGAACAGTTATAAATATTAAAAGTGGTGGAACAACTAGAATATCAGGAATAGTACACTCTTTAACACTACTTTTAATCGTACTAGTACTTGCACCTTTTGCCTCAAGTATTCCCCTTGCTGTTTTATCAGGTATTTTAATAAAAGTAGGGTTTGATATTTTAGACTATAAATTTATAAAACTTATTAACAAAGTTTCAAGACAAGATTTACTTGTAATGGTTACAGTAGTTTTATTAACAGTTTTTGTGGATTTAATTATGGCAGTTGGAGTAGGGATTACTTTTGCTTCAATTATTGCAGTTTATAAGGTATCTAAAAATACTAAAATTAAAACTATTTATCCTAGAAGAGAATCAGGTTTTGATATAGATATAGAAGATAAATCAACTAAAATCATTAAGATAAAAGGTTCATTGTTTTTTGGTACAGCTTCTATTCTTGATAGAAGAATTGATAAAGTAAGAGATAGAACAAAAACTATTATACTAGACTGCTTAGAAGTTAGTGTATTAGACCTTTCTGCTATTTTTATGTTAGAAGAGGTTTTAACCAGACTAAAGAATAGAGATATTGAAGTGATTTTATTGTTAAAAATTTCTGATAAAAAAAGAGTGATTGATTTAGATAAAAATAATATATTTAAAAATATAAAGATATTTAATAAGATTGATAATGCTGTTAACTCTATACAAGAAAATAATTATAAAAGAAGCCCAGTATAACATACTTTAATGTTTAATTCATATACAATTAGATAAAATAATATATATCTAAGTAGCTCGGGATTTCCATCGTTGAGGGTCCGATACTATATTTTTGTAGATAATGTAGATAACATGGTGTGCAGCTTTTCATTACGTTTAGGCTCCTGAAATGTTACTCTTATTTGCTAACGTTGGCTTT
Organism: Campylobacteraceae bacterium; assembly: GCA_013373175.1. Taxonomy (GTDB): domain Bacteria; phylum Campylobacterota; class Campylobacteria; order Campylobacterales; family Arcobacteraceae; genus Halarcobacter. The sequence goes on along the minus strand of JABXII010000014.1, from coordinate 36,713 downwards.
TGTGGGCCGTTTGATGGTTAACGACTACTTGGGTATTTTAATAATTTTTAGGGGAAATCAAAGTGAATATTTTAATACTTGGTAGTGGTGGAAGAGAATACTCAATAGGACTTGCTATTTCTAAAGAAGAAGAAAATCATAAATTATATTTTAATCCAGGAAATGGAGCTACTTCTCAAATTGCAGAGAATATCAATATTAAAGATTATAATGAGTTAGCTATTTGGGCAAAAGAAAATGCAATTGATTTAACAATTGTTGGACCAGAAGCTCCACTAGTAGATGGTGTTGTTGATATATTTAAAGAACATGGATTGACTGTATTTGGACCTAGTAGTGCAGCAGCTCAGTTAGAAGGTTCTAAAGTTTATATGAAAAATATTTTAAAGAAATATAACATACCAACAGCAGCGTTTATAGAAACTACAAATGAAAAAGAAGCTCATGATTTCATTGATACAATGAGTGAACCAATTGTTGTAAAAGCGGATGGTTTATGTGCAGGAAAAGGTGTAATTATTGCGCAATCTAAAGATGAAGCAAAACAAGCTGCATCTGATATGTTATCAGGTTCATCTTTTGGTGATGCAGGAACTTCTATTGTAGTAGAAGAGTATTTAGATGGATATGAATTATCTATCTTTGCTATTTGTGATGGTGATAATTATAAGGTTTTACCAGCAGCACAAGACCACAAAAGAGTAGGGGATGGTGATACTGGACCAAATACTGGTGGTATGGGTGCATATGCTCCAACACCTTTAGTAAATGATGATATTTATAAAAAAGTTGAAGAAAGAGTTATTAAACCAACTTTAGAGGGTATGAAAAAAGAGGGTGCACCATTTGAAGGTGTACTTTTTATTGGTGTAATGGTAGTAAATGGTGAACCAATTATTTTAGAATACAATGTTAGATTTGGTGACCCAGAGTGTGAAATTTTAATGCCTTTACTAGAAACACCTGTTTCAGAACTTTTCTATAAAGGTGCTACAAAACAACTTGATAAATTAGATATCAAAATTAAAGATGAGTATGGAGTTGCTGTTGTAATGGCAAGTGGTAACTATCCATATGGTTCTAGTGAACCTGCTGAGATTATTGTAGATGAAATTGTAGATGAAGATTTAAAAGAACATACTCATATCTCATATGCTGGTGTTGAAATGCAAGATGGAAAGCTAATGGCAACAGGTGGAAGAGTTCTTCTTTGTGTTGGTTTTGGTAAATCTATTAAGCAAGCGAGAGACAGAGCATATGGACTTTGTGGGCAAGTTCACTTTGCAGGTAAAAAAATCAGAACAGATATTGCATATCAGGCACTAAAATAATAAGTATGAATACAGATAACTTAGAATTAGCATCAAATAGAAGAAGAGCTTTAGCTTATGTAATTGATGACTTTTTAGTAACTTTTATAATTGTTGTAATGTTTTGGGACAAAATTGCAGTAAATGGTACAGACTTAGTGTCTGTTCTTGCTGTAATGAATGCATTTATTTGGCAAGTATTACTACTAAAATTTATTTATCAAACATTTTTTATTTGGTATTATGGTGCAACTATAGGAAAAATTGTAGCTAAAGTAAGAGTTATTGATTTTAATGATTTTGGAAGAGTATCTTTATTAACTTCTGCAACAAGATCTGTTTTTAGACTTTTTAGTGAAATGTTTTTCTATTTTGGATTTATTTTTGCTTTTTTTACAGAAAGCAGACAAACATTACATGATAAAGTAGGAAGGACATTAGTAGTTAATGCTTAAAAAAGTTTTAGCAACAGCCATTTTAGTTGTATCCTTACATGCACAAAATGAAAAGTTTCAAGTTATTGCAAATAATTTAAATACTAAAAACAATATTTTAGTTGCAAAAGGTGATGTTGTTGTATTTTCTCCTAAATATTATATTACTGCACAAAAAATCATTCATGATAAAGATAAAAATACATTAGAGTTATTTGATGATGTAATTATTGTTAAAAACAATAATGTTCAAACAAAGAGTGATTATGCATTTTTAGATTTGAACAATGATGATTTATATCAAAATCCAAATATTTTCTATGAAGAGAAAAGCCAAATTTGGATTAATTCAAAAGATGCAGATAAAAAAAATGATTTAATTAAATTAGGAAAATCAATACTTTCAAGTTGTGATTGTGTTGACCCAGATTGGAGTATTAGATCTTCTAGTATGGATTATGATACAAAAGACATGTGGATTAATACATATAATACAACACTTTATGTAAAAGATTTTCCAGTTATTTATACTCCTTATTTAGGTTTCTCTACTGATACAAGAAGAAGAACAGGACTTTTAATTCCTTTATTAGGATACTCAACAGAGGAAGGTTTCTTCTATAATCAACCAATATATTTTGCACCTGCACCAAACTATGATATTGAAATTGTTCCTCAAATTAGAACAAATAGAGGATATGGTTCTTATTTTTATTTTAGATATGCAGACTCTCCTAATTCTATGCTTAGAATTGGAACAGGTTATTTTAAAGAAAAAGATTCTTATGTTGAAGAAAATGATCTAAGAGATAATGAACATTATGGATTTAATTTAGATTATAAAAGAGTAAATTTATTTGCAGATACTTTTGATTCAAAAGATGGATTATATGCTTCTATTCGATATTTAAATAATGTAGAGTTTAACTCTTTAGAAGACAGTAGATATCAAGAATCTATTGAAAGAAAAGTTGAGTCTAAGATTAACTATATATATGATACTTCTGATTACTTTTTAGGTGCATATTCAAGATATTATATAGATACACAAAAAGAATCAAATAATGATACTTTGCAAGAATTACCTAAACTTCAAGCACACTCTTATAGCAGACCACTACTTGATAGATTAATGTATTCTACAGATTTTAAATATACAAATCATTATAGAAGAGATGGTTTAAATGCTAATGAATATGAATTTAGTATTCCCTTATCATACTCTTTTTCTTTATTTGATGATTATTTAACGCTTACTTTAAAACATCAAATAACAGCTAATAAGTTTGAATATAAAGATGAGGATATAAATTTAGATTTTGAAGATGGCACTTTTGTTGAAAGTGTTAGTAGTGTTATGTTAAATAGTGATTTAATCAAACCTTATGAAAACTATATTCATACTATGAATTTAAGTGCTGAGTATAATCATTTTAATACAATGAAAAAAGATGGTGATCTTTTCTCTATTTCAAATAACAATTCTCAATTAAGTTCTTTCCCTGTTTCTGAAAGTACAGATAACGTAGTATTTGGACTAAATCAGTCTATTTATGAAAAAGAAAATTTAAAGCAAATAATAAATCATAGAATTAGACAATCTTTTGAAAAAGATGAAAATGATAACTTTGAATTAGGAAATCTAGAAAATCAACTTACATATAATTATGCTTTAGGTTCAATTTCTAATAAAGTAGTTTTCAACCATCAAGATGATCAGTTTATTGAAAACTCTACTAATTTCTCATTATCTTATGAAGATTATTATTTAAGACTTGGTTACTATATGTCTAAAGATACGCCTAACTCAGGAAAAGAAGAGTTAGAATCATATAATGCTTCTACAAGTTATAGAATTTCTAATGATTATAAAATAGGTTATACGACTACTTATGATTTACAAAGAGACTACAGAAGTAAAGAGGCTATTCATTTTGATATAAATGATAGATGTTGGGATTTTAGTATAAGCTTTGAAAGAGAAACAGAACCTGCTTCAACTATTGACTCAGAACCAATTACTCAAGATATCTTTTATTTACAGCTAGTGTTAAAACCTTTAGGTGCAGTAAAACAAGAGTTTGAATTAGAAAGAGATAAATAATATGACTCCTGATAAAATCTTTTTTAAAAATAGAGATGTAGCAGCATATAGACTTATTGATGTATTACCTGTAAATAAAATGAAGCTAGAAGAGTGGATTGTTATTGCAACTTCATATGGAGGTTATCCCGTTGCTGAAATTATAGCTAAAGAGTTAGAAGGTAATTGTGATGTAATTTTTTCAAGAAAAATACTTTCTCCTAATAATGAAGATTGTGAAGTTGCAATTGTTACCGAGACAGAAGAGGTTGTAATTCATGAAGAGTTAGTTAAGGCATTTGATATTAGTTTAGATTTTGTATTTTCCAAATCTAGATATATTTATGAAAATGACTTATCAAAAATGGTTTGTAAACATAGAAGAGGTAAAAAATTAGGCGATTTTACAAATAAGAATATTCTTCTTGTGGACGAGGGGTTAAATACAAGCTTAACAATGATGGCTTGCATTAAAACAGCAATTAATTTAGGTGCAAAATCAGTTTCTGTAGCAACTCCAATTTTGCCAAAAGTGAGTATAAATACTATAGAATCAATTGCAGATGATTTATATTATGTAGAGAGTCTTGATCATTTCATAGATATTGGTTTCTATTATGATGAACTTGATGAACTAAAGTATGAAGACTTATTAAAAATAATGAATAAAGGATAAAACTTATGTCAACAGTATGTGAATTTGAATTAAATGAAAAACAAGAGGTTTTCGAATTTAATAAAGTAGCTAAACAATCAAATGGATCTGTTTTAGCAAGATTAGGAAATGCAGTTGTATTAGCAACTGTAGTAAGTGAGTTTGATAACCCTGTTGAAGAAGATTTTACTCCTTTAACAGTTCAATATGTAGAAAAAACTTATGCAGCAGCAAAACTACCTGGTGGTTTTATTAAAAGAGAAGCAAAGCCAAGTGAGTTTGAAACATTAACTTCAAGAGTTATTGATAGAAGTTTAAGACCTCTTTTCCCTAAGGGATATGTTTATCCTACAACTATTACAGTAATAGTATTAAGTGCTGATAAAGATGTAGATTTACAAGTTTTAGCTTTAAACGCAGCAAGTGCAGCTTTATATACTTCTAACTTACCAGTTAAAAAATCTGTTGCTGGTGTAAGAGTTGCTAAAATAAATGGTGAGTATATTGTAAACCCTAAATTAAGTGAGATGGATGAGTCAACACTTGATCTTTATGTTGCTGGTTCTAAAGAAGAGTTATTAATGATTGAGATGAAATCAATTGCTTCCGAAGAAATGATAGAGGTTGATATTGAAGCATTTACTAAAGTTCATCAAACAAATGAGATGAGTGAAGATGATTTAGTAGAAGCTATTTCAGTTGCTCAAGAAGCTTTAAAAGAATCAAATGATACATATGAAAAAGGTTTTGAATCTGTTTGTAAAGAGATAAAAGATGTAAAATTAGTTGAGTTTACAATTGATGAATCTGTTATTAATTATGTAAGAGATAATTATTTAGAAAATATTAAAAGTGCAATTCAAAAATTAGCTAAAAGTGAAAGAGCAACTGAATTAAAAGAAGTTGCAAGTTTAATTTTAGTAGATGAATATTGTGTAGAAAAAGAGATTGAATATAATACAATTTATGAAGCTGTTTCTATTGTAAAAAGAGAAGCTGTTAGACAAATGATTGTAAATAATAAAGTTAGAGCAGATGGAAGAGGGCTTAAAGATGTAAGACCTATTTCTATTGATACTAACATTTTACCTTCAGCTCACTCTTCTTGTTTATTTACAAGAGGTGAAACACAAGCATTAGTAGTTGGAACTTTAGCAGGAGCTAAAGATGGACAAATGTTTGAAACTTTAACTGAAAAATCAACTTCAACTGAAAGATTTATGGTTCATTATAACTTCCCTGGTTTCTCTGTAGGTGAAGCTAAACCAATGTTTGGTGTAGGAAGAAGAGAATTAGGTCATGGTAATTTAGCTAAAAAAGCACTTGAAGCAACAATTGACAAAGATTATAGTGAAACTGTTAGATTAGTTTCAGAAATCTTAGAATCAAATGGTTCTTCATCTATGGCAACAGTTTGTGGTGGTTCATTAGCATTAAAAGCAGCAGGAGTTCCTATTTCTAATTTAGTTGCTGGTGTTGCTATGGGTATGGTTGTAGAAGGTAATGATTATTCAGTGTTAACAGATATTATGGGATTAGAAGACCATGATGGAGATATGGACTTTAAAGTAGCTGGAACAAAAGAAGGAATTACTGCACTTCAAATGGATATTAAACTTGGTGGAATTGAGTTATCAGTATTAAAAGAAGCATTACTTCAAGCAAAAGAGGGTAGAGAGCATATTTTAGGATTAATGGAAGAAGCATCTACTGATATTGTACCAAGTGAAGCATTACCTTTAATTGAGCAATTTGCAATTGATCCTAGTAAATTTATGGTTGTGATTGGAAAAGCTGGTGCAACTATAAAAGAAATTATTGAAAAATTCTCTGTTTCTATTGATCTAGATAGAGATACAGGAAATGTAAAAGTAAGTGGAGAAAATAAACAAAATGTTTTAGATGCTTGCGAACACATTAAAACTATTTCTAACAATGCTCCTGAAAGAAGAGATCATCAAAAAAAGAATATTGACTTTGAAAAACTATACAAAGTTGATGATGTTTTAACAGGTAAAGTTGTAAGAATTGCGGACTTTGGTGCATTTGTTGAACTACCAAAAGGTGGGGAAGGGCTTTTACATATTTCAAAAATCTCTAAACAAAGAGTAAATAAAGTTGAAGACGTGTTAAAAGTTGATCAAGATGTTGAGATTAAAGTATTAAAAGTTAAAAAAGATAGAATTGAACTAGCTTCAGCGCAGTTTTAAAATTTAATACTAAATTAATATTTGTTTAGTTAATATTGATTAAAATAATATATTTTTATTACAAATAAGGGGTTTATATGGCTAAGCTTTTAATCGTAGATGATTCTACAATGTTAAGGGATATGCTAAATTATGCACTAAATGAAGGTGGTTATACTGATGTAGTTGAAGCTATTGATGGAGTTGATGGACTTGAAAAAGCTAAATCTAATTCTTTTGATTTAATAATTACAGATGTAAATATGCCAAATATGGATGGTTTAACATTAATTGGTGAATTAAGAAAATTACCTCAATATGCTTCAAAGCCAATTTTAGTATTAACTACTGAAAGAAGTGACGAAATGAAAGCAAAAGGTAAAGCTGCGGGTGCAACAGGTTGGATTGTAAAACCATTTGTACCAGAACAATTACTAAAAGCAGTTAACATAGTTTTAAGTAGATAGTTTAAAGACTATAATTATAAATATAAAAAGGTTTTATCATGTCTGGTTTTGATATATCTAAATATAGAGAGATGTTTGTAGAAGAGGCTGAAGAGCTATTTGAATCTGCAGATAATGTGTTACTTGAAGCAGAAAGTAACGGTACACTTACTGATGATGAAATGGGACAACTATTTAGAGATGTTCATACATTAAAAGGTAGTGGTGCCTCTGTTGAATTAACTCTTTTTGCTGAGTTTACTCATGATGTTGAAAACATGATGGATAAATTAAGAAACCATGAAATTGAATTCAAACCAGAAATGGCAGGAACATTAATTGATGGTTTAGATGTTATGAGAGAACTTCTAAATTTAGAAGTTGCTGAAGAGCTTACAAGAGAAACATTTGAAGAGATGACCTCTGATTTATTAGTAACAATTAGAGCTTATATTGATGGAGAGTCTCCTTCAGCAGAAGAAGCTGCTCCCGTTCAAGAAACACCAGTTGTAGAACAAACAATCCAAGCTACTCCTAGTGTTGAAACTAATAGCTCATCAGAAGCAGATAATATTGGATTCTATGATGAAAATATTCAAGAAAGTAATTTCAATGAGACTTATGGTTTTTTCAATGATGAAGAAATCGGAAAAGATAATACTAATTATGGTTTCTTTGATGAGGAATTAGACAGAATTTCAGAAACAGCTGCAACCCCTGTAATAGAACATGAAGATAATGATGATTTTGGATTCTTTGATGATATGGATGAAATAACATCTAATTCAAAAATAGAAGCTAATAATGAAGACCAAAAAGAAGAAATAAAAGCACAAGAAACAAAAACTGTTGAAACTAAAGCAGCTCCTGTAGCAGAAGAGAAAAAAGTTGCTACTCCTACTCCTTCTGCGCCAGCTGGAGCAGATAGTAATAAACCTGCACCAGCAGCTAGAAAAGAAAGAGAGACTAGTAAAAAATCTTCTGCTTCAAATAACATTAGAGTAAACCTTGAAAAAATTGATTTACTTATGAATAATGTTGGGGATTTAGTAATTACTAATGCAATGTTAACACAGTTTTCAACAACAATTGAGTCTGATAAAACAAGAAATGCTGTTTTAGAAAGATTAGAATTACTAGAAAGACATATTAGAGAAATGCAAGATTCTATTATGAGTATCAGAATGGTACCAATGGATGCAATTTACTCTAAATTCCCTAAAGTTGTTAGAGACATTTCTAAAAAACTTGGTAAAAAAGTTGAATTCAAACACTATGGAGATGGTGTTGAAATTGATAAAGCAATGATTGAAGGTCTTACAGATCCATTAATGCATATTATTAGAAACTCTTTAGACCATGGTTTAGAAACTCCTGATGTAAGAGTTGCAAATGGAAAAGAAGAAGTTGGAACTATTGCAATTTCAGCAGAACAAGCAAATGGTCAGATGATTATTACTATTGATGATGATGGAAAAGGTATTGATGGTGACAGAGTTGCACTTAAAGCCTTAGAACAAGGTCAAATTGATGAAAATCAATACAATACTATGAATAACAATGAAAAAGCTATGCTTGTATTTGGAGCAGGAGTTTCAACAGCTGATAAAATTACTGATATCTCAGGAAGAGGTGTTGGAATGGATGTTGTTAAAACAAATATCCAAAAATTAGGTGGAGCAATTAAACTTGATACCACACCAGGTACTGGTACAACAATTACGATTATGCTTCCTCTTACACTTGCAATTCTAGATGGATTAGATATTGCTGTTGGAGATCAAAAGTATATATTACCTTTAAGTTCAATTGTTGAATCACTTCAACCAACGCCAGATATGATTAAAAAGATTGGTGATGGTTCACAAGACTTATTAATGTTAAGAGAAGAGTTTATTCCTGTAGTAAGATTACACCAATTATTTGGTGTTGCTCCAACTTTTGATAACCTTGAAGATGGTATGTTAATTGTTGTAAAATCAGGTAATCAAAAAGTTGCTATTTCTATTGATGAGTTCTTAAATCAACATCAAGTTGTTGTTAAGCCTTTAGATAAAAACTTTAGAAGTGTAGAAGGAATAGGTGCTGCTACAGTAAGAGGTGATGGAAGTATTGGTTTAATTCTAGACGTATTAGGTATTATCAATGCTCAAATTAAAATAGAAAAAGATATGACAGCAGCTCAATTCGCTTCATAAAACTATGTCTAGCGATAGAGTATTACACCAAAGGGTGAAAAAAATACTTTATTCTCTAACTGGAATTACCCTTGCAGAGAATAAAGATATTATGATAGCTAATAGGCTTCATAAATTAAAAAGAGATACAAAATACACAGGTGATATTGATCATCTTTTAGACTCCATAGAAGAGGGTTCTTTTACTATGGAGTTTATAAACTCTTTTACAACAAATAAAACTCATTTCTTTAGAGAAGAGTTTCATTTTACTGATTTAAGAGATAGGGTTCTTCCTGCATTTGTGAATTCAGGTAAAGATATTAAAATGTATTGTTCAGCTTCTTCAACAGGAGAAGAACCATATTCAATGGCAATGACAGTACTTGAAACACAAGAGTTGTTAGGTAAAAGGATTAATGCCTCTATTATTGCAACTGACATAGATACAAATGTTTTGCAATATGCAGCAAACGGTGTTTATAGATATGCAAAGTCATCAAGAGAGTTTCCTGATTGGATTAAACCACCGAAGTTCTTTAAAAAAAGAGTTAACAAAACTTTAACTAGTGAAGAAATACTAATAAAAGTAAAACCAGAACTTCAAAAGATGGTAACTTTTCAGGTAAATAATTTAAATGATACAACATACCCTTTTCAAAAAGAGTATTTTGATGTAATATTCTGTAGAAATGTATTAATTTACTTTTCATCGGAAGATCAAAATAAAATTTTAAAAAGGTTATTTTCTCATCTAAAAATGGGTGGAACCTTATATTTAGGACATTCAGAGAATCCTCATGATTTAATCGATTATGTTGATAGAATTGGTCAAAATATTTTTATAAAGACAAAGGAATTTAATTGATTGTTATAGGTCATAAAGATGGAAGTATTGAAAAAGCTTCTATCTCAAGATTTACACAAAAAACTAAAGGTTATAATACTCACACTATAATTGGTGGAGAGTTTGCAGTTGGAAAAGATATTGATAGTATTGCATTTAAAACACTTTTAGGCTCATGTGTTGCAATTATGTTCTATGATGAAGTTAAAAAAGTAAAAGGAATGAACCACTTTTTACTTCCTACTACTAATAGTAGTAATGATGATATGAAATATGGATTATATTCTGTAGAGGCTATGCTTAATGAAATGTACAAATTAGGTTGTGATAAAAAGAATATGACTGCAAAAATTTCTGGTGGTGCAGATATTATGCAACTTAATATGTCAGCAATATCAATAGGGCATAGAAATGTAGAGTTTGCTAAAGACTTTTGCAAATCAGAAGGCTTTAAACTAGTAAGTGAACACACTAGAGGTGAACATGGTAGATTGATTCTACTTGCTGATACTTTCCAAACATTTATTAAAGTTACTCAAAAAAGTGAAACTGATAGTAAAATTGTTAAAGAAGAAAAAGCGTTACAAACAGAAATTACAAAAGCACCAGTTATCAAAGAGTATATTGGTGGTGTTGACTTATTTGATGATAACACAAGTAAAGCTGAACCAGAAATGGAAATTGAATTATTTTAAATTAAAATGTAGGGTGATTATATGTATACTGTCTTAGTAATTGATGATTCTCCTTCAATGAGAAGAATTATTAAAGATATGGTTAATAATATAGAAGATTTTGAAGTTATCGCAGAAGCATTTGATGCCTATGATGCAAGAGAAAAAATTAAAGAGTATGAACCAGATTTAGTAACTATTGACATTAACATGCCTAAAATGGACGGTGTAACATTTTTAAGAAACCTTATGAGATTACATCCAATGCCTGCTGTTGTTGTTTCAGGAGAAAGTGTTAGAGGTAATGACATTTTTGATGATGGTGCGGTAGGATTTATACCAAAGCCTGAAGCAGGGGAGTCTATGATTTCTTTTGGAGAAAGAATCAAAGAAAACCTTCTTAATCTTACTTTCTTGCTAAAAAGATATACATTGAAAAAGCCAAAAGCAAAAAAACAACCAAAAACAAAAACTACACTAGAAGCAAATAAGAAAAATCACCCAGATTTAGTTATACCATTAAAACCAGCCCCATTAATGGGGAAAAAGATTATTGCAATCGGTTCTTCTACTGGTGGTGTTGAATCATTGTTAAGGGTCTTTAAAAGATTAACAAACAATCTTCCTCCTATAGTAATAACTCAACATATTCCATACGGTTTTTCTAAATCATTTGCAGACAGGTTAAATGATAATTCCTCATTAATTGTTCATCAAGCAGAGACAGGAATGATCTTAGAAAATGGTCATGCTTATTTAGCTCCTGGGAATATGCACTTAAGTATAGAAAGAATAGCTGGTGGAGAGTATCAAATAAAACTATTAGATGAGATAAAAGTTAGTCATCATAAACCAAGTGTTGATGTAATGTTTAGGTCAGTTAATAATGTAGTTGGTGGTGCAGCAATGGCTGTAATGATGACAGGAATGGGAGATGATGGAACAATTGCAATGAAAGAACTTCATGATAATGGTGCATATACTGTAGCACAAAATGAAGAAAGTTGTGTTGTTTTTGGAATGCCTGCAAAAGCTATTCAAGCTGGAGCAGTAAAAGATATTATTCACCTAGATGAAATAGCAGATTATATAATTGATTTTGCTAAGAATAAAAGAAGATAGGCTTACTTCTTTTATATATAAAAAAGTTTGAAAATTATAGTTTTCAATACAAATTAATATATCTTTTGCTACGATACAAGTAATTTGTATAAAGGTATTAAATATGAGATATGAACTTGACTTTGAAAACACTTTTAATAAAACTTACTGCTTTTGGCTTTCATTATTTGTAAGAAACAAATTAACAACACTTTCTAATACTCAAGTTAATGATAAAGAAAAATTTGCAAATATATTGCAAGTTTTAATTCGTGGAGATAAATCTATTGAAGAATTAAAGGATTTAGTTAAACAAGCTAGAAATATTGGTCTAACAGGAATAAATACATATTTTAATCCTCTTATGAAATTATATGAGTTTTTACAAACATTTGGACCAGCTTCTATGAAAGAAATTGATGAAGAATTGTTAGTTGATTTTTTAGCTTCATATACAAGTGGTTTGTCAGATGCAAGTAAAAAAAACCATAGAATTGCCCTACTTAACTTCTTTTCATATATTGATAAACAAAATGAAAACTCTGATGGAAGTTCTTATCAGTTTAAGATTGAACTTAAAAACTGGGCAGGACTTGGTGGTAAATCTGGAACAAAACTACCTGCACATATGAATAAAGATGAAATCGATAGGTTTTTAAAAGCAATCGATGAATATGAGTTTTCTGCTGATACAATATATAGAAATAGAGTTATTCTAAAAATGATAATATATACAGGAATTAGAGTTTCTGAGATGTTAAATCTTAAATTAAGAGACTTATACAAAGAAGATGATGTTTATGTATTACAAGTTAGAGGTAAAGGAAATAAACCACGTATTGCTATGATTAAAACTAAAATTATAGAAAATGATCTACAAAACTGGTTAAATCAAAGGGTTTGTGAAGAAGATTATGTTGTTTGTAATAAAAAAGGAAATAGGCTAACTCAAGCTTATGTTAGTAGAATTGTAGAAAATATACTAACTCTTGCAGGTATTAGAAAAGAAAAAAATGGAGCACATATGTTAAGGCACTCTTTTGCAACTTTACTATACCAAAAGCACCATGATCTTATTTTAGTTCAAGAAGCATTAGGTCATGCAGATATAAATACTTCTAGAATATATACCCACTTTGATAAAGAGAGACTAAAAGCTACTACTAATCTTATGGATTAGTTAGTGCTTTACCATAAAGAGCCTGTTTCAAGCTCTAAAGCATTGTTTACTTCTTCTATTTCTAAATAAACTTCTTCATCATAATCTAAATATATAGAAAAGTCCCCTGTACTAATACTATCTTGAATACTTCTTTTATTTAAATAGATATCATCCATCCCATTAGAAAGGTCTGATAAATAATAATCAACCATTGATGGTGCCATACTATTAATAGCCGAATCTAAACTTTGAAAGGAATCAACCCCAAAAGTAGAGAAAAGAGAATCTTTATTTAATAGAAGTATCATAGTTTTCTTTTAATTATTAAAACCGTTTAATAATGATGCCATTCTATTTAAATCAATTTTTTCTGAAGAAGAACCACTTGTGTTATTATTTTGTGTTTCTTTGTTTTCTTTTATTTCATCACTAACTTCTGTGTTATCTAAAGGAAGTGTGTCACTTTTTTTATCTACAATAACCTCTTGAATTGTTTCTCTTACTTTTGAAGTATCCTCATCATAGCTATGCTTCTCTGGATGTGCCTTTTTACTTAGTAAGCCTTCTATTTTACTTAGCATTGAGTTAATATTTGAAGAGTCTTTCTCACTACTATCTTGTAAACTATTTAAGTTGTCCTCTAAATTTCTAGTCTCAGCTTCTAAAGCTGAGATTTTATCTTTAAGTTTATTATTTTCGCTATTAAGTTTTTCGTTTTCATTTTCTAATGTATTATGTTCATCTTGTAGTTGATCATAAGAGTTCTGTAATTGTTCATATGCAACTATTAGTTTCTCTAAAGCTTCATTAAGTTTTGCGATTGTTTCTGCGTTTGTCATTTAAATAACCCTTATAAAATTCTATTATTAATTAAAAACGATATTATTACAAAAACTAGCTAATAATTCCATCAATTTTTAATAAAGAATCAACTCTTGGCTCTCTTTGTGCAAATTCGTAGAATAATTTGTCCATATCTTGAGAACCACCCTTCTCTAAAATAGCTTTTTTGTATTTCATTGCTAACTCTTTGTTAAAGACTTTTCCTGAGTCAATAAACATATAAAATGCATCTGCACTTAATACTTCTGCCCATTTATAAGAGTAATATCCTGCTGCATATCCTCCTGCAAAAATATGAGCAAATCCATTTTGGAACTTATTATACGCAGGTGGCTTTATTGCGGCATACTCATTTCTTATGTTATCCAATAAATCCTGTATTTCTGCTTCCGTTTTGTATAACTTTTGATGTAGTTTAAAATCAAACAATGCAAACTCAATTTGTCTTAACATGGCAAGGGCTGATTGGAAGTTTCTTGCTTTGATTAGTTTATCAATTGCTTCATCATCTAATACTTTTCCAGTTTCGTAATGCTTAGCAAACATCTTTAATACTTCTTTGTCATAAGAGAAGTATTCAAGGAATTGTGATGGGAATTCAACAACATCCCAAGCTACACCTGCAATACCACTTACAAAGGCTTCAGACACTTTACTAAATAAGTGATGTAAGGCATGTCCCATTTCATGGAATAGTGTTACAACATCTGAGTGTCTTAATAATGAAGGAACCCCCTCTTTTGATTGTGGGAAATTGCATACAATATAAGCTGTAGGAAGCTTTTCATTTCCATCTTTGTCTATATAGTGTGAGTGCCAGTTGTTCATCCAAGCACCACCTCTTTTCTCTTTTTTAGCTTCTAAATCAATATATATTCTTGCAAATATTTTTGAGTTTTCTTTTATATTACACACTAATACATCTTTATCCCAAGCTTTTGCATCTTTTGCTTCTTCAAACTCTACATTAAAAATCTTATTTAAAAAGCTAAAGAATCCATTTAAAACAGAAGTTTTTTCAAAGTATGGTCTATAGTATTCTTCATCAATATCATATTTTTCTTCTTTTAATTTCTCACTATAATAAGCTAAATCGAAACTCTCAATATCTGAAATACCATCTTTTGCAGCATATTTTTTTAATTCATCAATCTCTTCTAAAGCTCTATCTTTACCTTTTTTTGCAAGCTCTTCTAAGAAGTTAATTACCTCTTCTTCTTTCTTCGCCATTTTAGTTGAAAGTGAGTATGAAGCATAGTTATCAAAGCCTAAAATTTTAACTTTTTCATCTTTTAGTTTTAATATCTCTTCAATTATTTTTCCATTCTGGGGTGCTCTTGTCGAGTATGCTTTATAGATTTCTTCTCTTCTTTGTCTATTTGAACCATATGTAATATATGATAAATAAGATGGCATCTGAAGTGTGAATTTATATTTCGTTTTTCCATCTTCTTCAAACTTAGCAAACTCTAAATCAGAAGCAGGAATTTCTTTTACATCTTCATAATCTTCAATTATCATTTCATATTCATTTGTTGCATTTAAAAGATTTTGTGAGAACTTATGTGATAACTCACTTAATCTTAAATTTATCTCTTTAAGTCTTCCTTTTATTTCGTTATTTAAATGACAACCACTTAATTCAAAATCTCTAATCTCATTTTCTAGTACTTTTTTTTGTATATCATTTAAAGTTGTATAACTCTTATCTTGTATATCTTTTAAAGACCTATAAATATCATCATTTTGTGAAACTTCAGTTTCGTAGTTTGAGATTAAAGGAAGGCACTCTTCATAAACTTTTTGCGTTATTTCTGAATTCTTAACAGAATCTATATGAAAAATTGGAGTAATGAAATCACTTAACCTCTCTCCTATTTCTTCATAAGGTTTTACAAAATTTTCATAACTTTTATCTTCTATTTTTAATAACTCATCAATTTTATTTTTACTGTTTTCTAAAATCTCTTCTAATCTATTTTTACTATTTTCTAAATCTGTTAAATCAAACTCTTTAAACATATTTTCTCCTTTTATTTTATATTTTGTTTAAACTCAATTGTAAAACCTCTATCAAACTTTTCATAATCTTGATAAAATGAGTAGTCTTTTATCAAAAAATTATTTAAATAGTTTTCTAAAGGTTTCTTTTGATCATATCCCATTTCACAAAGTAGATATTTAATCTCTCTTTTTGAAGTCTCTTCTATGATGTTTTTTAATAACTCATCTCCAACTTCTCCTCCAAAAAGTGCATTTTGAGGTTCATACTTTACATTTGCTGGAAGCTTGTAATTATTTGCAATATATGGAGGATTTGAAATTGTCATATAAATTTCTTCATCTTCACTAATATTAGTATATAAATCGCTTTTGATAAAAGTGATTCTATCTTCTACATTATGTTTTTTTGCATTCTCTTTTGCTAGAACAATTGCATCATCATTTATATCAACAGCTATAATTTTAATATCTTTTATTAAAAGTGCTAACATAACTGATATAATTCCTGAACCTGTTCCTATTTCTAAAACTGTTTTATTTTTAGCATCTTTTAAAATCTCAACAGCATTGTCAACAAGAAGTTCAGTTTCTGGTCTAGGAATTAGAACATTCTCTTTAACTAAAAAACTTTCTCCATAAAAAGATGCTCTACCAATTAGATATTCTAAAGGGTAATCTTTTTTTCTTTTTTCTATTAGTTTTTCTAGTTTTTTAATTTCATTAAATTCATTATCATAATTAAGGTGTAACCATATATTGTTTTTTTCTAAAATATGACATATAAATATTTCAACTTCTTTAGCTGGAATATGAGTTACTTCTCTTAATTGTTTAGAATAGTTTCTTACTACTTCTTTTATCGTCATTTATATCCTTACTTCTATAAAAGTTTTTATTATATCAAAAAGAGTTTACTCTAATATATAAAGAGCAATTTCATCTGCTAAAAGAAAGTTTTTATTAAATATTCTCTTATCTTTTATATATATTTTATTCTCATTTATCAAGTGTTCTACTCTTTTTAATTCATCTTGAGTGAAAATAGAAAGTTCTACTCCTAAAATACATCTAAAACCTAAAAGTACTTTTTCTACTTTAATATCTTCATTTGATAGTTCTTCTATTTCATAAGAAATTGGATTTTTGATATATTCATCTAAATCTTTACTTGGATAATATCTTCTATTGTTAATATATCCAACAGCACCAGCTCCAACTCCTAAATACTCTTTATGTTCCCAATATCCAAAATTATGTTTTGATTGGAAACTTTTATCTTTTGCAAAATTTGATATTTCATATTGAGAAAATCCATTTTTTTCTATAAACTCAAATATCTCATAAGATAATTCTTCATCATCTATTTTCACTTCACTTTTATTAAAGAATTTTGTACCTTCTTCTAAGGTCAAAGAGTAAGCACTTAAGTGAGTGACTGGTAATGAAAAAGCTTGTGTTAAATCTTCTTTAATATTATTTAATGTATCAGTTTTGAAACCATAAATTATATCGCAGTTAATACTATCAAAACCTATACAAGAAGCATTTTGTATAGCAGTTATAGCACTATTTGCATTGTGTGCACGATTTAATTCTTTTAGCTTATTTTCTTGAAAACTTTGAACACCAAAACTAATACGATTTACACCAAAATTCATCATCTCTTTTTGCCACTCTTTAGTAGCAGAATTAGGGTTTGATTCAGTTGTTATTTCTGTATTCTCATCAATATAGTTTTCTAATATTTTAAAAGTTTCTTCATAGTCTTTTGGTTTTATTGTACTTGGAGTTCCTCCACCAAAAAAAATAGTCTCTAATTTCTCATTTAGACAGTAATTTTCCAAATCATGTTTTAATTGTTTGTTTAAAGCCTTCATGTAATCTTTTTTTAGATTAAATTTAGTTGTATATGAATTGAAGGCACAATAATGGCACTTGCTATCACAAAAAGGTATATGTAAGTATAAAAGCAATTTTTAATCCTAAGTTTATTATAATATCAGGCTAATTATAAGGGAAAAAATATTTATGACTGATAAAGAAATGAAAGATAATAAAAATAAAAAAAATTACAGACCAAATGTAGCAGCAATTGTATTATCAGCAAAATATCCCGAAAAGTGTGAAGTTTTCATAGCTTCAAGAACAGATGTAGAAAATGCTTGGCAATTTCCACAAGGTGGAATTGATGAGGGTGAAAAACCAAATGAAGCATTATATAGAGAGCTTGAAGAAGAGATTGGCACAAGGGATGTTGAAATAATTGCTGAGTATCCAAAATGGGTAAGCTATGATTTTCCTCCTGTAATTGCTAAGAAAATGCACCCTTATGATGGTCAAATTCAAAAGTATTACTTAGTTAAGTTAAAAAAAGGTGCAAAAATAGACATAAACACTGAAATACCAGAGTTTAGTGAATATAAATTTGTTCCAACTGAGAATATTTATGATTATATAACTTTCTTCAAAAGAACAGTATATAAGCAAGTGTTAAAATATTTTAAAAAAGAGGGTTTTATTTAAAAAGATGTTAAAAGTTTTAAAATTTGGCGGTACAAGTGTAGGAACACTTGAAAGAATACAAAATGTAGCCAATATAATAAAGAATATAAGAGATGAAGGTCATGATGTTATTGCAGTTGTTTCTGCAATGAGTGGTGAGACTAATAAATTATTAGAATATGCAGGTAATTTTTCAAAAAATCCGGTTGCAAATGAAATAGATATGCTTTTAAGCTCAGGAGAAAGAGTTACTTCTGCCCTGCTTTCTATTGCTTTAAATGAACAAGGATACAAAGCTACTTCTATGAGTGGTAGAGAAGCTGGAATTGTTACTGATAATGCTCATATGAAAGCTAGAATTGAGTCAATTGATACATCAAATATGAAAAATGCATTAGGTGAAGGTAAAATCATCATTGTTGCAGGTTTTCAAGGTGTTGCTCAAGACTCAAATAGAGTTTCTACTTTAGGTAGAGGTGGTTCAGATTTAACAGCAGTTGCTATTGCAGGTGCAATTGAAGCTGATGTTTGTGAAATTTATACTGATGTTGATGGTATTTATACAACAGATCCAAGAATTGAACCTAAGGCTAAAAAACTAGATAAAATCTCTTATGATGAAATGTTAGAATTAGCCTCTTTAGGTGCAAAAGTATTACAAAACAGATCAGTAGAGATGGCGAAAAAATTAAATGTAAATTTAGTATCTAGAAGCAGCTTTACGCCAGAAGTTGAAGGTACATTAATAACTAAGGAAGAGAATATTATGGAAAAACCAGTTGTAAGTGGTATTGCATTAGATAAGAACCAAATAAGAGTTGGAATGTATGGAGTTACTGATAGACCAGGAATTGCTTCATCTATTTTTACAGCTCTTGCAGACGCAAATATTAATGTAGATATGATTGTACAAACAGTTGGTGTTGATGGTAAAACTGACTTAGACTTTACTATTCCTGTTACAGATTGGGAAAATTGTAAAGAAGTTATGAATAAGTTTAAAGATGATGCAGAAAATATTGATTACAATGAATCAATCTGTAAAGTATCTATTGTAGGTGTTGGAATGAAGTCTCACACAGGTGTAGCTTCAAAAGCCTTTACTGCATTAGCTTCTGAAAATATTAATATCAGAATTATTTCAACTTCAGAAATTAAAGTTTCTATGATTATTGATGAAAAGTATGCAGAATTAGCTGTTAGAACTTTACATGATGCATATAATCTGGATAAATAACAGTGCAAGAATTTCTAAATTGGACAGTTGACACAATTAGAGAAGATAGGCTTATTTCTCCTTGGTTAGAAGAAAAAAAGTATGAATGGGTACCTTTAGTTTCTAAATCAGTTACTAATATCTTAGAAAAAGGTCGTTCTGTTTTAGTTATCACTGATAGTGATAGAGATTGGTTTTTAAAATATGTATTAACACATATCAACTCTCAAAAGAAAAATAGACCTTTTTTGCCTTTTTATAACTTTAAATCTTTCTATAAAGACTTAGATGAAGTAAAAACAGAAGATGAAATCAATTTCATAAAAGATATGCTTAATATATCTTTTCCAAATGGTTACTGTTTTTGGTATATTGGAAGAAGTCAAGATGCTAGAGCTATTCTACCAAAGTTTTCAAAGAACTCTTTTCTTTGGATTTTTGATGAAGAAGTTCAAGATGCATTTAATCTAAAAAACAATGATGAAGCATTAGACATGAAACTTCTTCAGATGTTTAGGCTTTATGATAAAACATTAAGTGCTTCACTTTTTGCAGAGATTAACGTAGAACATTAATGATAAACGAAAAAATTGAAACGGCTCATATCTTAATTGTTAATGATATAGACGAGACTCTTAACTCTTTATTGCCTTTTTATTCAAAACATAATGTAAGAGTAATTAGAAATGAAGAGAAAGAGGAGTTTCAATTAGCTCAAGCTAACGCTACAATAAAAGAAGCATATATCTCAACAAATGAGAAGAAATATATTTTCCTTTGTGGGAAAGTCTTTAGAAATGAAGCGCAAAACTCTTTATTGAAAATATTAGAAGAACCACCTTTAAATATTGTTTTTATTATCATTACTAACTCTAAATCAACTATTTTACCAACTATTTTTTCTAGAATGCCCCATAAAATTCTAAGAAAAAGCTCAAAGAAAGAAGAATTATCTTTAGATGTAGGAAAACTTGATTTAAAAGATGTTTATGAGTTTTTAAAACAAAATCAAAGAATTGATAAAAAAGATGCTATATCTTTCGTAGAAAGTCTATTTTTAAAAGTAAATAAAGAGAAAATTGAATTAACTCAAGGTGAATTAGAGCTTTTTTCAAAATCAATAAAACTACTAAATCTAAACTCTAGACCTATAAATGTCTTAACTACCCTACTTTTAACAATAATAAATAGAAAACATAGGCTTTAATATGACGCTTCAGAAAATAGCTATTTGGGATGCTAAAAAAGTATATGAATCTCTAGGCTGTGATAAGGGTGGTATTTCTATTTTATCAAAAAAATCATCTTTACATACAATCTTAATAAAAAATATGCATGTTGGCGCAGCAAATATTTTAAAACAAGACTCTCTTTCTATAGGAGCAGACTTAGCTGTTCCAACTGGTGTTATTACTGCAAAAGAAAAATATGTAGATGGAATATTAATTGCAACAACAAAACAACTTGAAGTTTTAAGTAGAAAAGAACTAGCACAACCTTTTGGCTTAAAAGAGTTTGCAAAAAACTTAAAAGAGTTTATTCCTTCAAGAAAGTATCCAACAAAAATCATGGGTGTTTTAAATGCAAATGAGGACTCATTTTTTCAAAATAGCCGTTTTAATGAAGAGGATGCTAGTTTTAGAATAAATAAAATGATTGAAGATGGTGCTTGTATTATTGATATAGGAGCTGTTTCAAGTAGACCAGGAAGTATTGCTGTTTCTTGGGAAGAAGAACTAAAAAGAGCAAAACCTATTATTGATGTAATTTACAAAGAAAAACTTTTTGAAAAAGCTAAGTTTTCATTGGATTCATACGAACCAAAAGTATTGGAATATGCTTTAGAAAATGGCTTTTCTATAGTCAATGATATAACAGGACTAGCAAATGATGAAGTTTGTAAAGTATCTTCAAAATACAATGCCCAAGTTGTAATTATGCATATGCAAAAAGATCCAACTATTATGCAAGAAAACCCTGTATATGAAGATTTAATTCAAGAAATTGATGACTTTTTTAAGCAAAGAATAGAAAAAGCAAGAAGTTATGGAATTGAAGATATTGTTTTAGATGTTGGAATTGGTTTTGGAAAAACTTTAGAGCACAATCTAAAGCTTATAAAAAACCTAGAACATTTTAAACACTTTGGATATGAACTTTTAATGGGAGCAAGTAGAAAATCAATGATAGATAAGATTATTTCAACTCCTACAGAACAAAGGCTTCCTGGAACTTTAGCAATACATTTAGAATCTATAAACTATGGAGCTTCTATTATTAGATGTCATGATGTAAAAGAACACTATCAAGCTATTAAAGTTCAAGAAGCTATTAACACACAAGAGATTTTATAAAATCTCATGTAGTGTGTTTGCTTTTTTCATCCACTCTTTTAAATCTGAATAATCCTCTTCTTCAACCATTTTTCTTACCTTTTTCATATGGTCTTCAAATAAATCGATAGAAGCTAAAAGATTTTTTCTATTTTGTTTAAAAATATCTGTCCACATATCTGGACTTGATTTTGCAATTCTACTCATATCTTTAAATCCACCTGCTGCTAAAGCAATAATAGATTTGGGATCTTCATGTCCCATAACAGTATTTGCTAAAGAGTAAGAAATTGCATGGGGTAAGTGAGACATATAACAAGCATGAATATCGTGTTCATCAGCATCCATTGCAACTATTCTCATCCCTATTTCTTGAAATACTTTAAATGCTCTATTTACATGTTGATTTTCATTCTCTTCAAGATTACATAAAACTACAGTTTTACCTTCATACAAATTATCAATTGCTGCTTTAGGTCCCGATTTTTCAGTTCCTGTCATTGGGTGAGCTGCAATAAAGTTTTTTCTAATCTTTGCAGGAACATTTTTTATAATAAACTCTTTTGTTGAGCCTAAATCCATAATTGTAGTTTTATCTTTTATATCCAGAAATTCGGGCATCATATCAATAATATTATCCACAGGAATAGCAAGAACAATTAAATCACAATTATCTTTTATTGTTTTTATATCTACTAATTCATCAACTAAATTTAATTCTTCTATCTCTTTTTTAGACTTTTCACTTCTTGCGTATCCATAAACTTTTGTGGCTATTGAGTATTTTTTCATTGCTTTTGCAAAAGAACCACCCATTAAGCCTAAACCAATAATACCTACATTCAATTTTATAACCTTTAAAATATATTTAAAAAGCGATTATATCTTAAACATCCTATAAAGTTTATTTAGATATATTTTAGCTTTAATTATTAAAAATAAGGATAACTGTGAAAAAGAAAAGTATCTTATTATCTATCACGTTAGCTTCACTTCTACAAGCTGAACAAATTACTTCAATTGAATATGTAAATTTAACAAAAATTTCTTTACCAGTTGCAAATGAAACATTAAACATAAAAGTTGGTGATGAAGTTAGTACTGAAAAAGTAAATAAAGCCATAAAAGACTTTTATAAATTTAATTACTTTGAAGATATTAAAGTTAATATGGACAATGGAAAACTTCAATTTATATTTGATGAAAAACCATCTATTGCAAATGTTGATATCACTGGATATAAATCAAGAGAAGATGACATTGACATTTTAAGAAAACAAATAGGTCTTGAAAAAGGGAATATGTATTCTGACAAAAGAGTTAGAACTGCAAAAGAAAAACTTCTTAAAGAATTAGAAAGAGAAGGTTATATTAATTCTGTTGTTGAAGCAGAAGTAGAACATTTAAATGAAGACTCAGTTGCAATTACTTTTAACGTAAATAAAGGTGATGAAATCATCATTAAAAAAGTAAATTATTTTGGTTCAGAAAACCTTGATTCAGGTGATTTTGAACCAGCAACTGCAAATAAAGAAGAAGAGTTCGCATCTTGGTTTATCACTCAGAACGGTGGTGAATTAGCTGCAGAACAATTAGAATATGATAGTAAAAGAATTCAAGAAGTATATTTTGAAAATGGATACTTAGATGCAAAAGTAAAAGATCCTTTCTTAGAAGTAGACTTTTCTTCAAATCAAGCTGAACTTGACTTTTATATTGAAGAAGGTAGGCAATATAATGTAAATGATATTGCAATATATGTAAATTCTGAAATTGTAAAGCCTGAAGATATTTATCCTGAGTTAAGACTTAGAAAAGGTAGAACTTTTAATATAAAAAGACTTAGAAAAGATGCTGATTATATCAAAACATTAGTTGCAGATAAAGGTTACGCATTTGCACAAGTTAAATATGATATTAAAAAAGATGAAAAAAATGGAACTGCTGATTTAGTATTTAATGTTATTCCTGGAGAAAAAGTATTTATTAGAGATGTTAAAATTTCAGGAAATACAAGAACACTTGATAGAGTTATTAGAAGAGATGTTTATTTAGCTCCTGGAGATTTATTTAACCTAACTGATTATAATGATTCAAAAAATAAACTAAAAAGAACAGGATACTTTGAAGATGTTCTAATTGAGCAAAAAAGAGTTTCTGCTGATAAAATGGATATTGTTGTAAAAGTAAAAGAAGCTGCAACAGGAAATATCATTCTTGGTGGTGGATATGGTTCATACGATGGATTTATGATTAATGGTTCTATTGTAGATAATAATATCTTTGGTTCAGGACTTTCATTAGGACTTTCTGTTGATTTATCTAAAAGAAAAACTGACCTTTCCGTAAAACTTAAAAATCCTGCTATTGCTGATAGTAAATATAGTGGAGATATAGATATTCACTCAGATAATATTGAAATTGATAGTTCTAAATATGAATTAGATAAAGATATAAAAGGTTTCTCTGTTGGTGTTGGTAAAGAGTTTATTAGAAACTTAAGAGTTGGTGCTAGATATAGATTAGACTTTATTAAAGAAGAGTATGATTATGATGATGATTCTGGAGTTCCTGAAAATAAAAGATTTCAAGATACAGATTATGTAACTAGTTCGATTACTCCTTTCTTAAACTTTGATAATACTGATGACTATTTAAACCCAAGAAGTGGTTTTAAAGCTGGTTCTTCTTTAGAGTTTGCAGGATTAGGTGGAGACTCTGAATATCTTAAGAGTTTATCTTACTTTAAATATTTCTATTCTTTAAACGATCTTTATGATTTAGATTGGATTTTTAGATATAAGCTACAAGCAAACTTCCTTGTGGATAATGGTCAGATTAATCAAGGTGATTCATTATACTTAGGTGGGACAAAATCTTTAAGAGGATTTAAATCTTATGCCTTCCCTAAAAATGAATCTGGTGAAAAAGTTGACCCTTATAAAAATATGGCAGCAACATCAGTAGAAATGAGTTTCCCTTTATCTCCTCAAGCTAAGATGAGATGGGGTGTGTTCTATGATTATGGTATGATTGGTGAAGATAGTATGACAGATATTGAAAGATCTTCTACAGGTGCACTATTTGAGTGGATCTCACCTTTTGGTCCATTACAACTGATTTTTGCTCAAGCATTAGATGATGAATCAGGTGATGATACATCATCATTTGAGTTCTCATTAGGGTCTAGTTTTTAAAAATAAAAAAATTGGATAATTTATGGTAAAAAAAATGGATATTATTAATAGAAGAATCACAGAGGAAGAAGCATTAGATTTAATTAAGAATGCTTCTTTAGTAAAATTAGGTGATTTAGCTTCTAAGAAAAAAGAACAGTTACATCCTGAAAAAATTACAACATTTGTAGTTGACAGAAATATTAACTATACAAATGTTTGTTGGGTAGACTGTAAATTCTGTGCTTTTTATAGGCATGGTAGAGATGAAGATGCTTATGTATTAAAGTTTGATGAAATTGATAAAAAAATTGAAGAGTTATTAGAAATTGGTGGTACACAAATACTTATGCAAGGTGGTGTTCACCCAAAACTTAAAATTGACTATTATGAAGAATTAGTTGAGCATATTCATACTAAATTCCCTCAAATAACTCTACACTCATTTTCTGCAATTGAAATTTGTTATATTGCAAAGGTTTCAAAAATCTCTCGACTTGAAGTTTTAAAAAGACTACAAGCAAAAGGTTTAAGCTCAATTCCAGGTGCAGGAGCTGAAATTTTATCAGATAGAGTAAGAGATGTTATTGCTCCTAGAAAAATTGATACAGATGATTGGTTAGAAGTTCATAGATTAGCTCATTCTATTGGTATGAAAACTACTGCTACAATGATGTTTGGAACAGTTGAGACTGATGAAGAGATTATTGAACACTGGAATAGAATTAGACAACTTCAAGATGAAACAGGTGGTTTTAGAGCCTTTATTATGTGGTCTTTTCAAAGTGCAAATACAAAACTAAAAGAAGAGATTCCTGATTTAAAACCTCAATCATCAAATAGATATTTAAGATTACTTGCTGTTTCAAGACTATATTTAGATAATTTTCCAAATATTCAAAGTTCTTGGGTTACTCAAGGAAGTTATATTGGTCAAATGGCTCTTAAATTTGGGGCAAACGACTTAGGAAGTACTATGATGGAAGAAAATGTTGTTGCAGCTGCAGGTGCAAGTAACTGTATGAATCAAGATGAAATGATTCAATTAATCCATGATGTTGGTGAAAACCCGGCAAAAAGAAACACTGCTTATGAGATATTAGAGAGGTTTTAAGCTACATGAACCTCTTTAAATCTTTTTTACTACTATTACTAATTCAAGGATATTTAATGTCTGCTACTGTTAAGCAAATAAAGATAAATGATATTGAAATTCCTGTTGTTTTTGAACAAGATAAAAATTTACCAATATTAAATTTACAACTTGTATTTAAAAACTCTGGGTATATTCAAGATAAAAATAAAAGTGGCTTAGCATCACTTTCAGCAAAATTGCTAAATGAAGGAACAAAAGAGTTAGGTTCTACTAAGTTTGCTCAAAAGTTAGAAGATTCTGCTATTTCTTTACACTCTTCTGTTGGGTTTGAAACATTTGTAATCGAACTTTCTTCACTAAAAGATGTAAATGAAAAAGCATTATCTTTATTAAAAGAGTTATTAAATGACCCTAATTATGATAAAAAAGTATTAGATAAAATAAAAACTATTAAAACTGGTTCATTAAAAAGAAAAGAGAATGATTTTGACTATATTGCTAGTAAAAATTTAAAAGAGATTCTTTTTAAAGGAACTGCACTAGAAAGACCAGCAAGTGGAAGTATTGAATCAATAGAAAAAATAAAACTTGCTGATATTAAAAAGTTTTTAACTGATGCAATTGATTTAAATAACTTAATTGTTGTTGTAGGTGGAGATATTGAATTTGATGAACTTTCAACAAAATTAAAAAAACTATTAAAAGATATTAAAGCTACAAATAGTAATAAGTTTAAAATAGTAAAAACAAGTGATAAAGCAGAGACTATTACACTAAAAAAAGATACTCAACAAGCTTATATTTACTTTGGAAGTCCTTTTGATACTACTGTAAAAAATGAAGATAACTATAAAGCAAAAGTAGCTTCTTTTATTTTAGGTGGAAGTGGTTTTGGAAGTAGACTTATGGAAGAAATTAGAGTTAAAAGAGGTCTTGCTTATTCTGCTTATGGTTATGTTTCAATAAATAAATCTCACAATTACTTTACAGGTTATTTACAAACTAAACTTGAAAGTGCAGATGAGGCAAAAGAGTTAGTATCAAAAATAGTAAATGATTTTGTGAATGAAGGTGTTACAAAAGAAGAACTAGACTCTGCAAAAAACTTCATCTTAGGAAGTGAACCTTTAAGAACAGAAACACTATCACAAAGGTTACATAGAGCTTTTACTCTTTTTTATAGAGGTTTAGGATTTGATTACTCACAAAAAGAGTTAGATAGAATACAAAGTCTAAAATTAGACGATTTAAACAAATATATAAAATCTCATGACGAGATTAAAAAATTATCATTTTCAATAGTAAGGAAGTAATTTGTTAAGATTTGTACAAAGTCCAACAAAAGACATGGATATAGGTGATTTAAGAGTAGCAATATTTAATCATATTGTTTCTAAACAATTAAATGAAAAACTTATAATAAGAATTGAAGATACTGATAAAGAAAAAAATATTGAAGGAAAAGATAAAGAGATTCTAGAGCTTTTAAATCTCTTTTCTATTGGTTATGAAGGTATTTTTCATCAAAATGATAATTTAAAATATCACCAAAAACTTACAATGCAACTTATGGGACAAAAAAATGCCTTTGCCTGCTTTTGTTCAGATGCAAAAATTGAGGAACTAAAAGAAGAAGCAAAGAAAAATAATAAACCTTATGAATATGATGGTTTTTGCCAAACTCTTTCTGATGAAACAGTTTTAAATGTAAATTCTCCTTTTATTGTTAGAATAAAAAAACCTGATGAAAATATAGTTTTCAAAGATCTTTTAAAAGGTGAGTTATCATTTAAGCCTTCAGATATCGACTCTTTCCCTATTTTAAGACAAGATAAAACACCAACGCACAACTATGCCCATGCTGTTGATGATATGTTATTTGATATTTCAGCTGTTATTACTTTAGAAGATAAAGTAAATGATGCAGCAAAACAGATTCATATTAGAAAACTATTAAATTATGATAAAGAAATTGAGTTTACACATATCCCTGATGTAAATATAGACTCAAAATACTCTTCTGTAAAAAAACTTATAGATGATGGTTTTCTTCCAGCAGCTATTGCAAATTATTTAGTTTTACTTGGAAATGAAACTCCAAAAGAGATTTTTACTTTAGAAGAGGCTGTAGAATGGTTTGATATAAAAAATATTCCAAATGAAGCAGTAAACTTTGATATTGAAAAGCTAAAAGAGATAAATAAAAAACATCTTATTAATATCGATAATATGAGGTTTTCAAAGATTCTAGGATTTGCAGATGATGATATTGGAAAACTAGGGAAACTTTTTTTAAATGAAACTTCTACAATAAAAGATATAAAAGAGAAAATAAACTTAGTATTTGCACCAAAATCAACTTGTGAAGGTTTTGAAGAAGAGTTTGTTGAAGTGAAACTAGCCGTAAATGACGCTCCTTTTATTGATAGTTTTTCAGAATTTAAACAATTTATTACAGATAAAACACAATTAAAAGAAGAAAGACTTTTAAAGCCATTAACCTATGTTCTTACTGGACAAACAAAACTACAAGGAATTGAACTTGAAGAAGTTTATCCTCTAATTAAAAACTATTTAGGAGAAATTACAAAATGACAGATGCCTTATTAAGCTCATTTTTTACAGTTATATTAAGTATAATTTTTTTATATAAATGGGTTATCATTATTTCAGCAATACTTTCATGGGTAAGACCTGATCCATATAATCCTATTGTGCAAATGTTATATAGATTAACTGAACCTGCTTATAATCTTGTAAGAAGATTTATTCCTACAGTTTTTGGGGGAATGGATTTTGCACCAATTATTTTAATTTTTGCATTAATCTTCCTAGAAACATTCTTGGGTAGACTTTTTATGAGTATGTAACATGAAGCCCTATTCTCTTCTTTTTTTAGCTTTATTTTCAACTTTAGGTTTTTCAAATGAAAAAATTGAAGAAAAAAAAGAGTTTTTATCACTTGATATAATTAAAAAAGAAGAAAAAGGACTTAGAAGAGATTTTTTTATAAATGAACTTTTAAAGCAAGATTCAACTACCCAAAAACAAGCTTATGAATCACTTGAATATATTGATGCAATGAATACTAAACTATTTACAAACTTTGCAATAAAATACAAACATGATGAAACTTTAGCAGTAGTTCAATGTATGAATATGCCTACAAAACAGTTAATTAACTCTTATGATGACTGTATTAAGGTGGGATTAGATTATAATGAAGCTTCAAAATTAAACTCTTTAGAGTTAAATCAATTGATAAATAGAACAGCAGATAAATACCCTCTTTTTGCAAAAAAACTAAAAGTTTTATCTTCAGCTATACCTTTTACAAAAATTATTACTTTAGATAGTACTTCTTTTTATGAGTTATATTTTAATTTACCAGTTGAGTTTAAAGAGAACTATTTAAACTATAAACTACCTAGAAAAACATTTTTTAGAATTTATGAAGACAAAATAAACTTTGAAAAGTATTTAAAACAAAATATTACTAATAGAAACTTTGATATTGTAAATGATTCTCTTTTATCTATTGATGATACACAGTTAAATGCTAACTCATCATTCTTATTGGGATTAAATGCCTTTAGTCTTAATAACTCAAATAAAACAATTGCATATTTACAAAATGCTTTAAATAAAGCAGATGATGAAAATATAAATAAAATTCTTTTTTGGTTATATAAAACTACAAAAAATGAAGCTTATTTAAAAGATATTATTTTCAATGAAAGAGTAAACTTATATACAATTCTTGCAAGTGAACTTTTAGAAGATAAAAAAACATTTAAATTTACACAAATAAAAAATAAAGAGTTTATAAGAAAAACAAAAAAATTATCATTACAAACTCAAGCTTTTCTTTACTCATTGATTAAAGTAAGTTCAGACTTTAATAATAAACATATTTCAAAAGAGTTTAATATAGGGCTGTTAAATCAAAACTATGAACTTAAAGATGTAGAAAACTTCTATAAAAGTGGTTTAGCTTTAGAAAAAAGTATTTCTTTACTAAATAAAGAACTTTTAGAAGATAAAAGTATAAACCCTATTGTAAAGTATTTGACTTTAAAAAATAAAAATGATGATTTAGAGTTATTAAGAAAGAGTTTTAAAGTAAATGATAATATAGATAAAAACCTTGCTTTTGAATTTATCTCTGATAAAAAGCTGGAAGAATTTATTTTAAATTACTATTTTTATATAAACAACAATACAAAAAAAGGAAAAAAGAAGATAAGCTTATCTTCTATTTTTGAAAACTTAAAGTAGTAGTTCCATATTTACTATGGATAAATTCTAAATTTAGTTCTCTTAACTCTTCTTTGTTATTAAATTTTACTAAATAATATCTAGCCCATGGGTTTTTTAATGGAATAGAATTCACTAATTTAGAATCTGCATCTAAACCTTTTAAACTTACTGATTCTTTTTCATTTAATAAAAGTTTATATGAATCTTTAAAGAAGTTCTCTTTATCTTTATTTGCAATTTGCACCCCAAGAATAAAAGTTTCAATAGTATCACTCTTATATTTTTCATCTACATTATTTAAATATGTAACAAAAATTAAAGCCTCAATTTCGTTATTGCTTATCAAATCACGTTTTTTTGTATATTGAATTGCCTTTGCACTTAACTTATCTTTCTCAAAATGATTTAATGCACTGGTTTTATCTGCACAACCTGAAAAAAATAGAGTTAAAAATAGTATAAAAACACTACTGATTATCTTCATAAAAAACATCCTAAATTATTATAAGATGGTATTTTATCCTAATTTTACTTTAACATATATTTAGATAAAATCTGCCTTATGAATAATCAATATAAAAAACTTGCAGTGGCTTTTAGTGGCCCGTCAAATAGTGGAAAAACTACCCTAGTTATTAAGGTTTCAACTCTTTTACAAGAGAAAGGATATAAGGTTTGCATAGTAAAGCATGACCCATCAGATAAGGCAACTTTTGATGTTCCAAGAAAAGATAGTTTTAGATTCTTTGAAACAGGAGCTAATGTTGCTGTAGTAAGTCCTAAAAGAACTACATATTTTAAAAATGAAACTTCAACAATTGATGAAATTATTGAAACTTTTAAAGATTTTGATTATTTACTAGTTGAAGGATTAAAAACTCTTCCTCTACCAAGAATTACAATCTTTAGGGATGAAGTAGATGAATCTTATTTTAAATATAGTAACTCAATTGCTTTTGATGAAACTATTGATAAAAATGAAATTCCTTCTAACTTAGATAAACTAGACTTAAATAATCCAGAAGAGATAATCAACTGGATTGAAAACAATGCAAAGAGAGTTTAATGCAAGAAATATTTGAAGCAATAAAAGAAGCTAGTAAACAAATACAAGAAGTTATAGAGTTAGGTGATACTGCAAAAAGTGAAAATGAAAACTCTACAGGTGATACTCAATTAAAACTTGATATTGCTAGTGATGTAATCATTGAAAAGGTTTTTGCTACTATTCCTTCAATTAAATCAATTGTTAGTGAAGAACAAGAAAATATTGTCAATTTAAATGAAAATGGAGAGTATTTAATCGCTTATGACCCTTTAGATGGGTCTTCATTAGTTGATGTAAATTTATCTGTTGGTTCTATTTATGGAATTTATAAAAATGATTTTACTGGAGATAATATTGTAGCTTCAGTTTATGTTGTATTTGGACCAAGAGTAGAAATGGTTGTTGCATACGAAAATTGTGTAAAATTATATAGACTTTTTGATGGTGAATTTAATTATATAAAAGATATTAAATTAGAACAAAAAGGTAAATTAACTGCAACTGGTTCCACTCAAATGTGTTGGCCAACTCACCATAAAGAGCTAGTACATAGTATGTATGATGCTGGTTATTATTTAAGATATTCAGGTGGTATGGTTCCAGATTTACATCAAATCCTATTAAAAGGTGGTGGACTGTTTTCATATCCAGGAACAATAGATAGACCAAAGGGTAAATTAAGACAACTATTTGAAGTTTTCCCTTTTGCCTTAGCTTATGAGTTTGCAGGAGGAAGAGCTGTTGATGGTAAAAATAGAGTTTTAGAGATATCTACAACTCATATTCATGATACAAGCCCTTGTTTCTTTGGATCTAATGATGAGATTAATAGAGTATTAGAAGTTTATAAAGATCATGTCTGAAAATAAACAAAAAGATCAGTGGGAACTGAATCTAGAAAAAGTAAAGGCAGAACTAAATAGTTGTCAAATGTCTTTACACAATAAACAATCATGTCAACCTGACAATAACTTTTGTGAAAAGTTTTTTGATTGTGAATTAAGAAAGAAATATGTAGTAGCTGTTTACGAGTCAATGAATAAAGGCTCTGGCGGTGGATTTGAATTTTAATTAAAAGAAGGTATTTATATGGAAAACTCTTGTAAAAATGTTTATATTACAACTCCTATTTATTATGTAAATGATGTAGCTCATATCGGTCATGCATATACAACAATTATTGCAGATATGTTAGCAAGATACTCAAGACTAACTGGATATAACACATATTTTTTAACAGGAACAGATGAGCATGGGCAAAAAATTGCTCAAAGTGCAGAACAAAGAGGCAAAACTGCAAAAGAGTATGCTGATGAAGTATCTGGCAAGTTTAGAAAACTTTGGGATGATTTTGATATCTCTTATGATAAATTTATCCGTACAACTGATGAAGAACATAAACGTGGTGTTCAAAAAGCTTTTGAAACAATGTATGAAAAAGGTGATATTTATAAAGGTGAGTATGAAGGTTTTTATTGTGTGTCATGTGAGACTTTCTTTACAGAAAAACAACTTATAGATGAACAATTCTGTCCAGATTGTGGAAAACCAACAAATATTGTTAAAGAAGAGAGTTATTTCTTCAGATTATCAAAATATGAAGATAGATTAATCAAGTGGTATGAAGAAAATGAAGATTGTATTTTACCAAGAGCAAAGAAAAATGAGATTATGAACTTTGTAAAAGGTGGACTAAAAGACCTTTCTATTTCAAGAACATCTTTTGATTGGGGAGTAAAACTTCCAGAATCTTTAAATGAGCCAATGCATGTAATGTATGTTTGGTTAGATGCATTAATGAACTATGTTACTGCTTTAGGTTATGGTGGAGATGAAGAAAATATGGAGTTCTGGCCTGCTAAAGTTCATTTAGTAGGAAAAGATATATTAAGATTCCACTCTGTTTATTGGCCAGCATTTTTAATGTCTTTAGATTTACCATTACCAGATCATATTGCAGCTCATGGTTGGTGGACAAGAGATGGTGAAAAAATGTCTAAGTCAAAAGGAAATGTTGTAAACCCTAAAGAAGTAGCAGATGCTTATGGTTTAGATGCATTTAGATATTTCATGTTAAGAGAAGTTCCATTTGGACAAGATGGTGATTTTTCACAAAAAGCTTTAATGGATAGAATAAACTCTGACTTAGGAAATGACTTAGGAAATCTTTTAAATAGAATTTCTGGTATGTCAGGAAAATATTTTGACTTTAAAATTGATTCAAAAGATGTTGTAAAATATCATGAAAAAGAGTTAAATGAAGTTCAAGAGATTTTAGATAATGTAGAAAACTATGTATTTAATATGCAAATAAATAGATACCTAGAAGATATTTGGAAAGTATTAACAATTGCAAATAAAGCTATTGGTGACCATGAACCTTGGACTAAAATGAAAGAAGGTAAAACAGAAGAAGCAATGGCATTAGTTGCATTAATTACAAATATAATGGCTAAAGTTGCCCTACTTTTAGATTCTGTTATGCCAGAAAAGATTGCTAAGATTGCTACTTCATTAGGACTTGAGATTAATAATGAGTCATATAAAAAGCTTATTGTAAATAAAGAGTTAATTGGTGAGACGACTATTACAAAAGTTGAACAACTTTTCCCAAGAATTGAAGAGATTTTACTAGAGCAAGCAAAGCCTACAGAAGTTTCTAAAACTGAGGTTGAAGAGAAAAAAACTTCTAAAAAAGAAGAAAAGAAAGAATCTGAAGAAGATAACTTAATTACTATTGACCAATTCTTTGAGACAACTTTAAAAATTGGCACAATTATAGAAGCGGAAGAAGTTCCAAAATCTAAAAAACTTTTAAAACTTCAAGTTGATGTAGGTGAAGAAAAGCCTAGACAAGTACTTGCAGGAATTAAAGAGTTCTATACTGCCCAAAGTTTAGTTGGTACACAAGCTTGTGTTGTGGCAAACTTAAAACCTGCAAAATTAATGGGAATGCTAAGTGAAGGAATGCTTTTAGCAGCAAAAGATGAAAATGGTTTATCTTTAATTAGACCAGAAACTTCAAAAAATAATGGGACAAAAATAAGCTAGTGCAAATTACATCTTTATTAGATATTATTGATGGTAGGTTATTAAACCAACCATCAATCTCTTTTATATACTCAATTAAAACAACTGCAAGAAAAGTAAAAGAAGGAGACCTTTTTATTGTTCAAAATAAAGAGGGAATAAAAGAAGCACTAGAAAATGGTGCTTTTGCTCTAATTGTCGATGAAGATACTGAAATAATTGATAATGAAGTTGCATGGATAAAAGTTAGAAATTTAAATGAAGCTATTATAAAACTTATAAGGTTTCAACTTTCAAATAAAAAACTTACAGCTTTTTATTGTAATAGCGTTAGTTATGATCTTTTTGAAATCCTTAAAAAACCTACAACACACAGTCAAATAAAGCTTATTCCAAAAGATTTGTCAAAATTCTTTAAATTTATAGATGATATTGAAGATAATGATACGATAATTTCTTCCTGCCAAAAAACACTTGAAAATATTTATCCTGTTAATTTTGATTTTAATACTAAACAGTATGAAATAAAAAACTTAATAGAACACTCTATTTTTGAAACTACTTTTTCTTACCAAGATAGGTACTTTTCTAAAATAAAAATACCTAGTTTATATCTAAAAGAGTTTTTGGATGTATATAGTTTCTTAGGTTTTGATGCTGATTTAAATAAATTAAAAAAATTTAATAAATTAAGACCTATTTTCGTTGATAAATTAATTAACCATACTGATTATGGAAGAACAGATAAATTTTTATTAGCACAAGAGAATAAACAATTAGTAGAAGAAGAGATTAAATATTTAAAAAATAAGTATAAATATGCAAAAATTTTATACTTTACTTTTGAAGAAGAGACATATACAGAAAATATTGAATATATTCATTTAACTTCTTTAACTAATATAAAAGCTTTTCTAAAGAAAAACTCTTTTAACGCAGCTTATTTTGTTGGATTAAACTACGATACTTTATATGAACAAGTATCTAAAGAAAATAACGAACCAACACTAATATAAGTACTTTTAGTAAATCATACCAAAAGTACTTACAACTTTTCCTACAATATTTAGTTCACTATTTTCTAAAACTTGTACAGGATAATCTCTATTATCAGATATTACATCTAATTTTCCATCTACTCTTTTTTGTATTCTTTTTACAAATAAACCATGATTTGTAGTAAATGCATAAATTCCATCTCTAGAAGCATCTTTTTTAGTTTTATCTATAAAAATAACGTTGTCGCTATTTAGAGTTGGTTCCATAGAATCCCCTATTACATTAATAGCTTCAATGTTTTTAAGGTTTTCTTTACCACCTAACATATTTATAAAATATGGAGGAACTTCTAAACTTTCATATTCATCATCATTTTCATAAGCTCCACCACCAGCACTAACTCTTACTTCAGGATAATACCTAATCCAGTATTTATCTGTTGAATCAACTAATGAACCTGGATTTTGATTGTATAGTAACCAGTTTATTGATATCTTTTTTCTTGCACAAAAGTCTAAAATATTTGAAAAAGGTATTTTCCCTCTATTTTTCATAGTTGCAAAATTTACTTGGCTCAAATCTAATGCGCCAGCAACGTCTTTATCAAAAACCTTTCCTAATTTCCCATCTTTACTTATAATATCTTTTAATTTTTCGATTATTTCTGGAACAGCTAACATATTAACTCCTTTTTAGAATTATATTACAAAATGCAATATTTTTCAAGGGTTTTGAAAAAAAAGTATAAAATTTGACATATTTTTATTAAAAGGACTAAAAAATGTCAGCAAAAATCACTAAAGCAACAAACTCTGTAATGAATATTTTACTTAAAATTGATAGTTTATTATTAGTTGTTGGCAAAAAAATATTATAAAAACTAATAATATATCCAAATTGCAAAATTTGTAATAATATGAACTACAAAATAAATTTTACTAAAGCAAAGTTTCTATAGAATTAGGTTACTAATTACACGATGGTAACCACGGGGAGTAATATGGAAACAAACTTAATTGCGGAGGCAGTAAAGTTTATGGTCTTAGGGATGGGGATAGTATTCTTATTCTTGATCGTAATGGTCTATGCTTTAAAACTGCAAGCAAAAATCATAGGGAAGTATTTTCC
>JABXII010000025.1 GCA_013373175.1 Campylobacteraceae bacterium | reverse complement strand
GATAGTTAGAGCAAAGCTCTAACTAAATTTTTTACCTTCAAAGTTATTTTTACTTACGCTATTAACAACTTCTTGAGCGATGTTGTTTGTTTCTTTAGCAATACTGTTAGTTGTATCTGCAATAGATGCATTTTCTTGAGTAAATTTATCTAATTGACCCATAGCATCAGCAATTTGTGCCATACCAATAGTTTGTTCATTTGCAGCATTTGATACATCATCAATTAAAGCATTAGTATTAGTAATTTTTTCTTCAAGTTCATTAAAGCCTTCAATCATCTTACTACTAATTTCTTTACCGTTATTAGCTCTAGTAGTAGCAGATTCAACTAAGTCTTTAATCTCTTTAGCAGCTTCAGCAGATCTAGATGCAAGATTTCTAACTTCAGCTGCAACAACAGCGAATCCTCTACCAGCTTCACCAGCAGTAGCTGCTTCAACAGCTGCATTAAGAGAAAGAATATTTGTTTGGAATGCAATTTGATCAATAACTGTAATTGCTTCATTGATTGTAAGTACAGTTTCATTGATTTCATCCATAGATTGAACAGTATTAGATGCTAAACTTCTACCTTGATTAGCAGAAGTTTTAGTTTCATTTGAAATTCTTAACATTTCTTGAGCTTTTTGACTTGTACTTTCAATGTTACTTGTAATTTCATCAATTGAAGCTGCAGTTTCTTCTAAACTAGCTGCTTGTGATGTAGCATTACTACTTAATGTTTGAACATTTGATGTTAATTCATTTGAACTAGATTGTAAAGAGATACCATCTCTTTGACTGTCTTGAAGCATTGAAGTAATCATCTTATTCATTTCAATAAGCTCATTACCAATCTTACCAGAACCATTTGCATCTAGTTTAGCAGTAAAGTCTCTTTGAGTATATCTTGCAAGAACCGCACTGATTTGATTAAGGTCTTTACCAATTAATCCCTCAAGATTATTTAACATGTCATTTAATAACTCTTTTAATTCGTTAAGTGAATCATTTGAAGTAGAGGCAGTAATTCTATCATCTAAATATCCATCACCAACTTTATTTACAATAGATTTAACATTTGAAATAAGTTTGTTATCTTCATCAATACCTTTTGAGATTTTTACAATATTCTCATTAATATTATTTGCCATTTGACCAAACTCATCATTTGAAACTAGATTTATTTGTTCAGTAGTAGCAGACTCTTTATTTAAATATTTGAAGAATGATATTAAACCATTAGTAATTAGATTTAGATTTGATTTAAGTTGTCTAACACTTAAGAAGATAATTAGACCAATAATTAAGATTCCAATAATAGAAGCAATAATTGAGAAGTTTCTAACAAAGTTTGCTAAAGAAAGGTATTCTTCAATTGGAGCATTAATAAAAATAGCCCAATTTACATCAGCACCTTTTATTGTAAAGGGTTTTGCGTAATATAATGATTGAAGACCATCTGTAAATGATTTTTTGATAAAATCATAATCTTTGTTTTTAGCAACATTTTCTAATGCTGTTTTATAATCACTATCATTTTTTGTAACATCCAATAAATTTTTTGATACAAGATCTTGTTGTGGATGACCTACTATAACACCATAATTATCAACAATAAAAGCATAACCATTATCATATACTTTAATTGACTTTGCTAAAGCAGATAATGTATCAAGTGCAACTTCTGCTCCAATAACACCTATATATTTACCATCTTTATATAAAGGCATTGAAACAGTAGTCATAAGCATATCTTCACCTGCAATATTAAATACATAAGGCTTTGTGATAAAATCTTTATTTGCTTCTTTAGGACCTTTTACCCAACCTAGTTCTTCATTGTAATCTGAACCTTTTTGAATAGTTATTCCTTCTTTATCCCTTATTATATAAGGAGAAAACTCACCATTATTTGAATACCAGATTTCTGGGAAGCTATTATTATCTGACCTTAAATCAAATAGTGCTTGGGGATCTTTTAATGTCCACCATATACCTAAAAGTTGGTCATTATCTTTTAATATAGTTTTTAGTAAAGCAATAGTTTCTGCTTCATCCATCCTTATATCATAATTTAAGGCTTCTTGAAATTTTGTTTTAAGTGTTCTTATAACAGATACTGAAAGGTTCATATTCCCTTCCACTTGTGAAGCGTAGTTACTTGCCATCTCTTTTAAATATGATTCTGCACCATTTTGAGCAGTTTCATAAGAGTATTTTGAGATAAAAAATATAGTGATTATGAATACAAGAATAGTCGTACCTAAAACCTTAACCAAAAGCTTATTTCCAAAACTTTCTTTTTTTGACTTTAGCATGATACTTACCTTTATTAATTTGTAAAAATAATTATAGCAATATTTTATAATATTTTACTAAATTACATTAATTGGAAAGTGATAGTTAGAGCAAAGCTCTAACTAAATTTTTTACCTTCAAAGTTATTTTTACTTACGCTATTAACAACTTCTTGAGCGATGTTGTTTGTTTCTTTAGCAATACTGTTAGTTGTATCTGCAATAGATGCATTTTCTTGAGT
>JABXII010000030.1 GCA_013373175.1 Campylobacteraceae bacterium | reverse complement strand
ATGGCTGCTAGGGTTGTATCAAAAGTTGGACAAGAATATGACAAATCAAATGTATTATTAATGCATGCGATGGGTCCAAATGTTGCTGGTGTTATTGGCTCTGCCGTAGCTGCTGGTGTACTTTTATCGATTTTTTAAAATTTTAATTAGTAGGGAATGTAGGAAATGTCTGAAATTAAAGACTCACTTGGTTTAGAAAACGTAGGTAAAGTTTATAGAAACTTAGATGTAGATAGTTTAATGCAACATGCAGTAGAAAATGAGGGAGCTAAAATCTCTTCTACTGGTGCTCTTATGGTAGATACGGGAATTTTTACAGGAAGAAGTCCTAAAGATAAATTCTTTGTAAACCAAGACCCATCAAACAAATATATTGCATGGGGTGATATTAATAGAAAAGTTTCTAAAGAAGTATATGAAGATTTAGAAGTTGTTGCTAAAAAACAATTAGGGAATAAAGATTTATATGTAACTGACGTTTATTGTGGTTCTTCTTTAGATAGTAGAAAATCTGTAAGATTTATTACTGAAGTAGCATGGCAAGCACATTTTATTCAAAATATGTTTATTGTTCCTCCAAAAGAGGATTTAGAAAACTTTGAACCAG
Organism: Campylobacteraceae bacterium; assembly: GCA_013373175.1. GTDB lineage: Bacteria > Campylobacterota > Campylobacteria > Campylobacterales > Arcobacteraceae > Halarcobacter. The sequence continues at coordinate 2,403 of JABXII010000030.1, read as the reverse complement.
AGTTTACAGTTTATAATGCTTGTAAAACTGTAGATATGGCTTATGTAAGTCATGGTTTACATTCAGAAGTATTCGTTGTATTTAATGTAGAAGATAACACAGCTCTTATTGGTGGTACTTGGTATGCTGGTGAGATGAAAAAAGGTGTATTCTCTATGATGAATTATTGGTTACCACTTGAAGGTAAACTTCCAATGCATTGTTCTGCAAATATCGGAGAAAATGGTGATACTGCCCTATTCTTTGGTTTATCAGGAACTGGTAAAACTACACTTTCAACTGATCCAAAAAGAAGATTAATAGGTGATGATGAACATGGTTGGGACGATAACGGTGTATTCAACTTTGAAGGTGGTTGTTATGCAAAAGTTATTAACTTAGATGGAGAATCTGAACCAGATATCTTTAATGCAATTAAAAAAGGTGCTATTTTAGAAAATGTAATAGCCGATGAAAATGGTGTTGTTGATTATACTGATGGTAGTAAAACAGAGAACACTAGAGTTTCTTATCCAATTGATCATATAGAAAACCACACTCCTGATATGAGAGGTGGACATCCAGAAAATATCATTTTCTTATGTGCTGATGCATTCGGAGTTCTTCCTCCTGTATCTAAATTAGACAAAAGACAAGCAATGTACTACTTCTTAAGTGGATATACTGCAAAAGTAGCAGGTACAGAAAGAGGAATTACTGAACCAGTAGCAACATTCTCTTCTTGTTTTGGTGAAGCATTTTTACCATTAAATCCAACAGTTTATGCAGAATTACTTGGTAAAAAGATTGATGAACATGGTGTAAATGTTTATTTAGTTAATACTGGATGGACTGGTGGTCCTTATGGTATTGGTTCTAGAATGAGTATTAAAAACACTAGAGCTTGTATTGATGCTATCTTAGATGGTTCAATTGAAACTTCAGAGTTTGAAACTCTTCCAATCTTTAATTTAGAAATTCCTAAAACATTAAAAGGTGTTGATACTGAGGTTCTAAACCCTAGAAATACATGGGAAGATAAAGAATCTTATGATGAAACAGCTGTTAAACTTGCGGGAATGTATATTGATAACTTTAAAAAGTATTTAACTTTAGAAAGTGATTATGACTTTACGTCAGCAGGACCAAAATTAATTTAATTAATTTAAACAAATAGAGTGTTTATTAACACTCTATTTGAATCTCTTCTATTATTTCTAAACCAAAACCATTTAATCCTACAAATGAATGTTTCCCTCCACTTGTCATTAATTTGATTTTCTTTACATTTAAAGAGTTTAGAATTTGTGCACCAATTCCATAGTCTTTTTGAGACTCTTTATGTACTTTATCTTGTCCTAAAAAGATTAATAAACCACCCTTAGCCTGTAAGAAGTTAATTGTTTTTAACATTGAATTTAATTTCTCATCATTTAAAAATAGTTCAATATCAGGGATTACTGTATGAAATTTTACATGAGTTACTTCTTGAGGTTCTCCGAATTGAATAACCGTATGAATATCTCCTAGATGATCTTTAAACTCTTTTTTTACAGCTTTTGTACCTAAAAACTCAATATCGTCTTTTTTTACTTCATCGACTAACTTTTCATGACTTAATCTATACTCTACTAAATCAGAGATATAAATTTGTTTCATATCATGTTTTTTGGCAAAGATATCTAAATCATCACGTCTTGCCATTGTTCCATCATCTTTCATGATTTCACAAATAACAGCTTCTCCATTTAATCCTGCTAATTTACATAAATCAACACTACCTTCAGTATGACCTGTTCTAACTAAAACACCACCGTCTTTTGCTATTAATGGAAAGATATGCCCTGGTTTTACTAATTCTGTCTCTTTTGAAATAGGATTAGCTAAAATTTTAATAGTATCATCTCTCTCCCCTGCACTAATTCCTGTTGCTGCATCTGCTGCATCAACAGAAACAGTAAATGCAGTTTCGTATGAAGAAGTATTTGAATTAACCATTGGGTTTAAAGCTAGCCTTTGAGCAGTCTCTTTTGTAACAGATACACATATTAAACCTTTTGCATGACTTGCCATAAAGTTAACCTTATCAGGAGTACTTAATGCTGCTGCATAAACTAAATCTCCTTCGTTCTCTCTATCTTCATCATCTAACATGATTACCATGTTACCTTTTTGTATTTCTTCTATTGCTTCTTTTACTCTTTGAATTGCATTCATATTATTCTCTTTCATAAATAGTATTATTTCTTGAATTTTTTATATTATATCAGAAATTTCAAAAATTTTTATAAAAACCCTTGACAAACAAAACAATTTTTACTATAATTTCGGCACTTAAAAAGTTGGGGTATCGCCAAGCGGTAAGGCACTGGTTTTTGGTACCAGCATTCGTAGGTTCGAATCCTGCTACCCCAGCCACTTTTT